>NZ_JBIBUF010000002.1:602266-1064877 GCF_043079125.1 Streptomyces sp. NPDC015242 | reverse complement strand
GGGCCCGCGGCCCCCCCCCCCCCGCGCGCTCGGGGGGGCCCCCCCGGGCCCGCCCCCCCCCCCCCCCCCCGGGGGGGCCCCCCCCCCCCCCCCCCCCCCCCCCCCCGGCCGGAGCTTCTGAGCGGATGTGCGGTGTGCCGTGCCGAACCGGCTTACTCGTCGAAGTACCAGTTCGAGCGGACGCAGGAGCCGCTGCCGTTCCAGCAGATGGCCAGACCGTGCGAGATGTTGCCGATCATGTCGTAGCCGTTGTCGGACCGGTCGCAGCCTTCGTCTCCGCCGTCCTCTTCCTTGATGACCCACACCAGGCCGGTGCCCGTGCTGTTGAGTCGCTCCAGGTACCCCGTGACGCCGTAGCCGTCGGCCAGCTTGTCGCAGACGGTGATGTCGTCACCGTCGTCGTTGAACGTCACCGTGCCGCGGTTGCCGTACCAGAGGGGTCCCTCGTCGGCGGCCATGGCGGGCGACGCTGCGGCGAAGCCGATGAGCGTGGCGGCGGCACCGGCCGCGGCAAGGCGGGACAGAGCTGTCTTGATCATTCGTACCCCCGTTTTCGGGACCGGGCAGCCGGTCCGGAATGTATGAAGTTGAGTGCTGCCGCCAGAGATCGTCGGGCGGCAACTGCGAGGCTAGAGGGGCTCGTTGGGTCCGTCAACGACTTTTGTCACTGAGGGTGCAGGTGTGACCAACACCCCGGTGACCGTCCCAGGTGGCCGTCCCCCCGGCCGCGGCTCGCGCGGCCGCGTATCGTGGAGGGGATCAACGTAAACCCGCGGCAGAAGGCGGCAGCCCAGATGGTGCAGATCAAGACCCCCGAGCAGATCGCCAAGATGCGTGAGGCAGGGTTGGTCGTCGCCGCCATCCACGCGGCGACCCGTGAGGCCGCCGTGCCCGGGGCCACGACGAAGGATCTGGACCAGGTCGCGCGCAAGGTCCTCGCCGAGCACAACGCCAAGCCGAACTTCCTCGGCTACGGCGGCTTCCCCGCGACGATCTGCACCTCGGTGAACGAGGTCGTCGTCCACGGCATCCCCTCCGACGACGTCGTCCTCAAGGACGGGGACGTCATCTCCATCGACTGCGGCGCGATGATCGACGGCTGGCACGGCGACGCGGCCTTCACGGCCTTCGTGGGCTCGGGTCACGCCCCGGAGCTGATCGAGCTCTCCCGGGTCACCGAGGAGTCGATGTGGGCCGGCATCGCGGCCATGAAGCAGGGCAACCGCCTGGTCGACATCTCCCGGGCGATCGAGACGTACATCCGCCGCCAGCCCAAGCCGGGCGGCGGCAAGTACGGGATCATCGAGGACTACGGCGGCCACGGCATCGGCACCGAGATGCACATGGACCCGCACCTGCTGAACTACGTCGACCGGCGGCGCGGCAAGGGCCCGAAGCTGGTGCCCGGGTTCTGTCTCGCGATCGAGCCGATGGTGTCGCTGGGGACGCCGAGGACGGAGGTCCTGGAGGACGACTGGACGGTCGTCACCACGGACGGTACGTGGTCGTCGCACTGGGAGCACTCGGTCGCGCTGACCGAGCAGGGTCCGCTGGTGCTGACGTCCCCCGACGGCGGCAAGGCCAAGCTCGCCGAGATGGGGATCGAGGCCGCGCCCGATCCGCTGGGCTGAGCCCTCTCCCGGACCGCGCCCCGGCGGGGGCCGGTCGCGCTGTTCCCCGCGCCCCGGACGGGGCGCGTAAAGATCTGGCCGGTGGGGCAGACTCTCTCGATTCGTGTTTCCGAGGGGCCTGACGTAGACTGACTCGTCGGCTCTTGTGTACCCGCATGCCTGCATGCACTCGCACAGAGTCGATCAAGGTAGTCGATTCGAAGGGCGAAGCGTGGCCAAGAAGCAAGGTGCCATCGAGATCGAGGGCACTGTCGTCGAGTCTCTTCCGAACGCCATGTTCAAGGTCGAGCTCCAGAACGGCCACCAGGTCCTGGCACACATCAGCGGAAAGATGCGGATGCACTACATCCGTATCCTCCCTGACGACCGGGTCGTGGTGGAGCTGTCTCCGTACGACCTGACGCGTGGCCGGATCGTCTACCGCTACAAGTAGATCTTGCCTGTGTCCCGGCGCCTCGTGCGTTCGGGCTGCCGGCACTGACCCGGAGAACCTCACCCCATGAAGGTCAAGCCGAGCGTCAAGAAGATCTGCGACAAGTGCAGGGTGATCCGCCGTCACGGCCGGGTCATGGTCATCTGCGAGAACCCGCGCCACAAGCAGCGCCAGGGCTGACGCACGACCGATCCCTCTGCATCCATCGCAGAGATTCGCGCGACGCAAGCTGAATAGTTCATACGCAGAACCCAGGCGGGCACGCCTGACACCCCCGGTCGGAGGCCGGGGACCCAGTTCGTACCTGGTACGGCGGCTGGGAGTCGGTTCTGCGGAAGACCTCCGTCAAGTAACTGGAGCCATTGAATGGCACGCGTTTCCGGTGTTGACATCCCGCGCGACAAGCGCGTGGAGATCGCCCTCACCTACGTGTTCGGCATCGGCCGGACCCTCTCGCAGCAGACGCTGGCCGCCACCGGCGTCGACCCGAACACCCGCGTTCGCGACCTCTCCGAGGAGCAGCTCGTCGCGATCCGCGAGTACGTCGACAACAACATCAAGACCGAGGGTGACCTCCGTCGTGAGATCCAGGCCGACATCCGCCGCAAGGTGGAGATCGGTACCTACCAGGGTCTGCGTCACCGTCGTGGCCTGCCCGTCCGCGGTCAGCGCACCAGCACCAACGCGCGTACCCGCAAGGGCCCGCGTCGCGCCATCGCCGGCAAGAAGAAGCCGGGCAAGAAGTAGTCCACAGCGGACGCCTGTCCACGGTCTTCGCTGTAGGACCGACCACCTCCCGTAGGAGTTATAGATGCCCCCCAAGGGTCGTCAGGGCGCTGCCAAGAAGGTGCGCCGCAAGGAAAAGAAGAACGTCGCTCACGGCCACGCGCACATCAAGAGCACGTTCAACAACACGATCGTCTCGATCACGGACCCGTCCGGCAACGTGATCTCCTGGGCCTCCGCCGGCCACGTCGGCTTCAAGGGTTCCCGGAAGTCCACGCCGTTCGCCGCGCAGATGGCCGCCGAGTCGGCTGCCCGCCGCGCCCAGGAGCACGGCATGCGCAAGGTCGACGTGTTCGTGAAGGGCCCGGGTTCCGGTCGTGAGACCGCGATCCGCTCCCTGCAGGCCACGGGCCTCGAGGTCGGCTCCATCCAGGACGTCACCCCGACCCCGCACAACGGCTGCCGTCCGCCGAAGCGCCGCCGCGTCTGACGCGACGCCTTCGGGTTCACGGTTTCCGGGCGGTACGGCTCCGTAAAAGGGCCGTATCGCCCGTACCCTTGCAGTACCCGCCTCTTCTTTGCCGGGGGCGGTTCACGTCGGGCGTCAAATAGCGGGCGTCCACGACTGAAGGATCTGATCCACACATGCTGATCGCTCAGCGTCCCTCGTTGACCGAAGAGGTCGTCGACGAATTCCGCTCCCGGTTCGTGATCGAGCCGCTGGAGCCGGGCTTCGGCTACACCCTCGGCAACTCCCTGCGCCGGACCCTCCTGTCCTCGATCCCGGGTGCGGCGGTCACGTCCATCCGCATCGACGGCGTGCTGCACGAGTTCACCACCGTGCCGGGCGTCAAGGAGGACGTCACCGACCTGATCCTCAACATCAAGCAGCTGGTCGTCTCCTCGGAGCACGACGAGCCGGTCGTGATGTACCTGCGCAAGCAGGGCCCGGGTCTGGTCACCGCCGCCGACATCGCGCCCCCGGCCGGTGTCGAGGTGCACAACCCCGACCTCGTCCTCGCCACGCTCAACGGCAAGGGCAAGCTGGAGATGGAGCTGACGGTCGAGCGCGGCCGCGGTTACGTCTCCGCCGTGCAGAACAAGCAGGTCGGCCAGGAGATCGGCCGCATCCCGGTCGACTCGATCTACTCGCCGGTGCTCAAGGTCACGTACAAGGTCGAGGCCACGCGTGTCGAGCAGCGGACCGACTTCGACAAGCTGATCGTCGACGTCGAGACCAAGCAGGCGATGCGCCCGCGCGACGCCATGGCCTCCGCGGGCAAGACCCTGGTCGAGCTGTTCGGTCTCGCCCGCGAGCTGAACATCGACGCCGAGGGCATCGACATGGGTCCGTCCCCGACGGACGCCGCCCTCGCCGCCGACCTGGCGCTGCCGATCGAGGAGCTGGAGCTCACCGTTCGGTCGTACAACTGCCTCAAGCGTGAGGGCATCCACTCCGTGGGTGAGCTCGTCGCGCGGTCCGAGGCGGACCTGCTCGACATCCGCAACTTCGGTGCGAAGTCGATCGACGAGGTCAAGGCGAAGCTGGCCGGCATGGGCCTGGCCCTGAAGGACAGCCCGCCCGGATTCGACCCGACCGCCGCCGCCGACGCCTTCGGCGCGGACGACGACGCGGACGCCGGGTTCGTCGAGACCGAGCAGTACTGAGAGCTCGGGCCTTCCGGTCCGTACCCGGGTGCGGGTGCGCTGTGCTCGATCGCGCAGTTCCCCGCGCCCCTTCCGGGGCGCCCCCCGGATCTCCGACAGGCGACCGCCTGCTCGGATACTGACCCCGGTACCTGATACGGCCGGGGCAGACACCTAGGAGAAACACCATGCCGAAGCCCACCAAGGGTGCCCGTCTGGGCGGCAGCGCCGCGCACGAGAAGCTGATGCTCGCGAACCTCGCGAAGTCGCTGTTCGAGCACGGTCGGATCACCACCACCGAGGCGAAGGCGCGCAAGCTGCGCCCCTACGCCGAGCGTCTGGTCACCAAGGCGAAGAAGGGCGACCTTCACAACCGCCGTCAGGTGCTCCAGGTCATCACGGACAAGAGCATCGTCCACACGCTCTTCACCGAGATCGGCCCGCGCTACGAGAACCGTCCGGGTGGCTACACCCGCATCACCAAGATCGGTAACCGCCGTGGCGACAACGCGCCCATGGCCGTCATCGAGCTGGTGGAGGCGCTGACGGTGGCGCAGGAGGCGACCGGCGAGGCCGAGGCCGCGACCAAGCGCGCCGCGAAGGACGCCGAGGCTGCCGAGGCCCAGGTCGACACGACCAAGGCCGAGGACACCGAGGAGTCCAAGGACGCGTAAGCGTCTGCCGGGGGCTGACGGCCGGCGGCTCGCGGTTCGCCGTGGTTGTGCGCGCAGTTCCCCGCGCCCCTGAAGGGCGTCATCGGCGGGTCCGTTCCCTTTCGAGGGGGCGGGCCCGTCTTTGTGTGGGTGAGAGGATCCAGGGGTGAGTGAGGAAGCAGCACCGGGCCACGTCCGGGTACGGCTCGACCTGTCGTACGACGGGACCGAGTTCTCCGGGTGGGCCAAGCAGGCCGGGGGGCGGCGGACCGTGCAGGGGGAGATCGAGGACGCCCTGCGGACCGTGACGCGGTCCGGGGACACCGTGTACGAGCTGACGGTGGCCGGGCGGACCGACGCCGGGGTGCACGCCCGGGGGCAGGTCGCCCACGTCGACCTGCCGGAGGACGTCTGGCGTGAGCACCACCAGAAGCTGCTCAAGCGGCTCGCCGGGCGGCTGCCCCGGGACGTACGGGTCTGGGCCCTCAGGGAGGCGCCCAGCGGGTTCGACGCCCGTTTCTCGGCGGTGTGGCGGCGGTACGCCTACCGGGTCACCGACAACCCCGGCGGCGTCGACCCGCTGCTGCGCAACCACGTGCTGTGGCACGACTGGCCGCTCGACGTCGACGCCATGAACGAGGCCGCCCGCGGGCTGCTGGGCGAGCACGACTTCGCCGCTTACTGCAAGAAGCGGGAAGGGGCCACCACCATCCGCACGCTGCAGGAGCTGAGCCTGGTGCGCGGCGACGACGGCATCATCACGGCGACCGTGCGGGCCGACGCCTTCTGCCACAACATGGTGCGCTCGCTCATCGGGGCGCTGCTGTTCGTGGGCGACGGGCACCGGCCGCCGGACTGGCCCGCGAAGGTGCTGGCGGCCGGGGTGCGCGACTCGGCCGTGCACGTCGTCCGGCCGCACGGGCTGACGCTGGAGGAAGTCGGCTATCCGGCCGACGAGTTGCTCGCCGCGCGCAGCAGGGAGGCGCGGAACAAGCGGTCGCTGCCGTCGGCCGGGTGCTGCTGAGCGCCGGTCACTCGTTCGCCGCGGCCGAGGCCTGGGCCTCGCCGCGGCGGCGGATCTGGTTGAACGTGAACTGCTGGAGGTCGCCGCTGGTGCGGAACACCTCGGTGTCCTTGGTGGTGACGTCCTTGCCGCTGGTGAAGCCCGCGTTGGCGAAGTAGGCGTAGCGGCCGTAGGAGTTGCTCGTGGTGTTGCAGACGGCGGACTCGCAGAAGCCCTTCACGCCGCCGCCGGAGAGCGACTTCACGAAGCTCTTCCTGTCGGTCTGGCTCTTGGCCTTGAGCGCCTGGGCCTCGGTGTCGAAGACCGCCACGCCCATGGTGACCGCGATGCCGTCCTTGACGTACGTCACACGTATCAGACGCGTGCAGTCGTTGGCGGTGAGGACCTTGCGCAGGGTGCCGCCGGCGGCCGAGGCGCAGCTCCTCGTGTCGGCGGTCGGGCCCTTCTTGTAGACCGTGTCGCCCATCGTCAGCTGGGTGCCCGGGAAGAGCGTCTCCGGGCTGAGCGGGGCCTTGTCCTTCCGCGCGCTGGAGACGAAGTCCTTCGGGTCCAGCGGGGGAGGAGCGCTGGTCGGCGCGAACGACGGGGCCGAGGCCGTGCCGCTGGGGAGGTCAGCCGAGGGCAGCGAGGCCGGGCTGTTCGTCCGGCCGTCGCCGTTGGCCGAGACCACGGCCACCGCCACGGCGGTGCCGATCGCGACCGTGGCGAGCGCGCCGCCGCCCACGAGCAGCAGCCGGCGTCGCTTGTTGCGGGCCTCGGAGGCCTCAGCGAGCGCCGCCCAGTCCGGGGACTGGCCGCTCCCGCTGTTCCAGGGCTGCTGCGACTGCGGTTTCCAGGGATCCCACTGGGACTGAGGTCCCCCCTGCCCATAGCTCATGGGGCGCATCTTAGACGGGACATGGGGCGTGCTGGTCCGCCCCGGCGGGGTCCGCAGCCCCTAGCGTTCCTCCCATGCGCACGGGCAAAGGCGGCATCTTCGGGTGGTTGGGACGACTGCTGCCGGCCGTGGTGCTGCTGGCCTGCCTGTCGGTGGGGCCGGCCGCGGCACTCGGGGTCTGGCCGTCCGTCGTGGTGGGGGCGGTGCGGGCCTGCCGCCGGGCGCGCGGCGGCGTCTCCCCGGCGCGCTGGTGCGCCGGGGTGGTGACCGAGGTGGCGCTCTCGGCGGTGTTCCCGTACGCCCGGCCGGTGCGGCGGCGGACGCTGCGCAGGGCGGTGACTCTGTGTGCCGCGCTGTGCGCGCAGCGGAGCGCCCAGGGCCGGTGATCCCGCGTTTTGACCCTTGTCGAACACCCCGGTATTCTGCTTGTTCGTTGTGTATTGGCTTGCTCATTCTCACGGGACGGGCCCTTACACCGGTCCACCGGGCCGATGACCAGCGACCAGCACGCGGTTTGCGTCACCGCAGTGCGGTCAAGGCTGTCGTGATCGTTTCGGTGACCTGTTCAGGACCATTCACTCGAAGCGAAGGCTACGAACCGTGCGTACGTACAGCCCCAAGCCCGGCGATGTGACGCGCCAGTGGCACGTCATTGACGCTCAGGACGTCGTCCTGGGCCGTCTCGCCTCCACCGCAGCGACCCTTCTCCGGGGCAAGCACAAGCCGATCTACGCGCCGCACGTCGACGCTGGTGACTTCGTCATCATCATCAACGCCGACAAGGTGCACCTCTCCGGCAACAAGCGCACCCAGAAGATGGCGTACCGCCACTCCGGCTACCCGGGTGGTCTGCGCTCCGTCCGTTACGACGAGCTGCTCGACAAGAACCCCGAGAAGGCCATCGAGAAGGCCGTCAAGGGCATGCTCCCCAAGAACACTCTGGGCCGTCAGATGCTCTCGAAGCTGAAGGTCTACAAGGGTGACCAGCACCCGCACGGCGCGCAGCAGCCGCAGCCGTACGAGATCACCCAGGTCGCGCAGTAAGTCCGGCCACCCCCTAAGACTGAAGAGAATCTGAGGAGAATCGTGGCCGAGACCACTGCCGAGCAGCCGCTCGAAGAGCTTGACATCGACAGCTACACCACCGAGTCCGAGGTCCCCGTCGAGGGTGAGTACACCTCGGAGTCCATGGCGTCCCGCTTCGGCGAGCCCCAGCCGGCCGCCGGCCTGGGCCGTCGCAAGAACGCCATCGCCCGCGTCCGGATCGTCCCGGGCACCGGCAAGTGGAAGATCAACGGTCGCACCCTCGAGGACTACTTCCCGAACAAGGTGCACCAGCAGGAAGTCAACGAGCCCTTCAAGGTTCTGGAGCTCGAGGGCCGTTACGACGTCATCGCCCGCATCGCCGGTGGCGGTGTCTCCGGTCAGGCCGGTGCGCTCCGTCTCGGTGTCGCCCGCGCGCTGAACGAGGCCGACGTCGACAACAACCGCGGCCCGCTGAAGAAGGCCGGCTTCCTCCGCCGCGACGACCGTGCGGTCGAGCGCAAGAAGGCCGGTCTGAAGAAGGCCCGCAAGGCGCCGCAGTACAGCAAGCGCTAATCGCGTCGCCCGTCCTTGCGACTGGCTTCGCAACGATCGCCCCGGCGGCACGGACTGTGCTGCCGGGGCGGTTCGTTTACACCACCCCTCCCGCCCCCGGACAGTCTCAGGGGCGGGCACGCGGGGAGTGAGCCGCACTCTCTTCAGTAATTCGGAGGACACCACAGTGGGACGACTCTTCGGCACGGACGGCGTGCGCGGTGTCGCCAACGCGGATCTCACGGCGGAGATGGCCCTGGGCCTCTCCGTGGCCGCGGCGCACGTACTGGCCGAGGCGGGAACCTTCGAGGGGCACCGGCCGACCGCGGTCGTCGGTCGTGACCCCCGGGCCTCCGGGGAGTTCCTGGAAGCCGCCGTGGTCGCGGGTCTCGCCAGCGCCGGCGTGGACGTCCTGCGGGTCGGTGTGCTGCCGACGCCCGCGGTGGCGTTCCTGACCGGGTCGCTCGGCGCGGACCTCGGTGTGATGCTCTCCGCGAGCCACAACGCCATGCCCGACAACGGCATCAAGTTCTTCGCGCGCGGCGGCCACAAGCTCGCCGACGAGCTGGAGGACCGGATCGAGTCCGTCTACGAGGAGCACCGCACCGGCGCCCCGTGGGACCGGCCGACCGGCGCCGGCGTGGGCCGCGTGCGGGACTACGACGAGGGCTTCGACCGGTACGTCGAGCATCTGCTGGGTGTCCTGCCGAACCGGCTCGACGGGCTGAAGGTCGTCCTGGACGAGGCGCACGGCGCCGCCGCCCGGGTCTCGCCCGAGGCGTTCCAGCGGGCCGGTGCCGAGGTCGTCACGATCGGCGCCGAGCCGGACGGGCTCAACATCAACGACGGGTGCGGTTCGACGCACCTGGACAAGCTCAAGGCCGCCGTCGTCGAGCACGGGGCCGACCTGGGCATCGCGCACGACGGCGACGCCGACCGGTGCCTCGCCGTGGACCACACGGGCGAGGAGGTGGACGGCGACCAGATCCTCGCCGTGCTCGCCCTGGCCATGCGGGAGCAGTCCACGCTGCGGTCCGAGACGGTCGTGGCCACCGTGATGTCGAACCTCGGGTTCAAGATCGCCATGGAGCGCGAGGGCATCCGGCTCGTCCAGACGGCGGTCGGGGACCGGTACGTGCTGGAGGAGATGAAGGAGCACGGGTTCGCGCTCGGCGGCGAGCAGTCCGGGCACGTGATCATCCTCGACCACGCGACCACGGGTGACGGCACCCTGACCGGGCTGCTGCTGGCGGCGCGGGTCGCGCAGAGCGGTCGTCCGCTGCGGGAGCTGGCGTCCGTGATGGAGCGGCTGCCGCAGGTGCTGGTCAATGTGCCCGACGTGGACAGGTCCCGGGTGAAGACCTCCGCGGAGCTGGCGGCGGCGGTGACGGACGCGGAGCGGGAGCTCGGGGAGACCGGGCGGGTGCTGCTGCGGCCTTCGGGGACCGAGCCGCTGGTGCGGGTCATGGTCGAGGCGGCGGACATCGAGCAGGCTCGGTCGGTGGCGGGGCGGCTGGCCGATGTGGTGAAGACGGCGCTGGGGTAGTCGGGTCTCCGGGTGCGGGGTGGGGGATCGTGGCGTGCGGGCCGCGGGTTGTCCGTGGCCTTGCGCGCAGTTCCCCGCGCCCCTGAGGGTTGTCCCGTTGAAGATCCTGCATTCGCCTCGGGCGTAGCGGCCCGGATTGGTGCGCCAATGTGCCGTGACCAGCAGAACTGTGTCGGCGGTCCGGACGGAACGGACGCGTCGAGGTCGTCCCTGTTCAGGTGGTACATGGCGGCGATCGTGGACCTGCTCGCGGGCCATCTGCCGACGACGGATCGACGGCAGCGCTCTCCCGGGCGGCGCCCGTGCCGGAGTTCTTCGTGGGGCGGCCACGAGGGTCGTTGTCAGAGGCGATTGGCAAGATCGCGGCCATGAATGTCAACCCTGTCACTCCGCCACGGCCGATCGACGTTGCCGCGGTCTTTCCTCAACTGGCTCCGCTGGCCCGCACGGCGACCCGTCTGCACCCCCGCCCTGGGGCGCCGACGTGGCACGACAGCTCGATCGGCGGGCCGCTGCTGTGGCCCGCCGGGGAGCCGTGGCCGCATTGCGAGGAACCGCATGTGGTGGATGGCATCAACCCAGCCCTGTCCCCGGCGGATCTGCGGCTGGAACGAAGGATCTTCGCCGCCTCGCACGGCCGGGACCTGACTTCGGAAGAACGGGAGACTCTCGAGCGGATCCGGCCCCCTCGGACGTATCCGGTGAGGCTGGCGGTCCAGTCGTACGACGGCCCCATAGCGATGCTGCCCGTCGCGCAACTGTACGCACGGGATGTGCCCGATCTGAGCCCGCCGGAGGGCAAGGACCTGCTGCAGGTTCTGTGGTGCCCTTTCGATCATCCGATCATGCCCAGGACCCTGCTCTTCTGGCGTTCGGCGGCCGCCGTCACCGACATTCTCGACACGCCCCCCGAGCCGCCCGCAGTGCAGTTCGACGGCTATCTGCCGGATCCGTGCGTGCTCGAACCGGAGCAGATCACCGAGTACCCAGACCATCTGGAGCTGAGCGAAGAACTGCGGGAGCAGCTCAAGCGATGGAGTGTGCCGCAGGCGGCAGAGGAAGACATGGACCCGGTCACGTACTACGACTGTGTGTTGTCCAACGCACCCGGCTGGAAGGTCGGCGGCTGGCCCGCTTGGAACTCCACCGACCCCAGCCCTCTGCCCTGCTCCGAGTGCGGCACCGGCATGGAGGTCCTGATGACCGTCGCCACGTTCGAGGAAGGGGACGACGCCGGGAACAGCTGGTCTCCGCACCCCCACCCAGGTGCTGGACCGTACCCCGGCCACCGCGGCTACAACGCGACCGGGGTCCAGATAGGCAGCGGTTACCGGCAGCACCTGTTCGTCTGCCCGGCGGAGCCCGAGCATCCGCATATCGAGTTGATGACGTAGCCCGTCCGCAGTGTGGAGCCGGGGCGTCACGGCGCGGGCATGCCGTGACGCTGGATGGCCGCGAGGCTCAGGGTGCCTACCCGCGGTCTTTGCGGGACAGCCCCTAGGCGCGCTGCCGTTGCCGCTGGCGTCGCCAGAGCCACTTCTGGGTCAGCAGGGTGAGGGTGCCGGCCAGGATGATGCCCAGCAGGTTGAGCAGGAGCTGTTCCGTCGAACCCAAGGTCTGCTTCATGTCGCCGTAGCTGAGGGCCACCGCCGCGTTGGCGGCGGCCGGGACCGTGGTCACCGAGATCGCGACGCCGACCAGGGCGCCGGACTTGGCGGAGGTCAGCGAGAGCGTGCCCGCGGCGCCGGCGAGGACCGCCACGACGAAGGAGAACCAGTCGGGGGCGTAGACGAAACCGGTGTTGGGGCGGTCGCTCTCCAGCTTCTCCTCGCTGAACAGGTCCACCGCGTCCATGAAGTGGCTGAAGCCGACCGTCACCACCATCGCCACGGCGAAACCCACCAGCAGGGCGGTCAGCGAGCGCAGCGCCAGGCGGGGCGCGCGCTGCACCACCGCCGTGCAGATGCCCGCGAGCGGGCCGAACTCCGGGCCCACCGCCATCGCGCCCACGATCAGGATGGCGTTGTCCAGCACCACGCCGCAGGCCGCGATCATGGTGGCCAGGGTGAGAAACGCCAGGTAGGTGACCGACAGCGTCGACTCCTCGTGCGTGGCGTCGGTCAGGTGCTCCCACAGCACCGCGTCCGCGCCCTCGCCCGGCGCCTCGGCCTCCGCCTCGTCGGCCCGCTTCGACATCGACAGGTCGATGTTCTCCACGGAGATCGAGCCGCACTCCTCCAGTTCCAGTTCCCGCAGGCGGTCGAGGAGTTCGTCACCCGCCTCCCGGGCCACGTCGCACATCACGACGTCGCCGGCGGGGTCACGGGCCGCGCCCGGCAGCACGACGAGGTGCGTGGTGCCGACCGTCCCCTCGATCAGACGGACCACGTCACCGGTCTTCTCGGACGGCGTGATCAGGCGCAGATGCAGCATGGCGGCAGCGTAACGGTCACAGCTTGCGCAGGCTCAGGCGCTGCACCTTGTGGTCCGGGCCCTTGCGCAGGACGAGGGTGGCGCGGCCGCGGGTGGGGGCGATGTTCTCGACGAGGTTCGGCCGGTTGATCGTGCGCCACATGGTGCGCGCGTAGTCGAGGGCCTCCTCCTCGGAGACCTGGGTGTACTTGCGGAAGTACGAGGACGGGTTCTGGAAGGCGGTCTCGCGCAGCTTGCGGAAGCGGTTGAGGTACCAGTGCTCGATGTCCTCGACGCGGGCGTCGACGTAGACGCTGAAGTCGAAGTAGTCGGCGAGGCCGACCCGGGTGCGGCCGTCCTTGCCGGGCAGGGCGGGCTGCAGCACGTTCAGGCCCTCGACGATCAGGATGTCCGGGCGGCGGACCGTCAGGCGCTGGTCGGGGACGATGTCGTAGATGAGGTGGGAGTAGACCGGGGCCGTGACCTCGTCCTTGCCGGCCTTGATGTCGGCGACGAAACGGGTCAGGGCGCGGCGGTCGTAGGACTCGGGGAAGCCCTTGCGGGACATCAGGCCGCGGGCCTGCAGTTCCCGGGTGGGCAGCAGGAAGCCGTCGGTGGTGACCAGCTCGACGCGCGGGTGCTCGGGCCAGCGGGAGAGCAGGGCCTGCAGCAGGCGGGCGACCGTCGACTTGCCGACGGCGACCGAGCCGGCGACCCCTATGACGAACGGGGTGCCGGACTGGGAGCCCTGCTCGCCGAGGAACGTGTTGAGCGCCCCTCTCAGGCCGTCCGTGGCGCCGACGTAGAGGTTGAGGAGCCGGGACAGCGGGAGGTAGATGTCCCGTACCTCGTCCAGGTCGATCACGTCGCCGAGACCGCGCAGCTTCTCGACCTCCTCGGCCGTCAGGGGCAGCGGCGTCTTGTCACGCAGCGCGCTCCATTCGGCTCGGGTGAGGTCGACGTAGGGAGTCGCCTCCGGGCGGGGCCGGTGGGCGCTCCGGGGCATCGAGGAGACCGGGGAGATCACAGTCCATTGTTACGGGCGTACGAACGGACGGTGAGGTGGGATCCGTCACGCGGGTGCTTCACGCCGCACAGCGGGGGAGGAATCAGGCCAACGGGAGGAACGGCTGTGGCGTGCGTCACGGGGGCCGAGCCGTTCGTACCCCGGCGGGAATTTCCGATTTCGGGCACGCAACGGCCCGTTCGGCGCGGAGATCGACCCTAAGCTGCCGCCCATGTGTGGAATCGTGGGATACGTGGGGCCGCAGTCGGCGCTCGAGGTCGTGACGGCCGGGCTGAAGCGGCTGGAGTACCGGGGCTACGACTCGGCGGGCGTCGCCGTCCTGGCCGACGGCGGGCTCGCGACGGCCAAGAAGGCCGGCAAGCTCCTCAACCTGGAGAAGGAACTGGACGGCAGGCCGCTGCCGACGGGCACGACGGGCATCGGCCACACCCGGTGGGCCACCCACGGCGGACCGACCGACGCCAACGCCCACCCGCACATCGACAACGCGGGCCGGGTCGCGGTCGTCCACAACGGCATCATCGAGAACTTCGCGGCGCTGCGGGCCGAGCTCCAGGAGCGCGGCCACGCGCTGTCCTCCGAGACGGACACCGAGGTCGTGGCGCATCTGCTCGCCGAGGAGTTCTCCTCCTGCGCGGACCTCGCCGAGGCGATGCGGCTGGTGTGCCGGCGGCTGGAGGGCGCGTTCACGCTGGTCGCGGTGCACGCCGACGAGCCCGACGTGGTGGTCGGCGCCCGGCGGAACTCGCCCCTGGTGGTGGGGGTCGGCGAGGGCGAGGCCTTCCTCGCCTCGGACGTCGCCGCGTTCATCACCCACACGCGCAACGCGATCGAGCTGGGGCAGGACCAGGTGGTGGAGCTGCGCCGGGACGGCGTCGTGGTGACGGGCTTCGACGGCCGTCCGGCCGACGTGCGCTCCTACCACGTGGACTGGGACGCCTCGGCCGCCGAGAAGGGCGGCTACGACTACTTCATGCTCAAGGAGATCGCCGAGCAGCCCAAGGCGGTCGCCGACACCCTGCTGGGCCGGATCGACGGCTCCGGATCGCTGACCCTGGACGAGGTGCGGATCCCGCCGCGGGTGCTGCGCGAGATCGACAAGGTCGTCATCGTGGCGTGCGGCACGGCCTTCCACGCCGGGATGATCGCCAAGTACGCCATCGAGCACTGGACGCGCGTCCCGTGCGAGGTGGAGCTGGCCAGCGAGTTCCGCTACCGGGACCCGATCCTGGACGCGCAGACGCTGGTGATCGCCATCTCGCAGTCCGGCGAGACCATGGACACGCTGATGGCCCTGCGGCACGCCCGCGAGCAGGGCTCCAAGGTGCTGGCGATCTGCAACACCAACGGCTCGACGATCCCCCGCGAGTCCGACGCGGTGCTGTACACGCACGCCGGTCCGGAGGTCGCCGTGGCCTCCACGAAGGCGTTCCTGACGCAGCTCGTCGCCTGCTACCTGGTCGCCCTGTACCTCGGCCAGGTCCGGGGCACCAAGTGGGGCGACGAGATCCGGGCGGTGATCCGGGACCTGTCGTCGATCTCCGGTGCGGTGGAGCGGGTGCTGGGGACGATGGAGCCGGTGCGGGAGCTGGCGCGCACGCTGGCCTCGAAGGACACGGTGCTGTTCCTGGGCCGGCACGTCGGCTACCCGGTGGCCCTGGAAGGCGCCCTCAAGCTGAAGGAACTCGCCTACATGCACGCCGAGGGGTTCGCGGCGGGCGAGCTGAAGCACGGGCCGATCGCGCTGATCGAGGAGGACCTGCCGGTCGTCGTGGTGGTGCCGTCGCCGCGCGGGCGGTCGGTGCTGCACGACAAGATCGTGTCGAACATCCAGGAGATCAGGGCGCGCGGTGCCCGGACGATCGTCATCGCCGAGGAGGGCGACGAGGCGGTCGCGCCCTACGCGGACCATCTGATCCGGATCCCGGTCACGCCGACCCTGCTGCAGCCGCTGGTGGCCACGGTGCCGTTGCAGGTGTTCGCGTGTGAGCTGGCGACGGCGCGCGGCAACGAGGTGGACCAGCCGAGGAACCTGGCCAAGTCGGTGACCGTGGAGTGAGCGGACGGGGCGGACGGCCGCTGCCGTCCGCCCCTCCTTCAGCCGGCCGCGCCGGTGATCACCAGTTGATGCAGGTCTTCGGGACCCAGCCGTTGACCTTGTCGCCGCCGTAGTACCACAGGTTGCTCTTCTTGCCGCAGGCCTTGTACGAGCCGCCCTTGTAGGCCTTGCCGTCGTTGCAGATGGCGCCGCGCTTGCCCTTGCCCCAGATGCCGAGGGCCGTGGCGGAGGTCTTCGGCGCGGTGCGGACCTTGACGGTCTCCTTGGCCTTGACGTTCACGATCGCCTTGCTGCAGTCCTTCGGCGGGGCCGCGGCGGCGGTGCCTGCGGTGGCCACGGTGCCGGTCAGGGCCGTGGCGAGGAGAGCTATCGAAGTGGCCGCGGTTCCCAGCGACTTGACCTTCATGGTGGTGCGTTTCCTCCCGTTGCGTGCGATGCCGTGTGCACATCGCGGTCATCGCGAACTGTACAAGTCGGAGGGGCAGTTCAAGATCGCGGGTCCGGGGACCGGCCGGCTCCGTCAGCTGCCGGTCCCCGTGGCGTTCGCGGCCGGTGAGGCCGTCCCTTCCGTGCCCGGCGCGCTGGTCGCCGTAGGGTGCTGCGCATGAGCATCATCGGGGTCGGGATCGACGTCGCCGAGATCGATCGGTTCGCGGCGTCACTGGAGCGTACGCCCGCGATGGCCGAACGGCTTTTCGTGGAGCGGGAGTTGTTCTTGCCCAGCGGGGAGCGGCGGGGAGTCGCCTCCCTGGCGGCCCGGTTCGCCGCCAAGGAGGCACTGGCCAAGGCGCTCGGCGCCCCGGGCGGGCTGCTGTGGACGGACGCCGAGGTGTACGTCGAGGACAGCGGGCAGCCCCGGCTGCGGGTCACCGGGACGGTCGCCGCGCGGGCCGCCGAACTCGGCGTACGGACCTGGCACGTGTCGCTGAGTCATGACGCCGGGGTGGCCTCGGCCGTCGTCGTCGCCGAGGCGTGACGCGGGCCGGCGGCTCAGAACATCGCCCACAGGAGGATGAGGGTGCCGAGGAAGCCCGCCGCGCCCAGCACGGTGCCGGTCGCCGCCGTCCACATCCGGCCCGTTCCCTTGCGGGCGTAGTGCATGCCCATCGCGCCGAAGGTGACGGCCAGCGCCCCGGCCGGCACCGACCAGGGGATCAGGAACACCCAGGTACCGACGGCGGAGAGGGTGCCGAGGACGAGGGCCGTGGGGCCGAGGGCGGTGGCGGGTGAGTCGCTCGCCGTGGTCGTGGTGGTTCCGGCCATGTCTGGCCTCCCCTTGAGGACGATACTCGGACCGAACTTTTGAACAGGTTCAAATCACAGGTCGATCGTAGCGTATCGGCAGGAGGCGCGGCATGGTCACGGTGCAAGGTGTCGACACCCGCGGCGGGCGGCACTGCGAGACGACGGCGGTGGGAGTGCTGCTGCGGCACCAGGGCATCGATCTGTCCGAGCCGATGCTCTTCGGCCTCGGCTCCGGGCTGTCCTTCGTCTACTGGGACAGCAGGCAGCTGGACTTCCCGTTCCTCGGAGGACGGGTCAAGCCGTTCGAACTCACCCGGAACCTGGCCGCCCACCTGGGGCTGGACCTCGACGTCCGGGAGACCGCGTCCGCCCGCAGGGGATGGGAGAACGTGACGGCGGCCGTCGACGCCGGGCGGCCCGTCGGACTCCAGCTCGACAGCTACCACCTGGACTACTTCACCACCGAAGTGCACTTCGGCGGCCACGTCGTCGCCCTGTACGGCTACGACGAGCACCGGGCCCTCCTCGTGGACACCGAACAGCAGGGCGGCGCGGTGACCACCGGCCTGGACGGGCTCGCCCGGGCCCGGGCCGCGCGCGGGCCGATGACGGCCCGGCACCGGTCCTTCACCCTCACCGCCCCGGGGCAGCCGCCGGACCCGCGGGCCGGGATCGTCCCCGCCGTCACCGCCTGTGCGGACGCCTTCCTCGACCCGCCCATCGCCAACCTGGGCCACCGGGGCATCGAGAAGGCCGGCAAGCTCGTCCCACGCTGGTTCGAACGCGCCGCCGACCCGCGGCGGGACCTGCCGCAGGCCGCCCTCCTGATGGAGCGGGCCGGCACCGGCGGCGCCCTGTTCCGCAACCTCTACCGCGACTTCCTCGCCGAGTGCGCCCAGTGGCTCGACAGCGAGCCGCTGCGCACCGGGCACGCCCTGTACACCGAGGCGGCCGCCCTGTGGACGGACGTCGCGGCGCTGATCGCACGGGCCGGCGAGACGGGGGACGGCCAGTGCCTCGCGCGGGCGGGCGCCGCGCTGTCCGACCTCGCGCGCATCGAACGCGAGGCGATGGAGGCGCTGGTCCGCCTGCGCGTGTGAAGCCCCCGCCGGGTGCGGGGCGGGGGCTTCCGGACGCGCCGGGGTCAGCAGATCGACTGGCTGGTGTTGACCCGCGTGATGTTGCGGAACGTCGTGTTCTCGCCGCACGGGCTTTCCCTGATGGCCGAGTTGGTGACCGTCAGGTTCTGGATGGTGATGTCCTTGTTGTTCGGGAACTCCGAGCGTGCGGCCAGGCGCAGTTCGCCGCCGCCGGTGATGGTGCCGCTCTGGGCGGCCAGGCTGACGTTGTAGCAGTTCTCGATCAGCACCGAGTTGTTGCCGGTGCCGGAGAGCGTCACCCGGTCGATGACCGCCCCGCCGCTCTCCGAGACGCAGAACACGCCGCGTCCGCCGCCGCGGGCGACGACCTCGCCGACCCGGATGTTGGTGGGGTAGCCGCTGCCGACGCGCCCGTTGCGGTTGGCCATGCGGAAGGCGGCGTAACCCGTGCCGGTGCCCGCGTTCTCCGCGTCCACCTTGCCGACGGTGGCGTTGACGGTCTGGTTGAGCAGCAGCCCGGACTCGCCGACGTCGCGGGCCGTCACCGTGCCGACGGTCAGGCCGTCCACGCCGTAGGTCTCGACGGCGTGGCTGGACGCGCCGGAGACGTAGACGTTGTCGATGCGGACGTTGCGGGTCCACTGGCTGGTGTCCCCGCGGTTGTCGATGCGCACGCCCAGCCCGGAGGACAGGCGCATGTCGATCTGGCCGAGCACGACGTTCTGCACGTTGCGCAGGAAGACGCCGTACAGCGGCGTGCCCGTGAGCCTGAGGTTCTGGACCTCGACGTCCCGCGTGCCGCGCGAGTACACCGGCGCCTGGTCGCCCGAACCGCTGCCGGTGACGTTGATCGTCCCGCAGACGTCGAGGACGGTGTAGCTCGGCAGCGAGATGCGGGAGCCCGCCGGCATCGAACCCGAGCCGCGGACCACGACCCGCTCCTTGACGGTACGGCCGGGGGTGAGGCTGCTGACGGCCGCCTGCACGGCGGCGCGCAGGTCGGTGCCGGTGTAGACGGTGCTGCCGCCGCGCCGGGCGGTCCATGTGCTGCCGCTCTGCACGGCCTCCGCCTGGAAGGAACCGTCCCCGCAGGCCAGGGCGCGCGTGGGGGCGGCGGTCGCGGAGGCGGGGGCGGTGAGGGTGCCGGCGGCGGTGAGGAGGGCGGTGGCGCCGGCGGCGGCCAGTAATGCGGCTCTGCGTCCCATGGGGGCCTCGGTTTCGTGTGGACGTGGGGGGTGTGCAAGCGCTTTCTGCGCGGCCGGGAGTCTGGCAAAGGCGCGCCGGAGCGTCAATGGACGCGACACGGGAAGGAGGTGCGCCGGTGCGGGGGAGTGGTGGGGCGGCCGTACGGGAAACTCGACCCTCATGCGGAATGCGTACAGCGTGGACACGGTCAGGACCGCCGAACGGGAGCTGATGGCGCGGCTGCCGGAGGGGGCGCTGATGCAACGCGCCGCCGCCGGACTCGCCGCGGCCTGCGCCGACCTGCTGGGGCGGGTGTACGGCAGGCGGGTGGTGCTGCTGATCGGCAGCGGCGACAACGGCGGTGACGCGCTGTACGCCGGTGCCCGGCTGGCCCGGCGCGGGGCCGGGGTCACGGCGGTGCTGCTCGCGCCGGAGCGGGCGCACGCGGCGGGGCTCGCGGCGCTGAAGCGGGCCGGGGGGTGGGCCGTGGGGGTCGGTGCGGCGGGCGGGGGCTGTGGCGGTGACGCGGACAGGGATGGTGCCGGGGGTGCCGGAACCGGCGGGGGCGAGGGCGCGGGGACCGGTGGAGCCGGGGTAGGTGGTGCCGGAACCGGTCGGTCCGCGGGCGGTGGTGTCGAGGAGATGATCGAGCGGGCCGATCTCGTCGTGGACGGCATCGTCGGCATCGGCGGAAAGGGCGGGCTGCGGCCCGAGGCGGTGCCGCTGGCCGCCGCTGCCGCGCGGTCGCGGGGAGCCGTCGTGGCCGTCGATCTGCCGAGCGGGGTGGACGTCGCCACCGGGGAGGTGCGGGGCGTCGCCGTCCGGGCCGATCTGACGGTGACGTTCGGGACGCACAAGCCGGGGCTGCTGATCGACCCGGCGCGGGAGTACGCCGGGTCGGTGCGGCTGATCGACATCGGGCTGGACCTGCCCGCCGAGCCGGAGCTGGAGGCGCTCCAGCACGCGGACGTGGCCCGGCTGCTGCCGGTGCCGCGGGCGGAGAGCGACAAGTACCGCCGGGGCGTCGTCGGCATCGCGGCCGGGTCGGCCCGGTACCCGGGGGCCGCCGTGCTCGCCGTCGCCGGGGCGCTGCGGGGCGGGGCCGGTGCCGTGCGGTACGTCGGGCCGGCCGGGGACGCGGTGCTCGCGCGGTTCCCCGAGACGCTGGTGTCGGACCGGGGGCCGAAGCACGCCGGGCGGGTGCAGGCCTGGGTCGTCGGGCCGGGGGCCGGGGACGACGCGGCGACCGTCGGGGAGGTGCTGGCGGCGGACGTGCCGGTGCTCGTCGACGCGGACGGGCTGCGGCTGGCGGACGTGGAGGCCGTGCGGGCGCGCCGGGCACCGACCCTGCTGACGCCGCACGCGGGAGAGGCGGCGGCGCTGCTCGGGGTGGAGCGCCGGGAGGTCGAGGAGGGGCGGCTGGCCGCGGTGCGGGAACTGGCGGGGCGGTACGGGGCGACCGTGCTGCTGAAGGGATCGACGACGCTGGTGGCCGACTCGGCGGGCGGGGCGGTGCGGGTCAACCCGACGGGGACGCCGTGGCTCGCCACGGCGGGCAGCGGGGACGTGCTGTCGGGACTGACCGGTTCACTGCTGGCGGCGGGGCTGTCCGCGGTGGACGCGGGGAGCGTCGGGGCGTACGTGCACGGGCTGGCCGGGCGGCTGGCGGCGGGCGGGGCGCCGGTGGGGGCGCATGATGTGGCCGCGGCGATTCCGGAGGCGTGGCGGAACGTGGTGGGGTGAGGGGCTGATGCCTTCGGCGTCCTGTGGCGGGCTTGCCGCTCCGGGCTCGTGCCGGGGCTTGGACGGCCCCTGCCTGTCCGCAGCGGCCGGGCCGGGGGCCTGGACGCGGGTCGGCCGGGCACGGGACCCAGACGGCGGGCTCTGCTGGGCCTGGAGGGCCCCTGCCCGTCCGCAGCGCCGGGCCGGGCGCCGGACGTGGGGCGGCCGGGCACGGGACCAGATGGCGCCAGGAGAACAGTCGGCCGGCGCGGTGCGGCACCCCGGCGCCCTGCGCCCGGTCGTTCGGCGGGGCCGGTGCCCCGGGCGGGTGGGGGCCCTCTGAGACACTGGGCGCGATGAGCGAGAGAACAGCCCCGCGGACCGCGCCCCTGCGGGCCCGCGCCGAGATCGACCTGGCCGCCCTGCGGGCCAACGTGCGGGCCCTGCGTGCCCATGCCCCGGGCGCGGCCGTGATGGCCGTGGTGAAGTCGGAGGCGTACGGCCACGGGGCTGTCCCGTGCGCCCGTGCCGCCGTCGCCGCGGGGGCGAGCTGGCTGGGCACGGCCACCCCCGAGGAGGCCCTCGCCCTGCGCGCCGCCGGACTGCCCGGCCGCATCATGTGCTGGCTGTGGACGCCCGGCGGACCCTGGCGCGAGGCGATCGAGGCCGACCTGGACGTCTCCGTCAGCGGCCTGTGGGCCCTGCGGGAGGTCACCGAGGCGGCCCGGGCGGCCGGCCGCCCCGCGCGGGTGCAGCTCAAGGCCGACACCGGCCTCGGACGCAACGGCTGCCAGCCCGGCGAGGACTGGGCCGCCCTGGTCGGCGAGGCCCGGCGCGCCGAGGCCGAGGGGCTGCTGCGCGTCACCGGCCTGTGGTCGCACTTCGCCTGCGCCGACGAGCCCGGGCACCCCTCCATCGCCGCCCAGCTCGGCCTGTTCCGCGAGATGGTCGCCCACGCCGAGGGACAGGGCGTACGGCCCGAGGTCCGGCACATCGCCAACTCGCCGGCCACGCTCACGCTCCCCGAGAGCCACTTCGACCTGGTCCGCACCGGCATCGCGACCTACGGCATCTCGCCCAGCCCCGAGCTGGGCACCCCGGCCGATTTCGGACTGCGCCCGGTGATGACGCTGTCCGCCTCGCTCGCCCTGGTCAAGCAGGTCCCGGGCGGCCACGGCGTCAGCTACGGCCACCGGTACGTGACGCCCGGCGAGACCACGCTCGGCCTGGTCCCGCTCGGCTACGCGGACGGCATCCCGCGGCACGCCTCCTCGGCCGGCCCGGTGCTGGTCGAGGGCAAGTGGCGGACGATCGCGGGCCGGGTCGCGATGGACCAGTTCGTCGTCGACCTGGGCGGCGACACACCGGCGGAGGGCACCGAGGCCGTCCTCTTCGGGCCCGGTGACCGTGGGGAACCCACCGCCGAGGACTGGGCGCAGGCGGCCGGAACCATCGCCTACGAGATCGTGACCCGGATCGGAACGCGCGTTCCCCGCGTCTATGTGAATGAGGAACAGGACGGGTAACCCGCACCGGTAGGACCGGTCACGCGAGGAACGAACGGCACCCTGGTAACAAGGGCACCACCAGGCACAGGGCATCATCCGCCCCGGTGCGTCCATCCGGCCGGCAGCCCGGCGAAGAGGAGCGGTACGTGAGCGAGAGCAGTGCGGAGGTCGTCGCGGACGTCGCCTCCGCGGCCGTCGCGGCCTCCGCCGCGGGGGCGGCGGGGGGCTGGCGCCGGGCGACCGGCCTCGCCGGTGTGGCGATAGGCGTGGTGGCCGCGGGCGCGGCCGCCGGTGTCGCCCTGGAGCGGATGACGGTCGGCCGGGGCATGCGCCAGAAGGCCCGGCTCGCCCTCGACTCGGCGGGGCCCTACGGCTCGCTGCGCGGCATGCCCGGCAAGGCGTTCGCCGACGACGGCACCGAGCTGTACTACGAGGTCGACGACGTCGACACCGAGGCCGCCCCGGCCATGGGCCCGCGCCGGCGCAGGCTCTTCGGCCGCAAGGCACCCGCGCCCGTCACCGTCGTCTTCAGCCACGGCTACTGCCTCAGCCAGGACTCCTGGCACTTCCAGCGGGCCGCCCTGCGGGGCGTGGTGCGGACCGTGCACTGGGACCAGCGCAGCCACGGCCGCTCCGGGCGGGGTGCGGCGCAGGCGCGCGGCGAGTCGGTCACCATCGAGCAGCTCGGGCGCGACCTCAAGGCCGTCATCGACGCGGCCGTGCCCGAGGGCCCGATCGTGCTGGCCGGGCACTCCATGGGCGGCATGACGGTGATGGCCCTGGCCGACCAGTACCCGGAGCTGATCCGCGAGCGGGTCGTCGGGGTCGCGTTCGTGGGCACGTCGTCGGGCCGCCTCGGCGAGGTCAACTACGGGCTGCCCGTCGCGGGCGTCAACGCGGTGCGGCGGGTGCTGCCGGGGGTGCTGAAGGCGCTGGGGCAGCGGGCCGAGCTGGTGGAGAAGGGCCGCCGGGCCACCGCGGAGCTGTTCGCCGGGATCATCAAGCGGTACTCGTTCGCGTCCCGGGACGTCGATCCGGCCGTGGCGCGCTTCGCCGAGCGGATGATCGAGAGCACCCCGATCGACGTGGTCGCCGAGTACTACCCGGCGTTCAACGACCACGACAAGACCGAGGCCCTCGCGTACTTCGCCGGCCTGCCGGTCCTCGTCCTGGCCGGGGTGCAGGACCTGGTCACGCCCAGTGAGCACAGCGAGGCCATCGCCGACCTGCTGCCGGACGCCGAGCTGGTGCTGGTGCCGGACGCGGGGCATCTGGTGATGCTGGAACACCCGGAAGTGGTCACCGACCGCCTCGCGGACCTGCTCACCCGCACGGGTGCCGTGCCCGCAGCGGCTACCGTGAAGGGCTATGGAAGCACCAGCAGCACCGCACAACCCGGCTGAGCCCGGATCCTCCGTCCAGATCGTCGTCACGTCCCCCGAGCAGATGCGGGAGCTGGGCCGCCGGCTCGCGAAACTGCTGCGCGCGGGTGACCTGGTGATGCTGAGCGGGGAGCTCGGCGCGGGCAAGACGACGCTGACCCGCGGCCTGGGCGAGGGGCTCGGCGTGCGCGGGGCCGTCACCTCGCCGACCTTCGTGATCGCCCGGGTGCACCCCTCGCTGGGCGACGGGCCGCCGCTGGTCCATGTCGACGCCTACCGGCTGTCCGGGGGGCTGGACGAGATGGAGGACCTGGACCTCGACGTCTCGCTGCCCGAGTCCGTCGTCGTCGTGGAGTGGGGCGAGGGCAAGGTCGAGGAACTGACCGAGGACCGGCTCCAGGTCGTCATCCACCGCGCGGTGGGCGACACGACCGACGAGGTCCGGCACATGACGATCACGGGCCTGGGCGAACGCTGGGCGCCGGCGGACCTGAGCGCGCTGACGGCGTGACCCGGTCGGCGTACGGGCCGGGCGCGTGATTGCGGGGATGCGATGAACGTTCCGACAAGGCGTCGGCAAGATGTTGCGTTCGGCGTCTTGTCCGTGGTCACATGGTATCCAGTCCGTAGTTAGGTCTGCCTAACTACGTCCGCCCCCGACCACCAGGAGGCGTCCATGCCGGCCGCAGAGAGCAAGAGGCAGCCGCTGCCGTTCACGGTCGCCGGGGTGTCCATGAGCGACCTGCTGGCGGCTTGTGAGGCGGCGGCGCTGATCTCCACGCCCCCGCGCGCCCCCGAGCCGGAGCTGTCCGGGCCGGCCGAGGAGCACCGCGAGGCCGCCTGATCAGCGGACCACGACCACCGTGCGGCCGATCGTCGCGAACGTCCACATCACGTCGCCGTCCGCCCGCGACTGGCGGATGCCGCCCGTGCGCACTCTCGGATCGGGCGCGGCCCTCGTCTCGTCCACGGCCGAGCTGAAGCCCACCACGATGCCGTCCACGCTGGTGAAGCGCACGACGTGCTCGACGGGCACCCCGTCGGACCCGGTGACCGAGTTCGAGCGGGACGTGACCGCGTAGCGGCCCGGGGCCGGGTCCACCGCGCTCGGGTCCACCTCGAACGTGCGGGCGACCTTGCCGTTCGCGCCGACCAGCCACACCCGGTCCCGGCGCAGCGAGTACACGACCCGCGCGCCCTCGCCCGACTCGCCGGGCAGCGCGGCCGGGTCCGTCCTGGCCGGCGGTGCCTTCGAGGTGCCGGGCGCCGGAGTGACGCCCGGCTGCGCCCGGCCCACGCCCGCGGGGAGGCTCGTGGAGGCCTGATGGGCGAGATAGCCGACCGTCGCGAGGGCCGCGGCGGTGAGCGCGGCGACGATGGACGAGCTGCTGACTGCCACCGGCGGTCACCTCCCGGTCGTACGGCTCTGCGTACGCCCCTGCGTACATGTCCCGTGACGGAAGGTGACGGTAGCAGCAGGCGGCGACCCGGCGGGCGCGGCCGTGCCGGGCCCCGGGGAGCCGTAGGCTGTTTGCGTGCTCTTGCTCGCTCTGGATACCGCCACACCCGCCGTCACCGTCGCGCTGCACGACGGGCACGACGTCATCGCCTCGTCGAGCCAGGTGGACGCGCGACGGCACGGGGAACTGCTGCTGCCGGCGATCGACCGGGTCCTCGCCGAGGCCGGACGGAAGCTCGACGCCGTCACCGGGATCGTCGCCGGCGTCGGGCCGGGCCCGTACACCGGGCTGCGCGTCGGACTGATGACCGCGGACACCTTCGGGCTCGCGCTCGGCGTCCCCGTGCACGGCGTGTGCACGCTGGACGGCCTGGCCTACGCCGCCGACCTGGAGGGCCCGTTCGTCGTCGCGACCGACGCCCGCCGCAAGGAGGTCTACTGGGCGCGCTACGCCGATTCGCGCACCCGCCTCACCGACCCGGCCGTCGACCGGCCCGCCGACATCGCCGAGCAGGTCGCCGGCCTGCCCGCGGTGGGCGCGGGCGCGCTGCTCTACCCGGACACCTTCCCCAAGGCGCACGAACCCGAGCACGTGTCCGCCGCCGCCCTGGCCCGCCTCGCCGCCGAGCGGCTGGCGGCCGGCGAGGAGCTCCCCGCGCCGCGGCCGCTCTACCTGCGCCGCCCCGACGCCCAGGTCCCCAAGAACTACAAGGTGGTCACCCCCAAGTGACCGATCCCGTGACCGATCCCGAGACGTGCGCGCTGCGCGAGATGCGCTGGTGGGACATCGACCCCGTGCTGGAGCTCGAACGGGACCTGTTCCCCGACGACGCCTGGTCGCGGGGCATGTTCTGGTCCGAGCTGGCCCACGCGCGCGGCCCCGAGGCCAACCGGCGGTACGTGGTCGCCGAGGCCGGCTCCCGGATCGTCGGGTACGCCGGCCTGGTCTCCTCCGGCGAGCAGGCCGACGTCCAGACCATCGCCGTCGCCCGGGAGCTGTGGGGCACCGGGCTCGGCGGCCGGCTGCTGGCCGAACTGCTGCGCGCGGCCACCGCCTTCGAGTGCGCCGAGGTGATGCTGGAGTGCCGCGTCGACAACGTGCGCGCGCAGAAGCTGTACGAGCGGTTCGGCTTCCAGCCCATCGGTGTCCGGCGGGGCTACTACCAGCCGGGCAACGTGGACGCCCTGGTGATGCGCCTGACCACCCCCGAGAACTCCGTACAAGGAACCGAGATCCATGGCTGACGAACCCCTCGTTCTGGGAATCGAGACCTCCTGCGACGAGACCGGCGTCGGCATCGTCCGCGGCACCACCCTGCTGGCCGACGCCGTCGCCTCCAGCGTCGACGAGCACGCCCGCTTCGGCGGCGTCGTCCCGGAGGTCGCGAGCCGCGCCCACCTGGAGGCGATGGTCCCGACCATCGACCGCGCGCTGAAGGAGGCCGGGGTGAGCGCCCGGGACCTCGACGGCATCGCGGTCACCGCCGGTCCCGGACTCGCCGGCGCCCTGCTGGTCGGCGTCTCCGCGGCGAAGGCGTACGCGTACGCGCTCGGCAAGCCCCTCTACGGCGTGAACCACCTCGCCTCCCACATCTGCGTGGACCAGCTGGAGCACGGCCCGCTGCCCGAGCCGACGATGGCGCTGCTGGTCTCCGGCGGCCATTCCTCGCTGCTGCTGTCCTCGGACATCACCTCCGACGTCCGGCCGATGGGCGCCACCATCGACGACGCGGCCGGCGAGGCCTTCGACAAGATCGCCCGGGTGCTGAACCTCGGCTTCCCCGGCGGCCCGGTCATCGACCGGTACGCCAAGGAGGGCGACCCGAACGCGATCGCCTTCCCGCGCGGCCTGACCGGCCCCCGCGACCCGGCCTACGACTTCTCCTTCTCCGGTCTGAAGACGGCCGTGGCCCGCTGGATCGAGGCCAGGCGTGCGGCGGGCGAGGAGGTGCCGGTGCGGGACGTGTCGGCCTCCTTCCAGGAGGCGGTCGTGGACGTGCTGACCCGCAAGGCCGTCCGGGCCTGCAAGGACGAGGGCGTCGACCACCTGATGATCGGCGGCGGCGTGGCCGCCAACTCCCGGCTGCGCGCGCTCGCCCAGGAGCGCTGCGAGGCCGCCGGGATCCGGCTGCGGGTGCCGCGGCCCAAGCTGTGCACGGACAACGGGGCGATGGTCGCCGCCCTCGGCGCCGAGATGGTCGCCCGCAACCGGGCCGCGTCGGGCTGGGACCTGTCGGCGGACTCCTCGCTGCCGGTGACCGAGCCGCACGTGCCCGGCCACGACCACGACCACGTGCACGAGGTCAGCAAGGAGAACCTCTACTCGTGACGGTCGCCCTGATGTGGGAGGCGCGGGCCGTGCCCGGGCGGGGCGAGGACCTGCTCGCCTGGGCCCGCGCCCAGCGCCTGCCCCGCGCGCCGCTGCGCCGCGAGACCCTGCGCGCCCCGCAGGACCGGGTCCTCGTCATCACCTGGTGGGACGCCCCCCGCGACGCCGACCTGCCCGAACTGCCCGACCCGGACGGCGAGCTGGTCACGCGGGCGGTGCACCGCTGGCGGTTCGAGTCGCTGGGCGAGGACTGACCGACAGCTCCCACGGCCTGTCCCCGACCCGGCCGCGCCACAGCAGCAGGCCGTTGCGGCGCTCCCAGTGGGCGGTCACGGCGGCCTGACCCGTCCAGTCCAGGGCCGACCACAGGAGCACGCCCAGCGCCACCGGCTCCCAGTGGGCCAGGGGCAGCGCCAGGGCCAGGTACAGCCCGAACAGCCGCAGGCTGAGCGGACGGTCGCGCAGGAAGCGGCCGGTGGGCAGGGCCCCGCCGGTGTCCTCGACGGGGACGGCCTTCTCGAAGTCCCGCACATGGCTGAACCACTTGAGCCCGGTCGCCTTCAGCAGGGTCCACACCGCCAGGAAGGCGAGCAGGCCGCCGAGGCAGAGCGCCAGTGCGCCGGGCCGGTCCGGTGCGGCGAACCCGCGGTGGAGACCCCGCACCGCCAGGGCGAGGGCGAGGGCCGCGCAGACAGACAGCACGGCCCGCAGCTCGTGGTGAAGCAGCCTGTCCATCGCCCCCCCCGAGGCTCAACCCACCCCCGACACCTCCGTCTCGCACCGCAGCCGCCGCCCGGTCCCGGTGACCCGGACCGGCCCCGTGAGCGTGAGATGCGCCGTGTGGCGTACGTCCGTGCTGGACGCGGCCAACCGTAGTTCCAGGGCGCCCGGCTCCACCACCCTGCGGCCCGAACGGTCGGTGAACGCCGAGAGGTCCGTGTGGAAACGGAACGTCACCCGCGCGGCCTCGCCCGGGGACAGCGCCACGCGCTGGTAGCCGACCAGCCGGACGTCGGGACGGGTCACCGAGGCCACCGGGTCGTGCAGGTACAGCTGCACCACCTCCGCGCCCTCGCGGTCACCCGTGTTGCGGACGGTCACGGACAGCGCGCAGGAGCCGTCCGTGCCGATCTCGGTGTGCCCGCCGCCGGTGACGTCCTCCCAGGCGAACGCCGTGTACGAGCGGCCGTGGCCGAAGGGGTACAGCGGTGTCGGGTCGAGGTTGCTGACCTCGCCGGCCAGTCCGAGGGGCGGCTGGAGGTAGGTCCAGGGCTGGCCGCCGGGCTCGCGCGGGACGCTCACCGGCAGGCGGCCCGAGGGGTTGACGCGGCCCGACAGCACTCCCGCCACCGCCGGGCCGCCCTCCTCCCCCGGGAAGAAGGCCTGGACGACCGCGCCCAGGCGGCCCTGCCAGCGGCCCAGGGCGTAGGGGCGCCCGGTCAGCAGGACCAGCACCACCGGCACACCGGTGGCGACGAGGGCGTCCAGCAGTTCGCCCTGGACGCCCGGCAGGCCAAGGTCGCTCGCGTCGCAGCCCTCGCCCGAGGTGCCGCGCCCGAACAGGCCCGCCCGGTCACCGAGCACGGCCACGCACACGTCCGCCTCGGCGGTGCGGGCGATCGCCTCCTCGAAGCCCGCGGTGTCCGGGTCCGTCACGTCGCAGCCCGGTGCGAACGTCACCTTCGCGTCCGGCAGTTCGGTGCGCAGCGCGTCGAGCACGGTCGGGATCTCGATGCCGGCCGGCACCCCGGGGTGGTGGGTGAGGACGTGGGAGGGGAAGGAGTAGCAGCCCAGCATGGCCAGGGCGTCGGCGGCCCGGGGGCCGACCACCGCGATCCGGGTGTCGGGGGCCAGCGGGAGCAGCCCGTCCGGGTTGTCCAGCAGGACCACCGACTCCTCGGCCAGGCGGCGGGCCAGGATCCGGTTGCCCGTGGAGTCCAGGGTGACGGGGCCGGCGGGCTCGGGCGTCCAGTCCTCGTCGAGCAGGCCCAGTTCGCACTTCTGCAGCAGCACGCGGCGGACCGCCCGGTCCACCAGCTCCTCGGGGACCTGCCCGGCGCGCACGGCGTCCACCAGCGGCTGCCCGTAGCACTTGACGGTGGGCAGCTCGACATCGATGCCGGCGGCGAGGGCCGCGTGGGCCGCCTCGGCCGGGGTGCCGGCGACGCGGTGGAGGGTCTGCAGGAAGTTGATGCCGAAGTAGTCGGCGACGACCGTGCCGGTGAAGCCCCACTCCTCGCGCAGCAGCCGGGTCAGCAGCTCGGGGTCGGCGGAGGCCGGGACGCCGTCGGTCTCGTTGTACGCGGCCATCACCGAGCGGGCCCCGCCCTCGCGCAGCGCCATCTCGAAGGGCGGCAGGGTGACGTCCGCGAACTCGCGGACACCCGCCCGCACCGGGGCGAGGTTGCGGGCGCCGGCCGAGGAGGCGTACCCGGCGAAGTGCTTGAGCGTGGCGACGATCCCGGCGGCCTCCAGGCCCCGCACATAGGCGGTGCCGATCGTGCCGACCAGGTAGGGGTCCTCGCCGATCGTCTCCTCCACCCGGCCCCAGCGCGGATCGCGCACGACGTCCAGGACGGGCGCGAGGCCCTGGTGGACGCCGACCGAGCGCAGGTCCTCGCCGATGCGCCGGGCCATCTCCTCGACCAGCGGGGGGTCCCAGGCCGCGCCCCAGGCCAGCGGGACCGGGTAGGCGGTGGCCTGCCAGGCGGTGAAGCCGGCCAGGCACTCCTCGTGGGCGACCGCCGGGATGCCGAAGCGGCCGGCCGCGGCGATCCGGCGCTGGGCGCGGGCCAGGGCCTGCGCGCCGACGGCCGGGTCCACGGGGGCGGTGCCGAAGGAGCGGGTGAGCTGGCCCAGGCCGCGGGTGATCAGCTCGGCCCACTCCTCCTCGGAGTGCTCGACGGTCATGTCGTGCTGGTGCGGGGCGACCCCGTCGCCGTCCGTCGCGGCGCCCACCCACACGCCGTAGAGCTGGGCGGTCTTCTCCTCCAGGGTCATCCGGGAGAGCAGGTCGTCGACGCGGGTGGCGGCGGGCAGGGCGGGGTCACGCCAGGGCGCGGTGGTCATGAAGCTCCTGTCGGGTGGACGGGACGGCCCTCTCACGAACGGTGCGGGCGAGCGCGTGAACGCCGCTGGCGACCGTTCCCGAGCCCGCTGTCTTCGAATGTTTCGATACCAATGTCGAATGTTCCGGGAACCTATGGCGCAACGGGGACTTCGTCAAGGGGGCCCGCAGGGATACGATCGCCGCCATGACATCCCCGGAGCCCGTTGAAAGCCGGACGCAAATCCGGACGCAGGGGCGCACCGCGCAGACCGCCACGCTCGCCGAGATCGCCCGAGAGGCCGGCGTGTCGGCGCCGACTGTTTCGAAGGTCCTCAACGGCCGGGCCGACGTCGCCCCCGCCACCCGCTCCCGCGTCGAGGGCCTGCTGCGCGCCCACGGCTACCGGCGCCGGCGGGCCGAGGCGACCCGCTCGCCCCTGATCGACCTGGTCTTCCACGAGCTGGAGAGCGCCTGGGCGATGGAGGTCATCCGGGGCGTGGAGAACGTGGCCCGGGACGCCGGGCTGAGCGTGGTGCTGTCGGAGAGCGCGGGGCGGCTCACCCCGGGGCGGACCTGGGCCGACCAGGTCGCCGCCCGCCGGCCGCACGGCGTGGTGCTCGTCCTGTCCGGACTGGACGAGTCGCAGCGGGCGCTGCTCACCAGCCGGTCCATCCCGTTCGTGGTCATGGACCCGGCCGGCGACCCCGGCGCCGACGTGCCGTCGATCGGCGCGACGAACTGGCAGGGCGGCCTCGCGGCCACCCGGCACCTGGTGGAGCTGGGGCACCGCAGGATCGGCGCGATCAGCGGACCCACGCAGATGATGTGCAGCCGCGCCCGCGTCGACGGCTACCGGGCCGCGCTGGAGACCGCGGGGCTGCCGGTGGACCCCTCCCTGATCGCCGACGGCGACTTCCACCACGAGGCCGGCTACCGGCGCGGCCTGGAGCTGCTGCGCCGCCCCGACCGGCCCACCGCCGTCTTCGCCGGCAACGACCTCCAGGCGCTGGGCCTCTATGAGGCCGCGCGAGAGCTGGGGTTGCGCATCCCCGAGGACCTGAGCGTGGTCGGCTTCGACGACCTGCCGGTGGCACCGCTGGTGGGGCCGCCGCTGACGACCGTGCGGCAGCCGCTGACGGAGATGGCCGAGGCCGCCGCCAAGCTCGTCCTCGACCTGGGGCGGGACGACGACATCCCGGCGGCGACGCGGGTGGAGCTGGCCACCAGCCTGGTGGTGCGCAGCAGCACGGCGGCGCCCCCGGCGTGAATCCGCCGCTTTCGGCCGGTGCGGTGTCCGGTTCCCAGCGGTGGCGAAGCGATTCGGTTACATCGCCGAAACTTTCGGCGGCTCTGGGGTGAGGGGCGGGATCGCCGGCGTTCGACGGCGGACCCATCGGCCTCGGCAAGGCCTCGGGTGCGGCGGCCCGTTGGGCGAAGGTCCCCGCAACGGACAGGTTCCGGACGGCGCTTCGCGGCGCCCGGCGCCAACGCCCCGTGGAGTGGGAGCAGTCAGGGGCGCCTGGGGGTGGTGGGGCGCGTTCCGGACGTGAAGTCTGAGAATTTCCGAAGAAATCGCGTCCCGGAGCCCCTGCCCGTAATAATTCGGACTTATGTTCCTGTCTGTGACGGGAGACGACGCGAACGGGGACGAGGGCGCGAAGCGGGGCCGGCGGTCGATCGCCCTGCGGACCGCCGGCCTCACCCTGGCGGGGCTGCTGGTGCTCGCCGCGGGCGCCGCGGGCTGGGCCTACTGGCACCTCAACAGCAACATCACCAGTGTCGACATCGACAACGCGCTGGGCGACAACCGCCCGCCGAAGCCGGTCACGACACCGTCGCCGTCGGCGCCGGACCTGCCCAGTGAGGCGCTCAACATCCTGGTGCTGGGCTCGGACACCCGCAGCGGCGAGGAGAACCGCAGGCTCGGCGGCGGTGACAGCGGCGGCGCACGCTCCGACACGGCGATGGTCGTCCACCTCGACGCCGGCCGGACCAGCGCGACGGTGGTGAGCATCCCGCGCGACACCCTGGTCACCCGCCCGTCCTGCCCGCGCGCCGACGGCGACGGCTCGACCGCGGTCGCGCCCTCCTCCATGTTCAACAACGCCTACGCGGTCGGCGGCCCGGTCTGCGCGGTGAAGACGGTCGAGTCGATGACCGGCGTGCGGATGGACCACTACGTCGAGATCGACTTCTCGGGCTTCGCGAGGCTCGTCGACGCGCTCGGCGGGGTCACCGTCACCACCGAGGAGGACATCGACGACGACGACAGCCACCTGCACCTGGAGGCCGGCATCCACCACCTGGACGGCACCCAGGCCCTGGGCCTGGCCCGCACCCGGCACGGCATCGGCGACGGCAGCGACCTCGGCCGCATCGGTCTGCAGCAGAAGCTGGTGAAGGCCCTGCTCGACCGCATCGCCGCCCAGGACCTGCTCACCGACCCCGCCCGGCTGTACCGGGTCGCGGACGCGGTGACCGCCGGTCTCACCACCGACACGGGCCTCGACTCCCTGAGCGAGCTGACCGGCCTGGGCCAGAGCCTGCAGGGTCTGTCCTCCAGCCGGGTGCGGACGGTGATGATGCCGGTGGTGCGGGCGCCCTCCGACCCGAACCGGGTGGTGGCCGACGAGCCCGAGGCGCGGGAGCTGTGGGAGTCCCTGCGCTGACCTGCCATGACGCGGCCCGGGAAAATTCTTCGAGAGAAATCGGCGCGGGTGTCGATCCGGCGGTCTCCCGTTCGACGCAGGGGTGAGAGCGGGGACGGGCCCCGCTCCGGAACCGAGGAGTCACCGTGCCGCGCTTCATCACCCTGATCCGCATCGACGAGAAGAACGCCCCCGCCGAGGGCCCGAGCCCCGAGTTGCAGGAGCGGATGGGCAAGCTCCTGGAGGAGATCACCAAGGCCGGGGTCATGCTCGACACGGCCGGGCTCACCCCGACCGCGGACGGCAGCCGGGTGACCTGGGAGGGCGGGCAGCTGTCCGTCACGGACGGGCCGTTCACCGAGTCCAAGGAGGTCATCGGGGGCTACTCCATCAGCCAGTGCAAGGACAAGGCCGAGGCGATCGAGTGGACCAAGCGGTTCCTGTCCCTGCACGAGGACTACTGGACGATCACCGCGGAGGTCCGGCAGATCGCCGAGGCCTGACCGGTCCCGCTTGGCGGAGAGGTGCCAGGGGTGTCTGATGGTGGGCTGTGACACCGCAGCCCACCGCCGGCCCCGGCGCCTCCCGGACCGCCCAGGCGATCGAGACCGTCTTCCGCATGGAGTCGCCCCGGATCATCGCCGGCGTCACCCGGGTCGTCCGGGACGTCGGCATCGCCGAGGAACTCGCGCAGGACGCTCTGGTCGCCGCCCTGGAGCAGTGGCCGCGCGACGGCGTGCCCGACAACCCCGGGGCCTGGCTCATGGCCACCGCCCGCAACCGCGCCGTCGACCTGGTGCGCCGCCGGGAGAACTACGCCCGCAAGCTCGCGGAGATCGGCCGCGACCTGTCGGCCACGCCTGTCCCGGAGGAGCCCGCCGACCCCGAGGACATCGACGACGACCTGCTCCGCCTGGTCTTCACCGCCTGCCACCCGGTGCTGTCCACCGAGGCCCGCACCGCCCTCACCCTGCGCCTGCTCGGCGGCCTGACCACGGCCGAGATCGCCCGCGCCTTCCTCGTCCCGGAGGCGACCGTGGCGCAGCGCATCGTGCGCGCGAAGCGCACCCTGGCGACCCGGAACGTCGCCTTCGAGGTGCCCTACGGCCCCGACCGCGCGGCCCGTCTCGGCTCGGTCCTCGACGTCATCTACCTGATCTTCAACGAGGGGTACGCCGCCACGGCCGGCGACGACTGGCTCCGCCCGGGCCTGTGCGAGGACGCCCTGCGCCTGGCCCGGGTGCTCGGCGCGCTCATGCCGAAGGAGCCCGAGGTGCACGGCCTGGCCGCGCTCCTGGAGTTCCAGGCGTCCCGTACGGCGGCCCGCACGGGGCCCTCAGGCGAACCCGTCCTCCTCAAGGACCAGAACCGGGCTCGCTGGAACCGCATGCTCATCGCCCGCGGCATCGACGCGCTGGGCCGGGCCGAGGCGGCCTCCTCCGGCGGTCCGGGGCCGTACACGCTCCAGGCCGCCATCGCCGCCTGCCACGCGCACGCCCACACCTACGAGGAGACGGACTGGTCCCGCATCGCCACCCTCTACGGCCTGCTGGCCGCCCGCTCCCCCTCCCCGGTCGTGGAGCTGAACCGCGCGGTGGCCGTCTCGATGGCAGCGGGCCCGGAGGCCGCCCTGCCCCTCGTCGACGCCCTGGCGGGCGATCCCGCCCTGCGCGACTACCACCTGCTGCCCAGCGTGCGCGGCGACCTGCTCGCCCGCCTCGGCCGGACGGACCAGGCCCGTGCGGAGTTCGAGCGGGCGGCGTCCCTCACCCGCAACGAACGGGAGCGGGCCCTGCTGCTGCGGCGGGCGGCGGAGCAGCTCTGAGCGTCAGGCGGGGTGCCCGATCAGCATCGCCGGCGCTCCGGCCACCCGGGTCAGGAACACCGTCGCCGCGTGCGGCCCCTGCGGCTTGACCTTCCGGCGCAGCTCCTCCGGCTCGACAGCCGAGCCCCGCTTCTTCACCGTGAGCGTGCCGACCCCGCGCTCGCGCAGCAGCGCCTTCAGCTTCTTGACGTTGAAGGGCAGGTGGTCGGTGATCTCGTAGGCGGTGGCGTACGGCGTCGGGCGCAGGGCGTCGGCCGTGACGTACGCGATGGTCGCGTCGAGGAGTCCGCCGCCGACCTCGTCGGCGACCTCCGCGACCAGATGGGCGCGGATGACGGCGCCGTCGGGCTCGTAGAGGTAGCGGCCGGGCGGGCGGACGCCGGGGTCGGGCAGCCCGCGGGAGAGCAGGGTGCGCGGGCCGGGCAGCAGGGTGGCCCGGACGGCGCCCGGCGCGGTGCCGAACCACAGCACCGCCTCCTTCACGTCCCCGCCGTCGGAGATCCACTCGGCCTCGGCCTGCTCGGGGACGGCCTCGTGCGGGATGCCCGGGGCGACCTTCAGCGCGGCGCGCGGGGCCCGCAGGGCGGCCGACACCGCCCAGGACAGCGGCGGCGAGTAGGCCTCGGGGTCGAAGATCCGGCCCCGTCCGCCGCGCCGCGCGGGGTCGACGAAGACGGCGTCGTAGCCGGCCGTGTCCACCTCCGTGACGTCCGCCTCGCGGACCTCGATCAGGTCCGCCAGCCCCAGCGCCTCGGCGTTGGCCCGGGCCGTCGCGGCCGTGAGCGGGTCGCGGTCCACGGCCAGCACCCGGATCCCGGCCCGGGCCAGCGCGATCGCGTCACCGCCGATGCCGCAGCACAGGTCGGCGACCGAGGTCACGCCCGACTCGGCCAGGCGCCGCGCCCGGTGGGCCGCCACGCTCGCCCGGGTCGACTGCTCCACCCCGTTCGGCGTGAAGAACATCCGGCCCGCGTCCCCGGCGCCGAACTTCACCGCCGCCCGCTGCCGCAGCCGTGCCTGCCCGAGCGCCGCCGACACCAGCTCCGCGGGGTGCTCGCGCCGCAGCCGGGTCGCGACGGCCAGCTCCCGCGCCGGGTCGGTGTCGCGCACCTCGTCGAGGAGGGCGCGGCCTTCGGGGGTGAGGAGGAGGGCGAGGTCGTTCACCCGGTCATTGTCGGCCACGGACGTCCGGGGGGTGTCGTGTGGGCCAGTCGGTGGATGCCGGTCGGACGGCCGCTGTGTCGGGGCGGGTTCGCGAGGGCCGGCTGCGAGGATCCGGCACCATGCGAGCAGTCGTACAAAATGACAAAAGCCGGGCCTCGGGCGGTGCACGGATCGGCCTGGCCGTGCTCGCCCTCGCCGCCATCGCCTCGGGCTGCGCGCAGGGCGGCGGCAGCGACCGGGTCACCCCGGCCGGCGGACAGCAGCCCCTCGACGCGCCACCGGCCCGCGCGCTCGACTCCTACGCCTCCAAGCTGCGCGCCGCGCACGCCGCCCGGGTCGCCGCCACGCACCGCTGGGAGCTGAAGCGGGTCCCGCTGCCCGCCCCGCCGCCCCCCGAGCGCAAGCCGAGGATCAAGACCCGCAAGGGCTTCCAGGTGGCCGGGCACCGGGAGTCGAACCTGCCGCCCGTCTTCACCCGGATCCCCACCCGGGACAAGGTCGTCTTCCTCACCATCGACGACGGCGCCGAGAAGGACCGCACCTTCCTGCGGATGATGAGCGACCTCGACGTCCCCTACACCGCGTTCCTCAGCGGCTACCTGGTCAAGGACGACCCCCGCTACTTCAAGAAGATGCAGGCGAGGGGCGTCGTCCTGAACAACCACACCCTCTTCCACCGCTACATGCCCGGACTGTCCTACCGCGCGCAGAAGCGCGAGATCTGCGGCATGCAGCGCTACATGGAGAAGCGCTTCGGCAAGCGCCCCACCCTCTTCCGCCCGCCCTACGGCAGCTACGACCGGGCGACCCTGCGCGCCGCCAAGGCCTGCGGCATCACCCACGTCCCGCTGTGGAACGAGGAGGTCTTCGCCGACCGCTGGGAGTACCGCGAGGGGGACCGCGAGCTGCGCCCGGGTGACATCGTCCTCACGCACTTCCGGGGCCCGGAGCAGTGGAAGGGCACGATGCCGGACATGATCCGCCGCTTCCTGAACAAGGTCACGGCCGAGGGATACGCGGTGGGGCGGCTGGAGGACTACCTGTGAGGCGCCCGGCCGCCGCGCTGCTCTGCGTGCTGCTGGTCCTGCTGACCGGCTGCGCCGGGGCGGCGGGGGAGCGCCCCGCCACCGCCGACGGCCGGGCCCGGGACCCGGCCCCCGCCGCCCGCCGCCTGCCCCCCGTCGTCGACCACGTCCCCACCCGCGACCCGGTCGTCTTCCTCACCTACGACGACGGCGCCGAACGCGACCCCCGCTTCGTCGCCCTGGTCCGCGCCCGGCGCCTGCCGGTCAGCATGTTCCTCACCGACAGCGTCGTGGGCCCCGGCTACGGCCACTTCGCCCGGCTGCGCGCGGTCGGCGCGTCCCTGCAGAACCACACCCTGGACCACCCGGCCCTGCGCGGCCTGCCCTACGCGGGCCAGCGCGCCGAGATCTGCGGCCAGCAGCACAAGCTCCACTCCCGCTTCGGCGTCCGGCCCCACCTCTTCCGCCCGCCCTACGGCACCTACGACACGACCACCCTGCGCGCCGCCGCCGACTGCGGCATCGCGGCGGTCGTGCTGTGGCGCGCGTCCCTCGGCTCCGACGGGAAGCTGACCTACACCCGCGGCGCGCCCGGCCTGCGCGCCGGCGACATCGTCTCGGTGCCGTCCGGGGAGGCGTCCCCGACCCTGACGGACCGGACGCTGCGGTTGCTGCGGGAGATCGAGGGGAAGGGCCTGCGGGTGGGACGGCTGGAGGACCACCTGTGAGGGTCCGGACCGTCCCGCGCGGCAACCTGCCTGGCCGACGCGCCGCCCGCAATTAGCAGTCCGCTTGACCGAGTGCTAATCACGGTCATAGTCTCGGCTCTGGCACTCGACACAGGAGAGTGCCAACACAGCGACGGGCAGGTCCGGCACCCGCGACGACGGATCCACCTGGTCGCCACCTCAGACAGTTAACCCCGTGAGATCTCCGAAGGGGGAGGTCGGATCGTGACGACCACCAGCTCCAAGGTTGCCATCAAGCCGCTCGAGGACCGCATCGTGGTCCAGCCGCTCGACGCCGAGCAGACCACCGCCTCTGGCCTGGTCATCCCGGACACCGCCAAGGAGAAGCCCCAGGAGGGCGTCGTCCTGGCCGTGGGCCCGGGCCGCTTCGAGGACGGCAACCGTCTTCCGCTCGACGTCTCCGTCGGCGACGTCGTGCTCTACAGCAAGTACGGCGGCACCGAGGTGAAGTACAACGGCGAGGAGTACCTCGTCCTCTCGGCCCGCGACGTGCTCGCGATCATCGAGAAGTAATTCACCCGAAGCACCTTGCTTTGAACTGCGCCCCTGGCCCCCGCGATCGCTAAGAAGCCGGGCGCCCGGGGCGCAGTTGCCGTTATCCCAGATTCCGGAAGAGGGCTCACGCTCCCATGGCGAAGATCCTGAAGTTCGACGAGGACGCCCGTCGCGCCCTCGAGCGCGGCGTCAACAAGCTTGCCGACACGGTCAAGGTGACGATCGGCCCCAAGGGCCGCAACGTCGTCATCGACAAGAAGTTCGGCGCCCCCACCATCACCAACGACGGTGTCACGATCGCCCGTGAGGTCGAGATCGAGGACCCGTACGAGAACCTCGGTGCCCAGCTGGTCAAGGAGGTGGCGACCAAGACCAACGACATCGCGGGTGACGGTACGACCACCGCGACCGTGCTCGCCCAGGCGCTCGTGCGCGAGGGCCTGAAGAACGTCGCCGCCGGTGCCTCCCCGGCCGCCCTGAAGAAGGGCATCGACGCCGCCGTCAAGGCCGTCTCGGACGACCTGCTCGCCTCGGCCCGCCCGATCGACGAGAAGTCCGACATCGCCGCCGTCGCCGCGCTGTCCGCCCAGGACCAGCAGGTCGGCGAGCTCATCGCCGAGGCGATGGACAAGGTCGGCAAGGACGGTGTCATCACCGTCGAGGAGTCCAACACCTTCGGTCTGGAGCTGGACTTCACCGAGGGCATGGCCTTCGACAAGGGCTACCTGTCGCCGTACTTCGTGACGGACCAGGAGCGCATGGAAGCCGTCCTGGACGACCCCTACATCCTCATCACGCAGGGCAAGATCTCCGCCATCGCGGACCTGCTGCCGCTGCTGGAGAAGGTCATCCAGGCCAACGCCTCCAAGCCGCTGCTGATCATCGCCGAGGACGTCGAGGGCGAGGCCCTGTCCACCCTCGTGGTGAACAAGATCCGCGGCACCTTCAACGCCGTCGCCGTGAAGGCCCCCGGCTTCGGCGACCGCCGCAAGGCGATGCTGCAGGACATGGCCGTCCTCACCGGCGCCACGGTCGTCTCCGAGGAGGTCGGCCTCAAGCTCGACCAGGTCGGCCTCGACGTCCTCGGCTCCGCCCGCCGCGTCACCGTCACCAAGGACGACACCACCATCGTCGACGGCGCCGGCAACAAGGACGACGTCCAGGGCCGCGTCGCCCAGATCAAGGCCGAGATCGAGACCACGGACTCCGACTGGGACCGCGAGAAGCTCCAGGAGCGCCTCGCGAAGCTGGCCGGCGGCGTGTGCGTCATCCGCGTGGGTGCCGCCACCGAGGTCGAGCTCAAGGAGCGCAAGCACCGTCTGGAGGACGCCATCTCCGCGACCCGCGCCGCGGTCGAGGAGGGCATCGTCTCCGGTGGTGGCTCCGCCCTGGTCCACGCCGTCAAGGTCCTGGAGGGCAACCTCGACAAGACCGGCGACGAGGCCACCGGTGTCTCCGTGGTCCGCAAGGCCGCCGTCGAGCCGCTGCGCTGGATCGCCGAGAACGCCGGCCTGGAGGGCTACGTCATCGTCTCCAAGGTCGCCGAGCTCGACAAGGGCAACGGCTACAACGCCGCCACCGGCGAGTACGGCGACCTGATCAAGGCCGGCGTCATCGACCCGGTCAAGGTCACCCGCTCCGCCCTGGAGAACGCCGCCTCCATCGCCTCCCTGCTCCTCACGACCGAGACCCTGGTCGTCGAGAAGAAGGAAGAGGAGGAGCCGGCCGCCGCGGGCCACGGCCACGGCCACTCCCACTGAGGCAGCACGGCTGAGGCCGAACGGCTGAGGCGGCACGGCTGAGGGCCGACGCGCGTCGGCCCGCCCGAGCCCGAGCGAAGGCCCGGCACCCCGGACGACGGGGGGCCGGGCCTTCGCCGTGCCGTCCGCCGGGCCGGGAACCGCGCGGGGCCCTCGCCGGTCTATGACCAGGGCGGCCGGATCAGGAGGGGGCTGGAATGAACGAGGTGCTCTACGCGGAACAGTCCCGCAACCCGCTGGCGCGGACGGTACGGCTCACCGAGGACGGACTGCGCAGGGGCGGCAGGACGACTCCGCTGGACGAGCTGAACCTCGTGGCCATGGCGGAAGCGTTCCTGCGGGGCCGCTGGCTCGGCGGCGGGGGCACCGAGCGCCCCCTGGACGCGCTGCCGCAGGGCCCCGGCCCGGTCCCGGTCACCCGCGTGACCGGCACCACCACCCCCCTGAGGACCCGTCAGGCCGCCGCCTTCGCCCGGGCCCTGGGCGACCTGGCGGTACGCAGATGCGGCGGCCCGGACCACGTGGCCGCCGTCGCCGCACAGGCGCGGGCGGAGGGCGTCCCGCTGTGGATCGCGCGCCGCCGCGCACCCGGCCCCGCCGGACCGGTGACCGTCGCCGTGGACCGCCGCTCGGTACGCGTCGACGTCTGGGGCCCGCAGGCCCCCGCCGTACGGCTGCGGGCACCGTACGGCTACCGCCCCGACACGGCCGACCCGGCCCACGGCCTGGTGCTCTCCGTCGGTGACGTCACCGCGGCCCTCGAACTGCACAAGAGGATGCGCAAGTCCAAGAGCAAGGTCGGCATCCGCCTGCCCGACCGGCTCTGGACCCTGCGCCGCGAGAACGCCGACAGCTCGTGGCTGCTGCGCGACGACCGGCCGGTCGCCCTGCTGACCCGCCCCTCACGGTGGCCCGGCCCCCCGTCCGGCTCGGTGCTGCTGCCGCTGGCCGACGTGCGCCACGAGAGTCCCGACCCCCTGGACGCCGTCATGGCCCACGCCGTCGCCGTGTCCTTCGGGCTCGGTGACACCACCGGCCTGGCCAGGTTCCGCGCCGTGCAGCGCCGCCGCGCCACGGACGAGGACACCTGGGACAGCCCCTGGTACAGCAACCTCGGCAGGGACCGCGCCGACAACGAACCAGGGGGCGGCGACGGCTGGGGCAGCGACGGAGGCGACGGCGGCGACGGCGGCGGGGGCGGCAGCGACGGGGGCGGTGGGGACGGAGGGGGCGGCGGCGGAGGCGATTAGTCCGGCGGCCGCCCGCCCGCCCGCTCCGCGACCGGCCGCCGCCCGGACGCGCCCGTCACCGGTCAGAGCTCCGTGGGCTCCAGCGCGCCCAGCTGCTGCATCAGCCCCAGCCGGTCGTACTGCCACCAGCCCTCGGCGAGCTTCCCGTCCGGGCTGCACCGGTGCACGGTCGTCCCGGTCATGGTGACGTCCTTGCCGGTCGGCGGGATGCCGAGGAACTCGCCGGTGTGGCGCCCGTGGAAGGTCCACCGGGTGCACACCCGGTCGCCCTGTGCCATCTGGTCCTCGACGGTGAAGGAGAAGTCGAACCCGCCCCGCCAGACCTCCACCTCGCGCCGCACCGCGTCCAGCCCGATGACGTCCTGCACGTTGGCGGGGTCGTGGTCGTGGTAGCCCTCGACGAACACGTCGTTGAACGCCGGCGCGTCACCCCGCCCGGGCGCCAGCTCGAAGAACCGGCGCGCGGTGGCCGCGTTGAGCTGCTCGTCCCGTACGACGTCGAGGTCCGTGAAGGTCGGCGTCCCGTCGCAGAGCGCCACCATCTCCTGGAAGATCCGGTCGGTCTCCGGAAGCCCGGAGTTGCGCATCGCGTCCTCGTACGACGGGAACTCCACGATCTCCACGACGTGCGACGAGTCGGCCCGGTCCTTGGCCACCACACTGTGCGTGGCGGTCCGCTTGCCGCGGGTCTGCTCGACCCACCGGTCCATCAGCCGGTTCATCTCGTCGAGCCGGCTGGTCCTGCATTCGATGAGCTGCACGAAGGTCATGCTCGCCCCACCTCCGGCCCCCCTGGGTCCGGCTGAACAGCACCATTGTCGTCCCCGCGGGGGCGCCGTGCGCGTCGGGCCGGGACCGGAGGAGCCGCCCGGCGCCGGGCCCGGGGCTGACCGCCGGACGGACCCGGACCGGCCGGAGAGGAAGGGGGGGGAGTGCCTACTGCGGCCCGTACTTCCGCCCCGTCCGGGACGACACCGCCCCGAGCATCCCCCGCGGCACCAGCTTCGCCGCCCCCATGAGCGCCTTGTACCGCGGGTCCGGGATGGACAGCGTCTTGCCGCGGGCCAGGTCGTGCAGGGCCGCCGCCACCAGCTTGTCCGCGTCCAGCCACATCCAGCCGGGGATGTTGTCCGTGCCCATGCCGGCCCGCTGGTGGAACTCGGTGCGGACGAAGCCGGGGCACAGCGCCATCAGCCGTACGCCGCTGCCGGCCAGGTCCCGGGCGGCGCCCTGGGTGAACTGCACGACCCACGCCTTGGACGCCCCGTAGGTGCCGCGCGGCACGAACGCGGCCACCGAGGCCACGTTGACGACACCACCGCGGCCCCGCTCCCGCATGGCCGCCGTCGCCGCCGACGTGAGCCGCAGCACCGCCTCGCAGTGCACCTTCAGCATCCGCAGCTCGTCGGCCATGGGGACCTCGAGATAACGGCCCTTGTTGGCGAAACCGGCGTTGTTGATCAGCAGGTCGACGGGGTTCCTGCGTTCGCCCAGGCGGTCCGCCACCGCCTCGATGCCCTTGTCCTCGGAGAGGTCGGCCGTCAGCACCTCCGCCTCGATGCCGTGCCGGTCGTGCAGCTCGGTCGCCTGTTCCCGCAGCCGCTGGGTGTCGCGGGCGACCAGCACCAGGTTGTGCCCGTCGGCCGCCAGTCGCCGCGCGAACGCGGCCCCGATGCCTGCCGTCGATCCCGTAATCAGAGCCGTTGTCATGGCAGAAGGGTAGTGACCTGCACCGGGTGCATCCGGTTGCCCGCGGGCCCTTCCCCGGTGAAGGGTCGGTGGAGACGGGCCCGGTGACCGGCGGTCAGCTCCCGTACTTCTCCGTGTACTCCCGCGCCGCCCGCAGTATCTCCGGGTGCAGGGCCTCGCCCGCCGCCGGCAGCCGCGGCAGCAGCGTCCGCTCGGTCGTCACCGCCCGGAACTGCAGGGCCACCGTCACGTCGTGGCCGGGCCGGTGCACGATCTCGACGGCGTCGCCCGCCCGGATCTCGCCCGGCTCGATCACCCGCAGATACGCCCCCGGCGCGCCCTTCTGCGTGAACCGCTTCACCCAGCCCTTCTCACCCAGATGGCCCTGGAAGGTACGGCACGGAATGCGCCCGCTGGTCACCTCGAGCACCACCTCGGGCCCGACGCGCCAGCGCTCGCCGATCAGGGCGCCGGAGACGTCGAGGCCCACCGTGGTGAGGTTCTCGCCGAACGCGCCGTCGGGCAGGGGCCGGCCCAGCTCGCGCTCCCACGCGTCCAGGTCCTCGCGCGCCATCGCGTACACCGCCTGGTCGTCGCCCCCGTGGTGTTCCAGCTTGCACACGGCGTCCCCGGCGAGCCCGCTGCCGCCGACGCCCTTGGGCCCCGGCGCGGCCACCCGCACCGGTCCCGCCACCGGCCGCTTGTCGATCCCCGTGACCCCCTCCGGGTTGTCCGTGTACGGCACCGCCCGGGCCTGGCCCAGATTCACAGACAGAAGCTTCATGCCCGCACGGTAGGGGAGCCGCCCCCAAAGCGTCGACGCATTTTCCGGAGGAGATCCAAAGGCTCGCTTATTCTCGCTTATTCTCGAAGGGTGATCGAAGCACGTCATCTCCGCGTCCTGCGCGCCGTCGCGGCCACCGGCTCCTTCTCCGCCGCGGGGCGGGAACTGGGCTGCACCCAGCCCGCCGTCAGCCAGCAGATGAAGGCACTGGAAACCTCCGTCGGCACCCCGCTGCTGATCCGCACCGGGCGGGAGATGCGCCTGACCCAGGCCGGTGAGGCCCTGGTGCGGCACGCCGCCGGCATCCTCGCCGGCCTCACCGCCGCGGAGGAGGAGGTCGCGGCCATCGCGGGGCTGCGGGCGGGCCGGGTCCGGCTCGTGTCCTTCCCCAGCGGCAGCTCCACGCTCGTCCCCACCGCCCTCGCCGCCCTGCGCGAGGCCCACCCGGGCACCCGGGTCTCGCTGGAGGAGGCCGAGCCCCCCGCCTCGGTCGGCCTGCTGCGCGAGGGTGACTGCGACGTGGCGCTCGCCTTCCGCTACGAGGGGGCGGCGGGCGCCGAGGAGTGGGACGACCTGGTCGTACGGCCGCTGCTGTCGGACCGGCTCGTCGCGCTCGTGCCGGACCGGCACCGGCTCGCGGGCGCCGAGTCGGTCGCCATCGGCGAACTCGCCGGGGAGCCGTGGATCGCGGGCTGCCCGCGCTGCCGCGGCCAGCTCGTCGAGGTGTGCGCGGCGGCCGGCTTCACCCCGCGCATCGACTTCGCCACCGACGACTACCCGGCGGTGGTCGGCCTGGTCGGCGCCGGCCTCGGCGTGGCCGTCCTGCCCCAGCTGGCCGTCGAGTCCGTACGGCCCCGGGGCGCGCGCACCGTGACGCTCGAGCCGGCGGTGCGGCGGGAGATCGTCGCGCTGACGCTGCCCGACCTCGCCCAGGTCCCCGCGGTGGCGGCCACCCTCGACCAGCTGGCGCGGGCGGCCCGCCGCTAGCCCGGCCCGGCCCGCGCGCGCCGGGACCGGCCGGCGGCCCGCACGCGCGCCAAAAACCAACGGCACGCGTGCGCGTGCCTGTGAGCAGAAACGTTCCTTCAGTTGTTCGAGGCGGCGTGCCCGCCGGATGTCGACGCCGACACCAGCCGGTTGCGCGCCCGCCCCATCAGCTCTTCACGCTCGTCCTCGGTCAGCCCGCCCCACACGCCGTACGGCTCGCGCACCGCGAGCGCGTGGGCGGCGCACTCGGCGCGCACCGGGCACCTCATGCAGACCTCTTTGGCCGAGTTCTCGCGAGCGCTTCGAGCCGCACCGCGCTCCCCTTCCGGATGGAAGAAGAGCGAGCTGTCCACCCCGCGACAGGCAGCCAGCAGCTGCCAGTCCCACAGGTCCGCGTTCGGTCCGGGAAGGCGGGAGAAATCTGCCATTACGTGACCCCTTGTAGCCGTTCTTGGCGGATCCGGTGTCCACGACCGTACAACTACGATCTAAGGAGATGAAAATATGACTCATTGCGAATCTAGCTCCAGACACTGCCAAAGCGGAAGAAATAGGTCTGAATGGGGCATAGGTTGTGATGAAAGTTCGAGGGTCTGCCGCGCATATCTGCACCGTGTCCGCGCCCTCACGTAGAGTGCCGAAGATGGCAGTCGGCCCCGTAACTCTTTCGAGTGACCGTCGTTGAGAGTGCGAGGCGGTTGAAGCAACAAGCGCTCGGGCAGGCGTCCGAGGCGGTCGACCGCACAGGTGACGATTTCGTACCAGCCTGGAGGCTCAAGGTGACGCGCATCAGCTGCGGAGGGCGGCCATGACTTCCGTCCTCGTCTGCGACGACTCCCCGCTTGCCCGAGAGGCGCTCCGCCGCGCGGTCGCGACCGTGCCCGGCGTCGAGCGCGTGACGACGGCGGCCAACGGCGAGGAAGTCCTCCGCCGCTGGGGGGCCGACCGCTCGGACCTGATTCTGATGGACGTACGCATGCCCGGACTGGGCGGCGTCGAGACGGTCCGGCGGCTGCTGTCCGCCGACCCCGGTGCGCGCATCATCATGCTCACCGTCGCCGAGGACCTGGACGGTGTGGCCCTCGCGGTCGCGGCCGGGGCCCGCGGCTATCTGCACAAGGACGCCTCCCGCGCGGAGCTCCGCGCGACGGTGACGCAGGCCCTGGCCGACCCGACCTGGCGGCTCGCGCCGCGCCGGCTGCGCTCGGCCGAGATGGGCGCGGCGCCCACGCTCACGGCGCGTGAGATCCAGGTGCTCGAAGGCATGAGCCACGGCCGTTCGAACGCCGAGATCGGCCGCGAGCTGTTCCTCTCCGAGGACACCGTCAAGACGCACGCCCGGCGCCTGTTCAAGAAGCTCGGCGCCTCCGACCGGGCCCACGCCGTGGCGCTCGGCTTCCGGTGGGGCCTGGTGCGCTAGGGCCTGTCGTTCGGACCGGGCCGGCTTCGACACGCGGCCTCCGGCACCCGCCGGAGAGCGGGGGCACACGGATGCCCCCGCGTGAGCCGCACCCGCCCGTGCGGGAGCCGGCGGCCGACGGCGGTGGGGGTTCCCTCCCCCCGTCCGGGCGAGGTGGGCCCGGGCGGGCACGGGCGAGGGCCCACGTCCCCGGGATCATCCGAACGGCAGGTCCCGGCAGCGGCCCCACAGGCCGCGGCGATGGTGGTGAGGGCACGGAACCCCAGGTGAGCCGGGGTGGACCGGAGGTCCGCCCGAGGCCCGCTGCTGGTTTCGCCGCGGATGCCGCATCCTTGAGGGTGTGGAGTTCCTCGGGGACGAGTCGGTCGAGCGGAAGGGGAGGGCGCAGGGGATGAGTTCCGGCGCACCTGCTCATAACGCTTCGGTGCACAACAACGGGCGCGGTGCCGCGGACCCGGCGGCCGCAGGGCACCATGGACCGATGCGTGACGACGAGGCGACCCATGCCCAAGGGGCGATCGGCGCGCTCGTCCACCGCGCCGTCGACGGAGACGAGCAGGCCACGCACGACCTGCTCGCCCACGTCCACCCCCTGGCGCTGCGCTACTGCCGGACCCGGCTGTCCCGCCTCCCGGGCGACGCCCGGCACTTCGTGGAGGACCTCGCCCAGGAGGTCTGCGTGGCCGTGCTCCTCGCACTGCCCCGCTACCGGGACACCGGGCGCCCCTTCGAGGCGTTCGTCTTCGCCATCGCCGCCCACAAGGTCGCCGACCTGCAGCGCGCGGCGATGCGTCACCCGGGCTCGACGGCGGTCCCGTCCGACGAGATGCCCGAGCGGCCCGACGACTCCTTGGGGCCGGAGGAGCGCGCCCTGCTCAGCAGCGACGCGGAGTGGGCCAAGAAACTGCTGGCCAACCTGCCCGAGAACCAGCGGGAGCTGCTGCTGCTGCGGATCGCGGTGGGGCTGACGGCGGAGGAGACCGGCCAGATGTTGGGAATGTCACCCGGCGCCGTCCGGGTCGCACAGCACAGGGCGCTGAGCCGGCTGCGGGCACTGGCCGAGCAGTAGGCCTACGGCAGCCCTTCGTTGAACAGGCGGTGCGCCGCTTCCGTACGAACATACGAAGCCCGGTGCGGGCCGGAACCGTGGAATGAGACAGCCCTGCTTCCCGTTAGCATGGACATCCGCACCGATCAAGGCCATTTGGGGAAGGTGTCATGACTGCCAACGTCGACGGAGTGCCCGGTAAATTCGCGACACTCGGGCTGACCTACGACGACGTGCTGCTGCTGCCGGGTGCATCGGAAGTGCTCCCCAACGCGGTCGACACCTCGTCCCGCATCTCCCGCAACGTCCGGGTGAACATCCCGCTGCTGTCCGCCGCCATGGACAAGGTCACCGAGTCGCGCATGGCGATCGCGATGGCCCGCCAGGGCGGCGTCGGCGTCCTGCACCGCAACCTGTCCATCGAGGACCAGGTCAACCAGGTCGACCTGGTGAAGCGGTCCGAGTCGGGCATGGTCACCGACCCGATCACGGTGCACCCGGACGCCACCCTCGGCGAGGCCGACGCGCTGTGTGCCAAGTTCCGCATCAGCGGCGTCCCCGTCACCGACGGCAACGGCAAGCTGCTCGGCATCGTCACCAACCGCGACATGGCCTTCGAGTCCGACCGCACCCGTCAGGTGCGCGAGGTCATGACCCCCATGCCCCTGGTGACCGGCAAGGTCGGCATCTCCGGCCCCGACGCCATGGAGCTGCTGCGCCGTCACAAGATCGAGAAGCTGCCGCTGGTCGACGACGCGGGCGTCCTCAAGGGCCTGATCACCGTCAAGGACTTCGTGAAGGCGGAGCAGTACCCCAACGCGGCCAAGGACGCGGAGGGCCGGCTGATCGTCGGCGCGGCCGTGGGCGCCAGCCCCGAGGCGCTGGAGCGGGCCCAGGCGCTGGCCGCCGCCGGTGTGGACTTCCTGGTCGTCGACACCTCGCACGGCCACAACAGCAACGCCCTCAGCTGGATGTCGAAGATCAAGTCCAGCGTGAACGTCGACGTGATCGGCGGCAACGTCGCCACGCGCGACGGCGCCCAGGCGCTGATCGACGCCGGTGTCGACGGCATCAAGGTCGGTGTCGGCCCCGGCTCCATCTGCACCACCCGCGTGGTCGCCGGCATCGGCGTCCCGCAGGTCACCGCCATCTACGAGGCCTCCCTGGCGGCCCGCCCGGCGGGCATCCCGCTGATCGGCGACGGCGGTCTGCAGTACTCCGGCGACATCGGCAAGGCCCTGGCCGCCGGCGCCGACACGGTGATGCTGGGCAGCCTCCTCGCGGGCTGTGAGGAGTCGCCGGGCGAGCTGCAGTTCATCAACGGCAAGCAGTTCAAGTCGTACCGCGGCATGGGCTCGCTGGGCGCGATGCAGTCCCGCGGCCAGGGCCGGTCCTACTCCAAGGACCGCTACTTCCAGGCCGAGGTCGCCTCGGACGACAAGCTCGTGCCCGAGGGCATCGAGGGCCAGGTGCCCTACCGCGGCCCGCTGGCCAACGTGCTGCACCAGCTCGTCGGCGGTCTGCGCCAGACCATGGGTTACGTGGGCGCGGCCACCATCGAGGAGATGGAGTCCAAGGGCCGCTTCGTCCGCATCACGTCGGCGGGCCTGAAGGAGAGCCACCCGCACGACATCCAGATGACGGTCGAGGCGCCGAACTACAGCCGCAAGTAGCGGTCAGGCCTCCCGAGGGCGGCCCCGGAGCATCCGGGGCCGCCCTCGGCGTGCCCGTCGGCGATACTGGAAGACGCTGAAACGCATCAGGGAAAGGCCACCAACGTGACTGAGATCGAGATCGGGCGCGGCAAGCGCGGCCGCCGGGCGTACGCCTTCGACGACATCGCCGTCGTCCCCAGCCGCCGTACGCGGGACCCGAAGGAGGTCTCGATCGCCTGGCAGATCGACGCCTACCGCTTCGAGCTGCCCTTCCTGGCCGCCCCCATGGACTCGGTCGTCTCGCCGGCCACCGCCATCCGCATCGGCGAGCTCGGCGGCCTGGGCGTGCTGAACCTCGAAGGCCTGTGGACGCGCTACGAGGACCCGCAGCCGCTGCTCGACGAGATCGCCGAGCTGGACTCGGAGACCGCGACCCGCCGTCTGCAGGAGATCTACGCCGCTCCCATCAAGGAGGAGCTGATCGGACAGCGCATCAAGGAGGTCCGCGACTCCGGCGTCGTCACCGCCGCCGCGCTCTCCCCGCAGCGCACCGCCCAGTTCTCCAAGGCGGTCGTCGACGCGGGCGTGGACATCTTCGTGATCCGCGGTACGACGGTCTCGGCGGAGCACGTCTCCGGTTCGCACGAGCCGCTGAACCTGAAGCAGTTCATCTACGAGCTGGACGTCCCGGTGATCGTCGGCGGCTGCGCCACGTACACCGCCGCCCTGCACCTGATGCGCACCGGCGCGGCCGGTGTGCTGGTCGGCTTCGGCGGCGGCGCCGCGCACACCACGCGCAACGTGCTCGGCATCCAGGTCCCGATGGCCACGGCCGTCGCCGACGTCGCCGCGGCCCGCCGTGACTACATGGACGAGTCCGGCGGCCGGTACGTGCACGTGATCGCGGATGGCGGTGTCGGCTGGTCCGGCGACCTGCCCAAGGCGATCGCCTGCGGCGCGGACGCGGTGATGATGGGCTCCCCGCTGGCCCGTGCGACGGACGGCCCGGGCAAGGGCCACCACTGGGGCATGGAGGCGGTGAACGAGGAGCTGCCGCGCGGCAAGAAGGTCGCCCTCGGCACGGTCGGCACGCTGGAGGAGATTCTCACGGGCCCGTCCCACACGCCCGACGGTTCGATGAACCTCTTCGGCGCCCTGCGCCGCGCCATGTCCACGACGGGCTACAGCGAGCTCAAGGAGTTCCAGCGGGTCGAGGTCACGGTGGCGGACTCGCAGCACCGGCGGTAACCCGCTCCGCAGGCAAAAGGGCCCGGCCACTCAGGGGAGTGGCCGGGCCCTTTCGCTTGCCCAAGTGGCTCGGCCGGGGCGCTTGTTGGCGCCAGGGGGCGCACGGTTGCCTTCGGGCCGTTCCGGTCGGTGAGGGGCGGTGGTGAGCCGCTAAGGTCCGTGATCGGCGCCCCGGTTCTTCTGGGTGCCCCCTTCCAAGGACACGGTCCGGACCCCGCCCTCGGGGCCCGGCCCGACACCGACGAGCCGTTCACCGGGCCACTGGGCGGCGTCGTGGAAGGGGGCGCCCATGGGTCGCCACCGCAAGCCCACCCGCTGGGACCGACTCCGTCTTCGGATGGTGCAGTGCCGGAGGAGGTGGATCTTGCGGATTTTCGGATGGTGAGCGGCCGCCCCCACAAGAACTAGGGGCGGACACTCCGTGATCCATCCAGGAGCCTGCCGCAGTGCCCCCTGCGGTGGGCTCCACCCTTTTCGGATGGTGAGCGGCCGCCCCCAAGGAACCTAGGGGCGGACACTCCGTGATCCATCCAGGAGCCTGCCGCAGTGGCCTCTGTGGTGGGCTCCGTCTGTTCTCGTAAGGTACCCGGGCCGGGTGCCGGGTGCCAGCAGTCCCCTGGTTGCCGCACCTCGCGCGCCCCCCTTCACAACCGGTGCGCCGCCCCCGTCGGGGTCGCCCCCCGCGTGTCCAGCAGGAGCTGGGCCTTCACCGACAGGCCCTGGAGGTCGTACGTGCGGTGCTGCTGGAGGAGGATCGTCAGGTCCGCGTCGGCCGCCGCCTCGTAGAGGGAGTCCGCGCGCGGGACGGGGCGGTCCAGGACGCTCCAGGCGGGGACGTGCGGGTCGTGGTAGCTGACCGCGGCGCCCAGTTCCATCAGGCGCTGGGCGATCTCCTGGGCCGGGGTGGCCCGGAGGTCGGCGAGGTCCGGCTTGTAGGTGACGCCCAGCAGGAGCACGCGCGCGCCCCGGGCCGACTTGCCGTGCTCGTTGAGGAGCGTGGCGGCGCGCTGGACGACGTAGCCGGGCATGCGGTTGTTGACCTGCTGGGCCAGCTCCACCATGCGCAGGCCGCGGCCGGCCCGGCCGGTCAGGTCCTGGGGGACCGAGTGGCCGCCGACGCCCGGGCCCGGGCGGAAGGCCTGGAAGCCGTACGGCTTGGTCTCGGCGCAGCGGATGACGTCCCACAGGTCGACGCCGAGGTCGTGGCAGAGGACCGCCATCTCGTTCACCAGGGCGATGTTCACGTGCCGGTAGTTCGTCTCCAGCAGCTGCACGGTCTCCGCCTCGCGGAGTCCACGCGCGCGTACCACCTTGTCCGTCAGCCTGCCGTAGAACGCGGCGGCCGACTCGGTGCAGGCCGGAGTGAGACCGCCGATGACCTTCGGGGTGGTGGCGGGCACGGCCTCGCGGTTGCCGGGGTCGATCCGGCTGGGGGAGTACGCCAGGTGGAAGTCGCGGCCCGCGCGCAGCCCCGAACCCTCCTCCAGCAGCGGGCGCAGGAAGTCCTCCGTCGTCCCCGGGTGCACCGGTGACTCCAGGATCACGGTGGTGTGCGGGCGCAGGTGTGCGGCCAGGGTGCGGGCGGCCGTTTCCAGCTGGCCGAGGTCGAGCGTGCCGTCCGCGCCCGGCGGGGTCGGCGGGCAGAGCACCGCCGTGCGGACCCGGCCCAGCTCGGCCGGGTCGGTGGCCGGCCGGAAGCCCCCCGAGAGCATCCGGCGCAGCTCGGCGGGGCTGAGCGAGCCGGCCTCGGGGCCGGTCCGGTAGCCCAGCGTGGGGATGCCGGCGGCGACGGCGGCCTGGGCAAGGGGCAGGCCGTACGGGCCGAGTCCGATGACGGCGAGATCTGCGGGCATGGCGTGGCCGTCCTTCCCGATAACCGAAGTGGGACAGGTGCGCAAGCCCTGTGGACAGGACGGGCGAGCGCAATGTCAGACTAGGAGTAAATATGACCGATATGCGGCATTGGCCGGCCGAGTTTCGGTGAGTGTTCCGTGACCGTTGTCCACAGGCTGAGGGTCCGTGGTGGCTGAAGTGGGGCAACGCGGTCAGAATCTGGGCAGGGGGATACGGACGGGGCTGTGCCCGACGGGTGCGGTCGGCGCGACCGATGAGCGGGAGGCAGCGGTGAGGACAGCGACACTCGGACCGGCGCAGCGCGCCGAGTCACTCGCATCGATGGCCGAGCGCGAGCTGGACGTGCTGGTCGTGGGTGCAGGCGTGGTCGGCGCGGGCACCGCCCTCGACGCGGTCACCAGAGGTCTGTCCACGGGCCTGGTCGAGGCGCGGGACTGGGCGTCCGGCACCTCCAGCCGGTCGAGCAAGCTGATCCACGGCGGCCTGCGCTATCTGGAGATGCTCGACTTCGCCCTGGTCAGGGAGGCCCTGAAGGAGCGCGGTCTGCTGCTGGAGCGGCTCGCCCCGCACCTGGTGAAGCCCGTGCCGTTCCTGTACCCGCTGCAGCACAAGGGCTGGGAGCGGCTGTACGCCGGATCGGGCGTCGCCCTGTACGACGCCATGTCCATGGCGCGCGGGCACGGCCGGGGCCTGCCGATGCACCGGCACCTGACCCGCAGTCACGCCCTGCGTGTGGCGCCCTGCTTGAAGAAGGACGCGCTGGTCGGCGCGTTGCAGTACTACGACGCCCAGATGGACGACGCCCGGTACGTCGCCACGCTGGTGCGCACGGCGGTGGCGTACGGCGCCAAGGCCGCCAACCGCGCGCGGGTGACGGGCTTCCTGCGCGAGGGCGAGCGGGTCGTCGGCGCGAAGGTGCAGGACGTCGAGGGCGGCGGCGAGTACGAGATCCGCGCCCAGCAGGTCGTCAACGCCACCGGCGTGTGGACGGACGACACACAGGGCATGGTCGGCGAGCGCGGGCAGTTCCACGTCCGGGCGTCCAAGGGCATCCACCTGGTCGTGCCGCGCGACCGGATCCACTCCACGACCGGGCTCATCCTGCGCACGGAGAAGTCCGTCCTGTTCGTCATCCCCTGGGGCCGGCACTGGATCGTCGGCACCACCGACACCGACTGGGACCTCGACAAGGCCCACCCGGCCGCCTCCAGCGCGGACATCGACTACCTGCTGGAGCATGTGAACTCGGTGCTGGCGGTGCCGCTCACCCGCGACGACGTCCAGGGCGTGTACGCGGGCCTGCGGCCCCTGCTCGCCGGCGAGTCGGACGCCACCAGCAAGCTGTCGCGCGAGCACACCGTGGCCCACCCGGTGCCGGGGCTGGTCGTCGTGGCGGGCGGCAAGTACACCACCTACCGGGTCATGGCCAAGGACGCGGTGGACGCGGCGGTGCACGGCCTCGACATGCGGGTCGCCGAGTGCGTCACCGAGGAGGTGCCGCTGCTGGGCGCCGAGGGCTACCGGGCGCTATGGAACGCGCGGGCGCGGATCGCCGCCCGGACCGGCCTGCACGTGGTGCGCGTGGAGCACCTGCTCAACCGGTACGGGGCGATGACCGAGGAACTGCTCGCACTCATCGCCGAGAACCCGTCGCTGGGGGAGCCGCTGCCCGCGGCCGACGACTACCTGCGCGCCGAGATCGTCTACGCGGCCTCCCACGAGGGCGCGCGGCACCTGGACGACGTGCTGACCCGGCGCACGCGCATCTCGATCGAGACCTTCGACCGGGGCACGCGCAGCGCGCGGGAGGCCGCCGAGCTGATGGCGCCGGTCCTCGGCTGGGACAAGGACCAGATCGAGCGCGAGGTGCAGCACTACGAGAAGCGGGTCGAGGCCGAGCGGGAGTCGCAGCGGCAGCCGGACGACCTGACGGCGGACGCGGCGCGGCTGGGGGCACCGGACATCGTGCCGTTGTAGAGACCCGGCGCGCCCCCGCCCCGCACCGGCCCGTTCACCCGAACGAGTGTCCGGAGGTGGGATCTTCGTTCGGGACCGGGGCGTTCTACGAGGTGCGGGGGCAGAACTCGGCCGCGAGCACCGCGGGTTCGAGACCGGGATCGGCTATCGCGTCCGTGTTCACGCGGAAGGTGAGGACACGTCGGCCGTCGACGGTGGCCGCGCTGCGCACGTAACTGCCGGATATGTGCCCGTTGTGCCCCCACACCGTCGTGCCGCACGGGAGCTTCTCGGGGAACAGCCCCATGCCGTACGCGCCGTGTGCGGCACGGGTGTCGAGCATCTCGCGCAGCCAGCGCGGGGGCAGCAGCCGGCCGCCGAGCAGGGCCGCGTAGAAGCGGTCCAGGTCGGCCAGCGTGGTCACCAACTCGCCCGCGGCTCCGGCCGCCCGCGGGTCGAGGTCGGTGACGTCGGTTCCGTCGGCGGCGTAGGCGCGGCCGTGCGGGGAGGGCAGCCAGGAGCGCGATCCGGGGAAGGAGGTGCCCGTCAGGCGCAGGGGAGTGAGGATGCGGCGCTCGGTCTCGGTGGCGTACGAGGCGCCGGTGACCTGCTCGACGACCATGCCGAGCAGCACGTAGTTGGTGTTCGAGTAGGAGAAGCGGCCGCGTTCGGCCGGGGGGTGGGTGAGAGCTATGCGGACGGCCTGATCGGGGGCGACGGGCACGGTGCCGTCGGTGGCCGCGGTGAAGTCGTACAGGCCGCTGGTGTGGGTGAGCAGGGAACGCAGGGTCAGCGCGCGGCCGTCGTTGCCCGCGCCCCGCACCAGGCCGGGCAGGTGCCGCTCCACGGTGTCGGACAGCGACAGACGGTGCTCGGCGGCCAGTTGGAGCACGACCGTGGCGACGAACGTCTTCGTGACGCTGCCGGCGCGGAAGTGGTCCGACCGGGCGATTCCGTCCCCGGCCGCGGCGTACCGGGTCGTGGTCCCCTCCCGGGCCAGCAGGGCCGCGGCGGGTGCCCGGCCCCGGGTCACCAGCAGCGGCAGCACGGCGTCGGGGGGCGGTGCGGACAGTGCCGAGGAGTCGGCGGGCGGCAGTCCGAGCAACAGCAGGGACACGGGCAGGGCCAGCAGCGCCCGGAAGGACGGCATGCGGGCACCTCCCTGGTCGGGGTGTCGGGGTGTCAGGGCGTGGGGGTGTCGGGGGAGCGGAAGGGAAGTGTGGCGAGGTCGGGGCGTCGGAACGCCGGGACGTGGCGAGATCGGGATGCCGGGCGTGGCCGGTCTCGGACGGCGGATTCCGGGGGCCATCATGCAGGGCGGCGCCGGGTGGGCCGCGGCCGGGTTCCGGTGCTGTGAGCCCGCGGGGGCATCACCTGGGGCCCCCTGGGCACTGGGCACTTGTCGGGTGAGAGACAATGGAGGCTCTGTCAGGGCGGGTTGTATGAGGGGACGCATGTCGGAGGCGGAGCGGGCGGGCACATCTCGTCAGGACACTCGTCAGGACAACAAGGAGCGTCTCCTCGCGGGGCGTTACCGGCTGGGCAAAGTGCTGGGCCGCGGGGGCATGGGCACGGTCTGGCGGGCCCAGGACGAGACCCTGGGACGGACGGTCGCCGTCAAGGAACTGCGGTTCCCGTCGAACATCGACGAGGACGAGAAGCGGCGCCTGATCACGCGGACGCTGCGCGAGGCCAAGGCGATCGCGCGCATCCGGAACAACAGCGCCGTGACGGTGTACGACGTGGTCCAGGAGGACGACCGGCCCTGGATCGTCATGGAACTCGTCGAGGGCAAGTCGCTCGCCGAGGTCATCCGCGAGGACGGGCTCCTGGAGCCGAAGCGGGCCGCGGAAGTCGGGCTCGCCGTCCTGGACGTGCTGCGGTCCGCCCACCGCGAGGGCATCCTGCACCGCGACGTGAAGCCGTCGAACGTCCTGATCGCCGAGGACGGCCGGGTCGTGCTCACCGACTTCGGCATCGCCCAGGTCGAGGGCGACCCGTCCATCACCTCGACCGGCATGCTCGTCGGCGCGCCCTCCTACATCTCCCCGGAGCGGGCGCGCGGGCACAAGCCGGGCCCGGCCGCCGACCTGTGGTCGCTCGGCGGGCTGCTGTACGCGGCGGTGGAGGGATCGCCGCCGTACGACAAGGGGTCGGCCATAGCGACGCTGACGGCCGTGATGACCGAGCCCCTGGAGGAGCCGAAGAACGCCGGCCCGCTGACGGACGTCATCCACGGGCTGCTCACCAAGGACCCGGCCCAGCGGCTCGACGACGCGGGCGCCCGGGCGATGCTGAACGCGGTCATCAACGCGCCCGCGAGGGCCGGGGGCGAGCCGCTGGACGCGACGAAGGTCGTGCCGCTGCCGGCCCAGCCGGACCGGTCCTCGGGCAAGGGCGGTTCGGCCGGCACCGGGGCCAAGCGGGGCGAGGAGGCCGGGGAGCGGCTGCGCGGCGCACTGCGGTCGGTGCGCAAGGCCGCGGCCGGATCCGCCGCCGCCACCACCGCCAAGCCGGAGACCGCCGAGACCTCCGAAGCCTCCTCCGGTTCGGCCGGGCGGCCGGAGCGGGCCGGGTCCGCCGGCGCTGCCGCCGGGTCGCCGTCGGGTGCGGCGGCCTCGGGTGCGGCCGCCGGAGCCGGTGAGAAGGAGAGCAAGACGGCGTCCGGGGGCCGCAGTTCGGGGTGGCCCGTGATGCCGCCGCCGGACCTGCCGCCGAGGCCCGCGCCCCGGGCGCCGCTCACCGACGTGGTGCCGCGGCGGACGCTCCTGATCATCGCGGTGGTCGTGGCGCTCGCCGTGATCGGCGCCGTGCTCGCCATCACGCTCAGCGGCGACGACAAGGACCCGCAGGGCGCGGGCAAGGGCGGCGGCCGGCCCGCGGCCAGCGCGTCCGGCAGCGACCGCACCAAGGGCGACGAGAGCGACGGCACGCGCACGGACGGCGCGCAGAGCCCCGCCCCGTCCTCCCCGGCGCAGAACAGCACGCCGGGCGACGGATCCGGCGGTTCCGCCGGGAGCGGTTCCTCCGGCGGGGACGGCACGGCGGCCGAGTCGACGCACCAGGGCAACCAGGGGTACTCGATCGGCCTGCCCAAGGGCTGGGCGTACCAGTCCACGGGTGCGGCGGGCGACCGCTTCACCGGCCCCGGCGGGCAGAAGCTGCTCATCGCCTGGACGTCCACGCCCAAGGGCGACCCGGTGGCGGACTGGGAGAACCAGGAGCGCTACATGCAGCGCGCCCAGTACAAGAAGATCCGAATAGAGAAGGTGGACTACCGCGGCTGGAACACCGCCGACTGGGAGTTCACCTACACGGACGGCGGCACCGCGTACCGGACGATCGACCGCGGTTTCGTGGTCGACGAACGGCAGGGGTACGCGCTGATGTACACGGCGAAGGCGGCCGACTGGGACGGCGAGCTGCGCAAGGACACCTGGCGGACGCTGACGAAGACCTTCGAACCCAAGTCCTGAGCATGAGCGGCCGCGGGTTTGGGGAGGCAGATCTGGCATCCCCACAATGCGGGTTGCCTGCGGCACGTATCGTAAATGTTTGCGGACCGTGCGCAGTCGGAACGGACCGTGGGGCGAACGGATGTGACCGACCGGGCCGACGGGGGAGGCAACGTGGACGACTATGCGGGACGGGTACTCGCCGACCGCTACCGCCTGCCGCTGCCGCCGTCCGACGAGTACGAACTCACCGAGACCAGGGCCTTCGACACCTACAGCGGACAGGAAGTCCTGGTCCGGCAGGTGCCGTTGCCGGAGGTCGTCGAGGCGGAGGTCCTCGACGCGGAGGGGCTGCCCGACGGTTTCACCGCACGTGACGGGGGAGCGCGGCGGCCCGGTGCGCGACCGGGGGTGCGGCGGCCCACGGACCCGGTGGTGCGGCGCGCGGTCGAGGCCGCGCAGGCGGCGGCGGCCATCCCCGACCATCCCCGTCTCGACCAGGTCTTCGACGTGTTCGCCGAGGGCGGCTCCCTGTGGATCGTGAGCGAGCTGGTGGCCGCGCGTCCGCTCGCGGCGCTGCTCGCCGAGAAGCCGCTGACGCCGTACCGGGCGGCCGAGGTCGCCAGCGACGTGCTCACGGCGCTGCGCGTGCTGCACGCCCACGGCTGGGTGCACCGCAACATCACCGCCCGGACGGTGCTCGTCTGCGACGACGGCCGGGTGATGCTGACCGGTCTCGCGGTGGGGGCGGCCGAGGAGGCGCTGTGCGGCTACGACCCGGTGCCGCCTCCGCCGTTCGAGGAGTCCGCACCCGGGCAGGGACCGCAGGGCGCCGGGCCCGGTCCGGCCGGCGGTGCCGGTGGCCCCGGCGGCGGGAGCGGTGCCGGTGCCCGCAGCGGTACCGGCGGCCCGGGTGATCCCGAGGCCGCGCGGCGGGCCGCCATAGAGGCGCGGGAGTCCAGGGGGCTTCCGACGGCCGGGCGGGACACCGGTGGCGCCGGCGCGGTGGTGCCGGTGCGCCGGACCCCGGACGACAGCGACCCACGGGCCGCGCGCGCCGGGGCCATCGCGGCCTACCGGGCGGGCGCCCGGGCCGCCGCGCGGGTGCAGGAGGCCCAGCAGAACGGCCGGGCGGCGCTGCCCGGCGCCCGGCCCGCCCCGGACGGCGGCCCCGGACCCCACGGCAACGGCTCGGCGCACACGCCGTACGTGCCCGGGCAGGGCACCGCGCCCGACGCGTCCCCACCCGGCCGGATAGCCGACCCCTACGGTGTGGGCGGCAAGCCCCGCACCACCGCCTGGCACGGCGCCGCACCGCGCGGCGCGGCGGCCTCGCCGCAGAGCCAGGAGCAGGCGGCGCTCCCCCCGGCCCAGGACCCCTCCGAACCCGCCCGCTGGGACGACCTGGTCGCCCACACCCCCGCACCCCGGCGCGGTCCGGCCACGGCCCTGGCCGCCGAGCGGGCGCGCCAGGCGCGGATGGCGGTCGTCGGACCCGTCACGGAGCGCTGGGCGCCGGAGCAGGCCGGACCCGTGCACGAGAACTGGCAACTGGCCGCGCCCATCGGCCCCGCCACCGACCTGTGGGCGCTCGGCGCGCTGCTGTTCCGGGCCGTGCAGGGCCACGCGCCCTACCCGGAGGAGTCGACGGCCGAACTGGTGCAGATGGTGTGCGCGGAACCGCCCGCGTACGCGGAGGAGTGCGGGCCGCTGCGGCCGGTCGTGGAGTCGCTGCTGCGGCAGGACCCCACCGAGCGCCTCGACTTCGAGGAACTGCGCGGCTGGCTGCGCTCGCTGGTGCGCTCGGCGCCGGAACCGGAGGCCGGGCTGCACGTCGTCCCGGCGCCCCCGGCCGACGCCAGCCGGCTGCCCGTCGTACGCCGCAGGGGCGAGCTCGTGCGCAGGCGCCGGGCCGGGCTCCCGGCGCATCACGGGCGGCACAAGCGGGCCAAGGAGTCCGGTTCGCCGCACCGGCTGGGCCGCACCCTGCTCGTGCTGGTGCTGCTCGCCATGGCCGCGGCGATCGCCTACGCCATGCTGTTCATGCCGAAGTCGGACACCGGCGGCGCGCAGGGCGCGGACCGCACCGGTGCCGCCGGTGAGGTCGGCCAGGCGCCCGAGCCCGACGCCAGCGGCGAGCCGAGGCCGGACCAGACCTCGCCCGCGCCGGAGGGGAGTTCGTCGGCCTCGGCCGGTTCCTCCGAGACGCAGACGACCGGCCCGGGCGTCGCCGACGGCTTCACGCTGCGCAAGGACTCGGCCGGTTTCCAGGTCGCCGTCGCCAAGGGCTGGGACCGCACCCCGCGCAACGGCAACGGCCAGGTCGTCTACGCCAAGGGCGACTTCGAGCTCATCGTCGTACCGGGCCGGGACAGCGCGTCGGAGTACGGCAGTGACCCGATGGCCTACCAGCGGGAGCGGGAGCGCGAGTTGCAGCCGTACCGCGACTCCAGCTGGGCCACCTCGACGGGGCTGAAGACGATCGAGGTGGGCGGCCGGAGGATGGCCGAGGGGCAGTTCACCTGGACCGCCGACGACGGGGGCGAGTTGTACGTGCGCAACCTCGCGATGCTGGTCGAGGGGCGCTACCACGTGCTGCAGGTGCGCGGTCCAGAGGCCGACCGGGACGAGGTGACGCGGCTGTACGAGCAGGCGGCGGCGACCTACCGGGTGACGGGATGAGCGGCGGGCGGTCCGGCCGGACGCCGTGACCGCGCCTTCGTTCACCTCCCACCCCGGCGGTGGACAACCGTCACAGTGCGGTCACCGTGGCACCCCGCTTGTTCCCTGCGGAAGGGCGGGTCCTTACCCTGACCCTGTCAAGACCATTGCGGGGCAACGTGAATCAGATGCAGGGCCGGCTCGTGGCGGGCCGCTACCGGCTGGCCGACGCCATCGGCAGCGGCGGGATGGGCCGGGTGTGGCGTGCGCACGATGAGGTACTGCACCGGTCGGTCGCCCTCAAGGAGCTGACGGCCGCCCTCTACGTCTCCGAGAGCGAGCAGGCCATCCTGCTGGCGCGCACCCGGGCCGAGGCCAGGGCCGCCGCGCGCATCAACCACTCCGCGGTCGTCACCGTGCACGACGTGCTGGAGCACGACGGGCGCCCGTGGATCGTCATGGAGCTGGTCGAGGGCCGTTCGCTGGCCGACGCGGTCAAGGAGGAGGGACGCGTCGAGCCACGCGAGGCGGCGCGCGTCGGGCTGTGGGTGCTGCGGGCCCTGCGCGCCGCGCACGCCGCCGGTGTCCTGCACCGCGACATCAAGCCGGGCAACGTGCTGCTCGGGCGCGACGGGCGGGTCCTGCTCACCGACTTCGGCATCGCCCAGATCGAGGGCGACACCACCATCACCCGGACCGGCGAGGTCGTCGGCTCGGTCGACTATCTGGCACCCGAGCGCGTCCGCGGCCACGACCCCGGCCCGTCCTCCGACCTGTGGGCGCTCGGCGCGACGCTCTACACGGCCGTCGAGGGGCGCTCGCCGTTCCGCCGCACGACCCCGCTGACCACCATGCAGGCCGTGGTCGAGGAGGAGGCCGAGGAGGCCCGTCACGCCGGTCCGCTCGCGCCCGTCATCACCGCGCTGCTCCGCAAGGATCCCGCCACCCGGCCGGACCCGTCCGAGGCCGAGCAGATGCTGGCCGAGGCGGCGGAGGGGCGGCGGCCGAGCGGGGCGCAGGCGTACGTGCCAACGCAGTACGGGGGGACGCGGCCCTACCGGGACGACCACGGCGGCGCGGGCCCGGCCGTCGCCGGTGCGTCCCGTCCGTCGGGTGCGTCCCGTCCGTCCGGCCCGTCGGGCCCATCCGGTGCGTCCGGTGCGTCCGGCGCGGGCGCCGTGGGTACGCACTCGAACGGCACGGGCTCGAACGGCACCGGCCCGAACGGCACGGGACTCAACGGCAGCGCACCCCGTGCCACCGGACCCCACACCGCCGGACCTCACGGCGCGGGTCGGTCCGGCTCCGGCCCGTATTCCGGGACGCCGTTGCCGCCGCTGGCCGGCGCCCCGTCCACCGGAACGCCCCGGCCCGGCGCCCCGGGTGCGGGTGCGTCGACGACCGGCCCCAGGGTGACAGGCCCCACCGGGACCGGTCCGGTGACGACGGGCCCGCACGCCTACGGACCGCATCAGCCGTACGGCGCGGCACAGCCGCAGACGCAGTCGCAGTACGCCGGACAGCGGTCGGGCCCGGCGCTGGCGTCGGGGCCGGGCAGGCGCCGGCGGTTGCGCACCCTCGCCCTCGTCGTCGCGCTGGCGGCCGTCATCGGCGGGGGCACGGCCGTGGCCTTGCGGCAGTGGGACGACAGCCGCCGGACACCGGACACGGCGTCGGGGTCCGTCGGTCCCTCGGCCAGGCCGGGCGGTTCCGTCCCGGACGGCTGGACCCGCCGTGACGACCCCGCGGGTTTCAGCCTCTACCTGCCCGCGGGCTGGAAGCGCAAGCCCTTCGGACCGCAGGGCGAACTCCGGCAGATCGACTACACACCGGACGGCGGGCGGCACTTCGTCCGGATCGCCGTCGACACCTCACCGGACTTCGCCGACCCCTACGCCCACCAGCTCGACCTGGAGGAGCAGTTGAAGGGACTGGCCGACTACCGGCGGGTCGCGCTGGAACGCAACGTCTACCGCGACCGGGAAGGCGCCCTGTGGGAGTACACCTGGACGGCGCGGGCGAAGGACACCCCGTTCCCCGGACCGCGCCGGGCCATCGAGGAGACGTACGTCGCCCGCGACGGCACCGAGTACGCGCTGTACATGTCGGCGCCCGCGGCGGACTGGGCGACGGCGCGCAAGCAGTTCACCGCGGTGCTGCAGGGGTGGCAGGAGAAGACCTCCTGAGGCGGCCCGGCCGCTGACCGGGGGCTGTCTGTTTCGGCCACCGGCGTTCCGCCGCCCCGGAGGGGCCCGGTCCGGTGGGGCATCATGGCCGCATGGGGACCGAGGGGCACAACGTGCGTGTCGTCGCGGGCCGTTACCGGCTCGAGGAGAGGCTCGGGCGTGGGGGCATGGGCGTGGTCTGGCGGGCGACGGACCAGCTGCTCGGCCGGAGGGTGGCCGTCAAGGAACTCCCCTACGACGAGACGCTCTCGGCGGCGGAGGCGCGCCGCCAGCGGGACCGCACGCTGCGTGAGGCCCGGGCGGTGGCCCAGTTGAGCCACCCGCACATCATCGTCGTGCACGACGTCGTCGAGGACGCCGAACGCCCCTGCATCGTCATGGAGCTGATCGAGGGGGGCTCCCTCGCCGACCGGCTCGCGGCACGGGGACCGGTCGACGCGGCCGAGGCCGCGCGCATCGGCGTCGACCTGCTCGGCGCCCTGCGCGCCGCGCACGCGGCCGGGGTCCTGCACCGCGACCTCAAACCGGAGAACGTGCTGCTGGAAGAGGGCACCGACCGGGTCGTCCTCACCGACTTCGGCATCGCCCAGGTCCAGGGCGCCCCCACGCTCACCGAGAACGGGTCCTTCGTCGGCTCGCCCGAGTACACGGCGCCCGAGCGGATGTCCGGTGCCAGGACCGGGCCCGAGTCCGACCTGTGGTCGCTGGGCGCACTGCTGTGCACGGCCCTCAGCGGCGAGTCGCCGTTCCACCGTGACTCGCTGGGCGGCATCCTGCACGCGGTCGTCGTCGGGGACATCCAGCCGCCCCCGCAGGCCGGGCCGCTGCTGCCCGTCGTCCGGGGCCTGCTGGAACGGGACCCGGACCGGCGGCTGGACGCCGACCGGGCCGAGCGCATGCTGCGGGCCTTCCGCGCGACGGGCCGGACGCCGTCGGCGCCGCCGCCCGGGTACGCGCCACCGCCCGGGTACGCGTCGCCGACGGTGCGGGACGCGCCGCGCGGCCGGCCGCAGGACGCATCCGGTCTGCCGCCACTGCCGTCGCACCCGGGCGCGGCGGATCGGCGCCTGCCCGAGGAGCCTTTCATGCGGCAGCCGGCACGACGCGTGCTCGTCGCCGCGCTGCTGGTCGCGGCGGTGGCGGGCGCGGGGGTGTCCGCGGCGGCGCTGCTGCGGGACGAGAACAACGGCGACGGCGTCACCCCGTCCACGAGCCCGGCCCCCTCCACCCCGGGGCCGTCCACCGGCCGTTCGTCCTCCCCGACCGCCCCCGCCCCCGTCCCCGCGCCCACCCTCACCCCGGGCCGGTCGAATCCCGGAGCGCCGTGAGAGGTTCGGACATCGAGGGGACGTGAACCGGCCGCCGTCCGTCCCGCGTCGACATACCCCCGCTCCGCAGGGTACTGATGGGGCATGAGCAACGACGGGGGCGGGGCGAAGGCCGTCCAGGGCCGGCTGGTCGGCGGACGGTACCGGCTGGTGGAGCGCATCGGCTCGGGCGGCTCCAGCACGGTCTGGCGGGCCCACGACGAGAGCGCGCAGCGTGAAGTCGCCGTCAAACAGCCCCGGTTGCCCGGTGCCCCGCAGGACGAGGAGCACCGGCGGGCGGCCCACCGGCTCCATCGCGAGGCCCGTGCCGCCGCCCGTGTCGACCATCCCGCCGCCGTCACCATCCTCGATGTCGTCGTCGAGCCCGAGCAGCCGGGTGAACGCCCGCGCCCGCTCGGCCCGGACGAACTCGACGCCACCGAACTGCTCGACGGGCTCCCGTGGATCGTCATGGAACTGGTGCCGGGCGAGTCCCTGCACGACACGCTGCGGCGCGGCCCGCTCGAGCCGCGGGAAGCCGCGCGCATCGGCCTCCACCTGCTCGGCGCGCTGCGCGCCGCACACGCGGTGGGCATCGTGCACCGGGACGTGACGCCCGCCAACGTGCTGCTCGGACCGCACCGGCGGGTCGTCCTCACCGACTTCGGCATCGCCCCCGCGCAGGGCGACGAGGCGCCCACGGCCCGCGGGGAACGCGCCGCGACGCCCCGACTCGTCGCCCCCGAGCGGCTGTCCGGCCGCATCGCCGGGCCCGCGTCCGACCTGTGGTCCCTGGGCGTGCTGCTGTACGCGGCCGTGGAGGGCTCGGCCCCGTTCCGCCCAACCGGCTCCGGGGAACCACTGGCCGCGATCCTCGCCGCCGAGCCGCCCGAACCACACCGGGCCGGACCGCTCGGCCCCCTGCTCGCCCGGCTGCTCGTACCGGACCCGGAACGGCGGCCGGACGCCGAGGAGGTCGCGAAGGAACTGGAGGCGGTCGCGGCACCGGCAGCTCCCGCCGCAGCCGTACCGCCCGCGGTAGCCGCGGCCGTACCGCCCGCCGCAGCCGCAGCCGTACCGCCCACCGCGGTCGAGGCCATACCGCCCGCCGCAGCCACAGCAATATCCCCCGCCCAGCCGGAGGCGATACCGCTGCCCCAGCCGCAGGCGATACCGGCCGGGACAGCCACACCACCCTCCGCGGAAGAGGCGGCTCCGACCTCTCCGCCAGAAGGCGCCCACCCCGGGGAGCCGGGGGAGCCGGTGGAGCCGGTGGAGCCGGCCCCCGCACCCGCCAAACGCCAGACCCTCCCGCGCCCCCGCCCCCTCGCCCTCCTCAGCGCGCTGCTCGCCGGTGGCATGGGAGCCGCCTCCCACCTCGCCGGCACCGGCAGTGCCGAAGCCGGCGCCGAGCACGTCGCCGAACCGGCCGCCGACCGCGTTGAGGACACTGAGGACCGGCACGGGATCGTAAAAGGCTGAATCACCCCGGCACCACCGGTCAACGCCCTGATCAGGGGGTTTGTTGCCAGCAGCCACTGGCGCCGTGTGTGCAGTCGGTGAAGCCGTATTACCGACGGGTACCCAAAGCCTGCGCCGCGGCATACCCTGCGCGTCATGACGGACGCGCAGGCCGTGGAGAAGACGGCAGAGACCGGCTCGGCACAGACCGGTACCAACCCCCTCGCCCCCGCCCCGGAGGGCGCCCGCACCGCCGCCGACGTGGTGACGCCCGAGCTGGTTGCCCAGCTCACCAAGGGCGTGGTCGGCTCCGGCCGGACCGCCAACCACACGCCGTTCACCGGGGAGAAGCTCGCCGACCTCCCCGAGGCGACGCCCGAGGACGTGGCCGAGGCCTTCGAACGGGCCCGGGCCGGCCAGCCGGTGTGGGAGCGGATCCCGGTACGGCAGCGCGCTTCCGTCCTGCTGCGCTTCCACGACCTGCTGCTGGAGCGCCAGGCCGAGGTGCTCGACCTGATCCAGCTGGAGACCGGCAAGGCCCGTCTGCACGCCCACGAGGAGGTCCAGGCGGTCGCCGTCGCCGCGCGGCACTACGGCCGAAAGGCCCCGGCCTACCTCCGCCCCAAGCGGCACACCGGCGCGGTGCCGACCCTGACCAAGGTCACCGAACTGCGCCACGCCCGCGGTGTCGTCGGCCAGATCGCCCCCTGGAACTACCCCCTGGAACTCTCCGTCGGCGACGCGCTCCCGGCCTTCGTCGCGGGCAACGCGGTCGTCATGAAGCCCGACACGGAGACCTGCCTGACCGCCCTGTGGGCCCGTGACCTGCTCATCGAGGCCGGGCTGCCCGCCGACGTCTTCCAGGTCGTCCTCGGCGACGGCCCGGTCGTCGGCCCCGAGGTCGTCCGCCACGCCGACTACGTCTCCTTCACCGGCTCCACCCGCACCGGCCGCGAGGTCGCGCAGGGTGCCGCCGCCCGGCTGATCGGCGTCTCCCTCGAACTCGGCGGGAAGAACGCCATGCTGGTGCTGGAGGACGCCGACATCGAGAAGGCGGCGGCCGGTGCCGTGCGCGCCTGCTTCTCCTCCGCGGGCCAGCTGTGCATCTCCATCGAGCGGCTCTTCGTCCACGAGTCGATCGCGGACGCCTTCCTGGAGCGCTTCGCCGCCCGGACCAGGGCGATGCGCCTCGGCACGTCCCTGGCGTACGGCGCCGACATGGGCTCCCTGGTCGGCGAACGCCAGCTGGAGACCGTCACACGGCACGTGCAGGAAGCCGTCGCCAAGGGTGCCGAGGTCGTGGCCGGCGGTGTGGCCCGCCCGGACATCGGCCCCTACTTCTTCGAGCCGACGATCCTCGACGGGGTCGGCACGGACATGTCGGTCTGCGCGGAGGAGACCTTCGGCCCGGTCGTGTCGGTCTACCGCTTCGCCGACGAGGACGAGGCGATCGAACGCGCCAACTCCACGCCGTACGGCCTCAACTCCTCGGTCTGGACGAAGAACGCCCGTCGCGGCCAGGAGGTCGCCGCCCGGCTGCGCACCGGCACGGTCAACATCAACGAGGGGTACGCCCCCGCCTACGGCAGCGTCCAGTCGCCCATGGGCGGCATGAAGGACTCGGGCCTCGGCCGCCGCCACGGCTCCGAGGGCATCCTCAAGTACACCGAGGCGCAGACGGTCGCCCACCAGCGGGTCCTCCCGATGGCCCCGTCCCTGGGCATGGACGACGAGCAGTACGCCCGGTTCATGAGCCGGAGCCTGCGCCTGATGAAGGCGTTCCGCTTCCGCTGACGCCCCCGCACACCACCACTGACGGCCCGCACGAGACTCAACGAGGAGAACACGTGCCTCAGGACGCATACGACTACGACGTCATCGTGGTCGGCTCCGGCTTCGGCGGTTCCGTGACCGCCCTGCGCCTCACCGAGAAGGGCTACCGGGTGGGTGTCCTGGAGGCCGGCCGCCGCTTCACCCGCGAGACGCTCCCCAAGAACTCCTGGGACCTGAAGAACTACCTGTGGGCCCCCAAGCTCGGCATGTACGGCATCCAGCGCATCCACCTGCTGGGCAACGTCATGGTGCTGGCGGGCGCGGGCGTCGGCGGCGGCTCCCTCAACTACGCCAACACCCTCTACGTCCCGCCGAAGCCGTTCTTCGAGGACCCGCAGTGGCGTGACATCACCGACTGGCAGGACGAACTCGCGCCCTACTACGACCAGGCCCGCCGCATGCTGGGGGTGCGGACCAACCCGACCATGACCCCCTCCGACGTGCACCTGAAGGCCGCCGCGGAGCGGATGGGCTGCGGCGACACCTTCCACCTCGCCCCCGTCGGCGTCTTCTTCGGCGACGGCCGGGACGCCGACGGCTCGGTGCAGGCGAAGCCTGGCCAGGAGGTGCCCGACCCCTACTTCGGCGGGGCGGGCCCGTCCCGCAAGGCCTGCGCGGAGTGCGGCGAGTGCATGACCGGCTGCCGCCACGGCGCGAAGAACACCCTCAACGAGAACTACCTGCACCTCGCCGAGAAGGCGGGCGCGGTCGTCCACCCCCTGACCACGGTCGTCTCGGTCACCGACGACTCGCGCGGCGGCTACGCGGTCGCCACCCTGCCCACCGACCGCCGTAAGTCCGGGGGCCGCACCTACACCGCCCGCCGGGTCGTCCTCGCGGCCGGCACCTACGGCACGCAGACCCTCCTGCACCGCATGAAGGCCGGAGGCCAACTGCCGCACATCAGCGACAGGCTGGGCGAGCTGACGCGCACCAACTCCGAGGCCCTGGTCGGCGCCCAGACCGACGACCGGCGCTACCGCAAGGCCCACGGCGCGCCCAAGGCGGACTTCACGCGCGGCGTGGCCATCACGTCCTCGATCCACCCCGACGAGAACACCCACATCGAGCCGGTCCGCTACGGCAAGGGCTCCAACTCGATGGGCAGCCTGTCGATCCTCCAGGTCCCCTACTCCGGACGGAACTCGGGCACGTCCCGGGTCCTGGGCTTCCTCGCCCACGCGGCCCGCCACCCGGTGCTCGTGCTGCGCTCCCTGTCCAACCGCCGCTGGTCGGAGCGGACCATCATCGGCCTGGTGATGCAGTCGCTGGACAACTCCCTGACGACGTACCTGAAGCCGTCGGGCGTCGGCCGCGGCCTGCTCACCGCCCGCCAGGGTCACGGAGCGCCGAACCCCAAGCAGATCAAGGCGGCCACGGAAGGCGCCTCGGCCCTCGCCGCCGAGATCAACGGCTTCGCCGGCTCCAACGTCGGCGAACTGATGGGCACCCCGCTCACCGCCCACTTCCTGGGCGGCTGCCCCATCGGCGACTCCCGGGAGACCGGGGTGATCGACCCGTACCACCGCCTCTACGGCCACCCGGGCATCTCCGTCGTGGACGGGGCGGCCGTCTCGGCCAACCTGGGCGTCAACCCGTCCCTGACGATCACCGCCCAGGCCGAGCGGGCGATGTCGTTCTGGCCGAACAAGGGCGAGCCCGACCCGCGTCCGCAGCAGGGCGCCGCCTACGAGCGGCTCAAGCCGGTCGAGCCGAAGTCCCCCGCCGTCCCGGCGGAGGCCTTCGGGGCGCTGCGGCTGCCCTTCCTCGGCATGCCGGCCGTACCGCCGAAGAAGTGACCGGACCCGGCACTCAGCCGGGTCCGGTGCACAGAAGAGGGACCTGCACCCCCCTCCGAGCGCAGGTCCCTCTTCTGCTTGCGGCGGTCCGGGGACCGCTGTGGCTTACGCCTCCGCGCCGGCCTTGCGGCGACGGACCACGAAGATCGCGCCGGCACCGGCGACGACCGCGGCACCGCCGACGAGGCTGATCATCGGCAGGGCCGAGCTGGAGCCGGTCTCGGCGAGGCTGCCGGTGACCTCCGGCGTGTTGCCGCTGGGCTTCTCGTCGGTGACGGGCGCCTTGCCGCCTTCCTGCGGCTTGGTGCCGTCGGTGTCCGTACCGGCGGAGACGATCTGGAACTTGTACGACACGTCACCGAAGCCGGTGCACTCGGCGTCGTTGTCGCCGTAGATCGTCGCGCCGAGCGAGAAGCCGGCGCCGACCGGGGCGGACTTGCTGACGTTCAGGCGCAGCGGGATGTTGACCTCGTACTCGGGCTTCAGCTCGTCGGTGTAGCCCACGTAACCGACCGCGTAGCCGCCCTCGTTGAGGTCGACCCAGATCTTGTCCTGGGGGTCCCAGGCCTGGAGCTGGACCTGCTTGCTGGAGAACAGCTCCTCGCCGTACTCGTCGGGGGAGGCCCCGGCGAAGAAGTCGAGGTCGTTCAGCGTCGAGTCGGAGTTGTTCAGCACGTTCAGCGAGAACTTGTGCCAGCCGCTGCCCGCCGCGATCTTGCCGGGCAGGCCGGTGATGCTGACGTCGACCTTGGTGTCCTCGCAGATCGAGGGCTCGGGGTCCGGGGACTCCGACTCCTCGGGCTCCGACGTCGAGGGCGACGGGGAGGACTCGGTGGCGGACGCGCTCGGCGAGCTCGACGTCTCGGGAGCGGACTCGCTCACGGACGTGCTCGGCGACGGCGACGTCTCCGGGGTGGTCTCGGTCGCCGACGGCGAGGCGGACGTCTCGGGAGCGGACTCGCTCACCGACGCGCTCGGCGTGGGCGTGGTTTCGTCGGTCGCGTACGCGGCCGGTGCCGCGAGCAGTGCCACCGGGGCTATGACCGCCGTGGCGGCCGCTGCTGCCATGGCGCGGCGAAGCTTCATGAAGACCTCGGAAAGTCCGGCGTACCGCGGGGTGCGGTACGAACGTTGGGGGAGGCCTCCGCGTGTGGGGCGCGGGAGTGGCCCTTGGTTCGGCAGGTTTGATCCGTGAAACCTGTGAAGGGTTGCGCTGACGTTCACAGAATTCTTATGTGGGCTGTGTCACATCCGGAATCTCCTTGTGAAGGCGCTTACCGACCGCTTAGATCTATGCCTCGTGTCTGAGAAGCCGTCCGACGATCAACCGTCGGTCCCGGAACTCCCCGACGACGTCTGGGAACAGTTCACCCGCGACACCGAGCGGGACATCCGTGCCTCGGCCCCGAAGGAGCCCTCCGCCCGCGCGCGCATGGTGACCGAGCGCCTGCGCCGGCAGGAGGAGCGGGGGGAGCTGCCGCCCGGCTGGCGCACCGGCCCCGACCCGCTGGAGACGAACCGGCGCGCGGGGCGGCGCCGGAAGCTGTGGGCCGTGCTCGGCGTGCCGGTCGCCGCCGCCGTGGCACTGGTCGCGCTGAAGCCCTCCCTGCTGCCCGGCGACCCCTTCGGCGCGGACGGGGCAGGCGCCGCCGCGGCCTCCCCGCTGCCGGCCGAGACGGCGGCACCGACCGCGCCGCCCGGTGCCTCGACGCCGGAGACCCCCACCCTGGACAAGCCCTTCGCCGGCTCCCCGGCCCTGCGCTGGGCCGACGGGGAGGCCGGCATCGTCCTGCCCGAGGCGAAGGCCGTCGGCCCGGTCTCGAAGGACCGCGTCGCCCAGGCGCTGAAACTGACGAAGCAGCTGCTGGTCGGCGCCAACCTGGACCCGCGGACCGTGCGCGGCGCCCGCCCCGAGGCCGCGCTCGCCGTGCTCGACCCGCGGCAGCCGGGACTGCTCGACGACCTGAACACCGCCCTGCGCTCCCCGAGCGAGCGGAACGACCCCCTGACGATGTTCAGCCGGTTCGACCCCGACGAGATACGCCCGGCCGGCGACGTGGTCAAGACGCGCGGGCGCATGACCTTCGAGAAGGGCGCGCACGCGGGAGTCGTCGTGCACGCCGACTACACCTTCGTCTACCCGGTCACCCGGGCCGACGGACGTCCCGAGGTCGCCCGCACCATCGTGCGCAGGGTCATCGACGTCGAACTCCCCGACCCCACCCGCTACCGGGTCACCCCGGGCCGGCTGAGCGTCAAGGAGTACGACGAGGAGATCGGCAACAGCGCCTGCGACGTCCACGACGGCTATCTGCACCCGCGGTTCCCGTCGAGCGACGACCGGGGCCCCGAGCCCACCGGCCCGACGACCGACCCCTACGACCGCAGCCGGGACATCGACGACGGCGGCCCCTGCGGAACGGTGACCCGCACCTGACCGGGCGCCGGACAGCCGCCGGCGCAGAGCGAAGGGCCCCGCGGGGTGGAACCGCGGGGCCCTCCTTCTCGTCAGCACCGACGTCAGGGCAGCGCCGGTGCCTGGAAGCGGCGCCGGGGGGTTGCGCCGCTGGCCTGTACCTCTGGCAATGGGGCCGTGCGGGGGCCCGGGACGGGGACTCGGGCTGTGTACGCATCGTGCTGGACGAACCGGGCGCCCGCAACCGTTCGGCCCAGTCCTGTGCATTTTTGCAAGGTCCGTCCGGCCGGCCCCGGGCGTCCCCGGAGCCGGCCGTTCTCTTGGGTGACCGGGCTGCTGTCCCCTGCCGTCCGGTCACTTCCCTGGAGCGAGGTCCCACGACGCACGGCACGATCCGTGCGTCTCATCGCTCCAGCGAGCCACGCGTGGTTCTCTCGGGCCCGCGCCTGGCTGGCACGGACACCGGGACCAACGAAGCGGCCCGGGAGCGGTCACGCGCCGTACGGGTGAGGAGGATGCGTACGTCTGTCCCGCGAACGCCGATTCCCCGGGCGGGTCAGATCCGGCCGCGGCACAGCTCCAGCAGGGTCATCGCGAGCGTCGTGCCGGGCTTGCCCAGGGCCTCCCGGTAGTGGCCGAGGACCTCCATCTCGCGCGAGAGGTTCACGCGCCGCCCGCCGGAGGCGATCCGCGCCTCCTGGATCACGGCGGAGACGGCCGCCCGTTCCTGGATCAGCCCGATGATCCGGTCGTCGAGCGCGTCAATCCGCTCGCGGGCTCCCGTGATCACGTCGGCGGCCTCGGCGGTGCGGGCACCGGTCACGTCGGTGGCGGTCATGAGGGGCTCCTCGTCGTCAAGGGGTGCCCCGATCCGGCAAGGCCCCGACGACGGCAGACGCCCCGGGCCTTGTCGGCCCGGGGCGCCTGGGAAGTCGCTTGTCAGTTGCTCAAGCAGCACGACCATGGCAGCCGGCGGGCCGGGTGCCATAGGTAAAGACGAAGGTCGCGTGCGTGTGCATGGGGCCAGTATGCCCCCGGCCGCGAGGCCGGCCAAACGGGTTCGCATCCTGAGACGCGGGGCCCGGAGCCCGCCCGCCCCCTGGGCGGGACGTTCCCGGCCGGCACCTCGGTAGAATCGGGTGGCACAAGACCCCCGCCCCACCGCCGGAAGGCACCTCGTGTCATCAGCGTCTCCCGCTGCCAGCGCCGCCGACACCGTCCTGGTCGTCGACTTCGGCGCGCAGTACGCCCAGCTCATCGCCCGTCGCGTCCGCGAGGCGCGGGTCTACAGCGAGATCGTGCCGAGCACCATGCCGGTCCAGGAGATCCTCGCCAAGAACCCCGCGGCGATCATCCTCTCCGGCGGCCCCTCGTCGGTCTACGAGGAGGGCGCCCCCCGCCTCGACCGCGAGCTCTTCGAGGCCGGCGTCCCCGTCTTCGGCATGTGCTACGGCTTCCAGCTGATGGCGCAGACCCTCGGCGGCACCGTCGACAACACCGGCGCCCGCGAGTACGGCCGCACCGAACTGCACGTGGCCAAGGCGTCCTCCACCCTCTTCGAGGGCACCCCGGCCGAGCAGGCCGTCTGGATGTCCCACGGCGACGCCTGCTCCGCCGCGCCCGAGGGCTTCTCCGTCACGGCCTCCACGGACGTCGTCCCGGTCGCCGCCTTCGAGAACGACGAGAAGAAGCTCTACGGCGTCCAGTACCACCCCGAGGTGATGCACTCCACGCACGGGCAGCAGGTGCTGGAGCACTTCCTCTACCGGGGCGCGGGCCTGACCCCGTCCTGGACCACGGGCAACGTGATCGAGGAGCAGGTCGCCGCCATCCGCGAGCAGGTCGGCGACAAGCGCGCCATCTGCGGCCTGTCCGGCGGCGTGGACTCCGCCGTCGCCGCCGCCCTCGTCCAGAAGGCCATCGGCTCCCAGCTGACCTGCGTCTACGTCGACCACGGCCTGATGCGCAAGGGTGAGACCGAGCAGGTCGAGAAGGACTTCGTCGCCGCGACCGGCGTGCAGCTGAAGGTCGTCGACGCCGAGGAGCGGTTCCTCAAGGCGCTCGCCGGGGTCTCCGACCCCGAGGAGAAGCGGAAGATCATCGGCCGCGAGTTCATCCGCGTCTTCGAGCAGGCCCAGGCCGAGATCATCGCCGACGAGGGCCCGGCCGTGGAGTTCCTCGTCCAGGGCACGCTCTACCCGGACGTCGTCGAGTCCGGCGGCGGCACCGGCACCGCCAACATCAAGTCCCACCACAACGTGGGCGGCCTGCCCGAGGACCTCGAGTTCAAGCTGATCGAGCCGCTGCGCAAGCTGTTCAAGGACGAGGTCCGCATGGTCGGCCAGGAGCTCGGCCTGCCGGAGGAGATCGTCCAGCGCCAGCCCTTCCCCGGCCCCGGCCTCGGCATCCGCATCGTCGGCGAGGTCACCAAGGAGCGCCTGGACCTGCTGCGCGAGGCCGACGCCATCGCCCGCGAGGAGCTCACGGCGGCCGGCCTCGACCGCGACATCTGGCAGTGCCCGGTGGTCCTGCTCGCGGACGTCCGCAGCGTCGGCGTCCAGGGCGACGGCCGCACCTACGGCCACCCGATCGTGCTGCGCCCGGTGTCCTCCGAGGACGCCATGACGGCCGACTGGTCGCGCCTGCCGTACGACGTCCTCGCGAAGATCTCCACCCGCATCACCAACGAGGTCCGCGACGTCAACCGCGTCGTCCTCGACGTGACCTCCAAGCCGCCGGGCACCATCGAGTGGGAGTAGTCCCCGCCGTCACGTCCGCCTGAGGGTGCGCACCGGCCCTCCGGGCGTCCAGACCTGGACGACGAGGTACGTCTCGTCCTCGACGTAGGTCCGCACGACCTCCGTCAGCTCGGTGCGGAAGAGGTGGAACGGCTCCGGCGGTTCCACCTCTTCCACGTACCGGGCCTTCGTCCCGGCGTCGTCGACCTCGATCGCCCGGCCGCTGATGCGGACGTCGCCGCCGCCCATGCCCGTGCCCTCCCCGGGGTTCGCCTGGAGGGCGAAGCGCGGGTCGCGGCGCAGGTCGAGCGCCTTGAGCGAGTCCGGCATCATCCCGAGCCACAGCTCGCCGCCGAGGAACCGCACTTCCAGGCCGCTCGTGCGGGGCGAGCCGTCCTTGCGGAGCGTGGCGAGGACGTGATGCGTGTGGGCGCCGAAGCGCTTCTCGACCGTGCCGGCCAGATCCGGTTCGGCGGTGGTGAATGCCGCCCAGTTCGCTGCCATACCGAGAGTGTCGCGCCGAATTCCGACATCTTCTGTCGGCTATTCGTGGGTAGCGGGAGCCCGGGGGCACAAGGGTGGGTGCAGGGTGCTCAGGGGGCGCGCGGTCCCATCTTTACGGAACGGTTCTGTTTTCCCCCTCTCCCCGGCGGTAACTTCCGCCCCGTACGCAGAGCGACGCTGGAGGACCTATGCACGGGCCCACCCCGCCCCTGCCGCTGCCCACGGACCGGCTGCGGTTCGCGATGCCGCCGATGCACGAGTCCGTCGAGGACGAGCGGCGGCACCGCAAGGAACGCCTCGCGGGCGCCATCAGGATCTTCGGCCGGCTCGGTTACGAGGACGGCGTCTCCGGGCACATCACCGCCCGCGATCCGGAGTACACCGACTGCTTCTGGGTCAACCCGTTCGGACTGCCCTTCCGGCACGTCACCGTCAGCGACCTGGTGCTCGCCAACCAGGACGGCCAGGTCGTCGAGGGCCGGTACCACGTCAACCAGGCGGCCTTCACCGTGCACGCCCAGGTCCACGCCGCCCGGCCCGACGTGGTCGCCGTCGCCCACTGCCACTCGGTGCACGGCCGGGCCCTCGCGGCCCTCGGCGACCTCCTGGAACCGATCACCCAGGAGAGCTGTGCCTTCTACGAGGACCACGCCCTGTACGACTCCTACACCGGAGTCGCCGTGGACGCCGAGGAGGGACGGCGCATCGCGGGCGTGCTCGGCTCCCGCAAGGCACTCGTGCTGCGCAACCACGGGCTGCTGACCGTCGGCGACTCGGTCGACGCGGCGGCCTGGTGGTTCGTGTCGATGGAGCGGTCCTGCCAGGTGCAGCTGACCGCGCAGGCGGCCGGGCGGCCGGTGCGCATCGACCACCGGATGGCCGTGGCCACCCGCGAACAGCTCGGCGGCGACCTGGTGGCGTGGATCAACTACCAGCCGATGTGGCAGAACATCAGGCGGAGCGAGCCGGATCTGCTGGACTAGGCAGGCCGGGGCGGGTCGGCCCGGCCCGCGTCAGAAGCCGCGCAGCACCGCGGCCTTGGCCCTCGCGAACTCCTCGTCCGTGAGCACGCCGTCGCGGTGCAGGTCCCCCAACTCGCGCAGGCGGCGGAGCAGGACGTCGTGGTGGTCGGAGCCGGCCGACGGCAGCGGGCGGGCGGCCGTGTACCGGCCTTCGGCGCCCTCGTACCCTGTGCCGCCTGCGCTTCCTGTGGCCCACGCGGCCTCGTCGGCCCACGTGGCCCCCATGGCCCCTGCGGCCCCGTTGCCCCCGGTCGCCCCGTCGACTCCGGCCGGCCGGGTGGACGGGTGCGGCAGCCGGGCGGTGACCGCGGTCGCGACCAGCGCGGTCAGCAGGTCGCGCCGGGTGCTGCCCCACAGGTCCAGGGCGTACGGGTCCTTCTCCGGCGGCAGGTTCGAGTAGACCGTCTCGCTGGTCACGAAGCGCAGGAAGCCGTCCTCCTGGCTGGTGTTCGGCAGCCACTCGACGCGGACCAGTTCGCCCAGGCCGATGATCCGCGGGCCGGTGGCGCGTTTGACGCGCTCGGAGGTGTCGGACCAGTCGATCCGGACCTGGGTGCCGTCGAAGGAGACCGTCCCGTCCGAGGAGCGCACGGAGACCGGAACCGGTGGGCCGGGCAGGAGATAGACCGGCGCCGGTTCCTTCGGTATCCGCTCCAGGAGCAGCGCGCGCCGGATCTCCTCCGCGAGGTACTCGGCGACCCCCGTCCGGTCGACGTCCACCGCGAGCCGGTACGGGTCGGCCGCGTCCGGCAGCCGGCCGCCCGTCGCCTGGAGCAGCGGATCGGCACCTTCCCGCAGCCGCAACCGGAGCCGGGCGCGCTTGCGTTCGGGCTCCAGGACGACTCCCGCCACGGCCTCCAGCGGCACGGCGATCTCGCCGTACGTCTGCCGGAACAGCGGCACGGAGCGGTGCAGACCGGGCGTGATCCGGACCGTGCTGCCGTCGAAGACCCAGGTCCCGTCACGCTGGATGATCTCGGCCATAAGGGAATTCTCGCAGCCGGGTCAACACGACGCGGTGAAGTTCACCCGTGTTGACCAGACGGGGCGGACGCGGACCGGGTGGTATGGGGCACAATTCGTCGTCGTCGCACGGGAGTTGCACAACGGTGTTTCCGGGGTCCGGAAGACCGGCGGTGGTTGGGTCGCGGGAAGGCGGGCGTCGGGCGTGACGGTGCGCGAGACGGGGCAGGGCGGCGGGGACGCGGGCACGTACCCGAGTACGGGTCCGGGGCCGGGGGCGGGTGCAGGCTCGAGGCCGGCTTCGGGGGCGGATCCGCGGGGCGGTGCGACCGCGGGCGGGTACCGGGGTGGGCCTCCGGGCCGGTATCCGGACGGGTACGCGGGCGCATATGCGGGCGGATACGCGGGCGGACATTCCGGAGGGCACACCGGTGGCCGCACGGGGGGGCACGACGGGGAGGGCGCCGGAGCCCACGGTGGCGGATGCGCCTGCGGGGACTGCCCGCACGGGGCCCGTGAGGGGCATCGGCGGGCCGTCGCCGCGTTCCTGCGCAAGCGGGACGAGTTCGCCGCCGGGCAGGGGCTGCCCGCCGCGGTGGCCCACTCCGCCTCCGCCTCCCGGCAGTGGGTCTCGGAGGAACTGGCGCAGTCCGCCGAGCTCGTCGCCGAGCGGGGGCGGGCCGAGGGCCAGGCCTGGCTGGCCGGCCTGTGGCGCCGCACCGCCGCCGCGGTCTGGGCCGGCGTCGTCCTGCTGCTGCTCGGGCAGGCCCTCACCGCCGTCGGCGCGGGCTGGACGTCCGCGCGTACGGCCGGGCTTGCCGCGGCGCTGGTGGTCGCCGGAGCCCTGACCGCGGCGTCGTGGTTCCACCGGGCGAAGGGCGGTGCGCTGGCGCCCCTGATCGGCGAGGACAACCGGCTGTCGACGTCCCGCACGGTCGCCGCGGTGTGGGTGCTCTTCGTGGCCTACTCGGTGCTCGTCCTGGCGGGGCGGCTCGCCGCCGCGTCCCGGCACCCCGAGCGGGACGCGCTGATCTCCGGGCTCGAACTCGCCCGCGGCGCGGGTGTGGTGACCGTGCTCGCCGTGGTGTGCGGGATCGCCGTGCTCGTGCGGCGGGTGGTCGGGTTGCGGGTGCTCGGGCAGCGGCTGCAGAAGGTACGCGCCGACCGGCCGCGCGCCGCCGACCTCCTGACCGACGACGCCGGACGGGGGACCTTCGCCGACATCCAGTACGTCGTGATCAGCGCGGTCGCACTGGTCTTCGCGGCGGTGCGGCTGGCCCGGCGGCCGGACCAGCTGCCGGATCTGCCGTGGGGGCTGGCGGTGGTGGTGCTGGTGTCGGCGGCGACGTATCTGGCCGGGAAGTACGCCGAAGGCGGCCGGCCGGTCATCCTCTCCGTGGTCCGGGCCCGCGAGGCCGGGGACCTGGACGCGCCGATCCGTACCGGCGACGACATCGAGATCCGGGGCGCCGGGTTCGTCCCGCCGGGCGCGCAGGGGGCGGACCGGCTGGCGCGGATGGTGGTGCGGGTGGGGACGGTGCATGTCCATGTGCCGCTGGTGCCGGTGCCCGGCGGCTTCCGGAACCCGACGGACACGCTGCTCACCGTGCCGGTGCCGGTGGAGGTGGAGCCCGGGCGGGTGGAGGTGCAGGTCGTGACGGCGGCGGGGGTCGAGACGAATCGGTATGCGGTGGACGTGACGGAGTAGCGGGCGGTGGGCGTGTGCCCGGCGGAAAAGCCGGGCCCCGAGGGTTGAGCCCGGTCCGTTTGTCGTACGTATGGTCTGTTGAGGGGGTCTCGGCACCGGCGGGCGAGAGGCGGCTACGCAGCGATGACGCACAGTATGAGAACGGACACCTACCCGGATGACCGGGGTGACTGGCGGGACAGCGCCGTCCGCTACGCCCTGCTCCCGCTGCGGATCTTTCTCGGCGTCACCTTCGTCTACGCGGGCCTGGACAAACTGACCGACAGCGCCTTCATGAAGGAGGCCGGCTCCGGGTCCATCGGCGACATGATGCGGGCCGTGCGGGACTCCTCGGCGATTCCGGCCCTGGTCGACCTCTCCCTGAAGAACCCCGTGGGCTTCGGCTACGCCATCGCCCTCGGAGAACTGGCCGTCGGCATCGGCACCCTGCTCGGCCTCCTCGCCCGGCTGGCCGCGCTCGGCGGCGCGCTCATCTCCCTGAGCCTGTGGCTCACCGTCAGCTGGGCCTCCGACCCGTACTACTACGGCAACGACCTCGCCTACCTCATGGCCTGGATCCCCCTCGTCCTGGCGGGCGCCCCACTGCTGTCCGTGGACGCCGCCTTGCGGGCGCGGCGACGGCGGCGGAGGGGCGAGTACCGGTAACGGGTGAGCGGCGCGGGTGTCGTGCCGTCACCCCGCCCGGTCCGGGCCCGGGCGGTCCGAGGTGCCGCCGGCCGGACGGCGGCGCCGGCGTACGCGGCCCGTGGCGAAGGCCACCGCGCCCGCCAGGCACAGCCCGCCCGCGACGAGCGGTATCGCCACGAACCACGGGGTCTCCCACGCGCCGTCGGCGTCCCCGGCGTAGAGGACGGCGACCAGGGTGAGGACGGCACCGGCCACCAGCTTCCCGGGCTGGAACTCATGACGTGGCACGGGTCACCTCCGCCTGTCCCACGCCGACCTGGAGATCCAGGTCGAGGGTGCCGGACTTCTCGACGCCCCGCGCGGGGGAGAGCGTCGTCTGCTGGTGCCGGCCCGGTTTCACGTCCACGTCCTTCGGGTCGTCGCCCGGCAGCTGGAGATCGCCGATGCCCACGTCGGCGTTGAGCCGCACGGTCACGTCCTCGGGCACGAGCACTCGCACCCGGCCCACCCCGACCTCGGCGCGCGTGGTCACGGTCTGGCCCGCCGTCAGGTCCAGCCGGGTCAGGTCCAGGGTGCCGACGCCGGTGCCGAGGTCGTAGCGCTGCCGTACGTCCGCGGCGGTCGCGGGCTGCCAGGTGGTGCGGTTCCACTGGGTGCCGATGTCCTCGGGCACGGCCGCCGAGGCGGTGAGCAGGCCGGCGGTGATGATCGCCAGGAGGATCGAGCCCGCCCCCGTCCGGCCCAGCAGGGCGCTGACCGCGATGCCCAGACCGAGGACGGCGAGGGCGCAGGCCAGGCCGGTCTGCAGGCTGGGGCCGAGCGGGTGCGTGTTCCAGGTGTGGCTCGTGCCCAGAGCGCCCGCGAGCAGGGCCAGCAGGAAGATCCAGCCGCCGATCCAGCGGGGGCCGCGCGGCGTGGGGGGCGGGGTGTGCGGGGCCGGTATGTGCTCGCGGGCGCCCGGCCGGATGCCGAGGCTGATGTCGAGGGCCGCCGCCACGTCGAGATCACGGGTGTCGCGCGGGCCCCAGAGGTAGCCCGTCCCCCCGGTGTGCGTGCCGTCCTTGACGATGGGGTCGCGCCACCAGGAGGGCGAGGTGGCCAGGACCGGCGGCGCCTGGGGCTCCGGTGGGGCGTCGGCGGCCGCCTGTGCGGCCAGCGGGTCCGGGCTGGGGGCGCCGCGCTGCCGGGACCAGTAGCCGGCGCCGGCCAGGAGGAGGGAGAGGACCACGGCGAAGGTCAGCACCCCGCCGTTCCTCAGCATCGTCAGGAACACGCCGCAGCCGACCAGCGCGAACAGCACGGCCGCCAGGGCCTGGCCGTCGACGCGGCCGGTCAGCAGCTTGCGCACCTCGTTCTCGTCCTCGTCGTCGTACGGGACGAACAGCCAGGCGAAGCCGTAGAAGATCAGGCCGATGCCGCCGGTGGCGGAGAGCACCGCGAGGGTGATGCGGAAGATGACCGGGTCCATGTCGCACTGCCGCCCGAGTCCGGCGCAGACGCCCGCCAGCATCTTGTGGGGGCGGTCACGGCGGAACCGGTGGGACGGCCCGGGCGGGACGGCCTCCACGGCCGGGCCGGACGCGGCGCCCTGCGGCCCGGCGCCCGGAGCGGGACGCGGGCCGGAGCCGGGTCCCGGACCCGTCGCGGCGTGCTCGTGATCGGTCATGGGTCCATGGTGACGGGCGCGGCGCCGCTGCGGCAGCCGGATCGACCCTGGCCGGACCCTGATATCGGCCCCGAGGGGCGGCCCGGGAAGCGTTCGACGGGCCGCCCGCCGGGATCAGGGGAGTCTCCGGGGCCGACCCTGATGCTCCGGGCGCGCGCACATGTGACCATCAGTGGCATGTCGGAAGCCGCAGCAGCGCCACTCGCCGAGCCGCGGCCGCCGCGCAAGCTCTACCGCAGCAGCGACGGACGCTGGCTGGGAGGCGTGGCGCGGGGGCTCGCCGGGCATCTCGGGCTGCCCGTCATCTGGGTACGGCTGGTCTTCGTCGGCCTGTTCATGGCCGACGGCCTCGGCGCGCTGCTGTACGCCGCGTTCTGGTTCTTCGTCCCGCTCGGCGTCGGCGGGGTCGACGCGCAGAAGCCGCCCTCGCTGGTCGCCACGGAGACCTCCCCCGACGGCCGGCGCAAGCTGGTCACACGCAGGCCCGACAAGGGCCAGATCGTGGCCCTGCTCCTCATGGTCGTCGTGGCCATGGTCTTCGTGGGCAACGTGAACCTCAGCGGCGGAGCCCGCGTCTACCTCTGGCCGATGGTCCTCGTCGGCGCGGGCGTCGCCCTGGTGTGGCGGCAGGCGGACAACGCCCGCCGGGCCCGCTGGGCCGAGGTCGGCCGCCGCCGGCGCACGGTCACGCTGCTGCGCTCGGTGGGCGGCGTGCTGCTGGTGACGGCCGGCGTCTCCGGCATCTTCGTGCTGCAGGGCTCCGCCGCCCACCTCGGCTCCGTCCTGCAGGCGGCCCTCGCGGTCCTCGTGGGGATAACGCTGCTGGCCGGCCCCTACCTCGTCCGCATGACGCAGGACCTGTCGGAGGAGCGGCTGATGCGCATCCGCGCCCAGGAGCGCGCGGAGGTCGCCGCCCATGTGCACGACTCGGTGCTGCACACGCTCACCCTGATCCAGCGAAACGCGGAGAACGCGGGCGAGGTGCGCCGCCTCGCCCGCGCCCAGGAGCGGGACCTGCGCACCTGGCTCTACAAGCCCGAGGGCACCGGCAAGGACGAGGCCGACGAGCCCACGACCCTCGCCGACGCGGTCAGGCGCAACGCGGCCGAGGTGGAGGACAAGCACGGCGTCCCCCTCGAGGTCGTGGTGGTGGGCGACTGCCCGCTCGACGAGAGGATCGCCGCGCAGATGCAGGCCGCGCGCGAAGCGATGGTGAACGCCGCCAAGTACGGTGGCGAGGGAGGGGCCGTGCAGGTCTACGCCGAGGTCGAGGGCAAGACGGTCTTCGTGTCCGTCCGGGACCGCGGACCCGGCTTCGACCTCGACTCGATACCCGCCGACCGGATGGGTGTCAGAGAATCGATCATCGGCCGCATGGAGCGCAACGGCGGCACGGCGCGGCTGCGCGCGGTGCCGGACGGCGGCACGGAGGTCGAGCTGGAGATGGAGAGGGCGGAGAAGACGTCATGAGCGACCCGACCGAGGCGAACGGTACGGCGGCAGCGGCGGAGGCGGCCGGGACCGCGGGGGCGGGCGGGCGTCACGTGCGCGTGGTCCTCGTCGACGACCACCGCATGTTCCGTACGGGGGTCCAGGCCGAGATCGGGCAGACCGAGCAGACCGGCGTCGAGGTCGTCGGCGAGGCCGCGGACGTCGACCAGGCGGTCACGGTCATCACCGCGACCCGGCCCGAGGTGGTCCTCCTCGACGTGCACCTCCCGGGCGGCGGCGGGGTGGAGGTCCTGCGCCGCTGCGCCCCGTTGATGGGGGACACCGAGCAGCCGGTCCGTTTCCTGGCGCTGTCCGTGTCGGACGCGGCGGAGGACGTGATCGGTGTGATCCGCGGCGGTGCCCGCGGGTACGTCACCAAGACGATCACCGGTACGGACCTGGTGGACTCCATCTTCCGCGTCCAGGAGGGCGACGCGGTGTTCTCGCCGCGGCTGGCCGGCTTCGTCCTGGACGCCTTCGCCTCCACGGACGCGCCGCCGGTCGACGAGGACCTGGACCGCCTCACCCAGCGCGAGCGCGAGGTGCTGCGGCTGATCGCCCGGGGGTACGCCTACAAGGAGATCGCCAAGCAGCTGTTCATCTCGGTGAAGACGGTCGAGTCGCACGTCTCGGCGGTGCTGCGCAAGCTCCAGCTCTCCAACCGGCACGAGCTGACGCGCTGGGCGACGGCCCGCCGCCTGGTCTGACGCCGCCCGGCCGGACCGCCGGGCAGGGGGTGGCCGTCCGGGTCAGACGACCCGGGTGGCGCCCGCGTACGGCATCTCGTCGAGCGGGGCGACCCGGACCGGGGCCGAGGGGTTCGGGGCGTGGATCATGCGGCCGTCGCCCACATAGATGCCGACGTGACTGATCCCGGCGTAGAAGAACACCAGGTCGCCGGGGAGGAGTTCGGAGCGGGAGACGCGCCGGCCGGCGTCGATCTGGGAGTAGGTCGTGCGGGGCAGGGAGACACCGGCGGCGCGGTAGGCGGCCTGGACGAGCCCCGAGCAGTCGAAGGCGTTCGGGCCGGTCGCGCCCCAGACGTAAGGGCTGCCGAGCTTCTGGTAGGCGTAGGCGACGGCCGCGGCCGCGCGGGAGTGGGGCGCCCGGGAGGGGGCGGAGCCGGGTGCCGCCAGGGTCTCCCGCTGCCCGGCGCGTGAGGCGCGGGGGGCGGCGCCGAGTCGGGTGCGTTCCTCGGCGGTGAGCCGGGAGAGCAGGTGCCGTGCCGAGCCCAGTTTCCCGGTGATCGTCTTCTTGTGCCGCTTCAGCTCCGTCTGCCGGGACTTCAGGGCGGTCAGCTCGATGTGGGCGGCGCCGCGCAGCTGCTCGATCTCCCGCAGCTGTCTGCGGACTCCGGCGACGGCGGACTTCTGCCGGTTGCCGGCCCGCTCGACGAACTCGGCGTTCTCCAGGTAGCGGTCGGGGTCGTCGGACAGGGCGAGCCGGAGGGCGGGGTCCAGGCCGCCGTCGCGGTACTGGGCGGCCGCGAGCGAACCGAGGACCTCGCGGGCGGTGGCGAGTCGTTCCTCCGTGCGTGCGGCCCGGTCCTGCAGGCCCTTCAGCCGCTGCCCGGCCGCCTCGGCCTTCTCCTTCGCGCCGTTGTACTTCTCGGTGGCGACCTCGGCTTCCTGGTAGAGCTTGTCCACCTTGGCCTTGACCTGGCCGGGGGTGAGCTGGGGTTCGGCGTGTCCGGTCCCGTCGAGTCCCGTCGCGGTCGCCGCGCCGGCGAGGGCGATCGTGGCGGCCGTACGGGCGGTGCCGCCACCGGTCGAGCGCCGGCGGGGCTTGCGGTGCGCTGCCACTCTGCGGGCCACGTCCTTTCCTCGGCCGCCGGTGGGTGCGCGGGGCCGCCGGGGGAGCGGACGGCGGCCTGCGCGCGTCCGGCGGCGGCCCGCACAGGGGAAGCGGACCGCCGCCGGACCTTCTCGGCGGTGGTGTCCGGCTGCCGCCCCTGGCCCGGGCGGCGATGGGGAGCCGGTCACCTGGTGGAGGACGCTAAACCTCGGTGGGCGGCGCCGGGAGCGGGTGTGCGGAACTGGCGCGAGAGGACCGACGGTGACCGTATGTGACCGTCGTGCCGCCCCGGCCTCGCCTGCTCAACCCAGCGTGATGACCGATGTGTCCATTTCCTGGGCGAGTGACGGTGATCGGATGCTATGGGGCGTGAGCGCGCGCGGACGGGCCGGTGTCGGGCCGCTGTGCGGCCCCTGGTTAGGCTCCGGCCCCATGGACGTACTCATCCACCTCTTCGTCGGTCTCCACATCATCGGCATCGCCGCGCTGCTGGGCGGTTTCCTCACCCAGATGAAGGCGATGGGCCAGGGCACCGCCCGCTACACGCCCGCGATGCTGCACGGCGCCCTGACGATGCTGGTCACCGGGATCGTCCTGGTCGGCCTCAACCAGGCCGACGACCAGACCGTGAACAACATCAAGATCGGCGTGAAGCTCGCCCTGCTGATCGTGATCCTCGGCCTGGTCTACGTGAAACGGGACGACGAGCAGGTGGACAAGGGCCCGTTCGGCCTGGTGGGGCTGCTGACCGCGGCGAACGTCTTCATCGCCGTGCTCTGGACCTGACCCCGGCTGGCCCTGACCCGGCCCGGGCCGCGGCGGCCGCCCGGGCGGTGCACGCGAGCCACAGGGCCACCGCCGCCCACAGCAGCGCCTCCCCGGCCACGTCGAGCCACGGGGCGTCCAGGGCGGCGGCGCCGGACAGCGCCGCGGCCGCCGTCACGGCCGCGGCGAACACACCGGCCCAGTGGCGCGCGTCGTAACCGTGCCGGGGCCACATGAGCCCGGCGGTGAGCAGAGCCACCCCGCACACCAGGGTGAGCACCAGCAGCGCGACGGTGACCCTGGTGAGGACGGCGTGGTCGTCGTCGTTCCACAGGTACAGGCGGGCGCTGTCGGCGCCGAGGAGCCGCGCCCCGGCCAGCGCCGAGACGGCGAGTGCGCCGCATGCCAGCCAGTGGTCCCCGCGCCCCTCGGTCACCTCGCGCGGCGCGAAGCGGAACAGGGCGACGACGTAGAGGATCAGGCCCAGCCAGAACAGCACCATGGCCGCGTGGGCCGGCCAGGCCGCCGACTCGGCCGCGGCGAGCGTGGCGCCGAGCACGGCGAGCCCCTGGGTGGCCACGCAGCGCAGGAACACGGTGCCGCCACGGCCCGGATCCCGCGCGGCGAGCAGCAGCGTCCACAGCAGTGCCGACAGGGCCAGCAGTGCCGCGGCCGACCTGCGCAGGCCTGCCGCGGAGAAGCCGGCGCCGATCAGGGCGGTCGCCGTCGTGAGCGTGAGGGCGGCCGGCGCCTGCGCCCGCCAGGTCGCCCGCGGCAGCCGCAGGACGGCGAACGCCACCGCCCCCAGCCAGGCCGCGCAGGCCGGGACCAGCGCGATGCGGGAGAGGACCTCGTAGCCCGCCGAGTCGAGACCGGCCGACAGGGTGCCGGTGGTCAGCGAGTACGTCGCCCACAAGGTGGCAGACGGGGAGGGGCCGGGCATAGCGCCGATGCTAGAGAGCGGCGCGCGGGTTGGCGGAGGGGCACGCGCGCGTGCCCCTCAAAAACGTCCGGGACCCCTCAGGCCGGCCGCACCACGCTGTGGATCGACGACTCGCCGTCGTAGTAGATCGACTCCTCGCGCACGTAGGCGCCCGGCTTCGGGGCGTGGATCATCATGCCGTTGCCGATGTAGAGGCCGACATGGGTGATGTCGTCGTAGAAGAAGACCAGGTCACCGGGGCGGGCGTCGGCCAGCGGGACCGTGGTGCCGGCGTCGACCTGGTCGTAGGTCGTCCGCGGCAGGGTCACCCCGGCGGCCTTCCACGCGGCCTGGGTGAGGCCGGAGCAGTCGTAGGAGCCCGGCCCGACGGCACCCCACACGTACGGCTTGCCGATCTGCGCGCGGGCGAAGGCGAGCGCCTTGTCGGCCTTCGTGGCGTAGGAGGAGTCGGCCGGAGGCGTGGACGGGGACGTGGAACCGGTGCCGGGCGACGTCGTGCCGCTCTCCTGCTGCCGGGCGGCCTCCTCCCGGGCCTGCTCCTGCGCGGCCTGCTCGCGGGCCAGCTCGGCGGCCTTGCGGGCCGCCTCCTCCTGCTTCTCCCTCTCGATCGCCGCGAGCCGTGCCTTCTCCTCGGCGGTCAGCCGGGACAGCAGGGCGCGGGCGTCGGCGAGCTTGCGCTGGACGGTGGCCTTGGCCGTCTTCAGATCGCTCTGCGACTCGGTGAGCGTCCTCAGGCTCTCGGTGGCTTCCCGGCGCTTGCTCATCGTCTCGGACTGCTGCGTGACGTAGTCGTCGACCGCCGCCTTCTGGCGTCCGGTCATCCGGTCCATCAGCTGGGACTGGTCGAAGTAGTCCTGCGGGGTGTCGGCGAGCAGGAACGTGGCCGTGTCCGGGGCGGCGGTGCCGGTGCGGTACTGGGCGGCCGCGAAGGAGCCCAGCTTCTCCCGCGCCTCGTTGAGCTTCCCGGCGCGCTGGGCGACGTCGTCGAGCAGGGTGTCGACGCGCTTGCGCTGCTTCGCGGACCTCTCCTTGGCCGCGTTGTACTTCTCGGTCGCCGACTCGGCCTGGCGGTACAGGTCGTCGACCTTCTTCTCGACTTCCTCGAGGCTGGGCCTGTCGTCGGCCTCGGGGGCGGCCGTGGCCGACTGGGACAGCAGGGCCACGGAGGTGAGGGCCGCCGTCGCGAGGGCGGGGGTCCGTATGCCTGCCACGCGCGTGCCCGAAGGACGCGACTTACGGTGCGACGCCAAGGGTGGCGACTCCTTCCAGTGCTCCGCCTACCGGGTTAGCTGTCGGGTTCGGGCGGGTGGTCTCGGAAGGGTTGCCCTACGGCCTTCCCGTGACGGGAGTCGGGCCGATTCACCCCAAGGTCTCGGTGGGTCCCCGGCTCCGGCTGCCGCTGCGGCACACCGGACTCGGCGGGGGCCGCGCGGCCCGGCGACGTTCGCCGGTGGGGGTCATGCGGCCCGGTCGCACCGTAGCCAACTGGTGTGGCCCGTGTGAAGGTTGATGGGTGATATGCCCGATACATTTTCGTGACCTTGCCCCGAAGCCTTGCCCAGCGTGAAGGGATGAGGGGATTTGGTCACCAGTCGCCCCGGAATGGGCAGGGTGTCGCGCGGTGTGATCGCGCCATTCCGCAGGGCGATCACGGGGTGGCGGCCGGCCGGGAAACGCCCCTCTTTCCGGCGACGTTCCCGGGTGGGCCGCGGGCTGTCAGTGGGGCGCCCTAGACTCGGAGAGCGATGAGCAGCCTCTTTGACGACAACTTCCTGGCGAGTCTCCAGGCCCAGCGCGGCCCCGCGGACGAGCCCCCGCCGCCGCCCGAGGACGATCACGTTCCGGAGTCGATCCCGGACGATCTGTTCGGCGGGAAGTTCGACGTGCCGCCGGACCGGGACACCCACTACCGGGACGGCGCCCCCCGCCCGGTGATCGACTCGGCCGCGCTGCTGGACGGACTGAACGACAACCAGCGCGCCGCCGTCGTCCACTCCGGCTCCCCGCTGCTCATCGTCGCCGGCGCCGGCTCCGGCAAGACCCGCGTGCTCACCCACCGCATCGCCCACCTGCTCGCCGAGCGGGACGTGCACCCGGGCCAGATCCTCGCGATCACCTTCACCAACAAGGCCGCCGGTGAGATGAAGGAGCGCGTCGAGCAGCTCGTCGGCCCGCGCGCGAACGCCATGTGGGTCATGACGTTCCACAGCGCGTGCGTGCGCATCCTGCGCCGAGAGAGCAAGAAGCTCGGCTTCACGTCGTCCTTCTCGATCTACGACGCCGCCGACTCCAAGCGCCTGATGGCCCTGGTCTGCCGTGACCTGGACCTCGACCCCAAGCGGTTCCCGCCGAAGTCGTTCAGTGCCAAGATCAGCAACCTGAAGAACGAGCTGGTCGACGAGGAGGACTTCGCCGCCCAGGCCACCGACGGTTTCGAGAAGACCCTCGCCCAGGCCTACGCGCTCTACCAGTCGCGGCTGCGCGAGGCGAACGCCCTCGACTTCGACGACCTGATCATGACCACGGTCAACCTGCTGCGCGCCTTCCCGGACGTCGCCGAGCACTACCGCCGCCGCTTCCGGCACGTCCTGGTCGACGAGTACCAGGACACCAACCACGCGCAGTACGCCCTGGTCCGCGAGCTGGTCGGCACCGCCGAGCACCCCGCCGACGTCCCGCCCGGCCCGGACGACGTCCCGCCCGCCGAGCTGTGCGTCGTGGGCGACGCCGACCAGTCGATCTACGCCTTCCGCGGCGCGACGATCCGCAACATCCTCCAGTTCGAGGAGGACTACCCGGACGCCACGACGATCCTGCTGGAGCAGAACTACCGCTCCACGCAGACCATCCTCAGCGCCGCCAACGCCGTCATCGAGCGCAACGAGTCCCGCCGCCCCAAGAACCTGTGGACCAACGCGGGCACCGGCGCGCTGATCACCGGCTACGTCGCCGACACCGAGCACGACGAGGCGCAGTTCGTCGCCGACGAGATAGACCGCCTCACGGACGCCGGCGAGGCCAAGGCCGGCGACGTCGCCGTCTTCTACCGCACCAACGCCCAGTCCCGTGTCTTCGAAGAGGTCTTCATCCGCGTCGGCCTGCCCTACAAGGTCGTCGGCGGCGTCCGCTTCTACGAGCGCAAGGAGGTCCGGGACGTCCTGGCCTACCTGCGCGTGCTGGCCAACCCCGAGGACTCGGTGCCGCTGCGCCGCATCCTCAACGTCCCCAAGCGGGGCATCGGCGACCGCGCCGAGGCGATGATCGACGCCCTCGCCCAGCGCGAGAAGATCAGCTTCCCGCAGGCGCTCAAGCGCGTCGACGAGGCCTACGGCATGGCCGCGCGCTCCACCAACGCCGTCAAGCGGTTCAACACGCTCATGGAGGAGCTCCGCACGATCGTCGAGTCCGGCGCCGGACCGGCCACGGTGCTGGAGGCGGTGCTGGAGCGCACCGGCTACCTCGCCGAGCTGCAGGCCTCCACCGACCCGCAGGACGAGACCCGGATCGAGAACCTCCAGGAGCTCGCCGCCGTCGCCATGGAGTTCGAGCAGGAGCGCGGCGAGGAGGAGCGGGGCACCCTGGCCGACTTCCTCGAACAGGTCGCGCTGGTCGCCGACTCCGACCAGATCCCCGACGAGGAGGACGGCGACGGCGTCATCACGCTGATGACGCTGCACACCGCCAAGGGCTTGGAGTTCCCGGTCGTCTTCCTCACCGGCATGGAGGACGGCGTCTTCCCGCACATGCGCGCCCTCGGCCAGGCCAAGGAGCTGGAGGAGGAGCGGCGCCTTGCGTACGTCGGCATCACCCGCGCCCGGGAGCGGCTCTACCTGACCCGCTCCACCCTGCGCAGCGCCTGGGGCCAGCCGTCGTACAACCCGCCCTCCCGGTTCCTGGAGGAGATCCCGCCGGCCCACGTGGAGTGGAAGCGCACGGGCGCCACCGGCCCCGCGTCCTCCGGTCCTGTCTCCGCCGTCGCGGCCTCGCTGTCGTCGTCCCGCTCGCGCTCGTCCGCCTCGGGAGCGTCCGGCTTCGCCACCCGCCGTGCGTCGGAGAAGCCGGCGGTGTCGCTGGCCGTCGGTGACAGGGTCACGCACGACCAGTTCGGTCTCGGCACGGTCGTGGCGGTGAAGGGCACGGGCGCGAACGCCGAGGCGACGATCGACTTCGGCGACACCAAGCCCAAGCGCCTGCTGCTGCGGTACGCACCGGTGGAGAAGCTGTAGCCCGGTATGCCAGCAGCGTGGCCCGGCGCCGTGGCACGGCCTCCGTCGGCGCGTCCGGCGGGAGCCCGAGGGCGTTTCGGTCGGGTTGCCGGGCCCGGGGGCCGCGGGGGCGGCCGGGCCTGCTGGGGTGCTTCGCCGGGTGAGCCGGGCCGGGACGCCGTCCCTCCGCCGGGGCGGACGGGTCCGGGCCGCCATGACGCCAGCCCGGTGACGCCTGCCCGGTCGACCAGGTCCGGGCCGTCCTACGTTGGGTCGACGCCGTGGCTGCGGAGCCACGAGAGCGGGTCGATCGCCGAGCCGCCCGCGGGGCGCACCTCGAAGTGCAGGTGCGGGCCGGTCGAGTTGCCGGAGTTGCCGGAGCGCGCGATCGGGTCCCCGGCCTTCACGGTCGTCCCCGAGGGAACCGTGTAGGTGGAGAGGTGGCAGTACCACGTCTCCGTGCCGTCCTTCGCGGTCACGATCATCATGTTGCCGTACGCGCTGTTCCACTGCGTGCGCACGGTGCCGTCGGTCGCGGCCATCACGGTCGTGCCGTAGGAGACGGGGAAGTCGATGCCGGTGTGCAGGGACATCCAGTTGATGCCGGACTGGCCGTAGAAGGCGCTCAGTCCGTGCTGGGCGACCGGCAGGGCGAACTTCGGGCGCAGCCGCTCCTTGCGGGCCGCCTCTTCCGCCGCCCGTCTGCGCTCGGCCGCCTGCTGGGCCTTGAGGTCGATGCGCTCCTGCGTACGGCTGGCCCGGTCCGCGAAGTCGTCGGCGCCCGCGGCGAGGCTCTGCAGCTGGGTGTCGAGCTTGTTGTTGGCCGCGGCCGGCTTCACCGGCTGCGCGTCCGCCGCGGTGGTGCGCGCCTCGGCCGTGCTGTCCTCGGTGAGGCTGCCGACGGAGGCGGCCGCGATCCCCGCCACGCCCATCACGCACGCCGAGGGCACCGCGATGGTCATCAGTGCCGAGCGCTTGGGGGGCGTACGGCGGCGGGAGCGGGCCCCGGCGCGCGAGGCCGCCCGGGAAGCACGGGGCGCGACCTCCTCCTGGCCGTCCAGGAGCGGTTCCACGGTGGGCAGTTCGCCGGTGGCGGCCTGCTCGTGGGTGTCCGCGGCGGTGTCGTCGTAGTCGGCCCCGGCGGATTCGTCGTAGGCGACCTGCTCGAACGTCGCGGTCTCGTGCTGCTCGAAGCCTGCCGACTCGTGCTGCTCGAAGGTTTCGCCGGACTGGTCGTAGGAGTCCGGGGACTGCGCGGGGGTGCCGTCGGAGTTCCACTGCGTGGCGTCGAAGGCGCCCGTGTCGAAGGTCTGCGTGCCCCATTCCCACTGCTGGGTCTGGTCGGCGGGGTTGCCGGACTGGTCCGGCTGCAGCCAAGCCCCGTTCTCATACTGCCCGGTGGCGTCCGGCGATGCGCCCTGCGGCGGAATGGCCGACAGCGGCTGCTGCTCGGTGTGCCAGGAGGTCGTGTCGTAGACGCCGGTGTCGTAGGCCGCGTGGTGCTGGGCCGCGTAGGCGTCGTAGTGCGGGTTCTCGTGCGCACCCGTGGGCCAGTGGCCGGTGTCGTACGTGCCCGTGTCGTGCCCGCTGCCCGGCATGTCGCCGAAGAGGGGGTCGGTGGCGAAGCTCGCGGTGGTGTGCCCGGTGGCGTCGAAGCCGGCGCCGTCCGTGCCGGTGGCGTCAAAACCGGTGGCGGCGTAGTCGCCGTACGTGGTGAAGTCGCCGTACTGGGCTTCCTGGGTGCCGTACGACGCGTAGGGCGCCGAGGCGGCGTCGGAAGCCGGAGCCGGGGTCATGGTCCCCGACGGGTGACGGTCGTTCACCAACTTCTCTTTCGCCTCGACAACAGGGGCTGCCAGAGCAGTGCGGCGACTGTACCCGGCGGTACGCGGGCACGACAATCTTCGGCAGGTTTCGCGCGCGCAGGAAACGGGCATTCGGCCGTGTTTTGGCGGACTGCGGGCGCAGGCTTGGCCCTGTGTTCGAAGTTTGTTCGAGGCCGTGGAGTGATGCGGACTCGTGTGTCATCTGTATGACGAGTCCGCGCGCCGGGTGTGACGGCCACCCGGCGAGTGTCGCCCGACCGTGTGGTGAAGTGGCGCCGGGTGAACCCTGTCAGGCCACCGTGAGGCCCTCGGGGCGGCCGGTGGACGGTTCACCCGGGAGAGCCGTGTCGAGGACCTGCCGTATGCCGTTGGCGACGGCGGGGTGCACGGGCAGGGCGAGGTGGCCGATTCCGGTCACGCGCACGTTCTGCGCCGTCAGATCGGGATGGTCGATGCAGGCCGACTCCAGTGGATCCATCACGTGGTCGAGGTCGCTCCAGAAGCTCACGAAGCGCGTACGGCAGCCGGGAGCGGGCCGAGTGAGCTCCTCGAGCACCGGCGAGCCGGGGCGCATCTGGCGCACGATGGGGTGCGCGTTCGCCAAGGGCGCCACCCGGGTGCCCGAGTGCGGCGTGCCGAGGGTCACCAGGGTCCGGACGCGCGTGTCGCCGCCGAGCCGCTGCACGTAGTAGCGCGCTATCAGGCCGCCGAGGCTGTGCCCGACGACGTCGACCTGCCGGGCGCCGGTGCGCTCGCAGATCTCCTCGATGTGCCGGCCGAGCAACTCGGCCGCCGCCCGTATGTCACACGTCAGCGGCGAGTAGTTGAGGGACTCGATCTGCTGCCTGCCGTGCTGGGCGAGACTGCGGCGCAGCAGCACGAAGACCGAGCGGTTGTCGATGAAGCCGTGCAGCAGCACGACCGGGGGCTTGGCCTCCGCCGGCAGGTGCGCCGCGCCGTCCGCGGGCAGCGCCGGGACGGGGGAGCGCCGCCCCTGGGTGATGCCGGAGGGATAGAGCAGGAGGTGTCCGGCCAGGATCGCGAGCTCCAGGGCGGTGGCCTTCAGCAGGGCCGCCGAGAGCCCCGCCAGCCGGCTCGGCAGCAGGCGCCGGCAACTCGGAAGAAAGGGCAGAGCAGCCCCGGTGACCTTCATGGCCGACCTCCTGTCGGCACGCGGGAGGGCAGCGTCGCCCCCCGTGTGCACTCGTGGAAAGCAGCGGCGAAGAAGGCCTTCGGCGACCGGACGGGCGGTGCGAGCCGCAGGAGCCGCAGGAGCCGCAGGAGCCGCGGGGAGTGGGCGCGGCGTACGGCGTGTGTGACGCCGGAGGTGCGGCGGGGTCGCCGACCGGTGCGGTGACGAGTCTCCCCGCTGCTGCGCCGTGCATGCCCTGCGTGCTGTGCGAGCGGTGCGTGCCCTGAGTGCCCTGTGTGCTGTGCGTCCGGTGCGTGCCCTGTGTGCCTTCGTCGAGGCCCCGTGTCGCCGCCGTGCGTGGTGGGTGGGGCGGCGGCGCGGCAGCCTCCTTGCGGCTCCCCTTGCGCTTGTCCCACCGTGTGATTTCCCCCTCGGTCAGCACCGCGAAACTGCCGGTTGCGCAATGCTGGAGATAACGTTCGTTCACTTCCCCGGACGGTTCGGGGCGCGTCCGGCTCACGGAGACGTGTACGGCGTGCCGGATGTGTGCGGTACTTGTCCGGACGGATGGATGTAGTCGCTTCATGGAGGCAGTGATGGGTGTGGCAGCCGGTCCGATCCGCGTGGTGGTGGCCAAGCCGGGGCTCGACGGCCACGATCGCGGGGCCAAGGTGATCGCGCGGGCCCTGCGCGACGCCGGTATGGAGGTCATCTACACCGGCCTCCACCAGACTCCCGAGCAGATCGTCGACACGGCGATCCAGGAGGACGCCGACGCGATCGGGCTGTCGATCCTCTCCGGCGCGCACAACACCCTCTTCGCCGCGGTGATCGACCTGCTCCGGGAGCGGGACGCGGCGGACATCCTGGTCTTCGGCGGCGGCATCATCCCCGAGGCGGACATCGCGCCGCTGAAGGAGAAGGGCGTCGCGGAGATCTTCACGCCCGGCGCGACGACGCAGTCGATCGTGGACTGGGTCCGGGCGAACGTACGCCAGCCGGCTGCCTCCGGCGGCTGAACCGGAGGACGCCGGGGCGAGGCTACGGCGACGCCGGCGGTGAACCCGGCGGTGGCGGTGTTCCGGCGGGGCGGGGTGCCGTGCGCCGTCGGGTTCTCCCGGGCCATGGCCCCGTTCGCGGTCGGTTCCCCCCTGGGCATGGCCGCGTGGGCTGCCTTCGCGGTCGGCTTCCCGCCGGGCGTGGGGCCGTTCGGCGTCGGCCGTCTGTGAGGCGCGGAGCCGTTCGCCGTTGGCCGTCTGTGAGGCGCGGCGCCGTTCGCCGTCGGCCGTTTGCGGGGTACGGGGCCTTACGCCGCTGGCAGTCTGCGAAGGACGGGGCCTTGCGCCGCCGGCAGTCCGCAAGGTGCGAGGGCTTACGTCGCTGGCCGTCGGCGGGCCGGGACGCCGGGTCGGGTCGGCCGTCTTGGATGTGCGGCCCCGGTCGAGGTCGGCCGTCATGGGGGTGCGGCCCTGGTCGAGGTCGGCCGTTTGTGCGGCGCGGTCCCGGCTGAGGTCGGCTGTTCCGGTGGCCCGTTGCCAGTTCAGGTCGGTCGTCTCTGCGAGGTGGTACCGGTCGAGGTCGGCCGGTCCCGGGGCATGACTCCGCTCTCGCGCGGCCGTCGCTACCGCGTGACGCCGCTCTCCGGCGGGCCCAGTTCCTCGATCATCGCCGCGCGCAGGCGAAGCGTCGTGACCAGGCGCTGGAAGGCCTCCGCCCAGTAGCCGCCCGCTCCCGGGGACGCGTCCTCCGGTTCGTCCGGTACGGCCAGCAGGGCGTCGAGGCGGCCGGCCTCGGACGGGTCGAGGCAGCGCTCGGCCAGGCCCATGACTCCGCTGAAACTCCATGGATAACTCCCCGCGTCCCGCGCGATGTTGAGCGCGTCCACCACTGCCCGGCCGAGCGGCGGAGCCCACGGCACCGCGCACACACCGAGCAGCTGGAAGGCTTCCGACAGGCCGTGTGCCGCGATGAATCCGGCGACCCATTCGGCTCGTTCGACGGCGGCCAGCGTGCCGAGCAGCTTGGCCCGTTCGGCCAGGGACGCGGCCCCCGGGCCACCCGCTTCCGGTGCCGACGGCTCACCGAGCAACGCGCGCGACCACTCGGCGTCGCCCTGGCGCACCGCCGCCCGGCACCACGCAGCGTGCAGCTCGCCCTGCCAGTCGTCCGCCACCGGCAGCGCCACGATCTCCCGGGGTGACCGGCCGCCCAGCCGCCGGGACCAGGTGGCGAGCGGCGCCGCCTCCACCAGCTGACCGAACCACCACGACCGTTCACCCCGTCCGGCGGGGGCCTTCGCCACGACGCCGTCGCGTTCCATACCCGCGTCGCACTCGTGCGGGGCCTCGACGACGATCGTGGGGGTGGGGGGCATGCCCGCGGCCGGAGTCGCCCGGGTGTGGTCGATGGCCACGCACGCCACCGCCCGGACCGCCATCCGCGCGGCGAGCGCCGAACCGGGCAGGGCCGACAGCAGTTCCGCCGCCGTCGCCCGGACGTTGCGGCTGCGGTCGTCCAGGGCCTGCTCAAGGAACGGCTCGTCGTCCGGGCCCAGGCCCGTGCGCAGGGAGTCGAGGAACATCAGCCGGTCCTCGGCCCGCTCGGTCGCCCAGGTCGTGGCGAGCAGCTCGCGCGCGGCGGCCGGTTCGTGGGAGCGCAGGGCGGACAGGAGGGCGACCCGCTCGGCGAACAGGCCCTCCTGCCACAACTCGCTGGTTCTGCCGTCGTTATCGAGGGGCGGCCGGCCCGCTCCGCCGCCCGGGGCCGAGCGCAGGGCGAACCGCCAGTCCGGGTTCAGCCGGGCCAGCCACAGGGCGCGTGTCCCCGCGAACTCCAGGGCCGCCGGACGCAGATCCGTCCGTCCCCGGGCCGCGTCCAGCAGCGCCGGCAGCACCTGCGGGGGCGGGGCGAAACCGCGGGTGTTGGCCGCTGCGAGCCACTGGGGCAGCAGCTCCATCAGGTCGGGCGCCGTACCGCGGCGGCCACCGCCGGACCCGCCGGGCCGGTCGGCCAGGAGCATCACGAGCCTGCGGGCGGCGGCCGCGGGCAGCGGCGGGCGCTGGTCCTCCGGGGCGGGCTGCGGGCGCCGGGCCGCGCGCGCCGGCCGCAGACCGGCCCGCCGCCGCACGGTCTCCACCGCCGCGGCGTCCAGCAGGGCCGCCGGGGCGTCCGGTCCCGGGACGGTGCCCGGCGGGGTGCGCCGGTCCGTGCCCAGCAGTGCCGTGGTCACGAGCCCCTCCCACACGCCCGTGACGGGCGCGTCCACAGCGGAGGTCCTGGTCATGAGCTTCCTTTCCGCGGGTCCGCCCGGAATGGTCGAAGGCTCACCCTTACCGGTTGTCCCGTGATGCCTGAAAGATGCGTGGATCTGTGAGAAGGGTGGGTCTGGCCGGTGGCGCGGGAGCCCGGCGGCCGTCGCCGGCTCAGTACCCGGCGGCCGTCGCCGGGCTCAGTACAGGGACACGGCCTCTCCCGGCCCTTCCGGCCAGGCCGTCAGCGGTGTGAAGCCCTGGTGGCCGCACTCGCCGAACACCGTGACCGGGGCGCCGCCCGACAGGGCGACGAGCCGCCACAGACCGGGTCGCGAGCGCGCGGCGTGACTGATCGGCAACGCGGCGTCCTCGTCGGCGTCCGCCAGCTGCCAGGAGTCCCCGTCCGGGGTCGGCACCACCCGGCCCAGCGTCACCGGGACGGACTCCAGCCACGGGTCGTCGCGCAGGGCGTCGCCGTACCGGGCGGCCGCCTCGGAGGTCGTCACCCCCGGCGGGCGTATCACCGCCGGTGCCGGGGGAGCGAACTGCTCGCCCAGCGCCACCCGCAGTTGCCCGGTGCCCGGGTAGGGGGTCACCTCGGCGTCCAGGGCCAGCCCCACGGGCAGCGCCAGCTCCGGGGCACGGCCGGCGGCGCCGTAGGAGAGGAGCAGCGCCGTGCGGTGCGAGTCGGCGCCGTGCAGCCAGATACGGCGGGTCGTCAGACGGGTGTCCGACGTGTCGTACTGGGCCAGCACCAGCCAGCGGTCCCGTACCGGCTCGCCGTCCGCGGAGGCCGGCAGGCCCATGCGGGAGCGGACCGTCGCGGCGAGGCCGTCCGGGAGCCGCTCGCGGCGCAGCCAGCCCTGGCCGAGCAGGTGCAGCAGCGCGCACTCCTCCAGCAGCCGCACCGGCCAGCCGGGCCCTGTGGCCGGTATCGCCCCCAACTCCCGCACCCGCGCGGCCAGCCCTTGCGCCTGCGCGTCGACCATGCGGGCCGCGGTCTCCTCCCACAGGCCGTACCCGGACTGCTCCGCCGTCGCCAGTCCGCCGCGCAGCAGGTCCGCCAGGCGCTGCTCCAGCTCCACCGCACCCGCCGTGACCCGCTCGGCCCGGCGCTCCGCCCGGCGCCGCGCCGCCTCCGGATCAGCTGCCCCGGACGACGGCCCCGCGCCCTCCCCGCTCCTCTTCTCTCCCGCGCGTTCGCGCCGTCCCGCTATCCACTGCCCGGCCCACTCCGGCGCCTCCCCCCGCGGCACCGCCGCGTCGTCGCCCGCCCAGAGCAGCAGCAGCCCCAGCGCGTGCTTGCACGGGAACTTGCGGCTCGGGCAACTGCACTTGTACGCGGGCCCTGAGGCGTCCGCGAGATCGACGACCGTCTGGTACGGCTTGCTCCCGCTGCCCTTGCACAGCCCCCACACCGCCCCCTCGTCGGAACTGCCCGCCTCGGACCACGGCCCTGCCGCGCCGAGTTTGCTTCCCGCTTTGCGTGACGCGGCGTCAGGCGCCAAGGCCAGCACCTGGTCCGCAGTCCAGCGCACCCCCTGCTGAGTCATGCCATCGAAGGTAGATCCCCCCACTGACAATCGGGTCCGCGAGCCGTTACGGCGCGGTGTTTTCGCAGGTCAGGACGGATTGTCAGTGGTGTGGTGCACCGTTGGTGGCAGATCCGAACCGGCCGAGCTGGAGGGGGCCTCAGCCATGTCTGTGTCCGTTGAACCGACGCCCGTGGAAGCGCAGCAGGGGGAGCCGTCCGAGGCGTTGCGGCCGCATGCCGAGGACGCCTTCGCCGACGAGCTCGCCGCGCTCGCCGCGCAGGACGACCGCCCCCGCCCGGCCCGCTGGAAGCTGTCGCCGTGGGCCGTCGCGACGTACCTGCTCGGGGGCACCCTGCCGGACGGCACGGTGATCACGCCGAAGTACGTCGGGCCGCGCCGCATCGTCGAGGTCGCCGTCACCACCCTCGCCACCGATCGCGCGCTGCTCCTGCTCGGCGTGCCCGGCACGGCGAAGACGTGGGTGTCCGAGCACCTGGCCGCGGCGGTCAGCGGCGACTCCACGCTGCTGGTGCAGGGCACCGCCGGCACGCCGGAAGAGGCCATCCGCTACGGCTGGAACTACGCGCAGCTGCTCGCCCACGGCCCGAGCCGCGACGCCCTCGTGCCCAGCCCGGTCATGCGCGCCATGGCCGAGGGCATGACGGCGCGCGTCGAGGAGCTGACCCGCATCCCGGCCGACGTGCAGGACACGCTCATCACGATCCTGTCGGAGAAGACGCTGCCGATACCGGAGCTGGGCCAGGAGGTGCAGGCGGTCCGCGGCTTCAACCTGATCGCCACGGCCAATGACCGCGACCGCGGGGTCAACGACCTGTCCAGCGCCCTGCGCCGCCGCTTCAACACGGTGGTGCTGCCGCTGCCGGAGAGCCCCGAGGCCGAGGTCGACATCGTCTCGCGCCGCGTCGACCAGATCGGCCGGTCCCTGGACCTGCCGGCGGCGCCGGACGGGCTCGACGAGATCCGCCGGGTCGTCACCGTCTTCCGCGAGCTGCGCGACGGGGTGACGGCCGACGGCCGGACGAAGCTGAAGTCGCCCAGCGGCACGCTCTCCACGGCCGAGGCCATCTCCGTCGTCACCAACGGGCTCGCACTGGCGGCCCACTTCGGCGACGGCGTGCTGCGGCCGGGCGACGTGGCCGCGGGCATCCTCGGCGCGGTGGTGCGCGACCCGGCGGCCGACCGCGTGATCTGGCAGGAGTACCTGGAGACGGTCGTGCGCGAGCGCGACGGCTGGAAGGACTTCTACCGGGCCTGCCGCGAGGTGAGCGGGTGAGCGACCGGGGGCGGGGACCGGTCGTGGGGACGGACGGGGGACGGGAGGGAAACACATGACGGGTACGCAGGATCCGGAGGGCCGGCGGGCCGGAGCCGGGCCGGTGCTGCTCGGCGTGCGGCACCACGGGCCGGGGTCGGCCCGGGCCGTGCGCGCGGCCCTGGAGCAGGCCGCGCCGGGCGTCGTGCTGATCGAGGGGCCGCCCGAGGCCGACTCCCTGATCCCGCTCGCCGCGGACGAGGAGATGCGGCCGCCGGTCGCCCTGCTTGCCCACGCCGTGGACGAACCCGGCCGCTCGGCGTTCTGGCCGCTGGCCGAGTTCTCCCCGGAGTGGGTCGCCCTCCGCTGGGCCCTGGAGCACGGTGTCCCGGCCCGTTTCATCGACCTGCCGGCCACGCACACGCTGGCCTGGGGGCAGCGGGAGGACGAGGAGGCGGGGGAGGGCCGGCCCCCGCTGGACGCCGCGAGGGCGGAGAGCGACGCCGAGCCGGACAGCAACTCGCCCCCCGCCCCCGATGCGGCCGACGTGCGGATCGACCCGCTCGGGGTGCTCGCCGACGCCGCGGGTTACGACGACCCGGAGCGGTGGTGGGAGGACGTCGTCGAACACCGGGGGGCCGGGCGGGGCGACGCGCTCGCACCTTTCACGGCCCTGGAGGAGGCCATGGGGGCGCTGCGGGAGACCTACGGCAGCGGGGGCCACGACCGGGACCTGGTCCGGGAGGCGTACATGCGGCTCCAGCTGCGGACCGCCCGGCGGGAGTTCGAGGACGGCGTGGCCGTCGTCTGCGGCGCCTGGCACGTGCCCGCCCTGCGGCAGAAGACCACCGTCGCCGCCGACAGGGCGCTGCTGAAGGGCCTGCCCAAGGTCAAGACGGACATGACCTGGGTCCCGTGGACCCACCGCAGGCTGTCCCGGGTCAGCGGCTACGGGGCCGGCATCGACTCGCCGGGCTGGTACGGGCACCTGTTCAGCGCCCCGGACCGGCCGGTCGAGCGGTGGATGACCAAGGTGGCGGGGCTGCTGCGCGCCGAGGACCGGATCGTCTCCTCCGCGCACGTCATCGAGGCGGTGCGGCTGGCCGAGACGCTCGCCGCGATGCGGGGCCGTCCGCTGCCCGGCCTGAGCGAGTCGACCGACGCCGTGCGGGCGGTGATGTGCGACGGCTCGGACGTGCCTCTCGCCCTGGTGCACGACCGGCTGGTCGTGGGCGACGTGCTCGGGGAGGTGCCGTCGACGGCCCCGGCGGTCCCGTTGCAGCGGGACCTCACCCGGCTCCAGCGCCGGCTGCGGCTCAAACCGGAAGCCCTGGAGCGGGAGCTGGAACTCGACCTGCGCAAGGAGAACGACGCCGAGCGCAGCAGGCTGCTGCACCGGTTGCGGCTGCTCGGCATCGCCTGGGGCGAACCGGCCGCCTCACGGGGCAGCACGGGCACGTTCCGGGAGACCTGGCGGCTGCGCTGGGAGCCCGAGCTGTCCGTGCGGGTCGCCGAGGCCGGTGTCTGGGGCACGACCGTACTCTCCGCCGCGACCGCCAGGGCCGAGGCGGACGCCGTCGCCGCGCAGGGCCTCGCCGACGTCACCGCGCTCGCCGAGCGGTGCCTCCTGGCCGAACTGCCCGGCGCCCTGCCGACGGTGATGCGGATCCTCGCCGACCGGGCCGCCCTCGACGCGGACGTCGGCCACCTCGCCCAGGCACTGCCGGCCCTGGTCCGCACCCTGCGCTACGGCGACGTGCGCGGCACCGACACCGGCGCCCTGGGCGAAGTCGCCGCGGGGCTGGCCGAACGGGTCTTCGTCGGCCTTCCCCCGGCCTGCGCCGCGCTCGACGCCGACGCCGCGGAGGAGATGCGGCGCCACGTGGACGCCGTGCACGGGGCCGTCGGCCTGCTGGGCGACGCCCCCGCCGCCGGACAAGGGCACCTCAGAGCGCGCTGGCAGTCGGTGCTGCGGGTGCTGTCCGGGCGGGACACCGTGCCGGGGGTGATCCGCGGACGGGCCGTGCGCCTGCTGCTGGACGACGGGGAGCTGGCGCAGGACGAGGCGGCGCGGCTCATGGGGCTCGTGCTGTCGCCGGGCACACCGCCCGCGGACGCGGCCGCGTGGATCGAGGGCTTCGTCGGCGGAGGCTCCGGCGGCGGCATGCTCCTGGTGCACGACGAGCGGCTCCTCGGACTGGTCGACGCGTGGCTGACCGGAGTGCCGGCGGAGGCGTTCACGGACGTGCTGCCGCTGCTGCGGCGGACGTTCTCGGCGTACGAGCCCGGCGTGCGCCGGACCCTCGGCGAACTGGTCCGGCGCGGACCGGCCGCACAGGGTGCGGCGGCGGCTGCCGGCCCCGCGATACCTGGCTTCGCGGCGGAACTCGACACAGCGCGCGCGGACGCCGTCCTGCCGGTCGTGCGGCTGCTGCTCGGACTCGACGAAGCGGACACGAGGAACGACCTGGTGGGGGTTGAGGGATGACGACCGACGGACTGCGAGCGCCGGCCGCGCGAGTGGAAGAGAGGAACACCGTCAGCACCGCAGCGGGGACGGACGGCCGGCCCGGGACGACCGTGCCGGTGATCCCGCTGTGGGAACGGCCGCGCGGGGGAGGACACGGATGATTGCCGACGGGACGGTGACGAAGGCCGGCGGGACGGTGACGAAGGCCGATGGGACGGTGACGAAGGCCGACGGGACGGCGACGAAGGCCGAGGGGACGGCGATGGCGGCCGAGGTGACGGACCCGGCGCAAGAGCGGCTGCGGCGGTGGCGGCTCGTGCTCGGGGGAGACGCGGCGGACGGCACCGGATGCACGCTGTCCGGGCAGGACGCCGCGATGGACGGCGCGCTGACCGCGCTCTACGGCAGGAAGGACGGCAAGGGGCAGGGCGGCCGGGACCGGTCGGCGGGCCTCGGGGCGTCGGCGCCGTCCGTGGCGCGCTGGCTGGGCGACATCCGGACGTACTTCCCGTCCTCCGTCGTGCAGGTCATGCAGCGCGACGCCATCGACCGGCTCGGTCTCGCCACGCTCCTGCTCGAACCGGAGATGCTCGAGGCGGTGGAGGCCGACGTGCACCTGGTCGGCACGCTGCTGTCACTGAACAAGGCGATGCCCGAGACCACGAAGGAAACGGCACGGGCCGTCGTGCGCAAGGTCGTCGACGACCTGGAGAAGCGGCTCGCCACGCGCACCCGGGCCACGCTCACCGGTGCGCTCGACCGCAGCGCCCGGATCAGCCGGCCCCGCCACCACGACATCGACTGGAACCGCACGATCGCGGCCAACCTCAAGCACTACCTGCCCGAGCACCGGACGATCGTGCCGGAGCGACTCATCGGATACGGGCGGGCGACCCGGTCCACGAAGAAGGAGGTCATCCTCTGTATCGATCAGTCGGGATCCATGGCGGCCTCGGTCGTGTACGCATCGGTGTTCGGGGCGGTGCTCGCCTCGATGCGGACGATCTCCACGCGACTCGTCGTCTTCGACACGGCGGTCGTCGACCTCACGGACCAGCTCGACGACCCGGTGGACGTCCTGTTCGGCACGCAGCTGGGCGGCGGCACGGACATCAACCGGGCACTCGCCTACTGCCAGTCGCAGATCACCCGGCCCGCGGAGACGGTGGTCGTCCTCATCAGTGACCTCTACGAAGGCGGCATCCGCAACGAGATGCTGAAGCGGGTCTCGGCGATGAAGGCGTCGGGGGTGCAGTTCGTGACGCTGCTGGCCCTCTCCGATGAGGGAGCGCCGGCGTACGACCGCGAACACGCGGCGGCCCTGGCGGCGTTGGGGGCGCCGGCGTTCGCCTGCACGCCCGACCTGTTCCCGGAGGTGATGGCGGCGGCGATCGAGAAGCGGCCGCTGCCGATACCGGACGCGGCCTGACGGAGGGGGTAGGGCCGGGGCCGACGACGGCCCCGGCCGGTCAGGGTGCCGGATGGGTGTGGGCCGTGGGTCCGCCCGCCTTGTCTGATGGGTGCCGGCCCGGGGTTCGCCCGCGCCGACGGATGGATGCCGGCCCGGCGTGCGGCCTGGGCCGGATCGGTGTCGGTCCGGGGTCCGCCCGCGTCGGATCGGTGCCGGCCAGGCGTCTGTCTAATCCCGGCCGTGCGTCCGTCCGGTGCCGGTGCCGGTGTGTGGCGTCGGGTGAGTGTCGGGCGGCGACATGTCGACGCAGCGCCGCCCGACTTGGGCCGGCAATACGGACATGGCGGACCGTCGGCGGGCAAAGGCTTGCGCGACCTCCGCACTCCCGTGCGAGGATCGGCGCCTGCCGGCGGCGCGTGACGCGTCCCGCGCCTGTTCCGTCGCACGGAGGAACCCTCCCCTTGAGCTGGTCACCAGTCCTGTCCGGTGCCGCCTCGCGCGTGCTGCGCAGGGCGGACGGGCGGCGTGCGCTCCAAGTGGCGCTGTTGGTGGCCGGGTTGTTCGTGCTCGGGTTGCTGTGCGGGGAGCGGGCGGCTGCGGCGGACGAACCGGTGGGGCGGGTCGCCGTGGAGCAGGGTGCCCTCATGGCGGAGGACACGGACACTGCGGCGGCGCGACAGTCGCGTGTTGTGTCGTCGGGGGGTGGGGCCGCCGAGGACGTGCCGAGAGCTGCGGGGGTCGAGAGGCCGTCGCTTGCCGATCTCACCGAGTTGCCGTCGCTGCCGAGTTCTCCCGCCCTGCCGGTGGTGCCGCCCCTGCCCGAGCCCCCCGGCGATCCGTCCCTCCCCGCTCAGCCCCTTCCCGCGCCGGTCCCCTCCGCCCCGCAGCCGAGTGGGACGACGGCGCCGTCGGCCGATCTGCCCGACCTGGCTCAGGGGGCCGCGCCGACGGGACCTGCCGGAGGGGACGCCTCCCCGCGCGCCGGTCACCCTCGGGCCGCTCGCGCCCCTCACACGTCCGACACCCCCGGCGCCAGTGGCCTCGACCCTGCCGCGCACTCCTGGCATCTCGCGCCCCCCTTGCACTCCGCACACCCGCAGCGGGGCGACGACCCCGCCGCGTCACCCGCCCGCGCCGGACAGGCTCCGGCCGATGAAGCCCCCGCCGACCGGCCCGACGGCACGCTCGGCAACCGTTCCTCGGCCGACAACGGCACGTCCCGGCACGGCGACACGCACGCCGTCGCGTCGAGCCATCGAGTGCCGCTGCGGCTGGTGCCCGGCACCGCGGTCCGCGGTGAGGCAGGCCGCACGCGGGACGGTCACGGGGACGTTCCGGTCTTCCCCGGTTAGCCGGGGCGCGGGGAGCAACCGCGTCGACCGTCCGCCGACCGTCGGCTGACCGTTGACCGTCCGTCGGCCGACCGTCCGGGGGCGGCCGCGGCCGACCACTCCAGCCATCCGCCTCACCTCCGGCTTCCGCGCCGCCCCCCCGGGGGGGCGAGCCCGCAGCCCGAGACGTTCCGGAGACGCTCGCAGGTCGACAGCCCCTCGCTCCCCACCCCCGTCACCCCACCCCAATCACCCACCACCCCCAAACCCCCACCACCCAGACCTCCACGCGACGTCCCCCGGCCGGGTCGAAAGCCGTCGGCTCCCCGGGACGAGGTCGTGTGGACAGGGTCGGTCGGTCCCCTGGGGAGGGAACCGACCGGCCCGCATCCCGGGAGCGGCGGGCCCGGCCCGATGAGGCGCCGGTGCGCTCTCCCGGGGTGTCGTGCGGGCCTCACCGGGCCGACCCCAACCCGGTGAGGCCCCTCACCCCCGGCACGCCGTGCCAGAGAGGGCGGCATCATGTGACAGGTATCACCGCTCAGGTGTGACCCTCGATTTAGAGGCCCCCCGGAAGCAGCGATAACCTGCGAGACGGACATGCCGCGCGCTCGGACACCGTGTGCGCCTCCCTTGTGACAGACAGCGGACGTCACGTTGCCCTCGCGGCACGCCCACGCAGACAACGAACCGCGAGATCACTGATAGGGACGGAAGCGCGTGGACCTGTTCGAGTACCAGGCGAGGGACCTCTTCGCCAAGCACGATGTACCGGTGCTGGCCGGTGAAGTCATCGACACGCCTGAGGCGGCCCGCGCAGCCACCGAGCGCCTCGGTGGCAAGTCCGTCGTCAAGGCCCAGGTGAAGGTCGGCGGCCGCGGCAAGGCCGGTGGCGTCAAGCTCGCCGCCACCCCCGACGAGGCGGTCGAGCACGCGACCAACATCCTCGGCATGGACATCAAGGGCCACACGGTCCACAAGGTGATGATCGCCGAGACGGCCCCGGAGATCGTCGAGGAGTACTACGTCTCCTTCCTCCTGGACCGTGCCAACCGCACCTTCCTCTCCATCGCGTCCGTCGAGGGCGGCATGGAGATCGAGGAGGTGGCGGCCACCCGCCCCGAGGCCGTCGCCAAGACGCCGATCGACGCCAACGAGGGCGTGACCGAGGAGAAGGCGCGCGAGATCGTCGCGGCCGCCAAGTTCCCGGCCGAGGTCGCCGACAAGGTCGTCAACGTCCTGGTCAAGCTGTGGGACACCTTCATCAAGGAGGACGCCCTCCTGGTCGAGGTCAACCCGCTGGCCAAGGTCGCCTCCGGTGACGTCATCGCCCTGGACGGCAAGGTCTCCCTGGACGAGAACGCCGAGTTCCGCCAGCCGGAGCACGAGGCCCTCCAGGACAAGGACGCGGCCAACCCGCTCGAGGCCGCCGCCAAGGCCAAGAACCTCAACTACGTCAAGCTCGACGGCGAGGTCGGCATCATCGGCAACGGCGCGGGTCTCGTCATGAGCACCCTGGACGTCGTCGCCTACGCCGGTGAGAAGCACGGCGGCGTCAAGCCCGCCAACTTCCTCGACATCGGTGGCGGCGCCTCCGCCGCCGTCATGGCGAACGGCCTGGAGATCATCCTCGGCGACCCGGACGTCAAGTCCGTGTTCGTCAACGTCTTCGGCGGCATCACCGCCTGTGACGAGGTCGCCAACGGCATCGTCCAGGCGCTGCAGCTGCTCAAGGACAAGGGCGAGGACGTCACCAAGCCGCTCGTCGTCCGTCTGGACGGCAACAACGCCGAGCTGGGTCGCAAGATCCTCTCCGACGCCAACCACCCGCTGGTCCAGCGCGTGGACACCATGGACGGCGCGGCCGACAAGGCCGCCGAGCTCGCGGCTGCTGCGAAGTAAGGGACGAGGGACTACACAGCCATGGCTATCTTCCTCAACAAGGACAGCAAGGTCATCGTCCAGGGCATGACCGGTGCCACGGGCATGAAGCACACCAAGCTCATGCTGGCCGACGGCACGAACATCGTCGGTGGCGTGAACCCGCGCAAGGCGGGCACGACCGTCGACGTCGACGGCACCGAGATCCCGGTCTTCGGCACGGTCGCCGAGGCGATCGAGAAGACGGGCGCGAACGTATCCGTCCTCTTCGTCCCGCCGGCCTTCGCCAAGGCCGCCGTCGTCGAGGCCATCGACGCCGAGATCCCGCTCGCGGTCGTCATCACCGAGGGCATCGCCGTCCACGACTCGGCCGCGTTCTACGCCTACGCCGTGTCCAAGGGCAACAAGACCCGGATCATCGGCCCGAACTGCCCCGGTCTCATCACCCCGGGCCAGTCCAACGCCGGCATCATCCCGGGCGACATCACCAAGCCGGGCCGCATCGGCCTGGTCTCGAAGTCCGGCACGCTGACGTACCAGATGATGTACGAGCTGCGGGACATCGGCTTCTCCTCCGCCGTCGGCATCGGTGGCGACCCGGTCATCGGCACCACGCACATCGACGCCCTGGCCGCGTTCGAGGCCGACCCCGACACCGACCTGATCGTCATGATCGGTGAGATCGGCGGCGACGCCGAGGAGCGGGCCGCGGCCTTCATCAAGGAGAACGTGAAGAAGCCGGTCGTCGGCTACGTCGCGGGCTTCACCGCGCCCGAGGGCAAGACCATGGGCCACGCCGGCGCCATCGTCTCCGGTTCCTCCGGCACGGCCGCCGCGAAGAAGGAGGCCCTCGAGGCCGCCGGCGTCAAGGTCGGCAAGACGCCGACCGAGACGGCCAAGCTGGCGCGCGAGATCCTCGCCGGCTGACACACCGGCTGACACACTCCGGACTCCGTCCGACCGTGGGCCCGCCCCCCCCCCGCACGGGGGGGCGGGCCCACGGCCGTTCCCGCCCGGCCTTCGCCTCGTCCCGGCCTCCGCCTTCTCCCGCCTTCCGGCTGCCGCCCTCTCCCGCCTTCCGCCCTGCTCCGCCTTCCGCCCTCCGTCGGTCAGCGAGGCTGCGGCAGCAACCGCTCCGGTCCCTTCAGGGGCTGCTCGCGCAGCTTCGAGCGCAGTTCGCGCTCCGACTCCGACAGTGGCCCGGGTGCGACCGGCGGCGGGACGCCCTGGACGGTCTCGCCCTGCGGGACGGGGGGCTCGTAGTGCGTGGGTGCGGTGCGCACGGTCAGGGCCGTGGTGCCGATCAGGGCGACCGTGAAGGCGATGGCGGCCCGGGTCCAGAACCGGGCCCGGCGTTCCCCGCCACGCCGTACCACCTGGGGCTTGGCGGCCCGCAGCCGCTCGATGGAGGCCAGTTCGACCAGCCGCCAGTGCAGTACTTCCGGGTCCGCCAGCTCGGGCAGCCGCTCGGCGACCGCCTGGCGTGCGTGCACGAGCCGGTTCACGGCGGCACGGGTGCTCGCCTCCGTCTCCGCCGCGGTCTCCGGCAGACCGAGCCCGACGCCGTCGTGGAGCAGGAGCGTGCGGCGGTACGACGGGGGCAGCTTCAGCAGGGTGTCCAGCAGCGCGCGGTCGAGCGCGTCCGGGGGCGGCGGTTCCTGGTGCCGGTAACGGGGGCGGAGCCGCTGCCACGGGGAGAGCGCGCACTCGTACGCCGTCGCGCGCACCCAGCTCGACGGGTCTCGGTCCCTCGCGACCTCGGGCCAGCGCTGCCAGGCGATCTGAAACGCCCGTTCGACCGATTCCCGGGCCAGCTCACGGCTTCCGGTCAGCAGGTAGGTCTGCCGGACGAGGGCGGGGGCGCAGAAGGCGTAGAGCGCGTCGAAGGCCTGGTCGGGCGTGAGCGCGGTGGTGGAGTCGTCCGGGAGGTAGGGCCGCGTCGGGCGGGCGGCCGGGCCGGGCCTCGGCTCCAGCACAGGACCGCGGTCCCGGCCGGAAGCGCGGCCCCGGCCGGGACCGGAACCCCGGTGCCCGTCCAGCACGGGAACACGACCCTCATCGAGCACGGGAGCACGGTCCCGGTCGAGCACGGGAGCACGGTCCCGGTCGAGCATGGCTCCGTGGCCCGCCCGGTCGAGCACGGGAACGTGACCGCGGTCGAGCACCGGCCGGTGCCCCCGGTCGGAAACGGCCGCGTGGGGCCGGTCGGGGGCGGGGCCGCGGGAACGGTCGGGGACCGGGCCGCGGCTGTGGCCCGGATCGGCCGCGGTGGCGCGCCGCCGGCCCGAGGCGGACGCGCGACCGCGCCGGCCCGACTGAGCCGCCCGGCCGGCTTGAGGCGTCCGACCGGCCTCGGACGGCTGAGCGTGGTCGGCCGGCCGGGTGACGTCAGCCGCCTCGGCCGACTGCGACTCCCGCGCCGTGCGGGCTGTCTGAGGGGACGTCACCTCCGACTCGGCACACAGCGAGTTCAGTACCTTCGCGTACTTCTCCCCTTTCCGGCCGCGTGGCGTCGAACGGCCGGTCTCCCATCCGCGCACCGTCTCGCTGGTCACGCCCACCCGCGCGGCCAGTTGAGCCCGCGTCAGCGAGGCGGCCTCACGCAGGCGTCGGCGCTCCTTCGGCGGGGGGAGCGGCATGGCAGGGCTCTGAGTCACAGCACGCCCCTCCGTACGGAAAAGTACATAAACGTATATTGAGCGACACCACGGTGGTTCGCCTGTTACGACGGGAAAGCGCGTGTCGTTGGGAGCATGACGGGCGTGATCGAGATGACCGCTCGCCGACGTCCGTCATCGCCCCTGCTCACCCGGATGCGCGACCGTTCGCCCGGACTGGTCGGCGGCCTGGTGGGTGGTGCGGTCGCGGCGGGGCTCGGGCTCGCGGCGTTCGCCGTGCTCGTGACCCTGCTCTGGATCAGCTCGCCGTACCCCGACAGCGGTCCCGGCGGCGCGCTGCACGTCGCCGCGGCCCTGTGGCTGCTGGCCCACGGAGCCGAGCTGATCCGTGCCGACACGCTCTCCGGCACCGCCGCCCCGCTGGGCATGACGCCGCTGCTGCTGCTCGCCGTGCCCGTCTGTCTGCTGCACCGCGCGGCACGGGACGCCACGGACGGCGGGCCCCGGAACGGGGACGCCGACGACGGGTACGGCGTCGTCGAGGTGGGCGCGGAGCCGCCCCTGGTCGCGGCCCGCACCGCCTGGGCGGGCGTCGTCCTCGGCTATCTCGCCGTCGCCGCGCCGGCCGCCCTGTACGCCACCGGTGGTGTGCTGCGGCCGTCGTGGATCTGGGCGGCGGTGTGCGTCCCGGCCGTAGCTGCCGGGGCGGCGGCGCTGGGCGTGTGGTCGGCCTACGGCCGTCCGGGCGGGCCGTTGCGGCGGCTGCTCGGCGTGCTGCCCCGGGGCGTGCGGCCGCTGGTGCTCGCCCCGGACGGAGGTCCGGGCGTGGCCGTCCGGGCCGCGGCGGCCGGGCTGGCCGTGCTGCTCGGCGGGGGGACGCTGCTGGTGGCGGTGTCGCTGGCCGGGCACGGGGCGGGAGCGCAGGCGTCGCTGCTCCGGCTGACCGAGGGGTGGTCGGGGCGGTTCACGGTGCTGCTGCTGTGCGCGGCCCTGCTGCCGAACGCGGCGGTGTGGGGTGCCGCGTACGCCCTGGGGCCCGGGTTCGCCCTCGGCGCCGGGCACGCCGTCAGCCCGCTGGCCTCGGCGCCGGCCCCCTTCCTGCCGCCCTTCCCGCTGCTGGCGGCGGTGCCGGAGGCGGGGGAGGGGACGCCGGTGCACTGGGCGGTGACCGCGGTGCCGTTGGTCGCCGGGGTGATGGTGGGCAGGTGGGTGGCGCGGGCGGCGGTCGCCGGGGAGCGGGGTGGGACCCGGCCGGGCGGGCGGCCGGCCGTGACCTGGTCGGCGGGGCGCACCGCCCGTGCGGCCGGGCTGGCCGCCGTGCTGTGCGCGGCCGTGCTGGCGGGGCTCGCCGCGTTGGCCGGCGGTCCGCTCGGCGTGTCCGTGCTGGCCCGCTTCGGCCCGGTGTGGTGGCAGGTCGGCGGGGCGGCGCTGGCCTGGCTGGCGCTGGTGGCGATCCCGACGGCACTGGCCGTACGGGCCCGGAGCTGCCGGTCGTCACACGACGAGGAGCCGAGGATCGGCCGGCAGCGGGACGACAGGTCCGAGGACGAGCGGGGTCACCGGGGCGGGCGGCTGTGGAAGGGGTTGCGCGGGGGCGGATCCCGTCGCACGGGCACCGACGGCGCCGGGGGAGCCGCGGACCAGGGCGCCCGTGACCGCGCGGAAGAGGCATGGGACGACGACGAGGACCTGGGCACGATGTGGGGAGTGGCCGGGACCCGGGGCGGCGGACCGGACCCGTTCGCGACGGACGACGACTGGGAGACGGCCTGGCCGACCGGCACCCCCGCCGGGCACGACGACCCTCGCACGGGCGGGGCGGGCCCGAACAAGGGCTCCCGGCGTGGCACGTTCGCCTCCGACGAGGAGCCGAGCGGCACGGCTTCTGCCCGCAGCCCCTGGTACGGCGCCTTCTCGGAGGGCGAGGAGCCGGGCGGAACGGGCCCTGCCCGAGGCGCCCCGCGCGGCACCGACTCCGCCGTCGAGGAGCCGGGCGGGACGAGCTCTGCTCGAAGCCTCGGGCGCGGCAGTTTCTCCGCCGTCGAGGAGCCGGGCGGAACGGGCCCTGCTCGAGCCCCTCGTCGCGGCACCGACTCCGCCCTCGATGAGCCGGGCCGAACAGGCCCTGCCCGAGCCCCCAGGCGCGGCACCGACTCCGCCCTCGGGGAGCCGCACGGAAGAAGCCCTGCCCGAGACCCCCGGCGCGGCACCGACTCCGCCGACGAGGAGCCGGGCGGAACGGGCTCCACCGGTGAGGAGCCGGGCGCGGCGGCTGCTGTCGGCGGAGGTCCCGGCGCGGCGGATCACCCACGTGCTCTCGCGCGCGACAGCGCGATCCCCGGCTCCCCGGGCCGGCGCCGCGGGGACGCCTTCGAGCCCTGCGACGTGCCGCCGCCCGAGTCGGGTGGTTCCTGAGGTGCCGGTCCGGGCCGGGGCGGCGTCAGCCGTCCGTGCCCAGGACTCCGCGCAGTTCGTCCGGCAGCAGCTCGGAGCAGGACTGCTTCGCCTCGTTGGTCAGGGCGTCGTTGGTGCACGTGTAGTAGTCGCGGTAGACCAGCTGCGCCATGAAGGACGCGGCGACCAGCATGATGGCCAGGGACGCCGTCACCAGGCCGCTCACCGCCGCCGTCGTCTGCGGGCGGCCCTGCTGGTCGGCGGCCGGGGTGCCGGGGTCGGGTCTGCGGGGCTTGGCGCGCAGGGAGCTGATGGCCCAGTACAGGGCCAGCGCACCGAGCAGCAGGGCCGCGTACGGCCAGCTGAACAGGGCGAAGAGGAAGGCCCACATGCCCGACATCAGGGCGTAGCGCGCGCGGCGCTGGACGGGGTCCGTCGGGTCCCAGCGCATGTTCGGGCCGCCGCCGCCCTGGGGGCCGCCCTGGCCTTCGGGGCCGCTGCGCGGGCGGTCACCGAAGCCGCCGGGGGAGCGGCCGGGCTGCCGGTCGCTCCACTGACTGCCCCACGGGGAACGGTCACGCTCTCCGTCGTTCTGCGCCCCGTCACCGGAGGGGCGGCGCGGCTGCCAGGGCCGGTCCGGCGTGCCCTCGGGCGGCGGCGCGAAGGGGTTGTCCTCCTGGGATCCGCGTCCTCGCCCGCCCCGGTCGCCGCCGTCCGACGGCGCGTCGGGCGGTGAGCCGGGGCGCTCCCGCAGCAGCACGGCGCCGCGCTCCCCTCCCTGCGGCGACAGCTGGGGGAACGTGAGGAGTCGCGGGCTGCGGTCCGGCATCAAGTGAGCGTCTTCCCGTGGGTGAGTAGGACTGGCTGGACAGGACGGGGCGGTGTCGGATCCGGGTCCGTCACCTCCTGAACGCTCCGCGTCCGGACGGCGTTCCCGAGGCCGGCCCCGCCCAGACGCTACCTTCCGGCCATGCCCCCGTCCCGTGGGGGCCGTCCGGTGTGCCGGTATCGTTGCTGACGGTCGGCCGGTTCGTAGGCTTCCCCGTATCCGGGGGCCCGAAGCATTCGTATGAATGCACAAACGCCGGAGCCGGCCACCTGGACAGACGCTCCCCCGAGAAAGGCCCACCACCGTGGCCGCCAAGCCCGTGGCCCCGCGCGCCAAGCGCCTCGTCGTGCTGGTCTCCGGATCCGGCACCAACCTGCAGGCGCTGCTCGACGAGATCGCCGCCACCGGGACGCAGGAGTACGGGGCCGAGATCGTGGCCGTCGGCGCCGACCGCGAGGGCATCGAGGGGCTGGCCCGCGCCGAGCGCGCCGGGCTGCCGACCTTCGTGTGCAAGGTCAGGGACCACGGCAGCCGCGAGGAGTGGGACGCCGCGCTCGCCGAGGCCGTCGCCGCCTTCGAGCCCGACCTGGTCATCTCGGCCGGCTTCATGAAGATCGTCGGCAAGGAGTTCCTCGCCCGGTTCGGCGGGCGGTTCGTCAACACCCACCCGGCCCTGCTGCCCAGTTTCCCGGGGGCCCACGGCGTGCGGGACGCGCTCGCGTACGGCGCCAAGGTCACCGGCTGCACCGTCCACTTCGTCGACGACGGCGTCGACACCGGCCCGATCATCGCCCAGGGCGTGGTCGAGGTCCGGGACGAGGACGACGAGAGCGCTCTGCACGAGCGCATCAAGGAAGTCGAGCGAAGGCTGCTCGTCGAGGTCGTGGGGCGGCTCGCCCGCAACGGCTATCGCATTGAGGGACGAAAGGTAGTTATCCAGTGACCGCCGAGAGCAACAAGCGGCCCCTTCGCCGGGCGCTCGTCAGCGTCTACGACAAGACCGGGCTGGAGGACCTCGCGCGCGGGCTCCACGAGGCCGGGGTCGAGCTCGTCTCCACGGGCTCGACCGCCGCGAAGATCGCCGCTGCCGGCGTCCCCGTCACCAAGGTCGAGGAGCTCACCGGCTTCCCCGAGTGCCTGGACGGCCGGGTGAAGACGCTGCACCCGCGCGTGCACGCCGGCATCCTCGCCGACCTGCGCCTGGACAGCCACCGCGAGCAGCTCGCCGAGCTGGGCGTCGAGCCGTTCGACCTCGTCGTCGTCAACCTCTACCCGTTCCGGGAGACCGTCGCCTCCGGCGCGTCGCCCGACGAGTGCGTGGAGCAGATCGACATCGGCGGTCCCTCGATGGTCCGCGCCGCCGCCAAGAACCACCCCTCGGTCGCGGTCGTCACCAGCCCGGCCCGCTATGCCGACGTCCTGTCCGCCGCGCGGAACGGCGGCTTCGACCTCGCCACCCGCAAGCGGCTCGCCGCCGAGGCCTTCCAGCACACGGCCGCCTACGACGTGGCCGTCGCCTCCTGGTTCGCCTCCTCCTACGCGCCGGTCGACGAGTCGCAGTTCCCCGACTTCCTCGGCGCCACCTGGGAGCGCGAGCACACCCTGCGCTACGGCGAGAACCCGCACCAGCCCGCCGCGCTCTACGTCTCCGGCACCGGTGGCCTCGCCGAGGCCGAGCAGCTGCACGGCAAGGAGATGTCGTACAACAACTACACGGACACGGACGCCGCCCGCCGTGCCGCGTACGACCACGCCGAGCCGTGCGTCGCGATCATCAAGCACGCCAACCCCTGCGGCATCGCGATCGGCGCGGACGTCGCCGAGGCGCACCGCAAGGCGCACGCCTGTGACCCGCTGTCGGCGTTCGGCGGCGTGATCGCGGTCAACCGCCCGGTCAGCAGGGAGCTGGCCGAGCAGGTCGCGGAGATCTTCACCGAGGTCATCGTCGCGCCGGACTACGAGGACGGCGCCCTGGAGGCCCTCACCAAGAAGAAGAACATCCGCGTGCTGCGCTGCCCCGAGGGCCCGGCCGCCCCCGTCGAGGTCAAGCCGATCGACGGCGGCGCGCTGCTGCAGGTCACCGACCGGCTCCAGGCCGAGGGCGACGACCCGGCCCACTGGACGCTGGCGACCGGCGAGGCGCTGAGCGAGGCCGAGCTGGCCGAGCTGGCCTTCGCCTGGAAGGCCTGCCGCGCGGTGAAGTCCAACGCGATCCTGCTCGCCAAGGACGGCGCCTCGGTCGGCGTCGGCATGGGGCAGGTCAACCGCGTCGACTCCGCGAAGCTCGCCGTCGAGCGGGCGGGCGCCGAGCGCGCGGCGGGTTCGTACGCCGCCTCCGATGCCTTCTTCCCCTTCCCGGACGGCCTGGAGATCCTCACCGCGGCCGGCGTGAAGGCCGTGGTCCAGCCCGGCGGTTCGGTCCGAGACGAACTGGTCGTCGAGGCCGCGCGCAAGGCGGGCGTCACGATGTACTTCACCGGGACGCGGCACTTCTTCCACTGACCGGCACGGTCCGGCGGAGCGGCCGGGCCCCACGAGCGGCGCCGCGCGGAAAACGCGCGGCGCCGCCCTCGTTTTCCGGTGTGCGCCCCACTTATCGGATCCCCGGACCGCGAGTAACATACAGACTTATCTGTTTCCTGGTGTCCGCCACCCGGTTACCCGCACCCGCCCCCGTCATCTCGGAGATCCCTCACATGCCACGTCAGGAACGCGCCCTGCGGACCAGGGCACTGCTGCTCCGGTCCGCCGCCGAATGCATCAAGGAGCACGGCTACGACGGCTCCAGCACCACGGACGTGCTGCGGCGGGCGGGTGTCACCCGAGGGGCCCTGTACTTCCACTTCCCGTCCAAGGAAGCGCTGGCCGACGCCATCGTCGAGTACCAGATGCCGCTGCTGCGGCCGCTGCCCGGGGACTGTTCCCTGCAAGCCGCGATCGACCTCACGCTCTCCTACGCGCGGATGCTGCAGAAGGACGTGATCCTGCAGGCCGCTGTGCGACTGGCCACCGAGGAGACCTCCTACCAGCCCGGCACCCGCCCCTACCTGTGGTCCCAGCAGAGCGTGGCCGACCTGCTGCACCAGGCCCGCAGCAAGGGCGAACTGCTGCCGCACACCGACCCCGACGAGATCGCGGTGCTGGTCGTGGGGGCCTTCACCGGCATCCAGCTGCTGTCCCAGCTGTCCTGCGGGCGGGCCGACCTGCTGTTCCGCGTGTGCGTGCTGTGGCGCGCCCTGCTGCCCGGGATCGCCGCCCCCGGGCTGCTGCTGCGCCTGCGGACGGACGAGAAGCGGGTGGAGGAACTGGAGCAGGCCGACGCGGCACCCGACCCGGTGCTGCACGACGTGGGGTGACGGAACATGACCCAGGGTGACGCAGCTCACGCGTCCCCCGCCCGTCATTCGATACATGTAGCACCATCGAAATAAACAGGCGAGTATGTTTGTTTACGAGGCCAGGCGGCACGGGGGAGCCGCGTGGACCCGGTGCGACCGTACGTCCCCCTGCTCCGCCATGAACAGAAGGGGAACCGCTACCGATGGGAAACGCTGCTTCCGCCAGGCGCGTGGCACCTCCGCACCTCCTCGAACTCGGCCGGTTCCTGATGGCACGCCGGGCCGAGGTGTCCCCGAACCAGGTCGGTCTGCCGGACGCCGGCAAACGCCGCACCCCGGGGCTGCGCCGGGAGGAGGTCGCGCTGCTCGCCGGCGTCGGCGTCTCCTGGTACACGTGGATCGAGCAGGGCCGTGCCGAGAACGTCTCGGGTGAGGTGCTCGACTCCATCGCCCGGGTGCTCCGCCTCAGTGAGAACCAACGGCTGTATCTGCGCCAGCTCGCCGGGGTACAGGCCGTCCCGCTGCTGCCCGACGCTCCGCCGGAGGCGGAGGCCATGCGCCCGTTCGTGGAGAACTGGTGGCCCAACCCCGCCTACATCGCCGACCACGCCTGGAACGTCGTGGTCGCCAACGCCGCGGCGGAGTCCCTGCTCGGCATGGTCGACGAACACCCGGGTGACGCCCGCCTCGGCGGTGGTGCCGGCACCGGCGTCCTCGGCGGGCGGCGGCCGTACAACATCCTGCGGGAGTTCTTCCTCAACGACGGTGTGCGGTCCGCCTATCCGCTGTGGGAGAAGATCGCCCCGACCGTCGTGGCCCGCTTCCGCAGCCAGGCGGCCCTGCACATCGAGGACGCGGCGATCCCGGCCCTCGTGGAGGAACTGCGGGTGGCCAGCCCCCTGTTCGCGCAGCTGTGGGACCGGCACGAGGTGCTGGAGGACTCCTGCGGCCCCGAGGTGCTCACCCATCCCGCCGTCGGCGACCTGCACTTCACCCGCGCCACGCTCGACTTCACCCGCCGTATCGCCCTGCGGATGACGGTGTTCCTGCCGACCCCCGGCACCGGCACGGAGGCGGCACTGCGCCGGATGTCCCACGTGACGCTGGCGCAGCGGATGAACAGCATGGGCCGCGACGACCTGGTGGGAGGAGCCCGGTGAGCACCGCCGTGAACAGCCACGTGACCGAGCCGGTCCGGGTCCGGCTCGGTACCCACCGGCTGACCTATCTCCCCGACGGCTATGTGCAGTTGCACCCGAGGGCCTGGTTCCCGGACTCACCCGGAGCGTTCTGGGAGGAGCACGGCGGCCACCTGGACGAGGAGGGTTTCCTGCGGGCCTCGGTCGGTGCGCTGCTCGTCGAGTACGAGGACCGGGCCCTGCTCGTCGACACCGGCTTCGGACCGGCCCGCATCCCCGCCGGCCACACCATCCCGCCCCTGGGGCGGATCGAGGGCGGTGGCCTGCCCGACGCCCTCGCCGCGGCGGGGAGCGCCTGGGAGTCGGTGGACACCGTGGCGTTCACGCACCTGCACGACGACCACGTCGGCTGGGCCGGGGACGAGCGGCTGCGCGGCGCCCGGTTCGTGGCCTCGGCCGCCGAATGGCGTGGGGCGCACCGCCGTCCGGCCGGGCAGCCGGTGGCCGTACGCGACGGCCAGGAGGTCTTCCCCGGCGTCACGGCGCTCGCCACGCCGGGGCACACCCCGGGGCACCTCTCGTACGTGATCCGCGGTGGGGCGGACGGGCCCGCGGCCGTGGTGGTCGGCGACGTCCTGCACTCCGCCCTGCAACTGGCCGACCTGACCTGGCGGGCGGCCTCGGACCTCGATCCCGCGGAGGCGGTGCGCAGCCGCCGCAAGGTGGTGGCGGAGCTCTCCCGCCCCGGCACGATCGGCTTCGCCGGTCACTTCTCCGGCGGGGTGTTCGGCCGCCTGGCGGCGTCCGGCGACGGACCGCGGTGGCAGCCGCTGGACTGACGTCCGCCCACTCCACCGCCCACCGGCCCCCGGTCCTTCCACGGACCGGGGGCCGGGCGCGTCTCCCCGCCTCGTGCTTCCCGGCCCCGCGCTGTCCGCCGCCCCGGGTTTCGCCGGGCCGCCGGCGATCCCGGCCCCTCGGGACCCCGCGTTCCGAAGAACCCCGTGAATATTCCCGGGCAGGGACACGTGGCCATTCCCTTCTGTTGGCGCGACCAATATGTTGCCTGCGCACTGGCAGGGCGTACGGCCCCGGCCGAGCCTGAGGGCATGTCCTCAACGGTTGTTCCCCCGATGTCCTGCACGGCACCGGTCGAACCGCGGCGGCTGCGTACCGTCGCCGGACGGTTCACCACCGGAGTGGTGGCCGTGACGGCGCTGCGCGGCTCCGACGGCGCTCCCGCAGGGCTGGCCGTCAACTCGTTCACCTCGGTGTCCCTGGACCCTCCTCTCGTGCTGTTCTGCGTGGCCCGAACGAGCACCAGCTGGCCCGACGTCCGTTCGGCGGACCGGTTCTGCGTGAACATCCTCGGCGCCGCGCAACGCGATCTCAGCACCCGCTTCGCGACCAGCGGCAGCGACAAGTTCGGTGCGGTCTCCTGGACGCCCTCGCCCGGCGGGGCGCCCGTGCTCGACGGCTCGATCGGCTGGATCGAGTGCTCCGTCGAGGAGGAGATACCGGCCGGCGACCACGACGTGGTGATAGCCCGCGTCCACGACCTGGACACCCACCACGAGGACGCGCCGCTGCTGTTCTTCGGCGGCCTGTACGGGCGTTACGCCCAGCTCTGACCCTCCTGACTGGAAAGGACGATGCATTCGTGTTGCACACAGCGGCCCCGCTCGGAGTGGGGATCGTCGGACTGAGCGCGGACGGGGGATGGGGGGCGCGCGGCCACCTGCCCGCCCTGCGCGCCGTCGAAGGCTACGAACTGCGCGCGCTGACGGCCTCCACGCCCGACTCCGCGCGCAAGGCCGCCGCGGCGTTCGGACTGCCCGAGTCGGCCGCGGGGACGGACGCCGCCGAACTCGCGGCCCGGGACGACGTCGACCTGGTGGTGGTCGCCGTCCGCGTGCCCCGCCACCGGGAACTGATCCTGCCCGTCCTGCGGGCCGGCAAGACGGTGCTCAGCGAGTGGCCGCTGGGCAACGGCACGGCCGAGGCCGAGGAACTCGCCGCTCTCGCGGCCGAGGCGGGCGTGCGGACGGCGGTGGGCCTGCAGGCCCGGTCCGCCCCCGTGGTCCGCTACCTGCGTGACCTGGTCGCGGACGGATACGTCGGCGAGGTGCTGTCCACCACGCTGGTGGGGTCCGGCGGTGGCTGGGGCCCGGTGGTGGCCGAGCGCACCGCCTACGTCGCCGACCGCGCCAACGGGGCGACCCTGCTGACCGTCCCGTTCGGGCACACCCTGGACGCGCTGACCATGGTGCTGTCCGGGTTCACGACCCTGACCGCCACCACGGCGACCAGGCGTCCCCGGGTGCGGATCGCCGAGACCGGTGCCCCGCTGCCGATGACCGCCGAGGACCAGATCGCCGTGACCGGGCGCCTGGAGAGCGGGGCGGTCGCGTCCCTGCACTACCGGGGCGGCTCCTCGCGCGGCACCAACCTGCTGTGGGAGATCAACGGCACCGAGGGCGACCTGGTGCTGACCGGTGACTCCGGCCATCTCCAGTTCGGCCAGGCGGAACTGCGCGGCGCGCGGGGCGACCAGCGGGACCTGCGGCCGCTGCCCGTTCCCGAGGACTACCTGCTGCCGGACGGCCTCGACCGCCTCGCGTCGCTCGACGGGCCGGCGGGCGTGGTCGCCCACGCCTACCACCGGTTGCGTGCCGATCTGCGGGACGGCACCTCCGTGGTGCCGGACTTCGCCCACGCCGCCGCCCACCACCGGCTGCTGGACCGCATCACCCGCGCCGCGGAGACCGGCACCGCGCAGTAATCCCGCGCCCCGCCCCCTGCCACCCCCGACCCGGCGGGCCCCGCCGAGAAGCGCACGGCGCCACGGTGCCCACCGCCACCCCCCTCGATCACAGGAGCGTCTTTCATGCACACCGGCTTCGGAGCCTTCCTCTCCCCCCTGCACGCGCCCGGACAGGACCCGCACCTGACCATCCGCCGGGACCTCCAGCTCGTCGAGCACCTCGACGAACTCAACTTCGACGAGTGCTGGTTCGGCGAGCACCACTCCCTGTCCTGGCCCACGGTGGGCGCACCGGAGACGATGATCGCGGCCCTCGCCGAGCGCACCCGGCAGATCAAGCTGGCCAACGGTGTGGTGACGCTGCCCTTCCACCACCCGTTCCACGTCGCCACCCGGGCGATCATGCTGGACCACCTGACGCGCGGCCGGTACATCCTGGGTGTCGGCCCCGGGGCCACCCCCAACGACGCCCACATGCTCGGACTCGACCTCGGCGAGCTGAAGCGCATGGCGCGCGAGGCCATCCCCGCCGTCATGGAACTGGTCAACGGCGAGGAGCGGATCTCGGAGAAGACGGACTGGTACACCCTCCAGGACGCCAAGATGCAGCTGCCGCGCTACAGCAAGCCCGGCATCGAGATCGCCGTCTCCAGCGTCGGCACCCCCAACAGTCCCCAGATCGCGGGGAAGTACGGACTCGGCCTGCTGTCGTTCGGCGCCCCGCCGCCCGGCTGGCCGGCCGTCGACCTGGCCCGGCAGTGGAGGTACGCCGAGGAGTCCGCCGAGGAGCACGGGCAGACGGTGGACCGCCGCAACTGGCGCATCGCCGTGCCCCTGCACATCGCCGAGACCCGCGAGGAGGCCTTCCGCGACGCCCGGGAGGGCTTCGGGAAGTGGCTGCACGGCTACTGGGGCGAGGCGGTCGGCGCCGACGTCCTCGGCGGTCTCGACGGTGTGCCGGAGTCCCGGCACCTGGAGGCGACCGTGGAGCAGGGCCGGGCCGTCGTCGGATCGGTGGAGGACGCGGTCGAGGCGATCCGGAACCTCCAGGAGACCACCGGCGGCTTCGGCACGTTCCTCACCTACGTCGTCAACTGGGCCTCCTTCGAGAAGGTCAAGCGCAGTTTCGAACTGCTGGCGACCGAGGTGGCCCCGCGCTTCACCGGCACCGCCGACCGGGGCCTGGAATCGGTGCGGTGGAGCACCGAGAACCGGGCCCTGTTCCCGCACACCGAGCCGCTGCGCACCCGCCTGGCCGCGCACTCCCGCTGACCCGGCCCCCCGTCACCCGTGCCCGGCCCGCCGCTTCACCGGCGGGCCGGGCACACCCGTGTTACGGAATTCTCAATTCCAGCCGCGGTCCCGGGCATATTCCCGTACCGTGTACCGGACTTCCCATTTCCGGATCCGGGCCCATCCTGTTGTTGGTGGCAATAGCGTTGATGGCCACTGGTTCACGTCAAAGTCCCCTGTGATGCTTGATCCGTGACGAAACGAATCGCCGTCGTAGGCGCCTACGGATCGGGAAAGACAACGCTTTCCACGGCGCTCTCGCATCTGACCGGCCTGCCCCGCACCCACGGTTCGCCCATGCGGGAGCCGATCGGGGGCGAGGGCCGCAGCGTGCACAACTGGACCGACGGGCAGCTCATCCAGCTCACCGTGAACCGCTACGCGGAACGGCTGCTCGGCGAGGCCGCCCACCCGGAGGGCTTCGTGTCCGACGGTTCCGTGGTGCACGAGTGGGTGTACGCCAAGCTCCGGCTGGTGGCCGGCTCGTACCCGGGCACCCTCACCCCGCTGGAGGACCGGCACCGTCCCACCACGACGGCCGCGCTCGAAGCGGCCGTGGACGACATCGGCCTGCTGATGAAGCACCACGCCCGCACCGCCTACCAGGCCTTCGTGCACGTGCCGGTGGAGTTCGAGCTGGCACCGGACAACCGCCCGATCAACGAGAACTTCCGGCACCTGTCCGACTCCCTGCTGCTGCCCGCCCTGGAAGCCACGGGCGTTCCCGTGCACACCGTCCACGGCGACGTGGCCGAGCGCCTGGGGCAGACCGTGAAGCACCTGGGGCTCCAGGACGCGACGGTCATGACGGTCGACGAGGCCGCCGAACTCGCCGCGCCCGCCCGCTGAATCCACCCACCGAGCCCCGGGGCTCCCTTCCGCAAAGGTGACCATCTGTGTCCGCGCTCGAAGTACCCAGTTTCAAGGACAATCCCAAGCTGAAGCTCGCCATTTCCGGCACGTATTCGACGGGTAAGTCGACGACGACCGAGGCCCTTTCCATAGCCACCGGAATACCGCGCACCCACGCCAAGACGTCCCGCGAACTGCTGGTGGACCTCGTCCCCGGCAAGACCGTCATGGAACTCAACGCCATGGAACTCGTGAAACTCGGCCTGCGCCGCTTCGAGGAGCGCGTGCACAACGAGTCCAGCGGTGACGCCTTCATCTCGGACGGCGGCGTGTTCCACGAGTGGGTGTACTTCGAGGCGCGGATGCGCGTCGGCATCAACCCCGGCGCCGACTGGTGGTTCAAGGGCATCAAGAAGGTCATGGGCCTGCCGGTGAAGCACTTCTACCAGCGCTACACCGACACCCTGGGCGACATCACCCGCGCCCGCGCCAAGCGGATCTACGACGCCTACGTGCACCTGCCGGTCGAGTTCGACATGGAACCCGACGGCCACCGGCCCGTCTCCGAGAAGTTCCGCCGGCTCTCCGACGACCTGCTCATCGAGGCGCTGGAGCGGATGGACATCCCCTACCGCGTCGTCGGCGGTCCCATCCCGGACCGGATCGAGAAGATCGTCAAGCTCTTCGACCTGCCGGTGGTCGTCCCGATCGAGGAGGCCATCGAGGAGGCGCAGCGCCGCGTCCTGGCCGACATCGAGGACCTCAAGGCCGACGCCCGCTTCCACGAGGCACAGCGCCAGAAGTCGCTGGCCCGGCGCATCGGTTACGCCATGCGCTACTGACCGGCGCCGCGCCCCGTCCCCGGACTCCCCCCACAACCCCCCACGCCCCACCTCCCCTTCCCCACCTCCCTTCCCACCCTCGTCCCCCGACGTCCACCACGAAAGGAACCGGCGTGTCCGGCATCAACTCGGCACGGCCGCGTCATCTGGGCGCGGTGCTCGCACTGCTCGCGTTCGCCCAGATGATCATTGCGATCGACTACAACATCGTCTTCGTCTCCCTGCCGGAGATCGGCGACAAGCTCGGCTTCGGCGCCCAGGACCTCCAGTGGGTGGTCTCCGCCTACGCCGTCGCCTTCGGCGGATTCCTGCTGCTGGGCGGCCGCGCGACCGACCTGTTCGGCCGCAAGCGGATGTTCGTCCTCGGCCTCTTCCTCTACGCGGCGTCCTCCCTCGCGGGCGGTCTCGCCGAGGACCCGTGGCTGCTCATCGCCGCCCGGGCGGTGCAGGGCCTGGGCGGCGCGTTCCTCGCGCCGGCGACCCTGTCCCTCGTCACGACGCTCTTCGCGGAGGGTGCCGAACGCAACCGCGCCCTGTCCGTGTGGGGCGGCGCCGGCGGCTCCGGCATGGTGCTCGGCTCGATCCTCGGCGGGCTGCTGACCGACGCCTTCGGCTGGCCCTCGGTCTTCTACGTCAACGTGCTGCTGGCCGGCGCCGCCATGTTCGTGGCGATGTCCCTGCTGCCCGACGACAAGCCGCAGGCCGGCAGTGGGTTCGACCTGCCCGGCGCGATCACCGGCACCCTCGCCTCCACGCTGTTCGTCTTCGCCCTCGTGCAGGGCCCGGAGGCGGGCTGGGGCTCCGGCCAGGTGCTGGCGGCCCTCGGCGTCGCGGTGCTGACCTTCGCGCTGTTCCTGGTCATCGAGAGCCGCAGCGCGGCCCCGATGGTGCCGCTGCGCCTGTTCGGCAACCGCAACCTGTCCACCGGTGCCGGCATCACGTTCCTGTTCATGGCCACCTTCGGCGCCCTGGCGTACTTCCTCACGCAGTACTGGCAGACCGTGCAGGGCTACAGCGCCTGGACCACCGGCTTCGCCTTCGTGCTGCCGTCCGGCAGCGTGCTGATCGGCACGATCGTGGGCGGCAAGTGGGCCACCAAGTTCGGGGTGCGCAACACCCTGTTCATCGGTCTGACCATGGGCCTGGTGGGCACCGTCGTCCTCGCGCTGACGCTCGGCCAGGACACCTCCTACGGCGTGATCGCGCCGTCGCTGTTCGTCCTCTCGCTCGGCCAGGGCATCGTCTTCACGACGATGTTCGCCGCCGCCACCACCGGCGTCGAGGCGGCGGACCAGGGCATCGGCTCCGGTATCGCCACCACCGGCCAGCAGATCGGCGGCGCCGTCGGCCTCGCCGTGCTGATCGCGATCGCCAACGCCTCGGGCGGCGGCGAGACCAAGGACCTCGGCGAGCTGATGGACGGGGTCACCACGGCCACCTGGGCGATCGCCGTCGGCATCGCGCTCACGTTCCTCGTGGTGCTCAACTTCAAGAAGCCGGCGTCGGGCGACCACGTCGACCCCGCGGAGAGCGAGCCGGTCGCGGGCACCGCTGAGCCCGTCCAGGCCAGCCGGACCGCCTGAACACCGCCCGACCTGGACGTCGGCGATACCCGGTCCACTGTTGCGGAGGGTCCCGGGCATCGCCGTCGCCGTTCAACGGCCGTCACCCCGCCGGGGTGGGGCCGCCTACGAAGGAAACTCTATGACTACGGCAGCACCTCTCGACACCCTGGGCACCGTGGACGACTTCCTCGGCGCCAGGCAGGAACGATTCTTCGGTGAGGGCTTCAAACGCGTGCACCACTCGCTCACCGACCTCACCGTCGACGACCGCGGCATCACCGGCACGGCCGGCCTGGAGATCCCGGGCGCCTGGTCCCGCAAGGGCGACAGCACCCAGCGGCCCCACCTGTCCACCATCGACGTCATGCTCTACGGCGCCCGGCTCGCCGGCCTGCACGCGGCCCACACCCGCGGCCTCGGCCCGCACACGCCGTTCACCGTCCGGTCGCTGACGATCAAGGCCGGGAACAAGCCGCAGGAGGAGGACCTCGACACCTTCGCGGTCTCCGGCCGGCTCCTGGACACCACCGGCGACGGCACCACGACCATGGAATGCCGCGTGGGCCTGCTCACCGTACGCGTGGAGACCACCGCCGGCACCGGCTCGCCGCAGCCGGCCCCCACCCGGTCGGGCACGGCCCACTACGCGGACGCGGACGCGCTCCCGGGGCCCTGGAACGACGCGCCCTTCGGCACCCCGCACCGCGACCGGCGGCAGCTGCTCACCTCCGTCGACGTCCTCCCGGACGCCTCGCTGGCCCGGGCCGACCTCACCCTCGACCCGGACGGGCCGGCGACGATGGTCGACCTGTTCGTCGCCGCCCTCCAGCTCGGCCAGGTCCTGCTCTACTCGCTGGACGGGGTCGCCCGTGCCGACAGCAACACGCTGTGGATGCGGCGCACGGTCATCGGGCCGGCGCCCGAAGCCGGCGCGGCCGGAGCCCGGTTCGAGGTCCGGCTGCGCGAACCGCGGCTGCTGCGCGGCGCCCAGGGCACCTGGCGCAGCGCCGAGATCGCAGCCGACCACGCCGGCCTGCGGCTGAGCTGCTCCGTCGCCCATCTGCTCCCCGCGTGACCGCCCCCGAGCACACCACCCGGAGCCGACCGCTCCCATCCCAGTTCGCGTCCTCGGCCGCAGCCGGACACCACCGGCGCCCGCGGCCCACGGCCCTTCACGGGAGGCGAGAGACATGCCCCTGACCGCCGTACTCACCGGACTCGGCGCCTACCTTCCCCCGCGTCGCGTCAGCAACGAAGAACTCGCGGACCGCTTCGACACCACCGACGAATGGATCACGTCCAGAACCGGCATACGCAGCCGGCGCTGGGCGGACCCGGGCACCTCCACCGGCGACCTCGCCGTGGAGGCCGGACACCGCGCGCTGAAGTCCGCGGGCGTCGACCCCGGGCCGGGCGCCGTCGACCTCGTGGTCCTGGCGACCACCACACCCGACCACCTGTGCCCGGCCACCGCGCCCGACGTCGCGGCCCGGCTCGGCCTCGCCGGCGCGGCGGCGTTCGACATCAGTGCCGTCTGCTCGGGCTTCGTCTACGCGCTGGAGACCGCGGCCAACGCCATCGGCGCCGGTCGGGCGCGGACCGCACTGGTCATCGGCGCCGAGACGTACTCGACGATCCTCAACCCGGCCGACCGCACCACCTCCGTGATCTTCGGGGACGGCGCCGGCGCGGTCGTCCTCACCGCGGGCGAGGCGGACCTGCCCGGCGCCCTGCACGGCTTCGAACTCGGCTCCGACGGCACCCAGAAGGACGTCATCTGCATCCCGGCCGGGGGCTCCCGGCAGCGCGCCGCGCTGACCGAACCCGCCCCGGGCGACGAGTACTTCGCCATGGAGGGCCGCAAGGTCTTCCTCTCGGCCGTGCAGCGCATGAGCGAGTCGTCCGCCGCCCTGCTCGACCGCATCGGCTGGCCCGTCGAGAGCCTCGGCCACCTGGTCGGCCACCAGGCCAACGTCCGCATCCTGCGCGCGGTCGCCGAGCAGCTCGGCGTCCCCGCCGAGCGGGCGGTGGTCAACCTCGACCAGGTCGGCAACACCTCGGCCGCGTCGATCCCCATCGCCCTGGCGGACGCCGCCGCCTCCGACTCCCTCACGGTGGGGGAGCGGGTGCTGCTCACCGCCTTCGGCGGCGGGCTCACCTGGGGCTCCGCGGCCCTCACCTGGCCCGACGTCGTACCCGCCTGACCGAGCCCGGCCCCACCCGCCGGACACCACAGCCCTGAGGAGTGAAGACACCATGACCGCACCCACCACCGCGCCCGGCGACCTGACCGAGGCCGTGCTCGACATCGTCCGCGTCAAGTTCGAGGCCCCGCAGGACACCACCGCCACCACGCCGTACGAGGACATGGAGTTCGACTCCCTCGTCCTGCTGGAACTCGCGGTGCACCTGTCCAAGGTGTACGGGGTCGAGATCGGCGACGACGAGATACTCGACGCCGCCAACGTCGCCGAGACCGCCCGGCTGCTCACCACGAAGGGCGCGCGCCTTGCCCGGTGACGGCCCGGCCGGCGCCGCGGGGGCCGCGTTCTTCGACGTCGACGGCACGCTGACCACCGGGACCACCCTGTTCCGGTTCCTCGAGTACCGCTTCGCCGTCGAAGGACGCCCCCCGCAGGCCTACACGGAGGAACGGCAGCGGCTGCGCGCCATGACCGAGGCCGGTGTCTGCCGGTCACGCACCAACCGCGCGTACTTCGCCAGCTACGCCCGGCTCAGCGTCTCGTACGTGACGGAGCTGGCCGAGGAGTGGTTCCGCGCGGAGCTGGAGGCCGGGGGCTTCCTGCACGACAGCGCCGTCGCCGCGCTGCGCGGGCACCGGGCCGCGGGGGAGCCCGTGGTGCTCGTCTCGGGCTCCTTCCCGGCGCTCCTCGCGCCGCTGGCCCGCCTGCTGGAGGTGGACGCGGTCCTGGCGACGGAGCCCGAGACCCTCCTCGGCCACTACACCGGCGACGCCGCGGTCACGATGATCGGCGCCACCAAGGCGGACGCCGTCCGGGCCTGGTGCGCCGGGCACGGCATCGACCCGGCCGCCGCCACCGCCTACGGCGACCACGTCTCGGACCTGCCCATGCTGCGGGCCACGGGCCGCGGCGTGGTGGTCGGCGGCGACCGGGAACTGCGCGCCGTCGCCGCACGTGAGGGCTGGCGCCTGCTGCCCGCCCCGCCTCCGGCGCCCCCGCTGCGCCTGCCCGAGCCGCTGTGGACGGCCCGGACGCCGTCCGCTCCGGCACGGCGCCCGGCCTGACCACCCCTGTCCCCACCCACCCGAGACGACCCACCCACCCGCCGGCCTCACGGCCCCGCAACGGAAGTGCTCCACCATGCGCGCAGTCGGAATCCTGGAATACGGCGGACCGGACGTGCTGGAGGTCATCGACCGGGGGATACCCGACCCCGGACCCGGAGAGCTGCGCATCCGCGTGGCCGCCGCAGCCGTCAACCCCACCGACCTCATGCTCCGCTCGGGCCGGCTGGCCGCCTACATGGCCGCGTTCGAGCCCCCCTACATCCCCGGCATGGACGTGTCCGGCACCGTCGACGCCGCGGGCGCCGGCACCCTGTTCGCCCTGGGCGACCGGGTCATGGCGTTCGTCGACCCGTTCCGCCCGCAGGGCGGGGCCCAGGCCGAGTACGTCGTCGTCCCCGCCGCCGACACGGTCCTGGTCCCACCGGGCCTCGACCTGCTCGACGCGGCCGGACTTCCGATGAACGCGCTGACGGCCCATCAGGCGCTCGCCCTGCTCGGACTCCGCCGCGGGGCGACCCTGGCCGTCACCGGCGGGGCCGGCGCGCTCGGCGGTTTCGTGATCCAGCTCGCGGTCCACCGCGGCCTGCGCGTGGTCGCCGAGGCGGCCGCGCAGGACGAGCCGCTGCTCAAGCAGCTCGGCGCGGAGATCATCGTGCCGCGGCACGCGGAGCCGACGGACGCGCCGCAGGAGTCCGACGCGGCGGCGGCCTCGCTCGCCGAGCGGTACCGCCGCGCCGTGCCCGAGGGCGTCGACGCGCTGGTGGACGCCGCCGTCCTGGGCACACCGATCCTCGCCGCCGTCCGGGACGGCGGTGCCGTGGCGACCTGCCGCCCGGGCCCGCTGACCCCGCCCCGCGGCATCGTGCGGCACGAACTCAACGTCATGGCCTACCCGGACAAGGCCGCCGCGCTCACCGAACTCGCCGCACTGGCCTGCGAGGGACTGCTCTCGCCGCGCACGGCCGCGGTGCTCACCCCGTCCGCCGCACCGGAGGCCCACCGCCGGCTCGCCGCGGGCGGTGTGCGGGGACGCCAGCTCCTCGTCTTCGACGGGGCGCTCGACGGGCGGCACGACACCGTCACCGGTGCCTGACCGGACGTCACCCCACCACCGGGCCCTGCCGGGGCGACGGCGGTCCCCGCCCCGCCCCCGCCCCGGCAGCCGCCACGCGTTCCGCACCGCGCAGCCCGACCCGAACCGAACCCGCCCGAGGAGGCAACACCCATGACAGACGGGGCCCTTTCCTACGCCCGCACCGTCGATCGCGCCCTCACGCACCGTGCCGCCGTCAGCGAGTGCTTCCTGACCGACGCGGCGCGCACCGGCGAGCGCACCTTCCGGGTCGCGGCCCAGCCGCCCCGCGCGCACCTGTACTACAGCGACCACGTCACGGACGCGCGCACGGCCCCGTCCTACGACCCGCTGCTCGTCCTGGAGATCTTCCGCCAGTCCTGCATCCTCGCCTCGCACGAGTACCTCGCGGCACCGGCGGACAGCAGTTTCGTCTTCGACCGGGGCGCGCTGGAGGTGACCGACCCCGAGGCGCTGCGCGTCGGGGAGCGGCCCGCCGCCGTCACCGTGGAGGGCGAGTTCACCGAGGTCCGGGAGCGGGCCGGCCGGCCCTGCGGCGCCACCGTGGAGGTGCGGGCGTCGGTCGACGGCAGGGCGGCGGCGACCATGCGGCTCGCCTACCGGTGGATTCCGCGCCGGAGCATGCTGCAGCTGCGCTCCCGGGCCAGGGCCGCTCTCGCCTCCACTCCGCACCGCGCGCACCCGCTGGTCAACCGGCTGGCGCCCGAGCAGGTGGGCCGCGAGCTGCCCGCCAACGTCGTCCTGGGGCGGGTGGCCGTGTCCCGCGTCCCGGAGGTGGTGGCGCAGGTGGTCGTCGACCGCGGTCACCCCGCGCTCTTCGACCACCACGTCGACCACATCCCGGGCGCGGTGATGTTCGAGGCGCTCCGGCAGACGGCCACCGCGGCCGCCCGCGAGCTGTGCGGCCCGGACGTCGCTCCGCAGCACCTGGCGCTCACCGGCTGCGACGTGACGTTCGTGAAGTTCGGCGAGTTCGAGCTGCCCACCGACTGCCGGGCCCGGATCGCCGACGGGGCCGGCGGCCGGCCCGTGCTCGACCTGGTCCTGGAACAGGAGGGCGACGTGCTGGCGACGGCGCGGGTGACCCTCGCCGCCCGGGACGGCGTCCTGCGGGAGCGAGGCGGCCACGGCGGCGAGGCCGCGGTGACGGGCGCCCGCCACCGGCTCCTCACCGCGGCCTGACGGGCGGCCCGCCGTGACGACCCCACGCCACGACCACCGCGCACCGGCAGGCGCACCGGAAGGCGACGCGTCGGCCACCACCGTCTGGTTCGACTTCGGCGGTGTCCTGACCCCCACCATGGCCGAGCTGTACGCCCGGTACGCCGAGGAGACCGGCATCTCGCCCGGGCGGCTGCGCCGGGCCGTGGCCGACGTGGGAGCCGACCTCGGCATGCACCCGCTGGCCCCGCTCGAACTGGGCCGGATCAGCGAGGCCGAGTGGGGAGCGAGGGTCCGGGCCGCGCTGCGCGCCCGGCACCCCGGTCTGGACCTCGGCGCCGCACGGCTGGAGCGGTTCGGCGAGCAGTGGCTGGGAGGACGCCCGGGCAACCCGGTGATGGCCGCGGTGGTGCGTGCCGTCCGGGCCGCCGGCCACCCGGTCGGGCTGCTCACCAACAACGTGCCCGAGTGGGAGGGGCACTGGCGGCGCATCACCGCCCCGGCGGGCCCCTTCGACGCTGTCGTGGACTCGTGCCGGGTCGGTGTGCGCAAACCCGACCCGGCCGTCTTCCGCATCGCGGCGGCGACGTCCCCGACCCCCCGCCACGTCCTCGTCGACGACCTCGCGGAGAACTGCGCGGCAGCCGCCGCCGCGGGCTGGCGGACCGTGCGCTTCCGTGACGACGCACAGGCGTCCGGCGAGCTCTCCGCGCTCCTCGGCATCCCGCTGCCCGGCCCCGGCACGCTCTCCGCGACCGGCCCGGTCACCTCCGGCCGGGCGGGGCGTACTCCTTGAGGTAGTGGGCGACGCGGCCGGCGTACTTCCGTACGTCCGGGGGCACGCCGCCCGCCTTGTTCACCGTGCCGAACGACGTGCGGTAGGCGGTCGCGACCAGGACCTGCCGGTCGCCCCTCAGGTCGTCGTGCAGGCGGGGGGCGATCCAGCACAGATAGCGGCCCATCGCCGGGATGGACTCGGCCGGCGGGAAGGGGGGCTGGGGCACGGTCTCCCCGGGGGTGCCGTCCTCGTTCATCCACCAGCGCAGGACGCGCGGGGTCCAGCGGGCGATGCCGTACTCGTCGTTGGCCGGGTCGGACAGATCGGGGTCGAAGTCGCTCTCCACCTTCAGCATGGCGGCGATCAGGGCCGGTGTGACCTCCTGCTGGTCGCAGTCGTGTGCCGTCTCGACGATCAGCAGCCGGTAGGCGGGCGGGATGCCGCGGTCGGTGCGCAGGTCGGAGGCGCCGTACGTGGCGGCGGAGACGTTCGCCGTCGCCCCCGCGCCGTCGCCCCCGCCGCGCGCGCCGTCGCCCCAGACGCTGACGCCATAGGCCAGCGCGGCGACGGCCGTGACGCCGGCGGCGGCGCCCGCCACGACCGAGGCCCGGTGCGGGCGGCGGCGGCCCGGGCGCAGACGGGGCAGGCGGAAGGGGCGCTGCCGGGTGCCGGCGGCCGCCTCGACACGGCGCAGCAGCGCCTCGGCGGTGATGCGGTGCTCGTGGGTGCGGGTGAGGCAGGCGGAGATGATCTCCCGCCAGTCGTCGGTCAGCCGGGGCGACAGACGCAGCTCGTCGGTGCCGCGGGCGTAGGCGGCCGCGGCGTCGCGGCGGGCCGCCGGGGTGGCGCCGGGCAGCGGGAAGGAGTCGGTGAGCACGAGGTGGGCGAGCACACCGAAGGCCCACACGTCGGCGGAGGCGCGGATCCGGCGGCCCCGTTCGCCGATCTCGGTCCACAGCAGCTCGGGCGGGGTGTAGTCCGGGGTGGAGAAGGCCGGTGTGTAGGCGTGGGTGCCCTCCAGTTCGGCGGCCATGTTGAAGTCGGCGAGTCGGACCGAACCGTCCTTCATCAACAGGACGTTGGCCGGCTTCAGATCGCCGTGCACCCAGCCGGCGCCGTGCAACTGGGCCAGTCCCTCGCAGATCTGCGCGAGCAGGGCCGGACCGGCCGCGGGCCGGGGCGTGGCGCCCAGCAGGGCGGACAGCGAGCCCTCGGCGCGCTCCAGGACGAGGACGGTGGCGCCGTCCAGCTCCGGGTGGTCCGGGTCGTCGACGGTCAGCGTCTCGTACATGCGCACCAGCCGCGGATGCCGCAGCCGCCGGTACAGCTCCACCTCGCGCTCGATCAACTCCCCCAGGTGGGCCAGCCGGCGGGGCGTCGCGGTGCCGGTGGGCAGGAACTTCAGGGCGGCCGTGGGCGGCAGCACGTCGCTGTCGCCGATGCGCCGGGCCGTGTACACACTGCCGAAGGCACCGGTCGCGAGGGGCTCGCGCACTTCCCAGACGCCGACCCGGTACCCCCTGGGTACGGGCACGGCGTAGGGCTCGGTCACCGGGTCACCTCGCCCGGCGGAGCGGCCGGTCCGGCGCCGGACGCGGCGCGGACGGAGGAGTGGGCAACGTTGTCGGGCGCGCCGGGCGTGGGACGCGGGCCGGGCGCGCAGCGGATGGGGGTGCGGTCTCGCTCGTCCTCCGTGGTCGGCGGAGGTACCACGATGATGCTGTACAAGGTGTTCTCCCCGAGCCTGAACAGCTACCACCGTCAGACTAGGGCGACGCACCAGGGCCGTGCCCCCCTCGTACGGGTGAGACACGGCCCTTGGATGTGATTGGCGTGAAGTGGTCCGGCCGACCGGGTCCGCTCAGTAGCGCGGGCGGTTGAACCAGGCCTTGCCGGCCGCGTTGCCGACGAACACCGCCACCAGGACGGCCAGGATCGTGTGCACCAGGCCGACGATGACGAACGGGTAGATGCCGAGGACCGCCGTGATGATGGCGAAGACCAGGATGGTGACGCGGGCGCCGTTGCCGCCGTTCTTGAACTTCGTCGCCAGCACGGCGGCGAACACCAGCCAGGCCAGGCCGAACACCACGTAGCCCCAGATGACGCCGGTCGAGTCGCCGACCAGGTCCTGGAAGGCGGTGTTGTCCTTGAGCGACTCGTCGTCCTTCGCGGCGTTGAGCGCGATGGCGGAGAAGGCGAAGAGGGCCACGCCGAGGACCTGCAGACCGACGATCACCCACAGCATCACCCGGGCCGCGCTCACCGAGCCGGGCATCGTCGTCGGGGCCGCGGGACCGGCGCCGTAGGGGGAGACCGGAGGGGCCTGCGGGTAGCCGTAGCCGGGCGCCTGACCCTGCTGCTGCGGGTAGCCGTAGCCCTGCGGCTGCTGCGGCTGCTGCCCCTGGGGCGGGCCGTAGGGGTTGTTCGGGTCGCCGAAGCTCATGGCGGACTTTCCTCCGTTGTTCCGAGTGCGGGGACGACGCGTGCCGTCCGTACGGAGGAGAGCTCTTCAGATTGCGACCGTCCCCCCGTTGAACTGCCCGCGGCACTTTTTCAGGTCATCGTTCTGCACCACTGACCGGCTTGTCCAGCCGCATTCCCGATGTGTTGTGCAAGTGCAACATCGCTGATCATGGGCGGATACGGGCGGAGCGCACCCGCGGTGCCCGGATTGCGGGCGGATTGGAACCGGGGCGGGGTCATCCGCGAGGATGGGGCCATGACCGCCCAGATTCTCGATGGCAAGGCCACCGCAGCCGCGATCAAGTCCGATCTGACCGCCCGCGTGGCGGCGCTGAAGGAGAAGGGCGTCACGCCCGGCCTCGGCACGATCCTCGTCGGGGACGACCCCGGCAGCCAGAAGTACGTCGCCGGCAAGCACCGTGACTGCGCGCAGGTCGGCATCGCCTCCATCCAGCGGGAGCTGCCCGCCACCGCCACGCAGGAGGAGATCGAGGCGGTCGTGCGCGAGCTGAACGAGGACCCGGCCTGCACTGGCTACATCGTGCAACTCCCGCTGCCCCGCGGCATCGACGAGAACCGCATCCTGGAGCTGATGGACCCGGACAAGGACGCCGACGGCCTGCACCCGATGAACCTCGGCCGCCTCGTGCTCAACGAGCCGGCGCCGCTGCCCTGCACCCCCAACGGCGTCCTGACCCTGCTGCGGCAGTACGGCGTGGAGATCAAGGGCGCCGAGGTCGTGGTGGTCGGACGCGGCGTGACCATCGGCCGGCCGATGCCGCTGCTGCTCACGCGGCGCAGCGAGAACGCGACCGTGACCCAGTGCCACACCGGCACGCGCGACCTGTCGGCGCACCTGAAGCGCGCGGACATCATCGTCGCGGCGGCCGGTTCCGCCCACCTGATCCGCGCCGAGGACGTCAAGCCGGGCGCGGCCGTCCTCGACGTCGGTGTCTCGCGCAGCGCCGAGGGCAAGATCGTGGGCGACGTCCACCCCGACGTGGCCGAGGTCGCCGGCTTCATCTCCCCGAACCCCGGCGGGGTCGGCCCGATGACCCGCGCCCAGCTGCTCGTCAACGTGGTCGAGGCGGCGGAGCGCAGTGCCGGCTGACCGCGACGCAGGGAGCGCGCCGGGCGCCGCGCCCGGCGTGGCCGCGGCGGCCGCCCCGGCCGCGGACGGGACCGTGACCGCTGCCGTGGCGCGGTCCGGCGACGGCCCCCGCGACGCCGGGCACGGCAGGGCGGAACCGAACGGCCAGGAGGACCCCAAGGGCCACGACAGCCACGGGCGGGACGGCCGGAACGGCACGGCCGGCGACGACGTCCGCGACGGCCACGGTCAGGACGGTCACGGCGGATCCGACGTCCGCGACGGCCGCGATCAGGACAGCCACAGCGGCCGCGACGGCCGCGACGGCCCGGGCGGGCCGGACGCCGAAGAGCCCCGCGGCGGTGCCGGTGACGGCGAAGAGGATGAGCTCACCGTCAGGGACCCCGTCAGCGCCCCTGACGCCCAGGGGCGCCCGCGCCGCGTCACCCGGCGGTTCCCGCTGTTCACCCGGGACACCGCGCGGCCCGAGGGCGGTGGCCGGGCCGCGTCCGGGGACGCGCCCGCACCGGCGCGGCAGTGGCCGGTCCTGACCGTGCTGGGGCTCGTCGGGATCGGGCTGCTGGTGACCGCGTTCGACCAGTTCCGGCTCGGAACGCTGCTCATCGGCGTCGCCCTGCTGGGCGGCGGTGCGATGCGCTGGCTGCTGCCGGACGTCGGCATGCTCGCCGTCCGCTCCCGCTTCACGGACATCGTCACGTACGGCGTGCTGGGATCCGTCATCGTCCTGCTGGCGCTGATGGCCCAGCCGAACCCGCTGCTGCAGATCCCCTTCCTTAAGGACACGCTGCACTTCACGGTCACCAGCGAATGACCGCACGGCGGCCCGTCCTCTCCCCCGAGGAAGGACGGGCCGCCGCCGCGATCCACCCTGGTGCACCGCGAACGGCCTGCTCAACGCCTGTCAGTACGCTGTGGCACGGAAGTGACGGTTCCGGTACGTCCTGCTTCCGATTTCGCACGAAGTGGTGCGACACGGGGGTTGGCGTGGACAATCGGGACGGTCCAGGGTGTATCGCGCGCGGGCACCATGCTTCTGTGCGCCCCCCGTCGGGGAACTGAGATCCTGACCGGGCGCATCCCTGTGGGTAGCCACAACGGGGATCGGCCGAGGCCGCCACGCGCGGGGCGAACAGCGCGGGAAAGAACAGCACTACCCGGGGGAAGAGGGGGGAAGCAATGCCTCGTTGGAAGGCCTTGCCGGATGAGCTCGATCCGCAGATCAGGGAGTTCACCAGCCAGCTGCGCAGACTCGTGGACCGCAGCGGTCTGAGCATCGCGTCGGTGGCGGACCGCACGGGCTACAGCAAGACGTCGTGGGAACGGTATCTGAACGGCCGGCTGCTCGCGCCCAAGGGCGCGATCGTGGCCCTGGCCGAGGTCACCGGCACCAACCCGGTGCACCTCACCACCATGTGGGAGCTCGCCGAGCGCGCCTGGAGCCGCTCGGAGATGCGCCACGACATGACGATGGAGGCCATACGGATCTCCCAGGCGCGCGCCGCCCTCGGTGAGTTCGGCGGCCAGGACTTCGGCGCCTCCGCGGCCGGCTCCCCGGAGGACGGCAGATCCGGCGGCAGGCCGTCCCGGCGCAGTGGCAGCGCCACGGTCACGCCGGGCGTCGCGGGCCCGGCCGGCGTCGTCCCGAGCGTGCCGGCGCAGCCGACGGCGCCCGAGGTCCAGGACTCCGCCGGCACCGGCTCGCGGGAGGACCGCACCGAGGTCAACTCGTGGGGTCTGGCCGGGTACAAGGGCCCGGCGCCGACGGGACCGGGCGCGGGCGGACGCGGGGCGGGCACGGGAACCGGCGCCAGGCACGGCTCCGGGAACGCCGCCGGAGCGCCCGGCGGTACCACCCGGACCCCGGCCGTGGGCGCGGGCGCGTACGGTGCGCCGCAGGACGCCGTACCCGCAGCCGGGGGGCACGGCCGGTCCGGTGGCGGCCGTGGCCGGACCGGGGGCTCGGACCGCAGGGGCGGAGCGGCGGGCAAGCGGCGGACCGGCACGTTCGTCGCCGGGGTCGTGGGCGTGCTCGTGGTGATCGCCGGCGCGTTCTACCTCACCGGCGGCGGTGGCGACGACGACCCCGGGAACGCGGCCAAGTCGCCCACGCCGACCGCCAGCACGAACCCGGACCTGCCGCCCGGCGTGAAGTGCAGCGGCGACAGCTGCACCGGCAAGGACGCGGAGAACATGGGGTGCAGTGGTGACCTGGTGACCACGGCCCGGACCGCGACCGTCGGCACCACCGTCGTGGAGGTCCGCTACAGCGAGACCTGCAAGGCGGCCTGGGGCCGGATCACGCAGGCAGCGCAGGGCGACGAGGTGCAGATCAGCGCCGGCAAGGCGAAGCAGACCGGCAGCATCACCGCGGCCGGGGACGCCATCGCGTACACCCCGATGGTGTCCGTGAAGAGCGCCGCCGACGCCAAGGCCTGCGTGACGCTCGCGGCGGGCGGCGAGGGCTGCACGAAGTGACCCGGCAACGGACGGGCGCGCCGCGCAAGCCGTGACGTGACGCGGCAGCGGACGGCGTGCCCGGCGGGCCGCGATGTGACGCGGTGCCGGACGGGCGCGCCGCGCAAGCCGTGACGTGACGCGGCAGCGGACGGCGTGCCCGGCGGGCCGCGATGTGACGCGGTGCCGGACGGGTGTGTCCGCGGGCCGCGAAGGGCGCCCGCGAAGGCACGCAGACGCGGCAGCCGCGGGGCGTTCCCGGCGGGCCGCGAAGAATTTCGCGGAGGCGCGCATGCCCGCCCGGATCGGGGGCACGCGAACCGTACCCCCACGGGAGTCCGGCATCGTCGGTATCCCCCTCAGGCGGCCGCCTCCGTCCTCCTCTCCCGGACGGGCGGCCGCCTCTCGTGTGACCGTGGCGTGTTGTGGGCCGGGCCACACCGACCCGGCCGTACGGGATCCCGGATGCGCGATAGCCTGACCGCTGGATGGATCTCTTGACGCCAAGAGATCGATCAAACGTCCGGGGCAGGGACCCCGCCCCTACCGCCAGCTGTCATACGGAGAACGCCATGACCCGCACTCCCGTGAACGTCACCGTCACCGGCGCGGCCGGCCAGATCGGTTACGCCCTGCTCTTCCGCATCGCCTCCGGTCAGCTGCTCGGCGCGGACGTGCCGGTGAAGCTGCGCCTGCTGGAGATCACGCCGGCGCTCAAGGCGGCCGAGGGCACGGCCATGGAGCTGGACGACTGCGCGTTCCCGCTCCTGCAGGGCATCGACATCAGCGACGACCCGAACGTCGCCTTCGACGGCGCCAACGTCGCTCTCCTCGTCGGCGCCCGCCCGCGCACCAAGGGCATGGAGCGCGGCGACCTGCTGGAGGCCAACGGCGGCATCTTCAAGCCGCAGGGCCAGGCCATCAACGCCCACGCCGCGGACGACATCAAGGTCCTGGTGGTCGGCAACCCGGCCAACACCAACGCGCTGATCGCCCAGGCCGCCGCGCCGGACGTCCCCGCCGAGCGGTTCACGGCCATGACCCGCCTGGACCACAACCGCGCCCTGACGCAGCTGTCGAAGAAGACGGGCACCCCGGTCTCCGAGATCAAGAAGCTGACGATCTGGGGCAACCACTCCGCCACGCAGTACCCGGACATCTTCCACGCCACGGTCGCCGGCAAGAACGCCGCCGAGGTCGTCAACGACGAGAAGTGGCTCGCGGACGACTTCATCCCGACCGTCGCCAAGCGCGGTGCCGCCATCATCGAGGCCCGCGGCGCCTCCTCGGCCGCCTCCGCCGCCAACGCCGCCATCGACCACGTCTACTCGTGGGTCAACGGCACCCCCGAGGGCGACTGGGTCTCCATGGGCATCCCGTCGGACGGCTCCTACGGCGTCCCGGAGGGCCTGATCTCCTCCTTCCCGGTCACCTGCAAGGACGGCAAGTACGAGATCGTCCAGGGCCTGGACATCAACGAGTTCTCCCGCGCCCGCATCGACGCCTCCGTCAAGGAGCTCGAGGAGGAGCGCGAGGCGGTCCGCGGCCTGGGCCTCATCTGACCCGACCCGCTCGCGCCTGAATCCCGCAGGCCCCGCACCGGATCACCGGCGCGGGGCCTGCGGGCGTCTTCTGCCACACCTTTTGTTCCTTTTTGTCCGCATCTCCCGTGACGCAGCGCACTTTCGGTCACCCAGGCGCATGCATCCAGGGGTCTCGGGCAGGCGAACCCGGTCTCTGAGTGACACGTCTGTGACACAGAGACGCTGAACAGGAACGGAAGGCGAAGACCGATCATGGCGGAAAGTACCGAGCTTCAGGCGAGTCAAACCATCCACGCGGCAGGAGAATGGCGCGCGGCCGTCTCCGGGGCCACGCGCGAGATCATCGACCCCGCGGACGCCCTGCCCTTCGCCGTCGTCGCGGAGGGCGACGAGAAGGACACCGACCTCGCGGTCGCCGCGGCCCGCAAGGCGTTCGACGAGGGCGCGTGGCCGCGCACGCCCGCCGCCGAGCGGGCGGCGCTGCTGCGCCGCGTGGCCGGTCTGCTGGTGCGCGACCGCGAGAAGCTCGGGCGGCTGGAGGCCCGGGACGCGGGCAAGACCGTCGAGGAGGGACGCGTCGACATCGACTGCGTCGCCGACGCCTTCCGTTACTTCGCCGACCTGGTCGCCGCCGAGGCCCCGGGCCGGGTCGTGGACGCGGGCTCGCCCGACATCCACAGCGTCGTCGTGCACGAACCCGTCGGCGTCTGCGCGATGATCACGCCCTGGAACTACCCGCTCCTGCAGGCCAGCTGGAAGATCGCCCCCGCCCTCGCCGCCGGCAACACCTTCGTCGTCAAGCCCAGCGAGATCACGCCGATGACGACCGTCGCGCTGATCGACCTGCTGATCGAGGCCGGTCTGCCCGCCGGGGTCGCCAACATCGTGACCGGGCCCGGCCACACGGTCGGCGCCCGCCTGGCCGAGCACCCCGACGTCGACCTGATCTCCTTCACCGGCGGCCTGGTCAGCGGCACCAAGGTGGCCCAGGCCGCCGCCCCCACCGTCAAGAAGGTCGCCCTCGAACTCGGCGGCAAGAACCCCAACGTCGTCTTCGCCGACGCCTGCGCCACCGAGGAGGGCTTCGACACCGCCGTCGACCAGGCCCTCAACGCCGCCTTCATCCACAGCGGCCAGGTCTGCTCGGCCGGCGCGCGCCTCATCGTCGAGGAGTCGGTGCGGGATCGTTTCGTCGCCGAACTCGCCCGCCGGGCCGGGAGGATCCGCCTCGGCCGCGGCACCGAGGCCGGCGTCGAGTGCGGTCCGCTCGTCTCCGAGCAGCAGCGCGCCAAGGTCGAGATGTACGTCGAGTCCGCCCTGCAGGAGGGCGCGGTGCTGCGCTGCGGCGGCAAGCGGCCCGAGCCGTCCCCGGAGCGCCCGGAGAACGGCTACTTCTACGAGCCGACCGTCCTCGACCACTGCCACCGCGAGATGCGCGTCGTGCGGGAGGAGGTCTTCGGGCCGGTCCTCACCGTCGAGACCTTCCGCACCGAGGACGAGGCCGTCGCCCTGGCCAACGACACCGAGTACGGCCTGGCGGGCGGCGTCTGGACCGCCGACCCGGGCCGCGCCCGCCGCGTCGCCGGCCGGCTGCGCCACGGCACGATCTGGATCAACGACTTCCACCCCTACCTGCCGCAGGCGGAGTGGGGTGGCTTCGGCAAGAGCGGAGTGGGCCGCGAGCTCGGCCCGGCCGGTCTCGCCGAGTACCGGGAGACCAAGCACGTCTACCAGAACCTCGCACCCAAGCCGGTGCGCTGGTTCGCGGGCTGACCCCCGGCCCGGATCACCGCCGGCCCCTGCCCGGATCCCCCCGATCCGGTCCCCTCGGCTCGGACCCGCCCGTTCCGGGCCACCCCCTCCAGGCCCGGACACCCCCGGTCCGGGCCCACCCCCAGGGGCGGACCCCCGGTCCGGGCCACCCCCGCGGTCCGGGCCACCCCCGGGTCCGGGCCGCTCCCCCTCGGCCCGCACCCCCGGTCCGGGCCGCCCCGGCCGGTCCCGGGCGACATCCCCCCGCGCCCCGGACCGGCCTCCCCCCCACCTCCGAGCCCGTCCCCTTCATCCCCCTCTGGAGCAGACACGCCATGTCCCACACCAGTCATGAGTACGACTATGTCGTGATAGGCGGCGGAACCGCCGGTTCCGTCATCGCCTCCCGTCTCACCGAGAACCCGGATGTCACCGTCGCCGTCATCGAGGGCGGCCCCAGCGACGTCGGCCGCGACGACGTCCTGACCCTGCGCCGCTGGATGGGCCTGCTCGGCGGCGAGCTCGACTACGACTACCCCACCACCGAACAGCCCCGCGGGAACTCGCACATCCGGCACAGCCGGGCCCGGGTCCTCGGCGGCTGCTCCTCGCACAACACCCTGATCGCCTTCAAGCCGCTGCCCGCCGACTGGGACGAGTGGGAGGCCGCCGGCGCCCAGGGCTGGGGCGCGGTGCAGATGGAGGCGTACTACGCCCGGCTGCTCAACAACATCGTCCCGGTCGACGAGAAGGACCGGAACGCCATCGCCCGTGACTTCGTCGACGCGGCCCAGCAGGCGCTCGGCGTGCCGCGCGTGGAGGGCTTCAACAAGAAGCCGTTCACCGAGGGCGTCGGCTTCTTCGACCTCGCCTACCACCCCGAGAACAACAAGCGGTCCTCGGCGTCGGTGGCGTACCTGCACCCGGTGATGGACGAGCGGCCCAACCTGACGATCCTGCTGGAGACCTGGGCGTACAAGCTGCAGCTCGACGGCAACCGCGCCGAGGGCGTGCACGTACGCACCAAGGACGGCGAGGAGATCCTCGTCAAGGCACGCAACGAGGTCCTGCTGTGCGCCGGCGCCGTCGACTCGCCGCGGCTGCTGCTGCACTCCGGCATCGGCCCGAAGGCCGACCTGGAGAAGCTGGGCATCCCCGTCACGCACGACCTGCCGGGCGTCGGCGAGAACCTGCTCGACCACCCCGAGTCCGTCATCGTCTGGGAGACGAACGGCCCCATCCCGGAGAACTCCGCGATGGACTCCGACGCGGGCCTGTTCGTGCGCCGCGACCCCGAACTGGCCCACCCGGACCTGATGTTCCACTTCTACCAGATCCCGTTCACGGACAACCCGGAGCGACTGGGCTACCGGCGGCCGGAGTTCGGTGTCTCGATGACCCCGAACATCCCCAAGCCGAAGAGCCGCGGCCGGCTGTACCTGACCAGCGCCGACCCCGAGGCCAAGCCCGCCCTGGACTTCCGCTACTTCACCGACGAGGACGACTACGACGGCCGGACCCTCGTCGACGGCATCCGCATCGCCCGCGAGATCGCGAAGACCGAGCCGCTGGCCGGCTGGCTCAAGCGCGAGGTCTGCCCCGGCCCGGACGTCACCGGTGACGAGGAACTGAGCGAGTACGCCCGCAAGGTCGCGCACACCGTCTACCACCCCGCCGGCACCTGCAAGATGGGCGCCGAGGACGACCGGCTCGCCGTCGTCGACCCCGAGCTGCGCATCCGCGGCCTGGAGGGCATCCGTGTCGCGGACGCCTCGGTGTTCCCCACCATGACCACCGTGAACCCGATGATCGGCGTGCTCATGGTCGGGGAGAAGGCCGCCGAGCTGATCGGTGGTGGTGCCAAGTGACCGCGACCCTCGAACCCCCGACGGAGCAGACCATGGACACCACCGCCCCCGTCTTCTCGGTCCAGGGCCTGTGGAAGGTGTTCGGCCCCAAGGCCGACCGCGTCCCGGGCGACCCCGAGCTCACCGCCCTCGACCCCGCCGAGCTGCGGGAGCGCACCGGCTGCACCGCCGCCGTCCGGGACGTCAGCTTCGACGTGCGCAAGGGCGAGGTCTTCGTCGTCATGGGCCTGTCCGGTTCCGGCAAGTCCACGCTGGTGCGCTGTCTGACCCGGCTGATCGAGCCCACCGCCGGCACGATCGCCATCGACGGCGAGGACGTCCGCGCCATGGACCGCTCCCGGCTGCGCGAACTGCGCCGCCACCGGGCCGCGATGGTCTTCCAGCACTTCGGCCTGCTGCCGCACCGCACGGTCCTCGACAACGTCGCCTACGGCCTGGAGATCCAGGGCATGGGCAAGGCCGAGCGGCGCGAGCGGGCCGCCGAGGTCGTCGCCAAGGTCGGCCTGGAAGGCATGGAGCACCGCCGCCCCGGCCAGCTCTCCGGCGGCCAGCGGCAGCGCGTGGGCCTCGCCCGTGCCCTCGCCGTCGACCCCGAAGTCCTGCTGTTCGACGAGCCGTTCAGCGCGCTCGACCCGCTGATCCGGCGCGAGATGCAGGAGGAGGTCGTCCGGCTGCACCGCGAGGAGGGCCGCACGATGGTCTTCATCACGCACGACCTCCAGGAGGCCCTCAAGCTCGGCGACCGCATCGCCCTGATGCGCGACGGCAGGGTCGTGCAGCTCGGCACGCCCGAGGAGATCGTGGGCGCGCCCGCCGACGACTACGTCCGCGAGTTCGTCCGGGACGTGCCGCGCGAGCAGGTCATGACGGTCCGCACGGCCATGCGCCTGCCTTCGGCGGGCCTGGACGGCAGCGGCCCGGCGGTCCGGCCCGACGCCACGGTCTCCGAGGCGATCGAGGCGGTCGCCCGCGCCGGCGCCCCGGCCCGGGTCATGGACCGGGGCCGGTGCGTGGGCATGGTCGACTCCGACACCCTCCTCGGGGTCGTCGCCGGCACGGAGCAGCCCGCTCCGCCGGGCGCGGACCAGCCCAAGGAGGCGGTGTGATGGCGACCGTCACCGCGAACCCGCCCCGCCTGGGCCTGCCCGGGCTGCTGAAGAACGCGACCGTGCGCAAGCTGCTGCTGCTGGCCGTCGCCGCCGCGGTGCTCGTGCCGCTGGCCGACGCCCGCTGGGCGAGCGGCAGCTGGCCGGCCGCGCTGACCGTCGACCTGTCCGGCCCGCTGGCCAGGACCAGCGACTGGATCATCGACAACCGCGACAGCCACCCGCTGTTCCTGTACTTCTTCGGCCACGTCAGCAACGTCGTCGTCATCGCCGTACGGGCCGTCTACCTCACCCTCCTGGCCGTCGGCTGGGCGGGCGTCACCGCCCTGGGCGCGCTGGTCGCCTGGCGCGTCGCGGGCGTGCGTCTGGCCCTCGGCACGGCCGTGGCGTTCCTCGCCTGCGGCCTGCTCGGCATGTGGGTGCCGACCATGCAGACCCTCGCCCTGATGATCGTCGCCGTCCTCGCGTCGATCGTGGTGGGCGCGCTGCTCGGGCTCGCCGCCGGGCTGTCCGACCGGATGGACCGCGCCCTGCGCCCGGTCCTGGACACCATGCAGGTGCTGCCCGCCTTCGCCTATCTGCTGCCGGTCGTCCTCGTCTTCGGCATCGGCGTCCCCGCGGCCGTGCTGGCCACCGTCGTCTACGCCGCCCCGCCCATGGCCCGGCTGACCTCGCTCGGCCTGCGCGGCGCCGACAAGGAGGTGCTGGAGGCCGTCGAGTCGCTCGGCGCCACCGCCCGCCAGCGGCTGCTGACCGCGCGCATCCCGCTGGCCCGCAAGGAACTGCTCCTGGGCGTCAACCAGACGATCATGATGGCGCTGTCCATGGCCGTCATCGCGGCCGTCATCGGCGCGGGCGGTCTCGGTGACCGCGTCTACCAGGCCCTGGCCTCCGTCGACGTCGGTGCCGCGCTCGCCGCCGGCATTCCGATCGTGCTGCTGGCCGTCGTCCTGGACCGCGTCACCGGCGCGGCGGGGGAGAAGCTGGGCGCCGAACCCGAGCCCCACGGCGGGCGCGGCTGGCTCTACGCCCTCGCCGGTGTCGCCGCCGTGGCGGTCGCGGGGCGGCTCGCGGGCCGCCTGGACTGGCCCGACGCCTGGGTCGTCGGCATCGCTGAGCCCGTCAACCGCGCGGTCGACTGGATGACCGCGCACCTGTACTCGGGCGTGCCCGTCGTCGGCGGCACCGCCGACTGGGCGGGCCACTTCACCACCTGGGTCCTCGACCCGGTGCGCGACGGCCTCCAGGCGCTGCCCTGGTGGGCGGTGCTGCTGGTCGTCGCCGCCCTGGCCTGGGTGATCGGCACCTGGCGCACCGCGTTCACCGCCGTGCTCGCCATGGCCGCGATCGGCGTCCTCGGCGTGTGGAAGCCGTCCCTGGACACCCTCTCCCAGGTCCTCGCGGCCGTAGCCGTCACCCTCGTCGCCGGCTTCGCCATCGGCATCGCCGCGGCCCGCAGCGACCGTCTTGAGCGGGCACTGCGCCCGGTCCTCGACGTCTTCCAGACGATGCCGCAGTTCGTGTACCTCATCCCGGTCGTCGCCCTGTTCGGCGTCGGCCGCGCCCCGGCCGTCGCCGCCGCGATCGTGTACGCGCTGCCGGCCGTGGTCCGCATCACCACCCAGGGCCTGCGCCAGGTCGACCCGGCCGCGCTGGAGGCGTCCGGCTCGCTCGGCGCGACCAGCTGGCAGCAGCTGAGGCAGGTCCAACTGCCGCTGGCCCGCCCGGCGTTGCTGCTCGCCGTCAACCAGGGCCTCGTCCTGGTCCTCGCCGTCGTCGTCATCGGCGGCCTGGTCGGCGGCGGCGCGCTCGGCTACGACGTCGTCTTCGGCCTCGCCCAGGGCGACCTGGCGACCGGTCTGGTGGCCGGCGCGGCGATCGTCTGCCTCGGCCTGATGCTCGACCGGGTGACGCAGCCCACCGAACGCCGCGCGGGGAAGGGAGCCTGACATGCGCGTCCGCACCACCGCCGCGGTCGCCGCGGTGAGTTCCCTGGCGCTGCTCACCGGCTGCGGCGCCGCCGACATGACCAAGCAGGCCTCGCCCTTCGCCAACGCGCAGGGCGCGAAGACGGTGACCCTGTCCGTGCAGTCCTGGGTGGGCGCCCAGGCCAACGTGGCCGTCGCCCAGTACCTCCTGGAGCACGAGCTGGGCTACCGGGTCGACACCGTCCAGGTCGACGAGGTGCCCGCCTGGGACGCCCTCAGCCAGGGCCGGGTCGACGCGCTCCTGGAGGACTGGGGCCACCCCGAGCAGGAGAAGCGGTACGTCGACGACAAGAAGACGATCGCGCGGGGCGGCGGACTCGGCGTCACCGGCCACATCGGCTGGTACGTCCCGACGTACCTCGCCGAGAAGCACCCCGACATCACGGACTGGAAGAACCTGAACAAGTACGCCGACCTCTTCCGCACCCCGGAGAGCGGCGACAAGGGCCAGCTGATGGACGGTTCGCCGTCCTACGTCACCAACGACAAGGCGCTGGTGAAGAACCTGAAGCTGGACTACCAGGTGGTGTTCGCGGGCTCCGAGGCGGCGCAGATCACCCAGATCAGGCAGTTCGCCAAGGAGAAGAAGCCTTTTCTGACCTACTGGTACTCCCCGCAGTGGCTCTTCGAGAAGGTCCCCATGACCGAGGTGAAGCTGCCGCCGTACAAGGAGGGCTGCGACGCCGACCCGGAGAAGGTCGCCTGCGCCTACCCGCACACACCGCTGCAGAAGTACCTCAACGCGGACTTCGCGAAGAAGGGCGGCAAGGCGGCGGCGTTCCTGAAGAGGTTCAAGTGGACGACCGAGGACCAGAACGAGGTCTCCCTCATGATCGCCGAGCAGAAGATGTCCCCCGAGGACGCGGCGAAGAAGTGGGTGGACAGCCACAAGTCCACGTGGAAGAAGTGGCTGTCCTGACCTTCAGCGCACCAGCCGGCCGGCGATCCAGCGCAGGGCCCGGGCGGCCCGCCGCCGGAGACCCGGCCCGACGGTGACCCGGGTGGCCCCTCGCGCGCCGAGTACGGCGGGCGGGGGCCGTCCCCGGTGAACACCGCGGCCTCGCTCACGGCGTGTGACCGCCCGGCGGGATCCGGCGGGCGACCATCATCCGGTTCCAGTTGTTGATGGCGACGATCAGGCCGACCAGATGGGCCAGCCGGACCTCGTCGAAGTGCCTGGCGGCCCGCTCGTACACCGCGTCCGGCACGAAGTGCTCCGTCAGCACGGTCACCGCCTCGGTCAGGGCCAGCGCCGCCCGCTCCCGCTCGTCGAAGACGTCCCCCGCCTCCTCCCACGCGGCCAGCAGATCGAGCTGCCGCTCGCTCACGCCGTACTGCCGGGCGATCGCGAGGTGCATGTCGAGACAGAAGGCGCACCGGTTCAGCTGCGAGGCGCGGATCACCACCAGCTCGGCCAGGGCCGGGTCGCCGAGGCCCTGCTTCGCCGCGGCGCTCAGCGCCGACAGGGCCCGGGCCACCGCCGGGTCGAGCGCCCGCGTCCGGGCCGTCACTTGTACTGGCCCGGCTGGTAGTGCCCGGGCGTCCGGCGGCAGGTCACCCCGAACCGGTTCCAGGCGTTGATCACCGCGATCGCGGCGACCAGCTGGGCCAGCTCGGCCTCGTCGAAGTGCCGTGCGGCCCGCTCGTACACCGCGTCCGGCACGAAACCGTCCGTCAGGACCGTCACGGCCTCGGTCAGCTCCAGCGCGGCGAGCTCCTTCTCGGTGTAGAAGTGCCGCGACTCCTCCCACGCGCCGAGCTGGACGATCCGCTCGACGCTCTCCCCGGCGGCGAGGGCGTCCTTGCTGTGCATGTCGAGGCAGAGCGCGCAGTGGTTGATCTGCGAGGCCCGGATCTTGACCAGCTCCAGGAGCTTCGGGTCGAGGCCCTGCCGGGCCGCGGCGTCCAGCCGGACCATCGCCTTGTAGACCTCGGGCGCGTGCCTGGCCCAGTCCAGGCGGGCGGGCTGTTCGGGGGCGTACGCGGTGGCCGTCTCGTCGAGATGCGTCGTCATGCCCTCGACCCTAGGGAGGAAGCAGCCCAGGGGTATGGTCCATTTCCATGGCGGATCAGTGGGCCACTTTGGGCGTCGACCTGCACCTGGAACCGGCCGGCCCGGGCCTGCGCAGGGGCATGACCGACGCCCTGCGCGAGGCGGTGCGCTCCGGGCGGCTGGCCCCCGGCACCCGGCTGCCGTCCTCCCGCTCGCTCGCCGCGGACCTGGGCGTCGCCCGCAACACGGTCGCCGACGCCTACGCCGACCTGGTCGCCGAGGGCTGGCTCACCGCCCGGCAGGGGTCCGGGACCCGGGTCGCCGAGCGGCAGGTCGTGCCGCCTGCCGGAACGGCACCCCACCCCCGCGAACGGGCCCGGCCCGCCTACGACCTGCGCCCCGGCAGCCCCGACCTCGCCTCCTTCCCGCGCGCCGAGTGGCTCAGGGCCGCCCGCCGCGCCCTCGGCACCGCCCCCCACCACGCCCTGGACTACGGCGACCCGCGCGGCCGCCCCGAGCTGCGGACCGCGCTCGCCTTCTACCTCTCCCGCGCCCGCGGCGTGCGCGCCGACCCCGAACGGACCGTGGTCTGCGGCGGGTTCGCGCACGGCCTGAGACTGCTCGGCACGGCCCTGCGGGCACGCGGGGCACGCGGGGTGGCGGTGGAGTCGTACGGCCTCGACGTGCACTGGAGGCTCCTGACCGCCGCCGGCCTGCACACGGCTCCGCTGCCCTTCGACTGCCGGGGCACGGACCCCGGCACCCTGTCCGGCGCCGACGCGGTCCTGCTCACGCCCGCCCACCAGTTCCCCATGGGCGTGCCGCTGCACCGCGACCGCCGGGCCGCCGTCGTCGACTGGGCGCGCCGCACCGGCGGGCTGGTGCTGGAGGACGACTACGACGGCGAGTTCCGCTACGACCGGCAGCCCGTCGGCGCCCTCCAGGGCCTGGACCCCGACCGGGTGGTCTACCTGGGCACCGCGAGCAAGTCCCTGGCGCCCGGGCTGCGGCTGGCCTGGATGGTGCTGCCGCCGGACCTCGTCGAGCCGGTGGCCGAGGCCAAGGGCGGTGTGGACACCTGCGGGGTGCTCGACCAGCTGACCCTGGCCGAGTTCCTCGCCTCCGGCGGCTACGACCGGCACGTGCGCGCGGCCCGCCTGCGCTACCGGCGCCGCCGGGACGCCCTGGTCGCCGCCGTCGCGGCCCGGGCCCCCGAGGCGCGGGTCACCGGCATCGCGGCCGGGCTGCACGTCCTGCTGCGGCTGCCGCCCGGCACCGAGCGGTCGGTCGTCCAGGCCGCCCACTGGCGGGGCCTGGCGCTGCACGGACTGGCCGGCTACCGGCACGCCGACGCGGTCGCCGAGCCGGTCGACGCCCTGGTCGTGGGATACGGGACGCCGCCGGACCACGCCTGGTCCGGAGCGCTGGACGCGCTGTGCGCGGTACTGCCCGGATGAGGGCACACACCGCTGCAAAGATCACAAATCGCCAGGGGAGCAGGGCCGGGAGAAGGGGGGCCGTGTACGCCCGCGCCCGCCGCTCTCTAGGCTGACCCTCCAGCAGTACATGACAGGCGGCACACGGGGGAGAGACACCGGTATGGCGGAGACACGGCGGCGACTGCGTTCGAGCACGGTGGTCCTCGGCGGGATGGGCGTCCTCGCGGCGGCCCTGTCCGCCTGCGGATCCGACCCGGACCGCCGCTGCGTGGACCGGGACAGCTACGACTACATCAACGGCTACAAGGTCGTCTCCGACAAGAACTGCTCCTCCGGCTCCTCCGGCAAGAGCCGCAAGACCGGCAAGACCAGGAGCGCCGACGCCGACTGGTACTACGACGCCGACGTCAGCAACGGCTGGGCCGACAACGGCACCTTCAGCCGCAGCGAGGCCGTCGACCGGGGTGGCTTCGGCTGCTCGGGCGGCAGCGGCGGCGGCTGACCGGACGCGCAGCGATGGAACGCCGTACCACCACACCCCGCACCGGCTGGCAGCAGACCGTCGAGGAACAGGGCCTGATCTACCCCCTGACCCGCTACCCCGACGGCTCCCTGCGCCCCTACTGGGACGAGAGCGCCTACTACGTCTTCGGCCTGCCCGAGATCGAGGCGCTGGAGGAGGTCGTCGAGGAGCTGCACCGCATGTGCCTGGCGGCAGCGGAGCACATCGTCGCCGAGGACCGCTTCGCCGACCTGGGCATCACCGACCCGCGGGTGGCCCGGGCGGTCGCCGAGGCCTGGCACCGCCGCGCCGAACTCCCCTCCCTCTACGGCCGCTTCGACCTCCACTACGACGGCACGGGCCCGGCCAGGCTCCTGGAGTACAACGCCGACACCCCCACGTCCCTGGTGGAGGCCGCGTCCCCGCAGTGGTTCTGGATGGAGGAGCGCTTCCCCGGCGCCGACCAGTGGAACTCCCTGCACGAGCGCCTCATCGACGCGTGGAAGAACCAGGCCGCCCTCCTCCCGCCCGGCAGCCCGCTGTACTTCGCCTACTCGTCGGCCGACGAACTGGGCGAGGACCTCATGACGGTCGCCTACCTCAAGGAGACCGCCGAGCAGGCCGGCCTGGCCACCGACTGGATCTCCATGGAGGAGATCGGCTGGGACCGCCTGTCCGGTCGCTTCGTCGACCAGCGCCTGCGCTTCATCCGCAGCGTCTTCAAGCTGTACCCGTGGGAGTGGCTCACCACCGACCGCTTCGCCGGGCACGTCCTGGACACCCTCGACAACGGCGGCGGCACGGGCTCCACCCTGTGGATCGAACCGGCCTGGAAGATGCTCCTCAGCAACAAGGCCCTGCTGGCGATCCTCTGGGAGCTCTACCCGGACCACCCCAACCTCCTCCCCGCGTACCTGGACGGCCCCCGGGACCTGACCGCCACGGGCTGGGTCGCCAAGCCGCTGCTCGGCCGCGAGGGAGCGGGCGTCACGATCCACGAGCCCGGCACGGACCCCGCCCCGCGCGACGAGCCCTGCTGCTACCAGCGGCTGGCCCCGCTGCCCGACTTCGACGGCAACCGCGTCGTCCTGGGCGCCTGGGTGGTGGAGAACGAGTCGGCGGGCCTGGGCATCCGCGAGTCCTCGGGCCTGATCACGGACGAGTACGCGAGATTCCTGCCGCACGTGATCCTGTGAGGGCCGCGACCCCCGCCCGGCCGGGCGGGACGACCCGGTAGGCTGACCGAGGGCCGTGACTGGCGCGCTGGGATGGACGAACCATCGGGGAGCGGCCCGTGCAGACAGAGCCGTGCGCCTGGGCCGTACCGTGAACGCTGAACGCAACGTCCGGAGGTCCTCATGTCCGCAGAGCTCAGCCCCGCTTCCACCGCCTTCCGCGCCGCCCTCGACGTGATCCGCGCCGTGGAGCCGCGCGTGGCGGACGCCATCGGCCAGGAGGTCGCCGACCAGCGCGAGATGCTCAAGCTGATCGCCTCGGAGAACTACGCCTCCCCGGCCACGCTGCTGGCGATGGGCAACTGGTTCAGCGACAAGTACGCCGAGGGCACCGTCGGCCGCCGCTTCTACGCCGGCTGCCGCAACGTCGACACCGTCGAGTCCCTCGCCGCCGAGCATGCCAAGGAGCTGTTCGGCGCCCGCCACGCCTACGTCCAGCCGCACTCCGGCATCGACGCCAACCTCGTCGCCTTCTGGTCGGTCCTCGCCCAGCGCGTCGAGGTCCCGGCCCTGGAGAAGGCCGGCGCCCGCCAGGTCAACGAGCTCTCTGACGAGGACTGGGCAGAGCTGCGCCGCGCCTTCGGCAACCAGCGCATGCTCGGTATGTCCCTGGACGCCGGCGGCCACCTCACCCACGGCTTCCGCCCGAACATCTCCGGCAAGATGTTCGACCAGCGCTCCTACGGCACCGACCCGGCCACCGGCCTGCTCGACTACGAGGCCCTGCGCGCCACAGCCCGCGAGTTCAAGCCGCTGATCATCGTCGCGGGCTACTCGGCCTACCCCCGTCTGGTGAACTTCCGGATCATGCGCGAGATCGCCGACGAGGTCGGCGCCACGCTCATGGTCGACATGGCGCACTTCGCCGGCCTGGTCGCGGGCAAGGTCCTCACCGGCGACTTCGACCCGGTCCCGCACGCCCAGATCGTGACGACGACCACCCACAAGTCGCTGCGCGGCCCGCGCGGCGGCATGGTCCTGTGCGACGACTCCCTGAAGGACCAGGTCGACCGCGGCTGCCCGATGGTCCTCGGCGGCCCGCTCCCGCACGTCATGGCCGCCAAGGCCGTGGCCCTCGCCGAGGCCCGCCAGGAGTCCTTCCGCGACTACGCCCAGCGGATCGTCGACAACTCCCGGGCGCTGGCCGAGGGCCTGATGCGCCGCGGCGCGACCCTGGTCACCGGCGGCACGGACAACCACCTGAACCTGATCGACGTCGCCTCCTCCTACGGCCTCACCGGCCGCCAGGCCGAGGCCGCCCTGCTGGAGTCGGGCATCGTCACCAACCGCAACGCGATCCCCGCCGACCCGAACGGCGCCTGGTACACCTCCGGCATCCGCATCGGCACCCCCGCCCTGACCACCCGCGGTCTGGGCACCGCCGAGATGGACGAGGTCGCCGGCCTGATCGACCGCGTCCTCACCACCACGGAGCCGGGCACCACCAAGTCGGGCGCCCCCTCCAAGGCCGCCCACGTCCTCGACGCGAAGGTGGCGGACGAGATCTCCCGCCGCGCCACGGACCTGGTCGCCGGCTTCCCCCTCTACCCGGAGATCGACCTCGGCTGAATCGCCCCCGCAAGGGGCGCGGGGAACTGCGCGACCGGCCCGCACGGTCCGCAGTTCCCCACGCACAGAACCCTCCGAGCCCTCTGAGACAATAGGCACCATGGCCTCTGATCGTCCCCGCGTGCTCTCCGGCATCCAGCCCACCGCCGGCTCGTTCCACCTCGGCAACTACCTCGGCGCCGTACGCCAGTGGGTGGCCCTGCAGGAGACACACGACGCGTTCTACATGGTCGTCGACCTGCACGCGATCACGGTCCCGCAGGACCCCAAGGACCTGCGGGCGAACACGCGCCTGGCCGTCGCCCAGCTCCTCGCGGCCGGTCTCGACCCGGACCGCTGCACGCTCTTCGTGCAGAGCCACGTCCCGGAGCACGCCCAGCTCGCCTGGGTCATGAACTGCCTCACCGGCTTCGGCGAGGCCTCCCGGATGACCCAGTTCAAGGACAAGGCCGCCAAGCAGGGCGCCGACCGCGCCTCCGTCGGCCTGTTCACGTACCCGATCCTCCAGGTCGCGGACATCCTGCTGTACCAGGCGAACGAGGTCCCCGTGGGCGAGGACCAGCGCCAGCACGTCGAGCTCACCCGCGACCTCGCCGAGCGCTTCAACGGCCGCTTCGGCCCCACCTTCACCGTCCCGAAGCCGTACATCCTCAAGGAGACGGCGAAGATCTACGACCTCCAGGACCCGTCGATCAAGATGAGCAAGTCGGCGTCCACGCCGAAGGGCCTGATCAACCTCCTGGACGAGCCGAAGGCCACGGCGAAGAAGGTCAAGAGCGCCGTCACGGACACGGACACGGTGATCCGCTACGACGCCGAGAACAAGCCGGGCATCAGCAACCTCCTCACGATCTACTCGACCCTCACCGGCGAGACCATCGGCGGGCTGGAGGAGAAGTACACCGGCAAGATGTACGGCGCGCTGAAGACAGACCTCGCCGAGATCATGGTCGACTTCGTCACGCCGTTCCGGGAGCGCACCCAGCAGTACCTGGACGACCCCGAGACGCTCGACTCGGTCCTGGCCAAGGGCGCCGAGAAGGCCCGCTCCGTCGCCGCCGAGACCCTCGCGCAGGCGTACGAGAAGGTCGGCTTCCTGCCCGCCAAGCACTGAACGCCACCCCCGCGCACAGCCGTACCACCGAACAGCGCTGTACATCACTCCGGTTGCGCCTGCCCGTAACCCGGTCGTGGCCGTACAGTCGATAACCGGGTGGTCGTATCAGCGGCCCGCCAACTGAAACGACAGGAGACGACGTGGGGACCGTAACGATCGGTGTGTCGATCGCGGTCCCGGAGCCTCACGGCAGCGAGCTCCAGCAGCTGCGCGCGGGCTTCGGCGACGCCGCGGCTCACGGCATCCCCACCCACGTCACCCTGCTGCCGCCGACCGAGGTCGACGAGGCCGCGCTGCCGGCCGTCGAGGCGCACCTGACCGAGGTCGCGGCGGCCGGCCGGCCGTTCCCGATGCGGCTGTCCGGCACCGGCACCTTCCGGCCGCTGTCGCCGGTGGTCTTCGTCCGGGTCGTCGCCGGCGCGGAGGCCTGCACGTGGCTCCAGCAGCAGGTCCGCGACCCCGCCGGGCCGATCGCACGCGAACTGCAGTTCCCGTACCACCCGCACGTCACCGTGGCACACGGCATCGACGAGGCCGCGATGGACCGCGCCTTCGAGGAACTCGCCGGCTACGAGGCCGAGTGGCCCTGCACCGGCTTCGCCCTGTACGAACAGGGCGCCGACGGCGTCTGGCGCAAGCTCCGCGAGTTCCCCTTCGGCGGCCCGGTGGTCCCGTCGCAGGCCGGCCGCGTGGACCACGACTCGCTCCCCACGCACTGACCGCCCGCGGGCCGCACAGCGGCCTCCGCGCCCGCCCGCGCCCCGGACCGCGATCGGCGGGCACGACCGCCCGACACCGGCGACGCCGAGCGGCCCCGGAGGGCCGCCGACCCGGCACGCCGCGCCTCGCCCCGCGGGTCGGGGCGTCCGGCGCGGCAGCAAGGTTCCGCAGGCCGGATTGTCCGGTGCGGCAGCGAGGCCCGGCTTCGCGGATCAGATCGGCAGGCGCCGGAAGACCCCCCGGGGCAGGTGCCGCAGTGCCGCCATGACCACGCGGAGGGCGCCCGGGACCCACACCGTCTCCGAGCGGCGGCGCAGGCCCAGCTCGACCGCCGTGGCGACCGCCTCGGGCGTCGTCGCGAGGGGCGACTCGGGCAGGCCGGCGGTCATCCGGGTCCGGACGAAGCCGGGACGCACGACCATGACGTGCACGCCCGTGCCGTGCAGCGCGTCCCCCAGACCCTGCGCGAAGGCGTCCAGGCCGGCCTTGCTGGAGCCGTAGATGAAGTTGGCGCGGCGGGCCCGCTCGCCCGCCACGGACGACATCACGACCAGCGAGCCGTGCCCCTGTGACTGGAGCGAGCGGGCGCACACCAGGCCCGCCGAGACCGCGCCGGTGTAGTTGGTCTGCGCGACCCGCACCGCCGCCTCCGGCTCCCGTTCGTCACGGGCCTGGTCGCCGAGCAGCCCGAAGGCGAGCAGCACCAGGTCGATATCCCCCTCGGCGAAGACCTTGCCGAGCACGGCCTCGTGAGAGCCGGGGTCGAGCGCGTCGAAGGCGACGGTGTGCACGTCGGCCCCGAGCCCGCGCAGCTGCCCGGCGGCCTCCTCCAGCGCGGGGGAGGGGCGGCCGGCGAGCCAGACCGTGCGGGTGCGGCGGGCGATCAGCCGGCGGGCGGTGGCCAGCGCGATCTCGGACGTACCGCCGAGGACGAGCAGGGACTGGGGGAGGCCGAAGGCGTCCTTCATGACAGCTCCTAGGGATCGCTCAGAGGTGGAGGCGGCGGGCCAGGTCGGACACGAACACCCCGTGCGGGTCCAGCTCGGCGCGCAGTGCGCGGAAGTCGTCCAGGCGCGGGTACATCGCCGCGAGCAGTTCGGGCCGCAGCCGGGCGTCCTTGGCGAGGTAGACGCGCCCGCCCGCGGTGGCGACCTCCTCGTCGAGCTCGTCGAGGAACGCGCCGAGGCCGGGCAGGCCCGCCGGGATGTCCAGCGCCAGCGTCCAGCCGGGCACGGGGAAGGACAGCCAGCCCGGGTCGGACTCGCCGAACCGCTTGAGGACGGCGAGGAAAGACGGGCAGCGGCGTTCGGAGATGCGGCGCACGATGCGGCGCAGGGCGTCCTCCTGGCCGTAGCCGACGACGAACTGGTACTGCACGAAGCCGCCCCGGCCGTAGACGCGGTTCCAGTGGGGGACGCCGTCCAGGGGGTGGAAGAAGGCGGAGATCCGCTGGAGCTGGCCGGTCCGTGCCCGGGGGGCCTTGCGGTACCAGAGCTCGTTGAACAGGCCCACGGTGGTCCGGCTGAGCAGGCCCTCGGGGAGGACGGCGGGGGCCGAGGGGAGGCGCGAGGTGCGGAAGCGGGTCGCGTCGCGGCGCATACGGGCGGGGAGCGCGTCCAGGGGCGCGTGGTCGCCGCGGGTGAGGACCGCGCGGCCGGTGGCGGCGCCGCGGGCCAGCAGGTCGATCCAGGCGACGGAGTAGCGGTAGCGGTGGTCGGTGGCGGCGAGCCGGGCCATCAGGTCGTCGAGGTCGGTGGCCCGTTCGGTGTCGACCGACATCAGTGACGTCTCGACGGGCTGGAGCCGGATCGTGGCGGTGAGGATCACCCCGGTCAGGCCCATGCCGCCGGCGGTCGCGTCGAAGAGCGGCGTGCCGGGGATCACCGTGTGGATCTCGCCGTCCGCGGTGAGCAGTTCGAGGGCGAGCACGTGCCGCGCGAAGGAGCCCGAGACGTGGTGGTTCTTGCCGTGGATGTCGGCCCCGATCGCCCCGCCGACGGTGACGTAGCGGGTGCCGGGCGTGACCGGCACGAACCAGCCGAGCGGCAGCAGCACCTCCATCAGGCGGTGCAGCGAGACCCCGGCGTCGCACAGCACGGTGCCGCCGTCGGCGTCGATCGCGTGCACCCGGTCCAGGCCCGTCATGTCGAGCACGGACCCGCCCGCGTTCTGCGCCGCGTCCCCGTACGCCCGGCCCAGACCCCGGGGGATCCCGCCGCGTTCGCCGCAGTCGCGGACGGCCGCCGCCGCCTCCTCGTACGTCCGTGGGCGGATCAGCCGGGCGGCGGTGGGTGCGGTGCGGCCCCAGCCGGTGACGGTGGTGTGGTCCAGGCCCATCACGTCCGGGGCGAACTCGGGGGCGGAATCGGTGTCGGCAGACATGTCGGTGACCGTATCGCCCCGGTCTGGGCGATGAGTTCGGGAACATGGCATCCCTCCCCGAAATGGGTGATTAATGGGATGTCGCTCAATAGTGACGGAGTTCCGGCGAGTCGGGCGTGAACAGTGAGTCCACATGGACGACCTCGACGACCTGCACGACATGGACCACCGGATCGTTTCGGCCCTCAGGGCGTGCGGCACCGACCCGCGCGTGGCCGGTGCCGCGCGTGCCCTGTCCTGGGCGGGGGAGCACGCGGCGCTGTGGCTGGCGGCGGGGCTCGCCGGAGCCGCCGTCGACCGCGGCAGACGCGGAGCCTGGCTGCGCGGCACGGCCCTCACCGCCGGGGCGCACCTCGCCAGCATGGGCGTGAAACGGATCGTGCGCCGCCCGCGCCCCGCGCACGTCGACCCGCTGGTGCGCACCGCCGGACGGCACTCCTTCCCCAGCTCGCACGCCACCTCGTCCGCGGCCGCCGCCGTCGTCTTCGGCGCCCTGGGCGTCCCCGTGGCCGGGCCGCTCGCCGCCGCCGTGTGCGTCTCGCGCCTGGTCGCCGGCGTCCACTACCCCTCGGACGTCGCCGCCGGAGCGGCCCTCGGGGCGCTGACGGCCCGGCTCGGCGCCCGCTGGATGCGGGGAGGAGCCGACCGTGACTGAGACGGCCGTCCTGCGCCAGCGCGTCCCCGAGCAGCCGCCCGCGCCGTCCCGCAAGGGCGGCGTCGCCGTCGGTCTCCTCAGGACCGCGCGCCCCCGGCAGTGGGTCAAGAACGTCCTCGTGATCGCCGCCCCGGCCGCCGCCGGAGAACTCTTCTCCCGGCAGGCCCTCACCCGACTCTCCCTGGTCTTCGTCCTGTTCACCGCCTGCGCCGCCGCCGTCTACCTCGTCAACGACGCCCGCGACGCCGACGCCGACCGCGCCCACCCCGTCAAACGGCACCGCCCCGTCGCCGCCGGACAGGTCCCGGTGCCCGTCGCCTACGCCGCCGGCGGCCTCCTCGGCGTCCTCGCGCCCGTCGCCGCGGCCCGGCTGTGTGGCCCGGCCGTCGCCGCCCTGCTGACCGCCTACCTCGCGATGCAACTGGCCTACTGCATCAGCCTCAAGCACGTCCTCGTCGTCGACCTCGCCGTCGTCACCACCGGCTTCCTGATGCGGGCCATGGTCGGCGGTCTCGCCCTCGGCATCCCGCTGTCGCGCTGGTTCCTCATCACGACCGGGTTCGGCGCGCTGTTCATGGTGTCGGCCAAGCGCTACTCGGAGGCCGTGCAGATGGCCGGGAAGGCGGGCGCCACGCGCGCGCTGCTCACCGAGTACACCACCGGCTACCTCCGCTTCGTCTGGCAGCTCGCGGCCGGTGTCGCCGTCCTCGGCTACTGCCTGTGGGCGATGGAGGAGGGCGGCGTCCCGCACACCAGCGTGTTGCCCTGGCGGCAGCTGTCCATGGTCGCCTTCATCCTGGCGATCCTCCGGTACGCCGTCTTCGCCGACCGCGGCACCGCAGGCGAACCCGAGGACGTCGTCCTGCGCGACCGGGCGCTCGCCCTCATCGGCGTGGTGTGGGTGGCGATGTACGGCCTGGCGGTGGCCAATTGGTGACCTCGCGCGCGTGGCCCGGCCCCGCACCCCCGCTGCGCCGGGAGCTGCTGGGCTTCGCCGCCGTCGGTCTCCTCGCCTACGCCGTCGACCTCGCCCTGTTCACGTGCCTGCGCGGCCCCGCCGGACTCGGCCCGCTCACCGCCAAGGCCCTGTCCTTCCTGGCCGCCTGCGCGGTCGCCTACGCGGGCAACGCCCTCGGCACCTACCGTGCCGCGCGGCCCCGGGGCCTGCGTCCCTGCGCGGTGTTCTTCGCGGTGAACCTCGCCGGGGCAGCCGTCCAGCTGCTCTGCCTCGCCGTCAGCCACTACGGCCTCGGACTCACCTCGCAGCGCGCGGACACCGTCTCCGGCGCGATCGTCGGCATGGCCCTGGCCACAGTCCTGCGGTTCTGGGGTACCCGTACATGGGTGTTCCGGGCGGAGGGCAGAGTCGGATCATGGACTGGCTGAAAAAGCTCCCGGTGGTGGGGCCGTGGGCGGGGCGGTTGATGATCACTCACGCGTGGCGGTCGTACGAGCGGCTGGACCGGGTGAAGTGGACGCGGCTGGCCGCCGCGATGACCTTCACGAGCTTCGTCGCGCTCTTCCCGCTCCTGACGGTGTCGGCGACCATCGCCGCCGCCACCCTCAGCACCGAGCAGCAGGAACAGCTCCAGGACAAGATCGCCGAGCAGGTGCCCGGCATCTCCGACCAGCTGGACGTCGCCGGCCTGGTGGAGAACGCGGGCACCATCGGGCTCATCGCCGGCGCGCTGCTGTTCTTCACCGGCGTCAGCTGGGCCGGCTCGATGCGCGAGTGCCTGCGGGCGGTGTGGGAGCTGTCCGACGAGGACGAGAACCCGGCGGTGCGCTACGGCAAGGACGCGGGTGTCCTGATCGGCCTGGGCGGCGCGCTCCTAGTCACCATCGCCGCCTCGGCCGTCGCCTCCGCGATGATCGGCTGGATCACACGGGAGCTGGGCGTCGACGAGGGCGGCTGGGGCGGTGTGCTGCTGCACGTCGCCGCCTTCCTCGTCGCCGTCCTCGCCAACTTCCTGCTCCTGCTCTACGTCCTGACGCTGCTGCCCGGCGTCGAGCCGACGCGCCACCGCCTGGTGGTGGCGGCACTGACCGGCGCCGTCGGCTTCGAACTGCTGAAGCTGCTGCTCAGCGGCTACCTCCAGGGCGTGGCCGCGAAGAGCATGTACGGCGCGTTCGGCGTGCCCGTGGCCCTGCTGCTGTGGATCAACTTCACCTCGAAGCTGGTGCTGTTCTGCGCCTCCTGGACGGCGACCGGCAGCAAGCAGGACGAAGTACCCGAGTTCACGGGCGGGTCCGGCGGCGCACCAGATCAGGCAGTGGCCACCGGCGGTTGACCAGGAACGCGCCGCCCGCCAGCAGCACCAGCGCGCCCCCGGTGACGCCGAGCGCGACCTCGATGCCGCTGGAACCGTCCGCAGCGGCCGGGGCACCGGCCACCGGCTTCGCGCCGGCCCCGGACGTGCCGCCGCTCCCGTCCCCGGAGCCCCCGGCCTCGCCGGACGGGTTGGCGCCCGGCTGCCCTCCGGCCGGCTCGGCGCCCTTCGGCGGCACGAGTTCGCCGACCGGCTGCACCTTCCCGGCCGCCTTGAAGCCCCAGTCGAACAGCCGGGCGGTCTCCTTGTAGACCTCGTTGTGCCCGTCCTTCTCCGGGTTCATCACCGTCACCAGCAGCACCTTGCCGCCCCGCTCGGCGACCCCGGTGAAGGTGGCGCCCGCGTTGGTGGTGTTGCCGTTCTTGACGCCCGCGATGCCCTCGTAGACGGGCACGTCCGCGTCGCCGGACAGCAGCCGGTTGGTGTTCTGGATCTCGAAGGACTTGCGGACCTTCTTGCCCTTCTTGTCCTTCTTCGTCTCGCCGGGGAACTTCGCGGTGACCGTCGAGGCGTACTCGCGGAAGTCCTTCTTCTGCATCCCGGAGCGGGCGATCAGCGTCAGGTCGTAGGCCGAGGAGACCTGCCCCTCGGCGTCATAGCCGTCCGGGCTGACCACGTGCGTGTCGAGGGCCTGGAGCTCCTCGGCGTGCTCGTTCATCTCCCTGACGGTGTTCTCGACGCCCTTGTTCATCGCGGACAGCACGTGCACGGCGTCGTTGCCCGAGCGCAGGAAGACGCCGAGCCACAGGTCGTGGACCGTGTAGGTCTCCTCCTCCTTGATGCCGACCATGCTGGAGCCCGGGCCGATGCCGGCCAGGTCGGTGGGCACGACCGTGTGCTTCGCCGTCCTCGGCCACTTCGGCAGCAGCGTGTCCGCGAAGAGCATCTTCAGCGTGCTCGCCGGGGCCAGGCGCCAGTGCGCGTTGTGCGCGGCCAGCACGTCACCGGTCTCGGCGTCGGCGACGATCCAGGAGCGGGCGCTGACGTCCTTCGGCAGCACCGGCACGCCGCTCGCCAGGTTCACCTGCGTCCCCGGCTGCCCGAGCCGGGCGCCGCCGACGGTCGACATCGAGGCCGGGGGCGTGGCCGACGGGCTGGTCGAGGGCTTCGGGGCCGCGACGGCGGCGGGCGCGGCCAGGGCGAGGGACGACAGGACGGCGGAGGCGGCCAGCAGGGAACGCCGGGCGGTCTTCTTCGGTGCGGGCACGGTCGGAAACGTACATGCCGTGCCGGGGGAAGTCCCGCCCGCGGCCCCACCCCGGGCAAGGAACCGGACAGACGCTGGCGATACTGGTTCCATGAAGCTCAGCCGCCCCGTGTCCTGGTTCCTGCTCGCCTTCGGGGTGTGGAGCTGGGTCATCTGGATCACTTTCGTCAAGAACCTCGTCAAGGACAGCAGCGGGCTCGCGTTCGACGACGGTCGTCCTACGGCGTACTTCTGGGTGCACCTGCTGCTCGCCGTCGTTTCCTTCGTATTGGGGACGGTCGTCGGGGCCATCGGGTTGCGTGGTCTGCGCGCACTGCGCCGGACGTCATAACGGCAATCGGGAGACACGACACCGTGGCCATCGTCTTCGTACTCGTCGCACTGCTGGTCCTGGCCGTCATCGTGACGGCCAACTGGTACGTGTGGCGCCGCCTGTTCCGCGACACGACCCGCGGCCCGGGCCCGGCCCGCCGCGCGGGCGCGGTGCTGATCGCGGGCGGCTGGGTCCTCGCGATCACGGCCCTGGTCGCGGAGCGGACCGGAGCCCCCTTCTGGCTCCAGCAGGTCCTCGCCTGGCCCGGCTTCCTGTGGCTGGCGCTGTCGATGTACCTGCTGCTCGCGGTCCTCGCGGGCGAGGTCGTACGGCCGCTGCTGCGGCGCTTCCTGGAGCGGCGGGACCGGGCGGCGGAACGGGACCCGGAACAGGGCACGGTGACGCCGTCCGCGTCCCCGGCCGGGAAGGTGACCGTGCCCCCGGGCGCGGCCGTCTCCGTCGGGGCCGGTCAGGACGCGGACCCCGCGCCCGGCACGCCCGGGGATCCCGCCCAGCCGCCGGCCGGCGCGGCCCCGGCCGGGCCCACCGCTCCCGCCGGGCCCTCCCGCCGTCTGTTCGTCTCCCGGGTCGTCGGCGGGGCGGCCGCCGCCGCTGCCGTCGGGACCGTCGGGTACGGGACGTACGGCGTGCTCCGCGGGCCGAAGGTCAAGCGGGTCACCGTGCCGCTGGCCAAGCTGCCGCGCGGCGCGCACGGGTACCGCATCGCCGTGGTCAGCGACGTGCACCTCGGCCCGGTCCTGGGCCGCGGCTTCGCCCAGAAGGTCGTCGACACGATCAACGCGACCCAGCCCGACCTGATCGCGGTCGTCGGCGACCTGGTCGACGGCAGCGTCAAGGACCTGGGCCCCGCCGCCGCCCCGCTGGCGCAGCTGAGGGCCCGGCACGGGTCGTACTTCGTCACCGGCAACCACGAGTACTTCTCCGGCGCCGAACAGTGGGTCGAGGAGGTCCGGCGACTCGGTCTGAACCCCCTGGAGAACGCCCGGCGGGAGCTGCCGTTCTTCGACCTGGCCGGGGTCAACGACATCGCCGGCGAGGAGGAGGGCCAGGGCCCCGACTTCGCGCGGGCGCTCGGCGACCGGGACCCGGCACGCGCGTGCGTGCTCCTGGCCCACCAGCCGGTGCAGATCCACGACGCCGTCGAGCACGGCGTCGACCTCCAGCTCTCCGGCCACACCCACGGCGGCCAGCTCTGGCCCGGCAACCTCCTCGCCTCCGGCGCCAACCCCACCCTCGCGGGCCTGGAGCGCTACGGCGACACCCAGCTCTACGTCTCGCGCGGCGCCGGCGCCTGGGGCCCGCCCACCCGCGTGGGGGCACCCTCCGACATCACGCTCATCGAGCTGGCGTCGAAGCGGGCGTGACCCGCGCCGGCGGCCACGCCCCGGACCAGACAGGCCCTAGGACCGGGCGGCGCGGCCGGCCGGGTCCGGGATGGCGCGGGTCATGCCCGGCAGGAAGTCCGTGAACAGCTCGTGCACCTCGCGCACGAGCGGACGCAGCACCCGGAAGCGGGCCAGGGCGACCCCGCGCGCGGTGAGCCGGGCGCCCCGCTCCGCGAGCCGGTAGCTGCGCTCGCGGCCCTCGGTCCGGTCGAAGATCCAGTACAGGACGAGGCCCATCTGCGACAGCCACATCAACTCGGGCAGGATGTCCCGCAGTTCCTCGGGCACCTTGGTCTTCGTCCCGGCCAGCACCTGCCGGTGGACGCTGATGGCCTCCAGGCGCGCGTGCTCCGACTCGGGCGAGAACGGGCTGAGCGGGCTGTCCGGGTCGGCGGCGTTCTTGAAGAACTGCACCGCGAACTCGTGGTACGGCGTGGCGATGTCCAGCCAGGCCCGCAGCACGCCCGCGAGCCGGGCCTCCAGATCGGTCTCCCGCTCCAGGATCTCCCGGACCGCCACCTGGTGCTCGGCGGCGATCCGGTCGTAGAAGCCCTGGATCAGGTGTTCCTTGCCCTCGAAGTAGTAGTAGGCGTTCCCGACGGAGACCCCGGCCTCCTTGGCGATGGCCCGCATCGTCGTCTTGTCGTAGCCGCGCTCCTGGAACAGCCGCATGGCGGTCTCCAGGATCAGCGCGCGGGTCTGCTCGGACTTGGTCGGGGTGGCGCCGTCGTCGGGGCCGTCGTTCTTCTCGGGCACGGGAAGAGAGCCTAACGTCAGCGCCCCGGTGCGCGCGGGGCGCAGGAGCCGTCGGCGCAGCCCGGGGCGGTGTAGGTCCAGCCGGTGCCGGGGGCGTACGTCCACCCGTCCGCCCGCCGGTACACCCGGCCGCCCCACGGCCCGGCGCCGCCCTGCCCCCGGTTCCCCTGCGCCCCGCGCCACTTGGCCGCGGCGAGCACGGCCCCCTTGGCGAGCCGCGCCCCGGCCGGGGTACTCAGCCGGTGGGCGAGCGGCCGGTGCGCGCGGAGCGCCCACAGGGTGACGACCCAGGCGGCCGGGCCCCGGTAGACCTGCCCGGCGTCGCCGACGACGGTGATCTCGTCGAGGGTGGCGCCGTGGTCGAGGCCGGGGAAGCGCCGCCGGGCCTCGTCCGAGCCGGCCGGGACCGGCTCCAGCGGCACCAGCTGGGGCTGCCGCAGGAGCCAGTCGCGCAGGAACGCGCACAGGGAGCACTCGGCGTCGTAGAGGACGGTGAGCCGGCGGACCGGGGCGGGTGCGGTGGTGGCGTTCACGTGCCGGTCTCCGTTCAGGCCCGGGCCTGCGGGGCCACCCAGCCCTGCGGCGGCACCGGAGGCACCTGCTCCCGCTCCATCGCGCCCCGGCGGCGGATCCGGTTGAGCACGTACACGTTGGCCAGGTGCATCACGCCGAGCACCAGCAGCACCACGCCGAGCTTGGTGGAGAGGGCCTCGAAGATCCCGCGGGTGTCCGTGATGGTCTCGTCGTCGCTCAGGTACAGCGCGACGAAGCCGAGGTTGACGAGGTAGAAGCCGACGACCAGAAGGTGGTTGACGGCGTCGGCGAGCTTCTCGTTGCCGCGCAGCACGTCGGCGAGGAAGATCCTCCCGTTCCGGCTGAGCGTCCGGGCCACCCAGATGGTCAGGCCGATGCTGACCAGCAGGTAGATGACGTAGGCGATGACCGTGCGGTCCATTGCCCCCACCCTTCTTGAACACGTTCAAAACGCTGTCGTGGATGACTGTAGCCCTGTTTTTGAACATGTTCAACGCGAGGTGCGGGGTGAATGTCAGTGGTGGCTCGTACTGTCGTCGGCATGGCAATCGTGACGTTCGTCGACGAGACGACAGCGGGGGAGCGGCGGGCGGCCTGGGGGCTGGAGATCGCCGAGGAGCGGCTGAGCGTGCGGGAGCTGATCCGCCGCCGGGTCTTCCAGGAGGTGGCCGAGTTCAACGCCCGGACGCCGCAGGTGTTCCAGGGGCTCGTGCAACCCGAGGGCACCGAGCGCGTGCTCAACGGATACGCGCTGCGCACACCCCGCCGCATCGACCCGGAGGCACAGACGGCCCTGGCCCTGCGGGCGTTCGCGGGGAACGGCTTCCTGGTGCTGGTGGGGGACCGTCAGCTCACCGACGCCGACGAGGAGATCGACCTCCCGCTCGGCACGGAGGTCACGTTCCTGAAGCTCGTCCCCCTGGTCGGTGGCTGATGAGCGCCTTCCGTACCCCCCGGTCGCACATGGACCGGCTGCTCGACAGGATCGCCGACGGCGACACGGGCCGGCTCGCCGACGAGGCACTGAGCGTGCTGGACTCCAGCCACGGCAGCTGGGGCCGCAATTGGGACGAGGTGCTGGACCGGCTCCGCGAGCTGCCGGCCGGCCGCCGCCGCGCGTTGCTGCACGCCCTGGCCGACCGCTTCGACCGGGCGGGCGACGGCACCGAGGACCGCTGCCGCCACCTCGCCCTGTGCGGCCTGATCTCCGAGGGCCTCGCCGACGACCCGCTCGCCGCCGAGCGCCACCGTGCCCTGGACGACCTGGCCCGGCGGCAGACCTTCTGGCACGCGGCCCGCTTCGACGTCCTGGTCCGGGCCGAACTGGCCGCCGGCCGCCCGCTGTCCGCCCCCGTCGTGGCCGTGGTCCGCCGCGCCGCGCTGGACGCCTACCGAGTGGACGACCTCGTGATCCTGGCCCGGCAGCTCACCGATCCCGTCCTCAACGTCGGCGAGGCCTGGTCCGACCAGGCCCTGCGCGACGCCACCACCCCCGACTGGCAGGCCCTCCTGCGGCACGCGCTGACGGCCACCGCCTCCAAGCCGACGGCGAAGTGGGACAAGGGCGCGCGGGCCCTCCTGGACAGCCTCGGCGCGGACGCCGTCCGCGAGAGGATCCTCTCCTGGCTCGCCCTCGTCGGCCGCCCCCGCACCCTCCCGCTGGAGCCCCGCGCGTGGGAGCCGGACGTCAACAGCGCCTACGACCCGTACAACGCCACAGCCCTGCGCGGCCTGGCCTGGCTCCTGTCCCTGCTGCCCCCGGACCCCGGCACGGCACGGGCCCTGGGCGCCCTGGTCGAGACCTCGCTCAGGAAGGTCGCGGGCCTCGGCCCCCGCAACCCGAAGGTCGCCAACGCGGGCGTGATCGCGCTCGCCCGCGTCGACTCCGAGGCCGCCCTCGCCGAACTCGCCCGGCTGGCCACGCGGGTGACGTACAAGAACACCGCCAAGTTCCTCGACACGGCCCTGGAGGCCCGCGCCACCGCGCTCGGTCTCAGCCGCGAGGAGATCGAGGAACTGGCCGTCCCGGCCTACGGCCTGACGGAGGTCGGACGGGCCACCCGCCGCCTCGGCGAGGCGACGGCCCTGCTGGAGATCGAGGGCAGCCGCTCCGTCCTCACCTGGCGCAACGCCACGGGCAAGCCCGTCAAGAGCGTGCCGGCGGCCGTGAAGCGCGACCACGCCGACGAGCTGAAGGACCTCAAGGCCGCGGCCAAGGACATCGACAAGATGCTCTCGGCGCAGAGCGAGCGCCTGGACCGCCAGTTCCTGGCCCGCCGCAGCTGGCCGTACGCCGTCTGGCGCGAGCGCTACCTCGACCACCCCCTGGTCGGCACGCTCGCCCGCCGCCTGCTCTGGACGGTCGACGGAACGACCGCCGGATACGCGGACGGCGAGCTGCGGACCCTGTCCGGCGAACCCGTGCGGGAGGGCACGCGGGTGGAGCTGTGGCACCCGGTGGGGCACGAGCCGGCCGAGATCGTCGCCTGGCGCGACTGGCTGGAGCGGCACGGCATCACCCAGCCGTTCAAACAGGCCCACCGCGAGGTCTACCTGCTCACCGACGCCGAACGCGCCACCCGCACCTACTCCAACCGCTTCGCGGCGCACGTGCTGCGCCAGCACCAGTTCCACTCCCTGGCGGCGATCCGCGGCTGGCGCAACAAACTCCGCCTGTGCGTCGACGACTCGGCCCCGCCCGCCGTGCGGGAGCTGCCCCAGTGGGGCCTGCGCGCCGAGTACTGGATCGAGGGCGACGGCGAGGAGTACGGCGTCGACACCACCGAATCCGGCAGCTACCTGCGCCTGCGCACCGACCAGGTCCGCTTCTACCCGATCGGCGCCCCGGAGAACTGGGCCCACTGCTCCGGCGGCGGGTACTCCATGTGGCTCACCCCCGGCCGGGACCCCGTCGAGCCCGTCCCGCTGGAGGACATCCCGCCCCTGGTCCTCTCCGAAGTCCTGCGCGACGTCGACCTGTTCGTCGGCGTCGCCAGCGTCGGCAACGACCCGACCTGGCAGGACGGCGGCCCCGGAGGCCGCTTCCGCGAGTACTGGACGTCGTACGGCTTCGGCGAGCTCAACCAGAGCGCCGAGACCCGCAGACTCCTGCTGGAACGCCTGGTCCCGCGCCTGGCGATAGCCGACCGCTGCACGCTGGAGGGCCGCTTCCTGCACGTCAAGGGCGACCGCCACACGTACAAGATCCACCTCGGCTCGGGCAACATCCTCAGAACCCCGAACGACCAGTACCTCTGCATCGTCCCGAAGTCCGACCCGAAGGACCGGGGGACGGGCTACCTGCCCTTCGAGGGCGACCGCATCCTGTCGGTGATCCTCAGCAAGGCGATGCTGCTGGCGGACGACACGAGGATCACGGACCCGACGATCCTGAGCCAGCTGTGAGCCTCAGTCGCTCGTCCTCGCCTGGCCGGCCTTGAGGATCTCGCCCACGTCGAGGGTCACCTTCGCGCCGATGGAGTCGGGGAGGGTGACGAGTTCGCCGGGGGCGTGCGGGCGGTGGTTCTCGTAGCCGCTGCCCGCCGGGTCGGTCAGGACGTGGAGGCGCTGGTGCCTGCGGTCGACCACCACGTAGACGGGCACCTTCGCCTCGGCATAGGCGGCGGCCTTGGTCCTGAGGTCGTCCTTCCAGTTCCCGGAGGTGACCTCGAGCACGAGACGGAAGCAGGCGGGGTCGTACGCGTTGTTCTCGACGAGGTGGTCGTCGATGTCGGCGTCCACCACCACGAGGTCGGGGATGGCGTAGTCCTCGGCGCCGGTGGGGAGCCACAGCCCCACGTTCTGGAGGACCTCGGTTTCGCCGTCGTCGAGTCCTGCCGCGATGAACGGACGCATGAGTCCGGTCAGGGCGCGGGCGTGGGGAGCATCCCGGCACGGGGACACGAGGAGATGGCCTCCGATGATCTCGACGCGGTAGCCCGGATGGCGCTCCATGATCTCGTCGGCGATGGTCGTCAGGGTGACCGGCTCTTCGTCGTGGAAGGGCTGCTCGACGGAAGCTGCGGACATCAGGTGCCTCCTGGGGGCTGGTGCCGAGAGCATCATCGTGGGCCGGATGACGTCCCCGCAGCCCGTTCCGGCACCTCTCACCTGATGGTGTGGCATATGCCAGAAGGCCCCGTCACCAGCCGTGACGGGGCCTTCTCGGTCAAGCGGCCGGGCTCAGTAGCGGCGCGTGATCAGCGCCCGCTTCACCTCGGCGATCGCCTTCGTGACCTCGATGCCGCGCGGGCAGGCGTCCGTGCAGTTGAAGGTCGTGCGGCAGCGCCACACGCCGTCCTTGTCGTTGAGGATCTCCAGGCGCTGCTCGCCCGCCTCGTCACGCGAGTCGAAGATGAAGCGGTGCGCGTTGACGATGGCGGCCGGGCCGAAGTACTGGCCGTCGTTCCAGAAGACCGGGCACGACGTGGTGCACGCCGCGCACAGGATGCACTTCGTGGTGTCGTCGAAGCGCTCGCGGTCCTCGGCGGACTGCAGCCGCTCACGCGTGGGCTCGTTCGTGTCCTTCGTGATGAGGAAGGGCATGACGTCCCGGTACGCCTGGAAGAACGGCTCCATGTCGACCACGAGGTCCTTCAGCACCGTCAGGCCCTTGATGGGCTCGACCGTGATCGGCTTCTCGGGGTTGATGTCCTTGATCAGCGTCTTGCAGGCCAGACGGTTCTTGCCGTTGATCCGCATGGCGTCCGAGCCGCAGATGCCGTGGGCGCAGGAGCGGCGGAACGTCAGCGAGCCGTCCAGGTCCCACTTGATCTTGTGGAGGGCGTCGAGGACGCGCTCCTTCGGGTCGATCTCGACCTGGAAGTCCTCCCAGGTGGCGTCCGCCGCGACCTCCGGGTTGAAGCGGCGGACCCGGAAGGTGACCGTGATGTAGGGGGAGTCGGCGAAACCGGGCTCGGGCTTGCCGGCCGCGTCTTCCTTGTCCAGAACAGGGGTAGCCATCAGTACTTACGCTCCATCGGCTGGTAGCGGGTCTGGACGACCGGCTTGTAGTCGAGACGGACGGTTTCGGAGCCGTCGGCGCCGACCTCGCGGTACGCCATGGTGTGCCGCATGAAGTTGACGTCGTCGCGGTTCGGGTAGTCCTCGCGGTAGTGACCGCCGCGGGACTCCTTGCGGGCCAGCGCGGAGACCGCCATGACCTCGGCGAGGTCGAGCAGGTTGCCCAGCTCGATGGCCTCCAGCAGGTCCGTGTTGAACCGCTTGCCCTTGTCCTGGATCGCCACGTTCTTGTAGCGCTCGCGCAGCTCCGCGATCTTCTCGACCGCCGTCTTGATGGTCTGCTCGGTGCGGAACACCATGACGTTGGCGTCCATGGTCTCCTGCAGCTCGCGCCGCAGGACCGACACGCGCTCGGCGCCGGTGGAGTTGCGCAGCCGCTCCACCTGGGCCAGCACGAGCTCGGCCGGGTTCTCCGGCAGCTCGACGAAGTCCGCCTTCTGCGAGTACTCCGCCGCCGCGATGCCGGCCCGCTTGCCGAAGACGTTGATGTCCAGCAGCGAGTTGGTGCCCAGGCGGTTGGCGCCGTGCACGGACACGCAGGCGACCTCGCCGGCCGCGTACAGGCCCGGGACGACGGTGGTGTTGTCCGCCAGGACCTCACCCTCGACGTTGGTCGGGATGCCGCCCATGGCGTAGTGCGCGGTGGGCTGGATCGGGATCGGGTCCGTGTAGGGCTCGATGCCGAGGTACGTGCGGGCGAACTCGGTGATGTCCGGGAGCTTGGCGTCCAGCTGCTCCGGCGGCAGGTGCGTGAGGTCGAGGTAGACGTGGTCGCCCTCGGGACCGCAGCCGCGGCCCTCACGGATCTCCGTGTAGATGGAGCGGGACACGACGTCACGGGACGCGAGGTCCTTCATGACCGGCGCGTACTTCTCCATGAAGCGCTCGCCGTCCTTGTTGCGGAGGATGCCGCCCTCACCGCGGGCGCCCTCCGTCAGCAGGATGCCCATGCGCCAGATGCCGGTCGGGTGGAACTGGAAGAACTCCATGTCCTCCAGCGGGATGCCCCGCCGGTACACGGCCGCCTGGCCGTCACCGGTCAGCGTGTGCGCGTTGGACGTCACCTTGAAGAACTTGCCGCAGCCGCCGGAGGCGTAGATCACGGCCTTGGCGTGGAAGACGTGGATCTCGCCGGTGGCCAGCTCGTACGCGACCACACCGGCCGACTTCTTGACGCCGTCGACCTCGGTGATCAGCTGGTCCAGGACGTAGAACTCGTTGTAGAACTCCACGCCCTCCTTGACGCAGTTCTGGTACAGCGTCTGGAGGATCATGTGGCCGGTGCGGTCGGCCGCGTAGCAGGACCGGCGGACCGGGGCCTCGCCGTGGTTGCGGCTGTGACCGCCGAAGCGGCGCTGGTCGATGGTGCCGTTCGGAGTGCGGTTGAACGGCAGGCCCATCTTCTCCAGGTCGAGGACGGAGTCGATGGCCTCCTTCGCCAGGATCTCGGCGGCGTCCTGGTCGACCAGGTAGTCACCGCCCTTGACCGTGTCGAAGGTGTGCCACTCCCAGTTGTCCTCCTCCACGTTGGCCAGCGCGGCGGCCATGCCGCCCTGCGCGGCGCCCGTGTGGGAGCGGGTCGGGTAGAGCTTCGTCAGGACGGCCGTGCGGCTGCGCTTGGTGGACTCGATGGCCGCGCGCATGCCCGCGCCACCGGCGCCGACGATGACGGTGTCGTACTTGTGGATCTTCATGATTCTCGCAGCCCCGTGCCTAGCGGATGTTCGGGTCGAAGGTGAAGATCACCAGCGTGCCCAGCAGGATGGTGAACACCGTGGCGGTGTAGAGCAGAGCCTTCAGCCACAGCCGGGTCTGCGCGCGCTCGGCGTAGTCGTTGATGACCGTGCGCAGGCCGTTGGCGCCGTGCAGCATCGCCAGCCACAGCATCAGCAGGTCCCAGACCTGCCAGAACGGGGACGCCCAGCGGCCGGCCACGAAGGCGAAGCCGATCTTGGAGACGCCGCCGTCCAGCACGAGCTGGATCAGCAGGTGGCCGAGGACCAGCACGACCAGCACGATGCCGGACAGGCGCATGAAGAGCCAGGCGGCCAGCTCGAAGTTGCCCCGGGTGCTCCTCGGGGTCTTCTTGGTCCGCTTGCGCGGGGCCTCGATGAAGGGCGCCGGGTTGTCGACGGTGTAGACGGCGCCGCCCTCGACGGGGCCGACGCCGGCGGCGGTCTTATCGGTCGTGGACATTGGCGTCAGCTCCCGAACAGTTCACGAGCGGCGTGGCCGAGGACGGGGTAGATCGCCCCGAGCATCAGCACGACCCACAGGGCGACGACGGTCCAGAGCATCTGCTTCTGGTAGCGGGCGCCCTTGATCCAGAAGTCGACGGCGATGACACGCAGGCCGTTGAGCGCGTGGAAGAGGATGGCGGCGACGAGGCCGTACTCCAGCAGCGCGACGATCGGCGTCTTGTACGTGGCCACGACCTTGTCGTAGGCCTCGGGGGACACCCGCACGAGGGCGGTGTCCAGCACGTGGACGAACAGGAAGAAGAAAATGAGGACGCCGGTGACTCGGTGAGCCACCCAGGACCACATTCCTTCCCGGCCGCGGTACAGCGTTCCAGCCGGCACGGAAGTTTCCTCCGGGAGCGGTGATTGGGGCCGCGCCGGCTTTCCTTGTCGGTCGGGCCCGGCCGGGTACGGTCCACCGGCCCCCAGCATCGTAGCGAGGCGCTGCCGCCGGGCTGAGCGGGGGTCTGGCTGTGTGATCAAACTGGCATGCGTACGGCCTAGCCCCGCGGCTTCTGAGGCGGCGTGTCCGGTTATCGGCCGGGCGCGGCGCCGTCGTGGCTCGCCGCGCGGTTCCCCGCGCCCCTGAGGGCGTGGACCAGCCGTTCTCTCGCCAGGCGGCGGAGTTCTTCCGCCGCCACGACCCGCTCCTCCTCCGGATCGTTCGTCAATCGTGACCGGATGGCCTCCAGGAGGTGGTCGAGCATCTCGGAGGGGGACAGGCCGTCCAGGCAGATGACGAACACGTGGCCGAAGCGGGCCTCGTAGGCGGCGTGGGCCGCGTTGAGGGCCGTGTGGGCCGCGGAGTAGGTGTCCGGGGGAAGCGTGGGCAGGGGCTCGGCGGCCAGGGCTTCCGTGAGGTCGGCCCAGGTCAGGTCGTAGGCCGCCTCGTCGGCGGCGGCCAGCAGGGAGTCCAGGTCCGGGTAGGGGCGGTGGGCCGCGACGCGGCGCGACCAGCGGGGGCTGCGCAGGCAGGCGAGGAGGATCCGCTCCAGGTCCTGCGCCGAGGCCGCGTTGAAGTGCTCCACCGGTATGGCCAGGCGGCCGGGGAGGTCTGGGAGACGGTGCGCGGGCAGCGTGGGTCCTCGTGGGCGTCACGTGTGTCGGCAGGGCAATGGTGTGAGAGTTGTGACGTCACGCTATCGAGTGCGACCGCGGTGTGTCCGACGGATGCCCGAATTTCACCCGGGGGAGAGAGTTTCGGAACGCGTGGTGGACGCGCGCGAGGGCGCGCCTGGTTTTAGGTTGGCCGTGTGAGTCAGCACAGGCGCCGGGCTCCGGCGAAGCAGGGCAGACAGCGGCAGGTGCTGGTCGTGGCCATGGCGGTGGCCCTGGTCGTGGTCGCGGCCGGGGTGAGTCTCGGGCTCTGGGCGGCCTCGGGCGGCGACGGCGGGTCCACCGGGCCGGAGGCCAGATCGTCCCGGGGCGGGGTCGCGGCGGCTCCCACCACCACCGGACCGGGGACGAGTCCTCGCCCGAGCCCCAGTCCCAGCCGCTCCTACCCCCTGTCCACCGCCCCCCGCACCATCCCGGCCGTGCGTGACCACACCCCCGCCCGCGGCCCGGGCTGGAAGCCCGAGGACGGCGACCGCGTGGTCGTGGACGACCCGGCGCTGGCCGACGAGGGGCGGCTGATCGCCGGCGAGCTGGGGCTGACGTACGCCGGGGAGAAGGACGACGACCGGGACGGGGACCTGCGGCTGTCGCTGGCGGCGAGGAAGGGCGCGAACCCGGAGTCGTACGTGATGACCGTGCGCGGCGGGCGGGTGGAGATCAGCGGGCCCGCCGAGGCCGGCGTCTTCTACGGCACCCGCACGCTCAAGCAGGAGACGCGCGGCGGCGGCACGGCCCCCGAGGGCGTGGTGCGTGACGAGCCGGCCAAGGAGCGGCGCGGCTTCATGCTGGACATCGCGCGCAAGAACTTCACGGCCGGCTGGATCGAGGACCGCGTCCGTGAACTGGGCGACCTCAAGTTCAACGAACTGGGGCTGCACTTCTCCGACGACCAGGGCTTCCGGATCGAGTCCGACACGCATCCGGAGATCGTCTCCGAGCAGCACCTGACCAAGGCGCAGGTACGGAAGATCGTCGACCTCGCGGAGAGCCGGCACATCACCGTCGTGCCCGAGATCGACTCGCCCGGGCACCTGGGCGCGGTCCTGCGCGCCCACCCCGACCTGCAACTGCGCACCGCGCAGGGCTCGGCGGTGCAGGGCGCGATCGACATCTCCAAGGCCCGGAGCGCCGAGATCGTCGACGAGCTGCTGAACGAGTACGCGGAACTCTTCCCCGGCAAGCCCTGGCACCTGGGCGCCGACGAGTACCAGGCGCTGGTCCGCTCCGACCCGGAGGCGTCCTTCCCGCAGCTGGCCGCGGCCGCGCGGGAGAAGTACGGCTCCGGTGCCACGGTCGCCGACCTGACCACCGGCTGGCTGAACGACCGGGCCGCCACCGTCCGCAAGCACCAGCGGGTCCCGCGCGCGTGGAACGACGGCTTTTTCCGCGGCGGTTCCGTCCAGGCCGACAAGGACATCCAGGTCGCCTACTGGACCGGCAAGGAGATCGGCGCCCGCCCGCCCCTGGAGTACCTGCAGGCCGGCCGCGAGGTGATCAACTACAACGACGAGTTCCTGTACTACGTGCTCGGCGAGCCGCAGACCTTCGTCTATCCGACGGGGCAGCGGATCTACGAGCAGTGGACGCCCCGCGTGCTGCGCGGCACCGCGGCCGTCCCGGAGCGCTACGACGGGCAGATCCTGGGCGGCTCCTTCGCCGTCTGGTGCGACCTGGCGGACTCCCAGACGCAGGATCAGGTCGCGGCCGGCATCCGGCTGCCGCTGCGGGCGACCGTGCAGAAACTGTGGGACCCGGACAGGCCCGAGCTGTCCTGGGCCGAGTTCCGGGCGCTCGCGGACAGGCTCGGCTGACTCCGCTCGAATTGGCCCATACGGCTGCGAACGCCCGTACGGCTGTGGTGGTCTTGCGACGCGAGCCGAATCGAATATGCCGGGGGGAACCGGGACATGGGCTACTGGGGATACTTCGTCGTCGGCCGGGGGGAGCGGCCGCTCGCCGGACTGGACGCGCTGGCGGGCGCGGCGGACGGGATGTCGCGGCACACCTCGGCACCGGACGGATGGCAGGTCTGGGAGTACCCGGGCGGCGAGGGCGACGTCGGGAACATGAACGCCCTGGCGGAGGAGACCGGAGCGCCCGCGCTGTTCGGGTACGTCATGAACAGCGAGTGCGTGGTGCTGGAGGCGGCCGCGCCGGAGAGCGGGGCGTGGACGACCTGCCTCGCCCGGGCGGCCATGGCCGGGTACCTGGGGGCCGGGCGGGAGGGCCTGACGCTGGAGGACTACTTCCTCGAACCCCGCGACGCCGCCGAGCGCGCGGTGCGCTGGGCCGCCGAGGCCGGGCACGAGGTGAACGCCGGGACCCTCCTGGACGTACTCACGTCGGACCCCGATCCCCTGGCCGAAAACCTCTTGTTCCGCTTCCTCGACAGGCTGGGCGTGGTGCCCCTGTGACACTCCGGGGCCGTCGCACGCAGTAAGGGGAAGTGCGGGTTCCGTGAGGGGTGAAGGCCGGGAGAGGCCTGGTAGGGCCCCGGAGACGGCCCGCGGAGGGAGGCGTGGATGAGCCTGGTGGAGTTGATCGCACAGGCCGACGAACGCGGGCTGGCCGCGAGCGGACTGGCTTGTTTGGATCGGTGCGTGCCCCTGCTGGGCGGCGACGACGAGACGCTGCGGCCGCTGTGGGCGAGCCTGACCGACGGGGCGGGCGCCGCCGAGTGGGGGGAACGGCTGGAGCAGGTCCGGGCGAAGCTGGACGCCGCGGACGACGGGGACGAGGCGGTCGCGCTCGCCCACCGGATGCTCCGGGCCGCTCCCGCCGAGCGGTCCGCCGCCGAGGTGCGCGTCTGGGCCGACGCCTGCTCGGTCGCCGCCCTGCGGATCCACCGCCTCCTCGATGCGGCCGAGGACGACGCCTCCTCCGTCACCGCCCACCGCGAGGGCCGCACGGAGGGCATGTCGCCGCTCGTCGCCGCCGAACTGCGCCGGCAGATCGTCGTCCTCGAGGTGCTGGCCGGGCACGGACAGGTTGGGCTGCGCCGGGCGCTGGAGGTGGCGACGGAGGGGCGGCGCGTGCTGCGCGCGGTGGTCTCGCGCCGGAGCAGACAGCAGGGCTGAGCCCGCCGCGGGGGCGCCGGGCGGACGGCCGGGGCAAACCTCGTGCGTGGGCGAGTCCTGTGACGGTCCGTGGGGTGAGGTGCGGTGGTCCTGCGCCGCTTCGGGGCAGCCGCCGGAGACCGGGTGACGAAACGCTTCTCCCGAGCGCTCTTCGGGATGTGACGACTCAAGCGGAGACCAGGCCATCGGCGGCGACGAAGCCGCTGCGATGGGCGGCGGACACAGTGGCGACGATGCGCGAGGGAGCACGGCTGCGCCTCGACTACTCGGCGCAGAGCCTGTGGAGCGTCGACCGGATGATCGAGGAGATACGGCGCGAGGAGGCGCCCTACGCCGCCGTCGAGACGGTGCTGCGCGGCTTCGGCGCCTACGCGGGCGAGGTGGTGGTGCGTCAGACCGGCGCCGAGTGGTGGGCGAGCGGCGGTGAGCACTGGGTCCGCACGCCCGACGGACGCCTGTGGGACCCCATCGAGGAGGCCCGCCGCTGCTACTCCGGGAACGGCTCGCTGCGGCTGCTGTGCCGGGACGCGACCGGCGGCACGCCCCGGCCGTAGCCTCAGCGCCCGGACGCCTTCGGCCAGAAGGGCTCCGGGTCCTGCGGGGCGGGCTCGGCGGGCTTGCCTGCGTTCCCGGCGAGGGTGCGGATCTGCGGCAGGTCGGCGTAGAGGTTCTGGCCGGGGCACTCGGTCGGGTAGCCGTCGCGGTGGCCGGAGATACGGTGCAGCGTGACCTTCTCGCCGAGCTTGTACTTGCCGTTGTTCGCCCCGGCGGTCAGCACCACCGTGCCGGTCGGGTCGGCGCCGTACAGGCCGAGCTTCCAGGCCGCGACCTTGGCGACGGACTCCCGGATCGCGGCGTTCGCGGCCGTCGCCGAGTAGTCGCCGAGCACCGAGACGCTGCTGGTGTCGGCGTTGAAGCCGTAGGCGTGCGCGCCGAGCACGGGCTTGTCGATGCCACCGGCGCGGCCCTCGAAGACCGTGCCGCACTTGTCGACGAGGAAGTGGTAGCCGATGTCGTTCCAGCCGTTGCTCTTGACGTGGTACAGGAACACGCCGCGCACGATCGACGCCGACTCGGAACAGGCGTAGTCGTTGGTGCCCGCCGTGTGGTGGACGAAGATCGCCTTGGTGTCGCCGGTGTAGGTCGGCGGGTCCTTCACCAGGGACTCGTCGGCGCCCCAGGCGGAACGCGAGGTGACGGCCGGGCGGTCGGGGGCGAGCGGTCCGGCGGCCGGGGGCACGACGCCGGGCTCCGGCGCGCCCGGCTCGGCCACGTCCGGTTCGACCACCTGCACGGCGTTCTCCGGTCCGCCGTCGGGGTCGACGAGTTCGACGCGCAGGCCCGCGGGCAGCCGCTCGCCCGAGACCCGCACCTGGACGCCGTCCGACGGCCCGGTCCACAGCGGCTGGGTGGCGCCGCGCACCCCGGCCCGGGCGCGGTCGGGGCCCGTCTCGGGCGCCCGCGCGTCGGTCTCCAGGGGGCGCCAGGCGCTCCACGCGCCGCTGTCCCGGGAGCGGGTGCGCACGTGGGCCGTGCCGTCGAGGGCCTCGCGCGGGTCGTCCCAGGTGATGCCGAGCAGGCTGAACGGCTCGGTGGTGCGCGGGGCGAGGGACCGTTCGTGCGGATCGCCGTCCGGTACCCGCACGGTGTGCACGCCGTCGGAGGAGGCGGCGAGGGCGGGGCGGGCCGGGCCGAGGGCGCCGAGGGCCAGGGCCGTGGCGACGGCGGTGCGCAGCAGAAGGCGTGTCATGGGGGCTCGTCTCCGGTCCACTTGCGGGGCGGCGTGATGTCCTGAGCGTCATTCCCCCCTGCCGGTCCGTCCGTTCGCCCGCCGGGAGAAATCCGGCGAACGGAGGACGGCCGAGGGGCCCCGTGCGGCGTGCGCACGAGGCCCCTGCCGTCCGCCGGGTCAGTGGGATGTCACGGCGTCAGGTTCTGCCCCAGCCGGGCGTCCGGCGGCGTGCCCAGCGCGGTCCTGCCGAAGACGACGGAGCCGCGTAACCCAGTCCCGTGCCGTTGCTCGGCAGGTGCAGCAGGATGCCGTCGCCGCCGTCCTCGCCGTCGGCCCCGAAGGCGAGGTCGGCGCGGCCGTGGAGCGGTCGGAGGTCGCCACCACCGCGCTGAACCGGTCCGTCTCCCGTTCGGCCAGGCCCTTCCGTCCGGCCCCCTGTCCCCGAGCCGCACTGTGTGAACGGACGGCTCGCGGCTCTGCGCCCCGGCCCCCGGCTCGGCCGGCTGACCCTTGATCGCGTACGTGACCACCCCTGCTCCGCTCAGGACGACGGCCCCGACCGTCAGCCACACCCGTCTCCTCAGAGGCCGTACATCACCCGGGGTGCCGGTGGCGCGGTGCGGCGGGCCCGCTGTGACACTTCTCGGCGGCCCGGCGCTGATCAGCGTGGAGGACGTGGCACGGACGCGCCGCGCTCGGTACGGACGAGGACGGTTCTTGGGCCAGGGAGGGGAACCCCGGCGCGGCCAGGCGCACGACGGGGAACTGGGCGCGGCCGTCGCGCGGGCCCAGGACGGTGACGAGGCGGCCTTCGCGGTCGCCTACCGGATCGTGCAGCCGGGCCTGCTCGGCTACCTGCGCGGTCTGGTCGGCGACGACGCGGAGGACGTGGCCTCCGACGCCTGGCTGGAGATCGCCCGGGACCTCGGGCGCTTCAAGGGCGACGGGGCCGGCTTCCGCGGCTGGACGGCGACCATCGCCCGGCACCGGGCGCTGGACCACCTGCGCCGCCAGCGCGTACGGCCGCGGTCCTCCGCGCTGGAACAGGACGTCCTGGACCTGCCCGGGCCGCACAGCACCCATGACCAGGCGCTGGAGTCGCTGTCCACCGCGCACGCGCTGCGGCTGGTCGGCGGTCTGCCGCAGGACCAGGCCGAGGCCGTGCTGCTGCGGGTCGTGGTGGGCCTCGACGGGCCCGCCGCCGCGCGCGTCCTCGGCAAGCGGCCGGGCGCGGTGCGCACGGCGGCGTACCGGGGGCTGAAACGTCTCGCCGCCCAGCTGGGCGGCGAAGGTGTGACGGATGAGGCGCGCCGGACGCTGGGGGAGTCGACATGAACGACCTCGGCGGGACGGCCGGAGTAGTCGTGGCCGGTGCCCCGAACGGGGCGGCCGGAGCAGTCGTGGCGGTTGCCCTGAACGGGGCGGCCGGAACGGACGTAGGAAGAAGGCCCGGCACACCGGGCCGGTCGGCCGGGCCGCGGGCCCGCGGCGGACCGTGCGGTACGCGTGGATCGAGCAGGGACGGAACCGGACATGGGTGAACATCGGAACGACGGCGGGCTCCCCGCCCGTCGGCAGGTGCACCCCGCGGACTCCGCGCACACCCGCCGGGCCGTGCCGGACGGCGACGGCGGCCTGCCCGGCCACCGCCGGGCGGCCGGACGCGGCGGCCCCGGCTCCTCCCCGGCCCTGCAGGAGGCCGAGCTGGAGGTGCTGCTCGCCGCCGCCCTCATCCGGGACGGCATCGACGCCGAGGCCGAGCAGCGGGCCGTGGCCGCGTTCCGGGCCGCCCGGGACGCGGGGGCGCACCGGGCGGCCCGCGCCGGCCGCCGGGACGACTGGCGGGCCCGGGAGCGGAGGCTTCCGGGGCGTTCCCTGAAGGCCACGCTCTCCGTGCTGCTCGCCAGCCTCACGCTGGGCGGTGTCGCCGTCGCGGCGATCGGCTCGGTGGCGTCCACGGACGATCCCGGCGAGCGGGGCCGCCCTCCGGCCGTCACCCGCGCCCCCGGCCCCTCGGCCGGCGGTCCGGCCGGGGACCCGGCCGGCTCCGCCGCCCCGCGCCCGGACCATCCGGCCACCGCCCGGGACACCGAGGCCCACTGCCGCGCCTACGAACGGGCCGGCGGCCGGGGCAAGGCCCTGGACGCGACGGCCTGGCAGCGTCTGGTCGACGCCGCGGGCGGTGAGAGGAAGGTCACGGCCTACTGCGCCGAGCGGCTGGCCCGGGCGGAGAACGAGCCCGACGGCACCGCCGCGCCCGGCAACGGCCAGGGCACTCCCAACTCCGGCAACACCGGCGGCGACCCCGGCAACGCGGGCAACGGCTCGGACGCCGGCCGTGCGGGCGCGGGGGACGGCGGCGCGGGCGCGGGACAGAACGGCACCGGCACGGGGGAGAGCGGCACGGGCGCGGGGGAGAGTGGCTCGGGCGCCGCCCGCAGTGGTGGGGAGGGCGCCGCCGGCAGCGGTTCCTCCGGGGCCAAGGATCAGGCCGACCGGCCCGATGCCCGTCGCCCGTAGGCGAGTTCGGCAGCGGGTTCCGCCACGTCCTGACCAGGGCACCGGCACGCCGTCCGGGTGCGCATCGGCCCACCGGGCCGTCCTGCCGCACCGCCGGGACGGTCCGCTCGCGTGCGCCGCGGAACGGCGATCCGCTCCGCCATGGCAACGGCCGGGGCCGCCACCCCCCACAGGAGAGGCCCCGGCCGTCGCGCGGCACGGGCCGCGCGGCGGCCCGTACTTCCTACAGCGCCCGGGGTGCGCTTTGTGTCACACCCCTGCGTGTCACGGCTTAGTTGCATCTCGGGAGGACATGGACGGGGAGTGGTTTCAGGTCGTAACGTGCCTTTCGCGCCACACCGGAGGCAGCACGACCACCGCAACCACCTGCGGGCTTGCGAACCGCAATGATCAACGAGGACGACGACGGCGAGAACCCGGGCCGCGAGAGCGGCACCGGCTCAGGCGCAGAAGGGCACGCGGTGCTGGGGGACGACGCGGAGCTGACCGCCGCGGTGCGTGCGGCACAGGACGGGGACGAGACCGCGTTCCGTACTGTGTACCGCGCCGTGCACCCGCGGTTGCTCGGATACGTACGGACGCTCGTCGGGGACCCCGACGCCGAGGACGTGACGTCCGAGGCGTGGCTGCAGATCGCCCGGGACCTGGAGCGGTTCACCGGTGACGCGGACCGGTTCCGCGGCTGGGCCGCCCGGATCGCCCGCAACCGCGCGTTGGACCACATACGCATGCGCGGCCGGCGGCCCGCCATCGGCGGTGACGAGACGGAACTGACCGGCCGCGCCGCCGAGTCCGACACCGCGGGCGAGGCCATCGAGGCGCTCGCCACCGACGGCACCTTCTCGCTGATCTCCCGGCTGCCGCAGGACCAGGCCGAGGCGGTCGTGCTGCGCGTGGTCGTGGGGCTGGACGCGAAGACCGCCGCCGAGACGCTCGGCAAGCGCCCGGGCGCGGTCCGGACGGCGGCGCACCGGGGCCTGAAGCGGCTCGCCGAGCTTCTGGGCGACAATCCTCAGGCCGATCCGGAATCGGCCGGGGTGCTCGACGCCCTGCCGCCCCAGCGAGAACCGCGCGGCGGTGCGGTGACGTCCGCAGGTGTGACGCACAGCGTTGCGCGGACGCAGAAGGATGTGTGATGGCCGACGAGCAGTACAGGTGGCTGGACCGCGAAACGGCGGAACGTCTGCTGAGCGGAGAGCCACCGGAAGCTGTCGACGGCGCCCACCGAGGCGAGGCCGAACGGCTCGCGAGGACGCTCGATGCGCTGTCCGCCTCACCCCCGCCGACCAGCGAAGAACTCCCCGGTGAAGCCGCCGCGCTGGCCGCTTTCCGCAAGGCCCGCGCGGAACGCGCCGACGCCGCGGCCGACTCCGCGGCCCCCGCGCGAGCGTCCGCGGCCGGGGCCGCCGACGCCGGGCTGGTCCGGATCGGGTCCGCGCGCGGCACCGGCCCGGGCGGCGCCCGGCGCTCCCGCCGGTTCCGTCCCGTACGTCTGGCACTGGCCGCCTCGCTGGCCGTCGGCATGGCCGGCGGCGTGGCCGCCGTGGCCGCAACCGGAGTGCTCGGGACGCCGTTCGGCGGCGACGAGTCCGGCTCCGGTTCCTCCGCCTCGGCCACCGTCACCCCGCCCGAGCGCCCCTTGGTCTCGCCCACGCCGACCGGCGGCGGCCAGGGCGGAGCGGCGCCCGGGGACGACGCCCCGAACAGCGCCGCGACGGGCGGCACCGGTGACTCCGGAGAGGGCACCCGCGAGGACACCGCCGGGAAGCCCGGCACCGGCGCGGACCGCCCCGGCAGCCATGCGGAGATCACCGAGGCCTGCCGCGACCTGCGCGCCGGCCTGCGACTGGACGACGACCGCAGGAGCGCCCTGCGGGACGCGGCCGGTGGCACGCGCGTGTGGAAGTTCTGCAAGGGCGTTCTGGCCCAGGCCGATCCCCGCTCCGGTGCGTCTGAAGGCGAGGACGGCGGCGGCGCCGGCGGCACGGGTGAGGGCCGTCAGGGACAAGGCCAGGGCAGCGACAAGAACGACAAGACCGGCAAGAACGACAAGACCGGCAAGAGTGACAAGAACGGCGCGAGCGACGAGAACGAGAGCCGGGGCCGTGACGGGGGACAGGGGCGGGGCGAGGGGGACCGGAAGGCCGACCGGAAGGCCGACCGGAAGGGCGGTCAGACGGCCGGGGAGAAGAAGGCCGACGTCGGCGGCGACCACGTCTGGCGTTCCATCGCACCCCTGCGACCTGCGGTTTCGTACTCCGTGAAAATCTCCTCGGCGAGGGTGTGACGTTTTCGGGCCCTCCGGCGCAGTAATGAGTGAGCCGACTGGTCATCGGCTGTCGCACGGAGCCGGGGTTCCCCCCGTACCTACGGCTCGTGCACCTGAGCGCGGGCGGGACACGTTCCCCCGGTCCCGCCCGCGCCCCAATCTCCCTGCCGGATCCTCACCAGGACACGACGACCTTGTCGCCGTCGCGGACCTGCGCGTAGAGGTCCGCGATCGCCGCCTCGTCCCGTACGTTGACGCAGCCGTGCGAGGAGCCCGCGTAGCCCCGGGCCGCGAAGTCCGCCGAGAAGTGCACGGCCTGGCCGCCGCTGAAGAACATGGCGTACGGCATCGGGGAGTCGTAGAGCGTCGACACGTGGTCGCGGGACTTCCAGTAGACGGAGAAGACGCCCTCCCGGGTCGGTGTGTACTCCGAGCCGAAACGCACGGCCATCGTCGACAGGGTCCGCCCGTCGACCATCCAGCGCAGCGTCCTGCTGGTCTTGTCGATGCACAGCACCCGTCCGCTGCGGCAGCGCGGGTCGGGGGGATCGGCCGGCTGGCCGCCCATCAGGTAGAGGTCCCAGCGGCCCGGCTCGCGGGTCATCCGCAGCAGCCGCTCCCAGGTGACGGTGTCCGTCCGCCCGGTGCGCGGCAGCCCGCGCTTGCCCTGGAAGCCGCTGACCGCCCGCTCCGTGGCCCCGTCGTACGTCCCGGACGGCCCTTCCAGCAGCCAGGCGACCTGCCGCAGCCGTGCCTGGAGCTCGCGGACGTCCCGGCCCGTGTCGCCGGGCGACCACAGCACGCGGGGCGCGGCCCGGGGCGTGTCCTCGTCCTCGGCGGGCGGGGCCGTGCCCGGCCGGCCGCCGGTGCCGCCGGCGGGGGTGCGCGCCGGTGAGGGCGTGCCCTCGGGCAGCTCGATGCGCACCGGTGAGCGGCCCTTGCCGTCGCCCTCGGGGGTCTGCACGGTGCAGCCGGTCAGCGCGGCCAGCACGGCGACCGCGGCGGCTGTCGCTCTCCCCATGCCCGTAGTACGCACACGGCCCCCCGTCGTCTCACCGGTCCACCCGGATGTCCTCTCTGATGTTCCCCGGGCGTGACCCGTCGCGAACCAGGGGGCATGGTGGTGAGCGAGGTCACTGCTCCCGGGAGGCATCACACCATGGCGCGCGAGTCGGAGTCCGGACTGCCGATCGAGCCGGTCTACGGGCCGCAGGCCCTCCGGGGCTGGGATCCGGCGGAGAAGCTGGGGGAGCCCGGGGCGTACCCGTACACCCGGGGCGTGTACCCGACGATGTACACGGGCCGGCCCTGGACGATGCGCCAGTACGCCGGTTTCGGCACGGCGGGCGAGTCCAACGCGCGCTACCGGCAGCTGATCGCCCACGGCACCACGGGCCTGTCGGTCGCCTTCGACCTGCCCACCCAGATGGGCCACGACTCCGACGCCCCGCTCGCGCACGGCGAGGTCGGCAAGGTGGGCGTGGCCATCGACTCGATCGAGGACATGCGGGTGCTGTTCGGCGGGATCCCGCTGGACCGGGTCTCGACGTCGATGACGATCAACGCCCCGGCGGCGGTGCTGCTGCTCCTGTACCAACTGGTCGCGGAGGAGCAGGGGGTGAGCGGCGAGCAGCTCACCGGCACCGTCCAGAACGACGTGCTCAAGGAGTACATCGCCCGCGGCACCTACATCTTCCCGCCCAAGCCGTCGCTGCGCCTGACCGCGGACATCTTCCGGTACTGCCGGGCCGAACTGCCGCGGTGGAACACGATCTCCATCTCCGGCTACCACATGGCCGAGGCGGGCGCCTCGCCCGCGCAGGAGATCGCCTTCACCCTGGCCGACGGCATCGCGTACGTGCGCGCCGCGGTGGCGGCCGGCATGGACGTGGACGACTTCGCCCCGCGCCTGTCGTTCTTCTTCGTCGCCCGCACCACGCTCCTGGAGGAGGTCGCCAAGTTCCGCGCGGCGCGCCGGATCTGGGCGCGGGTGATGCGGGACGAGTTCGGCGCGCGGAACCCGAAGTCGCAGATGCTGCGCTTCCACACGCAGACGGCGGGGGTGCAGCTGACGGCGCAGCAGCCGGAGGTGAACCTGGTCCGGGTCTCGGTGCAGGCGCTGGCGGCGGTGCTGGGCGGCACCCAGTCGCTGCACACCAACTCCTTCGACGAGGCGATCGCCCTGCCCACCGACAAGTCGGCCCGCCTCGCCCTGCGCACCCAGCAGGTGCTGGCCCACGAGACGGACGTCACCGCCACCGTCGACCCCTTCGCCGGCTCCTACGTCATGGAGAAGCTGACCGACGACGTGGAGGCGGCGGCGCTCGACCTGATGGGCAGGGTCGAGGAACTGGGCGGCGCGGTCGAGGCCATCGAACGCGGGTTCCAGAAGAACGAGATCGAGCGCAACGCCTACCGCATCGCCCAGGAGACCGACTCCGGCGAGCGGGTGGTGGTCGGGGTCAACCGCTTCCGGCTCGACGAGGAGGAGCCCTACGAGCCGCTGCGCGTCGACCCCGCCATCGAGACCCGCCAGGCCGAAAGCCTGGCCGCCCTGCGCGCCCGGCGCGACCAGCCGGCCGTGGACACGGCCCTCGGCGCCCTGAGAAAGGCCGCCGAGGGCGACGACAACGTCCTGTACCCGATGCGGGAGGCGCTGCGGGCCCGGGCGACGGTCGGGGAGGTGTGCGGCGCGCTGCGGGACGTGTGGGGGGCGTACGTCCCGTCGGACGCCTTCTGACCGATGCCGTGAGCCGGGGAGCACCGGGGCCGGACGCCGGGCCTCCGTGCGACACTCCCTTGCATGTTCGGTGTCATCGATCTGCCCACCTACCTGGCGGGCCTCGTTCTGATCATCCTGCTGCCCGGCCCCAACTCGCTGTACGTGCTGTCCGTGGCCGCCCGTCGCGGCGTGCGCTCCGGGTACACCGCCGCCGCGGGCGTGTGGTGCGGGGACGCGGTGCTGATGACGCTGTCCGCGGCCGGTGTCGCCTCGCTGCTGCAGGCGAACGCCGTGCTGTTCGGGATCGTGAAGTACGCGGGGGCCGGATACCTCACATGGCTGGCGATCGGCATGCTGCGGGCCGCCTGGGGCATGTGGCGGGCGCGCGGCGAGCGCGCCGCCGGCGGTGAGGCCGCCGCACCGGCCGGGGAGCGGCCCTTCCGGCGCGCCTTCGTCGTCAGCCTGTTCAACCCGAAGGCGATCCTGTTCTTCGTCGCCTTCTTCGTGCAGTTCGTGGACCCGGCGTACGCCTACCCGGCGCTGTCCTTCGTCGTCCTCGGCGTCCTCGCCCAGCTGGCCAGCGTGCTGTACCTCAGCGCGCTGATCTTCGGCGGCACCCGCCTGGCCGCGGCCTTCCGCCGCCGCAGGCGCCTGTCGGCCGGGGCGACCTCGGCGGCGGGCGCGCTGTTCCTGGGGTTCGCGGTGAAGCTGTCGCTGGCGAGTTCGTAAGGCGGCGCCGGCCCGCAGCTAGAGGCCGAAGCGGGCCAGGTGCCCGGGGAGTCCGGCCGCCGTGTCGCCCGCCCAGCCCAGGTAGCCGTCGGGACGGACGAGGTACAGGCCGGGCGTGTAGGGACCCGGCGCGGGGCCTCGTACGACCCGGATGCGTGGGCCGGGGCCCGGTACGGCCGGTGCGTCGCCGCCGAGGGCGAGCAGCGTCCAGTGCGGGCCGCGGAAGGCGTCGAAGAGCCGGACGCCCGCCACCCTCCCGTCCGGGGCCCGGTCGCCCGCGCGAAGCGGGCCCGGGGCGGTCCGGGTCTCGGCGGTGAGTGACGACTCCCGGTAGCCGAGCCCGAGTTGGCGGGTCGCGTCGCCGCGCCGGGTCTCACCGCGGTGCACGCGTGTGGACAGCCCGAGCATCTCGGCGGCGACGGGCCGCCGCTCCTCCTCGTAGGAGTCGAGCAGGTCCGCCGCCGCGCCGTCCCGCAGGACCGCGCCCAGTTTCCAGCCCAGGTTGTAGGCGTCCTGGACGCTGGTGTTGAGGCCCTGGCCACCGGCCGGGGAGTGGACGTGGGCCGCGTCGCCGGTGAGGAAGACCCGGCCGGAGCGGAAGCGGTCCGCGAGGGCCGCCCGGGGGCGGAAGTCCGAGGCCCAGCGCAGTTCCGTCACGGCCTCCGGCGCCAGGTGCGTGCGGGCGGCGACGACCTTGCGTATCCCCTCCAGGGAGAGGTCCGGGACCGTCCCGTCCGTGAACTGCGCCGTGAGCTGGAAGTCCTCCGTGCCGGCCAGCGGGCAGAGCGCCAGGAAGCCGTGCCGGCCGGGCGGGAAGAGATGCCAGTTCTCCCGGTCCAGGCCGCTGACGCGGACGTCCGCCACCAGCGTCGGGTTCGGGTCGACGGTCTCGCCCGTCATGCCGATGCCCAGCAGCCGGCGCACGGTCGAGCGGCCGCCGTCCGCGGCGACGAGGTACCGGGCGGTGACGGCCCCGCCGGAGGCGAACTCGGCACGGACCCCCTCCTCGTCCTGCGCCAGCCCGACGACCTCACGGCCGAAGGCGACCCGCCCGCCCAGCTCCTCCAGCCGGTCCCGCAGGATCTCCTGGGTGCGCCACTGGGGCACCATCCACGGCTCGTTGTACGGGGCGTCCTCGCTCGGCTTGGCCGGGTCGAACATCCGGTGCTCGCCCGCGCGCCTGCCGTCCCGCCAGATCATGCCCACCGGATAGGTGCCGCCCGCCGCGCGGACGGCACCGAGCACGCCCAGGTCGTCGAAGACCTCCATGGTGCGCGGCTGCAGCCCCTTGCCCCGCGAGCCGGGGAACAGCGTCCGCGCCCGCTCGACGACCAGCGCGGCCACGCCCCGCCGGGCGAGATCGATGCCGAGCGCCAGCCCGGCCGGGCCCGCGCCCACCACCAGCACGTCCGTGTCCATACGCCCACCACTCCTTAACGTTGTTAAGTGCCGCCGTGTCCAGGAGCGTGGCCTTAACGGTGTTAAGTTGTCAAGCGTGAGTACCGAACGACGCGCGCCCCTGGACCGCCGCCGGGTCGCGGACACCGCGCTGCGGCTGCTGAACGAGGTGGGCCTGGACGGTCTGACCCTGCGCGCCATCGCCCGGGAGCTGGACGTGAAGGCGCCCGCCCTTTACTGGCACTTCAAGGACAAGCAGGCGCTGCTCGACGAGATGGCGACGGAGATGTACCGCCGGATGGTCGCCGGGGCCGCGCTCGACCCCGCCGACGGCTGGCGGGAGCGGCTGCTGAAGGCGAACCGCGGACTGCGCACGGCGCTGCTCGGCTACCGCGACGGCGCGAAGGTCTTCAGCGGCTCACGCTTCACCGGCATCGAGCACGCCGCGCAGATGGAGGACAACCTGCGCCTGCTCACGGCCGCCGGTCTCACGCTCCCGCAGGCCGCCCGGGCGCTCAACACGACCTACCTGTACACGCTCGGCTTCGTCACCGAGGAGCAGGGCGTGCATCCCCGGCCGGGCGAGCGCCGCGAAGGCTACGACATGGACGAACGCGCCCGCCGGATGGCCGACTTCCCACTGTCGGCCCGGGCGGGTGCGGAGCTCTTCGAGGACTACGGCCGGCACTTCGAGGAGGGGCTGACCCTCGTGATCGAGGGGATCGCGGCGCGCTACGGCGTCTCATGACACCCCGGCGGCTCGGGCCCTGCCCGCCCGGGCCCGTCGTACGGCCCGGGTGAGGATCGGCGGCAGGAGGTCCTTGGCGAGACGGCGGGCCCGGGACGGGGCCGGGCGGGCCGGGCGCGCGGCGCGGGGCTCGGCGACCTCGGCGGGGGCCGGTGCGGGCGCCGGGGGCACGTAGTGCCGTGACGTCGGGAAGGGCGGCGGCTTCATGCCCCGGGAGCGGGTGCGGATCAGCCGGTGCCCGGCCGCCTCCTGCACGCTCAGCCCGACGTCCGTGCGCTCGCGCAGCATCTCCAGCAGGTCCTCCTGGAACGGGCCCGGATCGCCCCAGGTGGCGTACAACTTCTGCGTGCTGAGGCAGATCGGCCGCAGGCCCCGGTTGAGGACGGCCTCCCAGGCGGCGACCGAGACGCCCGGCGTGTGCTCGGAGCGGAAGTCGTCGAGGACCACGACGCCGTCGGGCTGCAGGAGGTCGTGGGCCGCGCCGATGTCCGCGTACACGTGCTCGTACAGGTGCGAGGCGTCGATGTGGACGAACCGGCAGGTGCCCGGGGCCACCTGCTCGGGCACCGCGGAGCTGGGCGCGGCGATCACCGCCGGCAGCGTGTCGTGGAAGGAGAGGTAGTTCCGCTCGAAGGCCTGCCGGGTGAGGGAGGAGTACGACTTCGCCGCCTCCGCCTGGTTGGCCCCGTCCGGGGCCTCGCCCTCGAACAGGTCGCAGACCGTGAACGTCTCGCCCGGCTGCAGGTGACGGCCGAGCAGGATCGCGCTCTTGCCCAGGTAGACGCCCAGCTCCAGCAGGTCGCCCCGGATCCCCTGCCTCCGCTGCCGTTCGAGGAACCAGGTGAAGAGCATCTGGTCCAGAGCGGGGAACCAGCCCGGGACGTCCGCCAGTTCACCGGGGTGCTTGTCGGTCACGTGTGCGTTGGTCATGAGACGAGCCTTCTCTGTGCGCGTTGCCCGAACCGACGGTGGGGTGAACGGCCCGTGAACAGCTCAGCGGGCCTTGGCCAGCAGCTCCCGCAGCCGTGGTGTCAGCGGCTTCTCCACATACTTGTGCAGCAACCACGCCAGCAGCAGCATTGACGCCACCGTCAGCGAGAAAGTCGCCGCCGACGGCAGCCCCAGACCGCGGTGCAGGGCGCCGATCGCCACCCAGCCCAAGTGCTCGTGGACCAGGTAGAACGGGTAGGTCAGCGCCCCGGCCACCGTCAGCCAGCGCCAGTTCGCCCAGCGCAGCCAGCCCAGCGCGATCGCCGCGACCGCCACGAACCCGAAGGTGACGACGAGCACGATGCCGAGGGAGGAGCGGTACGAGAAGCCGCCCGCCTCGGGCGCGTGCCACAGGCCCTGCACCGCGTAGTGCTGCCCGAGCAGCCAGCTCACCGCGACGATGCCCCAGCCGTAGACGTCCCGCCGGTCCAGGTGGATCAGGTACAGGCCGACCCCGCCGATGAAGAAGGGGGCGTACTCCGGCATCAGGACGATGTCGAGCAGCGGCATCCGCGCGTTGTCGGCGATCACCGCGGCCAGCGTCCAGCCCGCGCAGAACAGGATCACCCGGCGCCGGGTGGCCCCGGGCAGCACGACGCACAGCGCGAACAGGGCGTAGAAGCGGACCTCCGCCCACAGCGTCCAGCACACCCCGAGCACCCGGTCCACGCCGAGCGGCATCTGCAGCATCGTGAGGTTCACCAGCGCGTCGCTCGGCGAGACCGCGTGGTAGGTGACCACCGGCAGCGCGAAGACGGCCGTCACCAGCAGGACCGCCACCCAGTAGGCGGGCAGCAGCCGGGAGGCGCGGGAGGCGAAGAACGATTTCAGCGGCCGGCCCCAGCCGCTCATGCAGATCACGAACCCGCTGATCACGAAGAACACCTGGACGCCGAGGCAGCCGTAGGCGAGGAACTCGTGCAGCGTGGGGAACTGCAGCTTCGGCGAGGAGCCCCAGGCCTCGGTGACCTCGCCGTCGCGCCCGCCGTAGTGGTACGCCGCGACCATCAGCGCGGCCACCAGCCGCAGGCCGTCCAGGGCGCGCAGCCGGCCTGCGGACTTCTCCCGGCGCCGAGGGACGGTCGTGGCGCCCGGGGGTTCGACCAGCACGGCGGCACCGGGCCGGGGTTTACGAGGGCTGACGACCGTCTCGGTCACGCTGAAAACCTCTGTGTGGCTCGTACGTCCTTTACCTGGTCCGCCTGTGGGCGGGCAGGGCGCCTGCCACCCTAGGACGGGAATTGACGGAATCACGTTCGAAGGCGACAGGCTTCGCCTGCCGGTTCCCACGGGTTCATCTGGATGTCGCCGCACCCGTGCGCCGGGCACATCTTCCTCAGCGGCGCGCCGCCTTGTTCCGCAGGGCCCGCGCCCGTCGCACCACCCGGCGTGCCGTGGAATTGCGTGGCAGGAACGCCAGCCGCTGCGGAATACCCCCGGGCAGTCCGAGCGAGGTGAGACGGCGCTTCTTGAAGTAGCGCCGGGTGCGCGGGCCGAGGTGCCGGGCGAGGAACCGCTCGGCCTCTTCCCGCAGCTCCGGGTAGATCTGCGGCTGCATGGTGAAACCGACGGCGGTGAGCAGCCCGGGCAGGCGCTCGGCGGGCAGCACGTCACCCTCCCGGCCGCTCTCCAGGTCGGGCAGCAGCGCGTCCGCCAGGGTGGTGGGGACGCGGTTGCTGTTCTGGTAGGGCGTCAGCCGCTCCAGGAGCAGCTCGGTGCCGATGCGGGCGACCGGCAGGTCGTAGAGGACCGAGGCCGTGAACAGGGCGGTGGAGAAGCAGCCCACGACCAGGGCGGGCCGGGCGCGGTCGAAGAGGACCTCGGCGAGGACGGGCGTGTCCAGCACGGTGAGGTCGACGCCGAGCTTCTCGGCCTCGGTCTCCAGGGCGCGGCTGTAGCGGGCCGGTGCGGTCGGGTGCGGCTTGAAGACGACCGTGCGGTGGCCGCGGGCGACGGCGCCCCGCATCATCCGCACGTGCAGGTCCTCCTCCTCCTCGGGGGAGAGGATGTTCAGCGCCGACAGGTACTGGCCGAGCAGCAGCGCCGAGCCGGCGGGCAGCGCGGGCAGTTCGGGCACGGTCTCGGTGACCTCGCCCAGCACCTTCAGGAAGGCGGGCGTCGGCACCAGGTGGGCCGGCACACCGAACTCGGTCAGCAGCATCGGCGTGAGCCCCGGCACCAGATCCAGGTGGAGCAGCCGCCGCACGCGGGTGCCGACCAGCGGGTCGAGCTTGTTGCGCGTGGGGCCGTAGCTCATCAGGCCGTCGGCGTAGACGTCGATCGGGGCGTCGGTGAACAGCTGGGCCACCGTGAGCGCAGGCGCCACCTGGATCGACTCCAGGACCAGGCTGACCTGGTCGTCGCCGAGGTTCCACAGCATCCGCAGGTAGCGCTCGAAGAGCGGGATGTCGTCGGCGCGCGGGGTCCAGGCCCCGGGGTGGAAGGGGCGGATGGCCTCGTTCCAGGACAGCACGTCGTCGAAGTGCTCGCGCAGCGGCGCGAAGCCCGGCATCTCGTCGAGCGCCGGGGTGGTCTCCGGGGTCGCGGAGTTGTTGAACACCAGCAGCACGCGGCGGTCCGGCTCCTCGAAGAGGTCGGAGTCGATCGCGGCGGCCAGGGTGGCCACGCCGTACAGCGTCGAGGCGCAGAAGATCTGAGTGGTCCCGGGCATCAGGCGGCCGCTCCCGTCGTAGTCACCCGGCGGCGCAGCCGCCGCAGCTTGGACGCGCGGTCCATGTCCATGGCCTCCAGGGCGTCACGGAGCGCGTCCTGCGGCATCCGCTTGATGGCCGCCGCGCTCATCGACCGCAGCTGCCTGGCCACGGCCGGTTCGAACCTGTCTTCGTTGGAGAGGTGGTGGGCGATGATCGCGCAGTAGGTGCGCACCGCCTTGGGCAGCAGCCGGTCCGCCTCCCGGTCCGCGGCCGTCTCCTCGATCACCTGGTCGAAGGCGCGGATGAAGTCGAGCTGGCGGACATCACCGATCTGGGTCAGGGACGAGGCGACCCCGCGCCGGTAGAACACGCCCAGCAGGCTGATCACGGCGAACGACTCCGCCTCCCGGTGCAGCTTCCAGATCCACGGCCGGTCCTCGGCCGTGCGCAGCCCGTCGGTGAAGTGGAGCACGCCCTTGTCGACCAGGCGGCGGTGGTAGGCGCCGGCCCAGGCGTAGGCGTAGTCCACGGAGGTGGAGCGATGGGCGGGCAGGATCGCCTCACGCGGGTCGAACGCCTCCCAGCGGCGGCCGACCGGGACCCGGTGCACCGAGCGGGCGCGGGCGGTGGCCTGCACATGGTCGGTGCGCACGAAGTCGCATCCCAACCGGTCCATGGCGGACACCAGTTCGGTGAGATAACCGGGGGCCAGCCAGTCGTCACCGTCCAGGAACGTCAGGTACTCGCCCTGCGCCGCGTCCAGGCCGGTGTTGCGGGCGGTGGCGAGGCCGCCGTTCTTCTCGTGTCGGATGTAACGCACCTGCGCGACATCCGAGAGCTCCTCGGCCGCCCGTTCGAGAATGGCCGGGGTTCCATCCTTGGAATGGTCGTCGACCAGGATGAACTCGAAATCGCGATCGGCGTTCAGCCGAAGGCTTCTGAGGGTGTCCGGGGCATATTGCTGCACGTTGTAGAACGGCACGATCACGGAAAGCTTAGGCACCCGCAAAACGTTAGGAGGCCGGTCGGCAGCGCAACTTTCCGGTGAACGTACACCGGGTGAACTCCGTGTGTCAGAACGGTGCACCCCGTGTACTTCCCGCTTTCCCACGGGCCAGTTCGTGTCCCGGAGGGGTGTTGTTAACTTTTCGTTGAGTCGCGGTTCCGCCATACCTAGGATTCGCTTCCTAGCGTCTTCGACGTGCCAGCAAGTACACCGAAGCGCCCGCGCATCGCGGTCCTCGCGGACTCCGACACCCGATGGAAATGGGGTGCGTTGACCGCGCACCGCATCGCCCCGGGACCGTCCATGGAAACCGCACCGCGCGAGGGCGCGCAAGTCGGCCCCGTCCTCGACGGATTCCTGCTGCGCGGCCGGGCCACGCCCACCCCGCGCCAGCTCCGGGAAGTGGGCGTGCGCGCCGACTCGCTCCGCGAGGTCACCGCCGTCGAGTTCCTGCGCGTCATGGCCGAGGAGTCCTACGACGTCCTCGTGCTGTCCCTGGTGGGCGGCGGTGTGCAGGCCATGCTGCACGGCCTCAAGCGGGCCTGGGAGGGCCGCACTTCACGGCCCGTCGTCGTCACCGGCTACGTCGGCGTCGTCTACGAGAAGCTCGCCGACGGCCTGCTGCTGCGGCACGGCGCCGACCTCGTCCTCGCCAACTCCCGCCAGGACGCGGACCGTTTCCGGGCCGTGTACGAAGGGGTCGGCGCCGACGCCTCCGCGGTGACGGAGGTGGCCCTGCCGTTTCTCGGAGGCGCCTCGTACGAAGGGGAACACGACCCGTACACGGTCGTCTTCGCCGCCCAGCCCTCGGTCCCCGAGAGCCGCAAGGACCGTACGTACCTGCTGGACCGGCTGGTGCAGCACGCCCGCCGGCACCCCGGGCGCGAGGTGCTGCTGAAGCTGCGCTCCAAGCCGGGCGAACACACCACCCACATCGAGGAGCTGCCCTACCAGAAGCTGGTGCAGCGCCTCGATCCACCGGCCAACTTCCGCCTCGTCTACGGCAACATGGGCGAGGTCCTGGACCGGACCGACCTGCTGGTGACGGTCAGCTCCACGGCCGCCCTGGAGTCGCTGCACCGCCGCATCCCCACGGTCGTCCTGACCGACCTGGGCGTGCGCGAGGCGCTCGGCAACCACCACTTCGTGGGCTCCGGCTGCCTCGCCTCCTGGGACCAGCTCGACGCCGGGCACCGGCCGGCACCCGACGAGGAGTGGGTCTCCCGGCAGGGCGTCGCCGCCGACGGTTCCTACGAATCGGCCTTCGACGCGGCCCGCGAGCGCATCGCCGAGCTGCTCGGCCGGCCCGGCGGCCTGCCCCCGCTGACCCCGTACTACACCCCCGTCACCGCGCCCGGCTATCTGCCCGGGATCCTCGCCCGCCACCACCTCGGCCCCGACGGCGCGCCGCTGCCCGGCGCGCCCGCCGCCGACAGGGAGCCCGGACCGGTCCGGCAGATCGTGCGCCGGGCGGCGCGCGGCGCCTACCGGCACGGCGTGCAGCGCGTGGCGCCCGTCATCCGGCGGATGGGCGAGCTGTGAGCCGCCCCGAGACCCCTGCCCAAGGAGTAGAGCCCATGTCCCGACCGGAAGCCGGCCGAGGCGCCTCCGTGCGCCGCGTGCTGGCGGTGATCCCCGCACGCGGCGGCTCCAAGGGCGTGCCCGCGAAGAACCTCCTGCCCGTCGGCGGCGTGCCGCTGGTGGCGCGGGCGGTCCGTGAGTGCCGCGCCGCGCGGCTCGTGACCGACGTCGTGGTCTCCACCGACGACCAGGCCATCGCGGCCGCCGCCCGCCAGGCGGGCGCCGAGGTGGTGCTGCGCCCGGCCGCCATTGCCGGTGACACCGCCACCTCCGAGGCCGCCGTCCTGCACGCCATGGACGCCCACGAGGCCCTGCACGGGGCACCGGTGGACGTGGTCCTGCTCGTGCAGTGCACCAGCCCGTTCCTCGTCCGCGAGGACATCGACGGGGTCGTCGCCGCGATCGCCGAGAACGGCGCCGACACCGCCGTCACCGTCGCGCCCTTCCACGGGTTCATCTGGCGCGACGCCGATGCCGTCGAGGACATCGCCGTCACCGGTTCCGCCGCGGAGTCCGACGCCGCGGTGGGCGGCGGCTACGGCGTCAACCACGACAAGTCCTTCCGGCCCCGCCGCCAGGACCGCCCCCAGGACCTGCTGGAGACCGGCGCCGCCTACGCCATGGAGGCCACCGGCTTCCGCGAGCACCGGCACCGCTTCTTCGGCCGCACCGAACTGGTCCGCACGGACCCGGCGCGCGTCCTGGAGATCGACGACCCGCACGACCTCGCCCGCGCCCGGGCCCTCGCGCCGCTGTTCGACGCGGACCGGCCCGGCGCCCTCCCGACCGCCGGCGACATCGACGCGGTCGTCCTCGACTTCGACGGCACCCAGACCGACGACCGGGTGCTCGTCGACTCCGAGGGACGGGAGTTCGTCTCCGTGCACCGCGGGGACGGACTCGGCATCGCTGCCCTCCGCAGGAGCGGCCTGAAGATGCTGATCCTGTCCACGGAACAGAACCCTGTGGTCGCCGCCCGGGCCCGGAAGCTCAAGCTCCCGGTGCTGCACGGCATCGACCGCAAGGACCTCGCGCTGAAGCAGTGGTGCGAGGAGCAGGGCATCGCGCCGGAGCGCGTGCTCTACGTCGGCAACGACGTCAATGACCTCCCGTGCTTCGCCCTCGTCGGCTGGCCCGTGGCGGTCGCGAGCGCCCACGACGTCGTGCGCGGCGCCGCACGCGCGGTCACCACCGTCCCCGGTGGCGACGGCGCGATCCGAGAGATCGCCAGCTGGATCCTCGGCCCCTCTCTCGATTCCCTCACCAAGTAAGGACATCTCCTGCCATGAGCACCAACTCCCGTATCCGCCAGTTCGGTTCGCGCGAGGTCGGCCCGGGCCGTCCGGTCTACGTCTGCGGTGAGATCGGCATCAACCACAACGGCGAGCTGGAGAACGCGTTCAAGCTGATCGACGCCGCCGCCGAGGCCGGCTGCGACGCCGTCAAGTTCCAGAAGCGCACGCCGGAGATCTGCACCCCGCGCGACCAGTGGGACATCGAGCGCGACACCCCCTGGGGCCGGATGACCTACATCGACTACCGCCACCGCGTGGAGTTCGGTGAGGACGAGTACCGCGCCATCGACGAGTACTGCAAGTCGAAGAACATCGACTGGTTCGCCTCCCCGTGGGACACCGAGGCCGTCGCCTTCCTGGAGAAGTTCGACGTCCCCGCCCACAAGGTCGCCTCCGCCTCCCTCACCGACGACGAGCTGCTGCGCGCCCTGCGCGCCACCGGCCGCGCGGTGATCCTCTCCACCGGCATGTCGACGCCGAAGCAGATCCGCCACGCGGTGGAGGTCCTCGGCTCGGACAACATCCTGATGTGCCACGCCACGTCGACCTACCCGGCCAAGGCCGAGGAGCTCAACCTGCGCGTGATCAACACCCTGCAGCAGGAGTACCCGAACGTCCCGATCGGCTACTCCGGCCACGAGACCGGTCTGCAGACCACCCTCGCCGCGGTCGCCCTGGGCGCCACCTTCGTCGAGCGCCACATCACCCTCGACCGCGCCATGTGGGGCTCGGACCAGGCCGCCTCCGTCGAGCCGCAGGGCCTGACCCGCCTGGTGCGCGACATCCGCACCATCGAGGCCTCCCTCGGCGACGGCGTCAAGAAGGTCTACGAGTCCGAGCTGGGCCCGATGAAGAAGCTGCGCCGCGTCGCCGGCGTGGTCGCCGAGGCGGAGATCGCCACGGCCGCGGGCGAGCCCGTCGGCGTCTGAGCGCACCACCCCCACCACCCCCCTTACGACGGGACGGTCGTACGTCGATGAGCCCCCGCGCCGGGAACGCCGGCCCCCACACTCTCGCCTTCGTCGAGAGCCCGGTACAGCTGCTCAACGTGCTGGAGTGGGCGCACGCGCACGCGCCCGGCGTGGGGCTCACCCTCGTGGTGCTGTCGCCCGTCGACCCGATGACGCGCGGCCAGCTGCGGCGGATGTCCGACCTGGCCCGCGAGGAGGGGCACGAGGTCCGCTGGGAGGAGGCCCGCGGCGGGCCGCTGGCGCCCTTCCAGACCATCGGCGGTCTGGCCGCCCTGCTCCGCAGGGCGCACCGCATCGTGCTGGGGGACCCCTTCTCCCGCTACGTCCAGCTGCTGCTGACGATCACCCGCGCCCGTGACCTCGTCGTCGTCGACGACGGCACGGCCACGATGGAGTTCGTCGGGCAGCTGGCCCGGGGCGAACGCCTGGTGCGCTGGCACCGCAAGGGCGGGCGCCCCGGCCCGCGGGACGTGCTCTTCGCGCCGGTGTCGGCCTCGGCGCGCCGCCGCCTGACCCCCGGCGACGGCCGGCACATCGAGATCTTCTCCTCCATGCCGATGGAGCAGACCCCGCCGGGCGTGACGGTCCGCGCCAACGCCTTCGCCTGGACCCGGGCCCGGTTCGGCCCGCCGCGCCTGACCAAGGGCGCGGACCTGGTGGGCACGTCCCTGGTGGAGACGGGCGTGGTGGACGACGGCCGCTACCTTCAGGCCGTCCGCGCCCTGGCCAAGGCCCACGGCGCCACCCGCTACTTCGCCCACCGCCGCGAGAGCACCGACAAGCTGCACCGCCTGGCGGTCGAGACGGGCCTGGAGATCGTCCGCCCCGAACTCCCGCTGGAGCTGATCGCCCGCCGCGGCCCCATCGGCCGCACGATCCTCAGCTTCCCGTCCACCGTCGTCCACACCCTCCCGCTCGCCCTGTCCGGCACGGAGGTGCGCGTCGCGGTGTGCGACATCGACCCGGCCTGGCTCACCGAGCACGCCTCGCCCCGCGCCCAGGGCTTCCTGGACGGCGTCACGGGCACGGCCCGCGAGGTGCACCGTCTGACACCGGCGGACACGGCGGACACGGCGACCCCCGAACCCTCCACCGCCCCGGCCCCTCCGGCCGACCCGCCGGGCACGGCGCCCTTCACGGCCATGCCGAGCCCCGCGACGGGGACGGCGGGCGCGCCGGGCGCGGTGGCCGCGGGGTAGACCGGCGACGACCGGTCCCGCCCCACGGACCCGGGCCCCGTCGGCCGGCCCCGGCCTGTGGGCCTGCAGGTACGCGCGGCAGTTTCTCCCCCGTCCTCGGGCTCCCTGAACGACCGGGCGTGTCTCGGCGACGGCGTCGTACGGGGGCCTGCGTGGAATCGAGGAACCCGGGGCTGTCGGCGCACACGGGGCGCACCCCGTCGGCGCGTGTGTCCGGCTGATGAACGCGCCCGTGTTCGCCGCGCAAGGCGTGGTATCCGTGAAGGAGGATGGATGGATACCGAAACCGTGATGCGGGTGTGGCCGACGTCACACTCGGTGAGGCAGGCGGCCGACTCGGCCTGAAAGGCGTGCGAGTTTACCCAGCTCAGTCGATAGCCATGCGTCCGGCAGTCATATTTTCTTCCCCTAACGGGTTGAAGTTTTGTTGATCCAGGGTCGGGCGGCCACCCCGGCGCCCTACTCTTCAAAGGGTGAAGCCACTGATGTCACTGGAGTCCGAGATCGATCTTCCCGCGGGAGCCGTGCTTCCCGGCGCGCTGCCCGACGCCCTGCGCGCCGAGCTCATCGCGTTCCGGCGCGATCTGCACATGCACCCGGAGCTCGGCAACCAGGAGTTCCGCACGACCGCGGCGATCAAGGAGCGACTGGAGAGGGCCGGGCTCAAGCCACGTGTCCTGCCGGTCGGGACGGGACTCGTCTGTGACATCGGCGTAGCGGGCGAGCAGTGGGACGGCGGTCCCAGCATGCTCGCCCTGCGGGCCGACATCGACGGCCTGCCCATCCCGGACACCAAGGCGGACTGCCCGTACCGCTCGACCGTGCCCGACCGCGCGCACGCCTGCGGCCACGACGTGCACACCACCGTCGTCCTCGGCGCCGGACTCGTCCTCGCCGAGCTGCACAAGCGGGGCCAGCTGCCCCGCCCGGTCCGGCTGATCTTCCAGCCGGCCGAGGAGGTGCTGCCCGGCGGCGCCGCCGACGCCATCAAGTGCGGGGCGCTGGAAGGCGTCGGCGCGATCATCGCCGTGCACTGCGACCCCCGCGTGGACGCCGGGCAGATCGGGCTGCGCGAGGGTCCCATCACCTCCGCCTGTGACCGGCTGGAGATCGGCCTCGACGGCCCGGGCGGCCACACCGCGCGCCCCCACCTCACCACCGACCTGGTCACCGCGGCGGCCCGTGTGGTCACCGACGTGCCCGCCCTGGTCGGCCGGCGCTTCGACAGCCGCAGCGGGCTCGCCATCACCTGGGGCCGCATCGAGTCGGGGCACGCGCCCAACGTGATCCCGCAGCACGCCGAGCTGTCGGGGACCGTGCGCTGCCTGGACATCGAGGCGTGGCGGCAGGCCCCGGACGTGGTGGTGGCCGCGATCGACGAGATCGCCAACCTGCACCGCGCCAAGTCGGAGATCAACTACGTGCGCGGCGTCCCGCCCGTCGTCAATGAGCCCGGCGTGACCGAGCTGCTGCGCGACGCGATGATCGCCCGGCGCGGGGTCGACTCCGTCGTGGGCACCGAGCAGAGCCTCGGCGGCGAGGACTTCTCCTGGTACCTGGAGCACGTCCCCGGCGCCATGGCCCGCCTGGGCGTCCGCACCCCCGGCGAACGCCAGATCCGCGACCTCCACCAGGGCGACTTCGACGTCGACGAGTCCGCGATCACGGTAGGCGTCGAACTCTTCACCGCGGCGGCCCTCGTCAACGGTCTGCGCTAGCCCCCCCCTCAGGGGCGCGGGGAACCGCGCGACGCGCCACGACGGCGCCGCGCCGGGATGACGCCCGCGCCCCCCCACGGCGGCCCCCGGTTGCGAGCCGCGCAGCCCCGGGGCAGCCTGGTGCGCGTGACGAGCAGGCACGCGCCGGGTCCCCGAGTACACCTTTCGACCCCGTTCGATCCCGTGGTTCACAAGGGCGTAACCGGCCATCGGCACGAATGGATAACGGCCCCGCGGCGACCCGTTCCCAGGAGTGTCTACGCGCGTTAATGTGCGCCGAACTGAGCACCCGCTGCGGAGCTTCGGAGAATGGGGAACTTCAGATGCGTCGGATTTCGAAACTGACCCGCGTCGCGGTGGGGGTCGCGTCGCTGGGGCTCGTCGCCACGGCCTGTGGCGGCACCAGCAGTGACAGCGGTGACAGCGACAGCAGCGACCGCGGCGTCGCCATCGCCTACGACGTCGGCGGCAAGGGTGACCAGTCCTTCAACGACGCCGCCTACGCCGGCCTGACGAAGGCCAAGGACGAGTTCGGCTACAAGACGGCCGACATCGAGCCCACCGAGGGCGAGACGGACGCCGACAAGGAGCAGCGCCTCGCCTCGCTGGCCAAGCAGGGCTACAACCCGGTCATCGGCGTCGGCTTCGCGTACGGCCCGGCCATGAAGGCCGTCGCCTTCAAGTACCCGAAGACCACCTTCGGCATCGTGGACTCGGTCGTCGAGGGCAAGAACGTCGCCTCCCTCGTCTTCGCCGAGGAGCAGGCCTCGTACCTCGCCGGTGTCGCCGCCGCCAAGGCCACCAAGAGCGACGTCGTCGGCTTCGTGGGCGGCGTGGACATCCCGCTGATCCACAAGTTCGAGGCCGGCTACAAGCAGGGCGTCGAGGACACCAAGCCCGGCGTGAAGGTGCTGTCGCAGTACCTCACCCAGACGGCCGAGGAGGGCGGCTTCTCCAGCCCCGACAAGGGCAAGGCCGCCGCCGAGGGCCAGATCGAGAAGAAGGCCGACGTGCTCTACGCGGCCGCGGGTCTGTCCGGGCAGGGCGTGATCGAGGCCGCCGCCAAGGCGAAGGTCTGGGCGATCGGCGTCGACTCCGACCAGTACAAGCAGGCCGCTCTCGCGCCGTACAAGAACTACATCCTCACCTCCGCGCTCAAGGACGTCGGCGGCGCGGTCTACGCGCTGGCCAAGTCCGTGCAGGACGACAAGCCGCTGACCGGCACGCAGACCTTCGACCTGAAGGTCGACGGCGTCGGCCTGTCCGAGTCGAACCCCGAGTTCGCCAAGGTCGCCGGCCTCAAGGAGGCCGTGGACAAGGCGAAGCAGGGCATCGACGACGGCACCATCAAGGTGAAGACCGAGTAGTACCGGCCCTGAGGGGCAGTCGAGCGGGCGGGTACCTCCGGGTGCCCGCCCGCTGCGTTTCTCCCGTCCCGAAGGGGCCCCGGATCACCCAGCGCCACCCCGCGTTTGCGGTCGGCAACACCCGGGCCGAGGCCGGGTGGTGGCTAGGCCACGGGCCTATAACAAGGTGGACAGAAGGGGTTTTCAGGCAGGTCTACGCGCGTTAATCTGCGGCGAAGCCAGCGCTGAAGCTGAACCGTCCCGGCGCTGTGCGACCTCGGTTGTACGACAGGAGCACCCACACATGCGCCGGATTTCCCGGATCACGGTCGCAGGCGCAGCGACCGCCTCCCTGGCCCTCGCGCTCTCCGCCTGCGGCGGCACCTCGACCTCCGCCGGGTCGTCGGACTCGAAGGGCGACAAGGGCCTCGCCATCGCGTACGACGTCGGCGGCAAGGGCGACCAGTCCTTCAACGACGCGGCCTACGCGGGCCTGGAGCAGGCGAAGAAGGAGTTCGGGTACCAGACGGCCGACGTGGAGCCCACCGAGGGCGAGACGGACGCCGACAAGGAGCAGCGCCTCGCCTCGCTGGCGAAGCAGGGCTACAACCCGGTCATCGGCGTCGGCTACGCGTACGCGGCGGCCATCAAGGGTGCCTCCGAGAAGTTCCCGGACACCACCTTCGGCATCGTCGACGACGCCACGATCAACTCCAAGAACGTGGCCGACCTGGTCTTCAGCGAGGAGCAGGCCTCCTACCTGGCCGGTGTCGCCGCGGCCAAGAGCACCAAGTCGAACGTCGTCGGCTTCGTCGGCGGCGTGGACATCCCGCTCATCCACAAGTTCCAGGCGGGCTTCGAGCAGGGCGTCAAGGACACGAACCCGAAGGTCAAGGTCCTCTCCCAGTACCTCACCCAGACGGCGGAGGAGGGCGGCTTCTCCAGCCCGGACAAGGGCAAGACGGCCGCCGAGGGCCAGATCGAGAAGAAGGCCGACGTGGTCTACGCGGCCGCCGGCCTGTCCGGCCAGGGCGTCATCGAGGCCGCCGCAGCCAACAAGGTGTGGGCCATCGGTGTCGACTCCGACCAGTACCAGCAGGAAGCCCTCGCCAAGTACAAGGACTCGATCCTGACCTCGGCGATGAAGGACGTCGCCAAGGCGGTGTACAACCTGGCGAAGTCGGTCGAGGACGGCAAGCCCGAGACCGGTATCGTTCGTGGCGATCTGAAGACCGGCGAGGTGAGCCTGTCGAACTCCAACCCGAAGTTCGCGGACGACGCCGAGCTCCAGGCAGCCATCAAGACGGCCAAGGAGAAGATCATCAGCGGCGAGATCAAGGTCAAGAGCAGCTGACGAGCGACTGCCTCGAAGCAGGCGGTAACCCCCGGGGTTGCGTCCGCTCGACGGGGTACGGGGAGCCGCTCCTCGTGCCCCGTCGCCGCGGGGTGCCGGCCCCTTTGTATGCCGTAGGGGCGCTACGCGCGTAGACGGCCCCCGTCCCCAGGAGAGTGCGCCATCAACGCGTCCAGCAGCCCTCCGGCCGGAGCGGCGGTCAACGAATCGGTGACCGCCGTCGAGCTCGCCGGGATCACCAAGCGTTTCCCCGGTGTCGTGGCCAACCACGACATCCACCTCAGCGTCCGCAAGGGCACCGTGCACGCCCTCGTCGGCGAGAACGGCGCCGGCAAGTCGACCCTGATGAAGATCCTCTACGGCATGCAGAAGCCGGACGAGGGCACCATCTCCGTCGACGGCGAGCAGGTCTCCTTCTCGTCCCCGGCCGACGCCATCGCCCGCGGCATCGGCATGGTCCACCAGCACTTCATGCTCGCCGACAACCTCACGGTCCTGGAGAACGTGGTCCTCGGCAGCGAGAAGCTCCACGGCATCGGCGCCAAGGCCCGCCGCAGGATCAAGGAGCTCTCCGAGCGCTACGGCCTCGACGTCGAGCCCGACCTGCTGGTCGAGGAACTCGGCGTCGCCGCCCGCCAGCGCGTGGAGATCCTCAAGGTCCTCTACCGCGGCGCCACCACTCTGATCCTGGACGAGCCGACCGCCGTGCTCGTGCCGCAGGAGGTCGACGCCCTCTTCGCCAACCTGCGCGAACTGCGCGCCGAGGGCCTGTCGGTCATCTTCATCTCGCACAAGCTCGGCGAGGTGCTCTCCGTCGCCGACGACATCACCGTGATCCGCCGCGGCACCACCGTCGGCACCGCCGTCCCGGCCGAGACCACCCCGCGCCAGCTCGCCGAGATGATGGTCGGCAGCGAGCTGCCCACCCCCGAGACGGCCGAGTCCACGGTCACCGACCGCCCCGTCATCAGCGTCGAGAAGCTGCACCTGGCGGCCCCCGGTGGCAAGGCCCTCCTCGACGACATCACCTTCACCATCCACGCGGGCGAGGTCCTCGGCATCGCCGGTGTGGAGGGCAACGGGCAGACCGAGCTCGTCGACGCGCTGATCGGCCTGCGGTCCGCCGACTCCGGCACCATCCGGCTCGCCGACGAGGAGATCACCTCCTGGCCGACCCGCAAGCGCCGCGAGCAGGGCATCGGCTACATCCCCGAGGACCGGCACCGCCACGGCCTGCTCCTGGAGGCCCCTCTCTGGGAGAACCGCATCCTCGGCCACGTCACCGAGAAGCCGCTGGCCAAGGGCGTCTGGCTGGACCCGAAGGCGGCGCAGGAGGACACGCGCCGCATCGTCGAGGCGTACGACGTCCGCACCCCCGGCATCGACGTCACGGCCGCCTCCCTGTCCGGCGGCAACCAGCAGAAGCTGATCGTCGGCCGCGAGATGAGCCACGAGCCGCGCTTCCTCATCGCCGCCCACCCCACCCGGGGCGTGGACGTCGGCGCCCAGGCGGCCATCTGGGACCACATCCGCGAGGCCCGCCGCGAGGGCCTGGCCGTGCTGCTGATCTCCGCCGACCTGGACGAGCTGATCGGCCTGTCCGACACGCTCCGCGTGATCTACAACGGCAAGCTGGTCGCGGACGCCGACCCGGCCACCATCACCCCCGAGGAGCTCGGCTCGGCCATGACCGGTGCCGCCACCGGGCACCTCGAGCACGACGAGACCCCCGAGATCTCGAAGGCAGACGCCCCCGAGTCTCCGGAAGACGAGGCCCGCTGATGAAGAAGTTCGACAAGGAGCGGCTGCTCCTCGCGGTGGCCGGACCGGTCATCGCGCTCGCCGTGGCCTTCGTCCTGAGCGCGATCGTGCTGATCGCGTCGGGCAAGAACCCGGTCGAGCCGTTCGCCCTGATGTTCGAGCAGATCGGCTTCTCGGACATCCAGGTGCTGGTCATCAACCAGGCGTCGATGTACTACATCGCGGCCCTGGCGGTGGCCATCGGCTTCCGGATGAACCTGTTCAACATCGGCGTCGACGGCCAGTACCAGCTCGGCGCCATGATGGCCGCCATCGTCGGCGCCCACATGAACCTCCCGGCCGTCCTGCAGATCCCGCTGCTGCTCCTGACGGCCGTCCTCACGGGCGCCTTCTGGTCCGGCATCGCCGGTGTTCTCAAGGTCACCCGCGGCGTCAGCGAGGTCGTCGCCACGATCATGCTCAACGCCATCGCCACCTCGGTGATCGCCTACCTGTGGCTGCCGGACGTCTTCGGCGTGAAGGTCGGCAACAACAACACCACCGGCGAGATGTACGAGTCGGGCTGGATCCCCGGCATCCCGATGGGCGCCGCCGGCGAGATCTACGGCCTGGTGCTGCTCGCCGTGCTGCTCGGCATCGGCTACTGGATCGTCCTCAACCGCACCCGCTTCGGCTTCGACCTGCGCGCCTCCGGCGCCTCGCAGACCGCGGCGGCGGCCAGCGGCGTGGACCCCAAGCGCATGGTCCTCAGCGCCATGCTGATCTCCGGCGGCATCGCGGGCCTGGCCGGCCTGCCGATCCTGCTCGGCGACACCCACACCTACAGCCTGAACTTCCCCACCGGCATCGGCTTCCTCGGCATCGGCATCGCCCTGCTGGGCCGCAACAGCCCCGTCGGCATCGCGTTCGCGGCCCTGCTGTGGGCCTGGCTCGACAAGGCCTCGCCCGAGCTGGACTTCCACGGCTACGACAAGGAGATCGCGGTCATCATGCAGGGCCTGATCGTCCTCTCGGTCGTCGTGTCCTACGAGGCCGTCCGCGAATGGGGCCTGCGCCGCCAGCAGCGCCGCGTCGGCGCCGAACTCGCCGCGGGCCACGTCCTCGGCGCCCAGAACACGAAGGAGGTGGCTGGCCGATGACCACCGCGACCGACGTCAACCAGCCCACGCTGCAGCCCGCGGCGCCGACCGGCCGCCGCCTGTCGTGGCCCGTCCTGCTGCTGATCATCGCCGGGGGACTGGCGCTCACCTCGATCGTGCGCATCATCACCGGCGCCGACGGCATCACCAACGTCAGCCAGATGTCCACCGCGCTCCAGCTCGCCGTGCCGATCGGCCTCGCCGGTCTGGGCGGCCTGTGGGCCGAGCGCGCGGGCGTGGTCAACATCGGCCTCGAAGGCATGATGATCCTCGGCACCTGGTTCGGCGCCTGGGCCGGCTTCCAGTGGGGCCCGTGGACCGGTGTCCTGGTCGGCATCCTCGGCGGCGCGATCGGCGGCCTGCTGCACGCCTTCGTCACCGTCACCTTCAACGTCAACCACATCGTCTCCGGTGTGGCGATCAACATCCTCGCCCTCGGCGCCACCCGCTACCTCGCGCCCCTCGCCTTCGAGGGCCACACCGGCGGCTCGGCCAAGCAGTCCCCGGCGGTCGACTCCCTCGGCCACTTCACGGTGCCGGGACTCTCCGACGGCCTGCGGGACCTCAACGCCAAGGGCTGGTTCTTCGTCTCCGACATCGCCGGCCTGCTCGGCGGCCTGGTCACCAACGTGTCCTGGCTGACCCTGCTCGCCGTCGCGCTGATCCCCGCCACCTGGTGGATCCTGTGGCGCACCGCGTTCGGCCTGCGGCTGCGCTCCTGCGGCGAGAACCCGGTGGCCGCCGAGTCCCTCGGCGTCAACGTCTACAAGTACAAGTACATCGCCGTCGTCATCTCCGGCGGCCTGGCCGGCCTCGGCGGTGTCTTCCTGTCCATCGTGGCCAACCCCTTCTACCTGGAGGGCCAGGTCAGCGGCCGCGGCTTCATCGGCCTCGCGGCGATGATCTTCGGCAACTGGATGCCGGGCGGACTCGCCCTCGGCGCGGGCCTGTTCGGCTACACCGACAGCCTCAACCTGCGCGGCGGCTCCGCCAACGTCCACGCCCTGCTGCTGCTCGGCGCGCTGCTGCTGGTCATCGGCGCGATCTGGCTGGTGGTCCGCAAGAAGTACGTGCCGTCGATCGTCACGGCGGTCGTCGCCGCCCTGGTGTTCGCCTGGTACGCCTCCACCGACGAGGTCCCGAACCAGGTCGTCTCCGCCACGCCGTACGTCATCACCCTGGTCGTGCTCGCGCTGTCCGCCCAGCGGCTGCGCATGCCGAAGGCGGACGGACTGCCGTACCGGAAGGGGCAGGGCAAGTGACCGACACCGGCCCGGCCGTCGACTGGGAGCGGCTGCGCGCGGTGGCCCGGGACGCCATGTCCCGGGCGTACGCCCCGTACTCCGGATACCCGGTCGGCGTGGCGGCCCGGGTCGACGACGGCCGGATCATCTCCGGCTGCAACGTCGAGAACGCCTCGTACGGTCTCGGCCTGTGCGCCGAGTGCGGCCTCGTCTCCGAGCTGCACAACACCGGCGGCGGCCGGCTGACGCACTTCACCTGCGTCGACCGCGACGGGGAGGTGCTCGTCCCGTGCGGCCGCTGCCGCCAGCTGCTGTACGAGTTCGGCGGCCCGGACCTCCTGCTGGAGACCCCGGCGGGAATCCTGCCGCTGTCGGAGATGCTGCCGCAGGCCTTCGGGCCCGGCCACCTCAGCAAGTAACTCCCGTGCGGCCCTCCTGAGTCGATCAGGGGGGCCGTACGGCTTCTGGAACCCTCGGAAGGAAGCCAAGCCATGGCCATGGACGCCATCTCCGTCATCCGCGCCAAGCGGGACCGCGGCGAACTCAGCGACGAGCAGATCGACTGGGTCATCGACGCGTACACCCGCGGGGAGGTCGCCGACGAGCAGATGTCCGCGCTCGCCATGGCGATCCTGCTCAACGGCATGAACCGCCGCGAGATCGCCCGCTGGACGGCCGCGATGATCGCCTCCGGCGAGAGCATGGACTTCTCGTCCCTGTCCCGCCCGACGGCCGACAAGCACTCCACCGGCGGTGTCGGCGACAAGATCACCCTCCCGCTGGCCCCCCTGGTCGCCGCCTGCGGCGCGGCCGTCCCGCAGCTGTCGGGCCGCGGCCTCGGCCACACCGGCGGCACCCTCGACAAGCTGGAGTCCATCCCCGGCTGGCGGGCCCTGCTCTCCAACGAGGAGATGCTGCACGTCCTCGACACCACCGGCGCGGTGATCTGCGCGGCGGGCGACGGCCTGGCCCCCGCCGACAAGAAGCTCTATGCACTGCGCGACGTCACCGGCACGGTCGAGGCCATCCCGCTGATCGCGTCCTCGATCATGTCGAAGAAGATCGCCGAGGGCACGGGCTCGCTGGTGCTGGACGTGAAGGTCGGCACGGGCGCCTTCATGAAGACCATCGAGGACGCCCGCGAACTGGCCTCCACCATGGTCGGCCTCGGCACCGACCACGGCGTGAGGACGGTCGCACTGCTCACCGACATGTCGACCCCGCTGGGCCTCACGGCCGGCAACGCCCTGGAGGTCCGCGAGTCGGTCGAGGTCCTGGCCGGTGGCGGCCCCGCGGACGTGGTCGAGCTGACGATCGCCCTGGCCCGGGAGATGCTCGACGCCGCCGGCATCAAGGACGCCGACCCGGCGAAGGCCCTGGCCGACGGCTCGGCGATGGACGTCTGGCGGCGCATGATCGCGGCCCAGGGCGGCGACCCGGACGCGCAGTTGCCGGTGGCCCGCGAGCAGCACGTGATCAAGGCCCCGGCCTCGGGCGTCCTCACCCGCCTCGACGCCTACGCCATCGGCGTCGCCGCCTGGCGGCTCGGCGCGGGCCGGGCGCGCAAGGAGGACCCGGTACAGGCGGGCGCGGGCGTCGAGATGCACGCCAAGCCGGGCGACACGGTGACCGAGGGACGGCCGCTGCTCACCCTGCACACCGACACCCCGGACCGCTTCGCGTACGCCCTCCAGGCCATCGAGGGCTCCTTCGACATCGCGGCCGCCGGCACGGACTTCACTCCGTCGCCGGTGGTGCTGGAGCGCATCGCCTGACCGGCGTCCGTCCGCGGGAACACGCAAGGGGCGGCGCACTCCGACGTGGTCGGTGTGCGCCGCCCCTCGGCGTGTGCGCCGGTGCGGGAAGCGGCCCGCGTCTCCCCGATGGTCACCCCGGGCCGGCGCCGGGCCCGGCCGCCGACCGGAGCGGGTGACAGGGAGACCCCGGCACGGTGAGCGGCTGGTACCCGGCGCGGGTCCTGTGTGCGCGGGACGCGCGCTCCCTGGTCGCCGTCGTGGCCGGGCCATGACGAGGTGCTTCCCGCCGGGCTCCGGGTGGTCACAGGCTGCGGGCGGTGATGTCGCCGTAGGAAGTGGTCGCGTGGATGGTCAGGGCGGCGGTCCCGTCGGCGTTCCGGAGCGCGTTGTTGATCCGGCCGTAGGAGGTGCCGGCGTCCAGCGAGGCGGAGACGCCGCCGGCGGCACCGACCGTGATCCCGCCGTGCTCGGTGCGCAGCGTGAGCGTGCCGCCCAGGGCCTCGGCGACCTCGATGTCGCCCTTCTGGGTCCGGATCTCCGCGTCCCCGCCCAGGCGCCCGACCGAGATGTCACCGGCGGAGAGGGTCAGGCGGGCGGACGCGGCCTCGTCGACCTTGACCGTGGCCTGCGCGCCCTCGAAGACGACGTCCCCGAGGCGGCCGACGCCGCGGAGCTCGCCGCTGGCCGTCTTCGCCTCCACGCGGGAGCCGGCGGGCAGCTGGACGGTGATCTCGACGGTGCCGGGGTGCCGGAGGGACCGGCTCTCCGCCTCGGGGTCCGTGAGGCGCAGCACGCCGTCGGCGAAGGTGACCTCGATCCGCTTGGCCGCCTCCGTGTCCCGGCTCTTGGAGGCGTCGGCGGGCAGGATCTCGACCGTGGTGTCGGCGCGGTCGGCGGCGATGAGCCGGATGCTGCCGGCGGGGACGTCGAGGAGGGCGGAGATCGGGGCGGCGGTGGGGAACGTCTGCATCGTGCACTCCTTGGTCTCATGTTTCTGACACCGCAAACGCTACGTTGCGTTCAAGGAACCGGCAACACGCTCGTTGCGCTGGATTGGGATAGTCGCAGCTAGGAGCCAGTATTTTGTTGCAATGGGTAGACTTGCAATGCAACACGGGGAATGCGGTGCGTTGCAACAAGCTGCGGTGAACGCTACTGTGGGCCGTCCATCAGCACGGAGGAGGCCGCGATGCCGGGAGGCAGACTCACCCAGCAGGAACGCCAGCAGATCGCGCTGGGACTGGCCGACGGACTCGCCTACGCGGAGATCGCCCGGCGCCTGGACCGCCCGACCTCGACCGTCACGCGCGAGGTCATGCGCAACGGCGGCCCCACCGGCTACCGCGCCGACCTGGCCCACCGCGCCACCGAACAGCGCGCCCACCGCCGCAGGCGGGCCGCGCCCCGGTCCGTCGGCGCGTCCCCGCTGCCCCACGGCCGGGACCCCGAGGCGGTGCGTGAGTACGAGGAGGTGTTCACCACGCTCTTCATGCAGCAGGGTCTGCCGAAGATGATGTCCCGGGTGCTCACCTGCCTCTACACCACCGACGAGGGCAGCCTCACCGCCGCCGAGCTCGTCCGCCGCCTCCAGGTCAGCCCGGCGTCCGTCTCCAAGGCGGTCGCGTTCCTCGAGAGCCAGGGCCTGATCCGCCGGGAGCGCGACGAGCGCCGCCGCGAGCACTACATCGTCGACGACGACGTCTGGTACCAGTCGATGATCGCCGCGGTCCGGGGCAGCGCCCAGATCGCCGAGGCCGCGCGGCAGGGCGTCAGGGTCCTCGGGCCCGGCACCCCGGCCGCCGTGCGTCTGGAGGGCATCGCCCGCTTCGTCGACTTCGTCGCCGAGAACATGGCCCGCGCGGCCGAGCAGGCGCGCGACGTCCTCTACACCAAGCCCCCCGCGGCCCCGGACGGCGGCTCCCGGCCGGGCGCCGCCGGGAGCGCGCGGGACGCGGCCGGGGCCGCCACCGGCTGACGGGCTCTCCCGCCGGCCCGGGCCGCGCCGTCACCCGGCGGGCTCACCCCAGCAGGGCCGCCACCACCACCAGCACCGGCACCGCCAGCACCGTCGACAGCAGGATCGCCTCCCGGGCCAGCACCTCGCCCACGCGGTAGGTGCTCGCGTACGTGAACAGGTTCTGCGCCGCCGGCAGGGCGGAGGTGACCACCACGTCGAGCAGGGGCGCCCCGTGCAGGCCGAACACGCCCGCCGCCAGGGCCCAGGCGACCAGGGGCTGGACGACCGCCTTGAGGGTCACGGCGAGCAGCACGGGGGCCCGCTCCGCGCCCCGCAGCGGAAGGGTGCTGCCGCGCAGGGAGATGCCGAAGGCCAGCAGGACCGCCGGGACGGACATGTTGCCGATCAGGGTCAGGGGATCCATCAGCGGCCCCGGCACCGTCAGGCCCGACGCGGACGCCGCCACGCCGGCCAGGGACCCCAGCGCTATCGGGTTGCGCAGCGGGGTGAGCAGGCGCTGCCACAGGGGCCGCTTCTCCCCGCCGCCCGCCAGGTCCAGGATCGTGAGTGCCACCGGCGTGACGCCGACCAGCTGGAACAGCAGCACCGGCGCGACCAGGGACGCGTCACCCAGCACGTACACGGCGATCGGGATGCCCAGGTTCCCCGAGTTGACGTAGCTGGAGCACAGGGCGCCGATCGTCGTGCGGCCCACGCCCCAGCCGCGCGCGGCGCCCACCGCCACGAAGACGCCCGCCGCGGCTGCCGTGCTCATCGCCGTGACCAGCAGCCGGTCGGAGAAGACCACCGACAGGTCGGCGCGGGCGAGCGTGGTGAAGAGCAGGGCGGGGGAGGCCACGTGGAAGGCGAGCCTGGTGAGGACCTCGCGTCCGCCGTCGCCCAGGTGCCCCCGGAGGCCGATCACATAGCCGACCGCGATGACGACGGCGATCACGGCGAAGCCGCTCAGCACCCCCTGCACGGCAGCCCCCGCCCGGCGCAGCAGGAGTCACACGACGCGGGAGGGGCAGATGCATGGGACATACAGCCAACCCTCCGGGGAAGGCGGCGGCCAGGTCAATGTGATCCTTACGGCGCTGACGGACCGGGCCCTGCGATGAGTTACCGCCGCCCGCCCGGTCTACCGATCGTGGACGCCATGACACCGCCCGTGCTCGTACTGCCCGGACCCGTCACCCGGGACGAGGTGAACGGGCTGAGCGACGACGTACGGGCCCTGCTGCAGGCCGGCGGTGCCCGGGTGGTGGTCTGTGACGTCGGAGGGCTGGGCCCGCCGGGGCTGGCCGCCGTGGACCTGCTGGCGCGGCTCCAGCTCGCCGCGCGCCGGGCCGGGGGCCGGATCCGGCTGCGCGACCCCGATCCGGCCCTATGCGCCCTGCTCGGCCTCGTCGGTCTCCGCTTCGAGGTGGAGGGGCAGGTCGAACAGGGGGAACCAGCGCTGGGTGTCGAGGAAGCAGTGGAACCCGGTGATCCGGCCGTCTGAGATCTCCAGCACCTGGACCGCCCACGGCGTGAAGCCGCCCTTGTCCGGGTCGGGCTTGTACTGGGCGAAGCCCGGCAGGCCGTTGACCCGGACCGGCACCAGCCGTGAGCCCGCGCAGGGCGCGCCGAGCGTGGTCATGAAGCCGGTGATGTCCTCGACGCCGGTCAGCCACAGGTCGAACGGCGGCATCGTCATGATGGCGTCCTCGTGCAGCAGGGCCGTCAACGCCGTCATGTCGTAGCCCTCGAAGGCCGCGACATAGCGGTCGAGCAGCTTCTGCTGCTCCTCGTCGAGCGGGTCCGAGACCACCGCGTCCGCGCCCGGCTCCTGCCGCTCGGCGAGGGTCGCGCGGGCCCGCTGGAGGGCGCTGTTGACCGACGCCACGGACGTGTCCAGCAGCTCGGCGACCTCGCTCGCCTTCCACGCCAGCACCTCACGCAGGATCAGCACGGCACGCTGCTTGGCCGGCAGACGCTGCAGGGCGGCCATGAAGGCCAGCCGCACGGTCTCCTTCGCGACCGCCGCCTCCGCCGGGTCCTCGGTCGTGGGCAGCACACGGGCGTCGGGCATGGGCTCCAGCCAGGTGTGGTCCGGTCGGGGGGAGAGGGCCGCCTGGGCCAGGGGGGTGGAGTCCGTCAGATCCATGGGCCGGGCGCGCTTGTTGCCCGCGGTCAGCATGTCCAGGCACACGTTCGTCGCGATGCGGTAGAGCCAGGAGCGGAGGCTGGAGCGGCCCTCGAACTTGTCGTAGCTGCGCCAGGCGCGGACCATCGTGTCCTGCACCGCGTCCTCCGCCTCGAAGGACGAGCCGAGCATGCGGTAGCAGTAGCCGGTCAGCTCCTTGCGGTGCGCCTCCAGCCTGGTGTCCAGATCCGTCGGTGCCGTCGTGCCGTTCGCCATCTCCACCCACCCCTGTGGACCGTCTGTTCACGCGCCATCGCGCCCCAGCACTTCGGAAGCTACCGCAGCCCACTGACAACGGCCCCCCGAGCGCGCGAAGGCGCAGGTCAGACGTGGTGATCCACAGCGGTACCGGCGACGGCGCCGGGCCGGCGGGCCCTCCCCGCCGGGCCCGGCCGCACGGCTCAGGCGGCGGTGGCGAGCCGCCGCTGCAGCCGCGCCGCCCGGGTCCCGAACACCGTGATCGTCACGACGCCCAGGACCGCCAGCAGCCCGACCCCGACGGTTCCGGCCCAGCCGCCCGCGTGGAAGGCGACGGCGCCGAGCGTGCTGCCCGCGCTGGAGCCGACGTAGTACGCGGACTGGTACAGCGCGGACGCCTGGGCACGGCCGTGGGCGGCGGTCTTGCTCACCGCGGACGAGGCCACCGCGTGGCCGGCGAAGAACCCCGCGGTGATGAGGACCAGGCCCAGCAGGACCAGCGGGAGCGAGCCCGCCAGGGACAGCAGCAGCCCCGCCGCCGTGGTGCCGCCGCCCGCGTACAGCGCGCCCCGGCGGCCCAGCCGGCCCACGAGGCGCCCGGCCGTCGACGCCGACACCGTGCCGACCAGGTACACCAGGAAGATCGAGCCGACGATGCCCTGCGGCAGCGAGAACGGCGCCTCGGTCAGCCGGTAGCCGATGACCGTGTACACCCCGCCGAACACCGTCATGAACAGCGCGCCGATGGCGTAGAGCCGGCACAGCAGCGGGTTGGACAGGTGGTCGCGGACCGTGCGGGCGAGGGCGCGGGGGCGCAGTGAGCCGGCCGTGAAGTGCCGCGGGGCGGGCAGCAGCGCCCGGAACGCCACCGCGCAGGCAACGGCGATCACGCCGATGACCCCGACGGCGACCCGCCAGCCCCACTCCTGCGCGACCCAGCCGGTGATGACCCGGCCGCTCATCCCGCCGACGCTGTTGCCCGCGACGAACAGCCCGATCGCGGTGACCAGCGCCTTGGGGCTGACCTCCTCCGCGAGGTACGCCGTCGCCGACGCCGGCAGCCCGGCCAGCGCGGCGCCCTGGAGCGCCCGCAGCGCGACCAGAACGCCCAGCGAGGGGGCGAAGGGCACCAGCAGCCCGACGGTCACCGCCACGCCCAGCGAGGCCGTCATGACCGTACGCCGCCCGAAGCGTTCCGACAGCGCGCTCATCGGCAGCACGAACAGCGCCAGCCCGCCCGTCGCGGCGGCCACGGTCCAGCTCGCGTCGCTCGCCGCGACCCCGAACTCGCCGGAGATCAGCGGGAGCAGCGCCTGCGTGGAGTACAGCAGCGCGAAGGTGGCGACACCCGCGAGGAAGAGGGCGAGGCTCATGCGGCGGTAGCCGGGCCCGCCCGGGGACACGCGTGCGTCGGAAGCAGGGACAGAGGCATCGGCGCCCACGACGGTGGACGCCCCGGTACTGGCGGGAGACATGCCTCGAACGTACGGAGCCGCCCACTGATCCGTCCAATGCATGGAACGGCCATAATCGTTCCCATGACGCATGAGCACAGTTCAGCGGAGTGGCTGTCACCGTTCAGTGACACAGAAGACATGGTGACCTCGCTGGCGCCGCGGCTCGCCTACTTCGCCGGCGTCGCCCGCACCGAACACGTCACGCGCGCGGCCCGGGAGATGAACGTGCCGCAGTCGACCCTCTCGCGCTCCATGGCCCGGCTGGAGCAGGACCTGGGCGTCGACCTGTTCGCCCGCCACGGCCGCACGGTCTCCCTCACCCCGGCCGGCCGCACCTTCCTCACCTCCGTCGAACGCGCCCTGGCGGAGGTCGGGCGCGCGGTCGAGGAGGTCCGGGCCGACGCCGACCCCACCACCGGCAAGGTCGCCTTCGGCTTCCTGCACACCATGGGCGCCGAGACCGTGCCCGGCCTCCTGCAGGCCTTCCGCGCCGACCACCCCCGCGTCCGCTTCAGCCTCGTGCAGAACTACGGCGAGGCCATGCTCGAACGCCTGCGCGCCGGTGACCTCGACCTGTGCCTGACGTCCCCGGTCCCGGACGCCCCCGACCTGGTCGCCCGCCGCCTGGACGAACAGAAGCTCCGCCTGGTCGTCCCCGCCGACCACCGCCTGGCCGGCCGCCGCCGCGTCCGCCTGGCCGAGGCGGCCGAGGAAACCTTCGTCACCCTGGAGCCCGGCTACGGCCTGCGCCGCATCACCGACGACCTGTGCAAGGAGGCCGGCTTCAAACCCCGCATCGCCTTCGAGGGCGAGGAGGCCGAGACCCTGCGCGGCCTGGTGGCGGCGGGCCTGGGAGTCGCCCTGCTGCCGCCGCCGGCGGTCCCGCGCCCGGGAGTGGTCGAACTGACGGTGACCGCACCCAGGGCGGTCCGGGAAATCGGCGTGGCCTGGCTGGAGGGCCACCCGGACACACCTCCGGTGGCGGCCTTCAAGAAGTTCCTTCTCTCAAGAAGGGGCAGCCTGTTGCCCTGAACTCGGGGGCGCGGGGAACTGCGCGCGCAACCACACGCGACCCGTGGGCCGAAGAACACGGCGACCCGGACGGCGGCTACCGCCGGGAAGGACTGAACCCCGCGGCCAGCGGCATCCGCAACCCCAGCGGCGGCGGCGCGGCCAGCGCGTCCCGCACCGGCCGGGACACGGCCCGGCCGAACAAGGCGCCCATCGCGAAGTCCTCGGCCAGCGCCAGCACTTCGTCCCGGTACTGGCTCAACCCGTGCCCGTCGGAGTGCACTTCGAACCGGCACACGTCCCGGTTCGCCTTCTTGGCCCGTGCCGCGAGCCGGAACGACAGCTCCGGGTCCGTCCGCTCGTCGTTCGTGCCGTGCACGATCAGCACCTGACGCCCCACCAGTTGCTTCACCGGTTCGGGTGGTGCCGCCACGTCCTCCTCCGGCAGCCAGGGAGCCAGCGCCACCACCGAGTTGACGGCCTCGTGGCCACCCGCGCGCAGGGCCGCCCGCCCGCCCATGCCGACCCCGGCCAGGCACACCGGCACGTCCCCGTACCGCCGTACGGCCTCGTCCGCGGCCCAGGCCGCGTCGCGCGCCAGATTCGCCTCGCTGCCGTTCCAGCCGCGGCAGCGGTAGTGCACCACGTGCGCCGCGAGACCCTCCGGCCGGCCCGCGCGGGCCAGCCGGCGCCCCAGCGCGCGGACGGAGGCGGTCGCCAGCAGGGGCGAGGGTCTGCGGCCGGAGACCTCGTCACCACCGGGAAGCAGCAGCACCACACCGCTCACCGCCGTCGGCTCCGGTCCGAGTGTCCTTCCCAGCCGGGCCGCGCGCGCCGGCGTCGCTTGGTGTGCCATGACAGAACAGTGTCAGAAGGGTGGGTGTACTCGACCCGTCCCGGGGGTCACCGTTACGTATCGACGGAAACGCAAAGCGAACGGGAACGCGCCGTCTACGCGCGTAGGAGTTAGAGTGCGGAAATGACGAGCCAGACCATTGCGAACACCCCGACACCGGACCAGATCCGCCGGGCGCCCAAGGTTCTGCTGCACGACCATCTCGACGGCGGCCTGCGCCCCGCCACGATCGTCGGACTCGCCCGCGACAGCGGCTACGACCGGCTCCCCGAGACGGACCCGGACAAGCTCGGCCTCTGGTTCCGCGAGGCCGCCGACTCCGGTTCCCTGGAGCGGTACCTGGAGACGTTCTCGCACACCGTCGCCGTCATGCAGACCCGCGACGCCCTGGTCCGCGTCGCCGCCGAGTGCGCAGAGGACCTCGCCGCCGACGGCGTCGTCTACGCCGAGGTGCGCTACGCCCCCGAGCAGCACCTGGAGGGCGGTCTGAGCCTCGAAGAGGTCGTCGAGGCCGTCAACGAGGGCTTCCGGGAAGGGGAGCGGCGCGCCCGGGAGAACGGCCTGCGCATCCGCGTCGGCGCCCTGCTCACCGCGATGCGGCACGCCGCCCGGGCCCTGGAGATCGCCGAACTCGCCAACCGCTACCGCGATCTGGGCGTCGTCGGCTTCGACATCGCGGGCGCCGAGGCCGGTTACCCGCCCACCCGCCACCTCGACGCCTTCGAGTACCTCAAGCGCGAGAACAACCACTTCACCATCCACGCCGGCGAGGCCTTCGGGCTGCCCTCCATCTGGCAGGCCCTGCAGTGGTGCGGCGCCGACCGGCTCGGGCACGGGGTGCGGATCATCGACGACATCCAGGTCCACGAGGACGGCCGGGTCGAACTCGGGCGGCTCGCCTCCTACGTCCGGGACAAGCGCATCCCGCTGGAGCTGTGCCCCAGCTCCAACCTCCAGACCGGGGCCGCGTCCTCGTACGCCGAACACCCCATCGGGCTGCTGCGCCGGCTGCACTTCCGCGCCACGGTCAACACGGACAACCGCCTGATGTCCCACACCAGCATGAGCCGAGAATTCGAGCACCTTGTCGAGGCATTCGGTTACACGCTCGACGACATGCAGTGGTTCTCCGTCAATGCGATGAAATCAGCGTTCATTCCTTTCGATGAACGACTGGCCATGATCAATGACGTGATCAAGCCCGGATATGCCGAGCTGAAATCCGAATGGCTGTTCCGGCAAACGGCCTCCACCAGCGGTTCTTTCCCCTCCAAGGGCTGACCGGGCGGAAATCGGCGCACCAGGAATGCGGACGGCGTTCACAATCCGTCCGCATTTCGATGTTTGCGGCGGGTGGTGCCGGGTGTCTACGGTCGCTGGACCCCTCACACCTGTCATCCCATTACGAGGACGCCTTACATGAAGCAGTCTGCTGCCAAGTCCCTCGGTGTCGCCGCCCTCGGTGCCGCCTTCGCCGCCGCCGGTGCGGGCGCCGCCAACGCCGCCCCGGCCCTCCCGGACACCGCCCGGACGCTCGAGACCGTCACCGCGGCGCTCCCGGCGGAGCAGCTCTCCCAGACGCTGCCGGGCTCGGGCGAGGCGCTGGGCCAGGGGCAGACGGCGGCCGGTGCCGGTCTCGCCGCCGCCCAGCCGGTCGCCGAGCAGCTGCTGGCCGAGGGCCCGACCGGCCCCGCCGCCAAGCTGCTGGGCGGCCTGCCGGTGCAGGGCCTGCCCACGCACGGCCTGCCGGTGAACGGCGTCCCGGTCGGCTGACCGCACGCCCGGGCGGACACACACGCCGGCGGGGCGCACCCCTGGTCCGGGGTGCGCCCCGCCGGCGTTCTCGCGGATGCGTCACCAGGCGGTCTGCGCCTTGCTCTGCGTCCCGCTCTCCGAGGGCAGCAGGATCCACAGCGCGATGTAGAGCAGGAACTGCGGCCCGGGCAGCAGGCACGACACCAGGAAGATCACCCGCATCGTCGTCGCGGAGGTGCCGAAGCGCCGGGCCAGCGCGGCGCACACTCCGCCGATCATGCGGCCGTGGGTGGGGCGGGCGAGGCGGGACATGTGCGACTCCTTCAACGTCGGTGCGTGAGGCCTCCGTCCGAGTACCCCATCTGCACTCCACGCTACGGAGACGAAGGGGGCAAAGCGTCGCTCCACGGGGCGATCCCGACCCTGGGAATCGTCGGGGTCCGACCCTGAGCCGGCTCCTCCACGGGGAGGGGCGCGCGGGGTGGGCCCAGGGGCGCGCGGCGGCGCAGCCGGGAGCGGCCGGCGGGCACCAGCGCGAGATGCGCGAGGGCGACGCCCGCGGTGTTCAGGAACAGCGAGTCGACGTCGACGACCTGGCCGGGAACCCCGGTCTGCAGCAGCTCGATCCCCAGCGACAGCAGGGCACCGGCCGCGGCGGTGCGCAGCAGGGACACCAGGGGCGAGACGGCCAGCCGGCCGCTCACCATCGGCAGCAGCACGCCCAGCGGGGCCAGCAGGGCCAGCTTCTCGCCGATGGGGCGGACCGCCTGGGGCCAGCCCAGGGCGAGGTCGGCCCGGATGCCGGCGAACGGCCGCAGATTGGCGGGCATCACCCACGGGACGTCGAGCGGTCGCAGCGTCAGCCAGGCGACGAACGCGAGATGCGCGACGAGGAGGACACCTCCTGTCACCCGGATGCGGAACGCGGCGCTGCCGCCGATGGAGCCTTGACGCTGCACGCCCCCCTAGACGCGGCCTCCGGCGGGATCGGTTCCGGGAGGCCCGCCACACCGGTGAGGCATGCGCCACAACCGCCCCGCGTCACTCCGCGGCGACCTCCTTGGCGGGCGGTTCCGTGCTGCCCGGGCGGGCCCGCACCTCGTCGGTGCACTCGTAGCGGCGCGGCGGCTCGGCACCCGGGCCCGCCAGGACCACGGAGCCGTCGCCCTCGGCGGCCGCCGAGTCGGAGAAGGTGCAGACGATCTGGGCGAGGGCGTAGGAGGTGAGGCTGTCCGGCGCCGTGCCGAGCCGCAGGGTGTCCTCCGGGTCGCCGGGCCGCGGCCCGCCCACCGTCATGCCGCCGCGCACGTCCGTGCTGTACCCGGCCTCCTTCTCGGCGGGCGACGGCGGCTGCGCGAGCTGGTCCAGCAGGCCCTGCGCGACCAGCACGCGCCGCTCGGAGTCGGCCGCGCCGTCCGGGACCCGTACGGTCCGGTCGACGGTGACGAGCTGGGAGCCGCACAGCAGGAACACCTGCACCGGAAGCCCCCGGGCGGCCTGCGCGGCCCCGTCCGGCTCGGCGAGCGAGCACTGCACCCGCGAGGGCGCGGGCCCGAAGTTCGTGGGCACCTCGGTGGCGCGGATGCCGCACCCGGCGAGCAGCAGGGCGAGCACGGACAGACCGGCCGGCCGGGACAGTGCCGCCGTCCGCCGCCGTCCGCCCGGAGCCCGGCCCGCCGGGGGGACGGCACGCGGGCGGGGCGCCGGCCCGGCGCCCCGCCCGGCCTGGGCGGTCGTGGTGCGTGAGCGTCGTACGGTCATCGGGCGTCCCCCTTCGGATCCTCGACCTCGGCGCGGCCGAGGTCGTCCGCCGGCTTGTCCTCGTCGCCCTCCGCGGGCCGCTCCCCGGGCTCGGAGGAGTCGCGCGGCAGCCGCAGCGTGAACACCGCACCGGAGTCGGGCGAGTTGGCCGCGGTGATCCCGCCACCGTGGATGTGGGCGTTCTCCAGGGCGATGGACAGCCCCAGCCCGCTGCCCTCGGAGCGCGGCCGGGAGGCGCTGGCCTTGTAGAAGCGGTCGAAGACGTGCGGCAGGACGTCCTCGGGGATGCCCGGCCCGTGGTCCTGCACCTCGATGACGAGCGAGTCGTCCTCCTCACGGACGGACACCCGCACCGGGGAGCCGCCGTGCTTGAGCGCGTTGCCGATCAGGTTGGCCAGGATGACGTCCAGCCGGCGCGGGTCCAGCCGGGCGTGGATGCCGCGCTCGGCGTCCAGCTCGACCGCGTCCAGCCAGGCGCGGGCGTCGATGCAGGCGGTGATCTGGTCGGCGATGTCGACGTCGTCCAGGACGAGCCGGGCGGTGCCCGCGTCGAAGCGGGTGACCTCCATGAGGTTCTCGACCAGGTCGTTCAGGCGCCGGGTCTCGCTGACGACGAGCCGGACGGCCGGCTCGATCATCGGGTCCATGCTCCCGGTCTCCGCCTCCAGCTCCTCCTCCAGTACCTCCGTGACGGCGGTGATGGCGGTGAGCGGCGTGCGCAGCTCGTGGCTCATGTCCGCCACGAACCGCCGGGAGGCCTCGTCGCGGGCGGCCATGTCGGCGACCCGCTTCTCCAGCGCCTCGGCCGCGTTGTTGAACGTCCGTGACAGATCGGCCAGTTCGTCGGTGCCGGACACTCTGAGCCGGGTGTCCAGCTTGCCCTCGCCGAGCCGCCGCGCGGCCGCCCCGAGCCGTTGCACCGGCTTGAGCACGGTCGTCGCCGCGGCCTGCGCGAGCAGCGCCGAGCCGATCAGCGCGAGAGCCGTGGCGATCCCCAGCGACCAGGCCAGCGAGTTGAGGTCCTTGGCCTCCGGCTCCAGCGACTTGAGCATGTAACCGGTCGGGCCGCCGCCGATCACCCGCGTGCCCGCCACGAGGTAGGGGGTGTCGTGGTCGACTATCCGCTGCCAGTACAGGTGGTGCGGGTGCTTGTCGGTCCCGTCGGTCTTCTGCGTCTTGTTCACCGCCGTGCGCAGCGACACCGGCACGTCCCGCAGCGAGAAGCCGCTCAGCCCGCCGGAGCTGCCGTAGACGGTCTTCCCCTCGGCGTCGCGGGCCACCAGCAGCACGCTGAAGCGCTGGTCGCTGCCCGCCATCTGCCCGGCCGTGTGCTGCAGTTCGTCCTGCGTCGGCTGCTCGGGCAGCGCACTCGCCCGGTTCTGCATCTCCTGCTCGAAGTCCCGCAGCACGGCGTCCTGGGTGCGGGTGAGCACGGCCTCGCGGTTGAGCCAGTACGCGATGCCGGACGCCGACACGGCCGCCGTCAGGGCCACCAGGCCGAAGACGAGGACCAGCCTCAGCCGCAGGCTGGTGAAGCGCAGCCGCGACAGAACTCCCTTGCGTGCCGCGGTCCAGCCGCGGTTACCCCCCGGGTCCTGCTGGGTCACTGAGGCGGATCCAGCCGGTAGCCGACACCGCGCACGGTACGGATCAGCGTCGGGGACGACGGCACGTCCTCGACCTTGGCGCGCAGCCGCTGGACGCAGGCGTCCACCAGCCGCGAGTCGCCCAGGTAGTCGTGCTCCCACACCAGCCGCAGCAGCTGCTGCCGGGACAGCGCCTGCCCAGGACGGCGGCTCAGCTCCAGCAGCAGCCGCAGCTCGGTCGGCGTGAGCTGGAGGTCCTCGCCGTTCTTGGTCACGGTCATCGCCGAGCGGTCGATGACGAGGCTGCCGAAGGCCGCCGCGTCGTTGGACTCCCGCTCGCCGCGCCGCAGCACGGCCCGGATCCGGGCGTCCAGCACCCGCCCCTGCACCGGTTTCACCACGTAGTCGTCGGCACCGGACTCCAGCCCGACCACGACGTCGATGTCGTCGCTGCGCGCGGTCAGCAGGATGATCGGCAACTGGTCCGTGCGCCGGATGCGCCGGCACACCTCGAACCCGTCGATGCCGGGCAGCATCACGTCCAGCACGATCAGATCCGGCCGCTGCTCGCGCAGCAGCTTCAGACCGTCCTCACCGCTGGCAGCGGTCGCCACGCGGTGACCCTGGCGCGTCAGAGAGAGCTCCAGGGCCGTCCGGATGGCGTCGTCGTCCTCGATCAGCAACAGGGAAGGCACGGGCTCATTCTGGCCCATGGAGGGCTCGGGGTTCGACCGGTGGGCCCGACAGGATGCCGCCGGTACCGGCGAACCCTGTGGACGAGGTGTGTTCGTCCTGTGGCCGACCCCTGTGACAGGTCTGTGACAGTCGGCGGACACGGCCATGAAAGTGCCGCGGCAAGCTTTTCGGCACAGGCAAGGAAGCCCGCCGGCCGGCGGGCCGCACACCGGAAGTCCACGACGGGGGGCGCGAGATGAACACGCTGCACGGCACCAGCACCAGCGCAGTGATCACGCGTCTGCACGACGTGCACCGGGGTCCGGAGAAGTCCGGTGCCGTGAGCGGGCGGGGGTGCGCTCGCGGCACCGGGCGTCAGCACACCGGGTTCATGACGGTGGTTGACGCGCACACGGGGGAGAACAAGGGGACGGGGGCGGTTCACGGGGGAGCCGCGTACGGGGAGGACTCGGGGGAGCGCCGCTCGCTGACGGAGGCGGAGTTCACCGCCTACGTCCAGGAGCGCCGCGCCTCCCTGTACGCCACCGCCTACCACCTGACCGGCGACCGTTTCGAGGCCGAGGACCTGCTGCAGAGCGCGCTGTTCTCGACCTACCGGGCGTGGGACCGGATCAGCGACAAGGCCGCGGTCGGCGGATACCTCCGCCGCACCATGACCAACCTGCACATCAGCGCCTGGCGGCGCCGCAAGCTCAACGAGTACCCGACCGAGGAACTGCCGGAGACGCCCGGCGACACGGACGCGATGCGCGGCACCGAGCTGCGCGCGGTCCTGTGGCAGGCGCTGGCCCGGCTGCCCGAGCTCCAGCGCACCATGCTGGTCCTGCGCTACTACGAGGGCCGCACGGACCCGGAGATCGCGGACATCCTCGACATCAGTGTCGGCACGGTGAAGTCCAGCATCTGGCGGTCGCTCCGCCGGCTGCGCGAGGACGAGGTCCTCAGCTTCGGCCGTGACGAGGAGGACGCCTTCGGCGAGCTCGTCGCCTGAAGGTACGGGGGGGGAGCACCACAAGAGGGGGCCCACGGGGGATCCGTGGAGACGCTGGGGGGCGTCTCCCCGGGAGAGTGGGGACACGGGGGAGCACGGGGGAAACGGGGAGCGGGACTGGAGGGCCGGGGGGTCCGTCCAGTCCCGCTTTTTCGTGTGCCTGCCGTCCGGTCAGGCCCGCCGTCCGGTCAGGCCGCCGTGCGCAGCCCCGCACAGCGCCCCGCCGCCGCGGCCGCCAGCCGGCCCATCGCCTCGTCACGGTCGCAGGCGTGGGCGCCGAGCGCGGTCTGGCGGGCGACGATCGAGCGCTCCTGCCGCATCAGGCGCCAGCCGCGGCGCAGCAGGAACGGCACCGACTTGCGGCCCTCCCTCAGGTCCCGCAGGAAGCGGCGGCGGAAGGTCTTCACCGGGCCGCGGCTCAGGCAGAGCGCGTCGGCGAGGACGCCGAGCTCCCGGCAGCGCGTGACGATCTCGGCGGCGAAGATGCCCTCCGCGATGAACAGCGGGGTCCGGCCGATGTCGACCGTGTCCGCACCGGTACGGGCGCTGAGCCCGATGTCGTAGACGGGGACGTCCGTGCGGCCCGTGCCGCACAGCTCGACGATGGCGGCCACGGCCGCGTCCGCGTCCCAGGACTCCGGATGGTCCCAGTCGATGTCGGAGCTCCCCGCGACCAGGGGCAGGGTCGGGTCGTCGCCCTCCTTGTAGAAGTCGTCGAGCCGCAGCACCGGAAGGCCGGAGCGGGCCGCGAGGAGGGACTTGCCGGAGCCGGAGGGGCCGCAGAGCAGCACGACTCGCGTGGGTATGGGCAGAGGGGAACTCACGGGACACCAGTGTGAGGCATCCATCGGGGGCCGTACGACCCCGCGGGTCGGCTTTGATGCGCGCGTCACACCTCAACTACCCTTCGCGTTGTTTCGGTTACCGAGTGCATCAGAAGGTGGCAGCGATGGCCCGACACGACTCCCTCAAGAAGCCGGCCGCCCAGCGGGCCCTGGCCGTCCTCGCGACCGCGGGCGCGGCGCTGGGCGCGGGCACCACGACGGCGGCGGCGGACGCGGAGTCCCTCCTCGGCGTGGCCAGCACGCGGCCCACCTCCCTCGGCAGGATCGACCCGCAGTCCGGTCTGCAGGCCGCGACCGGCACGGTCGGCTACGTCACGGGCCCGGTCGCCGGTCTCAAGCCCAACCCGCTCGCCGGCACGGGAGTCGACCCGCTCGACAACGGCGTCGGCACCCAGCTCGGCGACTTCAAGCCGATGACGTCCCAGGCGCTGACGGGGCCGGTGGCGCAGGCGCAGTCGATCGCGAGCATCCCCGTGGTGGGGCAGGCCGCGGGGCTGCTGTCGCAGCAGTAGGCGCGCGGACGGAAGAAGCCCCGGCCCTCCCGGACGGAGGAGGGCCGGGGCTCCGGCTGTGGGCGTTCCTAGTAGGAGGAGCCCGAGGCGCCCAGCGACCCCGTGGGGTGCCAGACCGTCTTGGTCTCCAGGAACGCGGTCATGCGGTCGATGCCGGGCGTCCGCGCGTAATCCACAGGCTGTGGACGGAGTACGCGCTTGAGGTTGTCGGCCGCGGCGATCTCCAGCTCCTTCGCGAGCGCCTCGTCGGCGCCCGCGAGGTCGATCGCGTTGACGTCCTGGTGCGCGGCGAGCGGGGCGGCGATCTCGGCCGTGCGGCCCGACAGGACGTTGACCACGCCGCCGGGCACGTCCGAGGTGGCCAGCACCTCGGCGAGGGACAGCGCGGGCAGCGGGGCCTTCTCGCTGGCCACCACGACCGCCGTGTTGCCCGTCGCGATCACCGGGGCGAGCACCGACACCAGGCCGAGGAACGACGACTCCTGGGGCGCCAGGACGGCGACCACGCCGGTCGGCTCCGGGGAGGACAGGTTGAAGAACGGGCCCGCGACCGGGTTGCCGCCGCCGACCACCTGGGCGATCTTGTCGGTCCAGCCCGCGTACCAGACCCAGCGGTCGATCGTCGCGTCCACCACCGCGGCGGCCCTGGACTTGCCCAGGCCCTCCGCGTCGGCCACCTCACGCACGAACTGGTCCCGGCGGCCCTCCAGCATCTCGGCGACGCGGTAGAGCACCTGGCCCCGGTTGTACGCTGTCGCCCCGGACCAGCCGCCGAACGCCTTGCGGGCTGCGACGACCGCGTCCCGGGCGTCCTTGCGGGAGGACAGGGGCGCGTTGGCCAGCCAGTTGCCCTTTGCGTCGATCACCTCGTACACCCGGCCGCTCTCGGAACGCGGGAACTTCCCGCCGACGTACAGCTTGTAGGTCTTGAAGACACTCAGCCGCTGCTGCTCGGACTTCTCAGACATCGAGGTACGCCTCCAGGCCGTGGCGGCCGCCCTCGCGGCCGAAGCCCGACTCCTTGTAACCGCCGAACGGCGAGGTCGGGTCGAACTTGTTGAACGTGTTGGACCACACGACGCCCGCACGGAGCTTGTTCGCGACCGCCAGGATGCGCGAGCCCTTCTCCGTCCAGATGCCGGCGGACAGCCCGTACGGCGTGTTGTTGGCCTTGGCGACCGCCTCGTCCGGCGTGCGGAACGTCAGCACCGACAGCACCGGGCCGAAGATCTCGTCCCGGGCGACCGTGTGCGCCTGGGTGACGTTCGTGAACAGCGTCGGGGCGAACCAGTAGCCGCTCTCGGGCAGTTCGCAGGCCGGGGACCAGCGCTCGGCGCCCTCCGCCTCGCCCTGCTCGACGAGCGAGGTGATGCGGGTGAGCTGTTCCTCGGAGTTGATCGCGCCGATGTCGGTGTTCTTGTCCAGCGGGTCGCCGAGGCGCAGCGTGGACAGGCGGCGCTTGAGGGAGTCGAGCAGCTCGTCGTGGATCGACTCCTGCACCAGCAGGCGGCTGCCCGCGCAGCAGACCTGGCCCTGGTTGAAGAAGATGCCGTTGACGATGCCCTCGACGGCCTGGTCGACGGGCGCGTCGTCGAAGACGATGTTCGCGCCCTTGCCGCCCAGCTCCAGGGTGACCTTCTTGCGGGTGCCCGCGACCGTCCGCGCGATCTCCTTGCCGACGGCGGTGGAGCCGGTGAAGGCCACCTTGTCCACGTCCGGGTGGGCGACCAGCGCCGCTCCCGCGTCGCCGTAGCCCGGGAGGATGTTGACGACGCCCTTGGGCAGGCCCGCCTGGCGGCAGATGTCCGCGAAGAACAGGGCCGAGAGGGGGGTGGTCTCGGCCGGCTTCAGGACGACCGTGTTGCCCGTCGCGAGGGCCGGGGCGATCTTCCACGCCAGCATCAGCAGCGGGAAGTTCCAGGGGATGACCTGGCCCGCGACACCGAGCGGCCGGGGGTTCGCGCCGAAGCCGGCGTGGTCGAGCTTGTCGGCCCAGCCCGCGTAGTAGAAGAAGTGCGCGGCGACCAGCGGGAGGTCCGCGTCGCGGGTCTCCTTGATCGGCTTGCCGTTGTCGAGGGTCTCCAGGACGGCGAGCTCGCGGGAACGCTCCTGGATGATCCGCGCGATGCGGAACAGGTACTTGGCGCGCTCCGAGCCGGGCAGCGCCGACCACGTCTCGAACGCCCGCCGCGCGGCCTTCACCGCCCGGTCGACGTCCTCGGAACCGGCCTGCGCGATCTCCGACAGGACCTCCTCGGAGGACGGCGAGACGGTCTTGAAGACCTTGCCGTCGGCCGCCTCGACGAACTCGCCGTCGATGAACAGGCCGTAGGAGGGCGCGATGTCGACGACCGCGCGCGACTCGGGGGCCGGGGCGTATGCGAATACCGATGCCATGGTGATCAGTCCACCGTCACGTAGTCGGGACCGGAGTAGCGGCCGGTGGCCAGCTTCTGGCGCTGCATCAGCAGGTCGTTGAGCAGCGAGGAGGCGCCGAAGCGGAACCAGTGGTTGTCCAGCCAGTCCTCGCCCGCCGTCTCGTTGACCAGCACGAGGAACTTGATGGCGTCCTTGGACGTGCGGATGCCGCCGGCCGGCTTCACGCCGACCTGGATGCCGGTCTGGGCGCGGAAGTCGCGCACCGCCTCCAGCATCAGCAGCGTGTTCGCCGGGGTCGCGTTGACCGCGACCTTTCCGGTGGAGGTCTTGATGAAGTCCGCCCCCGCCAGCATGCCGAGCCAGCTCGCGCGGCGGATGTTGTCGTACGTCGAGAGCTCGCCCGTCTCGAAGATGACCTTCAGGCGCGCCGAGCCGCCGCAGGCTTCCTTCACGGCGGTGATCTCGTCGTACACCTTCAAGTATCGCCCCGCGAGGAACGCGCCGCGGTCGATGACCATGTCGATCTCGTCGGCACCCGCGGCGACCGCCTCGCGCACGTCCGTCAGCTTGACGTCGAGCGAGGCGCGGCCGGCCGGGAACGCCGTGGCCACCGAGGCGACCTTCACGCCGGAACCGGCGACGGCCTCCTTGGCCACGGCCACCATGTCGGGGTAGACGCAGACGGCGGCCGTCGTGGGCGTCGTACGGTCCGTCGGGTCGGGCCTGACCGCCTTCGCGCCGAGCGCCCGGACCTTGCCCGGGGTGTCCGCGCCTTCCAGCGTCGTCAGGTCGACCATCGAGATGGCGAGGTCGATCGCGTACGCCTTGGCGGTCGTCTTGATCGAACGCGTGCCGAGGGAGGCCGCACGCCCTTCGAGTCCGACCGCGTCGACGCCCGGGAGCCCGTGGAGGAAGCGGCGCAGCGCGCTGTCGGACGCGGTGACGTCCTTGAGGGGGTGAGCTGCGGTGAGTGCAGAACTGGGCATGGTCACCAGACGAGCATATCTACGCGCGTAGCGGCTGTACAGCCCTCGGGTTCTTCCCAGGCCCGTTCCCGGCAGAGCCTCGGGCGGATGACGGAGCGCCGGACCGGTCCGGCAGAATCGAGACATGACGAGCCCCGAGTCCCAGTCGCCAGCGCCGCAGCCTCCGGAGCCCGAGTCCCGGGACCGGGTGTACCGGTCGGCTCCGGCCATCGCCGGCGGTGTGCTGCTGCTCGCCGTCGTCGGATGGCTCGGGACCGACGCCGTCGTCTCGGGCGAGGGGCGCACGCCGTGGATGGCCGTCGCCGTGATGCTCCTCGTCGTGCCGCTGGTCGTCGCCTTCACGCTGCGGCCCGCCGTGTACGCGGGCGACGACCGGCTGCGGATCCGCAACCCGTTCCGCGTGATCGTGGTGCCGTGGGGGAAGGTCGCGTCCCTGCGGTCCTCCTATTCGAACGAGATCGTCACCGACTCCGGTGCGAAGTACCAGCTGTGGGCCGTGCCGGTGTCGCTGCGGGCCCGCAAGAAGGCCGCGCGGCGCGAGATGCGGGCCACCGCGCAGGCGCGGCGGGCGATGGGCCGCGACGGGGCGCCGGACGAGGGCCGGGGCAGTGCGCTCGGGATGCGGGCGGGGCTCGGGGGCGGTCCGGGCGCCGGGCCCGTCTCCGACGGGCCCGTCCGGGCCGAGACGGACCGGATCGTCGACGAGCTGCGCGGCCTCCATGAGGCGCGGCGCGAGGCGGGGTCGGCGCAGGGTGAGGTGACCGTGCGGTGGGCCTACGAGGTGATGGGGCCGGCGGTCGCCGGGGCGGTGCTGGTGCTGGTGTTGCTGCTGGCGGGCTGAGGCCGGCCGGGGACCAGGTGGCGTGCCGGGCGGGTGGTCGGGAGACCGTGCGGCGTGCCGGGCGGGTGGTCGGCCGGAGGGCGAGGTGGCGTGCCGGGCGGGTGGTCGGCCGGGGTTCCGGTGGGTGCCGGGAGGGCGGGCCGGGGCCCGGTGGGTGCCGGACGGGCGGGCCGGGGCCCGGTGGTGTCGGGAGGACCGGCCGGTGCGTGGCGGTGTCGGGAGGACCGGCTGGTGCCGGCAGGGTCGGCCGGTGCCTGGTGGGTGTCGGGACGGTCGGCCGGTGCCTGGTGGGTGCTGCCCGAGTGCGCCGAACTCATCGCCCGGACACGACCTGAACCACCCGGGCACCCACCGGGACCGCCTGGGCCGAGCCATCGGATGGCACCCCAGCAGCCCGGCCCCCGCCTGGGTGTGGCCGGGGGTGGTCAGGGGTCCGGGGCCGAGGGCGGGTCGTCGGACAGGCAAGACCTGAACCGCCGCCGTCAGTCCCCGGGACCCCGGTGGACCGCACCGGCACCCGCCGCAGCCCGGCGGACCACCCCCACCGGCCCCACCGGCCCCACCGGCCGGCAGCCGGGTGCCGGCGTGGCCGGGCCGGGTCCGGCCGGGCTCCCCGCGGCCCCGGTGGCTGCCGGGGCCGCTCGGACGGGGGCGTCCCCGTCAGATCCCGGCCGCCGCCGACAGGTCGCGCTTGATCGCCTCCAGGACGTCCGCCGCCTTCGCGCGCGCCTCGGGGAGAGCGGCGTGCGACGCGACGGGGACGACGACCTCCAGGTAGCACTTGAGCTTCGGCTCCGTGCCGCTCGGGCGGACGATCACCCGGGCGCCTTCGAGCGTGTAGCGCAGACCGTCCGTGGGCGGGAGGGTCCCGGTGCCCTGCGTGAGGTCCTCGGTGCGGGTGACGGGCAGCCCGGCGAGCGCGGTCGGGGGCTGCTCGCGCAGGCGGGTCATCGCCGCCGCGATCAGCGAGAGGTCCTCCACGCGGACCGACAGCTGGTCCGTCGCGTGCAGGCCGTGCTCCACCGCCAGGTCGTCCAGGAGGTCCAGGAGGGTGCGGCCCTCCTCCTTCAGCTGCGACGCCAGTTCCGTGACCAGCAGCGCTGCCGTGATGCCGTCCTTGTCGCGGACGCCGTCGGGGTCCACGCAGTAGCCGAGGGCCTCCTCGTAGCCGTAGCGCAGGCCCTCCGCGCGGGCGATCCACTTGAAGCCGGTCAGCGTCTCGACGTGACGCAGGCCCGCCTTCCCGGCGATCCGGCCGAGCAGGGACGACGAGACGATCGACTCGGCGAAGGTGCCGGTCGCGCCGCGCCGGACCAGGTGGGCGGCGAGGAGCGCGCCGACCTCGTCGCCGCGGAGCATGCGCCAGTCGGTGCCGTCCTGGACGGCGACGGCGCAGCGGTCCGCGTCCGGGTCGTTGGCGATGATCAGGTCGGGGGCGGTCTCCCGGGCCCTGGCGAACGCCAGGTCCATCGCGCCCGGCTCCTCGGGGTTGGGGAACGCGACGGTCGGGAAGTCCGGGTCCGGCTCGGCCTGCTCGGCGACCAGGTCCGGCTCCGGGAAGCCGGCCCGGGCGAAGGCGGCCAGCAGGACGTCCTTGCCCACGCCGTGCATCGCCGTGTAGACCGTGCGGGCCGTGCGCGGGGAGCCCTCGGCGAGGACGGCGTCCGTGCGGGCCAGGTAGGCGTCGAGGACGCTGTCGTCGAGGGTGTCCCAGCCCTCGGCGGGGCGGCTGACCGTGGTGAGGGAGGGGACGGCGGCGATCTCGGCGGCGATCTCGGCGTCCGCCGGGGGGACGATCTGGGAGCCGTCGCCGAGGTAGACCTTGTAGCCGTTGTCGCGCGGCGGGTTGTGGCTGGCGGTGACCTCCACGCCGGCGACCGCGCCGAGGTGCCTTATCGCGAAGGCGAGCACCGGTGTGGGCAGCGGGCGGGGGAGGATCGCCGCGCGCAGGCCGGCGCCGGTCATGACGGCGGCGGTGTCCAGGGCGAAGTCGCGCGACTTGTACCGGGCGTCGTAGCCGATGACGACCAGGCCGCCGTCGTGGCCCTGCTTCCTGAGGTACGCGGCGAGGCCCGCGGCGGCGCGGATGACGACCGTGCGGTTCATGCGCATCGGGCCGGCGCCGAGTTCGCCGCGGAGGCCGGCGGTGCCGAACTGGAGCGTGCCGCTGAAGCGGGCGGCGAGTTCGGCGTGGTCCCGGGCGTCGATGAGGCCGGCGAGCTCGGCGCGGGTGTCCGGGTCGGGGTCCTCGGTGAGCCACGCCTGGGCCTGGGCGATGAGTTCCTCGTGCACGGTGTGGTGTCAGCCTCTCCGGTGTCGTGGGTGGGGGGGGGCGGGCCTTCGCCTGACGGTGGGGTGTGGGTCCGGGCCGCGCCGGGGGGTGTCCGTCCTCGGAACGGCGCGATGGGGTCGCGTACCGGCTCACTGTCCGTCGACGCGCCGACCGCTGCGGGCGGACACCCCCCGGCACGTCCCCTTCCGTGCGTCGGCGGATGCGGGCGCGTCTCGCCCCGGAGGGGGCGCAGCGGTTGTGCGCTGCGCCCGGGTGCTTACAGGCGGCCCAGGACCTGGGCCAGCAGGGAGCCCATCCGGGTGGCGCTGTCGCGGCCGGCCTGGAGGACCTCCTCGTGGTTCAGGGGCTCGCCCGTCATGCCCGCCGCCAGGTTGGTGACGAGGGAGATGCCCAGGACCTCCGCGCCCGCCTCGCGTGCGGCGATCGCCTCCAGGACCGTCGACATGCCCACCAGGTCCGCGCCGATGACCCGGGCCATGCGGATCTCGGCCGGCGTCTCGTAGTGCGGGCCGGGGAACTGGGCGTAGACGCCCTCCTCCAGGGTGGGGTCGACCTCCTTGCACAGGGCGCGCAGGCGCGGCGAGTACAGGTCGGTGAGGTCGACGAAGTTGGCGCCGACGATGGGGGAGGTGGCGGTGAGGTTGATGTGGTCGCTGATCAGGACCGGCTGGCCGGGGCGCATGCCCTCGCGCAGGCCGCCGCAGCCGTTGGTGAGGACGATCGTCTTGCAGCCGGCCGACACGGCGGTGCGCACGCCGTGGGCGACGGCGGCCACGCCGCGGCCCTCGTAGTAGTGCGTGCGGCCCAGGAAGACCAGGGCGCGCTTGTTGCCGATCCGGTAGGAGCGGATCTTGCCGCCGTGCCCCTCCACCGCCGGGGGCGGGAAGCCGGGCAGCTCGGTGACCCGGAACTCGGCCTCGGGGGCGCCCAGGGCGTCCACGGCCGGGGCCCAGCCGGAGCCCATCACGAGGGCGACGTCGTGGGTCTCGGCGCCCGTGAGTTCGCGCAGGCGGGCCGCGGCGGCGTCGGCGGCCGCGTGCGGGTCGCCCTGGATGTCGTCCGGAAGAAGAGATGCGTTCACGCCGACGAGGGTAGCCGGTGAATGCCTACGCGCGTAGATGTCGGAGCTGACGGGGTGGCGATCGTTGTCTTGTCGTTTCCGACGAGGCGGCCGGTCAGCAGGGGCGCTTGCGCAGCTCCATGACGTAGTCGTGGGGAGCGCCGGCCGATTCCGCCGCGTCGGCGATCTCGCCCAGGTAGCGGGCGGAGGGCAGGCCGCCCTCGTACGCGTTCAGGGTGAAGGCCCACGCGGACTCCTCACCGTCCAGGGTGTGCACCCGTACGCGTGTGCGGCGGTAGATGTCGAGGCCCACGCCTTCCCAGCGGTCCAGCGACTCCTCGTCCATCGGGGCGATGTCGTACAGGGCGACGAAGACCTGGGAGAGCGGGTCCTCCACGATCGTGGGCAGGGCGCCTTCCCAGCCCATGTGCTCGCCGCCGAAGGTCAGTCGCCATCCGTTCAGCCAGCCGGTGGCGCGCAGCGGCGAGTGCGGGGCGCGGCGGGACATCAGCCGCGCGTCGAGGTTGCCGGCGTACGCGGCGTAGAGCGACATGGGGAGAGCGTACGGCAGGCCGTACGGCGTCACTCGCGTAACAGAGCCGCCCCGGGGCGGTGCCGTGCCGAGGGGTGCGGGACAATGGAGTACGTGACTCGGATCGTGATCATCGGTGGCGGACCCGGCGGATACGAAGCGGCGCTGGTGGCCGCACAACTCGGCGCGGAGGTGACCGTCGTCGACCGCGACGGGCTGGGCGGGGCGTCGGTGCTCACCGACTGCGTGCCGTCGAAGACCCTGATCGCGACGGCCGAGGTGATGACCACCTTCGACTCCTCCTACGAGGAGCTGGGCATCATCGTCGCCGACGACACCCCCCACGTGGAGCAGGCCGCCCGTGTGGTCGGGGTGGACCTGGGCAAGGTCAACCGGCGTGTCAAGCGGCTGGCGCTCGCCCAGTCGCACGACATCACCGCCTCCGTGACCCGGGCCGGGGCGCGTGTCCTGCGCGGGCGCGGGCGGCTGGAGGGCATGCAGGCGCTCGACGGGTCGCGCAAGGTCGTCGTGAGCGCCGCCGACGGCACCGAGGAGACCCTCACGGCGGACGCGGTGCTCATCGCCACCGGCGGGCACCCCCGGGAACTGCCCGACGCCCGGCCCGACGGCGAGCGCATCCTGAACTGGACCCAGGTCTACGACCTCGACGAGCTCCCCGAGGAGCTGATCGTGGTCGGATCGGGTGTGACCGGCGCCGAGTTCGCCGGTGCCTACCAGGCGCTGGGCTCGCGGGTGACGCTCGTGTCGTCGCGGGACCGGGTGCTGCCGGGCGAGGACCCGGACGCGGCCGCCGTGCTGGAGGACGTCTTCCGGCGGCGCGGCATGAACGTCATGGGCCGCTCCCGGGCCCAGTCCGCCAAGCGGGTCGGCGACCGGGTCGAGGTCACGCTCGCCGACGGGCGGGTCATCACCGGCTCGCACTGTCTGATGGCCGTCGGCGCCGTCCCCAACAGCGAGGGCATGGGGCTGGAGGAGGCCGGGGTCCGCCTGCGCGAGTCCGGCCACATCTGGACCGACAAGGTCTCGCGCACGACCGCTCCCGGCGTGTACGCCGCCGGTGACGTGACCGGGGTCTTCGCCCTCGCGTCCGTGGCGGCCATGCAGGGGCGCATCGCCATGTACCACTTCCTCGGTGACGCGGTGGCCCCGCTGAACCTGAAGACCGTCTCCTCGAACGTCTTCACCGACCCGGAGATCGCCACCGTCGGCTACACGCAGGCCGACGTCGACGGCGGGAAGATCGACGCCCGGGTCGTGAAGCTGCCGCTGCTGCGCAACCCGCGCGCCAAGATGCAGGGCATCCGCGACGGCTTCGTCAAGATCTTCTGCCGGCCGGGCACGGGCATCGTGGTGGGCGGCGTGGTCGTGGCGCCGCGCGCCTCGGAACTGATCCACCCGATCTCGATCGCGGTCGACAACAATCTGACGGTCGAACAGATCGCGAACGCCTTCACCGTCTACCCCTCGCTGTCGGGCTCGATCGCCGAGGTGGCACGGCAGTTGCACACCCGGAAGATGAACGGCGACGGCTGAGGCCGAAACCGGCTCCTCGCTGGTCACAGCGTGTGTTCGATCATGCGTGCGGCATAGGCGGGACGACTAGGTCCTATACCACTTCCCGCTGCCGCGTGCGAACATCTTCTGCTATTCAGCGCAAACTGCTGAAAGCAGACGGTCGCTGGCGTTACTGTCAGTTTCGTGTTCGCTGCAGAACGTCGCCAATTGATCCTCGAAATGGTGCGAGCGAACGGGGCCGTGTCGCTCCGTGAGCTCGCCCGCGTCGTCCAGACCTCCGAAGTGACCGTACGGCGGGACGTGCGCGCGCTGGAGGCAGAAGGACTCCTCGACCGCCGGCACGGCGGTGCGGTACTGCCGGGCGGTTTCACGCGGGAGTCCGGCTTTCCGCAGAAGTCCCATCTCGCGACCGCCGAGAAGACCGCCATCGCCGACCTCGCCGCGAATCTCGTGGAAGAGGGGGAGGCGATCGTCGTCGGGGCGGGTACGACGACCCAGGAGCTGGCCCGCCGGCTCGCCCGGGTGCCCGGCCTGACCGTCGTCACCAACTCGCTGCTCGTGGCGCAGGCCCTGGCCCACGCCAACCGGGTCGAGGTCGTGATGACCGGCGGTACGCTCCGCGGTTCGAACTACGCCCTGGTGGGCAGCGGGGCCGAGCAGTCCCTGCACGGACTGCGCGTGTCCCGGGCCTTCCTGTCCGGGAGCGGGCTGACCGCCGAGCGGGGGCTGTCCACGTCCAACATGCTGTCGGCGTCCGTCGACCGGGCGCTGGTGCAGGCGGCCGCGGAGGTCGTGGTCCTGGCGGACCACACCAAGCTCGGGACGGACACGATGTTCCAGACCGTGCCGACGGACCTCATCACGCGCCTCGTGACGGACGAGCCGCCCGCCCATGACGACCGTGCGGCCACCGAGCTCCAGGCGCTGGCCGACCAGGGCGTGCAGATCACCGTGGCCGGCGGGCAGGGGGGTTCCACGGGGTCGGCAGGCCCCGGGGGTGATGCCGTCCCGGCGCGTCAGCAGCGCCGGGACGTGCCGTTGCCCGGGCCCCGGCGGCAGGTGCCGGGGGGTGGGGGTGGTGGGCTGCGGTCCACCTCGATGCTCGGGGAGCAGGGGCCGGGGTCCGAGCGGGCCCGGGTGGCGGATCTGCGGCGGCGCTGAGCGGCGCGGCGGTGGGTTGAGGCGCTGCGGGTTGCGCTGGGCTCGGCGTTGCCGCTGAGGCCGGGGCGTTGCGCAGCCCGGTGCGGGGTGCCGCCGCGCCCACCCGTGCCGCCCCTGGGGGTGCCTCCCAGGCCGTTCAGGCACTGGGGGAGGCACGATTGCCCGCAGCTCGGTGGCATGACTGCCTGCGGTTGAGACGCCTACGGCGCGGTCCCCCTGGGGGGCCGCGCCGTAGGCGATGTGCTCGGGTGCGTCAGTCCTTGATCTCGCAGATCGCCGCGCCCGACGTCACCGACGCGCCGATGTCCGCCGACAGGCCCTTGATCGTGCCGGACTTGTGCGCGTTGAGGGGCTGTTCCATCTTCATGGCCTCCAGGACGACGACCAGGTCGCCTTCCTTGACCTCCTGGCCCTCCTCGACCGCGACCTTGACGATGGTGCCCTGCATCGGGGAGGCGAGCGTGTCGCCGGAGGCGACGGGGCCCGACTTCTTCGCCGCGCGGCGCTTGGGCTTGGCGCCCGCCGCGAGACCCGTGCGGGCCAGGGACATGCCCAGCGAGGACGGCAGGGACACCTCCAGGCGCTTGCCACCGACCTCGACGACCACCGTCTCGCGGCCCGGCTCCTCGTCCGCCTCGGCGTCGGCCGGTGCGGTGAAGGGCTTGATCTCGTTGACGAACTCGGTCTCGATCCAGCGGGTGTGGACCGTGAACGGGTCCGACGAGCCGGTCAGCTCGGGCGCGAACGCCGGGTCCTTCACCACCGCGCGGTGGAACGGGATGGCCGTGGCCATGCCCTCGACCTGGAACTCCTCCAGGGCGCGCGCGGCCCGCTCCAGGGCCTCCTTGCGGGTGCGGCCCGTGACGATCAGCTTCGCCAGCAGGGAGTCCCACGCCGGGCCGATGACCGAGCCGGACTCCACGCCCGCGTCCAGCCGGACACCCGGGCCGGACGGCGGGGCGAACGTGGTGACGGTGCCGGGCGCGGGCAGGAAGTTGCGGCCCGGGTCCTCGCCGTTGATACGGAACTCGAACGAGTGACCCCGCAGCTCCGGGTCGCCGTACCCGAGCTCCTCGCCGTCGGCGATGCGGAACATCTCGCGCACGAGGTCGATGCCGGCGACCTCCTCGGTGACCGGGTGCTCCACCTGGAGGCGGGTGTTGACCTCCAGGAAGGAGATCGTGCCGTCCATGCCGACGAGGAACTCGACCGTGCCGGCGCCGACGTAGCCGGCCTCCTTCAGGATCGCCTTCGACGCGCGGTACAGCTCGGCGACCTGCTTCTCCGAGAGGAACGGCGCGGGCGCCTCCTCGACCAGCTTCTGGTGGCGGCGCTGCAGGGAGCAGTCACGGGTGGAGACGACCACGACGTTGCCGTGCTGGTCGGCCAGGCATTGGGTCTCGACGTGGCGGGGCTTGTCGAGGTAGCGCTCGACGAAGCACTCGCCGCGGCCGAAGGCCGCCACGGCCTCACGGACGGCCGAGTCGTACAGCTCCGGGACCTCTTCCAGCGTGCGCGCGACCTTCAGGCCGCGGCCGCCGCCGCCGAACGCCGCCTTGATGGCGATGGGCAGACCGTGCTCCTCGGCGAAGGCGACGACCTCGTCGGCGCCGGACACCGGGTCGGGCGTGCCGGCGACCAGGGGAGCGCCGGCGCGCTGGGCGATGTGCCGGGCGGCGACCTTGTCGCCGAGGTCGCGGATGGCCTGCGGCGGCGGGCCGATCCAGATCAGGCCCGCGTCCAGCACCGCCTGGGCGAACTCGGCGTTCTCGGAGAGGAAGCCGTAGCCGGGGTGGATCGCGTCCGCGCCGGACTCCCGGGCGGCCTTCAGCACCTTCTCGATGTCGAGGTAGCTGGTTCCCGGGGTGTCACCGCCCAGGGCGAACGCCTCATCCGCGGCGCGGACATGCAGAGCGTCCCGGTCCGGGTCGGCGTAGACGGCCACGCTCGCGATCCCGGCGTCCCGGCAGGCCCGGGCCACGCGGACAGCGATTTCGCCACGGTTGGCGATGAGCACCTTGCGCACGATTGAGGCTCCCTCCTTGAAACAAGCCGAGTTTAGGGACTGCCGACACGGCACTTCGACCCGTCCCCAGTGGTGAGCTTGCCCACACGGAGCGTGATGCGAGGCTCGCTCGACCCGCGAAATCCCTTGTCGCACCGCAGAACGCAGTGCTCCTCCGGGAAACCCTAGCCGTCCCCTGTGGTCAAGGTCTCTGTCATCACGTGCTGCGGGCCACTCCGTTTCTTTGTGGAGTCCCTACGAATGGCCCAATGATTCTTTGCCCGCCACCGGACCCTTGTCCCTGGGTTTACCCGTTAGTAGCCTTCGCGCTGTCCCGAACGGAAGAGGGTGGGCGCGGTGGTGCGCAGGCCGGTGGCGTGGGTCGTGGCGGTGGTGCTGTTCGCCGAGGCGTTCGGCATCGCGGCGCTCAACTGGTTCCTGGGGGTCGTCGTCGACCGCCAGGACATGTCGCTGGCCGGGCTCGACCCGCACATGATGTCGGTGTCGTCGAAGATCGGCGGGATCGCCTTCGGCCTCTACTTCGCCCTGTGCGGCCTGGTCGCGCTGCTCGTGGCGGTGCGCGACCGGCCCCCGGCGGGCTTCGGGCGGGTGCTGCTGATCAGCGCGGCGGTCGTGCACGCGCTGCTGGGCGCCTTCACCTGGGGGTTGGTCGGCTGGCCGGCGTTCCTGTTCATGGTGCTGGTGCTCGCCGCGATCGTGCTGCTGCTGATGACCTACGACCGCCCGGCCGGCTCCCCGGTCACTTCTCCGGCGGCGCCCACAACTCCGTGATGCCGACGCCCAGTTCCGCCAGCAGCCGGCGGACCAGGGGCAGGCTGATGCCGATGACGTTGCCGTGGTCGCCGTCGATGCCGTCGATGAACGGGGCCGAGCGGCCGTCCAGGGTGAACGCCCCGGCGACGTAGAGGGGTTCGCCGGAGGCCACGTAGGCGGCGATCTCCTCGTCGGTGGGCTCACCGAAGTGGACCACCGTGGACGCCGTGGCGGAGACGTAGCGGCCGGTCCGCGTGTCGTAGACGCAGTGGCCGGTCTGCAGGGTGCCGGCGCGGCCGCGCATGTTCTTCCAGCGGGCGGTGGCCTCCTCGGCGTCGGCGGGCTTGCCGAGGGCCCGGCCGTCCAGGTCGAGCACGGAGTCGCAGCCGATCACCAGGGCACCCTTGACGTCCGGACGGGCCGCGACGACCGAGGCCTTCGCCTCGGCGAGGGCGAGCGCCAGGTCGGCGGGGGTGGGGGCGGTGACGGCGTCCTCGTCGACCCCGCTCACGATCACCTCGGGGGCGAGACCGGCCTGGCGCAGCAGGCCGAGCCGGGCGGGGGACTGGGAGGCGAGGACGAGTCGGCGGCGCGGCTGATCTGTCATGCGTTCAGCGTATCGGCGGTGCGGGACTCCCTCACCTCACACCGATCACGAGCATCACCAGCACCATGGCCAGGGCCAGGAGAACGCTCAGCCGCCGCAGCATGCCCTGCATGTCCCGCAGTTCCTCGGGCGGTTCGTTCTCGGGGTCGGACCACAGCATGAGTCCAGCGTGCGGCCTGGCGGGGCGGGGCGCCTGAGTAGGGGTACTCAAATCGGCGCCCCGCCTTGATTGCGCCGTGCGCGGTTTCCCCGCGCGCCTGAGATCTCAGGCCGGCCAGTACGTACGGCCCCAGGCCGACGGCCCCGGCCGGGGCAGGCGGTGGGCGGCGACACGGGAGGGGTCGGACCAGGAGTCGCGGGGCGTCGGCGCGCCGGGCGGCGTGGCGGCCGCCGCCGCGGCGCGGGCCCTCACCACCGCCAGGGCGGCGGCCAGCTCCTCCGGGGTCGGGTTGCCCCGTACGACCTTGATCGTCATATGGGCTCCTGGTGGCTAGAGGGGGATGTTGCCGTGCTTCTTCGGAGGTAGGGATTCCCGCTTGGTGCGCAGTTGACGCAGGCCCCGCACGACGTGCCGGCGGGTCTCGGACGGCAGGATCACCGCGTCGACGTAACCGCGCTCGGCCGCGACGTAGGGGTTGAGGAGGGTGTCCTCGTACTCCTGGATCAGCCGGGCCCGCACCGCCTCCAGGTCCTCGCCGTTCGCCTCGGCCTCCGCGAGGGTGCGGCGGTGCAGGATGTTCACCGCGCCCTGGGCGCCCATGACGGCGATCTGGGCGGTGGGCCAGGCGAGGTTGAGGTCCGCGCCCAGGTGCTTGGAGCCCATGACGTCGTAGGCGCCGCCGAAGGCCTTGCGGGTGATGACCGTGATGAGCGGGACGGTCGCCTCGGCGTAGGCGTAGATCAGCTTGGCGCCGCGGCGGATGATGCCGTCGTGCTCCTGGTCCACGCCCGGCAGGAAGCCGGGGACGTCGACGAAGGTGAGCACCGGGACGTTGAAGGCGTCGCAGGTCCGCACGAAGCGGGCCGCCTTCTCGCTGGCCTTGATGTCCAGGCAGCCGGCGAACTGCATCGGCTGGTTGGCGACCACACCGACCGGCCGGCCCTCGACCCGGCCGAAGCCGGTGACGATGTTCGGCGCGTACAGCGGCTGCGTCTCGAAGAACTCGGCGTCGTCCAGGACGTGCTCGATCACCGCGTGCATGTCGTACGGCTGGTTCGCGCTGTCCGGGACGATCGTGTCCAGCTCGCGGTCCTCGTCCGTGACCTCCAGGTCCGCCTCCTCGGGGAAGGAGGGCGGCTCGGAGAGGTTGTTGGACGGCAGGTACGACAGCAGCTGCTTGACGTACTCGATCGCGTCCTTCTCGTCGCCCGCCATGTGGTGGGCCACGCCCGAGGTCGCGTTGTGGGTGCGGGCGCCGCCCAGCTCCTCGAAGCCGACGTCCTCGCCGGTGACGGTCTTGATGACGTCGGGGCCGGTGATGAACATGTGCGAGGTCTGGTCGACCATGACCGTGAAGTCGGTGATGGCCGGGGAGTAGACCGCGCCGCCCGCGCACGGCCCGACGACCAGACTGATCTGCGGGATGACGCCGGAGGCGTGGGTGTTGCGGCGGAAGATCTCGCCGTAGGCGCCGAGGGAGGCGACACCCTCCTGGATGCGGGCGCCACCGGAGTCGTTGATGCCGATGACCGGGCAGCCGGTCTTCAGCGCGAAGTCCATGACCTTGACGATCTTCTGCCCGTAGACCTCGCCCAGCGCGCCGCCGAAGACGGTGAAGTCCTGCGAGAACACGGCGACCGGGCGGCCGTCGACGGTGCCGTACCCGGTGACGACGCCGTCGCCGTAGGGGCGGTTCCTGTCGAGGCCGAAGTTGGTGGAGCGGTGCCGGGCGAACTCGTCGAGCTCGACGAACGAGCCCTCGTCGAGCAGGAGCTCGATCCGCTCACGGGCCGTCAGCTTGCCCTTGGCGTGCTGCTTCTCCACGGCGCGTGCGGAGCCGGCGTGCGTCGCCTCGTCGATGCGGCGCTTCAGATCCGCGAGTTTGCCCGCGGTCGTGTGAATGTCAGGCTGCTGCTGCTCTTCCGGCTCGGACATCGGGATGCGGCTCCCTGCCTGCTCAAAAGGGGGGACGGTTACTCATCCGTAGAGTAGTGGGGGCCCTCCACATCGGCAGTGCGGCGTTTACCACACCTAGGGTGGCTTGCATGACGCCGCGAGATGCATCAGAGCCCAACGGAAGCCGCTGGTCCGATTTGGACCGGCCGCCCCTCAACGTCACCGCCCTGCGCCGGGGCCTGGTGCGGGAGGGAGGGCTGTGGTCGGGGGTGGAGGTCGTCCAGCGCACCGGCTCGACCAACTCCGACCTGGTCTCCCGGGCGGCCGGGGGTGAGGCCGTGGAGGGGGCCGTACTGGTCGCCGAGGAGCAGACCGCCGGGCGCGGGCGTCTCGACCGGCAGTGGACCGCGCCCGCGCGCTCCGGCCTCTTCTTCTCCGTGCTGCTCACGCCGGGCGAGGTGCCGGTGGCCCGCTGGGGGTGGCTGCCGCTGCTCACGGGGGTGGCGGTGGCGACGGGGCTGGCGCGGGCGGCGGGCGTCGACACGGCGCTGAAGTGGCCGAACGACCTGCTGGTCACCGTGGGGGGCGAGGAGCGCAAGGCCGGCGGGATCCTCGCCGAGCGGGCCGGTGACGACGGAGTCGTGATCGGGGTGGGCATCAACGTCACCCTGAAGGCGGACGAGCTGCCGGTGCCGACGGCGGGGTCGCTGGCCCTGGCCGGGGCCGTGAGCACGGACCGGGACCCGCTGCTGCGCGGTGTGCTGCGCTCCCTGGAGGAGTGGTACGGCAAGTGGCGCGCGGCCGGGGGCGACCCGGGCGTGAGCGGGTTGCAGGAGGCATATGCCGCCGGGTGCGCGACGCTCGGGAGGGTGGTGCGGGCGGAGTTGCCGGGGGACCGGGCCGTGGTCGGGGAAGCGGTGGCCGTGGACGGGGACGGACGGCTGGTGCTGGCGACGGAGGAAGGGGTGCAGGAGCCGGTGGGCGCCGGGGACATCGTGCACCTGAGGCCGGCGTGAGCTGAGGCAGGGAGGCGGCGCGGACGTCGCGTTTCCTGCGACGCCGGGCGCCTCACCCATCGGCTGAACCTGACGGAGTGAGCTGGCGCACACCTGCCGTAGAGTTGAGGCCGGTCGATACATGACCGTGACAGATCGGAAGGGCAGCACGCGTGACCGTCGACGACTCGGGCTCCGGCACGGACGCGCAGGGCGCCGACCCCGGCGAGGATCCGCTCGCCCTGCGGCTGGAACAGCTCATCCTGGGTGCCGAGCGCCGCTACACCCCTTTCCAGGCGGCTCGCAGCGCCGGCGTCTCCATGGAACTGGCCTCCCGCTTCTGGCGGGCCATGGGATTCGCCGACATCGGCCAGGCCAAGGCGCTGACCGAGGCCGACGTCCTCGCGCTGCGGCGCCTGGCGGGCCTGGTCGAGGCCGGGCTGCTGAGCGAGGCGATGGCCGTCCAGGTGGCCCGCTCCACCGGGCAGACCACCGCGCGGCTCGCCGAGTGGCAGATCGACTCCTTCCTGGAGGGCCTGACCGAGCCGCCCGAGCCGGGCATGACCCGCACCGAGGTGACCTACCCGATCGTCGAGCTGCTCCTGCCGGAGCTGGAGGAGTTCCTGGTCTACGTCTGGCGGCGGCAGCTCGCGGCCTCGGCCGGACGGGTCGTGCAGGCCGCCGACGACGAGGAGATGGTCGACCGGCGGCTGGCCGTCGGCTTCGCCGACCTGGTCGGATTCACGCGGCTGACCCGCCGGATGGAGGAGGAGGAGCTCGGCGAGCTGGTCGAGGCCTTCGAGACCACGGCCGCCGACCTGGTGGCCGCCAACGGCGGACGGCTGATCAAGACGCTCGGCGACGAGGTGCTGTACGCCGCCGACGACGCGGGCACGGCCGCCGAGATCGCCCTGCGGCTGATCGAGACGATGGCGCACGACGAGACGATGCCGGAACTGCGCGTCGGCATGGCGTTCGGCACGGTCACCACCCGAATGGGTGATGTCTTCGGCACGACCGTGAACCTGGCCTCCCGGCTCACCTCGATAGCGCCGAAGGACGCCGTCCTCGTCGACTCCGCGTTCGCCGAGGAGCTGATCCGCACGCAGGACGCCCCGGCCTCCGAGGCGGAGGCGGCCGAGGAGGCCGCCGCGGCGGAGAAGGAGGGCGAGGAGCCGCCGTCGTACCGGTTCGCGCTGCAGCCGATGTGGCAGCGGCCGGTGCGCGGGCTCGGCGTGGTCGAGCCCTGGCTGCTCACGCGGCGCGACGCGGCGCCGTAGCCGCTCGGTGCGCCGTCCGGGGCCTCAGCGGAGGCCGGCCGGCGAGTCCACGCACAGGCCGATGACCGGCACGCACAGATCCGGATCCTGCGGCGGGCGCGGCTCGTCCGGCTCGTCGGGCCGCTCCGGCGCGGGTGCCGCGGTGGGGGTGCCCCGACTCGGCGGTGCGGGCGCGGTCGGTGCCGGGCGCGGGCCCTCGCCCCGGGGCGGGGCAGCCGGGGGGTCCGCCGGGCCGGGCCGGGCCGTGGTGCCGGGCCGGGTGGCCGTGGTCGTGGCCGGGTCCGGGACCCGGCCGGATCCGGCGGCCGGGGCGGTCCCGGAGGGCTGTGCGGCCCGGGTGACCGGTGACGGGGTGAGGCCGCCGAGGGCCGTGGGCGACGAAGGGCTCGCCCCGGGCCCGGCCGGAGGGGCCGCCGCCCGGCCGGGGGAGTCGTCCGTGCCGGAGACGACCGGGTCCGGGCGCGGCCCGGCCTCGACGGTGCCGACGCCGTCGGAGCCGGCTCCCGACGTCAGGCGTACGAGGCTCAGGGCGCCCGCGGCCAGGGCGAGGCCACCGGCGGCGAGCAGGACCTTGCGGGGGCGGGGCTTGCGGTGACGGCCGCGGGGGCGTGGGGCGCAGGGGCCGGTTCCCGCCGGGGACGGCTCGTGGGGCGCGGCGGGCTCCCGCCGGCCGGGCCGTGTGGCCCTGGTGTCCTGCTGCGGCCTCGCCGGCGTGTCCGTCGTCCCCATGGTTCCTCCCCGATGCGCACGCACCCCCTGTGCGCCATGGCGGACGCACGTTATGCGCTCCCTTGGGCGGTGGGGGCGGAGTTGGGGGGATGTCACTCGAACGGGTGGACGGGCCGAGGTGGGAACCGGTCGCGTCCGCTCTTTCACGGGCGGGGTGCGGCTGCGATGATCTGAGCGTCGGATCTTGTTAACCCGCGTTAACCGGAGGGTGTCATGAGTGAGGAACGGTTCGGGGAGTTCGTGCTGGTGCGGCGGCACGGGCCGGGGCATGTCGCGGAGCTCGTCCTCGACCGCCCCAAGGCCATGAACGCGGTGTCCACGGAGATGGCGCGGTCGATCTCCGGGGCGTGCGCGGCGCTGGGGGAGGACCGGGACGTGCGGGCGGTCGTCCTGACCTCGACGCACGAGCGGGCCTTCTGCGTGGGGGCCGACCTGAAGGAGCGCAACGCGTTCAGCGACGCGGATCTGCTGCGGCAGCGGCCCGTGACCCGCGGGGCGTACACCGGCGTGCTGGAGCTGCCGGTGCCGACGGTCGCCGCGGTGCACGGTTTCGCGCTGGGCGGGGGCTTCGAACTGGCGCTGGCGTGCGACGTGATCGTGGCGGACCGGACGGCCGTGGTGGGGCTGCCCGAGGTGTCGGTCGGGGTGATCCCCGGCGGCGGCGGGACGCAGTTGCTGCCGCGCCGGGTCGGGGCGGCACGGGCCGCCGAGCTGATCTTCTCCGCACGGCGGGTGGAGGCCGCGGAGGCGGGCGAGTTGGGGCTGGTGGACCACGTGGTGGAGGAGGGGCGCGACCGGGAGGAGGCGCTGGCCCTGGCCACCCGGATCGCCGGCAACTCGCCGGTGGGCCTGCGGGCGGCGAAGCGGGCCCTGCGCCTGGGGCAGGGGCTGGACCTGCGGGCCGGGCTGGAGGTCGAGGACGCGGCGTGGCGGGCCACGGCCTTCTCCGGGGACCGGGCGGAGGGCGTCGCCGCGTTCAACGAACGCCGCAAGCCGGAGTGGCCCGGGGAGTAGGGGCCGGGGGCGGGCCGGTGGCTGTGAACACCGCCCGTCCCGTGTGAACCCCCGGCTCTCCCCGTTCGCCCCGTCAACAGAACGGATTGGCCGAAAACTCCCTAGCCTGGGGTGATGGGTGAGGACAGACGGCTGGCGGCCGTCGTCGCGTTGGCTCAGGGGATGGCGGCCGCGCACGGACTGCGTGAGGCGTGGCGTGCGGCGGCCTCGGGGGCCTGCCGGGCGCTGGGCGGCAGCTTCGCGGCACTGTCGGTCTGGGAGCGGGAGCTCGGGCGGCTGAAGGTCCTGGTGAACGTCGGGGAGCTGGCCGAGGGCGAGGAGGAGTTCCCGGAGGACGAGGCCTACCCGGTGCACCAGTTCGCCGAGATCACCGAGTTCCTGCACGAGCAGTGGGCGGGCGGCGGCGAGCCCGACGCGTGGGTGGAGACGGCCGAGGGGCCCGCCGCGGGGCAGCCCGGGTACTGCCACCAGCGGGTGGCGGCCCTGCGGCGGCGCGGCCGCGGCTGCTGTGTCGTCGCGCCGATCGTGCTGCACGGCAGGGCCTGGGGCGAGCTGTACGTGGCCCGGCCGGTGGGCGAGCCCGTCTTCGGGCGGGCCGACGCCGACTTCGCCACCGTCCTGGCCTCCGTCGTGGCCGCCGGCATCGCCCAGACCGAGCGTCTGGAGGAGGCCCGGCGGCTCGCCTTCACCGACTCCCTCACCGGGCTCGCCAACCGCCGTGCCGTCGACGTACGCCTGGAACAGGCCATCGAGCGGCACCGCAGGGAGGGCGCCGTCGTCAGCCTCGTCGTCTGCGATCTGAACGGGCTCAAGCGGGTCAACGACACCCACGGGCACGCGGCGGGCGACCGGCTCCTGGAGCGGTTCGGCTCGGTGCTGTCGCTGTGCGGGGCCATGCTGCCCGGGGCGCTCGCGGCGCGGCTCGGCGGGGACGAGTTCTGCCTGCTGGCGGTGGGGCCGCCCGCGGACCAGGTCGTCAAGGCGGCCGGGGAACTGTGCCGCAGGGCGGCGGAGTTGGAGCTCGGGGACGGTGTGGCGTGCGGTGTCGCCTCCACCGAGGACCCGATCGGGACCGTACGGTCGGCCCGCCGGCTCTTCCGGCTCGCCGACGCCGCCCAGTACCGGGCCAAGGCCGAGCGGGCCGGCCGCCCGGTCGTCGCCGGGCGGGCCGGGCCCGACGACCCCGTGGTGCGGCTCGCGGACGAGCCGTCCCGGGAGGCGGGCGGCGAGCGCCGGCGCTTCCGCGGCCGGCACGCGCCCTGACGACCGCCCGGAGGTTCCGGCGGCCCCGGGCGGTGTGACGCATTCGGTAAGGGGCGAACGCCGTCCCCAGTGGTGACATCATCGAATTCACTGCGTACGCTCCTGAATATGGATATGCACACTGTGGTGGTGGGGACGTCCGGGGTCACCGCGTCCGACGTGCTCGCCGTGGCGCGCGGCGGCGCCCGCGTCGAGCTCTCCGAGGAGGCCCTGGCCGCCCTCGCCGCGGCCCGCGAGATCGTGGACGCGCTGGCGGCCAAGCCCGACCCCGTGTACGGCGTGAGCACCGGCTTCGGCGCCCTGGCGACCCGGCACATCAGCCCCGGGCTGCGCGCGCAGCTCCAGCGCAACATCGTCCGCTCGCACGCCGCCGGCATGGGCCCCCGGGTCGAGCGCGAGGTCGTGCGCGCCCTGATGTTCCTGCGTCTGAAGACCGTCTGCTCCGGGCACACCGGCGTGCGCCCCGAGGTCGCGCGGACCATGGCCGGCCTGCTCAACGCCGGGATCACCCCGGTCGTGCACGAGTACGGCTCCCTCGGCTGCTCCGGCGACCTCGCCCCGCTGTCCCACTGCGCGCTCGCGCTCATGGGCGAGGGCGACGCCGAGGGCCCCGACGGCACCGTGCGCCCGGCCGCCGAACTGCTCGCCGCCCACGGCATCCAGCCGGTCGAACTGCGCGAGAAGGAGGGGCTCGCCCTCCTCAACGGCACCGACGGCATGCTCGGCATGCTGGTCATGGCCCTGGCCGACCTGGACAGGCTCTACCGCTCCGCCGACGTCACGGCCGCGCTGTCGCTGGAGGCGCTGCTCGGCACCGACAAGGTCCTCGCCCCCGAGCTGCACGCCATCCGGCCGCACCCGGGCCAGGCCGCCAGCGCCGCCAACATGCTGGCCGTGCTGAAGGGTTCGGGTCTGACCGGCCATCACCAGGACGACGCCCCGCGCGTCCAGGACGCCTACTCGGTGCGCTGCGCCCCGCAGGTGGCCGGGGCCGGGCGGGACACCCTGGCCCACGCCCGGCTGGTCGCCGAGCGGGAGCTGGCCTCGGCCGTGGACAACCCCGTCGTGCTGCCCGACGGCCGGGTGGAGTCCAACGGCAACTTCCACGGGGCGCCCGTCGCCTACGTGCTCGACTTCCTCGCCATCGCCGCCGCCGACCTCGGCTCCATCGCCGAGCGGCGCACCGACCGGCTGCTCGACAAGAACCGCAGCCACGGCCTGCCGCCGTTCCTCGCCGACGACGCCGGTGTGGACTCGGGCCTGATGATCGCCCAGTACACGCAGGCCGCGCTGGTGAGCGAGTTGAAGCGGCTCGCCGTGCCGGCGTCCGCCGACTCGATCCCGTCCTCGGCGATGCAGGAGGACCACGTGTCCATGGGCTGGTCGGCGGCGCGCAAACTGCGCACGGCCGTCGACAACCTCACCCGCGTCCTCGCCGTCGAGCTGTACGCCGCCACCCGCGCCATCGAACTGCGCGAGGGGCTGACCCCGGCGCCCGCCACTCAGGCGGTGATCGACGCCGCGCGGGAGGCGGGGGTCCGTGGTCCCGGCCCGGACCGGTACCTGGCGCCCGACCTGGCCGCCGCGGACGCGTTCGTGCGCGACGGGCGGCTGCTCGCGGCGGTGGAGACGGTCACCGGCCCGCTCCGGTAGCGGGGCGGGCGGGAGGAGGGCCCTGCCGCCGGGCGGGGCCCTTCAGCCGTGCCCCGCCCTCCGGAGGCCAAGTGCGGTCACAGGCCGAGGCGTTCCCGGCGGACCGAGTACACGACGAACCCGGCGCCCAGCGTCAGGCAGAAGGTCCCGCCGATCACGTACGGCGTGCTGTCGAAGCTTCCGGTGTCGGCGAGGCGGGTGCCCGGCACGGAGGCGTCCGCGCTCGTGGCGGCGATCCGCGCCTGCTCCGTGACCTGCGGCGACGGGCTCGTCGAGACCGCGTCTCTCACCGGCGAGTCCGACGTCGCGTTGGCGGACGGAACGAACCACAGGGCGCCCAGCAGGGTCGCCGCTGCGGTGGCGGTCAGCAACGGACGGCGAGCGGATGACACGGAATATCGATCCCCTTGAGACGTCGGCGAATTGGCCGTGTGGGGCGATGTTAGTGAAAGGCGCGGGTCACGGGAAAGTCACAGGAGGCCTTGGCCGTACGCTCCCGCCATGAGCACTCCAGAGACATCACGATTCGTCCGGCTTCGGGTGGAACTCGTCGTCGAGATCGACGACCCCGACGCGGTCACCAAGTCCGCGCTGAGCCGGATCTCCGGCGACGCCGGGATGCCGGAGGCGGAGCGGGCCCACGCCGAGGGCGCTGTGACGGAAGACACCGCCGAGGCCCTCGCCTACCTCGTCGATCCGTTCGACCTGGTCAGTGAGGTGCCGGGGGTCGAGCTGCAGCAGGCCTCCTGGAGCAGCGAGCGGATCGACTACGACCCCGACGCACCGGACTGGGACCTCGACGAGGATGATGGCGACGACGACAGCGACGGCTGACCGCGCGGGAATCTCCTGACCCCGGGCGGCAACCGCCGCCCGGGGTCCGCGCGTCTCATGCCGCGCACGACCCCACCCGTCCCGCCGGCCCCGTCCGTCACGGACGTGGTGATCCCCACACCTGCGCCGCCTGGGGAACCGGACGATCCGGTCGTAGCGTTGAACGTTCCGGACGGGGACTCACACGTCCCGACGGGGGCACTTGGTCGGTGACGGGGGACTCGGGGTTTTGGGGAAATCGCAACGATGGAGAAGCGTGTGATGACGGTCAGTAAGCGGCGCAGGGGCCTGACGGTCGCGTCCGCACTGCTCGGCGGAGTGCTGGTGCTCTCGGCCTGTTCCGGCGGCGACGACAGCGCCTCCGGCGGCGACGGCGGCGACAGCTCCCAGTCGAAGGTCGACGAGGCCGCGGCCAAGAAGACCTCCGAGGCCCAGATCAAGATCACGCCCAAGGACGGCTCGAACAACGCCTCGATCAACAACTCGGCCACCGTCACCGTGAGCAAGGGCACGCTCACGGCCGTGAAGATGACGACCACCGACGGCACCGAGGTCAGCGGTCAGATATCCGCCGACAAGAAGAGCTGGAAGCCCAGCACGCAGCTGGAGCGGTCCACCACCTACAAGCTGGCGGCGGAGGCCAAGGACTCCGACGGGCGCGTCGCCCACGAGAACGCCTCCTTCACCACGGTCTCCCCGGCCAACAGCTTCATCGGCAACTTCACCCCGGACGACGGCACCACCGTCGGCGTCGGCATGCCGGTCTCGATCAACTTCGACAAGGCGATCACCAACAAGGCAGCCGTCCAGAAGGGCGTCACGGTCAGCACGACCAGCGGCCAGGAGGTCGCCTGCCACTGGTTCAGCGCCAACCGCATGGACTGCCGTCCCGAGGACTACTGGAAGGAAGGCTCCACCGTCACGCTGAAGCTCGCGCTCGACGGCGTCGAGGGCGCCGAGGGCGTCTACGGCGTCCAGCAGAAGACGGTCACCTTCAAGATCGGCCGGAACCAGATCTCCTACGTCGACGCGAAGACCAAGCAGATGAAGGTCACGCAGGACGGCAAGGTCGTCCGGACGATCCCGATCTCCGCGGGCTCGCCGGAGAACAAGACCTACGAGGGCGTCATGGTGATGTCCGAGAAGTTCAAGGAGACGCGCATGAACGGCGCGACCGTGGGCTTCACGGACGACGACGGCAAGGGCGAGTACGACATCAAGGACGTGCCGCACGCCATCCGTCTCTCCAGCTCCGGCACGTTCATCCACGGCAACTACTGGGGCGCGAAGTCCATCTTCGGCAACGCGAACACCAGCCACGGCTGCGTCGGCCTCCAGGACGCCAAGGGCGCGGACGACCCGAACACGCCGGGCGCCTGGTTCTTCGACAACTCGATCCTCGGTGACGTGGTCGTCGTCGAGAACACCGGCGACAAGACCATCGCGCCGGACAACGGCCTCAACGGCTGGAACATGAACTGGGCCGACTGGAAGGCCGGTTCGGCCGTCTGACGGTCCTCAGGCGGCACACCGGGAAGCCGCCGCCCGCCCTCTCGCCGGGGGTGGGCGGCGGCTTCCGGCCTTTGCCGGCGGCGCCTTCCGCGCCGCTTCTCATCCGGCTCTTATGCGCGGCTCAAGCGCTCATCACGGACCGTCCCTAGCTTGCCGCCATGTTCTTCACCTATCTGAGGCGCGAGTTGCGCCGCCGCAGAAAGGCGGCTCTCGTCGTCGCCTCCGGACTCGCGCTGGGCATCGCGCTGGTCATCGTCGTCACCTCCGTCTCCGCCGGCATGGGCAAGGCGCAGGACAAGGTCCTCCAGTCGCTCTACGGGCTGGGCACGGACATGACCGTCACCAAGGCCGCGGCACCGGCCGCCGACGGCACCGAGCGGCCCCGCTTCCGCTTCGACGCGCAGGACGACGGCTCCGGCGGCGAGCAGAGCAGCGACCGCGTCATGGTGCAGGGCTTCCAGACACTGGCGGCCTCGACCGTGGACCGGGTGGCCGCGCAGAGCGGGGTCGCGGACGCGGTGGGCGGGCTGAGCCTCCAGGTCGTCAAGGTCAGCGGCGAGTTCACCCGCGGCCGCGTCCAGCAGGACGGCAGCGGCGGCCAGGGGGGCGGTCCGGGCGGGGCGCAGCCCTCGCCGCAGGGCCGGGTCGAGGGCGGCGGCGCCGACTTCGACGTCAACAGCTACTCCGTCTACGGCACCGACGTCACCGAGCCGGCCCTCGGCCCGCTCACCTCCTCCCGGATCACCAGCGGCCGCGCCTTCGCGGCGGACGAGACCGGCGCCGAGGTCGCCGTGGCCGACGCGGCGTACGCCAAGGAGAAGAAGCTCAGGACCGGGTCCACGGTCACCGTCAAGGACACGAAGTTCACGGTCGTCGGCATCGCCACGGCCGACAGCGGGGACGCCGCCGCCGACCTCTACATCCCGCTGAAGCAGGCCCAGACGCTGGCCGACGCGAAGGACAAGGTCACCACGATCTATGTGAAGGCCACCGACTCGCAGCGGATCGAGAGCGTCAAGGCCACGGTCCGGAAGAACATCCCGGGGACGACGGTGACCACCTCCGCCGACCTCGCGGACACCGTCTCCGGCTCCCTGTCCACCGCCTCCTCCCTCGCCGCGAGCGTGGGCACGTGGCTGTCGGTCGTGGTGCTCGTGGCCGCGTTCCTCGTGGCGGGCCTGCTGACGTCCTCGGCGGTCTCCCGCCGGGTCCGCGAGTTCGGCACGCTCAAGGCGCTGGGGTGGACGTCGGGCCGGGTGACCCGGCAGGTGGTCGGCGAGGCGGTCGTCAACGGCCTGGCCGGCGGAGCGCTGGGCATCGCGCTCGGGCTGGCGGGCGCGTACGCCGTGACGGCCGTGAGCCCCACGCTGGAGGCGCAGCTGGGCGGGAGCGGTGCCGCCGCTGGCGGCCTCGGGGGCTTCCGGGCCGGGCCGGGCGGACCGGCGGCGCAGCGGACGCTCGACATCGCCCTCACCGCACCGGTCAGCCCGGCGACCATCGCCCTCGCGGTCGGCCTGGCGGTGACGGGCGGTCTGGTCGCCGGCGCGTTCGGCGGCTGGCGCGCCTCACGGCTGCGCCCCGCGGACGCCCTGCGGCGCGTCGAGTAACGCCCCCCACCCCCGCCGCACCCGAAGCCAGCACCAGGACCAGGAGTTCCGCGTGTACGAACTGACCGCCGTCACCAAGCACTACACCCGTTCCAGGGAGACCGTGCAGGCCCTCGACGGCATCGACCTCACCATCCCCGACGGCGACCGCCTGGTCATCCAGGGCCCGACCGGCGGCGGCAAATCCACCCTGCTGCAGATGCTCGGCGGCCTGGACCGCCCCACGTCCGGCCGGATCGTCCTCGACGGCACGGATCTCGCCGCCCTGCCGGAGGCGCGACTCACCCGTGTGCGGAGCGAGAGCATCGGTTTCGTCTTCCAGTCCTTCAACCTGATCCCGACGCTCACCGCGCAGGAAAACGTCGAAACGGCTCTCGTCCCGCTCGGCGTCAAGCCGAAACAGCGGCGCGAACAAGCCGCGGAGGCACTGAATTCGGTCGGCCTGGGCGAACGCCTCTCCCATCTGCCCGGCGAGATGTCCGGCGGTCAGCAGCAGCGCGTGGCCATCGCCCGTGCCCTGGTGAAGAAACCGAAGGTCCTGCTCGCCGACGAACCCACCGGCAATCTCGACGAGTCGATGCGCGACGAGGTCATGGACGTGCTCGAGCGCATGTGGGAGGAGTTCGGGCTGACTTTCGTCATGGTGACCCACGACTCGGCCCTCGCGAAGAAGGCCCCGCGCCTGGCGACCCTCCGCAGGGGCCGAATCTCCGTCAAGGAGAACACTCGTGCATAACACCGCGATCGTGTAACGGAGTTCCGGCGGCCGTGTAACAGTCGGCCGACGAATTTCTTACTCTCCTCTCATCTGTTGAGTGCCTGATCACCCCTCGGCATACTTCGTGATCCGGGGGGTGTGCGCGCATGCGTACGAGACCACCCCCGGCCGGGTGAACGGGGAATTCGCCCGGTACTTCTGCAAGGGGGAAACTTGCGCAGACAAGTGAAAAGGGCGTACGCGGCCACGGTCGCCACAGCGGCAGCCGTGGCCCTCGCGGCGGGCATGACCAGCCCGGCGTCGGCCGACGGCGAGCGGACGGCCGCCGCCGCCAAGCGTGCCTCGCTCACCGCCAAGCACCACATCACGCTCATCACCGGTGACCGGGTCTCCCTGGACGCCAAGGGCCGCGTGGTCGGCCTGGAGCGGGCCAAGGGCCGTGAGGACATACCCGTCCAGGTCCGCAAGATCGACGGCCACACCCTGGTGATCCCGGCCGACGCGGCCCGTCTCGTCGCCTCGGGCAAGCTCGACCAGCGTCTCTTCGACGTCACCGAGCTCAACAAGTCCGCGACCCGCAAGGCCCAGAAGAAGGGCCTGAAGGTCATCGTCGGCTACCGGGGCAGCGCCGCGGCCACCAAGGCCGAGGTCCGTGACGCGGGCACCCTGCGCCACACGCTGAAGACCCTGAACGCCGACGCGGTCCAGACGCCGCAGGGGGAGACCCCCGAGCTCTGGGACGCCGTCACCAACGGCGACAAGACCGCCTCCGGCATCGCGCACGTCTGGCTCGACGGCGTCCGCAAGGCCACCCTCCACAAGTCCGTCCCGCAGATCGGCGCCCCCAAGGCCTGGGCGGCCGGCTACGACGGCAAGGGCGTCAAGATCGCCGTCCTGGACACCGGGGTCGACGGCACGCACGCCGACCTCAAGGGCCAGGTCGTCGCTGCCAAGAACTTCTCCGCCGCGCCCGACACCACCGACAAGGTCGGCCACGGCACGCACGTCGCCTCCATCGCGGCCGGCACCGGCGCGAAGTCCGGCGGCACGTACAAGGGCGTCGCGCCCGGCGCGAAGATCCTCAACGGCAAGGTTCTCGACGACGCCGGATACGGCAGCGACTCCGAGATCGTCGCCGGCATGGAGTGGGCCGCCGCGCAGGGCGCCGACGTCATCAACATGAGCCTGGGCGGCCTGGACACGCCTGAGATCGACCCGATGGAAGCGGTGGTGAACAAGCTCTCCGAGGAGAAGGGCGTCCTGTTCGCCATCGCCGCCGGCAACGAGGGCGACTTCGGCGAGCAGACCGTCGGCTCCCCGGGCAGCGCCGCCGCGGCCCTGACCGTCGGCGCCGTCGACCACAAGGACGTGCTGGCGGACTTCTCCAGCCGCGGCCCCGGCACGGACGGTGCCCTCAAGCCCGACGTGACCGCGCCCGGCGTGGACATCACCGCGGCCTCCGCCCCGGGCAACCTGATAGCCCAGGACGTCGGCGAGAAGCCGGCCGGCTACATGACCATCTCCGGTACGTCGATGGCGACCCCGCACGTCGCGGGCGCGGCGGCGATCCTCAAGCAGCAGCACCCCGAGTGGAAGTACACCGAGCTCAAGGGCGCCCTCACCGGCTCCACCAAGGGCGGCACGTACACGCCGTTCCAGCAGGGCTCGGGCCGCATCCAGGTCGACAAGGCCGTCAAGCAGACGGTCATCGCCGAGCCGGTGTCGGTGAGCTTCGGCATTCAGCAGTGGCCGCACACCGACGACAAGCCGGTCACCAAGGAGCTGACGTACCGCAACCTCGGTACGAAGGACGTCACGCTGAAGCTGACGTCGACCGCCACCAACCCGAAGGGCCAGGCCGCCCCGGCCGGCTTCTTCAAGCTCGGCGCCACCTCGGTGACCGTCCCGGCCGGCGGCAAGGCCTCCGTCCCCTTCACCGTCGACACCAGGCTGGGCGGCACCCTCGACGGCGCCTACTCCTCGTACGTGACGGCGACGGGAGGCGGCCAGACGGTCCGCACGGCGGCGGCGGTGCAGCGCGAGGTGGAGTCGTACGACGTCACGCTGAAGCACATCGGCCGGGACGGCAAGCCGACGGCCGGCTACACCACCGAGGCCGCGGGCTACACGGGCCTGGGCAAGGAGCGTTCCTACACGGCGCCGGGAACGCCCTCGGGTGAGGTCACCCTGCGCCTGCCCAAGGGCTCGTACCTGCTCAACAGCCTGATCGCCGAGGACGTCGACGGCTGGGCGGGCGGCGTCGACTGGCTGGTCCAGCCCAAGCTGGCCGTCACCAAGAACACCACGGTGACCATCGACGCCCGCAAGACCCAGTCGGCCGACATCACGGTCCCGGACGCGCAGGCCAAGCCGCTGTCCGCGATGGTCGACTACTCCTACGACACAGCCGGCACGGGGCTCGGCCTGAGCGTCGGCGAGTTCGCCGACCTGCGCATGGCCCACCTCGGTCCGGAGGTGTCCGGGCTGAGCCAGACCTGGAGCGGGCAGTGGACCAAGGGCGACAGCGCCGAGTACGACGTCGTCACCTCCGCCAAGGTCAAGAAGATCCAGGGTGCCAAGGTCCGGCACTTCAAGGCGAGCGAACTCGCCACCGTGAAGCACAACATGGGTGCGGCGGCGTCCGGCAAGACCGGTGACGTGTGGACGATGGGCGAGCTGCCCGACACGGTGACCTTCGGTGTCCCGGTGGAGCAGAAGCTGCCGAGCGCGCGCACCATGTACCTGTCGACCTCGGACAAGGTCCAGTGGGCGTTCGACTTCACGCAGTACGGGGGCAAGGACGCGGACGGCAATCCGATCCCCGACGCCGGCTACTCGGTCTACCCGCAGACGTACAAGGCCGGCCAGAAGTACACCAAGACCATCAACACGGCGGTCTTCGGTCCGCGCCTGAACGACCAGTTCGGCATCTTCCGCAACGGCAACGCCCTCTACGGCTCGCTGCCACTGTTCGCCGACGGCTCCGGCCACGCGGGCTCGTCCGAGTTCACGTCGGCCGCGACGACCCTCTATCGCAACGGCACCAAGATCGGCTCCAACACCGACCCGCTGTACGGCGAGGAGTTCCGGGTCCCGGCCGGTGACGCCGAGTACAAGCTGACCACGTCGGTCAAGCGCAGCGTCAAGGTCGCGGCGGCCTCCACCCGCATCGACGCCAGCTGGACCTTCCGTTCCAAGAAGCCGTCCGGTGACCGGCTCGTGCAGCTGCCCGCCTCCACGGTCCGCTTCCAGGCCAAGACCGGCCTGGACAGCCGCGTCGAGGCCGGCAAGCAGGTGACCGTCCCGGTCACCGTCGAGGGCGCCGCCAAGGGCAGCAACCTCAAGTCGCTGTCGGTGTACGTGTCCTACGACTACGGCAAGACCTGGAAGAAGCTCGCCGTCAAGAAGGGCAAGGTCTCCTTCAAGAACCCGGCGAAGGGGAAGGCCGTCTCCTTCCACGCCAAGATCGCCGACAAGAAGGGCAACAAGTCGACGATCTCGATCTACAACGCCTACTACGGCAAGTAGGCCGCAGGGCCCGCTGGTGAGCGGCCCGCCGGGAGCTTCGCCCCCGGCGGGCCGTTCCGCGTCTACGGGGCCGGGCTCCCGGCCCCCGCCCGCGTCGCGTCCGCCCCCCAGCTCGCCAGCAGCCGCAGGGCCTCCGCCGAGCTGGTGCCGGGCTCGGCGTGGTAGGTGACCAGGGACTGTTCGGCGTCGTCGACCAGGCGGAACGTCTCGAACGACAGCGTCAGGTCACCGACCAGGGGGTGCCGCAGGCGCTTGACGCCGAAGCTCTTCTCCTTGACGTCGTGCGCGGCCCACAGGCGGCGGAACTCCTCGCTCTTCACCGACAGCTCGCCCACCAGCGCCGACAGCTGCGGGTCGTCCGGGTGGCAGCCCGCGTCCATGCGCAGGTAGCCGACGATGTCGGCCGCCTTCTGCTCCCACTCGACGAACAGCTCGCGGTACTCGGGCCGCAGGAACACCATCCGCGCCCAGTTGCGCTCCTGCGCCGGCAGCTGCGCCCAGTCGCCGAAGAGGGCCGCCGCCATCGGGTTCCAGGCCAGGACGTCCGAGCGGCGCCCGACGACGTACGCCGGGACGCTGTCGATCGAGTCCAGCAGGTGCCGCAGCGCCTGCCGCACCTGCCGGCTGCGCGCCACCGGCTTCTTCTTGTGCTGCTTCGGCTTCGCCAGGTGCGTCAGGTGCGCGTGCTCGGCGTCGTTCAGCCGCAGGGCGCGCGCGATGGCGTCCAGCACCTCTGCCGAGACGTTGTGGCCGTTGCCCTGCTCCAGCCGCGTGTAGTACGCCACGGACACCCCGGCCAGCTGCGCCAGCTCCTCCCGGCGCAGCCCCGGAACCCGCCGCCGGCCGAAGTCGGGCAGCCCGACGTCCTCCGGCTTCAGCCGGGCCCGCCGGGTGCGCAGGAACTCGCTGAGCTCGGCGCGCCGGTCCAGGCCGCCTGCGGCCGTCTGTGCGGGTTCGGGCTGTTCGTACACCATGCTGTCCAGTATCACCGGTCGTACGCACACGAGCCTGACCCTGCCGGTGGTACGCACGCTGTGCGTACGCAAAACCGTGGTCTGGGTGAGGCTCCGGGATTCCGGCACGGTGGAGTGCGTGCCCGGCCGGAAGAAGATCCAGAAGGCAGCCGGGCGCACCACCCCGCTAGGAGAACCCGGCATGACCACTGTTGCTGCGTACGCTGCTCCCGCCCCCAAGGCACCGCTGGAGCGCACCACGATCGAACGCCGCCAGGTCGGCGAGTACGACGTCCTGATCGACATCAAGTTCGCCGGCATCTGCCACTCCGACATCCACCAGGCCCGCGAGGGCTGGGGCGAGGCGATCTTCCCGATGGTCCCCGGCCACGAGATCGCCGGTGTCGTCTCCGAGGTCGGCGCGGGCGTGACCAAGTTCGCCGTGGGCGACCGCGTCGGCGTCGGCTGCATGGTCGACTCCTGCCGCGAGTGCGAGAACTGCAAGGCCGGCCGCGAGCAGTACTGCGTCAAGGGCAACATCCCGACGTACAACGGCATCGGCAAGGACGGCGAGCCCACGTACGGCGGCTACTCGGAGAAGGTCGTCGTCGACGAGAACTTCGTCGTCCGCATCCCCGACGGTCTCTCCCTGGACGTCGCCGCGCCGCTGCTGTGCGCCGGCATCACCCTCTACTCGCCGCTCAAGCGGTTCGGCGCGGGCCCCGGCAAGAAGGTCGCGATCGTCGGTCTGGGCGGTCTCGGCCACATGGGCGTGAAGATCGCGCACGCGCTCGGCGCCGAGGTGACCGTGCTGTCGCAGTCCCTGCGCAAGCGCGAGGACGGCCTGAAGCTGGGCGCGGACCACTACTACGCCACCAGCGACCCGAAGACCTTCGAGGAACTGGCCGGCACCTTCGACCTGATCGTCTCCACGGTCTCGGCCCCGCTGGACTTCGGCGCCTACCTGTCGCTGCTGAAGACCGAGGGCACGCTCGCCAACGTCGGCGCCCCCGAGGAGCCCATCTCCCTCAACCTCTTCTCGGTGATCGGCGGCGGCAAGTCCCTCGCCGGTTCCATGATCGGCGGCATCGCGGAGACCCAGGAGATGCTGGACTTCTGCGCCGAGCACGGCCTGGGCGCCGAGATCGAGCTGATCCGCGCCGAGCAGATCAACGAGGCGTACGAGCGGGTCGTCGCCAGTGACGTGCGCTACCGGTTCGTGATCGACACGGCCACCATCTGAGACCCGGCGGTTCCGCCGTCCGAGGGCCCCGGCGCACCGCGCGCCGGGGCCCTCGCGTGCGTTCGTGATGCGGGGGGGTACACACCCGGGGTACACAAGGGGGAGTGCGCCAGGGGGCTCACCGGTACACCAGGGGAGGTTGGCCATGACCGTGCAGCTGAACCACACCATCGTCGCCGCGCGCGACAAGCGCGCCTCGGCCCGGTTCCTCGCCGGCATCCTCGGGCTGGAGGTGGGCGCGCCCTACGGGCCGTTCCTGCCGGTCGAGATCTCCAACGGTGTCACGCTCGACTTCATGGACAGCCCCGGCGCGATCACGCCGCAGCACTACGCCTTCCTGGTCTCGGAGGAGGAGTTCGACGAGATCTTCGCCCGGATCCAGCAGGCCGGCCTGACGTACTGGGCGGACCCGTTCCACAGCCGTCCCGGGGAGATCAACCACAACGACGGCGGCCGCGGCGCGTACTTCGACGACCCCGACGGCCACCGCCTGGAGATCATCACGAGGCCGTACGGCAGCGGCGCCCGGGCCTGAGCCGCCGCACCTCCCGCCCCTCCCGTCCGGCCCGGCGGCGGCCCGGCCGGACGGGGTGCTGACGCCGGGCCTCAGTCCGTCCGGCCCGGCCGGTCCCCGCCGTCGAAGATCCACACGGCGCGCGGGCCGGGGCCGACGACCAGGTCCGAGGTGCCGAGCCGCTCCACGTGCCGGGCCGTCACCGGCCTGTTCAGCGACATCTCGACCTGCCGCAGACCCACCCGGTCCAGCGGCACGGCGTCGAACCGGAGGGTGGTGCCGCCGCCCTTCGCGACGACGCCTCCGCCCGGCAGCGGGCGTACGGCGAAGCCGCCCGCCTCCAGCAGCGGCACCGTGTTGGCCAGGTCCCGCGCGGTCACCGCGAGCCGGACGCCGGTCACGTCCCGCATCAGGTGGTCGCGGTAGCCGTCGGACAGGTAGCGTTCCCGGCCCACGTCACCGGGGTATGCGGCGGGTTCGGTGTTGCCGCGCGGGTCGGCGAAGTACTCCGGCCGGTACTCCATGCCCCACGCGCCGAACAGGTCGTACTGGTCGGTGGTGAACACGGCGTCGAACCACGGCACGGGCGCGCCGTCGCCGAAGTCGCGCGTCTGCAGGAACTCCACGGGGTCGGCGCCGCCCTGCGCGCGCAGCCGGGCGGTGACGGTCGCCAGGTCGCCCGCCCGCTCCGCCGAGACGCCCATGCCGCCGGCGCCGAGGGTGCCGTCCTTGCCGGGCAGGTCGCCGACGCCGAAGAGTTCGAGGTAGGTCTCACGGCCCATGAGGTAGCGGCCCGTCCAGGTCTGGCCGCCGGAGCCGGTCGTGGTGCGGACCTGGAAGTTCGCGAAGTCGCGGAGATACGCCGAATGCTCGATCGCGTCGGCGGTCTCCCGGTCGAGCACACCGTAGGCGTGGTTGTAGTACAGCAACTGCCGCCCGCCCCCGCCGCCGTCCTCGGCGTGCGCGCTGCCCTGGACCGCCCCCGCGAGGGCCAGGGTCATGACCATGATCGCCTGTAACGCTCGTCTGAGAACCATGCGGGGAGCGTAGGCGGGGAGGAAACGGTTCCGCTGGGGATTACGAAGCTGTGGCGGTGACAGCCGGTCCCTGCCGCGAGGAAGACGCGAGGCCGCGCGGCCGCTACGCCGGGGCCGGTCCCGCGGGGTCCGGCTCGTCCTCGCCCGGTCCCGGTGACGGGACGGTGAGCTGTTCGCGCACGTAGTTCCACACCACCGCGATCAGCGCGGCGACGGGCACGGCGAGCAGGCTGCCCACGATGCCGGCGAGGCTGCCGCCCAGGGTGACCGCCAGCAGGACGACGGCCGCGTGCAGGCCGAGGCCGCGGCTCTGGATCATGGGCTGGAAGACGTTGCCCTCCAGCTGCTGCACCACCACGATGATCGCCAGCACGATCAGCGCGTCCGTCAGGCCGTTGGAGACCAGGGCGATGAGGACCGCGACGAAGCCGGCGAACAGCGCGCCGATGATCGGCACGAACGCGGAGACGAAGGTCAGCACCGCCAGGGGAAGCACCAGCGGAACGCCCAGGACCCACAGGCCCAGGCCGATCAGGACCGCGTCGAGCAGGCCGACGGCCGCCTGGGACCGCACGAAGGAGCCCAGCGTGTCCCAGCCGCGCGCGAAGACGACCGGGACGTCCGTGGCGAGCCGGCCGGGCAGCTGACGGGCGAGCCAGGGCAGGAACCGCGGACCGTCCTTGAGGAAGAAGAACATCAGGAACAGCGCGAGCACGGCCGTGACGACACCGTTGACGACGGTGCTCACCCCCGTGACGACGGCGCCGACCATGCTGCCGAGGCCGTCCTGGGCACGGGCGACCGCGGAGTCGAAGGCCCGGTCGATCTGGGCGTCCCCGATGTTCAGCGGCGGCCCGGCGGCCCACTCGCGCAGCCGCTGGATGCCCTCGACGACACCGTCCGACAGTTCCCCGGACTGCGAGGCCACCGGCACCGCGATCAGCGCCACCACCCCCGCGGCGACCAGCAGGAACAGCACGGTCACCACCGAGGCGGCGAGCGCGGGCGGCCAGCCGCGCCGCCGCAGGACCCGCACCGCGGGCCAGGTCAGGGTGGTCAGCAGCAGCCCGATCACCAACGGCCACACGACCGACCACATCCGGCCCAGCAGCCACAGGGCCACGGCCAGCCCGGCCAGAACCAGCAGCAACTCACCTGACACCCGCGCGGATATCCGCAGCGCGGCTCGGGATCTGGAGGAACTCAGAGGCGCAGTCACGAGGGCACCCTATGGGGTACGCACGCCTCTGGGGACACACCGGTCCGCCGGGTCACACGGCGTGCTCCACGCCCGGAGCCGGGGCGCTCACCCGTCGGCCCGGGCCACACCGACCGGGCAGGAGACGCCCGTGCCGCCGATGCCGCAGTAACCGGCCGGGTTCTTGTCGAGGTACTGCTGGTGGTAGGCCTCGGCCGGGTAGAAGGGGCGGCCCCCGGCCGGGACGATCTCCGTCGTGACGGTCCCGTGGCCGGCGGACGTGAGCACCCGCTGGTAGGCGGCGCGGGAGCCCTTGGCGGTCGCCTCCTGCCCGGGGCCGTGCGTGTAGATCGCGGAGCGGTACTGCGTGCCCACGTCGTTGCCCTGGCGGAAGCCCTGCGTGGGGTCGTGCGACTCCCAGAACGTCTTCAGCAGGCGCTCGTAGGAGATCACCGCCGGGTCGTACACCACCCGCACGACCTCGGTGTGGCCGGTCAGGCCCGAGCAGACCTCCTCGTACGTGGGGTGCTCGGTGTAGCCGCCCTGGTAGCCGACGAGGGTCGTCCACACCCCGGCCGGGAGCTGCCAGAACACGCGCTCGGCGCCCCAGAAGCAGCCCAGGCCGAAGTCGGCCGTCTCCAGGCCCTCGGGGTAGGGGCCGAGCAGCGGGTTGCCGAGGACGGTGTGGCGGTCGGGGACCGTGAACAGCGGCTCGGGGCGGCCGGTCAGGGCCTGCTCGCGGGTCGGCAGCTGGGGCGTGCGGCTGTACAGGAACATGCGGTCTCCAGCGGGCTCCGGTCGTCTCCCCGGTGGTCTCCGGTGAGGGGCGCGCCGCCCAAAGGCGGGCGACGTCCCCTTCAACCGGTCGCGATCTCCCGGAATTCCGGGGGAGAACCCGGCCGGAGCGGGTGTCAGTGCGGCAGGCTCGCCGGGCTGCCGCCGTTCGCCTCGTAGCCCGCGACCGCCAGCGCCCGGTACACCGCGAACTCCGCGGCCGGGTCGGCGGACAGGGTCCAGGGCAGGGCGCCCACGTGCCCGTCGATGTGCACCAGCTGGTTCATCGCCTCCGACCACCGCTCACCGCGCACCAGGAAGAACACCAGCAGGTGCCGCACGTGCGCCAGCATCGGGTCGTCGGGGCGGGCCGAGTGCACCGCGTGCAGCGCGCCGTGCACCGCCTTCGTGACGACCTCCGTCTGCCAGAAGCCGCTGACCAGCGTCACCTCGGGCAGGTGCTCGAACACCGCGAACAGCGGCATCGCCGCCAGCAGGGAGCCCTGCGGGGCCCGGGCGGCCGCGGCCTCCGCGAACGAGTAGGCCAGCTCGCGCGAGCCGTGCCACTTCTCGCACCAGTAGTGCAGCGCGGCCAGGTGCGCCCCCATGTGGTTCGGGGCGCGGTCCAGGATCTTCAGCCACAGCTGCTCGAAGTCCTTCTGGGAGTAGCCGAGACCGCGGGCCACCGACAGCTCCACGATGTACGGGATCGGATCACCCGGGGCCAGCAGCGCCGCGTCGCCGCACGCCGCCTTCGCCTCCTCCATGATGATCCGGAACTCGTCCGTGCCGGGCGACGCCGTCCGCCACGCCTGCTGCACCAGGAACTCGGCGTGCACCGCCGCGCCGCCCGCGTCCTTGGGCGCCTCGGCCCGCCACACCCGCAGCCACTGCCCGCCCGGCGACTCGCCCACGCCGCCGGGCCGCTGCGCGAGCTCCAGCGAGGCCGCGCCCGCGAAGGCCTGCACGCGCTGCCAGCGGCGCTCGCCCTCCGTCTCCGTGCCCGCGAGGAGCTGCTGGGCGGCGCGGTAGTCCTGCGTGCGCTGCACCACGTCCAGGACGTCCATCAGGTCCTGGTCGGGGCCGGGCATGCGGATGTCGAGCTCCTCCTCGCGGACGAAGCCGTAGTTCGCCGGGTCCGCGGCGTCCGGGTGGTCGGGCGAGACCAGCCCGATCGCCGCGCCGCGCCCGCGCCGCAGGAAGGGAAGCAGCACGAAGCCCAGCATGACCGCCGCGATCAGGACCCAGAGAATCTCCATGCCACAAGCGAACCAGACCGTCCCGACAATTGGCCAACCTGGTCCCCGAACCTGTGGAAAACCCTGCCGGGAGGCCCCGCCGCCCTGTGGACGGCCGGGGCCGGAACCCCGCCGGCCTCGCGGTCCCGCACTCCGCGCGTCGGCGCACTACCCTCGGTGCCCATGAGCGACAGGCACATCAGTCAGCACTTCGAGACGCTCGCGATCCACGCGGGCAACACCGCCGACCCCCTGACGGGCGCGGTCGTCCCGCCGATCTACCAGGTCTCCACCTACAAGCAGGACGGTGTCGGCGGCCTGCGCGGCGGCTACGAGTACAGCCGCAGCGCCAATCCGACCAGGACCGCGCTGGAGGAGAACCTCGCCGCCCTGGAGGGCGGCCGTCGCGGTCTCGCGTTCGCGTCCGGGCTGGCGGCCGAGGACTGCCTGCTGCGCACGCTGCTCAGCCCCGGCGACCACGTGGTCATCCCCAACGACGCCTACGGCGGCACGTTCCGCCTGTTCGCCAAGGTCGTCGCCCGCTGGGGCGTGGAGTGGTCGGTGGCCGACACCGGTGACCCGGCCGCCGTGCGGGCCGCCCTCACCCCGAAGACCAAGGTGGTGTGGGTGGAGACCCCCTCCAACCCGCTCCTCGGCATCACCGACATCGCGGCCGTCGCCCAGGTCGCCCGGGACGGGGGCGCGAAGCTCGTCGTCGACAACACCTTCGCCACGCCGTACCTGCAGCAGCCGCTGTCCCTCGGCGCCGACGTCGTGGTGCACTCCCTGACCAAGTACATGGGCGGCCACTCCGACGTCGTCGGCGGCGCGCTGATCACCGCCGACGCCGCGCTCGGCGAGGAACTGGCCTTCCACCAGAACGCGATGGGCGCCGTCGCCGGACCCTTCGACTCCTGGCTGGTGCTGCGCGGCACCAAGACGCTCGCCGTGCGGATGGACCGGCACAGCGAGAACGCCGCCAAGGTCGCCGACATGCTCACCCGGCACGCGCGCGTGACGAGCGTGCTCTACCCGGGTCTGCCGGAGCACCCCGGCCACGAGGTCGCCGCCAAGCAGATGAAGTCGTTCGGCGGCATGATCTCCTTCCGGGTCCAGGGCGGCGAGGAGGCGGCCGTCGAGGTCTGCAACCGCGCCAAGGTGTTCACGCTGGGCGAGTCCCTGGGCGGCGTCGAGTCCCTGATCGAGCACCCGGGCCGGATGACGCACGCGTCCGTGGCCGGCTCGCTGCTGGAGGTCCCCGGCGACCTGGTGCGGCTGTCCGTCGGCATCGAGAACGCCGACGACCTGCTGGAGGACCTGCAGCAGGCGCTCGGCTAGAGCCGTCCCGGCCGGGTCACCAGCCGGTCAGGGGTGGGGTCGTGTCCGACGGCGGCTCCACCCACGGCCGGGCCGTGAGCGCCCACACGGTGAACGCCACGGCCGCCGCGAACAGCAGCAGCCACAGTGCGCGGCGGGCCAGTTCCCGGCGCCGCAGCATGCGGGTGCCGCGGCGCACCGCCTCCGGGTGGATCTCGGGCGGCAGGGGCCGCGGCGCCTGTTCCAGGATCCGCCGCGCCGCCGCCTCGCGGTCGGTTCCGCTCATCTCCGCCTCCGCTCGCCGGGCGGGGTCCCGGTCCGGGCAGGTCCTCTCATGACGGCACCGCCTTCGCGGCCGTCACCCGCGGGGCCGGGCCACGCGCGCGGCGCAGCAGCGTGGTCGTCGCCCGGTGGCAGACGGCCCGCACGCGCTCCGGGGACAGGCCGAGCAGGGCCGCCGCCTGTTCCTCGGCGACGCCCTCGTAGAGCCTGAGGACCAGGATCAGCCGCTCCTGCGGGGTGAGCGCGGCCAGAGGGCTCGCAGGGTGGGGGCGGGAGCGGCCGAGTCCGCCGTACCGGCGCCAGGCGCCGCGTGCGAAGCGGGTGGCCAGGTACTGGCGGGTGCGGTCGTAGGGATCCTCGCCGCGCAGTCCGTCCCAGTGCGCGTACGTGTGGGCCAGCGACAGGGTCAGCAGGCGCCGCGCGCGCGGGTTGTCGTCCGGGGCCTCGGCGGTGAGCAGGGTGGCGGCGTGCAGCAGCCGTCCGGCCGCGCCCGCGACGAACGTCTCGAACTCCCGGGCGCGACGCGCTGCCCGCGACGCCTGCCGCTCTCGCACCTCGCCTCCCGCCCGCCGGCGACCCTGAGGACGCGTCCCGGCCGCACGCGGCGGGGACCCGGTCTCATATCAGGCCAGAGACGCCCTCGCGGTCAAGAGCCCCGCACGGCCCGGCACGCGTGTGTGCCGGGCCGTGCGGGGTCGTCGCGCCTCGGGGCCGGGTGCGGGTGGGGTGTTGCCTGCCGGGCGGCGGTGTCGGCGTCCGCCTCCGTCGGCTCGTACGGGCGGCACGTGCGGCTGCCCGCGTGTCCCCCCGCGGATGGGGCCCTCTCCGGCCGGGCGGCCGGGGCGATCAGGAGTCGGACTGGGCCTCGGGACCCGGTACCCCCTGCGCCGACATCCGTGACGACAGCGCGGTGTTGAAGCGCGTCAGGAGGGAGCAGAACGCCTCGCGCTCCTCCGGCTCCCAGTCATGGGTCAGCTCGGCCATCAACTGGCGGCGGGACGAGCGCACTTCCTCCAGCCGGGACTGCCCGCGCGGGGACAGCTGGAGCACCACGGCCCGTCCGTCCTCGGGGTGGGACGTGCGCTTGACCAGGCCGGTGTCGACGAGCGGGGCCACCTGCCGGGTGACCGTGGACGAGTCGATGCCCATGCTCGCCGCGAGCGCCTTGACGCCCATCGGCCCTTCCTTGTCGAGCCGGTTGAGCAGCAGGTACGCGGCGCGGTCCATGGAGTTGCGCACCTGCCCCACCCCGCCGAGCCGGGTCTGTTCCGCACGACGGGCGAACAACGCCACCTCGTGCTGCAGCGTGTCGAGGAGACCGGTGTCACCGACGGTCGTCATGTCCATCGACATTTCTGGTGTTGTGGGCATGGCCGGAGGCTCACTTCGTGAAGGGCTGGCAGATTGGGGGACAGGGTACGCGGCCGGGAGGCGGGTCGTACCGGCGCTGCGCAAAGCGGGTCTCGGAGGTTGGTCACAACGGCCGTTCCCGCCTGTGAACTGCGATGCTGGTGTCATGAGCTACAGCACGGCTGACTCCTTGCGGTCCGTCACCCTCGACGACGTGCGCGGCGCGCAGAAGATGCTCTCGGGCGTGGCGCGGGTGACCGCGATGGAGACCAGCAGGCACCTGTCCCGCACGGTGGGCTCCCCGGTCCACCTCAAGTGCGAGAACCTCCAGCGGACGGGCTCGTTCAAGCTGCGCGGCGCGTACGTGCGGATCGCCGGCCTGCTGCCCGAGGAGCGCGCGGCCGGTGTCGTCGCCGCGAGCGCCGGCAACCACGCCCAGGGCGTCGCCCTCGCCTCCTCCCTGCTCGGCGTGCGCTCCACGGTGTTCATGCCGAAGGGCGCCCCGCTGCCCAAGATCAGCGCCACCCGCGAGTACGGGGCCGAGGTGCGGCTGCACGGCCAGGTGGTCGACGAGACGCTGGCCGCCGCGCAGGAGTACGCGGCCGAGACGGGCGCGGTGTTCATCCACCCCTTCGACCACCCCGACGTCATCGCGGGCCAGGGCACCGTGGGACTGGAGATCCTGGAGCAGTGCCCCGAGGCGCGCACGATCGTCGTCGGCATCGGCGGCGGCGGTCTCGCCGCCGGGATCGCGGTGGCGGTGAAGGCCCTGCGGCCGGACGTGCGGATCGTCGGCGTGCAGGCGACCGGTGCCGCCGCCTATCCGCCCTCGCTGGCGGCGGGGCGGCCGGTCACGGTCGACAACCCGGCCACGATGGCCGACGGCATCAAGGTCGGGCGGCCGGGTGACGTGCCGTTCGGGATCATCGGCGAGCTGGTCGACGAGGTGCGCACGGTCAGCGAGGACGAGCTGTCCGCCGCGCTGCTGCTCTGCCTGGAGCGGGCCAAGCTGGTCGTGGAGCCGGCCGGGGCGAGCCCCGTCGCGGCGCTGCTGAGCGAACCGGCCGCCTTCGAGGGCCCGGTCGTGGCGGTGCTCTCCGGCGGCAACGTCGACCCGGTGCTGATGCAGCGCGTGCTGCGGCACGGCATGGCCGCGCAGGGCCGCTACCTGGCCGTGCGGCTGCGGCTGACGGACCGGCCCGGAGCTCTCGCCACACTTCTGGGCGTGCTGTCAGTGGTCGACGCTAACGTCCTCGATGTGAGCCACGTACGGACCGACCCGCGGCTCGGGCTCACGGAGGCGGAGGTGGAGCTCCACCTGGAGACGAAGGGCCCGGCGCACTGCGTCGAGGTGGGCCAGGCGCTGCGCGAGGCGGGCTACACGGTCATCGACTGACCGCCCGCTCCGGCTCCGGCGGCCCGCCGAGATCACCTTCGTCACCCGTACCGCACTCGGGAAAACTCGTTGAGAGACGCGATACATCGCGTTATGGTGTGACTGTGAGAAGGCTCACCGGGCGTTCGTCCGGCCATCCCCGAAGACGTGGAGACGTGTATGCCAGGCGCCATTTACGCCGAAGGTCTGGTCAAGACCTTCGGTGACGTCAGGGCCTTGGACGGTGTCGACCTCGACGTGCCCGAGGGCACGGTCCTCGGCCTGCTCGGGCCGAACGGCGCGGGCAAGACCACCACCGTCCGCTGCCTGACCACCCTGCTGCGGCCCGACAGCGGACGGGCCGTCGTCGCGGGCATCGACGTGCTGAAGCAGCCCGACGCGGTCCGCCGCTCGATCGGCCTGTCCGGTCAGTTCGCGGCCGTCGACGAATACCTGACCGGCCGGGAGAACCTGCAGATGGTCGGCCGGCTCTACCAGATGAAGGCCAAGGCGGCGAAGGAGCGCGCGGCCGAGCTGCTGGAGCAGTTCCACCTCACCGACGCCGCCGACCGCCCCACCAAGACCTACTCGGGCGGCATGCGCCGCCGCCTCGACCTCGCCGCCGCCCTCGTCGTCTCGCCGCCCGTGATGTTCATGGACGAGCCGACGACCGGCCTCGATCCGCGCAACCGCCAGCAGCTGTGGGAGGTCATCAAGCAGCTCGTCTCCGGCGGTACGACGCTGCTGCTGACCACGCAGTACCTGGAGGAGGCCGACCACCTGGCCCACGACATCGCCGTGGTCGACCACGGCAAGGTCATCGCCCAGGGCACCTCCGACCAGCTCAAGGCCCGCACGGGCGGCGAGCGCGTGGAGGTCGTCGTCCACGCGCGCGAGCACATCCGCACCGCCGCCGGGGTCCTCACCGGCTTCGGCAAGGGCGAGGTCACCGTCGAGGACCACATGCGCAAGCTCACCGTGCCCGTGACCGGCGGCGCCAAGCTCCTGGCCGAGGTCATCCGGGAGCTGGACGCGCGCGGCATCGAGATCGACGACATCGGCCTGCGCCGGCCGACCCTCGACGACGTCTTCCTGTCCCTGACCGGACACGTCGCCGAGGCCGAGGACGAAGAGAGCGACAAGGAGGCCGACCGGTGAGCGCCATCAGCGATGCCGCGGTCATCGCGCGCAGAAATCTGATCCGCATGGGCCGGATCCCCGAGATGATCATCTTCGGGCTGTTCCAGCCGATCATGTTCGTGGTGCTGTTCACCTACGTGTTCGGCGGCTCGATCCAGGTCGGCGCGTCCTCCTCGACCCAGGCCTACCGCGAGTTCCTGATGGCCGGCATCTTCGCCCAGACGGTCACCTTCGCCACCGCGGGCGCGGGCGCGGGCATCGCCGACGACATGCACAAGGGCCTCATCGACCGGTTCCGCTCCCTGCCGATGGCGCGTGGCGCGGTGCTGACCGGCCGGACCATCGCCGACCTGGTGCAGACGGCGCTCACCCTGGTCGTCCTGGCGATCGTGGCCGTGATCGTCGGCTGGCGCACGCACGAGAACTTCGGCAAGGTGCTCGCCGGCTTCGGCCTGCTGCTGCTCTTCGGCTACGCCTTCTCGTGGATCGGCGCGCTCATCGGCCTGTCCGTGCGCACCCCCGAAGCGGCGACCTCGGGCGGCCTGATCTGGCTCTTCCCGCTGACGTTCATCTCCAACGCGTTCGTGGACGCCAACCAGATGCCGTCGTTCCTGCGGCACATCGCGGAGTGGAACCCGTTCAGCGCGGTCGTGCAGGCGTGCCGCGAGCTGTTCGGCAACCTTCCGCCGGGCTTCAAGACCCCCGACGCCTGGCCGATGCAGCACCCCGTCCTGGCCTCGCTGATCTGGTCGGTCGTGATCATCGCCGTCTTCCGGACGCTCGCGGTCCGCAAGTACCGCCGGGCGACCGGCTGACGGCCGCGGCCTTTGCGGCGGGCGTCTTCCGCGACGGCATCCGCGACGGCATGACGAAGCCCCCGGCGCCGCAGCGGTGCCGGGGGCACGTCCAGGTCCGGGCGGTGGCGGCTCAGCCCTCGTACGGCTCGGCCTTGAGGATCTTCACCGAGGCCTTCTTGCCGTTCGGCAGCTCGTACTGAGCGTCGTCGCCGACCTTGTGGCCGATCACGCCGGTGCCCAGCGGGGACTGCGGCGAGTACGTCTCGATGTCGGAGCTCGCGTACTCGCGCGAGGCGAGCAGGAACGTCAGCGTGTCGTCCTCGTCGCCGTCGAACGCGATCGTGACGACCATGCCGGGCGCCACGGCGCCGTCCGCCGCGGGAGCCTCGCCGACCTTGGCGTTCTCGAGGAGCTGGGTGAGCTGGCGGACACGCAGTTCCTGCTTGCCCTGCTCCTCCTTGGCCGCGTGGTACCCGCCGTTCTCACGCAGGTCGCCCTCCTCGCGCGCCGCGGCGATCTTCGCCGAGATCTCCGCCCGCGCGGGACCAGTAAGGTACTCAAGCTCAGCCTTGAGCTTGTTGTACGCCTCCTGGGTCAGCCAGGTGACGTTCTCGCTGGTCTGGGTCACAGGTGCTCCTCGTAGGTACTGGGAATACAAAGCATCGCCCTACCCAGAAGAATGTTCCTTCACGGATGGGCGAAACCACGAGCCTAACAATTCAGGGGCCCGAGGGGGAGGACATAAGCCACCAGTTTCACGTCAACGCAGCTCAGACGCTACGTATTGCGGGTGACGCGCGGGGGTGGTCAGTCGGCGTGGCAGCCCATCAGCTGGGCGGTCGTCCCCGGGGAGGTCGTACGGAGCGTGACGACCCGGTCGATGCGCGTGTCGTCCCCGTCGAAGCGGAAGTCGGCCCGGCCCACCTCGGCCCCGTCCTCGGCCTGCGAGCGGACGGTGCAGTAGCCGGCGGCGCCGGCGTCCTTGCGGACCTCCAGATGCACCCGCACCGACTCCTTGCCCGGCTCGAAGCTGATCACCTCGGCGCTGATCTTGTTCTGGGCGACGTAGTGGTAGCCGAACCAGCCGATCAGTCCCAGCAGCGCCACCCCGAGGACGGCGCCGACGACCTTGAGCCTGCGGTCGGCGCGCTCGTCCGAGGAGCGGCCGTAACGGCCCTCGGGCGGTCGCGTGCTCGCCGTCGTCATGATCGTCCTCCAGGCAGGGCCGGGACGAAGGTCCCGAAAAGGGCTCCGGGACCCGGTCCCGGAATTATTCGCCCCCCGATTCGGTCACTATAGAAGCCGCTGATTGCGCCGACGCACACAGGGCGCCGACTTACTGAGGATTGAGTCTTGACTGACCAGTTGCGACTGATGGCCGTTCACGCACACCCCGACGACGAGTCGAGCAAGGGCGCGGCGACCATGGCGAAGTACGTGTCCGAGGGGGTGGACGTGCTGGTCGTGACCTGCACGGGCGGGGAGCGCGGCTCCATCCTCAACCCGAAGCTGCAGGGCGACGCGTACATCGAGGAGCACATCCACGAGGTACGCAAGAAGGAGATGGACGAGGCCCGGGAGATCCTCGGCGTCAAGCAGGAGTGGCTCGGCTTCGTCGACTCGGGCCTGCCCGAGGGCGACCCGCTGCCCCCGCTGCCGGAGGGCTGCTTCGCCCTGGAGGACGTCGACCACGCGGCCGGCGAGCTGGTGAGGAAGATCCGTTCCTTCCGCCCGCAGGTGATCACCACCTACGACGAGAACGGCGGCTACCCGCACCCCGACCACATCATGACCCACAAGATCACGATGGTGGCGTTCGAGGCCGCGGCGGACACCGAGAAGTACCCGGAGGCCGAGTACGGCCCCGCGTACCAGCCGCAGAAGCTCTACTACAACCAGGGCTTCAACCGCCCGCGCACCGAGGCCCTGCACCAGGCGATGCTCGACCGCGGCCTGGAGTCCCCCTACGGGGACTGGCTCAAGCGCTGGGAGGAGTTCGGGATGAAGCAGCGGACGCTGACCACGCACATCCCGTGCGCCGAGTTCTTCGAGATCCGCGACAAGGCCCTGATCGCGCACGCCACCCAGATCGACCCCGACGGCGGCTGGTTCAAGGTGCCGATGGAGATCCAGAAGGAGGTCTGGCCGACGGAGGAGTACGAGCTGGCGAAGTCCCTCGTCGATACCTCCCTCCCCGAGGACGACCTCTTTGCGGGCATCCGCGACAATGCCTGACATGAGCGCAAGCGCAAGCCTGGCAATGACGCACCTCGTCTCCTTCGCCAAGGAGGTCGACGAGGACAAGGTCACCCCCGGCGTCCTCGGCTTCATCGTCTTCGCGGTGATGGCGGCGGCGGTGTGGGCCCTGATGAAGTCGATGAACCGGCACATGAGCAGGGTCGACTTCACGCAGGTCCCGGACCCGAGGGCGGAGGACGGCGAGCAGAGCGGGACCGACGCGGTCCCCGCGGACGCCGAGGCCTCCTCCGGCTCCTCCGGCCGGGCGAAGAAGCAGGACTGACCTCCCCGCCCCGAGGGGCGGCACACACCCGCCGGCAGTGGGCACACCGCCGGCGGGTGTCGGGGCGTCCCCGGACCGGGGCCCGGCCCTACGCCTCGGTCCGCACCGCCACCCCCATCACCTCCCGCGCGTGCCGGCCGGGCGTCATCCCCAGCCGCCACGCCTGCCAGCCCGCCTCCAGGCTCACGCCCCGCTCCAGCAGCAGGGCGAAGGCGTCCACGTAGTCGTCGAGCTTGTCGTCGCGCAGGGGATGGGCGGCGCGGGCCAGTTCCGCGAGCTCCTCCTGGGCCACCGCCGTGCCGACCTCCACCCCGCCGGGGGCCGCGTAGGGCAGGAGGGTGCAGCGCAGGAAGCGGGCCCAGTCCTCGCCGCGGCGGTCGCCGTAGGACGTGAAGAGGGCCGCCGCCTCGTCGCACAAGGCCAGGGCCTGCTGGGTGCGGGCGTTGCCCGCGTCCACCACCGCCAGTTCCAGGCAGGTCCACGCCTCGCCGTGGGCGACGCCGATACGCTGGAAGTCGGCGCGGGCGTCGACCAGGAGCTGGCGGGCGAAGCCGGAGTTGCGCAGGGAGCCCGTCCGGGCCGCGCGCTGGTCGCGGGTGACGCGGGCCGAGTGGTGGCGGGCGCAGGCCAGGCCGTAGACGTCCCGCATGCGGGAGAACATCGTGCGGGCCCGTTCCAGCTCGCGGACCGCCTGGTCCAGGTCGCCCGTCTCCTCCAGTGCCTGGCCCAGGTAGTAGAGGGTCCAGGCCTCGCCGCGCGCGTCCTCGTTGTCGCGGTGCCGGGCGGCCGCGCCGCGCAGCTCCTCCACGGCCGGGGAGGCGTCGCCGGCCACCAGCAGGGCCCGCGCCAGCTGGGTCAGCGCCCAGGCCTCGCCGCGGGCGTCGCGGGTACGGCCGTACAGCTCCAGGGCCGCGCGCAGCTCGGATTCCGCGCGGGGGACGTCGCCCATCCGCAGGCCCAGCTGCCCGAGCTGGAAGTGCGCCCAGGCCTGGCCGTGCAGGGACTCGCCCGCGCGGTGCAGGACCAGCGACTCGGTCAGCAGCTCCAGCGCCTCGCCCAGCCGGGCCCGGTCCCGCTCCACCGCCGCCAGCGCGTGCATCGTCCACGCCCGGTCCGTCGCCAGCTCGGGGGAGGACTGCAGCGCCAGCGCCTCGCGCAGCTTCGCCGACGCCTCCGTCAGGTTGCCCTGGTGGTGCAGGGTGATGCCGAGGGAGCACAGGGCCCGGGCCGCCCCGGCGTCGTGGTGGGCCTCCCGGTACAGATCCACGACCGAGGCGAGGGTCGTGCGGGCCTTGTCCAGCTCGCCCAGCTGCCGGGCCGCGATGCCGGTGCGCCACTGCACCGAGCGGACCAGCAGGCCCTCGTCCACGGCCTGGGCGAGTTCGCTGATCTCGCCCAGGCGGTAGAGGTCGCCGCGCAGCAGGCAGTAGTCGCACAGGGCGCCCAGCAGGTTCAGCACGGCCGCCCGGTTCACGCCCTCGGCGTGGCGCAGGGCCGCGGTGATGAAGCTCGACTCGTCGTCCAGCCAGCGCAGCGCCTCGTCGAGGGAGGGGAAGCCGTACGGGCTGAAGCGGTTGGTGCGGGTCGACATGTTGCCGTCGACCATGCGCAGCACCGAGTCGGCCAGCTCGGCGTAGTTCACGATCAGCCGCTCCTGCGCCGCCGTGCGCTCGGCCGGGTCCTCCTCGTCGAGGAGGCGGGCCTGGGCGAAGGAGCGGACCAGGCCGTGCAGCCGGTACCGGTCGCCGCGGACGTGGTCGATCAGGCCGGCGCGGGTGAGGGCCTGGAGGTGGCGGGTGGCCTCCGTCTCGTCGGTGGCCAGCAGCGCGGCGGCCGCCGCCGCGCCGAGTGAGGCCCGGCCGGCCAGGGCCAGCCGGCGCAGCAGCCGCCGTACGGGCTCCGGCTGGTCGGTGTAGCGCAGCCACAGGGCGCGCTCCACCGGTGCGACCGGGCCGTAGGCGCCCAGGTCCGTGGCCAGGGCGCGCGGGGAGCGCGGGCCGAGGCAGGACCCGGCGATGCGCAGCGCCAGCGGCAGCCCGCCGCACAGCTCACGTACCCGCTCGGCGGACTCGGCGTCGTACGGCCCGGAGCCGTCCTGCGCCGTCGCGCCCAGCAGTTCCTCCGCCCCGGCCGCGTCCAGCGGCTCCACGGCCAGCTGGTGCACCCGCGCGGGCAGGCCGGCCGGCTCCAGCGGGCCGCGGGCGGTCACCAGCACCAGGCTGTCGGACCGTTCCGGGACCAGGGCGCGGATCTGCTCGGCGTCCGAGGCGTCGTCCAGGACGACCGTGACGGGCGTGCCGGTCAGATGCTGGTGGTAGAGCTCGCTCAGCCGCTTGACCTGCTGGTCGGGGGAGGAGCGCTCGCGGAACAGCAGTTGCTCGCGGGGCGCGCCGAGCCGGTTGAGCAGGTGCAGCAGGGCGTCGCGGGTGGACAGCGCGGACTCGCCGGGGCTGTCGGCGCGCAGGTCGACGACGCAGGCGCCGCGGAAGTGGTCCCTCAGGTCGTGCGCGGCGTGCACGGCGAGGGCCGTGCGGCCGCTGCCGGGCGTGCCGTGCAGGACGACCACGGTCGGCCGGGTCTCGGTGCTCGCGCGGGCGGCCTGGACCCACTGCCGGATCCGCGCCAGCTCCTCGCGCCGCCCCGCGAACGGCCGGACCGGCTCCGGGAGCTGCGCGAAGGACTGCTCCAGCACGCTGCGGCCGCGTGCCGCCGCGCTCTTGTCGGCGCCCCGCAGCCGCGGCCCGGTCTTCTTCGGCCCGGTGGAGGCGGCCAGGACGCGCTGCTGGTCCAGGAACGGCCGGATGCCCCGCACCTCCAGCGCCGTCAGCCACTGCAGCCGCAGCTGTTCCGGGCCGCCCGGCTGGCTCGCGGCCCCGGCGCGGTGGTGCGCGGCGGGCAGGTGCGAGCCGGCCACCTTCACGACCGTCGCCGCGGCTCCCGCCACCCCCACCGTCACACCCGCGCCCAGGGCCGTGCCCGTGCCGGTGCCCAGGGCCATGTCGGCGACGACGGCCGCGACCGCGGCGACCCCGGCCACCAGCAGCGGCGTCCCGGCGCCCTCCCGCGCGTAGCGCTGGGCGAAGGTCAGCTGCCCGGCCTCCGCCTCGTCCAGGGCGCGCGTGTAGGCCTCGTACTCCTCGGCCGCGCTCTGCGCCATCGCGTCGAGCGCCCCGCGCGCCCGCGCGAGCAGCACCTTGCCGTCGCTGCGCCCGCCGGAGCGGCGCACCTCCTCCTCCACGGCCCGCGCCAACAGCCGCTCGGCCTCCGCCCGATGACCGTCCCGCATGTCACGTCCCCCTCCGGCGGCGACGGCGGTCCCGGCCGTGCCCGGCCGTCCCCCGCACGCTGTCTCGGTCGTTTCCTCGGTCAAGTGTGCTGTGGACGGCGCATCGGGGCGAGGGGGCGTGCCCGGCCCGATGATGTGAAGGAAGAGGGCCGCCGGCGTGGGGCGCGTCCGGCGGCCGTGCGGCGGGTGCGGCGCCCGTGCGACGCCTGACACGTGCGGGGAGGGGTACTGCGGCAGGATGGGAACCATGCCGAACCGACTGGCGCACGAGACGTCCCCCTACCTCCTTCAGCACGCCGACAACCCCGTCGACTGGTGGCCCTGGTCGGCCGAGGCCTTCGAGGAGGCCCGCAAGCGGAACGTGCCCGTGCTGCTCAGCGTCGGCTACAGCAGCTGCCACTGGTGTCACGTGATGGCGCACGAGTCCTTCGAGGACCAGGAGACCGCCGAGTACCTCAACGCGCACTACGTCAGCGTGAAGGTCGACCGCGAGGAGCGGCCGGACGTCGACGCCGTGTACATGGAGGCCGTGCAGGCGGCGACCGGGCACGGCGGCTGGCCCATGACGGTGTTCCTCACCCCGGACGCCGAGCCGTTCTACTTCGGAACCTACTTCCCGCCCGCGCCCCGCCAGGGCATGCCCTCCTTCCGCCAGGTGCTCCAGGGCGTGCGGCAGGCCTGGGAGGAGCGGCGCGACGAGGTCACCGAGGTCGCCGGGAAGATCGTCCGCGACCTGGCCGGCCGGGAGATCTCCTACGGCGACGCGCAGACCCCCGGCGAGCAGGAGCTGGCGCAGGCCCTGCTCGCGCTGACCCGCGAGTACGACCCGCAGCGCGGCGGATTCGGCGGTGCGCCGAAGTTCCCGCCGTCCATGGTGCTGGAGTTCCTGCTGCGCCACCACGCCCGCACCGGCGCCGAGGGCGCGCTGCAGATGGCGGCCGACACCTGCGAACGCATGGCCCGCGGCGGCCTCTACGACCAGCTCGGCGGCGGCTTCGCCCGCTACTCGGTGGACCGCGACTGGGTCGTGCCGCACTTCGAGAAGATGCTGTACGACAACGCCCTGCTGTGCCGGGTGTACGCGCACATGTGGCGCGCCACCGGCTCGGAGCTGGCCCGCCGGGTGGCCCTGGAGACGGCCGACTTCATGGTCCGCGAACTGCGCACGCCGGAAGGCGGGTTCGCCTCCGCGCTGGACGCCGACAGCGACGACGGCACCGGGAAGCACGTCGAGGGCGCGTACTACGTGTGGACGCCCGCGCAGCTGCGGGAGGTGCTGGGGGAGCAGGACGCCGAACTCGCCGCCCGGTACTTCGGCGTCACCGAGGAGGGCACGTTCGAGCACGGCCAGTCCGTCCTGCAACTGCCCCTCCAGGACGGCCTGTTCGACGCGGAGAAGATCACTTCGATCCGCGAGCGCCTGCTGGCGGCCCGGTCGCGGCGCCCCGTGCCCGGCCGGGACGACAAGGTCGTCGCCGCCTGGAACGGCCTCGCGATCGCCGCGCTGGCCGAGACGGGCGCCTACTTCGACCGGCCCGACCTCGTGGAGGCCGCCCGGGCCGCCGCCGATCTCCTCGTCCGGCTGCACCTGGACGAGCAGGCGCGCCTGACCCGCACCAGCAAGGACGGCCACGCGGGCGTCAACGCCGGTGTCCTGGAGGACTACGCGGACGTGGCGGAGGGCTTCCTCGCGCTCGCGTCCGTCACCGGCGAGGGGGTCTGGCTGGAGTTCGCCGGGTTCCTGCTCGATCACGTCCTGGTCCGCTTCACCGACCCGGAGTCGGGCGCGATGTTCGACACCGCCTCCGACGCCGAGCGGCTGATCCGCCGCCCGCAGGACCCGACCGACAACGCCGCCCCGTCAGGCTGGACCGCGGCCGCCGGTGCCCTGCTGAGCTATGCCGCGCACACCGGTTCCGCACCGCACCGCACCGCCGCCGAGCAGGCTCTCGGCGTGGTGAAGGCGCTCGGCCCGCGCGTGCCCCGCTTCATCGGCTGGGGGCTCGCGGTCGCCGAGGCCGTGCTGGACGGACCGCGCGAGGTCGCGATCGTGGGGCCGTCGCTCGGTGACGAGGGCACGCGGGCCTTGCACCGCACGGCGCTTCTGGGCACCGCGCCCGGCGCGGTGGTGGCCGTCGGGTCTCCCGGCAGCGAGGAGTTCCCGCTGCTCAGCGACCGTCCGCTGGTCGGCGGTGAACCGGCGGCCTACGTCTGCCGTAACTTCACATGTGACGCGCCGACAACGGAGGTTGAACGGTTGCGTGCGGTGCTGAGCGACTGAAGTCGGGAATCAACGGAAACACGCTCTTTATCTGAACAGCCCCCGGGCTTCACAGTTCCCCCCTAATCTCTGCACAGTGACGTGGCGGGAGGGGCCGCACCGGCACACCGTCACGACCGGGGGCTCAGAGATCTGGGGGGATCTGTTTGCTGACGTCTGTCTTCATCGCTGCCGTCTCACTGGCGCTGTTCTGGATGGCGGCGTTCACGCTGTGGTGGCAGATGCACGCCTGGCGCACGCCGGAAGTGCTCGCCTCGACGCGGTTCAGCCGTCCGGACGGGGACGAGCACGTCTCCTTCTCGCTGCTGCTGCCCGCCCGGCACGAACAGGCGGTGCTGGACCACACGATCCAGCGCCTGCTGGAGTCGAGCCACACCGACTTCGAGATCATCGTGATCGTCGGGCACGACGACCCGGAGACCACCGCCGTGGCCGAGCAGGCCGCCGCGCGTGACCCCCGGGTCCGCGTCGTCGTCGACACGCACGAGAGGAAGAACAAGCCGAAGGCCATGAACACGGCCCTGCCGCACTGCCGCGGCGACGTCGTGGGCGTCTTCGACGCGGAGGACCAGGTCCACCCCGAACTCCTCGCGCACGTCGACCACGCCTTCCGCACCACCGGCGCCGACGTCGTGCAGGGCGGGGTGCAGCTGATCAACTTCCACTCCAGCTGGTACAGCCTGCGCAACTGCCTGGAGTACTTCTTCTGGTTCCGCTCGCGGCTCCACCTGCACGCGCAGAAAGGTTTCATTCCGCTTGGCGGCAACACGGTCTTCGTCCGCACCGGCGTCCTGCGGGAAGCCGGCGGCTGGGACCCGAACTGCCTCGCCGAGGACTGCGACCTCGGTGTGCGCCTGTCCAGCGTCGGCAAGAAGGTCGTCGTCGCCTACGACTCCGACATGGTGACCCGCGAGGAGACCCCGGGCTCGCTGATGTCCCTGCTGAAGCAGCGCACCCGCTGGAACCAGGGCTTCCTCCAGGTGTACCGGAAGAAGGACTGGAAGCAGCTGCCCACCCTCGGGCAGCGGCTGCTCGCCCGCTACACGCTGATGACGCCGTTCATGCAGGCCTTCACCGGCCTGATCATCCCGCTCAACGTGGCGATCGCGCTCTTCCTGGACGTGCCCGTCGGCATCGCCTTCATCACCTTCCTGCCGGCCGTCACCGCCCTGGTCACCTTCGTCTTCGAGATCGTCGGACTGCACGACTTCGGCAGGCAGTACGGGCTGCGCGTGCGGTTCGCGCACTACCTGAAGCTGATCGTGGGTGGCCCCTTCTACCAGGTGCTGCTCGCCGGGGCGGCCGTGCGTGCCGTGTGGCGCGAGCAGCGCGGCCGCAACGACTGGGAGCTGACGACCCATGTCGGCGCGCACCTCGACGACAGCGCGGTGTCCCGGCAGGACGTGACCCGAGAGGACGTTCCCGCGTGACCTCCACCCTTCCCGCGGTGACCACCTCCAAAGTCCCCGCGCAGCGCAGACCTGTGTCCGGCACCGGCAGCCACCGGCGCGCCGAACCGCCGGGCCGGCTGCGCTCCTCGCGTCCCGACCTGCTCCTGTGCGGTGTCCTGCTCCTGGCGATCCTCGTCGTGCAGGGCTGGAACATCGCCGACTACCCCGCCCTCAGCGACGACGAGGGCACCTACCTCGCCCAGGCCTGGTCGGTGCAGCAGGGCAACGGCCTGGCCCACTACACCTACTGGTACGACCACCCGCCGCTCGGCTGGATCCAGATCGCCGTCCTGACCTGGATCCCCGCGCTGATCAGTCCCGAGTCGATGACGGTGGGCACCATGCGCGCCGCGATGCTGGTGATCAGCGGCATCAGCGCGGTCCTCGTCTACGTGCTGGGCCGCCGGCTCGCCCTGCCCCGCTGGGCCGCGGCACTCGGCATGGCCTTCTTCGGCCTGTCGCCGCTGTCGGTCGTGCTCCAGCGGGAGATCTTCCTCGACAACCTCGCGGTGATGTGGACGCTGCTGGCCTTCACGCTGGCCGCCTCCCCGAGCCGCCACCTGTGGCACCACTTCGGCGCGGGCATCGCGGCCGCCACGGCCGTCCTCACCAAGGAGACGATGCTCGTCGTCCTGCCCGCCCTGTTCCTGACCATGTGGCGCCACAGCCACCGTGACACCCGCAAGTTCGCCCTCACCGGCGCCGTCACGGCCTGCGCCCTGATCGGCTTCTCCTACCCGTTGTTCGCCCTGCTCAAGGGCGAACTGCTGCCGGGCGCCGGGCACGTCTCCCTCTGGGACGGCGTCAAGTACCAGATGACCCGCCCCGGTTCGGGCTTCATCCTGGACCAGGGCTCCGGGTCCTGGGGCGTGCTCCAGTCGTGGCTCTACTACGACCGGATCCTGCCCCTCGGCGGCCTCGCGGGCGCCCTGCTGCTCCTGGTCACCTGGCGCTGGTCGGTCACCGCCCGCGCCCTGGCCGGACCGGCCCTGGCCGTCGCGATCCTGGCCGCGCTCGCGCTCCGCCCGAACGGCTACCTGCCCGCGATGTACGTCATCCAGGCCCTGCCGTTCCTGGCGCTGGTCCTCGCCGGAGGAACCGCCTCCGTCGCCCACGCGGTGCTCAGCCGCTGGCGCAACGAAGCGGAGAAACGGTACGTCAGCGTGGGCCGGTACGCGCTCGCCACGGTCCTCGCCCTGGCCGCGGGCGCCTACGTCCTGCCGCACTGGTACGACGGCGCCCGCACCGCCGTCACCACCGACGCCAACGCCCCCTACAAGGCCGCCTCCAAGTGGCTCGCCACCGAGGTCGAACACCCGGAGCGCACCCGTGTGCTGGTCGACGACGCCCTCTGGCTCGACCTGGTGCACCAGGGCTACCGGCCCGGGCTCGGCGTCATCTGGTTCTACAAGGCCGACCTGGACCCGGCGGTGACGAAGACGATGCCGCGCGGCTGGAAGGACCTGGACTACGTCGTCGCCTCGCCGACCGTACGGCGGGACGCGGCCGACCTGCCCAACGTCAAGGCCGCCATGGAGCACTCCGAACCGGTCGCCACCTTCGGCACCGGCGAGGACCGCATCGAGATCCGCCAGATCCAGACCACCGCCGGAGGCGCGCGATGAGCCAGGAGTACACCGTCCCCGGCGAGGTGGTCGAGACCGCCGAGATCCCCGAACCGGGCGCCGTCACCATCGTCGTCCCGACGTTCAACGAGTCGGCGAACGTACGGCAGTTGCTGCGCCAGATCACCGAGGCAGTGCCGGCCCGGCTGCCCTGCGAGGTCCTCTTCGTCGACGACTCCACCGACGACACGCCCCAGGTCATCGAGAAGGCGGCGCAGGACTGCCCGTTCCCGGTGACCGTGCTGCACCGCGAGGAGCCGGCGGGCGGCCTCGGGGGAGCGGTCGTCGAGGGGCTGAAGGCGGCCACCTCCGACTGGATCGTCGTCATGGACGGCGACTGCCAGCACCCGCCGTCCCTCGTGCCCGACCTGGTTGCCACCGGCGAACGGGCGGGCGCCGGGCTGGTCGTCGCCTCCCGGTACATCAAGGGCGGCAGCCGGGCCGGGCTCGCGGGCAGCTACCGGGTGGCCGTCTCCCGCGGGGCGACCTGGCTGACCAAGGCGCTCTTCCCGCGGCGGCTGCACGGCATCAGCGACCCGATGAGCGGCTTCTTCGCGATCCGCCGCAGCGCGGTCACCGCCGAGGTCCTCCAGCCGCTCGGCTACAAGATCCTCCTAGAACTCGCCGTCCGCAGCCGCCCCCGCACGGTCACCGAGGTGCCGTTCGTCTTCCAGGACCGGTTCGCGGGGGAGTCGAAGTCGACCGCGCAGGAGGGGATGCGCTTCCTGCGCCACCTGGCCGGGCTGCGCGCCGCCTCACCGGTCGCGCGGATGGTCGGCTTCGGCCTGATCGGGCTGACCGGCTTCCTGCCGAACCTGCTCGGCCTGTGGGCGCTGACCGCGCTCGGCATGCACTACGTACCGGCGGAGATCCTCGCCAACCAGCTCGGCGTCGCCTGGAACTTCGTGCTCATCGAGCACCTGCTGTTCCGCGAGCGGCGCCGGCACCGGCGCTGGTGGGACCGGGCCGGGCGGTTCGCGCTGCTCGCCAACGCCGACCTGGTGCTGCGCATCCCGCTGATCGCCCTGTTCGTGCACCAGCTGCACCTGGGCGTGCTGTCCGCCACCGCGCTCGCGCTGGTGACGACGTTCGTCCTGCGCTTCGTGGCGACCGAAGCGCTGGTCTACCTGCCGCGCCGGGCCCGTGAGGAGTCCGCGCGCGGCGGCCGCACCGCAAGGAGAGCCGCGTGAACCCTCGTCGCAGAACGACCGCACTCCTGTCCGTGGCGGGCCTCACCGCGGGCCTGCTCCTGACCGCACCCCAGCCCGCCTCCGCCGCCAACCTCATCAAGAACCCCGGCTTCGAGACCGCCGGAGCCGGCGACATGCCCTACTGCTGGGAGAAGTCCGGCTGGGGCGACAACGACTTCACCTTCACCACCACCGCCGACGCGCACACCGGTTCCAAGGCGATGAAGGTCGAGCTGACCCGCCGCGTCGAGGGCGACCGCAAGGCGCTGATCACCGAGTCCGCCGCGTGCGCGCCCGTGGTCACGCCGGGCAAGCAGTACGACCTCGGGCTCTGGTACAAGACGACCACGCCCGACGCGGCGATCACGCTGTTCCGGCACGACACCACGGCCGGCTGGCAGTACTGGACCGACCTCAAGACCCTGGACCTGGCGGGCGGCTGGACCGAGGCGACGGTCCGCACCCCCGAGGTCCCGGCCGGCACCGACCGCATCTCCTGGGGCGTCTCGGTCTACGGCACCGGCTCCGCCACCACCGACGACTACACGATGGACCAGGTCCCCGATCCGGTCCTGCCGCCGGAGTGCACCGGCACGGCGGAGCAGTGCGCGAACGGCAAGTGGGACGTGCTGCCCACGCAGAACCCGGTCCGCTCCATGCACTCCGTGGTCCTGCACAACGGCAAGGTGCTGCTGATCGCGGGCTCCGGCAACGACGAGTCGATGTTCGAGGCGGGCACCTTCACCTCGGCGGTCTACGACCCGGTGAACGGCTCCTACAAGATCATCCCCACGCCGAAGGACATGTTCTGCGCCGGGCACGTCCAGCTCCAGGACGGCCGCGTGCTGGTGATGTCCGGCAACAAGGGCTACCCGACGGCGGACGGCCGGGTCGGCTACCAGGGCTACAAGGACTCGTACATCTTCGACCCGGAGACCGAGACCTACACGAAAACCAACGACATGAACGACGGCCACTGGTACCCGTCGGCCACGATCCTCGGCAACGGCGACGTCATCTCCTTCGGCGGCCTGCGCGAGGACTCCACCGGCTCGGTCGCCGCCGAGCTGTTCTCCGAGGCCGAGCAGCAGTGGCAGCCGCTGTGGAAGGTCAACCAGACCTGGTCGTACTGGGGTCTGTACCCGTCGATGATCCTCATGCAGGACGGCCGCCTCTTCTACTCGGGCAGCCACGTCTTCGGCAACAACATCCCCGGCACCGGCTCGGCCATCTACGACTACGGCGCCAACACCATCACCCAGGTGCCGGGCCTGCAGAGCAAGGACGAGCGCGACCAGTCGGCCAGCGTGCTGCTGCCCCCGGCGCAGGACCAGAAGGTCCTCACCCTCGGCGGCGGCAACATCGACTCCAACCCGGAGGCGAACCGCCTGACCGACATCATCGACCTCAAGCAGCCGAACCCGTCGTACGTGGCCGGGCCACCGATCCCGCAGGGCACGGTCGACCTGGGCAACGGGCCCGTCCCGCAGACCGGGAACCAGGGCAAGATGTACGTCTCCGCGGTGCTCCTGCCCGACGGCAAGGTGCTGGAGACGGGCGGCGCCCTGCACAACCGCGCCAACCCGGTCTACGAGACGTCGATCTTCGACCCCGAGTCGGAGACGTTCGACCCGGTGGCCGTCGACCCCGAGGCGCGCGGCTACCACTCCTCGGCGTTCCTGCTGCCCGACGGACGCGTGATGACCACCGGTGACAACCCGGGCAACGGCTCCTGGAACCACGACGTGTCGGTCTACAGCCCGCCCTACCTGTTCAAGGGCCCGCGTCCGCAGATCACCTCGGTCATCGACACCGAGTGGACCTACGGCGACACCCAGCGCATCACCGTCGACCGGCCCGTCGCCAAGGCCGAGCTGATCCGCCCGGCCGCCGTGACGCACTCCTCCGACCCGAACCAGCGGTTCGTGGACCTGCCGCTGTCGGTCGACGGCAACAACGTCGACCTCAACGTGACGAGCAACCCCAACCTGGCGCCGCCCGGCTGGTACATGCTCTTCGCGGTCGACGCCAACGGGGTGCCGTCCGTGGCGAAGTGGGTGCACCTCCAGGGCCCGCAGGCCCTGAAGGCGACGGACGCCTCGGCCCACGTCCACGAGTTCGCGGACTCGCCCGCCGGCAAGGTCACGGGGCCCGGCAAGAAGCGCACGGCGCAGAAGGTCAGCCCGACGGTCTCCGGCTGCGACCGGCACTACGGCTCGATCAACGTCTGCGTGCCGACCGACTTCCCGGCGGAGGTGAAGAAGACGACGGCGGCCCGCTGCGAGTGGCTCGAGATCAACGACTACGGCCGCCTGAAGGTCAACGGAAAGGACGACCCCCTGGGCCTGGACAGGAACAGGGACGGGATCGCCTGCGGCGAGGGAGACGCGACCAGGCGCTAGGAAGGCGCCCCTCGAAGGGTGCGGGGAACTGCGCGGCCGGCCACGACGGTCCCGCGGTTCCCCACCCCGGGCACCCTCAACGGCCCTCGGAGCACAGCGCGACGGCCTCCCGCACGATGGCCTCCAGCTGCTCGTGATGCGCACCCCGCCAGTACGCCCGCCCGCACGCGCCGCACTGCGCGAACACGTCGTATGTCGCGTGCGTGCCGTGCTTCAGCTGATCCGCCACCTCGTCCTTGGTCGCCTCGCGCAGCAGCCCGTTGCAGGCGGTGCAGCGCGTCCAGGGCAGCAGCCCGGGCCGGAACCGTTCCAGCACCTCCCGCAGCTGCTCCTCGGGGCGCGTGCTGTAGACGAACGCCCCGGCCCACAGCTCGCGGCGCCGGAGCAGCCCCCGGTCGCGGCTCAGCATGACCCGCCGCTCGGCCGCCGAACGCGCCGCGAGGGCGGGGTCGCCGATGTCGGTCGACTCGTACGCCGTGTCCACACCCAGCAGCCGGAGCCGGCGGGCCAGCGTGCCGAGGTGGACGTCGAGGAGGAACCGCAGGGGAGCGCCCGGGACCCGCTGGGGGCGTGCGACGGTCCGTACCGTCACCGACTCCCCGGCCGCGGGAACGTGCGAGACGGGCACCTCGCGGCCGTCCACCAGCAGGGCGCCGACCTCGGTCAGCGGCACGCCCAGCGACTCGATGACATGGCCGAGGCTGGAGACGCCGTCGGTGGCGGCCCGCACGGTGCCGTCCCGCCGGGCCCGGGGGACGAAGAGGTGCAGCTCGGGGGCGAACTCGACGTGGATCTCGGGACCGTTCACCCGGTCAGGATGTCACGGTGAGCGGCGCGCCGGCCTCAGGGTTTTCCGGTCGGCAGGCCGTGCTCCAGGACGTCCAGGGCACGGTCGACGAGGTCCCGGATGTCGTCGCGGTGGCCGGTCTCGGCCCAGTAGTGGGAGGCCTCCATCAGGCCGCCCATCACGGACATGGCGAAGACCCGCAGCTCAAGGCCGTCGGGGTCGAGGCCGGAGCGCTCGGCGAGGGCCTCGCGCAGCAGCCGGCCGGTCGCGGCCGTGCTCTCCATCATCCGGGCGCGCACGGCCGGGACCTCGACGCCGAGCCGGGTGCGCAGCCGCATCACCTCGGGCTCCTCGGCGAGGCTCTGTTCGAGGGCCGTGCGGATCACGTGCCGCAGGACGTCGGCCCACGACTCGTCCTGCGGCCGGGCCCGCAGCTCCGCCGGCATGCGCGGGTCCCACTCGCCGGTGACGACGATGTCCTCCTTGGTGGGGAAGTACCGGAAGACCGTCGACGGCGACACCTCGGCACGCTCGGCGATCTGCTCGATCGTCGTGGCCTCGTAGCCCTGCTCCTCGACGAGCGCGTAGGTCGCGGTGCGGATCGCCCGGCGGGTCTTGATCTTCTTCCGTTCCCGGAGACCCGGCTGGGGGCGGTCGGCGGAAGCGGTGCGTGCGGCCGTCATGAAGGTCATTGTCCGGCATCCGCCTCGGGCCCGGCCATGACCGAGGGGCTCCCCGCGCACGCGGGAAGGCCACGGCCGGAGGGCCGTGGCCCGGAGCGGAGGGGACGGGTCAGCCGTGCTGGTACGCCACCAGCGAGATGCCCACGTAGTGCGCGATGAAGGCCGCCAGGGTGAAGGAGTGGAACACCTCGTGGAAGCCGAACCAGCGCGGTGACGGGTTCGGGCGCTGGATGCCGTAGATGATGCCGCCCGCGCTGTAGAGCAGGCCGCCGACGATGACCAGGACGAGGACCGCGACCCCGCCGGTGCGCATGAAGTCCGGCAGGTAGAAGACGGCCGCCCAGCCCATCGCGATGTAGCAGGGCGTGTAGAGCCAGCGCGGGGCGCCGACCCAGAAGACGCGGAAGAGGATGCCGGCCGCCGCGGCGGTCCAGATCCCCCACAGCAGCCACTCACCCTTGTCGCCCGGCAGGAGCAGCATGGTCAGCGGCGTGTAGGTGCCCGCGATGATCAGGAAGATGTTGGCGTGGTCCAGACGGCGCAGCACGCCGTCCATGCGAGGGCTCCAGTTGCCCCGGTGGTACAGCGCGCTCACGCCGAACAGCAGGCACGCCGTCAGCGCGAAGATGCCACAGGCGATGCGTCCTCTGGTCGTGTCGGCCAGGGCGGTCAGGACCAGGCCCGCGACGAGGACGGCCGGGAACATGCCGAGGTGCAGCCAGCCCCGGAGCTTGGGCTTCACGGGGTGCGGCAGGGAAAGCGCCTGCGGACCGCTGCCGCCGGCCGGCGAGTCCGAGGGCGCGTCGGGGACGTACGCAGTCATGGCCAAATGGTAGCTACGGAACCGTAAGTGACGCGTCAGTCGCCCTTCTTGGACGACTGAGAGTGGCCATCCTCTCACCCTGACCGAACCATGGTGACGCAAACGAACGGTCAGGTGAACGCAACGTGCACGCAAAGAGCCCCCGAGAAACCGTGGCGATCCTCACGTTGCTCACCTGTGCGCTCCTCTGGACAGATGGGCGCTTCCATCGGATGATCAAATGAGTGCGGTCGGCACCGGATGAGCGCCCAAGCCACACCGTGAAGCATCCGGGTCGCAGCCCCCACGGGGCCTCCACATCAAAAAAATCCCTCATTTAGGAGCAATCGTGGCGCGCGACATCGCGGCTCCCACCGTCCCCACCACTCATCAGGGGCTGATCTCGTGGGTCAACGAGATCGCAGAACTGACGCAGCCGGACAACGTGGTCTGGTGTGACGGGTCCGAGGCCGAGTACGAGCGACTGTGCGAGGAGCTCGTCCAGAAGGGCACCTTCCGGAAACTCGACCCGATCAAGCGCCCCCACTCCTACTACGCCGCCTCCGACCCCACCGACGTCGCGCGCGTCGAGGACCGGACGTTCATCTGCTCCGAGAAGGAGGAGGACGCGGGCCCGACCAACCACTGGAAGGCCCCCGCCGAGATGCGGGAGATCTTCCAGGGCTCCGGCGGGCAGGGCGGCCTGTTCCGCGGCTCGATGCGCGGCCGGACCATGTACGTCGTGCCCTTCTGCATGGGCCCGCTCGGCTCGCCGCTGTCCGCGCTCGGCGTCGAGATCACCGACTCGGCCTACGTCGCCGTCTCCATGCGCACCATGACGCGCATGGGCCAGGCCGTCCTCGACGAGCTCGGCTCCGACGGCTTCTTCGTCAAGGCCGTGCACACCCTGGGTGCCCCGCTGGAGCCCGGCCAGCAGGACGTCCCCTGGCCCTGCAACCAGACCAAGTACATCTCGCACTTCCCCGAGGACCGCGAGATCTGGTCCTACGGCTCCGGCTACGGCGGCAACGCCCTGCTCGGCAAGAAGTGCTACGCCCTGCGCATCGCCTCCGTCATGGCCCGGGACGAGGGCTGGCTCGCCGAGCACATGCTCGTCCTCAAGCTCACCCCGCCGCGTGGCGAGGCCAAGTACGTCGCCGCGGCCTTCCCGAGCGCCTGCGGCAAGACCAACCTCGCCATGCTGGAGCCGACCATCCCCGGCTGGACGGTCGAGACCATCGGCGACGACATCGCCTGGATGCGCTTCGGCGAGGACGGCCGCCTCTACGCCATCAACCCCGAGGCCGGCTTCTTCGGCGTCGCGCCGGGCACCGGCGAGCACACCAACGCCAACGCGATGAAGACGCTGTGGGGCAACGCCGTCTTCACGAACGTCGCCCTCACCGACGACAACGACGTGTGGTGGGAGGGCATGACCGAGGAGCCCCCGGCCCACCTCACGGACTGGAAGGGCAACGACTGGACGCCCGAGTCCGGCACCCCGGCCGCCCACCCCAACGCCCGCTTCACCGTCCCGGCCTCGCAGTGCCCGATCATCGCGCCGGAGTGGGAGGACCCCAAGGGCGTGCCGATCTCGGCGATCCTCTTCGGCGGCCGCCGCGCCACCGCCGTCCCCCTGGTGACCGAGTCCTTCGACTGGAACCACGGCGTCTTCCTCGGCGCCAACGTGGCCTCCGAGAAGACCGCCGCGGCCGAGGGCAAGGTCGGCGAGCTGCGCCGCGACCCCTTCGCCATGCTGCCCTTCTGCGGCTACAACATGGGCGACTACATGGCCCACTGGGTCGACGTGGCCAAGGACAAGGACCAGTCCAAGCTGCCCAAGATCTACTACGTCAACTGGTTCCGCAAGGACGACGAGGGCACGTTCGTCTGGCCCGGCTTCGGTGAGAACAGCCGCGTCCTGAAGTGGATCGTGGAGCGCCTGGACGGCAAGGCCGAGGGCGTCGAGACCCCCATCGGCGTCCTGCCGACCAAGGAGGCCCTCGACACGGACGGCCTGGACCTGGCCGAGTCCGACCTGGATTTCCTGCTCACGGTCGACAAGGAGGTCTGGCGCGAGGAGGCCGCGCTGATCCCCGAGCACCTCAACACCTTCGGCGACCACACGCCGAAGGAGCTGTGGGACGAGTACCGCGCCCTGGTGGAGCGCCTGGGCTGAACCCACCCCTGAACTCCGCGGCCGGCTGGAACCGACAGTGCCCTGACCAGCAACATCGTCACGGCCGGCCGCGGAACCGACTGGCGGGGCCCGCACAACGGCGTGCGGGGTTTCCGGGCCCGTCGCCACCCTCCGATCGCCTCGACGGAAACCGGCGGCGACAGGCCCACTCCCGCCCGCTTCGGCGCGGCCCGCTCCGCGGGCTCACGAACGTGCCGATGAAGTACCGAGCGCTCCGGCCGACGCGTTGTGTCGACCGGGGCGCTCGGGCTTTTCCGGGATGCCGACGGTGATTTCGGTGTCGGTGAACAGTTCGCACCACACCGTCTTGCGGCCGGCCTCCTGCTCCACGCCCCACCGCACGGCCAGCGCGTCGAGCAGCGCCAGCCCGCGGCCCGACTCCGCCTGGGCCGCGGGGGTGCCTGCTCCGACGAGGACGGGCAGGGCCCGGGGATCGGGGTCGGTGACCCCGAGCCGGACGCGTCCGCCCTCCTCCTCCCACACCCGTACCGTCACGGGCACGCCCTCCCCGACGTGCCGGATCACGTTCGTGACCAGCTCGCTCGCGCAGAGCTGCACGTCGATGCCGAGTGGTCGCAGGGCCCGCCGCACGGCGGACACCTCGGCGGGGCTCGCGAGCAGTTCGAGCGTCACCACCGGCCGCGTCACGCCGCACCCTTGCGCAGGGCGGCGGCCAGGGCCTTGGCGGTGAGGAGATTGCAGTTGCCGAGCGCGATCAGCGGCCGGGTGGGGCAGCGGGAGGCGAAGGCCGGGAGGTCGACTCCGAGGGACGGCAGGGTGATGCCGTGCGCGGCGAGCGCGACACGCAGGTCCTCGACGCAGGCATCGGCTTCCGCTTCGGCAGGGCTGTGCATGGGGGTTCACACCTTCCAGTGCGCTGAGTGACGAACTCCTCACACTCTGCCGCCGACCGCCGTACCGTGACAGCCCCCCGGCATCCCGCGCCCGACCCGCGCTCCGGTGCTCAAGGGGCTGGTAGCGGGCGGTAACGGCACACCAAGGACGGTGAACGATGGGTCAGCGCAAGGACATCGACGGTTCGACGGGCGTCCCGACCTTCTACGGCAGTGAGTTGCGCTGGAAGAGGGAGGAGGCGGGCCTGACCCTCCAGCAACTCGTCGAGGGCAGCTTCTACGGCCCGAGCCACCTCAGCGAGATCGAGCGCGGCACCCGCCGGATGCCGGCGGAACTCGCCGAACACGTGGACCGGGTGCTCGGCACGGACGGCTTCTTCCGGCGGCGGTGCGAGGACGTGCGGCGGGCGAAGCGGCGGGGGCATGCGAGCTACTTCGAGCGGGTGCTGGAGGCGGAGCAGCACGCCAAGTCCATCGAGGAGTGGTGCCCGACCTTGATTCCCGGCTTGCTGCAGACGGATGCCTATGCCCGGGCGCTCGTCCAGGCAGCCATGCCGCTGGCTCAGGAAGAGGAGGTAGAGGAGAAGGTCAGCGCCCGCCTGGCACGGGCGCGCCTGTTCGAGGACAACCACAAGACGCCCATGTACTGGGCGATCCTCTCGGAGGTAATGCTGCGGCAACCAGTTCTTCCCCCGCAGCAGACCGCTGAGCAGTTGGAGCACATCGCTGCGCTGGCGCGTCGCCGTCGCATCGTTCCCCAGGTACTTCCGTGGAACTGCGGGCCGCACCCCCTCATGATGGGGATGGCCAAGGTCATGACCTTCGTCGACGCCCCACCGTTGGTCTACTTGGAGTCTCAGCACAGCGGCGACACGATCGACGATCCGGCTCTCGTAGAGGAGTACCGCCGGTCGTACGATCTGCTCAGGGCCGCCGCACTGCCACCCGAGGCGTCCCTCGCCCTGATTCAACAAACGGCTGAGGATGTGCGAAATGGCAAGCAGCGCGATTGACTTGAGTACTGCCGTCTGGCGCAGGAGCACCTACAGCAACGGAACGGGCGGCGACTGCGTCGAGGTAGCCGAGGCCTTCCCCGGCGCCGCCCGCTGGCGCAAGAGCACCTACAGCAACGGCGACGGCGGCAACTGCCTCGAAGTGTGCGACGCCCACACCGCCGTCGTCCCCGTCCGTGACTCCAAGGTCCCCCACGGCCCGGTCCTCACCATGACGGCCCCGGCCTGGACGTCCTTCGTCACGTCCCTCAAGTCGCCCGTCACCGGCGTGTGCGGAGGCCCTGCCTCAGGCAGATGACGGCCATCGAACCGGAGAGGACCGCAACGAGGGGGAAAGGGCCGCTGTCCGATCCTGGCGTCAGTAGGCACAGGACGCACGCGACAGCGCACAGGGCAGCCACGGCGAATGAGGCGGCACGGGACAGTGCGCTCACCTCCTCGTTCCCCGGCGGGCCGTGGCCATGAAGGTCAACGCCAGCCCGCCGAGAGCGGCAAGTGCTCCAGCACCCATGAGCACGAGGTTCTGTTCGCTAGCGCCCAGGACGAGACAGAACAGTCCGAAGGCGGCGCCGATCACCACGAACAACGTCAGCTTCTTGTCCTGGCTGATGGGCATTAGCTGTTTCTCCTGGCCTTGCTGCGGACACCGATCGTCCACATGAGGAGCGACGCCACGCCCAGAGCTGCCAGGGTGAGGAGGAGGACCCTCTGTGTTCCCTCCGCCGCGAGGCCTTGCAGCAGGGCGACCACGGTGGCGACCGCGACCACGGCCAGGAAGATGCTCATCCTGATTCTGTCGCTCACGGTGCAACGTCCCCTTCCGGCACAGCAGAGTGGCGGGCCTTCCCCCAGTCGTCTCGGAGTTCAACGTGCCCGCCGGTTCGCCGACGAATCCGGCGGCCAGGAGTGACTCCTCCGGCGCCCACGAGCAACGTAGACGCAGGCCGCTATGCCAGGAGCCGCCCCCACCAGGCAGAGCATGGCCGTTCTTTCCTCGCCCAACGCGAAGGCCAGGAGAAGGAGGGTGGTCATCACTGCTGCGTAACCCACCATGAGCCATCTCAGGGGGCGACCAGGGAACCAGTTCCGCATGAGACCCGCTCCACGTGGTTCAGACGGTCTTATTGCTGTGATTCAAACCTGACCGTTCACGCGACCAACGAAGGCGCGGGCGTCATACATGCGTAGCGGCGACACCAGCATCTCTTTTCCCTTCGCGAACCCGCCATCAGGAGCTGTGATGCGAACCTTCCCTCGGGCGAAGCTTGCAGCGCATGCCCCGCGAGGGCTTTCCCAGATGACACCGGCAGGAAGCCCGGTCACTTTCCCGAAGCGCAGGACAATCAAGCGTCGGTCAGTGAGAAGTAAAGCGCATCCGGTCAGCAGAAACCAAAAGGGTACCGCGCCCATGGGGAAGCGAACTGCAAGTCTGCCTTCAATAATTTCCCCTGACTCAAGGAAGTCTGGCGAAACTGGGTGCCCACCCAAGCAGCGTGCCGCCACCCCTCTAACGATTACGACGGCTCTTGACCAGTACGGTGATGACACCGAGAACTCCTCCGAGGATCAAGGCGGTGACAAGGGCACTAACCATTCCGTCTCCATCCCGTTCGGTCCTGCATGGCATACATGAGCATTCCGATGCCGACGATTCCCAGAGCGCCCAGCGTGATGAGTGTTACTTTCCCGGATCCGTCAGTGAGAAATGCTTGAACAAGAGCGGCGACTGACACCACCCCGCTGACAGCGGCGAAGATCTTCAGCTTTCGCCTTTCATTCACTGCAAGAACCCCACTCTCTTAGGGCAAGGAGATTAAGGCTCGCGCCCCGCTGTCTTGAACGAATTCAGAGCGCCTTGTCAGGGGCGGGTCTTTCGATGGGCCAGGAAGGCGAGAACCATCAGAATCATTCCGCATGCCGCTGCGATCACTCCGAGCACGATCGGCACGGTATCGCCAGCAAGTGTTCCAGTGATGCACGCACATATTCCGCCGATCAACACTATCGCCGAAAAGATTCGCACTGCCCTGATGGCATCGTCCATCGACGCGTCCCTCCCTCCTATCCCAACGCCCCCTCCGAGTTCGTGGGCGACTGGCGGGTCGGGCTTCAACCTCGACCCATACGCGGAGCACGCCGGAGCACCGTGGGTGACAGTCGGAACCGGGGCCGCCGTCCATCACTGCTGTCGCCGCACATCTCGCTGGTTGGTGGTGTGGCGATGCCACAGGAAGGCGATGGGGTAGGTGAGCAGCCCGACAACTCCTCCCCATGCGACGAGCCGGAGTATGCCTGTCGTGCCCCAGTCCACCCGGGACAGCACGAAGGGGCCTGTAAGGATCAGGAGAATGAGGCCGGTTACCAGCCTGCTCTGAGACTTGCTGTCCAGCACTACTGACCTTCCCTCACTGCTCCTAGCCAGGGGCATTCCGGTATCGCTGACAGCGCAAGCGATGAGATCGACAGCATTCCGCTGGGGTCGGTGTTGTTGACAGGGTCGCTACCGGCGTACAGGTAGGGGTTCGCAGGTAGTAGTAGGACTTCCCCCCAAGTCGTCATGGAGTTTCAGGTGCCCGCCGGTTCGCGGATGAATCCGGTGTCCACGCCGTACGTCGTCGTGGACGCGAGCCGAGCGCGGTGTGGCGGCTTCAGGACCAACCCAGCTTGCTGTGTGCGGAGTTGGCCGTGCCGGGCCGGCCGGCTCATATGACGGGGGCAGGCCCTGGCAGGTGGGCGTTCTCCTGGTGCGTGGCGGTGAGCTTGACGCTGCTGAGGCGCCAGCCCTGCGGTGTCCGGATGGCCTCGTTGTCGTAGAAGCCGATGACCAGCCATCGGTCCGGCCCGCCGCCTGCTCGCTCCGCCGGCACCCAGTGTTCGGCGCGGACGTGCGCATGGAGGGTCGCGCGGTCGCCGTCGATCTCGATGACGTGGCCGGTGATGGTGTGGTGCGTGGCGGAGAAGGGGGCGAAGGCTTGGCCCAGCACCTGGACGTACTCGTCGAGCGGCACGGTCATGGGCGGCAGGCCGATGACCGAGGAGAAGTCGAGGGTCACTGAGTCCGTGTGGACAAGGAAGGGGAGGCGGGTGAAGTCCTTGAGGTCGGCGATGTCGGCGTAGAGACCCATCAGCTCGATCAGTTCGATGCGGTCGGCGAGCGCGGTCATGAAGGACTTCCTGCGGACTCGGGTGCGGGCGCGGGTTTCGGGTTCCGGGACCGGTGGCTCATCGCGAGGATGCCGTCCATCAGCCGGGCCGGCAGGTGACGGGCGAGGGGGATGACGAAGGCGGCGTCCGTGCCGAGGGTGTACCGGGCGCGCGGGCGGGGCGTGGTCGCCACCCTGGCGATCCTGGCCCCCGCCTTCGCCGCCGGTACGGCGCGTTTGAGGAAGGCCGTGTTGGACGCCACCGTCGCGTTGATCAGGCCGCCGTAGAGACGCTGATGCTCGGCGCTCATCCCAGCGGCGAGTTCGAGGGAGATGTCACCGCTGCGGGCGGCCATCTCGGTCCGGACGCCGCCGGGCTGGACGACGACGACCTGCACACCGTGCGCCGAGACCTCGCGGCGCAGGGAGTCGCTGGCCGCTTCGAGGGCGAACTTGGTTCCCGCGTACGCCCCGAAGACGGGCAGCGCGGCCACCCCGCCCACGGAACTGATGTTGACGATCCTGCCCCGGCTCCGCCGCAGGAGGGGCAGAAGCTTCTGGACGACGGCGATGTGCCCGAAGAGGTTCACCTCGAACTGCTCGCGCCACAGGGCGAGAGGGAGCACCTCGACGGGGGCGTTGATCTCGATCCCCGCATTGTTGACCAGGACGCGCAGCAGGCGCCGTTCCGGGTCGTCGGCGATCCGCCGGGCCAGGGCCTCGATGTGTTCGGGGACCGTGATGTCCAAGGTGACCGGTTCGATGCCGTCGGCCCGGACGGCGTCCGCCTCGCTTTCGGTGCGTACCCCGGCGAGGACGTGGTAGCCCCTTGCGGCGAGGGCCTGGGCCGTCGCGGCTCCGATGCCCGTGGAGGCGCCGGAGACGACGACGAGTTCGTTCACCTTCCGAGGGTTCTTCGGCGGGTCATTCCGCGCATCTCTCTGCGGGTCTTTCCATGGACGGAGCACAGGGGCGGGTCCTTTCACGAGGTGGGGGGCGCGGGCGCATCGAGGGGGGAAGCGTGTGCCGGTTCAGTTCCTCCGACGCCTCCCACAGCCGCCGGGCCAAGGCGGCGGGGAGGGATCGGGGACACGCCACGAGAGTATCCACTGGAAACATTGTTGTCAATGGAAACATTGCGCTGAGTAGGCTGATCCCCATGCCTGACACCACCGACCAGCGGCCCTACCACCACGGGAATCTCCGCATGGAGTTCCTCGACGCGGCGGAGCGCAGCCTGAGGGCGCACGGGGTCGATCAGCTCTCGGTGCGGGACCTGGCGCGGGACATCGGCGTGAGTCACGCGGCGTTCCGCCGGCACTTCGCGGACCGCCGCGCGCTGCTCGACGCCCTCGCCGAGTCGGGGTTCGTCCGCTTGGGCGCGGAGCTGCGGGCCGCCGTGGACGCGATCGATGGCGAGGATGACCTGTCCGCTCGCCTGCACGCGTTCGCGTCGGCCTACGTCCGGTTCGCGACCGAGAACGCCGCGCTGGCCGGGCTGATGAACTCCAGCAAGCACCGCCCCGGGGCGACCGCGGTCGCCGAGGCCGCCGCAGCCGCGTTCGGCCAGATCGGCGACTTGATCGAAGAGGGCCAGGCGCGCGGCGAGTTGGAGGAGGGCGATCCGGAGGACCTCGGACTCATCATCTACGCCACCGTCCTGGGGATCACGTCCATGCTCAACAGCGGCATGATCGAGCCCGGACGGCTCGAACAACTCGTGGACACCGCGGTGACACAGTTCCTGCGAGGCGCCCGCCCGACGGAGCCGCGCTGACCGCGAGGGGTGCTTCGAGCGGACCCGAGCCCCAGCCGACCGGCTGGGGCCCGATGCAAGCGCGGAAGCGGTTCCGCAGGGATACGGTGCTCGTCGTCGACGGTGCCACGAGCAGGTCCGGGCCCGTATCGAACACGCCCTCGCCCGCATGAAGACATGGAAGATCTCTCGCGACTGTCGGCTGAAGGCGACTGCGTCCGCCATGCGGTGCTCGGCGTCGCCCGCCTGCCCAGCCTCGCACTCGCCGGGTGACGGCGACGGTGTTCATCTCACGGACCGGTCACCGCCGTTGGTCCGGCGGGCGTGTGCCGGGGCCATGGCCTTCCCGTGCGGTCGATCGCGGCGGCCCGCAGCATCTCCAGCAGATGGCCACCCGGGTATGTGCCGAAATCGGGGAACCTCTCCCGGTGATAGCAAGCCCAGTAACTCACCACCCGGTGCTCGGTCCGCGCGAAGAACCCCGGATTCCGTGCGATGAAGTCCCCGTACGCCAGCCGCTGGGTGGACCGCTTGGAGGGCAGGTCGGAAAGGCCGTGTCGGATGCACTCCAAGATCTCCACAACGTACTCGCCGGCCAACTGCACCACGAACGGCACCACCCACGGCTCGTCGGAAGTGGCGATGTGCTCCAGGTGACGCTGGCGGACCAGCCCGTCGCAGTGCCGTGAGTACAGGCAGTGCAGGATCGCCTGCTGCACCGCCGTCAGCGAGCACACCACGTCGACAGGCAGCTCGTCCTGATAGATCCGGTACGGAAGGGCGATGGCTTCATCGCCCACGTACACCGAGAACGGCGACGCAGGTGCGAGCCGGGCCTCCGGCATGACCGCCAGGACCGCGCGAACGTCATCGGCGAGCTGGTGTGGGAACGCCGCAACCAGGTCACCATCGGTCATCGCCATGGATCGAGGCTGCTGCATGGCGGAAGCATAGGCGGGTCCGCTCGCCCCCCGTGCGGCTTCCGCCCTGGTGGGCCGGAAGCCGCAGACTCACCTCCGACGCCTTGCTGAGCGCCGCAGGCTGATGAGGCGGATGATCAGAGCACAGCCGGTGCTGAGCGCAGTCCACCAAACAATGGGCTGGTCGATGGCATTGGGAGAGAAGACCAGGAGGGCCGCCGCGGAGATGATCAGCAGCAACACGGTTGCCGAGTACTTCGTCTGGCTGCTCATGCATCTCTCCCAGGAAATTCAGCAGCACACAGGGCCACAGCAGCGAACGCAGCGGGGTACAACCCGTCACTGGCCGCTGATGCCAACGCGAATCCTCGCCGCTTCCGGACGCTGACTTTCTCCGTGCTACGGCGAACCCGCAGGTGGTTATAAGCCATATCCGTACGTGCGTCCGAGCCGTTTCACGCGTTCCCGTGGCTCGCGGTAACTCCCGTGCTTGTCTCCGCGTTTGAGGCGAGTCGTCGCAAAGTGGAGCACTTCGTTCCATGCCTCCCGCCTTGGCAGGATCGTTTCCTCGGCGTCGTGCGGGACTTGGCTTGCTGATCTTGAAAGGTCAGAGTGACTTCCGGCGGGCGCCGCCGACCTGAAAACGGCGTTCGTCTTCGGCATCACCATGCTTCTGACCACACAGGGGGAACTTGTGGCCATGACCATGCGCCCAGGGCTGCGCATCACCACGTCCATAGCCGTCGCCGCGCTCACCGCTTCGGTCGCCTTCACCACGGGCGGCCCGGCCGTCGCCGCCGACGGGATCCCGGCGGAGGCCGTGGGGACCGACACGACCGAGGTCGTCGAGATCACCGAGCCGGACCAGCAACTCCCCACGGGAGACGCCGTGCTCGGCGAGGCGGAGCTGGGAGCGGACGACCCGGTGGAGGCGTCCGGCTCCGCGGGCTTCCGGGCCGCCGCCAAGCGGCTGCCGTACCTGTGCAAGGCCTCCGTGGACTACCCGCACAACTCGCACACCACCAAGGGCACCATCAACGTGCACTTCGACACCAAGTGCGGCCAGGTCGCCCCGAACCTCAACACCGAGGGCTCGCTGTCCCGCTCCCGCTGGTACGGCTGGGAGCACCTGAGCACCGGCAAGGGCGGCAAGAAGAACACCAAGAGCCTGCGCGTGGTGGCGCCCAAGGGGTGCAAGAAGGACACCTGGTACCGCTACAAGGGCCAGGCCCGCTTCTACGTGTCCGGCCCGCAGGGCAGGGGCTCGGCACACGTCTACAACCAGAACGACAAAGAGATCAAGTGCACCGGCTGACTCGCCGGATGCTGAGCGGGGCGGTGGCGGGGAGTGCCGCCGTCCTGCTCCTCGTGTCGTGCGCGGGGGCGCCCACCGGGTCCTCGACGGCGCCCGGTGCGGGGCGGACGGCGGATCCGGTGACGGGGGCGCCGTCCGCTCTCGCCACCCCCGCCGCCCCACCGGCTCCGGCCGCCCGGCAGCAGGACGGCACCGGCCTGCCGTTGGTGGCAGGTCAGTGGGGGGACGGCCGCCGCAAGACACCACCGCGACGCCTCTCCTGGGAGCGCCCCGCCGACGGTGCTGAAAGGGCCCCGGCCTCGGCCCTCAAGGTCACGGTCACCGCCGCTTCCGCCCCGTCGTACGTCTCGTTCATGCTGCACAGTCGCATCGACGAGGCCGGCATCCCGGACGAGGACACGCGGCGGCAGAAGATCCTGGCCTGCGGGGCGGGCATCACCGAACCGGGCTGCCGGATCACGGAGAACGAGGACCGCTCGTACACGATCGAGACCCTGGGCGCGCCGCCTGCCGGCCACCCGTACCGCGTACTGTACGTGCAGTGGGCACCGGATCGTCCCGGTGCCGAGGAGACCTGGGCATCATGGCAACTACCCACTGGCTGGGCGTCCCGCCCGCGGAGCACGACCCGCTGACCGCCTGGGCGTTGTCCCGGCTCGCCGCGACGGTCGCCGAGGACGCGCAGGTGGACGCGGTGGTCGAGATCGCCTACGAGGAGCGGGAGTTCGAGCCGGAGCTCGGAGGGCGGTTCGGTGCCGGGACGACCGGCGGGCCTGCCTCACGGCGGCCCGGGGGAACACGGACCTTTCGGCTGGACGGGGTCTCGCCCGCCCTGCTCCGGGAGGAGGACTCCGACGAGCCGTGGGCCGTGCTGTTCGACCCTGCCCGGTTGATCCGGGGGATCGGGGCGGTGACGCGGGCCGAGGGCGGTGAGGGGTATGTCGAACTCGTCCTGGTTCCGCACCCGTTGTTCGCCGACCCGGCCGACGCCTGGTTGCCGCCCGGTGCCCGGGGCCTGGTCGTGCGGCTCGATCCGGGCACCGGTTTCCTGTCGTCCGCCACGCTCCATGACGACCGTGGCCCGCTGGCCACGGCGCGGGTCCATGAGCTGAGCGTCCGCGACGTGCGGTCGTCGGCCGAGGCGGGGTGGGTGGTGGCGCGGATGGCCCGGACCCTGGTGGAGCCCGTCCGGCTGACGGCCGACGTCGCCGTGGAGGTCGACCCGCACGAGGACCTGGCCTTCACGGGCGGGCCGTCGGCCCGGTCCTGGACGGTCTCGACCGGTGGGCGCGAGGTGGAGGTGACCGGGGACTACGTGCCGGACGTGACGAGCCCGTCGGCGGCCCGGCTGGCCGAACTGCTCGCGCCCGCCAGGATCGTGTCCCACCTGGCTCACGTCACGGCCGTGTCGGCGACCTCGGTCCGGGCAGGCGTCCGTCCGCTGCGCACCTTTCCGTTCAGTGCTTGGGCCCCGGACGAGAGCCTGACGTGCCGTTTCACCGTCGACCCGGAGACGGGTGTCCTGGTGGGGGCGGAAGCGACGGCTGAGGCGTCGGCTGAGGCGTCGGCTGAGGCGTCGGCTGATGCGGAGGCGGACGGACGCGTGGTCTTCCGTCACGTCGTCACCGCCCTCGGCGCGCAGCGCTCCGGCTGATCCCGACCGGTTCAGTCATCTCCGCGCGCGTGGTCCCGGCTGTACGCGGCCCCGGCGGGCCGACGGCTGGGGGCGGCTGATGGGGTGCCTTGCTACAAGCGTGAGGGCCACCGGGCACGGGTACCCGATGGCCCTCACGGAGGGGTTCATGGCGCCCGGTCCGCGCGTCGCTGCGGGTGCGCGCGGACCGGGGCCGTCGAGGGGAGCCCGGGAGAGGGCTCAGCGGGAGCCCGGGGAAGGGCTCAGCGGGAGCCCGGGGAAGGGCTCAGCGGGACGCGAGTTCGCGGGGCTCCAGAGCCGCCGTGTGGGCGTCCATCCGCTCGGCGGCCAGGATCGCGGCCGCCGTGTCGGCGCGGGAGGCGGCGACGACCAGCGCCCGGCCCGCCAGGGCGTGCGCCCGCCGGTGCAGGGCGGCGGTGCTCCGCTCGCGCCGGGTGCCGGACACCCGGGCCGGGGCGGTTCCGCCCCTGAGCCTGCTCACCTGCTCGGCGAGCCGCTCCGCCGCCGTGTCCAGGTCGGCCGAGCCCTCCGTCGCGCGCAGCTCGTCCGTGACGGCCAGCAGGGCGGCGAGATGGCCCGCGAGCTGGATGTCCAGCTCTTCCTCGCGGGAACGGTGGGGGAAGTCCGGGTTGGGGCCGTCCGGCGTGCTGTGGACCGACTTGGTGCGGATCGGTTCGTACATGGGAGGGCCTCCTGAGTGCTTACAGGAAACCATCCTAGCTTAGATTTCGTCTAAAGTTGAGCTGTTCACAAAATCGGACCGGCCGCATGCGCACCGTGAACGGCGTCCGGGTCAGTGCTGGCTGTAGCCGTCCAGGAAATGCCCGATCCGGCCCATCGCGTCGCGCAGGTCGCCGACCGCCGGCAGGGTCACCACCCGGAAGTGGTCCGGCTCCGGCCAGTTGAAGCCGGTGCCCTGGACGACCATGATCTTCTCCCGCCGGAGCAGGTCCAGGACCATCCGCCGGTCGTCCTTGATCTTGAAGACCTTGGGGTCGAGGCGCGGGAAGAGATACAGCGCCCCCTTCGGCTTCACGCACGTCACGCCCGGGATCTGGGTGAGCAGCTCGTACGCGACGTCCCGCTGCTCGCGCAGCCGCCCGCCCGGCAGCACCAGGTCGTTGATCGTCTGGCGGCCGCTGAGCGCGGCGACCACCCCGTGCTGTCCCGGCATGTTCGCGCACAGGCGCATGTTCGCCAGGATCGTCAGGCCCTCGATGTAGGAGTCGGCGTGCGCGCGCGGTCCGGAGATCGACATCCAACCCACGCGGTAGCCGGCCACCCGGTACGCCTTCGACATGCCGTTGAAGGTGAGGGTGAGCAGGTCGGGGGCGACCTTGGCGGTCGGGGTGTGCACGGCCTCGTCGTAGAGGATCTTGTCGTAGATCTCGTCGGAGCAGACGAGCAGGTTGTGGCGGCGGGCGATGTCGGTCAGGCCCTTGATCATCGCCTCGTCGTAGACGGCGCCCGTGGGGTTGTTCGGGTTGATGATCACGATCGCCTTGGTGCGGTCGGTGACCTTGCGCTCGACGTCGGCCAGGTCCGGCATCCAGTCGGACTGCTCGTCGCAGCGGTAGTGGACCGCCGTGCCGCCGGAGAGGGAGACGGCCGCCGTCCACAGCGGGTAGTCGGGGGCCGGCACCAGGACCTCGTCGCCGTCGTCGAGCAGGCCCTGCATCGCCATCACGATCAGCTCGGAGACGCCGTTGCCGATGAAGACGTGCTCGACGTCCGTCTCGATGCCGAGGGTCTGGTTGTGCATCACGACCGCGCGGCGGGCGGCCAGCAGGCCCTTGGCGTCCCCGTAGCCGTGCGCCGAGGAGACGTTGCGGAGGATGTCCTCCAGGATCTCGGGCGGGCACTCGAAGCCGAACGCCGCCGGGTTGCCGGTGTTCAGCTTGAGGATCCGGTGACCGGCCGCTTCCAGCCGCATCGCCTCCTCGAGCACCGGGCCCCGGATCTCGTAACAGACGTTGGCGAGCTTGGTCGACTGGATCACCTGCATGTCTGGGAGCTTACGGCCCGGTAACGCGTCACGGGTCGTGTTTTCCGCCACGTGAGACGCGGCGGTTTGGGTGCATATCGCCGTCGACTGTCCCACCAGCACCTCAGGTCCCTAGAATGCGCCGCCATGTCCAAGCCATTCGAGTACGCCGACGGAGCGACGGGCGGCACGCCCCCGGGGACGCCGCCCGTCTACGTGCCGCAGGGTGCCCCGCCCCCGGCGTACGACGCCTACGCCGACCCGGCCCAGGCCCACGGGTGGCAGGACGTCTATGACGGCACCGCCGCCGTGGACGGTGGGGACGGCGCGCGCGTCGACGGGGGCGGTGGGCGCGCGGGCGGCGAGAGCGACACGCGTGAGCTTCCGGCGGTGCCGGCGCGCGGCCGGTCCGGTGGCGGGCACGGCTCCCGGCGCAAGCCGCGGCCGTGGCGCACGCGCCGCGTGGCGATGGCCGCCGGGGCGGTGGGCGCCGTCTCGGCGGTCGCGCTGATCGCCGGCTTCTCCTTCTCGGGTGATTCCTCCGGAGGGGCCGGGGGCGGCGAGGGCGGCCGCACCTCCCCGACGGCGGGGGAGACGTCCGCGGCGTCGCCGGCGGACGACCCCGCGTCGACCCCCGCCGCGCCGCTGGACGCCCCCACGGGCCGCGGCGAGGCCTCGGGCGGTGTCTCCGCCGGTCCCTCGGATCCGGTGAGCGGCTCCCCCTCGGACGACGGCACGGACACGCCGGAGCCCTCGGCCGGCGCCCCCACGGCCGGCGCTCCGACGACCTCGGCCCCCGCCACCACGGCACCTCCGGGCCGCGCCGACGGGAAGCCGGGGCACGGCCCCGGCGGCACGAAGGGACCCAAGTGACGCCCCGGTACGAGGGGCCGGGTCCGGCCTCGGGTGCCGCTGCCTGAGCCTCAAGTGGCCTGCCGTTCCGGCCCGTTGCGCAGGGCCGGGCCGGAAGTCGAGGTTCCGGTCGTGGAACGGGTTCTTGTGCGGCACCCCTTGCGACGATCACAATGTGCATGACAACAATGCGGGCGGCCGGAGATTCTCCGGCCGCCTCCGTCGCAAGAGGGGACCCCCATGAGAAAACCTCTCGCCGCCGCGTTCCTCGCCCTGGCGATAGCCGGGGCCGGCGCGGCTCCCGCGACCGCTGCCGAGGCCGCCCCCACGGGCGTCGGCAAGGTCGCGGACACGGGCTCGGCCGCGTCCGCCGTGTCGGGCGTGGTCACGTCCGTCGAGCAGACGCTGGCCGGGCTCGACCCGTCGGCCAAGGCGGTGAACTTCGCCGGCACGGTCGCGCTCAGCAACTGCTCCGGCTCGGTCGTGCGCATGCCGGACTCCGAGAGCGACGACCCGGCGCTCGTGATGACCAACGGCCACTGTCTGGAGTCCGGCTTCCCCGGGCCCGGCGAGGTCCTCGTCGACAAGGCGTCCAGCCGCACCTTCAGCCTGCTCAACGCCTCCGGCTCGCGCGTGGCCACCCTGCGCGCCGCCAAGCTCGCCTACGGCACGATGACCGACACGGACGTCGCGCTGTACCAGCTCACCACCACGTACGCGCAGATCAAGAGCTCGTACAACATCAGCCCGCTGACGCTGAACGACACCCACCCGGTCGCCGGCACCGCCATCGGCATCCCCTCGGGTTACTGGAAGCGGATCTACAGCTGCTCCATCGACGGGTTCGTGCCCACCCTGAAGGAGGGCGACTGGAGCTGGAAGGACTCCGTCCGCTACACCTCCGCCTGCAACACCATCGGCGGCACCTCCGGCTCGCCCGTCGTCGACCAGGCCACCAACAAGGTCGTCGCCGTCAACAACACCGGCAACGAGTCCGGTGAGCGCTGCACGGTGAACAACCCGTGCGAGGTCGACGCGAACGGCACCGTGACCGTCCGCAAGGGCATCAACTACGCCCAGCAGACCTACCAGATCCCCGCCTGCTTCGGGATCGACAACAAGCTCGACCTGAGCGCGAGCGGCTGCACCCTGCCCAAGCCCTAGGGCAGGGTGCCGGACGGGGGGTCACGCGGGAGGAGTCCCGCGGACCGCCCGGCCCGCCAGCACGTCCGTGCGCCGGCCGTCCTCGATCACGAACCGGCCGCCCACCAGGACGTACGGGATGCCCGTGGGGAGGCGGCGCGGCTCCGTGAAGGTGGAGCCCGCCGCCACCGTCGCCGGGTCGAACAGCACCAGGTCGGCCACGTAGCCCTCGCGGACCAGGCCCCGGTCGGGCAGGCGCAGCCGCGCGGCCGGGCGGGAGGTGAGGTGGGCGACGCACTCCTCCAGCGACAGCACCCCCAACTCCCGTACGTAGTGCCCGAGGTAGTGCGGGAAGGTGCCGTAGGCGCGCGGGTGCGGCTTGGCGCCCTGGAGGATGCCGTCCGAGCCGCCCGTGTGCACCCGGTGGCGCATGATCTCCCGGACGTTCTCCTCATGGCCCACGTGCTGCAGGATCGTCGGGGCCAGCCGGTCGGCCAGCAGCAGGCCGCGCGCGGTCACCCACGGGTCCTCCCGCCGCAGGGCCGCCGACTCCGCGATCGTGCGGCCGACGTGGTCCGCGAGCGCCGGATCGTTCACGCCCGAGATCTCGATGGTGTCCCACTCGACCGGCACGCCGTGGCAGCCGTCGGAGCCGGTGACCTCCAGGTGGTGCCGGATGCGCTCCGCGGTGGCGTCGTCGGCCAGCCGCCTGAGCGTCTCCTCCGGGCCGCCCTCGCTCGCCCAGCTCGGCAGGACGGCCGCCAGGGTCGTGCAGCCCGGGGTGTACGGGTAGGTGTCGAGGCTGATGTCCGCCCCGCCCGCCAGGGCCTCGTCCAGCAGGGCCAGCAGCTCCGGGGCCCGGCCCTTGTTCACGCCGAAGTTCATGGTGGCGTGGGCGAGATGCAGGGAGCAGCCCGCCTCCCTCGTCAGCGCGATCATCTCCCGGTACGCCTCCAGGGCGCCGGCGCCGTAGGAGCGGTGGTGCGGGCAGTAGTAGCCGCCGTAGGACGCCACGACCTCGCACAGTTCGGTCAGTTCGGCGTCCGGCGCGTACATGCCGGGCGTGTACGTCAGGCCCGACGACATGCCGACCGCGCCCTGCTCCATGCCCTCGGCGACCAGCCGGCGCATCCGTTCGAGCTCGGCGGGGGTGGCCTCCCGGTCCTCCCAGCCGACGGCGAGCGCGCGGACCGTGCCCTGCGGGATCAGGTAGGCCGCGTTGACGGCGATTCCGCGGTCCAGCCGGTCCAGGTACTCGCCGACCGTGCGCCAGTCGAAGTCGATGTCGTCCCCGGGCCCGTTCCACCCGGCGATCGCCCGGCGCACCTCGCCGAGCGTGCGGTCGTCGACCGGCGCGTACGACAGCCCGTCCTGGCCGATGACCTCCAGGGTCACGCCCTGGGCGGCCTTGGCGCTGTGGTCGGGGTCGCGCAGCAGCGCCAGGTCGCTGTGGGCGTGCATGTCGACGAAGCCGGGGGAGAGGACCAGCCCTTCGGCGTCCAGTTCCCGGCGTGCCTTCGGCCGCTGGCAGCCGGCCGCCGCGGCCTCCTTGACGATCGAGGTGATCCGGCCGCCGTCGACGACGACGTCGGCCCGGTAGGAGTCGGCGCCGGAGCCGTCGACGACCTCGGCGTCCCGGATGACGAGCTCTTCCATCGCTTGCCGCCTCCTAGAAGAACGTGCGGACGTAGTCGACGACCGTGCCGTCCGCCTCGGCGACCGGGATCAGCTGCCACTTGTCGAACGAGGTGCACGGGTGGGACAGCCCCAGGCCGACCCAGTCGCCCACCTCCAGGTCCGCCTCCGGCGTGGTGCTCAGCCACGCGTGCTGGTCGGACAGGGCCGTCACCGCCACGCCGGTGGCCGGGCGCTCGGCTCCCTCCCGGCGGATCACCTGCGCGAACGGCAGGTCGAGGTCGTAGGCCGCGTCCCGCTTGCCCGCGTTGACGAAGGCCTGCTCGGGGGAGGGGCGCGACACCACCTGGGTCCACAGGCGGAACGCGGGCTCCAGGGCGCCCTCCTCGGGCACCCGGTTGAACGGGGTCAGCTTGCGGTAGTGGCCGTCGTCGTGCGACACGTAGGCGCCCGAGCGGAGCAACTTCAGCACCGGGCGGGACAGTTCGGGGATCTCCGCGAAGACGTCGGCGACCGCGTCGAACCAGGCGCTGCCGCCCGCGCTGACCACGATCTCGTCCAGGCCGGCGAAGCGGCCCGCCGCGTCGAAGTCCGCGGCGAGCGCCACCAGCCGCCGCAGCCACGCCGTCACCCGCTCCGGGTCGGCCTTCGGCACCTCGCCCTCGTAGCCCGCGACACCGGCCAGCCGCAGCGTCCGCGTGGCGGCCACGGCGCCGGCGACCGCCGCGCACTCCGCCTCCGTGCGGACGCCTGTCCGGGCACCCTCTCCGGCGGCCAGTTCGACCACGACGTCCACCGGCCGGGCGGCGCCCCGCAGGGCCGCGTCCATCAGCTCGACGCCGCGCACCGAGTCGACGTAGCAGACGAACCGGAAGTCCCGGTCGGCGTCGAGCTCGGCGGAGATCCATCGCAGGGCCGCCGCGTCGACCAGTTCGTTCGCGAGGAACACGCGCCGGATGCCGAAGGCGCGCGCCACCCGCACCTGGTGCGGCACCGCGAGCGTGATGCCCCACGCCCCGTGCTCGATCTGCCGGTGGAACAGCTGCGGCGCCATGGAGGTCTTGCCGTGCGGCGCGAAGGCCAGGCCGTGCCGGGCCGCGTACGTCTCCATGAGCCTCAGGTTGTGCTCCAGGCGCTCGGCGGACAGCGCGAGCACCGGGGTGGCGAAGCCGCCGGTGAAGAGGTTGCGGCGCTGGGCGGCCAGCTCGCCGACCGTCAGCCCGTCGGCGTCCGGCGGGAGGCCCTTGAAGCGGTGGTCGACGCGCTCTCCGGCGAGCCGGGCGAGGGACTCGGCTGCGGTGTCGGCTGGCATGGAGCCTCCTGATCAGCGGTGTTGCATTAGGTGCAACCTTCATTGCGTATATCGCTCAACGCTGTCTAACATCTCGGCCACCGCCGGTCAATGAATCCGCCACCCACCGAAGCCACCGAGGAGCTACGAGCATCGTGACCCCCACCGGACCCAGCGACGCCCCCGGCGTCGTCGACGTCGTCGCGCTCGGCGAGTCCATGGTCACGTTCCTGCCCTCCCGGCCGGGCCGCCTCGCCGACGTGCCGTCGTTCGAGCGGGGGATCGGCGGGGCGGAGTCCAACGTGGCGTGCGTCCTGGCCGCGGCGGGGCACTCCGTCCGGTGGATCAGCAGGGTCGGGGACGACCCCTTCGGCGACCATCTGGTCGAGGCGATCGGCGGCTACGGGGTCGACGTGGCACATGTGCGCCGCGACCCGGACCGCCCGACGGGCATCTACTTCCGCACCGCCGGGGACCGGGGAACCGACGACCACGAGGTGGCGTACTACCGGGCCGGCTCCGCCGCGTCCGCGATGAGTGTGACGGACCCCGACCCGGCGGCGGTGCGCGCCGGACGCGTGCTGCACCTGTCCGGGATCACGGCCGCGCTGTCCGGCGGCTGCCTGGAGCTGATGCGCGAGCTGACCGCGCGCCGTCCCGGCCGCCCCCTGGTCTCCTTCGACGTCAACCACCGGCCCGGACTGTGGCGCGACCAGGACGCCCCCCGGGTGCTGCGCGACCTCGCCCGCGGCGCGGACCTCGTGTTCGTCGGCCAGGACGAGGCCTGGGGGCTGCCCAGCGCCGAGGCCGTCCGCGCCGCCCTGCCCGAACCCGAGGTGCTCGTCGTCAAGCAGGGTGCCGCCGGAGCGACCGTCTTCCACGAGCAGGACGTCACCTTCGTCCCCGCGCCGCGGGTCGACGTCGTCGCCGCCGTCGGCGCGGGCGACGCCTTCGCCGCCGGGTTCCTCTCCGCCACCCTGCGCGGCCTGCCCGTCCGGGACCGGCTGCGCCACGGGCATCTGATGGCCGCCGCCGCGCTCACCGTGCCCGGCGACCTCGCCGTCCCGCCCGCCCGGGAGCACGCCGACCGGCTGGCCGCCCTGGACGACGCGGCATGGGGGAGACTGCGACTCGGCCCCGGCTGGACCGAGGACGTCCGGCGGGCCGACGAGGAGGTACGTACGCCATGAGCCAGACCGTCGACCGCGCGCTCAGCATCCTGCCGCTGCTCGCCGAGGGGCCCGCCGACCTGGGGCAGGTCGCCGACCGCCTCGGCGTCCACAAGTCCACGGCCCTGCGCCTGCTGCGCACCCTGCACGAGCACGGCCTGGTCTACCGCCAGTCCGACCAGCGCTACCGCCTCGGCGCCCGCCTCTTCGCGCTCGCCCAGGAGGCCATGGAGAACCTCGACGTCCGCGAGATCGCCCACCCGCACCTGGTCCGCCTCAACGAGAGCTGCGGGCACACCGTGCACCTGGCCGTGTACGAGGAGAACGAGGTCCTCTACATCGACAAGGTCGAGAGCCGCTACCCGGTGCGGATGTACTCCCGCATCGGCAAGCCCGTCGCCATCACCGTCGCGGCGGTCGCGAAGCTGCTCCTGGCCGACCTGCCCGAGCACGAGCGGCGGGCGGTCGCCGAGAAGCTCGACTACCCCAGTTACACGGCCCGTTCGACGCCCAACGCGAGCGCGTTCCTGCGCGAGCTGGAGAAGGTGCGCGAACAGGGCTGGGCCACCGACCTCGGCGGCCACGAGGAGTCCATCAACTGCGTCGCGGCGCCCATCCGCGGCGCCGACGGCCGGGTCGTCGCCGCGATGTCGGTCTCCGCGCCGAACGTCGTCGTCACCGCCGACGAACTCCTCACCCTCCTGCCGCTGGTGCGCCGCACGGCGGACGCCATCAGCGGGGAGTACTCCGGCAGAACACCAGTGAAGGGCACCGCATGACCGACAAGATCGCACTCACCCCCAAGACCCACACCACCCCGCCGGCCAAGTTCTCCCACGGCGTGAAGAAGGGCAACATCCTCCAGGTAGCCGGGCAGGTCGGCTTCCTGCCCGCCGAGGAGGGCAAGCCGCCCACGCCCGCCGGGCCGACCCTGCGCGAGCAGACCCTGCAGACCCTGGCCAACGTCAAGGCCATCCTGGAGGAGGGCGGCGCCTCCTGGGACGACGTGATGATGATCCGCGTCTACCTCACCGACGTCGACCACTTCGCCGAGATGAACGAGATCTACAACGCGTACTTCGAGGAGCAGGGGCTGACCCAGCCGCCCGCCGCGCGCACGACCGTCTACGTCGGTCTCCCCGCGGGCCTCCTCATCGAGATCGACGCGCTCGCCGTCCTCGGCTGACACCACCCCCCGAGAAAACTCCCGCACGCCCGTGAGGCGCGGCGCCCCGATGCGCCGCGTCGCGCTCCCCCCTACCCAGAAGCTGTATGCACTTAGGCAGAGGACCCCCGAATGTCCCATCCGCTCGCCGCGTCCGCCCCCGCCGAGACACCGCCCCACACGGGAGGACTGCTCCTCCTCGTCGACGGCACCGCCGGACTCCTGCTCACCGCCGCGCTCGGCATCGCGCTGCTGCTCTTCCTCATCATCAGGGTCAGACTCCAGCCGTTCGTCGCCCTGCTGGCGGTCTCCATAGCCGTCGGCCTCGCGGCCGGCCTGTCCGTCACCGAACTGTTCGGCACGGTCCAGAAGTCGGACGCCGTCTCCACCATCGAGTCCGGCATGGGCGGCATCCTCGGCCATGTCGCGATCATCATCGGCCTGGGCACCATGCTCGGCGCGATCCTCGAAGTCAGCGGCGGCGCGGAGGTGCTGGCCCGTCGCCTGCTCGGCCTGTTCGGCGAGAAGCGCGCGCCGCTGGCCATGGGCCTGACCGGCCTGATCTTCGGCATCCCCGTCTTCTTCGACGTCGGCATCTTCGTCCTGGCGCCCATCGTCTACGCCGCCGCCAAGCGCTCCGGCAAGTCGATCCTGCTGTACTGCCTGCCGCTGCTCGCGGGCCTGTCGGTCACCCACGCCTTCCTGCCGCCGCACCCCGGCCCGGTGGCCGCCGCCGGTCTGCTCCACGTCGACCTCGGCTGGGTCATCCTCATGGGCGTCGTCTGCGGTCTGCCCGCCGTGGCGGCCGCGTGGGCGTACTCCGCGTGGATCGGCCGCCGCATCTTCGTGCCCGTGCCGCAGGACATGGTCGAGGCCGCGGAGGAGGCCAAGCAGGCCGTCGTCGACGAGCAGCGGGCCGCCGGCGTGGCGCCCAGCGAGCAGCCGGTCTCCCTCGGCACGGTCCTCGGCATCATCGGCACGCCGCTGGTCCTCATCCTCGCCGCGACCTTCTCCTCGATCGCCCTGGACCCCTCCACCCTCCGCTCGGTGATCGAGTTCTTCGGCAACCCGTTCGTGGCGCTCACGATCGCGCTGTTCCTCGCGTACTACCTGCTCGGCATCCGCCGCGGCTGGTCCCGCAAGTCGCTGGAGACGGTGTCGACGGCGTCCCTCAAGCCGGTCGGCAACATCCTGCTGGTGGTCGGCGCGGGCGGCATCTTCGGCGCCGTCCTCAAGGCCAGCGGGGTCGCCCAGGCCCTGTCGGACACGTTCAACGACGTGGGCCTGCCGGTGGTCGTCCTGTCCTACCTGATCTCCGTGGTGCTGCGGGTCGCCCAGGGCTCGGCGACGGTCGCCATCGTCACGACGGCCGGCATCGTGGCGCCGCTGCTGTCGGAGGGCGACCACTCCCAGGCCTTCGTCGCCCTGGTCATCATGGCCATCTCCGCCGGCTCCATCTTCGCCTCGCACGTCAACGACGGCGGCTTCTGGATGGTCGCCAAGTACTTCGGCATCAGCGAACGGGACACGCTCAAGACGTGGACGGTGCTGGAGAGCGTGCTGTCGGTGGCCGGGTTCGTGGTGGCCGCCGTGCTCAGCCTGTTCCTGTAGGGGCCCGCAACCGCCGTGGGGCGGCCGGTTCTTGTAGGCGTCTGATAACGAAGTCGGGGCCGACTGTGTGCGGCACAGGTTTCTCGACCATACTGCTCCGCTGTGGAGCAGCGCATAGGTTCGAGCAGCCAGCCCCTGGAGGGCGCCGGATTCGACCCGGCCTTCATCCCCGGGCTCACGTCACCCGCGTCCGCCCGGACGGAGGAGGACGGGCCGGAGAAGGACGGGCCGGAGAAGGAGCCCGAGGTCGCCGAGGCCGAGGAGGCCGCCCCCGAGGCGGAGGAGAAGGACACGGCGTCCCCCTCCGAGCCGGAGGAGGACGCCGAGGCCGACGGTCCCGTCTTCGAGGCGTCCGACCGCCGCGCGCGGATCGTCGCCGACCACAGAGGCGTGACGCTGCGCCTGGACGACCAGGAGTGCGACTTCCGCTGGGACGAGATCGGCGCGGTGGAGACGGAGACGGCCCGCTTCGGCAAGCGGTACACCGTCACCGTCCACACCCCTGACCGGCGCTGGTACCCGATCGAGATCGAGGCGCCGGCCAGGAGCAGCTTCGCCGAGTGGGACGCCCGGCTGGACGAGGTGCTGGACGCCTACTTCGAGGACGGCGCGGCGGAAAGCGCGGAGCGGGACGCGGAGAAGGAAGCGGAGAAGGACGCGGACTAGCCGCAGTACTGCGCTTCCTTGCCGATCGACCGGTACATGCAGTCCGCGTTCTCCAGCAACTGCAGTACCGCGTCACGGTTGCGGGAGGTCTCCCGCTCGATCACCTCGTCGGGCGGGTAGAACCCACCCCCACCGGACCGGGGGTACATCTCGAACGTGTAGCCGAAGATCTTGTGCGCGCCCCAGAGGTAGTCGTCGATCGACCCGTCCGTGATGTACAGGTCGCTCGACTGCTCCGCCGTGTAGCCGTTGCTCGCGGCCATCTTCTGGCCCACGGTCTTGAACGCCGCGTGGTCGTCCGCCGTCATCCCGGTCGTCGTGTCGGAGTACGTGTAGCCGAACGGCCACAGCACCAGCTCGCTGTACGTGTGGAAGTCGACGCCGGCCCTGATCTGCTGCTTGCCGCCGACCACCCGGCTGCGCACGAAGTCGGCGACGACCTTCACCTCGGGCGCCGACTCCGCCGCGGGACCCCGGTAGGTGTCGGAGGACGCGGACCCCGAGGAGCCGCCGCAGCAGCCCCAGCGGTAGTTCCAGTTGCGGTTCAGGTCCGTACCGACGTACGACGAACCGGAGTTGGGCTGCCGGTTCTTGCGCCATGACCGGTACGAGCCGGTGGCGATGTCGTACTCGCCGCCGTCCGGGTTGATGTCCGGCACGATCCAGATCTCGCGGTTGTTCACCATGCTGGTGACCCGGGAGTCGGACCCGTAGTCGGAGGTCAGCTCGCGCAGCAGGTAGAGCGCCATCTCGACGGTGAGGTGCTCGCGCGCGTGCTGGTGGTGGGTGAACAGCACCTCGGGCTCGGACTCGTCCGTCGCCACGTTGTCGCTGATCTTGATCGCGACGATGTTCCGGCCCTGGTAGGACTTGCCGATCACGCGCTGGCTCGCGATCGACGGGTTGGCCGAGACGATCGTGTTGATCTCGCTCGTCATCTCCGCGTAGTTGTGGTACTTCGAGTCGCCCGACGGGAAGTCGAAGAGCCGGACGTCGTCCTCGCCGGCGGACCGGTCGGGCACCGCGCCGAGCGGGGTGACCTCGTACCCCCGGGCGCGCAGCCGCTTGATCTGGTCCGCGCGGCCGGAGACGACGACCCCGTGGCCGTGCACCTCGTCGACGGTCACGCCCGCGCGCTGAAGTGCCGTGCGGTCCGCGGCCGTCGAGTGCAGGTGGATCTCGTACTGCCGGACGTCGCCGGCCGCCGGGGCGGCCTTCGCGACGCTGTCGGCGGTGGCGTCCGGCGCCGTCGCGGACAGGGGTGCCGCGAGGGCGAGTGCCAGGACGGCGGCGAGGGCGGCGGTGTGTCTGCCGGTGCGGGCACCGGAGCCTCGTATGCGAAGTCGCATGAAATCTCCTTGTGGGAGGTGGGGTTGTTCCGTGCGACGTACGTGGTGCGGGTGGCGCACATCGTTCTGCCAATGGCATGAGCAGGTCAAGACTGAAAGTGGCCGCGCAGTGTACGCGTGTCGCGCGATCGACGGGTGAGGGCGGCCGAAGTGCACTCCCGGGTGTGAAACGGGCGTGCATATATGTACGGAGCGGGAGAGGGTGAGGGCTCGCGCAGGGGGAGCCGGAGTCTCCGGATCCCCGGACCACACCCCAGAGGACTGGCTGATCATGGGCGGATCAGCGCCACGACGGGACCATCGGCTGCCGGTCGAGACGACCAGTTTCGTCGACCGGCGGGGCGAACTGACCGAAGGACGCGAGCTGCTGGCCCGCGCGCGGCTGGTGACGCTGACCGGGCCGGGCGGCGTCGGCAAGACCCGGCTCGCCGCGCGCGTCGCGGCCCGGGTCCGGCGGGCCTTCCCGGACGGCGTGCGCTTCGTACACCTGTCCGGGCTGCACGATCCGGCGCTCGTCCCGCACGCCGCCGCCGACGCGCTGGGCCTGCACGACCACTCCGCCCAGCCGCCGCTGGACGCCCTCGTCGAGCACATCCGCGACCGGCGGCTGCTGCTCGTCGTCGACAACTGCGAGCACCTCGCCGACGCCTGTGCCCGGCTCGCCGCCGCCCTGCTGCACGGCACCCAGCACGTCCGGATCCTCGCCACCAGCCGGCACCGGCTCGGCCTCACGGAGGAGCACCTGCTGGAGGTGCGCCCGCTGCCCGTGCCCGACCCGGACGGCGACCTGTCCGCCGCCGAGGGCTACCCGGCCCTCACCCTCTTCGCCGACCGCGCCGCCGCCGTGGCCCCCGGCTTCCGCCTCGGCCCCGCCAACGTGGCGTCCGTCGCCCGCCTGTGCCGCCGCCTGGACGGCCTGCCCCTCGCCATCGAACTGGCCGCCGTCCGCATGCGCGTCCTCGACGTCGACCAGCTCCTGGACCGGCTCGACGACCGCTACCGCTTCCTCACCACCGGCAGCCCCGCGGCCCTGCCCCGCCACCAGACCCTGCGCGCGGCGGTGGCCTGGAGCCACGACCTGTGCACCGGGGCCGAGCAGACGGTGTGGGCCCGGCTGTCGGTGCTGGCGGGCGGCTTCGACCTGGAGACGGCGGAGGCGGTCTGCGCCGACGACACGCCGCGGGACGCGGCGTGGCCGCCGCCCGACGACGGCCGGGTCCCCGGTGACCCCCTGCGGGGTGCCGCCGCGTGGCCACCCGGCGACGGCCGGCTCCCCGCCCCCGCGTGGCCTCCCGGCGAGGGCCGGCTCCCCGCCCCCGCGGTCCGGCATCAGGCCTCCAGCACGGCACCCGCGCGGCTGACCGACGGCCCCGCCGGCCGGCCCGGGTCTGCCGATGCCCGCCCAGGGCCCGTCGAGATCCGTCCCGGGCATGCCGAGGTCCGCCTCGGGCCCGTCGACGTCACCGGCCCCGCCGCCACCCGCCCCTCCGAAACCCCCACCGGCACCGTGACGTTGCCCGCTGCCCCGCCCGTGGTGCTGCGTGCCGACGATGTGCTGGAAGCCGTCGCCGGGCTCGTGGACAAGTCCGTGCTGTGCCGGGAGCCGGGCCCCGGCGGGGTGCGGTACCGGCTGCTCGACACCCTGCGCCAGTACGGGCTGGAGCAACTGCGGCGGACTCCGGGCGAGGAGACCGCCGCCCGGCGGCGGCAGCGGGACTGGATGCTCCGCCGCGCCGAGGCGTGCGAACGGGACTGGTTCGGGCCCGGGCAGCCGGAGATCGTGGCCCGCCTGCGCGCCGACCAGGACAACCTGCGCGCCGCCCTCGACTTCAGTCTGACCACGCCCGGCGAGGCACGCGCCGGACTGCACCTCGCCGGCACCCTCTGGTTCCACTGGCACGCCTGCGGCGCCTCCCGCGAGGGCCTGTACTGGCTCGACCGGGCCCTGGCCGCCGACCCCGAACCGACCCGGGAGCGGGCCCGCGGCCTGTGGGTCGCCGGGCTGCTGGCCGCCGCCACCCAGGACTTCGCCCGGGGCCGCCGGCACGCCACGGACGCCCTCACCCTCGCCCGCGCCCTGGGCGACACGGCCGAAGCCGCCCACGCCGAGTACGTCATCGGCGTCATCCGGCTGTTCGACGACGACCTGCCCGGGGCGTTGCGGCACTTCGAGACCACCGTCGCCCGCGGCCCCGTACCCGGCCAGCATCTCAGCCTCGTCGGCCTCGACCAGGTCGAACTCGCCTGCGCGCTGGGGTTCCTGGGCGAGGCCGACCGGGCCGTCGAGGTGTGCGAGCGGGCCCTGCGGCTGTGCGAGCGGCACGGCGAGCAGTGGGTGCGGTCGTACGTGCTGCGTATGCTCGCCCTCGCGCACACCGTGCGCGGCGACTGGGCCAGGGCCGAGCGGCACGCCGGCGAGGCGCTGCGGCTGAAGTGCGCCGTCCACGACGTCATCGGCATCGCCCTCACCCTCGACCTGCTCGCCTCGATCGCCACCCGGCGCGACGCGCACGAGCACGCGGCCGTGCTGCTGGGCGGCGCCGACCGCGTCTGGGCCGACATCGACGCCGGCCGCTGGGGTGCCCGCACCCTCACCTCCGCGCGCCGGGACAGCGAGGAACGGGCGGCCCGCGCCCTGGGCCGCGAGGCGTTCGAGCGGGCCCACCGGCGTGGCGGCGCCCTCGCCCTCACGGAGCTGGCCGGTCACGCGCTGCGCGAGCCGGCCGCCGCCGCACCGGCCGCACCGCCGCCGCACCGGGACAGCACGGCCCGTCTCACCCGGCGCGAGACCGAGGTCGCCCGGCTCGTCGCCGAAGGGCTCGCCAACCAGCAGATCGCCGACCGCCTGGTCATCGCCCGCCGCACGGCCGAAGGCCACGTGGAACGCATCCTCAGCAAGCTCGGATTCAGCAACCGCAGCCAGATCGCCGCCTGGGTGACGGCACAGCGCTGACCCCGGACCCCGACCCACACCCACCCGAGGGGATCACGTGATCACCGGACGACCCACCCCGTTCGACCACCGCATGGCCGTCTTCGACTCCGACGACGCCTTCCTGGCCGCCGCCGTGCCCTTCCTGGCCGAAGGCCTGGCCGCCGCCGGCGAACCCCCGCCCGTGGCCATCACCGCCCCGCACCACCTGGACCTGCTGCGCGACGCCCTCGGCGGTGACGCCCAGGAGATCGTCGGCGTCCCGCACACCGAGTGGTACACCGGCTCCGCCGCCAACGCCGTGGCCCAGGCCGCCGCCTACCTCACCGCCCACGCCGCTCCGGGCGGCCGGATCCATCTGCTGATGGAACCCGTGTGGAGCGGCCGGGCCGGACGCTCGACCCGTGAGACGACCGAGTGGATCCGCTACGAGGCCCTGGCCAACCCCCTCTTCGGGTCCCTGGCCACGACCGCGCTGTGCGCCTACGACACCCGTACCGCCGGACCCGCCGTCGTCGCCGCGGCCCGCCGCGCCCACCCCGGCACGGAGGTGTACGAGGACCCCTACCGGCTCGTGGCCGAACTCGACGCCGTACCGTTGCCGCTGCCCCCGGACGGCGCCGAGCCGCTCGCCGGGCCGCACCCGGCGGCCGTGCGCCGCTGGGCCGAGTCCCGCGGGCTGCCCACCGCCGACGCCGAGTTGTTCGCCACCGCCGTCGCGGAGGCCGCGGCCGCGCTCGCCCCCCTCGACGGCACCGCCCTGCTGTGGGGCGAGGCACCCGCCTGCGTCTGCGAACTGCGCTCGTCCCGGCCGGTCGCCGACCCGCTCGCCGGCTTCGTCCCGCCCCCGCCCGACGGCCCAGAGCCCGGCCCGGGGCTGTGGTACGCGCGGCAGGTCTGCGCCTACGTCGACGTCCGCGACGACAGTGGCGGCGCGACGGTCCGGCTGCAGTACGCGTAACGCCCCCACCTGCACAAGCAGGTAGGGGAACGGGTAGTCCTCCCCCTGCGCCGGACCGTCCCCGGGGACCACCCTGGACCCATGCTGCAACTCTCCGGGCGCCACCTCCCGGACCCCGACGCCCACCACGGCCCGTTCCCGCAACCGCCCCTGGGAGCGGGCCACCTGAGTGTCGAGTACGCCCCCCGGCCGACCGCCGTCCGGGAGGCACGCGCCGAGGTGCGCCGGCAGTTGGAGTGCTGGGGGGTCGCCGAGCGCGGCGAGGTGGCGGACGTGGCCGAACTGCTGGTCGCCGAACTGGCCACCAACGCACTGGTGCACGCCGGGAGCCGCTTCCGGCTCACGCTGTCCGCCGCGCACGGCGTGCTGCGCTGCGAGGTCGCCGACGGGGAGCGGCGGGTGCCCCGGGTGCTCGATGCCGGGACCGGGGAGAACGGCCGGGGAATGCTCCTGGTGGACGCGCTCGCCCAGCGCTGGGGCTGCCACCGGGACGGGTCGGGCAAGACCGTGTGGTTCGAGCTCGGCACGTGCGGGGCGGACGGCTGCGGTCGGCGACAGCCGTGACGCCACCGCTGGGTCGGGCCATGGCGGTATGCCGTGCCGCCTTGGTCCGGCTTCGGGCCGCGGGTTGAGTGTGGTTCTCGCGCAGTTCCCCGCGCCCCTTGGGCCGGACGGCCACCGCCCTCTTGTCGGCCGGGGTCCTTTGCGGTTTCTTGATCTGCATGGCGGACACCACGGGAAACACCACGGACCAGGGTCACCGGCAACCCCCCATGCGCAAGGCGAGCTGGAAGTACATCGGGCCGGGGATCGTCGTCGCGGCGACCGGGGTGGGGGCCGGGGACCTCGTCGCCACGCTCATCGCCGGCAGCAACTTCGGCTACACCCTGCTGTGGGCCGCGATCATCGGCTGCCTGGTGAAGATCTCCCTGGCGGAGGCGGCGGGGCGCTGGCACCTGTCCACGGGGCGCACCCTGTTCGACGGCTGGGCGAGCCTCGGCCGCTGGACGACCTGGTTCTTCGCGGTCTACGTCGTCGTGTGGGGCTTCGTCTACGGTGCCGCGGCGATGTCGTCGAGCGCGCTGCCGCTGCAGGCGCTCTTCCCGGACGTGATGGACCTGAAGTGGTGGGGCATCGCCTGCGGTCTGGTCGGGCTGGTCTTCGTCTGGTTCAACAAGTACGCGGTGTTCGAGAAGGTCATGACGGTCCTGGTGGGCGTCATGTTCGTGGTGACGGTGTACCTGGCGATCCGGGTCACGCCGAACCTCCCGGACGCCTTCGCGGGGCTGCTGCCCGTGCTGCCGGACGAGAAGGACTCGATCCTCAACACGCTGGGCCTGATCGGCGGCGTGGGCGGCACGATCACGCTCGCGGCGTACGGCTACTGGGTCAACGCCAAGGGCTGGACCGACACCGGCTGGATGAAGGTCATGCGGCTGGACAACCGCGTCGCCTACGCCACCACCGGCGTCTTCGTGATCGCCATGCTGTTCGTCGGCGCGGAGCTGCTGCACTCGGCGAACGTCGCCATCGCGAGCGGCGACAAGGGCCTGGTCCAGCTGGGCGACATCCTGGAGAAGGAGTACGGCGCGGCCACGGCCAAGTTCTTCCTCATCGGCTTCTTCGCCACGTCGTTCACCTCGCTGATCGGGGTGTGGCACGGCGTGAGCCTGATGTTCGCCGACTTCGTGGCCCGGCTGTCGGGCCGGGGCCAGGCCAAGGGGGAGGAGGTCGCCTCGGGTGAACGGGAACGCTCCTGGCCGTTCCGCGGCTATCTGCTGTGGCTGACCTTCCCGCCCATGGTCCTGCTCTTCGAGGGCCAGCCCTTCCGCCTCATCATCATCTACGGCGTGCTCGGCGCGGCCTTCCTGCCCTTCCTCGCCGGCACGCTGATCTGGCTCCTGAACTCCCCCCGCACGCCCCGCGAGTGGCGCAACGGCCCGGTGAGCAACGTGATGCTCGCCGTCGCGGGGCTGCTGTTCCTGATCCTGTGCGTCAAGCAGATCTGGGACCAGCCGTGGGGGGAGTTCTTCTAGGAACGAGAGGGCCGGGCGGCTACGGCAGCGCGTCCACGTGCGGTCCGACGACGTTGGACCACGCGTTGCCCGAGGTGGCGTCCCAGTTGGTCGACCAGGTCATGGCACCCCGCAGGGCCGGGTAGGTCCGCGGCGGCTTGAAGCTGCCGCAGTTGGTGGCCTTGGTGAGGCAGTCCAGGGCGTTGGTGACCACGGTCGGCGACACGTAGCCGCCGCCCGCCGCCCGGGTGGAGGCGGGCACGCCGAGCCCGACCTGGGACGGGGCGAGGCCGTTCTCCAGCTGGATGCAGGCCAGGGCCGTCAGGAAGTCGACCGTGCCCTGGCTGTAGACCTTGCCGTCGCAGCCGAGCATGGAACCGCTGTTGTAGTACTGCATGTTGACGACGGTGAGGATGTCCTTGATGTTCAGCGCCGTCTGGAAGTAGGAGTTCGACGTCGACTGCATGTCGATGGTCTGCGGCGCCATCGTGATGATCAGCGACGGGCCCGCCTTCGCGGACAGGGCGCGCAGCGCCTGCGTCATGTAGGTCGCGTTGAGGCCGTTCTCCAGGTCGATGTCGACGCCGTCGAAGCCGTACTCCTGCATCACGGACCAGACGCTGCCGGCGAAGTTCGCCGCCGAGGCCGCGTCGTTCACGCTGACCGTGCCGCGCTCGCCGCCGACCGAGATGATGACCTTCTTGCCGGCCGCCTGCTTGGCCTTCACGTCGGCCTTGAACTGCTCGACGGTGTAGCCGTTCAGACCGGCCGAGTCGAGGGTGAACGACACCGCGCCGGGTGTGGCGGTGGCGTCCGCGAAGGACACCGCGATGATGTCGTAGTGGGCGGGCACGTCCGAGATCCTCTGGACGGCCGCGCCGTTGTTGAAGTTCTGCCAGTAGCCGGTCACCGCGTGCTTGGGCAGGGCGGGGCCGGGGCCTGAGGTGTTGTTCGTGGTCCCCGTGACGGCCGCCGACTTCGGCGACTCACCGGCCGCGTTCGAGGCCGTGACCTGGAAGGAGTACGAGGTCGAGGCGGTGAGGCCGGTCACCGTGGCCGAGGTGCCGGAGACCGCCGTGATCCTCGTGCCGTCGCGGTAGACGGTGTACCCCGTGGCGCCCGAGACGGTGTTCCAGGCGAGCGACACCGACGAGGACGTCGTGCCGGAGACGCGCAGTCCGCTCGGCGCGGCCGGGACCGTGGGGCCCGGGTCGGTGCCGCCGCCCCCGTCGGGGCCGAACACCGACACGTCGTCGGCGTAGTACGCGGCCTGCCCGTACCAGCCGTGCGTGTACACCGTCACCGAGGTCGTCGACGCGCCCGTGGTGAAGGTCGTCGACAGCTGCTTCCAGGACGTGGAGTCGGGGGTCCAGGTGGACACGTCCGTCGTCCCCGTGCCGGTCACGCCCAGGTAGGCGTAGCCGCCGCGCACCCAGGCGCCCAGGGTGTAGGTGGAGTTGGGCTTCACCCGCACGGTCTGGGTGCACCGGGCGTTGTCCTGACCGGCGGGGGTCGCCCGCAGCGCGGCCGTGCCGGTGCGCACCGGGGAGGAGACCGTCGTACCGCTGCCCGCCGAGCAGGTCCAGTCGGTCAGGCCCGACTCGAAGCCGGCGTTGCGGACGTTGTTGACGTCGGCGGCGGACGCCTGGCCGACGGTCGTGACAGTGAGGGCCAGGGCAGCCGTGAGGGCGCCCGACCACAGCCGCAGGGATCGTCTGTGTCTGGACATGACAAGAAGGTGGTCCAGACCAAAGCCGGTGTCAAGAGGTCCAGACCAACCGGTCCAGCAGCAGCCCCGCCGCGCAGCCCGCCAGCAGCACGCCCGTCGACATCCAGAAGGCCGGGCCCGCCAGATCCAGCACGTCGGGCCGCAGCGTCAGCAGCAGCACCTGCGCCGCCGCCGGGACCGCGCACGCAGCCGCCAGGTGCCGCGCCGGCCTCTCCCGCCACGGCTCCGGGTGCACCCGCGCCGCCGCCCACGTCGCGAGCACCACGCACAGCAGGTTGGGCAGATGCACCAGCGCCAGCGCGGCCCCGAACGAGCCGACCCCCTCGGGGCCGACCAGCGGGCCGTACACCAGCGTCATCTGGACGTACTCGGCGGCGACGAGCACCACGATGCCGACGGCCCAGGAACGGACGAGTGCCATCACTTCCCCCCGGAGATCTCGACGTACAGCAGGACGGCGAAGCCCAGCGCGGCCATGCCGCAGCCCGCCGCCAGGGCCAGCGACTGGAGCATCGGGGACCAGCTGCCCCGGCCCGCCACCGTCGCCGTGCCCCTCGGGTCGCGCGGGTCGTAGGCGACGGTGACGGGCGTGCCCTCCGTCGTCCGCGCACCGGCCAGGTCCTCGAACTCGACGCGCGTGCCGTCGGCCGTGCGGAAGGCGAAGAAGTGCCGCCGGGCGTCGGAGCGGCCGTAGGGCTCGGTCTCCACCCGGACGCACGCGCCCCCGGCCCGGACCCCGCGCCGCAGCACCCGCGCGACGGTCACCAGCCGCCGCGCGTACCGCCCGGCCAGCGTCCCGAACAGGGCCACCAACAGGGCGAGTACGACGTATCCGGCGCCCGGCACCTCCACGGCTAGTGCACCTGGACCGAGTCGATGATCCGGTCCAGGTCCCCGTCCGGCAGGGTGCCCCGGGCGGCGTCGATGCGGATCGCGAACGTCGTGTCCGAGGAGTCGAGGCCGGTCAGGATCACCCCCTCCACCGGGGTGCCCTCGGCCGGGCCGCCGTCCTCGCCGGTCGCCTCGAAGGAGAAGTCGATCCGCTTCGCCTCGTCGGCTCCGGCCAGCTCCACGTCCTTCTGGCCCTCGACCTTCGCGCCCAGCTGGATGCCGGCCTCGGCCGCGATCGCCGCCCGCTCGGCGGAGTCCGCCTCGGTGAAGCCGAGCTGCACGGTGATGACGGAGACCTTCCGGCCGTCCTCGGTGCGCACCGCGGCCGCGGCGTTGTGCTTGCCCCGCTCCGCGGCGCTCTGCCGCGCGTACCCCTTCGGGTACGACACGTCCACGCCCTTCGTCTTCAGCGTCCCCCACCCCTCGGGCACCGAGGCCGCGTCGGAGCCGGAGCCCCCGCAGCCGGTCAGGGCCACGGCGGTCGTGAGCAGGGCGGCGGCCAGGCGGGCACGGCGGGTCTTCATCGCTTCGGGCTCCCGTTTCGTCAGTTCGCGCAGTAGCTGTAGGGAAGATAGGAGCGACCGTCCCCGCGGGGCGCGCCCAGGAACTCGGCATCGGTCAGGGTCTCCGACTTCTTCTCCGTGCTGATCGTCATGCCCAGACTGAGCCCGAGATTCAACTCGAATCCGTACTCGGCCGCGTTCACGTCGCCCGTGTACGTCATCCGGCTCGACTTCCCCTGGTCGAACATCAGCTGCCCGAAGGGGTCGTCGGCGCCCGGGCGGGACGTCGGCGCGTGGTCGGAGAACATGTACTGGAACGGCGTGGCGAGCTGCTCGTTGCTGCTGTCCAGCCACTGCTCGGCGACCGCCCGGTCCCGGTCCCCGGCCGGACCCGGGTCGAAGGTGAGGGTGTTGGTCACGATCTCGATGCCGGTCTGCGCATCGGTGCCCTTCACCCCGGCGTTGCCGCCCCGCTTGTCGCCGTCCTTCCCGCCGTTGTCGCCGCCCGCCTTGGCGCCGTCCTTCTGGCCGCCCTTCTCCACCGTGCGGGTCATGTCGACACGGACCAGCTTGCCGGTCTTCTTGTCGTAGGTGACCGTGATGGTGCCCGTCTGGACGGTGTTCGCCGCGTACTCGCCGCTGAGCGGCCCCGCCTCGTAGTTCACCTTGGAGCCGTACTCGATGGACGAGGAGTACGTGTACGACTTGGTGTTCTTGTAGGCGTTGTCGGTCCAGGTGACCTCGGGGGCGTACTTGAAGGTGCCGCCGAGCGCGGCGCTCAGCTTCTTCTCGTCGCCCGCGGAGATCTTCAGGCCCGCCGACGCCGAGGCCTCCAGGCCCACCTTGCCGTAGGTGATCTTGCGGTTGTCGCCGAGGTGCTCCTTGATCCGGTTCTGAGTGTCCTCCTCGTCCTTGAGAGGGCCCGTGCCGAAGAGGTAGAGGATGCTGTCGCCGACGCTCGCCTCCGCGCCGCCCGGCATGGTGCGCCGCATCTCGTACATCTGGAGCTTCTCCACGTCGTCCCGGAACCGCTGGGCCTCCTCGGGGCTCTGGAAGACCCAGGTGTCGCCGTTGGTGACCTTGATGCCGAGCCCCAGCTCCACCTTGTCCGCGCCGAACCGGCCCACCTTCATGCCCGGCTTGAAGTCCTTCTTCGCCGCGACCGAGGCGGCGTCCGTGAAGGTCAGATAGACCAGCTGGTCGCTGTCGTCGACCTTGCCGTCGCCGTTGACGTCCGTCTTCGCCTTCAGGTGCTGCTCCTGGAAGCCGTACTCCTTGCCGATCTCCCAGAAGAAGATCTTCGCCTTGGAGCCGGCCTTGTCGGTGACGGAGGAGACCTGGCACAGGGCGGGCTCGAAGTCGGCGTCGGTGAGCGGCTTGCCCGGACCGGGGTTCCCCGACCCGCAGTCGCCGCCGCCGGCGACCCGGCAGACCTGCGCGGCGAGCTTGTCGTAGATCAGCTGCCCGACCCCGGTCGCCGACAGCGCGAGGACGATCGCCGCGCTGACGACGACCATGCCGAGGTACTCGGTCCCGGTCGCGCCGCGGTCGTCGAAGACCGGTCTGCGCCCGTACGCCCGTATGCCGCCCCCGCCAGCCATACGGCACCCCTCCTTGCCCGAACCGCTCCTGCTCGCCCGAACCACTCCTGTGTGGACGGCGAGCGTAGGAACGGTCCGGCGCCCGGGGCGTGGGTCTCAGGGCCCAAACGCAGGCCCACCGTCAACTCTGGGCCCGCTGGGCCCACCGCCCGGGCCCGCCCGAGCCCGTCAGGTGACCGGCAAGATGCTCAACGTGCCCCGTTTTGACGCATCTTGTGCAACGGCAGTTGCTCACCAGCTACACAAACGCTGTTCTCCGGTCACAGAGCCGTGGATACAGTGCTGAGGTAGTCACGCAGTGAAGTCGACACGGTGCGCCGGAGTGACACCCGGCGTTCCGACGGGCATGGGGAAACGGGGAGCTGCGCGTGCCAACTGCCATTGCCGTGACCAGTGCCGACATGGCACTGCCGCCACAGGACGACCGCACCCTGCCGGCCGTCGTGCTCCGGGACGTCGCCGAACGCCCCCTGGAACAGGCCCTCGCCGACCTCCAGGCCCTGGTCGAGCACCACGGGCACGTGATCGTCGTCTGCTCGCCGGCCGCGCCCACCGCCCTGCAGCGCCGCCTGCACACCCTGCGCTCCCTCATGGAGACCGACCGCGTCGCCCTGTTCCGGCCGGAACTGCCGCCCCTCGGCCTGGCCGTGCTGGCCCGGCAGCTGCGCCAGCTGGCCTCCTGCGACATCAGCCCCGGCGTGCTCGCCTCGGCCGGGCGGCTGCTCGTCCACTACATCCACGCCGGAGCGCTGCTCAACTCCGTCGCCCGGCTCGACCACGTGCCCGTCGGCCTGAAGTCGCACGCCAAGTCCTGGGTGCCCGGCAGCCAGTTCGGCGTCCTCGCCCACCCCGAGCCGCAGCTCGTGAAGATCTCGCCCGAAGCGCTGCTGCCCGGCCCCGAGTTCGGCACCTGGATGCTCGTCGCCAAGGGACAGCTCCAGTCCGACTGGGTCAGCGCCACCCTCGCCCCCGCCTGGAAGGTGCAGGGCCTGCGCGAGACGCAGCTCCCGGCCGAGTCACCGGCCTGGTGGGGCACCGGCAAGCTGATCGAGTTCTGCAGCTACCTGCCCGACCTGTCCGTCCTCTACCAGCTGGTCACCTCCGTACGGCGCAGCCGCTGCCACTGGTGCGGCATCGACGTCATCGGCGACCGCTGCGTCTTCTGCTCCGCCACGCCGCCCGTCCACGACAGCCCGCCCCCGAAGCAGCTCGAGCACCGGACGGCCGCCGGGTGAGCCCGGGCGCCGCCCCCCTGCACCACTCCCGTCCCGCTCGACCGATATCCCCAACGAGGTTGTACGGTTCATGAACTCCCGTCAGCGCCGCGGCGTGATTCTCCTGCTCCTGTCGGTCGTCTGCGCCCTCGGCGCCTTCGCCGGTGTGCTGTCCGTCATCAGCGACGTCGAGTCCAAGGTCGGCCCCGAAGTCACCGCCTACCGGCTCAAGTCCGACGTGCCGCCCTACACCACCCTCACCACGGGCCAGTTCGAGAAGATCGAGATGCCCGAGCGGTGGCTGTCGGACAACGCGGTCACCGACCTGCGTGAGATACAGGGCAAGATCGCCGTCACGACCCTGAAGGCGGGCTCCCTGCTCCAGTCGGACATGATCGTCCGCCGGCCGGCCCTCCAGCCCGGCCAGCAGGAGGTCGCCATCATGATCGACGCGGCGACCGGCGTGGCCGGCAAGATCACCCCCGGCGCGGCCGTCAACGTCTACGCCACCTTCGAGGGCGCGCGCGAGGGCGACCCCGACCAGTCGAAGATCATCGTCACCAACGCCGAGGTTCTCGACGTCGGCGAGATCACCGCGCTCGACCCCGACGAGAACAACCGCACCCAGCAGGCCACCGACGCCGTTCCCATCACCTTCGCGCTGTCCGCCCGGGACGCCCAGCGCATCACCTACGCCGAGTCGTTCGCCAAGCGGGTCCGGCTCGCCCTCGTCGCGCCCGGCAGCGACACCACCGTCCCCGAGCAGGACCGGACGTACGAACTCGCGAAGGACAAGTGAGAGCGCATGCCCACGAGGATCCTCCCGGCAGTCGGTGACGCGGACGCGGTCCGGTCCGTCACCACGCTGCTCAGCCAGCTCCCGGACGCCGAACCGGTCGCCCCCGTGGTCGACTCCACCCAGCTCGTCGACACCCTCGCCCGGCTGGCCGCCGAATCGGTCGACGAGCTGCCCGAGGTCGTCATCGTCCACGAGCGGATCGGCCCGGTCCCCGCGCTGGAACTGATCCGCGAAGTGGCCCTGCGCTTCCCGGCGGTCGGCGTCATCCTCGTCACCTCGGACGCGAGTCCCGGCCTCTTCCAGGCCGCCATGGACTACGGCGCCCGCGGCCTGGTCGCCCTCCCGCTCAGCTACGAGGAACTCGCCAGCCGCGTGCAGGCCGTCGCCCAGTGGTCCACCGGCGTACGCCGGCACCTGGGCTCCGCCGGCGACGTCTTCACCGGCGTCGGCGGCACGGTCGTCACGGTCAGCGGCGCCAAGGGCGGAGTCGGGACCACCCTCACCGCGATCCAGCTGGCCCTGGCCGCGCAGGCCTCCGGCCGCAGCACCGCCCTGGTCGACCTGGACCTGCAGACCGGCGACGTCGCCTCCTACCTGGACGTGCAGTTCCGCCGCTCCATCGTGGACCTGGCCGCCATCACCGACATCTCCCCGCGCGTCCTGGCCGACGCGGTCTTCCGCCACGACAGCGGCCTCGCCCTTCTGCTCGCCCCCGCCGAGGGGGAGCGCGGCGAGGACGTCACCGACCGCTCCGCCCGCCAGATCGTCAGCGCCCTGCGCTCCCGCTACGAGGTCGTCGTCATCGACTGCGGCGCCCAGATCGGCGGCGCCGGGGCCGCGGCCGTGGAGATGGCGGACCGGGCCCTGCTGGTCACCACCCCGGACGTGGTCGCCGTACGGGGCGCCAAGCGCGCGGTGCGGATGTGGGACCGGCTCCAGATCCGCAAGGCCGAGGAGACCACCGTGGTGGTCAACCGGCACTCCCGCGGCACGGAGATCCAGCCGCCCCTGATCCAGAAGATCACCGGCACGGCCGTCGCGGCCACCGCGGTCCCCGCCAACTTCAAGGAACTGCAGAGCGTCGTGGACGCCGGCCGTGTCCACGAACTGGAGAACAAGAGCGCGGTGAAACAGGCCCTGTGGGGGCTGGCGGCGGAACTGGGCCTGGTCAAGGTCCCCGAAGGCGCCCAGAAGACGGGCCGGTTCCGCGGCGGCGACCGGGGCTCGGTGAGTCTGCGGCGGAGAAGGGAGGGGTGAGGATGCGGATGCGCTCGGGGAAGCCGGAGCGGGACCGGGGCCAGGTGACCATCGAGTTCCTCGGCATGACACCGACGATCCTCGTGACACTGATCGCCCTGTGGCAGGTCGTCCTCGTCGGATACACCTTCGTCCTCGCGGGCAACGCGGCGGACGAGGCGGTGCGGGCGGGAACGGCGGTGGGGCCGGGCGTCCGGCAGGGCGCGTGCCAGGAGGCCGGCCTGAAGCACCTGTCGGAGGCGTGGCGCTCCGGCGCCACGGTGACCTGCGGCGGCTCCGGGTACGTCACGGCCGACGTGCGCCTGGAGGTCCCCATCCTCTTCCCGGGCACCCTGTCCTTCCCGTACGCCGTCAGGGGCCACGCCGGCGCGGTCGAGGAGGAGACGGACTGACATGGCACACATCCGCGAGGACGACTGCGGCCGGGTGGCCGGGGCCACGGCCGCGCGGCGGGCCGGACGGACCGGCCCCGCACGGATCCGCAGGGGCCGCGACCGCGGCCAGGTCGCCATCGAGTTCATCGGCTTCCTGCCCATCCTGCTGCTCGTCGCCCTGGCGGCCGTGCAGCTCGGCCTGATCGCCTACACCGCCCAGCAGGCCGGCACAGCGGCCCGGGCCGGAGCGCGCAGCGCGTCGCTGGACGGGCCGCACGAGGCGGACTGCCGGGCGGCGGTGAGCAGCTGGCTGGCGGACGGCACCAGTTGCCTGCCGTCGATCGGCGGGGAAGAGGTGACGGTGACGGCCACCGTGCAGATCCCCTCCCTCGTCCCCGGCTGGGACTTCGACCCCGCCGTCAAGACCGCCACGATGCCGCGCGACCACTGAGCAACGAGCGAGGAGCACCGGACTCATGAGCCTGCGAGCACGCATCAACACCCCCGAGGAGAAGGGCAACCGGGGTGAGGACGGCCACATGGTCGCCTCCTACCGGGCCAAGCTCCTGGAGGAGATCGACCTCGCGGAGATGAGTTCGCTGGCCGCCGCCGAGCGCAGGGCCCGGCTGGAGCGGGTGCTCGGGCACATCATCAGCCGCGAGGGCCCGGTCCTGTCGACCGTGGAACGCTCACAGCTGATCCGCCGGGTCGTCGACGAGGCCCTCGGCCTGGGCATCCTGGAGCCGCTGCTGGAGGACGCCTCCATCACCGAGATCATGGTCAACGGACCGGACGCGATCTTCGTCGAGCGCGGCGGCCGCGTCGAGCAACTGCCGCTCCGCTTCGCCTCCAACGACCAGCTCATGCAGACCATCGAGCGGATCGTCTCCACGGTCAACCGCCGCGTCGACGAGTCCAATCCGATGGTCGACGCCCGCCTCCCCTCCGGCGAGCGCGTCAACGTCATCATCCCGCCGCTGTCCCTGACGGGCGCGACCCTCACCATCCGCCGCTTCCCGCGCTCCTTCACCCTCCAGGAGCTGATCGGCCTCGGCTCGCTCGACGAGCACATGCTGTACCTGCTGGCCGGCCTGGTGCAGGCCAAGTTCAACATCATCGTCTCGGGCGCGACGGGCACCGGCAAGACGACTCTGCTCAACGCCCTCTCCGGCCTCATCCCCGAGGGCGAACGCATCATCACCATCGAGGACTCCGCCGAACTCCAGCTCCAGCAGCCGCACGTGATCCGCCTGGAGTCGCGCCCGCCCAACGTCGAGGGCAAGGGCCAGGTCACCATCCGCGACCTGGTCCGCAACTCCTTGCGCATGCGCCCCGACCGGATCGTCGTCGGTGAGGTCCGCGGCGGCGAGTCGCTCGACATGCTCCAGGCGATGTCGACGGGCCACGACGGCTCGCTGGCGACCGTCCACGCCAACAGCGCGGAGGACGCCCTGATGCGCCTGCAGACCCTGGCCTCCATGTCGGACGTGGAGATCCCGTTCGTCGCCCTGCACGACCAGATCAACAGCGCGGTGGACGTCATCGTGCAGCTCACCCGGTTCGCGGACGGCGCCCGCCGCATCACCGAGATCGCGCTGATGGACAGCCACGGCAGCGATCCGTACCGGCTGGTCACGGTCGCCCGCTTCCACGCGCAGCCGATGGCCGCCGACGGCCGTATCTACGGGAACTTCGAGTACCACCCCCTCCCACGCCGCACCGCCGACCGCCTCTACATGGCGAGCCAGCCCATCCCGCAGGCCTTCGGCATCGCCCGGAGCGCGGACCAGCTAGCCACCCGAGAAGCCAGGTAGGACCGACCGATGGAACTGCACCAGCTCATCACGCTCACCACCGGCATCACCCTGCTGACCTGCGTCCTCGCGGTCATCGGCCTGCACTTCTACGCCATGGGCAAGGCCCAGCGCCAGGCGCTCGTCGACCGCCTGTCCTCGACCGGCCAGATCCCGGTGGCCGGCCGCCGCCGCCACTTCCGCGGCATCGACCGACGGCTGCGGCGCACCAAGCTCGGCAGGAAGCTGGAACTCCGCCTGGCGGCGACGGGCCTGGACATCACGCCGGGCGAGTTCTTCGTCTCCATGCTGGCGACGGTGGCGGGCCTGTGGCTGACCGGCCAGGCGGCCCTGGCACCGTTCTTCGGGCCGCTGGCCGGGCTGCTGGGCGTGTGGGCGGCGATCCAGTTCCTCAACTGGCAACGCCAGAAGCGCATCGAGAAGTTCATCAACCAGCTCCCCGAGATGTCCCGGATCCTCGCCAACGCGACCCAGGCGGGACTGGCCTTGCGGACGGCTATCGGGATGGCGGCGGAGGAACTTGAGGCTCCTGCGGGTGAGGAGCTCGCCAAAGTCTCCGCTCAACTGGGTGTGGGTGCCTCTCTGGACGACGCTCTGGGAGAACTGGCGGACCGCCTTCCGTCCCGCGAGCTGGTCGTCCTGGTCACCACGCTGGTGCTGTCCAACCGTGCGGGCGGGCAGGTGGTGAGCGCGCTGCGGAACCTCACGGAGACGCTGGAGGAGCGCAAGGAGACGCGGCGGGAGGTGCGGACCCAGTTGTCACAGGTGAACATGACGTCCTATGCGGTTCCGGTCCTGGGCGTCGGGGCGCTGTTCATGCTCAACGCCATCAACGACGGCTCGCTGGACCGCATGACCGGGTCGCCGATCGGTCAAGCCGCCGTGATCATCGCCTTCGGCCTCTACGCCATCGGTTTCTTCCTCATCCGCCGTCTGTCGCGCATCGACGTCTGAGCCACCGAGCCATAGGAGGAGGGAAACCACCATGGGACTTCTGCTGGCACTCGTCATGGGACTCAGCGTCTGGGGCGCCTTCGCCGGCCTCCGCATGTACCGGGCGGAGGCCAGGCTGCCCGGCGACCTGGCGGTGGCCTTGGAGATCGGCGCTTCCCGCACGGGCGCCGTGGGGTCGCTCGTCGACCGGCTCGGCATGCCTCACGCGCCCGCCGTGCTGCGTCTGATGGGACCCAAACGGGTCGCCAAGTACCGCCGCAGGATCGACCTCGCGGGCAACCCCGGCGGCCTCACCATCGACCGGTACGCGGCCAGGCGCGCGGTGTACGGCGCGATCGGCGGTCTGGGCGGCGTGATCGCGCTGACCAAGGGCAGTCTCTTCGCCGCGCTCCTGATGTTCGCCTTCGCGGTCTTCTGGGCCGACGTCGGCATCTGGTCCGCGATCCGCGTCCGTAAAGACGCGATCGAGCGGACACTGCCCGACTTCCTGGACGTGCTCGCGGTCGTCGTCAGCGCGGGACTGGGGTTCCGCCAGGCACTCGATCGGGTGGCGTCCAAGTACGAGGGGCCCTGGGCCGACGAACTGCGGATCACGCTGCGTCAGATGGACCTCGGCATGAGTCGCCGCCAGGCCTTCGACGAACTGCGCCGCCGCAACGACTCGGAGCAGGTGGCCATGTTCGTGACGGCGCTGCAGCAGGGCGAGGAACTGGGCGCGCCGATCGTGGACACGCTGGTCGCGCTGGCCAAGGACATGCGCCGCACGGACGCGCAGAACGCCCGGCGCAAGGCGGCGCGCGCGGTACCCAAGGCCACGCTCATGATCACCACCTTCATGGTTCCGGCCACGATGATCCTGCTCGGCGCGGGAATGCTGCTCGGTTCCGGTACGGACTTCAGCTCCATCACGGGCGAGTAGAACGGGGTGACGGCATGTCGACGACGACGAGGGAACGCACCGGGCTGCTGCGCCGCCGTCCGAAGGCGCCCGAGATCACCACTCCACCGGCCGGCACGGTCCTGCCCGCTCATGTCCGGACAGGCGCGCCGGACGTCCCGGTCACCTACGCGACGCCCGCCCTCCCCCCTGGGTGGGTGAGGGCGGATACACCGGTCACCCCAGGACCCGCTGTACCGGCCTCCACCCGGCAGGAGCCCCGGGACGGGATCGGGGCCGATCGCACGGTCCGGATCAGGAACCGGGAGCGAGGAAACACGGGGGGCCGCCGGGACGCCGCGAGCCCGGACGCGGTGCCGCAAGCAGTGCCTGCCCGAACGACGGCGCCCGCGCGGCCCGACGCACCGGTGACATGCGACCGGATACCGGCAAGCGCAGGGGGGAGTGACCCGGCCACGGCCCCCGCACACGGTCGAGCCGACGCGGACGGTGCTCCGCCTCCGCTGGGGCCCTCCGCGCCGACGGCGACGCCCGGCACCGCGGCCATCCCCATCCAGATCAACGCGCTGCAGGCCATGTGCCGCCAGGTCTTCGGTTTCCGCCTGGCGATGATCGCCCTGGCGACCCCGGCGGCCCTCGTCAACGCCAGCCCGGGCCTGAGCACGCGCCTCGTGGGCATCGCCGTCGTCGTCACCTTCATGGCCTCCTATGTCCTGTTCAGGGACTGGGAACGCTTCGGGCCCCTGCTGCTGCGCCACCCCTCCCTCCTCGCGGTGGACACCCTCTTCGGTTCCCTGCTCCTGATCTCCGCGGGTCCGGACACGACCCTGGCCTATGTGAGTGTCTGCACGCCCCTGCTCGCCGGTCTGGTCTACGGCTGGCGCGGCGCTGCCGTTTTCGCGTCGCTGCAGTCGCTGATCCTCCTGTTGATCCACGCGACGTCGAGCGGAGCGCACACCGGCATCGCCGAGTCGACCCTCCTGCCCGGCCTCTGCGTCATCGCCGGCGCCGTCGGCTCCAGCCTGCGCAACCTGATGCTCCGCTTCGGCGCGGCGACCAAGGCCCTCACCACCGTCCAGGCGCGTCTCGCCGTCACCGAGGCGGTCAGCGCCGAACGGGCCCGGCTGGCCCGCGAGATGCACGACTCGGTCGCCAAGACGCTGCACGGCGTGGCCCTGGCGGCGGACGGTCTGACCGGCTCGGCGGGCGCCGAGCACATGGACCCGGCCCTGATCCGGCAGCAGGCCGCCCTCGTCGCCCGCTCGGCCCGGCGCGCCGCGGCCGAGTCCCGCGAGCTCCTGGCCGACCTCCGCCGCGAGTCGGACCCCGGCCAGGGCACCGACGTCCTCGTCGAACTCGCCGCCCGCACCCGCGACTTCGCCGCCCGCACCGGCCTGCCCGCCGTCTACCGCCCCACCGGCGACCACGCCGTACCGCCGGTCCCGCCCGCGGTGGCCCGCCAGCTCCTCACCATCGCCTCGGAGGCCATGGAGAACGCCCACCGCCACGCGGAGCCGACCCGCGTGGACGTCCGCGCCGGCGTCCACGGCGACCTGCTCCGCATCAGCGTCCACGACGACGGCCGCGGCCTCCCCCCCGGCACCACCCTGGAACAACTGCGCCGAGCGGGCCACTTCGGCCTGGTCGGCATGGTCGAGCGCGCCGCCTCGGTGGGTGCCCGCATCCGCATCGGCCGCGGTAGCCATCCGCAGGGCACGGAGGTCCGCCTGGAACTGCCCTTGGCGGCCCTGACGACGCCCTGACGACTCCATGACGCGGCCCCGGATGTCATCCCCAGCCCGCCTGACCCCCACGACCCGAGAGGAGGCCCCGATGCCGGACCCCACCACCCCACACCCCGGCGCAATCCCGCCGCCGCCCCCGCACGACCCCTTCGCCGCGCCGCCGGCCCACCGGCTCAGGGTCGTCGTGGCGGACGACAACCCGGTGGTCCGCGCCGGGCTCACCGCCCTGCTGTCCGGCCGCGCGGACATCGAGGTCGTGGCCGAGGCGGCCGACGGCCGCCAGGCCTACGAGGCCGCCCGGCAGCACCGCCCCGACGTCGTCCTGCTCGACGTCCGCATGCCCGGTGTCGACGGCATCTCGGCCCTGCCGTACCTGGTACAGATCGCGCCGGTCGTGATGCTGACGTACAGCAGGGAGTCGGAGATCGTCCAGGAGGCGCTGCGCCGCGGCGCCGGCGGCTACCTGGTGCACGGTGAGTTCACGGCCGACCAACTGGTCGACGCGGTGCGGGACATCAAGGACGGCCGGGCCCACTTCACGCCCACGGCGGCGGGTGCGCTGCTGAGCCAGTTGCGTCAGTACGAGGCACCGGCGCAGCCGCTGCCCGATGGTCTGGGGCAGTCGTCGAGTGCGACTGCATACGGAGATTCGGCATCCGTACAGCCGCATACGCAATCTCAATCGGCGGCTTGGCCTGCTGACTTCAACGGCCGCGCCGATGCACCGGCCTTCACTTCGCCGGAAAACCTTTCGCGAATGCAACCAAGTGTGGGACAGTCTTCGTCTGAGTGGAGGAGTGGCCGTCCGGCCGCTCCCGACAGGTCGCGGTTCCAGCTGAGCACGAGGGAGGCGGAGATCATGGACCTCATCGCGTCCGGCATGAACAACCAGCAGATCGCCGCCACGTGCTTCATCAGCGAGAAGACCGTCAAGAACCACATCAACCGCATCTTCGCCAAGCTCCACAGCACCAGCCGCTCCGAGGCCGCCGCGAAGTGGATCGGTACGGCACCGGACTCACCGCGGGGACGGGGGTGACGTCCGGTGACGGTATGGGGAGAGAACCGGTTGGGCCCGCGCGATTGGGCCCGGAATTGGGCCCTGGGACCCTCTGGTGGGCAGCCTGTTCCGCCGTACGTTCCTCGTGCCGAAAGCGGCACAGCCGAACCCGGAGGGGAACACCATGAGCGACCTGATGCTGAAGACCGCCGTCGCGACCAAGGTCCGCGTGAACGGCTGGAAGAACACGACGGTACAGGCGATGCAGCGCCGCGCCGGCGACAAGGGGCAGACGGCGGTCGAGTACCTGGGCATCATCGCGGTGGTGGTGGCGATCGTGGTGCTGATCGCCTCGACGAACATCGGTCAGACGATCGTCGACAAACTGACCGCGCAGATCGCCAAGGTCGCCCCTTGATTCGACGTCGTACGTACGGCGACGCAGGGCAGGCTTTCCCCATCTACATCACGGTGGTGGGGGGCCTGCTCTTTCTCGCGTTCGCCTACTTTGCGGTCGGCCAGGCAGCTGCAAATCGGAACGGCGCCCAGACGGCAGCGGACGCGGCAGCCCTCGCGGCGGCTCAGGACCGACGGGAGGCACTCGCGGGCGCGTGGGTGCAGAACCTGCTGGACCCGAACAAATGGCAGGACATTTTCGAGGGCAACGCCGAGGGCATCGACCAGTCGTGCTGGCGCGCACACTCGCTTGCCGAGAAGAACGACGCCCGGGTGATCGACTGCACGGAGGGCCTGCTGCGCTTCACCGTCGAGGTCGAGACCAACAAGCCCGTCGGAGACTCGATCGTCCCTGGCACGGAGGAACGCAAATCGAATGCGTCTGCCACCGCCGTGATCGATGCACGCTGCGCGTTCAAGTTTCCTGCCGCTGACGCGGGTGAGAAGGTGCTGCCGAGGCTCTCCTGCAAGGGCGTGCACTGGGATCTGAAGCCGGACGATCCTCCTGAAGCCCTGCCGAAACCCGAAGATCTCTTCGACATCCATCTGGCCGACTGACAGCGAACGACGAGTTGAAGGAAGCAGAGTGATGAGCATTCGGTTCACTACGAAGGCCCGAAGGGGGCTGGTTGCGATGACCGTCGCGGCCGGATTGGCCCTCGGCGTGGCCGGCTGTGGCGGTGGTGGTGGCGACGACGAGAAGCCGAAGCCCTCGGCGTCCACCTCCGAGACCGGTGGGTCCAAGCCGAGTGCTCAGGAGGGACAGGCGAGTGAGCCTCTGGCCGAGGTGAAGGGGCCGAACGGTCTGCTCCTCCGTATCACCTCCGCCGTACGCGACTCCGGCGGATTCGTCACCGTCAGCGGCGATCTGAAGAACGACAGCTCCGAGGTCGTCGTCATTCCGGCGGCGCTGAGCGGCAATGAGACCGAGATCATCAACAACGGCAGGTCACTCGGCGGTGCCACTCTCGTCGATTCGAAGGGCAAGAAGCGTTACTACGTCTTGCGTGACACCGATGGGCGCCCGCTGACGACCACTGGTTTCTCGTCGATCAAACCGGGCGAAACGATCGACGTGTTCCTGCAGTTCCCGGCGCCACCGGCGGGCACGAATGACGTCAGCTTTCAGCTCCCGCTGTTCTCCAGCGCGGCTATCCAGATCTCCGGGTGAGGCCTCGTGACCACCCGCACCCACATCTCTCCGCGAACGGCGGTGTCCCGCTCAGCCTTTTCGCTCACCGTCGTATCGATCATGGTGGCGACCAGTGTTTTCGGAGCGGTGACGGCCCACGCCGATGAAGGACCCAGCGTCCCACCCGGAACCGAACCCTCCGCCGCTGCCCCCGTCAAGGTCGACGCCAACGACCCCGATCTGAAGATTCCGGAAGGCGCCACCCTCGCCACCCCCAAAGTCCTCGACATCAAACAGGTCGTAGAAGACCAGAGCGGCGACGAACGCCGCGAGGACACCAACGCCGACGTCAAGTTCGCCCTCCAGGCCGAGGTCCTCTTCGGCAAGGACAGTGCGAAACTCAGCGCCCAGTCGAAGGCCCGCATCTCCGCGATCGCCGAGGAGATCAAAGCCCAGAACGCCACGAAGATCCGTGTCTTCGGGTTCACCGACAACCTCGGTTCCTCCGCCCATGGCGACGTCCTGTCCCGGCAACGCGCCGACGCCGTACAGAACGTCCTCGACCAGGAACTGACCGACGCCAACGTCACGTACGAGGTCCGCGGCTACGGCGAGCAGTACCCGATCGCCGACAACTCCACGGAATCGGGCCGCAAGAAGAACCGCCGGGTGGAGGTCTCTTTTCCCCGGTCGGATAGCTGACGGGCGAAGGACCCGGACCGAGGGGAACGGAGAGGCCTCGGTGGGGATGCGTCCGAGCCGCACACTGCCGAGCTGGACTGCCAAGGCCGGAGTCGGCAGTGTGCGCGAGCTGGGAGTAGGGATGAGTGAACGCGACACGGAGCCGAGCGCCGAGGAGACGTGGGACCCACAGGTCACACGCTGGCACTTTCCCGAGGGGGACTATGTCCTGCCCCACGCAATGCGGTCCCTCCCGCAGCCCTGGGACGCGAGCGAGTGGATGCGGATCGCAGAACTGCCGCGCACTGACGAGCGACTGTCGGAAGCGCGGAGTGTACTGACCGTTCTCCTGGAAAGCCCGGACCTGTCACCACCCGTGCCTCAACCGCCTCCCCCGGGCTTGATGCTGCACGTGTGGGAGGAGTTTCATCAGGCCGTCGGACAGCGCATGCCTCGCACAGGTGACGTGACATGGGCCGGAGTGGAGGAGTTGGTCCGCGCCTGGCATGGACGCCCGCATCTGGATCCGCTGCGACAGCATGTCGTACGGCACGTGGAAGCGGCGATGCTGGCCTTGATTCCATCGCTGCGTGACGATATCGCCGACTCGGTGTTCCGCTGGCTGGCTCTCGACTCCGACCCACGCCGCTTCGCCGGTTGGGCCGTGAGCTTGGCCGAGCGCTGCGTGGTGGAGGATCTCGGCGCCGACTCGGCCGTCAAATTGCTCGGTGCGATGGCGGATCCAGAGAGCAGGGCGGCACTGCGTCGTCTGTCGGCTAACTGATCGTTTCAATATGAGATGCGCAGGCTGCGGTGGCACATCGGGCTGCCAGCAAGGTCGAGCAGATATGGACTAGCGTGTCGGCCATGTGGACGGACGACTGGTTGGCCGACACCCGAACCTCCTACGACACGGCCGCGGTTGGCTACGCCGACTACGTGCGCGATGCCATCGACCGGCTTCAGTACCTGCGTGCGGCTCTGGCGTTGTTCGCCGAAAGTGTGCGTGCCGCGGGCGGCGGACCGGTGGCAGACATCGGCTGCGGCCCCGGTCACGTCACTGGCCACCTTCACACTCTCGGCGTCGACGCCTTCGGCATCGACCTTTCTCCCGGAATGGTCGCGGTTGCCCGGCGCGACCATCCCGGCCTGCGGTTCGAGGTGGGCTCGATGACGGACCTGGACCTCCCTGACGCCTCGGTCGCCGGATTACTGGCCTGGCAGTCGTTGATCCACATCCCCGATGATGAGGTGCCGTCTGTGATCGGGCACTTCCATCGGGCACTGCGGCCGGGCGGACCGCTGCAGCTCCTGTTCCACGTCGGCGACGAATCACGACTGAAGACCGAGGGCTACGGCGGCCACCCGATGAAGGTCCATGTCCACCGTCGTCAGCCGAGCCAGGTGGCCGCGTGGCTGCGCGACGCTGGATTTGAGGTCGAGGCCCAGATGCTGCTTGCCCCCGAAGAGAAAGCATCGCAAGCGATTCTTTTCGCACGGCGTAGCTGATCGTTGAACAGCACGTTGCGCTGCGGGTCTTGTGTCAGGCGACCTTGGTCGACAGGCTGTCCGCGTGCGTGCTGCTCTTGTTCCTGACGACCTGTGGGAGCGGGTGGCTCCGCTGTTGCCGCCCGCTCCCGAGCGGCGGCACCGCTACCCGGACAGACTGCGTGTTCCCGATCGTGCGGCCCTCGCCGGTGTCATGTACGTGTTGCGGACGGGCGTCGCCTGGCGCGACGTCCCCGCGGAGACCGTTGGCTGTTCCGGGGTGACGGCCTGGCGCCGGCTGCGGGACTGGACGGAGGCCGGCGTGTGGCCCCGTCTGCACGCCACCTTGTTGACCGAGCTGCGTCGCGCCGACCTGCTGGACTTGGACGACTGCGCTGTAGACGGTTCGCATGTCCGGGCGCTCAAAGGGGGGATCACGTCGGGCCGTCGCCTGTTGACCGCGCCCGTCCCGGTTCCAAACATCACCTGATCGTCGACCGTCACGGCCCACCGCTTGGCGTCAGGCTGACCGGCGGGAACCGGCACGACGCCACCCAGCTCCTGCCGCTGCTGGAAGCAGTCCCATCGATTCGTGGCCTCCGGGGACGACCTCGCCGTAGACCCCACCGCCTGTATGCCGACCGGGGCTACGATTTCGACAAGTACCGCCGCCTGCTCTGGAAGCGTGGCATCAAGCCGATGATCGCCCGCCGCGGCGTCGCCCACGGTTCCGGGCTGGGTAAAGTGCGCTGGGTGGTCGAACGCGCCTTCGCCTGGCTGCACCAGTTCGAACGACTTCGCATCCGCTATGAACGACGGGCCGATCTCCACCTGGGTCTGCTCGAACTGGCCTGCAGCATCATCTGCCTCCGTCGCCTGCGAACCTCATTCTGAAACGATCAGTAAGCCGGTCGGCCCGGCCACCTGGGAAAACGCCGGAGTTGCACGGAGTGCACTCTTCGACATGGTCAGCCACGGAACGATGTCTTGATACCGAGCGGCGCTCCGTTCGGTTTGGGCCCCGATTTGGGGCCACGGGCCCATCCCGTCCCGCATGGCCCTCCCTAATCTCGGGCCGTGTCGTAGACCGAGGGCGGAGGTGGGGGTATGACCTCGATCAGAGGAGTTACCGGCTCCGGCCGACCATCGGCCCACGGGGGGCGCCAGCCGATGCCCGGCTCGCTGGCGACCGCGCTGGTCCTCGTCCACACCCTCTTCGCCGTCACGGTCCTGGGCGGACTCGGCGTCCTGTTCACCGCGTCCTCGTACGACGCCGTCGACGGCGGCCTGCTCGCCCTCACCGCCTACGCCGCGGCCCCCGGCGTCCTCGGCTGGTGGCTCGCCCGGCGCACCTGGCAGGGCGGCAACAGGGTCCTGGCCGGCCTCGTCGCCGTTCAGGCCTGGCTGGTCGCCGGCTCGATATCCAACATCGCGGACGGATCACCCCGCGGCTTCACCCAGCTTTTCCTCCCCCTCCTCGTGCTCTACTTCCTCACCCGCGAGGACAGCCGCGCCTGGTACCGCCTCCCGGCCCCGGACCGCGCCGCACGCCGCCCCTTCTCCCTGCCCCGGATGATCGGCTGGCGGCGCGACGAGGGCCAGACGGCGGTGGAGTACGCGGGGCTCATCGCCATCGTCGTGGCGATCATCGCCGCACTGCTGGTCAGCGGCCTGGGCACGCAGATCCAGAGCGGGCTCCAAGCGGCGGTCTGCAAGGTCACCGGCACGGCCTGCCCGTCCCCGGCCGCCGCCGACGGCGATGGCGAGGGCGACACGGACGTCACGGCCACCCGCCCGGACAGGGCGGACGCTGCGGAGACCGGGCCCGACGCCGACGGAGGCGTCCAGCCCGAAGGCCGAGGAGAGCCCGAGAACAACGGCGACAGGCAGAACAAGGGCAAGGGCACGGACGAGGAAGACGAAGACGGAGACGAGCACAAAGGCGAAGACGACCACAAAGGCCAGGACGACCACAAAGGCGAAGACGCGGACGGCAAGGGCGACGACGGCTGCTTCTCCGGCGTAGGCGCCTTCTTCGGCTGCACCGGCGACCAGTTGAAGCAGGTCGGCGAGGGCCTCGTCGTCGACGGCATCGGCGGTGACCTCAAGGGCATGTGGGACACCGTCACCCACCCCCTCGACACCCTGGACGGCCTGAAGGACTACGGCGGCGTCATCGCCGACCAGTGGTCGCAGGACGCCAAGGACGCCGGGGACAAGTGGGCCGACGGCGACTACTGGGACGCGCTCACCGACTGGGGCGGCGCGACGGTGAACTCGGGCGGCAAAATTCTCGACGACGTGTTCATCGGGCAGGACGTCCGCGACCAGTGGAACCAGGGCAACGAGACCCGCGCCGTCACCACGGTCGTGTGGAACGTCGGTTCCCTCTTCATCCCCGGCTACGGCGAGGCCAAGCTCGCCGGAAAGCTCGGCAAACTGGGCAAGCTCGGGAAGCTGGGCGATCTGGGCAAGCTCACCGAGAAGGCGGCCGACGCGGCGGAGGACGCGGGGAAGGCCGCCAGGGCGGGCGACGTCAAGGGCGCCGAGAAGGCCGCCAAGGAGGCCGACGAGGCCGCGGACGAGGCCGAGGAGAAGGCTCGCGCATCCGGTTGCACCATCGCCGCCCCGCCCCGCAGGACCCCGTACGGCGGAACCGGGCCGCAACCGGGGCCCCTCACCGGCTCGTCCGGCACCGGCACCACGGTCCTGGCGGCCGGCCGCTCCGCCGCACCGGTCGTGGCGCGAGCCGAGGAAGGCTGTGACGAGGAGGCCAAGCAGCAGGCCGAGAAAGCCCGTCGGCACGCGAACGAGGCGGACGAGGCAGCAAAGGGAGCAGGGCGGCAGAGCAGACCGGTCGGGGAATGGCGTGCCAGAGACGACATCTCCGGCCCCGCGCGCGGCAAGGTGCTGAAGTTCCCGAACAAGCGCCACACTGTCAGTGGAGCCGCCAGCGGACAGGTGAAGGAGCGCAACACGGTGATCCTCAGAGGCAACGAGGACTTGGTCCGTGCCGATATCGAGGGAATCGCGAACGGTCGTGCCACCCTCTCGGGCGACGGGAACACCTACGAGATCAACGGCCGCACGTACGAGGTCGAGGGCAACGGAACGGTCTTCCCGAAGTCAGGACCTGGCCTGGTGGCGATGGACCGCATCGAGTACGCGGCGCTGAAGGAGATCGCGCGCAACAAGGGCGACGTGAGCAAGTCCCAGCAACTGCAGCGCGACCCGAAATTCGTCGACAATCCGGCGAAGGTCGAGAAGGCGAAGGCGGTCTACGACGGGACGTACCAGTGATCGCGAACCTCTTCACCGTCGCGGACGTGGAGTCACCGCGCCTGCGAGAGGCCCTGACCGGCCTGCTGGCCGTCCCTCCCGAGGCCGTCGACGTGGCTGACGCCGACGGCGACCAGGAAGGCCGGGACTGGCAGGCCCCCGTGCTGTGCACCTGGCGCCGCCTGCCGCCCGGCGACCTCTCACTCGAACTGGACATCACCGTCCGGGACGGCACCGCCGCGGCCCTCACGGAGAAGGACCTGGCACGGGGCCTGGCGGCCGTAACGGGTGGGTCCGTGCTGCATCCCTCGGAGCTGGACCTGCCGAGCGCCTACTGGGTCGCCGTACCGGACGGACGCTCCGTCAGGTGCCGCCTGGAGGCGGTCGACCTCCCCGACGACACGGCCTACCGGGTGGACGCGGCCGAGGAGGCGATCCCCGACCTTCCCGGGGTGAGGGTGGAGGTCCTCCCTGAGATCCTCGACCGGCAGACCGTGGACACCCCGGTCTCCGACGTCTTCCTCGCGGCCTTCCCCCCGGGCACGGCGGGGAGCACCGCAGGCCATGTGCACCACGACCTGCGCGTGTGGGAACGGCTGGTCCGCCGGCTGGAGACGGACTGGGCCCCGTCCGGGCGCTACAGGCAGGACCTGTTCCGCCGCGACCTGGAGGCCCGCGACGCGCTGGAACGCCTCGTCGGGGAGGTGGGGGAGACGTACGCCGACGCCCTGCGGCGGGCCGTGACCCGGCTGGACGACGTCTACACCGAGCACACGGACCCCGCACGGGACGGAGCCGGGGGAGCGGGGGCGGCGGGACGCTGGTGGTGGCACCGGGTGCCCCGCCGGACTCCCTGGTGACGCCGCGTCACGGCGGGGGCGGTGCCGGGCCCGGAGTGGTCGGAGCCGCAGCCGGGAGCCGGGACGCCTACCCGGTGGCGGTCGCCGCGACGACGACCTCCATGCGCGTGCCCTTCCGCACCCCCCACTCCCGCATCGCCCCGGCAGCCGCTTCCACCACGTGACGCGCCCGGAGCCGCGGCATGCCCAGCCGTCCGGGCCGCATGGTCCGCACGGCGATGACCCTCAGTTCGCGGTCGAGATAGGCGACATCGATCGGCATGCGCATCCGGAAGGTGTGCACGCTGCTGGCGGGGGAGAGCAGGATCGCCCCGTCGACGGCGTCCCGCCCCAACAGCCCCTTGGTCCGGGCCCGGTAGGAAGCGGCGATCTCCAACGGCACGCGGATGCCGGGGCCTTCCCCCTCCTCACCGCGCACGATCAACTCTCCCTGCCCGTCTCGCCACTTGCGCCCCACCCGAGCCCCCTTCCGCTGCCGAAGACACGCGCCGCGGTCCATCCGACAGAACGGGACCCGTGTGCTCCTGAAAACGGAGTGGCGTGTTATGCAACCGTTACGGCTGGAACCGGTCGGCCCGTCACCGATTCCTCCCCATACACCCCACCCCTTCACAAGGTTCACGCTGGTGCGGCCCCACCCCGCTGGATAACTTTGGTTCGCTCAAGAGAAGCCTCGCCTCTGACCGGGAGCCGACCGTGAACCGCCGCCCCACCCTCCTCGCAGCGCTCACGCTGACCGCCGCTGCGGCCCTGACGCTGTCCGCGTGCGGCAGCGACGACAGCTCCGAGGCCAAAGCCAACGACAAGATCGCGGGGGCCGACACCGGGGACTCGGCGTCGGCCTCCGCTGACGCGTCCGCTCCGGCCGACGCCGGACGGCCGAAGATCGACCTGCCGTCCGACCTCTCCTACACCTTCGACTGGCCCAGGACCGGGGACAAGGAGAAGGACGCGATCCTGGCCGACAGCGAGCAGTCGATCAAGGCCGTCGATCTGGCGATCGTCAACCAGAACGCGCTCGACAAGCCGTACCTCTACTACTACGAGGGAGAGGCGGCCGCCTCCACGCAGAAGTTCATCCAGAACTACGTGGACCACAAGGCCGCCATCACCGGTGCCTACCGCTTCTACGCCCCCCAGGTGGCGGTCGACAAGGACGGCACGGCGTCCTTCAGCTACTGCGAGGACCAGGGCAAGGCCTACGTGAAGTACCTCAAGAACGACGAGGTGAAGAAGACCCCGGTCACGGCCAAGAGCTACGTCGTCTACCACACGTCGCTCAAGAAGAACGACAAGGGTGTCTGGGTGGTCCAGAAGATGGTCTCGCAGAGTGGGAGCCCGAAGTGCCAGCCGTGAAGGGGAGCTTGAGGAAGCTCACGGTGGTCACCGCCACGGCGTGCTGGTCACTCCTGGCACTTCCCGGCGGCGTGGCGCATGCCGACGACACCCTGGGCGGCGCCACCCAGGGCACCAACCAGGAAGCCGCCACCGGCGACGACGGCACTGTCTCCGTCACCGTCGGCGGCGTCGTCTTCGACCGCTCGAAGAACGGCAGCGGCAACTCCGCCGGCGCGCTCACGTCCGCCACGTCCTGGACGCCACCGCCCTGCTGGTACGCCCCCAAGTACACGCCGGAGCAGCTCCAGAAGGAGCTGGAGCCCATCTGGGAGGCCGGTTCGACGGGGTACGAGTGGGACGCGGAACAGCGCGACCGTTACGTCAACGGCAAGCCGTACAAGGACTTCAACAAGGACAAGACCGGCAAGGGCTACTTCTGGGACTCGTTCGTCGACGAGGACTTCCCCCCGGGCTGGGATTCCTGCGAGGAACCCCCGTTCTGGGTCGACCAGGGCGACCCGCCGCCCGCGAACATCGACAACGCCGTCACCCCGGAGATCCTCGCCGAACTCGCCTACGCCGAGATCCGCGTCCCGGGCACCGAGGTGACCCTGGCCCCCGCCGAAGCGACCAAGGTCAACCTGCCGACCTGGGCGTGGCTGGACGCCGCCGACTTCAAGCCGGTCTCCGTCACCGCGTCCGTACCGGTGATCGGCATCAGCGCGACGGCCACGGCCGAGCCGGTGTCGCTCAGGATCGAACCCGGTACCGAGGACGCCGTGACCTATCCCGCCTCCGGCGTCTGCCAGATCGTCGACGGCCGCATCGGCGAGCCCTACGCCAAGGGCAAGGCGAACCGGACCCCACCGTGCGGAGTGCGTTACCTGCGCTCCTCCGGCGACGGCACGTACCCCCTCCGGGCCACGGTCACCTGGAAGATCGAGTGGACCGGCACCGGCGGAGCGGGCGGCGACCTGCCCGACGGCACCTTCGGCGCCACCCAGGACGTCGTCGTGCAGGAGATCCAGGCCGTCAACCGCTGACACCCCGTCCGCCCGTCCGCCCGTCCGTCCGCCTGCCGGGCGGAGCGGCGAAACGGGGTGTCCGGGGGCCGAGGAGCCGGGTAGGAAGGCCGCATGACCACACTCGGCGCCGTCTTCCGCCCCCAACTCGCCCCCGAACGCCTGCGTTCCGTCTGCCAGGTCGCGGACTCCTCAGGACTCGAACAGCTCTGGCTCTGGGAGGACTGCTTCCGCGAGGGCGGCATCTCCACCGCCGCGGCCGCCCTCGCCTGGACCGAGCGGGTGCGGGTCGGTGTCGGGCTGCTGCCCGTGCCCTTGCGGAACGTCGCCGTCACCGCCATGGAGGTCGCCTCGCTGCACCGCATGTTCCCGGGGCGGCCCGTCGTCGGTGTCGGGCACGGCGTGCAGGACTGGATGGAGCAGGTCGGTGCCCGGGCCGAGTCGCCGGTCACGCTGTTGCGGGAGTACCTCGTCGCCCTGCGGGCCCTGCTGGCCGGGGAGCGGGTCACCACCGACGGGCGGTACGTCAGGCTCGACGACGTCGCTCTCGACTGGCCTCCCGAGGCGCCCGGTGCGCAGGTGCTCGCCGGGGCCACCGGGCCCCGTTCGCTGCGGCTCAGCGGCGAGGCCGCCGACGGCACCATCCTCACCGCCCTCACCAGCGCCGACGGCGTGCGCACCGCGCGGAAGCTCGTCGACGAGGGGCGCCGGGCCGCCGGCGGCCGTGCCGCCGAGCCGCATTCCGTCGTCGTCTACCTCCTCGCCGCGACCGGGCCCGACGCCGCTGCCCGGCTGCGCGCCGAACTGGCCGCCGAAGGGGTGGAGTCCGTCCCGGGCCTCGGGGCCGCCGGGGACGCCGGTGCCGTGGCCGAGGCCGTCGAGCGGCTGGCGGAGGCCGGGGCCGACACGGTGGTGCTCCAGCCGACCGGGGACGAGCCCGACCCGGAGGGCTTCGTGCGGTTCGTGGCCGAGGAGGTGCGCCCCCTGGTCTCGTAGGCCGGGCCCGCTCGCCGGAGGCCCCTGCCGAAAATGCCGCGCGTCCCGGCTCGTGTCCTGCCACCATCCGGGGATGGCCGCAGACCACCGCACCACGCCCTCCGCCCGGGACACCACCTACGAGGCCCTCGTCGCGGAAGGCGCTCGCGTACCGACGGAAGGCTGGGACTTCTCCTGGTTCGAAGGTCGGGCCACCGAGGCGCGCCCCTCCTGGGGGTACGCCGTGTCGATGGCCGAGCGGCTGAGCCGGGCGAGCGCCGCGCTCGACGTGCAGACGGGGGGCGGGGAGGTGCTCGGCTTCGCCCTGGGCAGGGCCGGCCGGCGGCCCCCGCTCACCGTCGCGACCGAGGGGTGGCCGCCGAACGTCGCCAAGGCCACCGCCCTGCTCCGGCCATACGGCGTCGCCGTCGTGGCCGTGGCCGAGGACGACCCGCTGCCCTTCGCCGACGGCGCCTTCGACCTGGTCGTCAGCCGTCACCCGGTCCGCCCGCACTGGGAGGAGATCGCCCGTGTGCTGCGGCCGGGCGGGACGTACTTCGCCCAGCACGTCGGCCCGGCCAGCGTGTTCGAACTCGTCGAGCACTTCCTCGGCCCCCAGCCGGAGGAGGTGCGCGGCGCCCGCGATCCCGAGCGGGAACGGGCCGACGCCGAGGCCGCCGGGCTGGACGTCGTCGATCTGCAAGCCGAGCGGCTGCGGATGGAGTTCCACGACATCGGCGCGGTCGTGCACTTCCTGCGCAAGGTGGTGTGGATGGTTCCCGGCTTCACCGTCGAGGCGTACGAGCCGCGGCTGCGGGCCCTGCACGAGCGCATCCGGGCCGACGGGCCCTTCGTCGCACACAGCACCCGCCACCTCGTCGAGGCCCGCAAGCCGGAGCCGTCCGCCCGGCCGGCGTGACCGCACCCCCCGCCCGGCGTAGATCGCACCTCCCCGCCCGGCCGGCGTGACCGTGCCGCCCGCCCGCCCGGCGCCCGCGCCCCCGCCCGGCGTAGATCGCACCCCCCCGCCCGGCCGGCGGGACCGCACCCCCCCCGCCCGGCCTGTCCCCCCGGTCTGTCCCCCCGGCCCGGCACCCCGCCCCGGAGCGCTGATCAGGCGTGCGGTCCCACCTCGACCTTCCCCAGCACCAACTCCGCCGTCGCCTCCAGCACCTCACCCACCCGCTCCGCCTGCTCGCCCAGTTCGCGGCGCTGCCGAGCCGTCAGCGGGACGAGCGGCTCGACCGTGACGGTCGTGCGGCGGCCCCGGCGCCGCTGGTGCCACACCCCGGCCACCACGCCGTCGACGAGCAGGACGGGGTGGTTGCCGGCCTGGCCGCCGGCCAGGGCGCGTCGGTACGCCTCCCCGGGGAACAGCCGCTCCCTGGGCTGCCCGGCGACGACGTACGCGTCGAAGTAGGGCAGCAACCGCACACCCCGCGCGGGCCCCTCGGGGAACTCGGTGTCACCGGCCGCCACCCAGGCCGGGGCGCCCTCGAAGGCGACCTCCTCGACGGCGCCCGCCGCCGCCATCTCCCGGAACAGGCCCGTGGCCCAGCCGGCCGGGGCCGCGAGCCACCGCGCGAAGTGCGCCGGGGTCGCCGGCCCGTACGCGCGCAGGTAACGGCGGACGAAGGCGAACAGCGCGTTCCGCGTCCCGGGGTCCTCCCGCCCGGCGGGGGCAGCCCCCAGCGGCGGACGCGTGTACGTCGCCTTCCGCCCGCGGTTCGGGCCGAAGCACAACGTCCCCGCCCAGCCCGCCCGGTGCATGACCTGCCGCCAGCGCGGCCACATGTCCTGGAAGGCCGGCATCACCCGGTCGCCCGCCCATGGACCCGTGCGGGCGACGACCTCCTCGGTCAGCTCGTCGAGCGTCAGGCACCTGCCCTGCAAAGCGTCGCCGATCGCCGCCAGCACCTGGCCGGTCTGCTCGTCGGTGAGCCGCACCCCGGGCGGGAAGGGGCTCGGGCCGGCCGGGACGGCGGTCAACGCCGCCGACCAGAGGGGGAGTTCGTGTGCCGGGAGCAGATGGACCGTGCCGCGCGGGCCGTAGGTCTTGACGAGGGTCCGTGACTGCCAGAGCGCGGACCGCACGTCCGCCCGGGTCAGCCCGCCCGCCGTCCGCGTCCCGACCGAGAGCTCGGCGGCGGAGAGCACCTGCGCGTGCGCCCCCCGCATCGCGGCCACCACGTCCGCGATCACGTCCCCGCTCGTGGCGCCGTCCGCGCCGGCCGGTGCCGGTCCGGCCAGAAACTGCCGCCTCGCCCGCCGGGCGGCGGCGGCGTCCCAGGTGATGCTCACCGTCGTCGTCATGAGCCGACCGTAGGAGAGAAAGAGGACAGATTCTGTCCTCTTCGGCGGGCGGGGCGCGTCACCGGCCTCACTCACCTCTCGTGCGCATCATCCGTCGAGGGTTTTCACATCGTTATCGACCCCGGCTCGCTTCCGAGGTGGCCCATCGCGTAAGTTCGGACCAAGGTAATTCGCGTGAGCAAAGCTGCGCGGGCGGTACCGCGCAGTGGAGGGGGCTGCGCGGTGCCATGGCCTCCTCGGGGTGAGGCCCAGGGGTGCCGACGGGTCGGTCAAGCGGGCGTTCGCCGTCCGGTTCACCCGTCAGGGGGATGGCCGGACAAGTCGCCGAGCCGGTCCCACAACGCGGCAAATCCTCCGGATCCTGTCCCAGGTCGCCCGATTCCCCTGCGTACAGGCCGTGTTTCGGCCATGCGCAAGCCGTGAACGACAGGTTCCGCGGTCATCTCGGCGTCGCCGGACGGTTCCGGAGAGTAGTTGTGGCACGCCGATGCACGCAGCATCACTTACGAAGGGTTATGGTGGAAACCCCCCCTCGGGCCGGTCCGTCTCCCCCCCACGGACCGGCCCGTTTTTCTGTCCCCGCCCCGCGGCTCGAAGCAGCGGCCGGAACCTTGCGTTCCGCACCCGTGGGCGGCCCAGGGCCCCAGCGGGGGTAGGCTTCGCCTCCGGGGACTGCCATACGGGCGGGGACCGCCCGCGGCCACGACCGGGCCGCACGCCGCGGCCCGTCCGATCCGTACGGAGGGGCTGACGATCACGTGAACCTGCGCGACAAGCTGCGCGGCCTGCTGGTCAGGCTGTACGCACGCCGGGTGGAAGGCCACCTGGACCACGCTCAGGTGCCCAAGCACATCGGCGTCATCATGGACGGCAACCGGCGCTGGGCGAAGGCCGCCGGCTCCAGCACCGTCCACGGACACCGGGCCGGTGCCGAGAAGATCGAGGAGTTCCTCGGCTGGTGCACCGAGACCGACGTCGAGGTCGTCACCCTCTGGCTGCTGTCGACGGACAACTTCGACCGGCCGCAGGAGGAACTCGTCCCGCTCCTCGGCATCATCGAGGACGTCGTGCGCACGCTCGCCGCCGACGGCCGCTGGCGCGTCCACCACGTGGGCACCCCCGACCTGCTGCCCGCCGGGATGCAGACGGTCCTCAAGGAGGCCGAGGAGGCCACCGCGCACGTCGACGGGATAGTGGTCAACGTCGCCATCGGCTACGGCGGCCGCCAGGAGATCGCCGACGCCGTGCGCTCGATGCTGCTCGACGCCCGGGAGAAGGGCACCTCGCTGGAGGAGCTCGCCGAGGCAGTCGACACCGACATGATCGGGCGTCACCTCTACACGAGCGACCAGCCCGACCCCGACCTGGTGATCCGCACCAGCGGCGAGCAGCGCCTGTCCGGATTCATGCTCTGGCAGACGGCGCACTCCGAGTACTACTTCTGCGACGTGTTCTGGCCCGCCTTCCGCAAGGTGGACTTCCTGCGCGCCATGCGCGACTACGCCGCCCGCCACCGCCGCTACGGCGGCTGAGCGCACCCGCGGACGCCCGCGGACCTCGGGACACCCGCCCCACCTGCGCGGACACCCGCCCCACCTGCGCGGACACCCGGCGGACCACCTCGCCCGCACGGGCCGGGCGCCCCTCCGGGGCCCGCCCCACCGCACCGGTCGCGGCGCACCACGAACGTCCGACGTCCCACGTCGCAACCCTTCCCGGTACCCCGTCGACAGCGCGCGTCACGCGGAGTTCACCGGCTCGCCGTCATATGCCGTGGCATGGCGACGCTCGTTCGAGGGCATAACCCAGTCAGGTCGACGCCCGAACCACGGGTGTCGGATCTCAGCGGACGGCACGGGGCCGTCCGCCCGGGAGGCCCTTTGCACCAGCCCGATCGTGCGGACACCGCGCGGACGCAGGCGGAGGGCCGGTTCTCGGCCCGTGCAGGGCGGCCGACAACCGGTCCAGCTCCACTCCGTCGCTCCCCGACCTCATCCGAGGGGGTACGTCCTTCCGTGGTGACCAGCACAAAGCGCCACAAGCCCGACCGGCGCACCTATGTCCTCGACACCAGCGTCCTGCTGGCCGACCCGAACGCCCTGAGCCGCTTCGACGAGCACGAGGTCGTGCTCCCCATCGTCGTGGTCACGGAGCTGGAGGCGAAGAGGCACCATCCCGAACTCGGCTACTTCGCCCGGCAGGCCCTGCGCCTGCTCGACGACCTCCGGGTGCGGTACGGCCGCCTCGACGCCCCCATCCCCACGGGGGACCTCGGCGGGACCGTCCGTGTCGAGCTCAACCACTCGGACCCCAGCGTGCTGCCCAGCGGCTACCGCCTGGGGGACAACGACTCCCGCATCCTCGCGGTCGCCCGCAACCTGCAGGCCGAGGGGTTCGACGTCACCGTCGTCTCCAAGGACCTCCCGCTCAGGATCAAGGCGTCCTCCGTCGGGCTCCTCGCCGAGGAGTACCGCGCGGAACTCGCCATCACGGACTCCTCCGGCTGGACCGGCATGTCCGAACTGACCCTGCCCGGCGAGCAGGTGGACGTCCTCTTCGAGGAGGGGCACGTCTACGTCCCCGAGGCCGCCGACCTGCCGGTGCACACGGGTCTGATGATCCAGTCGGAGCGCGGCAAGGCGCTCGGGCGGGTCACCCCCGAGGGCAACGTCCGGGTCGTGCGCGGGGATCGCGAGGCGTTCGGCATCAAGGGCCGCAGCGCCGAGCAGCGGATCGCACTGGACCTGCTGCTCGATCCGGACGTCGGGATCGTGTCGATGGGCGGCCGGGCCGGCACCGGCAAGTCGGCGCTGGCGCTGTGCGCGGGTCTGGAGGCGGTGCTGGAGCGCCGTCAGCACCAGAAGGTGATGGTCTTCCGTCCGCTGTACGCGGTGGGCGGGCAGGAGCTCGGCTATCTGCCCGGTACCGAGGCGGAGAAGATGAGCCCCTGGGCCCAGGCGGTGTTCGACACGCTGTCCGCGGTCACCAGCCGGGAGGTCATCGAGGAGGTCACCGCGCGCGGGATGCTGGAGGTCCTGCCGCTCACGCACATCCGCGGACGGTCGCTGCACGACGCGTTCGTCATCGTGGACGAGGCGCAGTCCCTGGAGAAGAACGTCCTGCTCACCGTGCTGTCCCGGATCGGGGCCAATTCACGGGTGGTGCTCACCCATGACGTGGCCCAGCGCGACAACCTCCGGGTCGGCCGCTACGACGGTGTCGTCGCCGTCGTGGAGAAGCTGAAGGGGCATCCGCTCTTCGCGCACGTGACCCTCACCCGCTCCGAGAGGTCCCAGATCGCCGCACTTGTGACCGAAATGCTGGAAGACGGGCAGATGTGACCGTCGCACTGCAATAAGGGGCGATTGCGTAGTAGTTGGCGCCGTCCGGAAAGGCGAAGAGCCTAGCCGGGCGGCGCCTTCGCGTGTGGCCTTTCCTGTGAATTTCCCGCGCCGAACGGGATGTGAGCTTTCACACGCAACTCAGAATTGCCTTGCCCCGTGGGGTTACGGCAGAGTCTCACTCCTGTCAGGCCCCGCATACGACACAGCTGTACCCCCAGCGGTACGGCACCACACAGAGCACACGCCAACTCCATAGCGATGTCGTATGCCGCCCGAGCACCACGCGGCACTCCCCTCGCGGGAGTTGCCCACCGGGCCCGCGCCTCCCGTGACCCCGCAGTTGGGGAGGCCAGTGCCAGGGGCACGATTGCGTCCGCGAGGGTCACCGAAGCGGGCGATGCTGGAAGGAAACCGTGTGAGCCGGATCTCGGTCCGGGGATTCGCAGTGGCCTCGGCCACGGCGGTCACCGCTGTCGGAAGCGTCGTCGGCGTTGCCTCGGGCAGCACCGCGCAGAACAACGACGCGGAAGCGACGGCAAGCGGCGCCACGCTGCTCGCGGACATCCCCGCGGGCCAGCAGGCCCAGGTGCAGACCGCGTCCCTGACGCAGCAGGCCGACGCGCAGGCCATCGCAGCGGACGTGAGCGCGAAGAAGGACGCCGAGGAGGCCGCCCGCAAGGCAGCCGCCGAGACGGCCATCGCCAAGAAGAAGGCCGCGGAGGAGGCAGCCGAGAAGGCCGCCAAGGAGGCCAAGGAGCGCGCGGAGGCCAAGGCGTCCGCCAGCCGCTCCAAGGACATCTCCGACTTCCCCGTCGCGTCCTCCTACAGCATCGCCCAGATCCAGGCGATGGCACGGCAGATGGTGCCGGCGGGCCAGTTCCAGTGCTTCAGCAACATCGTGGACCACGAGTCCGACTGGAACTACAAGGCGGTCAACCCCTCCTCGGGCGCCTACGGTCTCTTCCAGGCGCTGCCCGGCTCCAAGATGTCGTCCGTCGGCGCCGACTGGCAGACGAACCCGGCCACCCAGATCAAGTGGGGCCTGAACTACATGAACGACCGCTACGGCAGCCCGTGTGACGCCTGGTCGTTCTGGCAGGCGAACCACTGGTACTGAGCCGACCGGCCCCCGGCCGATCCTCTCCTTCGCGCGAGCCCCGCACCGTCGTACGGTGCGGGGCTCGCGCCATGTACGGTCGGACGCGGACGGCTCCGGGGGAGTGGTGCGCACGGACGGGGGAAAAGGACGGATCATGTCGCGAGTGCCAGGGTGGCTCGGCCGGCTCGGTGCCGGCCTGACCGAAGTGAGCGAGCGGTACAACGAACGCCGCGCCGCGGCCGAACGGGAGCGGGACGACCCCGACTCCGTGCCGCGGCCCGACGAACTCGTGCCGCCGCCCCCCGACTACGCCCCCGACGTCCCGGCCCGGCCCGACCCCGCGCTCGCCGTGCCGTGGGGAGTGCGGGTCGCGGCGGAGGCCGGATGGCGGCTGCTCGTCCTCGCGGGCACGCTGTGGGTGCTGATGCGGGTCATCAGCGCCGTCCAGCTCGTGGTGCTCTCGTTCGTCATCGCGCTGCTCATCACGGCCCTGCTGCAGCCGACGGTGGCGCGGCTGCGGCGCCACGGCGTGCCGCGCGGCCCCGCCACCGCGCTGACGGCGATCCTCGGGTTCGTCGTCATGGGCCTCATCGGCTGGTTCGTGACCTGGCAGGTCATGGAGAACGTCGACGACCTGTCCAGCCAGATCCAGGACGGCATCGACGAGTTGCGGAACTGGCTGCTGAACAGCCCGTTCCACGTCACCGACAAGCAGATCAACGAGATCGCCAAGAACCTGCGCGAGGCGGTCGGGGCCAACACCGACCAGATCACCTCCGCCGGGCTGGAGGGCGTCACGGTCGTCGTCGAGGCGCTGACCGGCATTCTGCTCGCCGTGTTCTGCACGCTGTTCCTGCTCTACGACGGCAAGCGGATCTGGGAGTGGACGCTGAAGCTGGTGCCGGCGGCGGCGCGGCCGGGTGTGGCCGGGGCCGGTCCGGCGGCGTGGCGGACGCTGACGGCGTACGTGCGGGGCACGGTGATCGTCGCGCTGATCGACGCGATCTTCATCGGGCTCGGGATCTACTTCCTCGATGTGCCGATGGCCGTGCCGCTGGCGGTGTTCATCTTCCTGTTCGCGTTCATCCCGCTGGTCGGCGCGGTGGTGTCCGGGGCACTCGCCGTGGTGGTCGCGCTCGTCACCCAAGGGGTGTTCACGGCCGTCATGACGCTGGTGGTGGTGCTCGCGGTGCAGCAGATCGAGGGGCACATCCTCCAGCCGTTCATCCTGGGCCGGGCCGTGCGGGTGCATCCGCTGGCGGTGGTGCTGGCCGTCGCCTGCGGTGGGATGGTGGCCGGTATCGGCGGCGCGGTGGTCGCCGTGCCGCTGGTGGCGGTGACGAACACGGTCGCCGGGTACCTGCGGGCGTACTCGCGCCGGGCCGCGGTGCGGCACGCCGTGCCGCCGCGCGGGGCCACGGCGGTGAGCGCGGAGCCCGACCCGCCCCAGGCGCCGCCGGAGTAGCGCGGGAAACGCGAACAGGGCCCCGTCCACCGGTGGGTGGACGGGGCCCTGCCCTGTGACGGGTACGGGGCCGAGGACTACTCGGCCAGGACCGCCTCGGCGTCCAGCGTGACGCCGACCGCCTGGATCACGGACGCGATCTTGAACGCCTCCTGCACGACCTCGCGCTCGATGCCGGCCTTGCGCAGGACCTGCTCGTGCGAGTCCAGGCACATGCCGCAGCCGTTGATGGCCGACACGGCGAAGGACCACAGCTCGAAGTCGACCTTGTCGACGCCCGGGTTGCCGATGACGTTCATCCGCAGGCCCGCGCGCAGGGTGCCGTACTCGTGGTCGGACAGCAGGTGCCGCGTGCGGTAGAAGACGTTGTTCATCGCCATCACCGCGGCGGCGGCCTTGGCCGCCGTGTAGGCCTCCGGCGAGAGGTTCGCCTTCGCCTCGGGCTCCAGCTCGCGCAGCACGATCGGGGAGCGCGAGGCGATGGCGGTCGCCAGCACGGTGCCCCACAGCTGCTGGGCCGGGAGGTCCGAGTTGCCGATGACCGAGCCCAGGTTGAGCTTCAGGTCCTTGGCGTAGTCCGGTATGCGGGACTTCAGGGAGTCGAGGGACATGCCTCACTCACCAGCCAGCAGCTTGACCGGGTCGAGGGTCTCGTCGCCCTTGGACCAGTTGCAGGGGCACAGCTCGTCCGTCTGGAGCGCGTCCAGGACCCGCAGGACCTCCTTCGGGTTCCGGCCGACGGAGCCGGCGGTCACCATGGAGAACTGGATCTCGTTGTTCTGGTCCACGATGAAGACCGCGCGCTTGGCGAAGCCGTCCTCGTCCTCGATGCCCAGCTCGCGCATCAGCTCGTGCTTGGAGTCGGCCATCATCGGGAAGGGCAGGTCACGCAGGTCGTCGTGGTCCTTGCGCCAGGCGTGGTGGACGAACTCGGAGTCGCCGGAGAAGCCGAGGACCTGGGCGTCGCGGTCGGCGAACTCGTCGTTCAGCTTGCCGAAGGCGGCGATCTCGGTCGGGCACACGAAGGTGAAGTCCTTGGGCCACGCGAAGATGACCTTCCACTGACCCTCGTAGGTCTTGTGGTTGATCTGCTGGAACTCCTTGCCCTTCTCCAGCGAGACGCAGGCGGTCAGGTCGAACTCGGGGAACTTGTCACCGACAGTGAGCACAGGCTCTCCTTGCAGCGAAGAAACTCCCGGATTGCGGGCGTTTCCCATGGGTTGGACGGTGTTGATGTTGGCACAGCGTCGATTGATTACGGAAATAGCTACACTCGGTCGGGTTGATCGGAGGTAGTTATCAGTGACGGTGGGTAGTAAGCGCAGGCAGCCGAGCCTGGCTCAGCTGCGGGCGTTCGCGGCCGTCGCCGAGCACCTGCATTTCCGGGACGCGGCGGGCGCGATCGGCATGAGCCAGCCCGCTCTCTCGGGCGCGGTCTCGGCGCTGGAGGAGACACTCGGAGTGACGCTCCTCGAGCGTACGACGCGCAAGGTGCTGCTCTCGCCCGAGGGCGAACGGATCGCCGCGCGGGCCAAGTCGGTGCTGGGCGAGGTCGAGGCGCTCATGGAGGAGGCGGAGGCGGTCCGGGCGCCCTTCACCGGCGCGCTGCGGCTCGGGGTGATCCCGACGGTGGCGCCGTATCTGCTGCCGACCGTGCTGCGGCTCGTCCACGAGCGGTACCCGCACCTCGACCTGCAGGTGCACGAGGAGCAGACCGCCAACCTGCTCGACGGTCTCGCCGCAGGCCGGCTCGACCTGCTGCTGCTCGCCGTCCCGCTGGGCGTGCCCGGGGTGGTCGAACTGCCCCTCTTCGACGAGGACTTCGTGCTCGTCACGCCCCTCGACCACGGGCTCGGCGGCCGCGAGGGCATCCCGCGGGAGGCGCTGCGCGAGCTGAACCTGCTGCTGCTGGACGAGGGACACTGCCTGCGCGACCAGGCCCTCGACATCTGCCGGGAGGCCGGCCGCGACGACGTGCCGGTCACCACGACCGCCGCCGGGCTGTCCACGCTGGTGCAGCTGGTGGCGGGCGGGCTCGGGGTCACACTGCTGCCGCGCACGGCCGTCAAGGTCGAGACCTCCCGCAGCAACCAGCTCCTCACCGGCTATTTCGCCGACCCGGCCCCCACCCGCCGGGTCGCCCTGGCGATGCGGGCGGGGGCCGCGCGCGGCGCGGAGTACGAGGAACTGGCCGCAGCCCTGCGCGAGGCACTCCGGCCCCTGCCCGTACGGGTCCTGTACGGGGACGCCTGACCAGGACCTGCCCGCGCTCGTGCCCCGGGCCGGGGCGCCTGGTGGCACCCCGGCCCGGGGCACCTGGTGGCGTCCCGGCCCCGATGCGGGGCCTACTCCGTGCGCAGGCCGTCCGGGCGCATCAGCTTCAGCAGTGGGGGCAGACTCAGCAGCGTCACCGCCAGGACGACGCCCGCGCCGATCCCGGTCATCGACAGCACGCTCGGCCAGTCCACCCGGACGGACAGGTTCACCATCTTCAGCAGGACCGCCCCCAGCGCCATGCCCACGCTCGCGGCCAGCAGCAGTCCCAGCCCGATCGGGATCGCCGTCTGCCACAGCACCGACAGGCCGAGGGTGCGCCGCCGGGTGCCGAAGGCGACCAGGGCCGACAGCAGCTTGCGGCGTTCGCGCAACTGCTCCAGCTGCGAGACCAGCAGGCTCGCCCCGATCAGCGCCAGTACGGCCGCGGCGCCCACGAACAGGCCGGTCCGGATGCCGGCGTAGCGCTCGTTGCGCTCGACGGCGTGCCAGACGACGGGGTCGACCGTGGGGTCGATGCGGGCGGCCGTGTTGCGCACGTACTCGTACGCGTTCGGCTCGCCGGGGGACAGGCTCAGGTACAGCTCGTTCCGCGCGAGCGAGGCCAGCTTCGACGTGTCAGCGCCCGGCGTGATCAGGATGCCGCCGCGCTCGGTACCGGTCGGGTCCTCGCGCGACTCGGCCTGCCGGATGTCCCGCGGCACGGTCCAGGAGAAGTCCTCGCCGGGCCGGTCCACGTCCGTGCCGTTCAGCCACAGCGTCTTGCCCGGTTCGCCCAGCTTGATCGTGTCGGTGTCGTACTCCGTGCCGCGGACGGCGAAGACGTCACCGTCGCGGCAGGAGGGCAGGGCGGCCACCTCGCGCAGGGAGGCGCAGTCGCCGAGGGTGACCTGGACGATGGTCTCCGCGTCGGCGCCGCGGCCGGAGAGGTAGATCTCCGACAGCGCGGTGACCTTGCGCACGCCCTCGGTCCCGCGGAACTTCTCGGCGGTGGAGACGGCGTCGAGCCGGTCCGGCACGCGCACCTGCATCTGGGCGCGGGACGTGTCGTACTGCGACGCGGCGGTGTAGTTGCCCTCCACGCCGGAGAACAGCATCTGCAGCGCGATCGCCCCGGCCACCGCCACCGCGATGCCGTTGACCATGCGGGCCGCCGCTCCGCTGCTCAACTGGAGCCGGCGCACGGCGAGCTGCCAGGCGACACCGCCGGAACCGAGCCGGGCCACGACCGTCTCGACGACCCAGGGCAGCAGGGCAGTGACGCCCACGAGCAGCAGCATCACGCCGCCGGCCACCAGGTACTGGTTGAAGGTGCCGTCGTCGCCCTGTCCGATCATCGGCGCGAGCATCGCGAGCCCGCCGAGCGGCAGCAGCAGCCGCCACCACAGCCGACGCCGCGCGGGCCTGGCCGTGCGCACCACGCCGAGCGGCTCGATGACCACCCCGCGCAGCGCGAACAGGGTCACCAGCACCGCTGCCGTCGGCACCGCCATCGCGACCAGCGCGGCCAGCAGGGGCGAGGGGTTCAGATAGCTCGGGAAGACGCTGACGTGGAACACCTCGAAGCCGGCGGCCAGTTCGCGCCCGAGCAGGAAGAACCCGGTGCCGAGGACGAGCCCGAGCATGGAGCCGGCGAGCGCCTCGCCGGCGGCGATCCGCCGGGTCATCCGGCTGTCGGAGCCGACCAGCCGCAGCGCCGCGAGCCGGCGGTCGCGGCGTTCGCCGCCGAACCGCACGGCCGCCGCGATGAACACCGCGACCGGCATCAGCAGCACCACGAACACGACCAGGACCAGCAGGAGCAGCACCGGGTCCCAGGGGTCGGACGCCCCCAGATCCGGGTTGCCGAAGCTGTCGATGCGCGCGCCCGCGGTGGCGGAGCCCAGCCGGCCGGCGAGCTGCTCGCCGCCCGCGAAGTAAGCCAGTTCCTGGGAGCCGATGAGCCCCTGCTCGCCGATGGTCCCGGTGATCCGGTAGGGCAGCCGCTCGCGCAGCAGCTTCCCGTCGTCGGACGCGAGCAGTTCCTTCAGGGCGGGGGAGACGACCATCTCGCCCGCGGCCGGGAACGCGGACAGGCCCGGCGGCAGCGGGGCCTTCGGGCCCTCCGGCTCCAGCAGGCGCCCGCGCACGTCCCGGTCGCGGAACGCGGTGTCCGCGTCCAGCACGACCAAGGTGTCGTCGGCCTTCGGGATCTTCTGCTGGCTCAGGGTGTGGTCGCTGCGGGCCTCCTCGCGCCGGTCCCGTTCGGCCAGCGCGCCCGGCAGGGCGGTGGTGAGCAGCAGCAGCGCCACACCGAGCCCCACGCCGACGGCCGTGAGCAGCGCCCGGGTCCACCCCTCGCGGCCGCCCGCGACGGCGAACCGGACCCCCATGCCCAGGTCCCGCACCCACTGCCGCACGCTCATACGACGCGCTCCATGTCCCGCGACTTGCCGTCCCGTACGACGATCTCCCGGTCGGAGTAGGCGGCCACCCGGGCCTCGTGCGTGACGAGCACCACGGCCGTGCTGGCCGACCGGGCGGCCTCGGTGAGCAGTTCCATCACGCGCTCGCCGTTGAAGGAGTCGAGCGCGCCGGTCGGTTCGTCGGCGAAGATCACCCGGGGGTTGGTCACCAGCGCCCGGGCGACGGCGACCCGCTGCCCCTGGCCGCCGGAGACCTCGCCCGGCCGCTTGCGGCGCAGGTCGTCGACCTCCAGCCGTTCCATCCACGCGAGGGCGGCCTTCTCGGCCTCCTTGCGGGGGGAGCCGTTCAGCCGCAACGGCAGCGCCACGTTCTCCACGCAGGTCAGTTCCGGCACGAGCTGCCCGAACTGGAAGACGAAGCCGAACTCCGAGCGCCGCAGCGCACTGCGCTCGGCGTCGCTCATCGCGGTGACCTCGCGGCCGTTGTAGACGATCGAGCCCGAGTCGGGCATGACGATCCCGGCGAGGCAGTGCAGCAGTGTCGACTTGCCCGACCCGGACGGGCCCATCACGGCGACGACCTCGCCCGGGTGGATGGAGAACTCGGCGCCGTCGAGCGCGGTGGTCGGCCCGTACACCTTGCGCAGGTCCTGGGCGGTGAGCAGCGAACCAGCGGGAACAGTCACCGGGTCACCGCCTCGCGGAGCTTGTCCAGACGGGTCGCGGTCAGCTCCAGCCAGCGCAGGTCCGCCTCCAGGTGGAACAGCGCGTGGTCGCAGATGAGCTGGTCGGCGAGGTCGCCCTTGCGCTTGCGGTCGGTGAGGATGCGCATGCTGCGCAGGTGCTCCGAGCGCTGGGTGTCGAGGATGTCGGCGGCCTCGCGGTGCGTGAGCAGCGCGAGGACGACCTTGGTGTACAGGGTCGACTGCAGGTACGGCTCGGGCTTCTCCGGCGTCGCGAGCCAGCGCTCGACGTCGGTGATGCCGGCCTCGGTGATGGCGTACCGCTTGCGCTCGGGACCGCCGCCCGCCTCGATGCCGTCGACTTCGACGAGCCCGTTCTTCAGCAGCCGGGACATCGTCGAGTAGACCTGGCCGTAGTGGAGCGGCCGGTCGTGACCGAACTTCTCGTCGAAGGCCCGCTTCAGGTCGTAACCGTGGCGCGGGCCGGACTCCAGGAGCCCCAGGAGTGTGTGACCGATGGACATGACGAGGACTGTACACGGTGTGTATACGCGTCATGTATACGCCGAGTGTGTAGATCATGGCGGGGTGTGGGGGAGCGCAGGTGGGGGGCTGTTGTCACGGTTCCGCAACAGCCCCCGTGCCTGGTCAGACCGGCGGCGGCTCGGAATCGGAGCCGCTGTCCGGACCCGGAGCGGGACCGCTCCGCGAGCCGGGCGGCCGGCCCCGCCGGGGCAGCGGCCCCGTGTCGCGCGGCAGCCGCCCCGCCTCGGCCAGGGCCCGGCGCAGCAGGAACTCGATCTGCGCGTTCGCCGACCGCAGTTCGTCCCCGGCCCACCGCGCCAGCGCCTCGTACACCGCCGGGTCCAGCCGCAGCAGCACCTGCTTGCGCTGCTGCGGCCGCCGCTGGGGGGACCCCCCGGAAGGCGCCGTCACTGGTAGAGCGTCCCGGCGTTGAGGACCGGCTGCGGGGCCCGGTCGCCGCACAGCACCACCATCAGGTTGGAGACCATCGCGGCCTTGCGCTCCTCGTCGAGCGTGACCAGGTCCTGCTCGGTGATCCGGGCCAGCGCCGACTCGACCATGCCGACGGCGCCCTCCACGATCTGCCGCCGGGCGGCGACCACCGCTCCGGCCTGCTGGCGCTGGAGCATCGCCGAGGCGATCTCGGGCGCGTAGGCGAGGTGCGTGAACCGCGACTCGATGATCTGCACGCCGGCCGCCTCCACGCGCGCGTGCAGTTCGACCGCGAGCTTCTCGGTGATCTCCTCGGCGTTGCCGCGCAGCGACAGGCCGTCCTCCTCGTGGGCGTCGTAGGGGTACTCGATGGCGATGTGCCGCACCGCCGCCTCGGTCTGCGTGGAGACGAACTCGATGTAGTCGTCCACCTCGAACGTCGCCTGGGCGGTGTCCTCGACGCGCCACACCACGACCGCCGCCAGCTCGATGGGGTTGCCGTAGGCGTCGTTGACCTTCAGCACGGCCGTCTCGTGGTTGCGGACGCGGGTGGAGATCTTCGTGCGCGAGGTGAAGGGGTTCACCCAGCGCAGGCCGTCCTGCCGGATCGTCCCGCGGTACCGGCCGAAGAGCTGCACGACCCGGGCCTCGCCCGGTGCCACCATGTTCAGCCCGCACATGGCGAGGAAGGCCGCGAGCGCGATCAGGACGCCGGCGACGATCAGCCCGGCCTTGGCGCCGGCCGCGGACACCGTCGTGGCCGCCGCGATCATCCCGGCGCCGGCCAGCAGTCCGAGCAGCCCGAGCAGCAGGGCGAGCCCGCCGCCGATGCTGTGCGCGGCGAACTCCCGCACGCGCGGCGCCGGCATCTCCGGCACATCCGCTGTGACCTGCGCGTCATGTGTGGTCATGGGTGATCCCCCGGTCTCCGTGAGAAGCCACTCCTGCATAGCTTCTGTCTAGCTAAGTGATATCACTTTACCCCGCCATGGCAACCCCGCACGTGTCTCGTACGTCGGTTCCGGTGGAATGGGTGCTGATTGTCACGTCCGCAAAGACCCGGATCGGCGGCCCTTTCTCTTATCTCCCGGTGTTAGCTTTCTGAGCTGACCTGAGCGGCGAACCTGTGTGACACACGAGCACACATGAACGAAGCGGAGCGGATCGGACCCATGGGACGAGCGGAAGAGAGACGCGCCCGACAGCGCGGTGGGCGCCGGGCGGCGCCCAAGCGCCGCCGTTCGTCGGGCGCGGCCGGCAAGAGCGGCATACGCAGGCTCTTCACCTGGAAGAAGATCCTCGGCACCTTCCTCGGCCTGTGCCTGCTCGGGATGGGCGCCTTCATCGTGCTGTACATGGTGATCGACATCCCCGAGGGGAACGCCGACGCCAAGCGGCAGAGCAACATCTACAAGTACAGCGACGGCTCGATCATGGCCCGCGACGGCAAGGTCAACCGCGAGGTCGTCGACCTGGCCCGGGTTCCCAAGGAGGTCCGCCTGACCTTCGTCGCCGCCGAGAACAAGACCTTCTACAAGGACGCCGGCGTCGACCTCAAGGGCACCGCCCGCGGCCTGTTCAACACGGTCGCCGGACGCGGCGCCCAGGGCGGCTCGACGATCACCCAGCAGTACGTCAAGAACTACTACCTGACGCAGGAACAGACCGTCTCGCGCAAGCTGAAGGAACTGGTCATCTCGCTGAAGCTGGACCGGGAGAAGTCCAAGGACTACATCCTCGCCGGCTACATCAACACCAGCTACTACGGCCGCAACGCCTACGGCATCCAGGCCGCCGCCCAGGCCTACTACCGCACCGACGCCGAGAAGCTCACGGTCGCGCAGGGCGCCTACCTCGCCGCGCTGCTCCAGGCGCCCAGCCAGTACGACTGGGCCGTCGCCTCCGACTCCGGCAAGAAGCTGGTGAAGGACCGCTGGAACTACGTGCTGGACAACATGGTCGAGGAGGGCTGGCTGAGCGCGTCCGAGCGGGCCGGGATGACGTTCCCGGTGCCGAAGGAGCCCAAGCCCGCGCCCGGCATGGAGGGCCAGAAGGGCTACCTGGTCAACGCGGCCAACGCGGCCCTGGAGCGGCAGCTCGTCGCCGACGGCACCGCGGCCAGCGCCAAGGAGGCCGAGGCGCTGGTCAACGCCGGCGGCTGGACCGTCACGCTGAACGTCGAGAAGAAGAAGCAGGCCGCCCTGGAGAAGTCGGTCCGGCGGCAGCTGACCAGCAAGCTCGACCCCGAGAAGCGGGCCGTCGACGCGGACGTCCAGGCCGGTGCCGTGTCCGTGAACCCGAAGACGGGCGCCGTCGTGGCGATGTACGGCGGCACGGACTACTTCAAGCACTACGTGAACAACGCCACCCGCTCCGACTACCAGCCGGCCTCCACCTTCAAGCCGGTCATCCTGGCCGCCGCCCTGGAGGAGGAGGCGCAGACGCAGGACGGCAAGCCGATCACCGCGAGCACGGTCTACGACGGCACCAGCAAGCGCCCGGTCGTCGACAACGGCAGCGAGGTCGGCTTCGCGCCGGAGAACGAGGACGACGCGAACTACGGCCCGATCTCCGTCCAGACGGCCATGAACAAGTCCGTCAACTCCGTCTTCGCGCAGATGGGCGTCGACGTGGGCATGGAGAAGGTCGTCGAGGTGGCCGGCAAGCTCGGCATGGACACCGAGAACATGGAGGCCGTGCCCGCCCAGACCCTCGGCAGCATGGGCGCGAGCCCGCTGGAGATGGCCGGGGTCTACGCCACCCTCGACAACCACGGCAAGAAGGTCACCCCGGCCCTCGTGAAGTCGGCCGAGCACCTGAACAGGACCGTGACCATGCCCGACGCCGTCGGCGAGCAGGTCATCAGCCGCGAGGCCGCCGACACGGTGACCTCGGTGCTGACCGGAGTGGTCGACGACGGCACCGCCCGGACGTCGGTGCGCGACAACCCCCTGCGCGACGGCCAGCAGGTCGCCGGCAAGACGGGCACGTCCGACAACAACAAGTCGGCCTGGTTCACCGGCTACACGCCGGACCTGGTCACCTCGGTGGGCCTGTTCGGAGAGGACAACAAGCCGCCCTACAAGCAGGTCCCGCTCTACAAGGCCGGCGGCCAGCCCCGGGTCAACGGCGGCGGCTTCCCGGCGCAGATCTGGGCGGCGTACACCTTCGGCGTGATGGACGACGTCAGCAGGTTCGACCTGGAGACGCGGCAGGGCGCGGCCGTCGAGCCGACGCGGACGCGGACGCCGTCCCAGTCGCCCACCCAGGAACCGACGCGGGAGCCGACCACCGAGGCGCCGTCGTCGTCCCCGCCGCCGACCAGCGAGGAGCCGACCACCACCCCGCCGACCACGCCGTCGACGACCCCGCCCACCTCCACCCCGCCGGCGAAACCGTCGACGACCCCGCCGGACGACGGCGGCGGTCCGTTCGACCCGATCAACCCGGACGAGGACGAATAGGGCCGGACACGCGCGAGGGCGCCCGGTGCGGACCGGGCGCCCTCACACGTGTGCGCGTGCGGCTCAGCCGCGGTGGAGCTCGAACCAGACCACCTTGCCCGTGCTGAGCCGGGTCGCACCCCAGCGCCGGGCCAGCCGGTTCACCAGGTACAGGCCACGGCCGCCCTCGTCGGTGGCCCGGGCCTGCCGCAGCCGCGGCAACTGCGGGACGTCGTCGCCCACTTCGCAGCGCAGCACGTCCGTGCGCAGCAGCCGCAGCGTCACCGGCCGGGACGCGTACCGCACGGCGTTCGTCACGACCTCGCTGACCAGCAGCTCCACCGAGTCGCTCAGCTCCTCCATGCCCCAGCGCTGCAACGCCCGGCGGGCCAGCCGGCGGGCCCGGCCGGGAGCGGCGTCCTCCGGCTCCAGGAACCAGTACGCCACGTCACTGGGGGCGATCCCGTCGAAGCGGGCGGCGAGCAGCGCGATGTCGTCGTCCCGGTCGCCCGGGCCGAGCATGTCGAGCACCTCGTCGCAGAGGGCTTCCAGGGGCGGCGGATGGTCGGGACCGGTGAGCTGCGCGGTCGCTGCGAGCTTCTCCCGCAGCTGCTCGATGCCGGTCCACACGTCCCGCAGGCGCGACTCGACCAGGCCGTCGGTGTACAGCAGCAGGGTCGCCCCGGCGGGCGCGTCCAGCTCCACCGCCTCGAAGTCGACGCCGCCGACCCCGATGGGCGCACCGGCCGGCACGCGCAGCACCTCGGCCCGGCCGCCCAGATGCAGCAGGACGGGCGGCGGATGACCGGCGTTGGCGATGGTGATGCGGTGCGCCACCGGGTCGTACACCGCGTAGAGGCAGGTCGCCATGCGGTCCACGCCGAGGCGCTGGGCCTGTTCGTCGAGGTGGTGCAGGACCTCCTGCGGCGGCAGGTCGAGACCGGCGAGCGTCTGGGCCGTCGTGCGCAGCTGGCCCATGATGGCGGCCGACGTCATGGAGTGGCCCATCACGTCACCGACGACCAGGGCGACGCGGCTGCCCGGCAGCGGGATCGCGTCGTACCAGTCGCCGCCGACCCGGGCGGTCTCCGCGGCCGGCAGATAGCGGGAGGCGAGCCGCACGCCCGTCGGGCGGGGCAGCGTCTCGGGCAGCATGGTGCGCTGCAGCTCGTCCGCGATGTAGGCCTCACGGCCGTACAGCACGGCCTTGTCGATGCCGAGGGCGCTGTGCGTGGCGAGCTGGGCGGCCACCAGCAGGTCGTCCGGCTCGAAGGCGATGCGCTCGGGGCGCCGCAGGAACAGGGCCGCCCCGATCACCCGGCGCCGTCCGCGCAGCGGCGCGAGGATCGCCCGCTGCCCGTCCGGTACGGCGAACTCACCGCCCTCGCCCAGCAGCTCCGGCAGGGCGGCACGGGCCGCGGGGGCGTCCGTGAACACCGGGCGCACCCCGCGCAGCACCTCGGCGAGCGCGCTGCCGGGCCGGACCTCGCACAGCTCGGCGCCGACCGAGTCCAGCTCGTTCGGCTCGGGCTGCGCGGCCGGCAGGAAGCCGTTCTCGGTGTCGCGCTCGGCCGGTATCCGGTCGGTGCGGCGCAGCCGCAGCACCAGCGGGCCGGTGGGCCGCTCGTCGCCGACGGGCAGCGGGTCGCGCAGGTACACCAGGATCGCGTCGGAGAACGTCGGCACGGTCGCCCGGCACAGCCCCATCACGATCTCGTCGAGGTCGATGCCGCGGGCGATCCGCCGTGTGGCGGCCCCGACGAACCGCAGCCGGTCGCCGTCCCGCCGCATGGGCGTGGGCCGGCCGGGCGGCAGGCTCTGGCCGGTGCGCCGCTCCGGGCCGTCGGCGCTCGCGGCGTGCCGGCCCTGTTCGTCGGCGGGCTGGAGCGGGATCCCCTCGGAGGCGGGGCGCGGCCGGGGGGTGTCGCGCTCTGCGGTCTGCTCGGCACCCGGCTGGGAGTGCTCGGAGGCGGGATCGCTCACAGTGTCCTTGCCCTTGCCGAACGGCGTGGAGGTGCCCGGCTGTGACGTGCCCGGCGGGGTGTGGGCCGTCGAGACCGGAACGGTGACGTCGCCGCCGCAGCGGCCCTGGACCGGTAAGGCCCCGGTGCCGGGCGCGCGCGCCGGTGCCGGGGTATGCACGAGCGCCCCGCGGGGGTCCGCGGGGTCGACGCCCGGCTGGGGGCGTTCGAAGGAGGTCGGCTGCTCCGTCACGCGTGTCGCATCCATCCGTCCGGGGCTGCACGCCACATGTGCAGCTGGTCCCGCCGAAACTCCGATACCCGGAATACGTGCCCCAGGAACGGAATTCCCGCGTGGTCAGAGGTTGTTCCTGTGCCACCGGCGGGCCGTCCGCGGCCCGCGGAGCCTGCGGTGCAGGCCCTGCCGGTGTTGCCCTCGTACCCCTCGCTCACGTCCTGCCGCCCCTCGGTGACGATCGGTCAAGCTCAGCGCGTGCTCCGGAAGTTGCCGCCGCGCGCCCTTGCGGAGGACGATCCTACGTTTCTTGCCCGGGGGCGCATCAAGGGTCTCATGAGGACACGTGCGCGGGCGTACGATCCCAGTCCTCCGGCAGTGACGGTACCCCCCAGGACGGATCCGGGCGCCAGTGCTGCCAGCCTTCCGAGAACGGCGGCCCCCAGGCCCGGATCACCTCCACCGCGGCCCGCCCCGCCCTCCGTACCCTCTCCGCCTGCCGGTCGTCCATCAGCCCGTCCCGCCTGGCCTGCGCGAACTCGTCCTCGTCGCGCCAGTGCCAACTGCGGTCGGGGTGGACGGAGATGTCCAGGAAGTGGTCCTCGGAGTCGACGCCGCCCGCCCAACGGGCCAGCGGCTCCTCCAGGTTCACGTACCAGTTCTTGAACTGCCAGCCCGGCTCCCAGAAGAGCCAGACCGACCAGGGCTCGCCGGGCCGGGCGAGCTTCAGCACACCCGTGCCGAACCACCGGCCGCGCTGCACGGTCCGCGGCTTGGTGTAGCGCGACTCCAGCGGCTCCTGGTGCACCGGGGTGCCGTCGGCGAGCACCGGCTTCACGCACTCGGTGCCGGGCGCCAGCCACACGGCCAGCAGCTCCGCGTCGTCCCGCACGACGGTGACCGGGCGCGCGATGTGGATCTGCGCCCCGCCGTTCTCCCGGTACCGCCACAGGATCCGGCTCCCGGGGGCCCAGTGGCCCGTCGCACCGCCCTTTGCCACGCGTCTCACCGCTCCGCCCTCTGCCATGGACAGATATTAGGTGCCACAGGCATACGACGCTGCGGCGCGTGTCGCGGTTCACGCGCCGGGCGTACGGGTGTCACCGGCCGTCACGGGTGCGTCATCCGCAGGACGTCCAGCGCCTCGTCGAGCTGCTCCAGGGTCAGCTCGCCGCGGTCCACGTACCCGCCCTCCAGCACGACCTGACGGATCGTCTTCCGCTCGGCGAGCGCCTTCTTGGCGATCTTCGCGGCCTCCTCGTACCCGATGTACTTGTTGAGCGGCGTGACGACCGAGGGGGAGGACTCGGCGTACTCCCGCGCCCGTTCGCGGTCGGCGGTGATGCCGTCGACGGTCCGGTCGGCCAGCAGCCGTGAGACGTTCGCCAGCAGCCGGACCGACTCCAGCACGTTCTTCGCGATGACCGGCAGCATCACGTTCAGCTCGAAGTTGCCCGCGGCGCCGGCAGTGGCGACGGTGGCGTCGTTGCCGACGACCTGGGCGGCCACCATGAGCACGGCCTCCGGGATGACCGGGTTCACCTTGCCCGGCATGATCGAGGAGCCGGGCTGCAGGTCGGGCAGGGCGATCTCGGCGAGGCCCGTGCGCGGCCCGGAGGCCATCCAGCGCAGGTCGTTGGCGATCTTCGTCAGCCCGACGGCGATCGTCCGCAGCTGCCCGCTGGTCTCGACGACGCCGTCCCGGGCGCCCTGTGCCTCGAAGTGGTTGCGCGCCTCGGTCAGCGGCAGCCCGGTCGTACGGGCGACCTCCTCGATCACGGCGGCGGAGAAGCCGGGCGGGGTGTTGATGCCGGTGCCGACGGCCGTGCCGCCCAGCGGCAGTTCGGCGAGCCGGGGAAGGGAGGCCCGCAGCCGCTCGACCCCGTAGCGCACCTGGGCCGCGTACCCGCCGAACTCCTGCCCCAGCGTCACGGGCGTGGCGTCCATCAGGTGGGTCCGCCCGGACTTCACGACGTCGGCGAACTCCTCGGCCTTGCGCTCCAGGGAGGCGGCGAGGTGCTCCAGGGCCGGGATCAGGTCGCGTGTCACGGCGGCCGTGGCGGCGATGTGCAGGGAGGAGGGGAAGACGTCGTTGGACGACTGGGAGGCGTTGACGTGGTCGTTCGGGTGGACGGGGCGCCCGAGCCGCTCGCCGGCCAGCGTGGCGATGACCTCGTTGGTGTTCATGTTGGACGAGGTCCCGGACCCGGTCTGGAACACGTCGACGGGGAAGTGCTCGTCCCACCGGCCCTCGGCGACCTCCCGGGCCGCGTCCTGGATCGCCTCGGCGACGTCCTTGTCCAGGACCCCCAGCTCGGCGTTGACCTTGGCCGCCGCGCCCTTGATCCGGGCGAGGGCCTCGATGTGGGCGCGCTCGATGCGCTGCCCGGAGACGGGGAAGTTCTCCACCGCACGCTGGGTCTGGGCCCGCCACTTGGCGTGCGCGGGCACCCGCACCTCGCCCATGGAGTCGTGCTCGGTGCGGTACTCGGTCCTGTCCTGCTCGTCGGTCATCGACGATCACCTCCACGTGTCACAGCGTCCGCGCCGCGACCACTGTTCCCCGTGGAGGCGATTCGTCACCGCCCTTCTCAGGCGAGTCCGGGACCGCGTACCGGAATGGACGTGAACGTCGGCGCCGGTGCCGGGTCCTGGAAGAAGTCGTTGCCCTTGTCGTCCACGACGATGAACGCCGGGAAGTCCTCGACCTCGATCTTCCAGACGGCCTCCATGCCGAGCTCCTCGTACTCGACGACCTCGACCTTCTTGATGCAGTCCTGGGCCAGGCGGGCGGCCGGGCCGCCGATGGAGCCCAGGTAGAAACCGCCGTGGGCGGCGCACGCGTCCGTGACCTGCTTGCTGCGGTTGCCCTTGGCCAGCATCACCTTGGAGCCGCCCGCCGCCTGGAACTGCTCCACGTAGGAGTCCATCCGGCCGGCCGTCGTCGGGCCGAACGAGCCCGACGCGTAGCCCTCGGGGGTCTTGGCCGGGCCCGCGTAGTACACCGGGTGGTCCTTCAGGTACTGCGGCATCTCCTCGCCCGCGTCCAGCCGCTCCTTGATCTTGGCGTGCGCGATGTCGCGCGCCACGACCAGCGGGCCGGTCAGCGACAGCCGGGTCTTCACCGGGTACTTGGTGAGCTCGGCGAGGATCGTCTCCATCGGCTGGTTGAGGTCGATCTTCACGACGTCGCCGCTGTCGTCGAGGTGCTCGTCGGTGGTCTCCGGCAGGAACCGCGCCGGGTCCGTCTCCAGCTGCTCCAGGAAGACGCCCTCGGCGGTGATCTTCGCGACGGCCTGCCGGTCGGCGGAGCAGGAGACCGCGATGGCCACCGGGCAGGACGCGCCGTGCCGGGGCAGACGCACCACGCGCACGTCGTGGCAGAAGTACTTGCCGCCGAACTGCGCGCCGATGCCGATCTTCTGCGTCAGCTCGAAGACCTTCTGCTCCAGCTCCTTGTCCCGGAAGCCGTGCCCCAGCTCGCTGCCCTCGGCGGGGATCTCGTCCAGGTAGTGCGCGGAGGCGTACTTCGCCGTCTTCAGCGCGTACTCGGCGCTCGTGCCGCCGACCACGATCGCCAGGTGGTAGGGCGGGCAGGCGGCCGTGCCCAGCGAGCGGATCTTCTCCTCCAGGAACTTCATCATGGAGGACTCGTTCAGCACGGCCTTCGTCTCCTGGTACAGGAACGACTTGTTGGCCGAGCCGCCGCCCTTGGCCATGAAGAGGAACTTGTAGGCGCCGCCGTCGGTCGCGTACAGCTCGATCTGCGCGGGCAGGTTGGAGCCGGTGTTCTTCTCCTCCCACATGGTGAGCGGAGCCATCTGCGAGTAGCGCAGGTTCAGGTTCTGGTACGCGTCGTAGATGCCGCGGCTCAGGGCCTCCTCGTCCCGGCCGCGCGTGAGCACGTTCTGCCCGCGCTTGCCCATGACGATCGCCGTGCCCGTGTCCTGGCACATGGGGAGCACGCCCGCCGCCGCGATGTTGGCGTTCTTCAGCAGGTCCAGCGCCACGAACTTGTCGTTGGCCGACGCCTCGGGGTCGTCGATGATCCGGCGCAGCTGCGCGAGGTGGGCCGGGCGCAGGTAGTGCTGGATGTCGTGGATGGCCTCCTCGGCGAGCTTGCGCAGCGCCTCCGGCTCCACCTGGAGGAAGGTCCGTCCGTCCGGCCCCTCGACCGTGGAGACACCCTCGGAGGTCACCAGCCGGTACGGCGTGGTGTCCTCTCCCTGGGGGAGCAGATCGGTGTACGCGAACTCAGGCATCTCAGCCCATTCCTCACTCTGCGGACGGCGGCTCGCCCCCTTTGGCGAGCGCCCTCCAGCGTAGGACCTGCCGCTGACGGCGAGCTTGTGAGGTAAGGCTCAGTTCGTCACCTACGCGCCCCCGCAGGAACACGGCCGGGGGGGTGTCGCGATCTATCGTGTTTGGGTACGCTGCTGCCGTGGACCTTCACAAGCAGGACCCTCACCCGCAGGCCGGCCCCGCCGACGCCGAGTTGCGCGCCTCCGACGCCGAGCGCGACCGGGTCGCCGACATCCTGCACGACGCCCTCGCCGAGGGCCGTCTCACCGCCGACGAGCACGCCGAGCGCGTCGAGGGGGTGCTGCGCGCCAAGACGGTGGGCGAACTGGAGGTCTTCGTCCGGGACCTGCCCGCGGGCCGCGGCCCCCGCCCGGGCCCCGCGCACGCCCCGGCCCCGCACCGCCCCACGGTCGGCGCCATCCCCGTCGAACCCGACGACAACGTGGTCGCGGTCTTCAGCAGCGCCGTCCGCAAGGGCCGCTGGCGCGCGGGCCGCCGGATCCACGCCTACGCGATCTTCGGCAGTGTCGAGATCGACCTCAGCGACGCCCTGTACGACCACCAGCAGGTCGTCGTGAAGTCGTTCGCGATCTTCGGCAGCGTGGAGATCCGCGTCCCGGAGAACGTCTCGCTGCGCGGCATAGGTGGCGGCGTGCTCGGCAGCTTCGAGGTCGAGACCCTCGACTCGGCGGAACCGGAGGCGCCGGTGATCTACGTGGACGGCTGGGCCGTCCTCGGCAGCGTCGAGGCGCGGGCCAAGCGCGGCAAGCTCGTCGCGGACATCCTGGACCGGGTGCAGCGCAAGGTCGACAGGAGTTTGCGCAAGCACCTGGGCCATTGACAGTCGCGAATCAGCCGGAAGCGGCCGTTCGGAACTCAGTGCATAGGCGCGCGCACAGCGGGTAGGCCTTGCTGCATCGTCTCTCGCTCGCGAAGCCGTCGTCAGGAGTAGACCGTGCTGCAACCGCCGCATTCGTCCCTGCAGGTAGCTGCCGTTCCGGCCCCGCGGGTGCCAGCGCGAGACAGGGACCAGGACGCCCCGTGGCACACCGAGGCGGTGTGCCGGCGCGACGAGGCGGGCCTGTTCTTCGCCCCCTCCAAGGAGCCCACCGCCGCCCGGCTCTCCCGCGAGGAGGCGGCGAAGCGGGTCTGTGCCCGCTGTCCGGTCATGGTCGAGTGCCGCGAGCACGCCCTGCTTCAGCCCGAGCCCTACGGCGTGTGGGGCGGCCTCACCGCGGCCGAGCGCCGCGTGGTCCTGGCCCGGCGCCGCCGCCGCGACGTGGAGCTGAAGAAGGCGGCCCGCTCGGCGAACCGCATAGCGGCCGCCGGCTGACGGTCGACAGCACGGCGAAAGGGCGTCCCCACCGCACCGGGGACGCCCTTTCCGTCACCGGCTACTTGCCCTTGTCGAAGTCGATCGCGCTGTACGCCCGCAGCTTGGACAGCCGGTGCTCCGAATCGATCCTGCGCACCGTGCCCGACCGCGAGCGCATCACGATCGAGTCGGTCGTCGCCGTCTCCGCCCGGTAGCGCACGCCCCGCAGCAGCTCACCGTCGGTGATGCCGGTCGCCACGAAGAACACGTTCTCGCCGGTCACCAGGTCCTCGGTGGTCAGCACCCGGTCGAGGTCGTGCCCCGCGTCGATCGCCCGCTGCCGCTCCTCGTCGTCCTTCGGCCACAGCTTGCCCTGGATCGTGCCGCCCAGGCACTTCACCGCGCAGGCCGAGATGATGCCCTCGGGCGTGCCGCCGATGCCGAGCAGCAGATCGACACCGGTGCCCTCGCGCAGTGCCAGGATCGAGCCGGCCACGTCACCGTCGGAGATCAGCTTGATGCGCGCCCCGGTGTCCCGGATCTCCTTGATGATGCCCTCGTGCCGCGGCCGGTCCAGGATCACCACCGTGACGTCCTCGGGGGCGGAGCGCTTGGCCTTGGCGACCCGGCGGATGTTCACCGCGACCGGCGCGTTGATGTCGACGAAGTCCGCCGCCTCGGGGCCGGTGACCAGCTTGTCCATGTAGAAGACCGCGGACGGGTCGAACATCGACCCGCGCTCGGCCGCGGCCAGCACCGCGATCGCGTTCGTCATGCCCTTCGCGGTCAGCGTCGTGCCGTCGATCGGGTCCACGGCGATGTCGCACTCGGGCCCGGTCCCGTCGCCCACGCGCTCCCCGTTGAAGAGCATCGGGGCCTCGTCCTTCTCGCCCTCGCCGATGACGACCACGCCGTTCATCGAGACGGTGGAGACGAGGGTCCGCATGGCGCGGACCGCGGCACCGTCGGCGCCGTTCTTGTCACCGCGTCCCACCCAGCGGCCCGCGGCCATCGCCGCGGCCTCCGTGACCCGGACGAGCTCCAGGGCGAGGTTGCGGTCGGGGGCCTCGGAGGGCACATCGAGTTCGGACGGCAAGTGATGATGCTCGGTCATCGGAGCGCACCTTTCTGTACGACGACGGCCGGATGAGGGCTTTGTCGCCCGACTCTATCCCCGAGCCCGCAAAATGAGCAGGGGCCCCCACGGATGAGCGCAGCACAGACCTGCGACGATAGGGGGCGTGGCAGGCACGAACGGCAAGCAGAAGACGGCGCGGGACATGATCCTCTCGCTCGGGGTCATCATCCTCGTGGCGGGCGTCATGTACCTCTTCATCCCGCACGACGACAGCGAACCCGACCTCAAGCGCGTCGACTACCGGGTCGAGTTGCTCACGGCGCGCCGCGCCGCCCCGTACCCCGTGGCCGCGCCCGAGGGCCTGCCCGCGGCGTGGAAGGCCACCTCCGTCCGCTACCGGGCCGACGACTTCGACACCTGGCACCTCGGGTTCCACGACCCCGAGGGGGAGTACGTCGCGGTCCAGCAGTCCACTCAGCGGCGGCCCGTCTTCCTCGACGAGGCGACGCAGGGCGCGCGGGAGACCGACAGGACAGAGAAGATCGACGGCCGGACCTGGACCCGCTGGGAGGGCGGCCGGTACGACGCGCTGGTCCTGGAGGACACCAAGGGCTCGACGACGGTGGTGACGGGCACCGCCTCGTTCGCCCAGTTGACGAAGATGGCGCAGGCCCTGGAGACGAAGTGACCGCGCACGAGGAAGGCCCCCGGCTCGCCTGCCGGGGGCCTTCCTCGTGGGCTGTGCGGCCCGGACGGTGTCCGTGGCTCAGACGGTCGTGACGACCTGGTCGTACGCCAGGCGCGGGGAGCGCGGGTACCAGGCGTCCGGGCCCGGGCGGCCGATGTTGACGACCATCAGCGGGGTGTGGTCGTCGTCCAGGAACTCCTTGCGCACGCCCTCGAAGTCGAAGCCGGTCATCGGGCCGGCGGCCAGGCCGGCGGCGCGGACGCCGACGATGAAGTACGCGGCCTGCAGGGCGGCGTTCATCGCGGCGGCGCTCTCGCGCACCGGGCGCTCGGCGAAGAAGGCGTCCTTGGCCTGCGGGAAGGCCGGGAACAGGTGCGGCAGCTCCTCGTGGAACTCGTTGTCCGCGGAGAGGATCGCGACCAGCGGGGCGCTCGCGGTCTTGGCCCGGTTGCCCTCGGCCATGTGCGCGACCAGGCGCTCGCGGGCCTCGGGGGAGCGGACCAGGGTGATGCGCAGCGGGGTCTGGTTGAAGGCGGTCGGGCCGTACTTGACCAGGTCGTAGATCGCCTGCACCTGCTCGTCGGTCACCGGCTCGTCGGTGAAGGTGTTGGCGGTGCGGGCCTCGCGGAACAGGAGGTCCTGGGCTGCGGGGTCAAGAACGAGAGACATGAACGAAAACCTTCTCGGAGCGTACGTCGGGTCCGATGGGGCCGGACCGGCTGACATCTGCGACCGTACGCCAATGAAGTTCAACGTTCAACAAACTTGAGGGTGTGGTGATCGACTTCACAGGGCCCGTGACGCTACCTACCCGGCGTCCGCGTCCTCCGCGGCCTCCTCCGCGAGCGCCGCGTCCAGCCGCGCCCGCGCCCCCTCCAGCCAGCGCCGGCACACCTTCGCCAGCTCCTCGCCCCGCTCCCAGAGCGCCAGGGACTCCTCCAGCGTCGTACCGCCCGCCTCCAGACGGCGGACGACCTCGATCAGCTCGTCCCGCGCCTGTTCGTACCCGAGCGCCTCGTCCGTGCCCGGCGCCTGCTCCACCTCGCTGGTCATCCACCCACCCTATGTGTCCACTCGTACGGAGAACTCGCCCTCGGAGACCCGCGCGCGCAGGGCCTCGCCGGCCTCCACCTCGCCGGGGTCGCGGACGGCGTGCCCGTCCGCCTTCTGCAGCACGGCGTACCCGCGCTTCAGGGTCGCGGCGGGGGAGAGGGCCACCACGCGCGCGTGCGTGTGCGTCAGCTCGGAGTCGGCGCGGTCCAGCTGGTGCCGCAGGCAGCGCCGGCCGCGGCCGAGCAGGTCCGCCACCTGGTCGGCCCGCTCGTCGATCATCCGGTGCGGATCCTGTATCGACGGCCGGGCCAGCGCGTGCGCCAGGCCGCGCTCCTCCCGGTCCAGCAGCGCGGCCACGCACCGCCGGGCCCGGTCCCGCAGCAACCGCACGCGCTCGTACTCCTCGCCCACGTCCGGCACGACCTTCTTGGCCGCGTCGGTCGGGGTGGAGGCGCGCAGGTCCGCCACGTGGTCCAGCAGCGGGTTGTCGGGCTCGTGCCCGATGGCCGACACCACGGGCGTACGGCACTGCGCGACCGTGCGGATCAGCTGCTCGTCGGAGAACGGCAGCAGGTCCTCCACGCTGCCGCCGCCCCGGGCGACGATGATCACGTCGACGTCGTCGAGCGCGTCGAGCTCCTTCACCGCCTGCACGACCTGCGGCACGGCGTGCACGCCCTGCACGGCGACGTTGCGCACCTCGAAGCGGACGGCGGGCCAGCGGTGCCGGGCGTTCTCCAGCACGTCCCGCTCCGCGGCCGAGGCCCGGCCGCAGACCAGCCCGATCAGCTGCGGCAGGAAGGGCAGCGGCTTCTTCCGCTCCGGCGCGAACAGGCCCTCCCGCGCGAGGGTCTTCTTCAGCTGCTCCAGCCGCGCCAGCAGCTCCCCGACCCCGACGGGCCGTATCTCGGCGGCCCGCAGCGACAGCTGCCCGCGCGGCGCGTACCACTCGGGCTTCGCCAGGACGACGACCCGGGCGCCCTCGCTCACCACGTCCGCCACGGCGTCGAACACCTGCCGGTAGCAGGTGACGCTGACGGAGATGTCGTACGAGGGGTCCCGCAGCGTGAGGAACACCACGCCGGCGCCCGGCCGCCGCGACAACTGCGTGATCTGCCCCTCGACCCACACCGCCCCGAGCCGGTCGATCCAGCCCCCGATGAGCCGTGACACCTCGCCGACGGGCAGCGGGGATTCCGGAGTCGTGTTCACAGCCATGCCCGCGAGCGTAGTGGCCGCCACCGACAACGCGGATCATCCGCCCGGGCGGAGCCGGCGGACCGGCGGCCGCGGCCAGGACGCGCACCAGGCCGCGGACGGCGTACCCGGTCGCCGGTCCGGCCGCTCAGACCGCCGGAGGCGGCGACGCGGACCTGCGCCGCTCCTGCACCACCAGCACCACCAGCCCGGCGGCCAGCCACACCGCGCCGACCAGCTGGGCCGTGCGCGACGCCTCGGCGATCACGGCGACGGTGATCGCCGCACCGGCCACCGGCACCAGGACGTGCCGCCACCAGCTCACGGCCCCGCCCCGGCGCCTGACCGCGAACCAGCCCACCACGCTCGCGTGCAGCAGCGTGAAGGCGGTCAGGGCGCCGATGTCGACCACCGACACCAATTGGTCCATCCCGTCGTCCCGGCGCGCCGCCCACACCGCCGCCACCAGCGTCACCACGGCCGCGCACAGCAGCGCCACCCGCGGCACCCCCGCACTGGTCCGGGACAGCACCCGCGGCAGCCGCCGGTCCCGGCCCATCGCGAACAGCAGCCGGGCCGCCGCCGCCTGCCCGGCCAGCGCCGCGAACGCCGCGCCGATCGCCTTGCTCACCGCCACCAGGTCGTGCAGCCAGGTGCCGACGGAGGCGTCCACCGTGTCGTAGAACGCCGACCCCTGCCGCCCCGGCTCCGCCGCCAGCCGCGCCGACGACACCGGCTCCAGCAGCGCCACCAGATAGGTCTGCGCGACGAACAGCACACCCGCGAGCGCCAGGCAGAACAGCAGCGCCCGCGCGATCTTCGCCGAGCCGCCGGTGACCTCCTCCGCGAAGGAGGCGATCGCGTCGAACCCCAGGTACGACAGCACCGCCACCGACACCGCCCCGAGCACCGCCGACAGCGCGAAGGCGCCCTGCGTGCCGTCCCCGGACAGCGGCGACAGCCAGCCCCGCTCGGCACCGTCACGGGCCAGCACCACCACCGCGGCCACCACGAAGACGACCAGGACCACGACCTCCAGCACGAGCACCAGGAAGCCCACCCGGGCGGCGGCCCGCACGCCCCACAGGTTCAGCAGCGTCGTCACGGCGACCGCGAGCGCCGACCAGACCCACCGCGACACCCCGGGGACCAGCGCGTTCATCGCGACCCCGCAGAACAGGTACGCCACCGCCGGGATCAGGACGTAGTCCAGCATCGCCATCCAGCCCGCCACGAACCCGGCCTCCTTTCCGAGCGCCACGCGCGCGTAGGCGAAGACCGAGCCCGCCTGCGGGACGACCCGGACCATCTGGGCGTAGCTGAACGCGGTGAACGCCATCGCGACCGTCGCGACGAGGTACACCAGCGCCACCGCCCCGTGCGACTTGGCGTCCAGCGTGCCGAACACGCCGACCGGGGCCATCGGCGCGATGAACAGCAGGCCGTAGACGACCAGGTCCCGGAAGCCCAGACTGCGCCGCAGCGCGTGCTCCCCGCCGGCCGTGCGGGCCCGCGTCCCCGTCTCCGCCATCGTGGCCCGCCTCCGCTTCCGTCACCCGTGCCGCCGTCGCGTTCGTTCAGTCTTCCCGGGGATTCCACGCGGGCGCGATCTTTGGCCCGCCGAACGCGGCCTTACGATGGGACGCATGTCTGCTTCGCCTGGCCGCCGTGTCCTGCTCGCCGCCCCCCGTGGCTACTGCGCGGGCGTGGACCGCGCCGTGATCGCCGTGGAGAAAGCGCTGGAGCAGTACGGCGCTCCCGTCTACGTCCGTCACGAGATCGTCCACAACAAGTACGTCGTGCAGACCCTGGAGAAGAAGGGCGCGATCTTCGTCGAGCAGACGGAAGAGGTGCCGCCGGGCAACATCGTGATGTTCTCGGCCCACGGCGTGGCCCCCGTCGTCCACGAGGAGGCCGAGCGCGGCAGGCTCGCCACCATCGACGCCACCTGCCCGCTGGTCACCAAGGTCCACAAGGAAGCCGTCCGCTTCGCCAACGAGGACTACGACATCCTCCTGATCGGCCACGAGGGCCACGAGGAGGTCATCGGCACCTCCGGCGAGGCTCCCGACCACATCCAGCTGGTCGACGGCCCCGACGACGTCGCCAAGGTCGAGGTCCGCGACCCGTCCAAGGTCGTCTGGCTCTCCCAGACCACGCTCTCCGTCGACGAGACCATGGAGACCGTCGACGCCCTGAAGGACAAGTTCCCGCAGCTCATCTCCCCGCCCAGCGACGACATCTGCTACGCCACGCAGAACCGCCAGCTGGCCGTGAAGCAGATGGGCGCCGAGTCCGACCTGGTCATCGTGGTCGGCTCGCGCAACTCCTCCAACTCCAAGCGCCTGGTCGAGGTCGCGAAGATCGCCGGAGCCCGTGCCGCCTACCTGGTGGACTTCGCCGACGAGATCGACGAGGCCTGGCTGGAGGGCGTCTCCACGGTCGGCGTCACCTCGGGCGCGTCCGTCCCGGAGGTGCTGGTCGAGCAGGTCCTGGAGTGGCTCGCCCAGCGTGGCTTCGAGGACGTCGAGATCGTCAAGGCGGCCGAGGAGTCCATCACCTTCTCCCTGCCCAAGGAGCTCCGCCGCGACCTGCGCGAGGAGGCGGCCGCGCTGGTCGCCGAGCGCGGCGGCGCCGCGGCCGGTGAACGTCCGGCGGAGTGATCGCGGAGCGATGGGGGAGTGATCGCGCAGTTCTCGGGGACGGGCCGGGCGGGCACCGCCGTCCGGTCCGTGACCGTCCGTCCCACGTCGTAACGTAGGGCCATGCAGATCTTCGGCGTGGACATCGGCGGTTCCGGGATCAAGGGTGCCCCGGTGGACCTGGACATGGGCGACCTGGCGCAGGAGCGCCACAAGGTCCTCACCCCGCACCCGGCCACGCCCGACGGGGTGGCCGACGGCGTGAAGCAGGTCGTCGACCACTTCGGCTGGACGGGACCGGTCGGGGTCACGTTCCCGGGCGTGGTCACCGACGGCGCGACGATCCGCACGGCGGCGAACGTCGACGACAGCTGGATCGACACGGACGCGCGTGCGCTGCTCGGCGAGCGGCTGGGCGGTCTGCCGGTGACGGTGGTGAACGACGCGGACGCGGCGGGCGTGGCCGAGATGCACTTCGGAGCGGGCCGCGGCCGGCGGGGCACGGTGATCCTGCTGACGTTCGGCACGGGCATCGGCAGCGCGCTCTTCGTGAACGGCGTCCTCGTGCCGAACACGGAGCTGGGCCACCTGGAGCTGGACGGGCACGACGCGGAGAAGCGGGCCTCCAGCAAGGCGCGCGAGGACCACGACCTGTCGTGGGAGCACTGGGCGGAGCACCGCGTGCGCAAGTACCTCGCCCATGTCGAGATGCTGTTCTCGCCGGAGCTGTTCATCATCGGCGGCGGCGTCAGCCGCAAGGCCCACAAGTTCCTGCCCCACATCGAGGGCATCAAGGCGGAGATCGTCCCGGCGCAGCTGCAGAACAACGCGGGCATCGTGGGGGCGGCGATGCGGGCGGCGGGGCACTAGCGCGGACGCGGCCGGGGCGGTGGGGCACTGATGCCGGACGTGGCCGGGGCGGTGGGGCACTAGCGCCGGACGCGGCAGGGGCGGCGCGCCGCCGGATGCGGACGGGGCCGGGCTGCTGGGCGCCGTCCGGCGTGGGTCACACGGCTGGAGTCGGTCCGGAGCCGGTCCGAGCCGGTCCGAAGCCGGTCCCGGCGCGGCTCACAGCGCCGGACGCGGTCAGGGCCGGCGTGCTGGGCGCCGTCCGGCAAGGGTCACACGGCTGGAGCCGGTCGGAAGCCGGTCCGGGACCGTTCCGGCGCGGCTCACAGCGCCGGACGCCCCCCGGCCGCCGCCGCTGCCGTCCTCCTGCGCCGCACCAGCCGGACCCGCCGGACGATCACGATCAGCCCTGCCACGAGCGTCCCGCCGTACAGCCACCCGGCCTGCGTCGCGAGCGCTGTCAGCAGACCCATCACCTTGTTCCCGCCGTCGCCCTCGGCCACCGGCAGCAGCCCGGCGGCGAACGCGATCGGCACGACCACGGGCGCGGTCATCAGGTCCCCCGGGCGCACCCACAGGGCGGTCAGCACGCACACCGGCAGGAACAGTACGCCGTACGCCGTCAGGGAGCCCCCGAACAGTGCGGCGCACACCGCGCCCAGCAGGAACATCACCACGGCGCAGAACAGCCCGCTGCCCAGGCCGGTCAGCCGGGGGTTCGGCAGCCGCCCGGCGGAGGCCGCCGGTGCGGGCGCGGGCCGCCGCACCGGCGCCGGACGGCGCTGCGCCCCCGGCGGCCGGGTCGCGCGCGCGGGAGCGCCGCCCGCCGAGCCACCGCCCGCGGGACCACCGCGGGCCCGCACAGGGCCGCCTCCCGCACCCCGTTTCACCTGCGGTGGCAGGGGCGGCCTCGGCCGGTCGCGTCGCGGTCCGTACTGGGCAGGTCGCGTCCTGTATTGCTCCACCGCACCAACTTAGGTCGTTCAATATGCCGAATAGCCCGTCAGACACGCCGACGGCCGAGGCTTGGCCAAGCGTTCGATACGCCTCCCGGTGCGGTTCCGGGCACGCCGTAGACTGGTGGATCGGCCGGTCCCCTGGCCTCCTGGCCCTCTCCACTCACGGGAAGTCGCAACGTGTCGCTCACGATCGGAATCGTCGGTCTGCCGAATGTCGGCAAGTCGACCCTGTTCAACGCCCTGACCAAGAACGACGTGCTGGCGGCCAACTACCCGTTCGCCACGATCGAGCCCAACGTCGGTGTCGTCGGCGTGCCCGACCCCCGGCTGACCAAGCTGGCGGAGATCTTCGACTCGCAGCGGGTGCTCCCGGCCACGGTCGACTTCGTCGACATCGCGGGCATCGTGCGCGGCGCCTCCGAGGGTGAGGGCCTGGGCAACAAGTTCCTGGCGAACATCCGCGAGTCCGACGCGATCTGCCAGGTCATCCGGGCCTTCAAGGACGAGAACGTCGTGCACGTCGACGGCAAGGTCTCGCCCAAGGACGACATCGAGACGATCAACACCGAGCTGATCCTCGCGGACCTGCAGACCATCGAGAAGGTCCTGCCGCGCCTGCAGAAGGAATCGCGGATCAAGAAGGACGTCGCGCCGAAGGTCAAGGCCGTCGAGGAGGCCAAGGAGATCCTGGAGAAGGGCGACACCCTCTTCTCCCAGGGCATCGTCCAGGGCACCGAGCGGGCGGAGCTCCTGCACGACCTGCACCTGCTCACCACCAAGCCGTTCCTCTACGTCTTCAACGTCGACGAGGACGAGCTGACCGACGAGGACTTCAAGAACGAGCAGCGCGCCCTGGTCGCCCCGGCCGAGGCGATCTTCCTCAACGCCAAGCTGGAGGCGGACCTCGCCGAGCTCGATGAGGACGAGGCCCTGGAACTGCTCCAGTCCGTCGGCCAGGAGGAGCCCGGCCTGGCGACCCTGGCCCACGTCGGCTTCCGCACGCTCGGCCTGCAGACGTACCTGACGGCCGGCCCGAAGGAATCCCGCGCCTGGACGATCAAGAAGGGCGCCACGGCCCCCGAGGCCGCCGGCGTCATCCACACGGACTTCCAGAAGGGCTTCATCAAGGCGGAGGTCATCTCCTTCGACGACCTGGTGGAGACGGGGTCGGTGGCGGAGGCCCGCGCGAAGGGCAAGGCACGCATGGAGGGCAAGGACTACGTCATGCAGGACGGGGACGTGGTGGAGTTCCGGTTCAACGTGTGACGCCGGAGCCGGATGCGGTGCCGTCGAGGGCACTCGCGCCCTACGTGGCCCTGGCCGAGTCCTTCGTCTCCGGGTGGATCGGCGCGCTGGAGTTCGAGTCGCGGTTCTGGGGTGAGTTCCGTGGGCTGCGGGATGTTTCCGACCGAGACTTCGGTGTCCTCAACGAGTTGTTCTACGTCGTCGAGGACTTCGTGGCGGATGCGGCGGCGCGGGAGGCCGGAGACGTGACGGAGGTCGAGCTGCTCGCCGGGGCGCGGGTTTTCCTCAAGGCCTGTCGGGGGCTGTGACCCCGTTCGCGTCAGCGTCGGTGCCGGGAGCGGCGCGCGGCCGCGATCGCGGCGGCCGCCGCCAGGGCCAGCATGGTGAGGGCCGTTCGCTTCCTGTGGTCCGGGGCCTGCCGGGGGCCCTCGGGTGGGGGCGTCTCCCCGGCCAGGTCCCGGGTGATGCGTCGCCAGACGTGCTCCGGGGGCGCGGCCGGCAGGTCGACCAGCTCCGCCGTGCGGGCCGCTTCCACCACGCGGGTCATCGTGTGCAGGTCGTCGCGGCAGCGGGCGCACTCGGCGACGTGGTTCAGGGCGGCGGTGTCGGCCGGGGTCGGAGCGGCGTTGCCCAGGGCCAGTTCGACCAGGTGGGCCGGGTCCACGTGGGTCACTGCGGCCTCCCGGACTCGATGGGCTCCGCCGTCACGACGAGGTTGGAGAGGTAGCCGCCCCGCTCGGGGACGAACGGCGGCGCGCAGGTGATGAGGGTGAGGACCGGGGAGCCCGAGCGGCGGAACGCCGAGTCGGGCAGTTCGGCCTTCGGGACCGTGACGCGGGAGACGATCCGGTAGCGCACCGGATGCCCGCCGTCCCGGCTCACCTCCACCCGCTGGCCTCGCCGCACGTCGTACAGGGCGGCGAACTCGCCGAGGTCGCCGGAGTCCGTGTCGACATGGCCGACCAGGACGGCCGAACCCCGATCGCTTCCGGGAGCCGGGCCGTAGCGGTACCAACCGGCCGTGGCCGGGTCTTCGGGGACGGTCATGTCGCCCTTCTTCGTCACCCCGACGGGGATGACGCGCGCGTCGAGGTCCACGCCGTCGACCACGATCCGCCGGGGCGGCGGTTCGTCCGCCGCGGCGGGTGGCGGTGGGTTCCGGGACGCTTCGGCGGGCCGTGACGCGGCCGGCGCGGCACGTTCCAGCGGGGCCGCCGCGAAGTCCCGTGGCGGCTCCGTCCGGTCCGGCGGCGCTCCCGTGACGCCGACGGCGGCTGCCAGTGCGGCAGCCGCCAGAATCGGGCCCGGGCGCCGTCGCCTGCCGTCACCCACGCCGGCCGGCGAACCGGCGGGCCGTCAGAACGCCCGTCACCGTGATCACTCCGGCCGCGGCGGCCCAGGCGGGCCAGGTGGCGGTGTCGGAGGAGTTCGGGGTGACGGCCGCACCGCTGCCGCCCGCGTGGACGGCCTTGGGGGCCGAGGCCATGCCGCTGAACGACTGGGTCGCCAGAGCCAGGTTCTTGTCGTCGGCGCTGCCCCAGGCGTAGACGACGTTGCTGGTGCCCTCCTTCAGGGAGAGGTCGGCCGGGCCTATGGCCACGGTGTCCGTGCCGGCCAGCACCACATCGGCGTTGACCGAGCCGGCGTCGACCTCGGCGGTGTCCTCCTTCGGGTTGGTCAGGCCGGTGAAGACGGGCTGGCCGCCGGCCCGGACGTCCACCGCGGGAGCGGCCGCGACATGGCGGACCGTCAGGCGCGACTTGCCGGCGCCGACCTCGGAGACGTCGTTGGTGAAGGCCGTGAGCTGGGGCTTGCCGTCGGCGGTCAGGTGCGCGGCGACCGTGGCGTTCCCGCCCTCGGGCACCTCGACCTTCCTCTCCAGGGCGGGGGTGCCCTCGGGGCCCTTGCCCGCTTCGAAGATCTTGATGTCGTAGGTGCCGGCGTCCAGGGACTGCGGGTCCGTCACCGTGCCGGGCTTGAAGTCGCTGAGCAGTTCGTCGCCGTTGGCGTACACGTCCACGGTCAGTCCGGGGATGCCGTGGAAGACGGACACCATCGCCTTGTCCTGCTGCTGGTCGGCGAGGGCCGGGGCGGCAGCGCCGAGGGCCAGGGCGCAGGCGCCGGCAGAGGCTGCGAGGGTGAGGGGGAATCGGGAGTTCATGGGGATCATCCCTTCGAAAGGAGTCTCCGTACGGTGCGGAGTCTCGGTCCCGTTTCGGGGGTGATGGCCCCCTTGGATGCGCGAGCGGGTGAGCTCGTGCCTGTTGTCACGCGCCGGGGCCGGGGGCCGCGGACTGCTCGATCACCACGCGCAGACGGTGCAGGCCGCGGCGGGCGTGGCTCTTGACCGTGCCCAGGGGCAGACCGGTGCGCTCCGCGATCTGGGCCTGTGTCAGGTCCTCGTAGAAGGCCATGCAGAGCACCTCGCGCTGGGGGCGCGGCAGCCGGGACAGCGCGTCGACGAGCAGCACCCGGTCCAGGACGCGGTCCGGGGCCGTGTCGCCGTACCCGGGGTCGGGGTCGGCCTCGTGGGCGGCCGAGTCGATGAGCGTCAGGCGCCTGGTCCGGGCCGCCAGCGCGTCGACGATCTTGCGGCGGGTGATGCCGACCAGCCAGGCGCCGAGCGGCCCCCGTTCCGGGTGGAAGCCGGCCCGGCCGCGCCAGGCGCCGAGGAAGACCTGCTGGGTGACGTCCTCCGCCTCGTGCGTGTCGCCGAGCAGCCGGGTGGCCATGGTGTGGACGAGTGAGCCCCAGCGTTGGTAGATCGCGGCGAAGGCTTCCTCGTCGGCGGCGAGGAGGCCGCGGGCCAGCTCCTCCTCGTACCGCGTCTCCTCCACGGGCGGGGCGAGGGTGGTGAGTCGCGTGTTGGTGATCATGGCCTGGTTCCTCCTGCCGGCGTCGTGCGGGACGGGAGACCGTTTGCCGAACCGCACCGGTCGCGCTGTGGGAGCGGCGCCCCTGCGCTGTGCGTCCAGTGTTCGGCGCCCAAACGACGCACAGCAACATGCGTCGTTTGTGCGTCGTACAGTGGAGGCATGGCCGCACAGGAACGGGACGGACAGAGCGTGCCGATCGGCGCCGCGCAGGCCGGCGGCGGTCTGACCACGGGCGAGGTCGCCCGGCGGCTGGGGGTGGCGCCCACGACGGTCCGCACCTGGGACCGCCGCTACGGCCTCGGCCCCGACGCGCACACCGGCGGCCGGCACCGGAGGTGGACCGCCGCCGACGTGGCCCGGCTGGAGCGGATGTGCGCACTGACGGCGACGGGGATACCGCCCGCCGAGGCGGCGCGCATGGTGCGGGAGGAGTCCACCCCGGAGGAGGACCCGGCCGCCGGGACCAGTGCCGGTGCGGTCGCCGGAGCCGGTCCGGACGGGTCGCCCGCCGCGACGGTGTCACGGGCAGGCCGGGACGGGCTCCCCGCGGCGGCTTCGGATCCGGGCCCGGACGGGCGCTCCGCCGGGCTCTTCCCGGAAGCGGTCCCGGCGGCTCCCGCCGCCGCGCCCCCGGGCCGTCCCGCCCGCGGACGGGCCCGCAGCCGCGCCGGCAGCGGGCTGCGTCTGGGCGACGTGCGCCAGGAGTGCAAGGGCATCGCGCGGGCCGCCCTGCGCCTGGACGCCGCCGCGCTCGACGACCTGCTCCGCACCGCGATCGACGAGCACGGGCTGATCGCCGCCTGGACCGAGGTGATCATGCCGACGCTCCAGGCGGTGGGCCGCAAGTGGGAGAGCTCGGGGGAGAAGTACGTCGAGGTCGAGCACTTCCTGTCCTGGCACGTCTCCGGCGCGCTGCGGCGCAGCACCCCCGGCCCGGTCGCCGACCGCCCGGGCGCCGTCACGGTGCTCGCGTGCGTACCCGGCGAGCACCACACGCTGCCGCTGGAGGTACTGGCCGCCGCCCTCGCCGAACGGGGCCTGCCGGTACGGATGTTCGGCGGCGCCCTGCCCGTCGAGTCCCTCGTCACGGCCGTGCGCAGGACCGGACCGGCCGCGGTGGCGCTGTGGGCGCAGTCGCGCGGCACGGCCAGTCGTCCGCTGGCTCAGCACGTCGCCGCGATGGAATGGGGGGTGCGCGGTGCCCGCCGCAAGCCGGTCGTCCTGACGATCGGGCCCGGCTGGGCCGGCGGCCGCTCGGTGCCGGGCCTGCCGCGCCCGGCCGGGCTGGCCGAGGCCGTCGCACTGGTGGAGTCGGTCGTCTCGCAACAGCCGCGGGTCGCCGCATCCGAACACCCCCTGCGGCCGGAAGGGTGAACGAACTGATCAACTCGTCGGCCCGTGCCCGGGGTGGAACGACGCCGCGGCACGGGCGGCGCGTATGTCCTCCCGGTGGCCGGGAATGGGGTGTGGTAATGATCGGCGGGTATGTCCGGACGGCCGGGAATGGGGTGTGGTGGTGATCGGCACACGTGTCCCGGCGGCCGCCGACGGCGACCGGAACCGCCGCGTCGCCGGCCCGGGGCGTACGACGGACCGGCGGGCCCGGGTGCCAGGTGCGGCAGCCTCCGCGGCAGGTACGGCGGTCTCCGCGGCAGGGACGGCGGCCTCGGCGGCCGGAGTCCGGCCCCGCACGCCCGGAGCCTCGCCCCGCACGCCCGGAGCCTGGCCCCGCACGCCCGGAGTCCGGCCCCGCACACCGGGAGACTTGCCCAGGACGCCCGGAGTCCTGCCTCGTACGCCGGAAGTCCGGCCCCGTACGGGCCGAGTCCGAGCCCGGATGCCGAGGGCCCTCGCCCGGGTGTCCGGATTCCGGACCCAGGTGGGCGGCGTGCGGGCCCGGACGCCCGGAGCATGGGCCGGCCGCGGCTGGGACCGGTGAGCGCGGGGCCCGGCGGCGCGTCCGACGTGGTGATCGTCGGGGGCGGTGCCGCCGGACTCAGTCTCGCGGACCGGCTGCTCGCGACCACGCCGGCCACCGTGACCGTCGTGGAGCCGCCGGACGGTCCCGCGCGCCCGGCGGAGCGCACGTGGTGCTTCTGGAGCGAGGGCTACGACGACCTCGGCGACGCCGTCACCGCCGACTGGCCCCTGCTGCGGGTGCACGGCTCCGACGGCGAGGCCCTCACCGTCGACCCGGCCCCGGCGCGGTACCGCATGGTGCGGTCCGGGGCGTTCGAACGGCTGGTGCACGCGCGGCTGGCGCGCTCGCCCCGCGGGCGCCTGCTGCGCGCCACGGCCCGGACGGTGCGCGACGTGCCCGGGGGCGCGGAGATCCGCTGCACCGCAGCCGACGGCGGGACGCTCACCCTGCGCGCCCGGCGCGTGTTCGACTCACGGCCGCTGCCCGCGCTGCCGCCGGCCCGGACCCAGCTGCTGCAGCACTTCCGCGGCTGGTTCGTGCGCACGGACACCGACCGGTTCGATCCCGGGATCGCCGACCTGATGGACTTCCGGGTGCCGCAGCCGCCGCACGGCCTGGCCTTCGGCTACGTCCTTCCGCTCACCCCCGGCCACGCGCTCGTCGAGTACACCGAGTTCTCCCGCGCTCCGCTGACCACCGAGGCGTACGAGAGGGCCCTCGGCCACTACGCCCGCGAGGTCCTCGGCCTCGGCGCGTTCACCGTCGAGTCCGCCGAACAGGGCGTCATCCCCATGACCGACGCCCGCTTCCCCCAGCGGGCGGGCGAGGCCGTCTACCGGATCGGGACCGCGGGCGGCGCCACCCGCCCCGCCACCGGGTACACCTTCGCCGCCGTGCGGCGGCACAGCCGGGCCGTCGCCGCCGCCCTGCGGGACGGCCGCACCACCGTGCCCCCGCCCCACGGGCGGCGGGCCCTGTTCCTGGACGCCGTGCTGCTCAGGGCCCTGGACACCGGCCGCATCGACGGCCCCGCCTTCTTCACCGACCTGTTCCGCCGGACCCCGGCACACCGTCTGCTGCGCTTCCTGGACGGCGCCACCTCGTTCCGGGAGGAGTGGGGCATCGGACTGCGCACCCCCGTGGGCCCGATGCTCCGCACCACGCTCGAGGTGCCCTTCCTGCCCCGCCGCGCCCACCCCGTCCCCCGAACCGGAGAGAGCCCTCGATGACCCTGCTGCGCGACCACGACCTGGCCCACGCCTTCGACCACGCGTCCCGCACCTACGACCGGCTCACTGCGCTCAACCCCGGTTACCGCACCGACCTGCTGCGCTCGGCCCGCCGGCTGCGGCTGCCCCGGGACGGGGCCGGGCTGCACGTCCTCGATCTCGGGTGCGGCACCGGCGCCTCCACCCGGGCCCTGCTGCGCGTCGCGCCCCGCGCCCGGATCACCGCCGTCGACGCCTCCTCCGGCATGCTGCGGCAGGCGCTGGCCAAGCCGTGGCCCGACAGCGTGCGGTTCCTGCACCTGAGCGCCGAGGAACTCGCGACGGCGGCCGAAGGCCCCTTCGACGCGGTCTTCGCCGCCTACCTGTTCCGCAACGTCACCGACCCCGACGGCGTCCTGCACACCGTACGGACCCTGCTGCGGCCGGGCGGGCGGCTCGCCGTCCACGAGTACAGCCTGGGCGGCTCCCCGGCCCACCGCGCGCTGTGGACCGCCGTGTGCCAAGGGCTGGTCATCCCGGCGGGCACCCTCACCGGCGACCGGGACCTGTACCACCACCTGTGGCGCAGCGTCCTCGACTTCGACACCGCGCACGAGTTCACCGGCCGGCTCGCCCGCGCCGGGTTCGCCGACGCGCGCGCCCTCCCGCTGGCCGGATGGCAGACCGGCATCACCCACACCTTCGTCGCCCGCAACGCCCCCACCCCGGCCGCCCCGGAGGCGGCCGGGCAGACGCCCACCGGGACGCCCGCGCGGCCCGCGTCCGCCGTGGAGGCCGGCCGATGAGCACCCGCACCCCCCGCACCGCCCCCGCCCGGCGCGGCCGGGACCGCAAGGCCGAGGTGCTGATGCCCGCCCCCGGCCGGGACGGTTTCGACCACCGGGACGCGCCCTCGGTCGCCGTGGTGGGAGGCGGCATCGCCGGCCTGGCCGCGGCCACCGGGCTGGCCGAACGCGGTGCCCGGGTCACCCTCTACGAACGCGAGGACTCCCTGGGCGGACGCCTCGCCGGCCACCGCACCGAACTGGCGGACGGCTCGGTCGTGACCATGAGCCGCGGCTTCCACGCCTTCTTCCGCCAGTACTACAACCTGCGCGGCCTGCTGCGGCGGACCGATCCGGCCCTCGCGCGCCTCACCCCGCTGGCCGACTATCCCCTGCGGCACAGCGGCGGCCTGACCGACAGCTTCGCCCGCGTCCCGCGCACCCCGCCCCTCAGCGCCCTCGGTTTCGTCGCCCTCAGCCCCACCTTCGGCTGGCGCGACCTCGGCGCGCTGGACGCCCGGGCGGCGCTGCCGCTGCTGGACGTCCGGGTGCCGGAGGTCTACGAGCAATTCGACTCGGTCAGCGCGGCCGGCTTCCTGGCCGGCGTTCGCTTTCCCGAGGCCGCGCACCACCTGGCCTTCGAGGTGTTCTCCCGCAGTTTCTTCGCCGACCCGCGCGAGCTGTCCGCCGCCGAGCTGATGCTGATGTTCCACATCTACTTCCTCGGCTCGGCGGAGGGCCTGCTGTTCGACGTGCCCGGCGAACCCTTCCCGCAGGCCCTGTGGGAGCCGCTCGGGGAGTACCTCCAGCGGCTCGGCGCGGACCTGCGCACCGCAGTCGCCGTCGAGGGCGTCGCCCCGGCCGGCACCCGCGGAGCCGAGGTGCGCACCGGCGCCGGCAGCGAGCGGTACGACGCCGTGGTGCTCGCCCTGGACACCGCGGGGCTGCGGCAGGTCGTCGCCGGCTCGCCCGGCCTGGGCAGCGCGGAGTGGCGCGAGGACGTCGCCGCCCTGCGCACCGCCCCGCCCTTCCTCGTCTCCCGGTACTGGCTCGACCGGCCGGTGCACGCCGACCGCCCCGGCTTCCTCGGCACCAGCGGCTACGGCGGCCTGGACAACATCAGCGTCCTGGAGCGCTACGAGGGCGAGGCGGCCGGCTGGGCCGCGAAGCACACCGGATCGGTCGTGGAACTGCACGCCTACGCCGTCCCGGAGGGCTCCCACCGGGAGACCGTCCAGGACGAGCTGCTCGAACAGCTGTGGCGGGTCTACCCCGAGACCCGCGAGGCGCGGATCGTGGACGTCCGGCACGAATGGCGCGCGGACTGCCCGCACTTCCCGGTCGGCACCCACCACCGTCGCCCCGCCGTGACGACCCCGCACCCGTGGCTGACGCTGGCCGGCGACGGGATCCGCTGCGACCTTCCCGTGGCCCTGATGGAACGGGCCGCCACCACCGGATTCCTGGCGTCCAACGCCCTGCTCGCGGGGTGGGGCGTGCGCGGCCAGGTGCTGTGGACCGTGCCGCGCGCCGGACGCTCCCCGGCCCTGCGGGGTCTCAACGCCCTCGCGGGACGCCGCCCGTGACGTCGCCGTGGAGCCACCGGGCCTGACCGGCACAGCGCAGGACCCCGCCCCGCCGTCGAGGCCGTGACGGACGGGGCGGGGCCGATCGGGGGTGTCTCAGCCGGGAAAGCGGCCGGTGCTGCGCAGTGCCCAGCGCCGCTCGGCGTAGGCGAGGTCGTCGCGCCACAGCCGCCCGGCGGTGTACCGCATCAGGGGGCGCAGCGCGGGCGCGGCGGCCCGGGCCAGGGCGAAGCCGCGCCGGTCCGAGGTGGCGATCACGGCCTCCACCACCGCCGTGCGCGGGTGCGCGTCGGCCGCCGAGGTCAAAGGCGTGGCGTGCGTCTCCACCACGGAGGTGGCGCCCTCGCCGTCGGTGATGCGCATGAGCACGGTGCGCGGCTCCGGCGCGGTGAACTCGGCGCGCACCGGCACGACCAGACGGCCCGCCACCCGGAACGACACGTCGACGACGAAGCTGTCGTCCTCCTCGCCCCGCGGTTCGCGGGCGACCGTCAGGTCGACGAAGGAGTACGGGTGGAACCAGGACCCGTGCCACGGGTCGAGCCGGTTGGCCACGACGTCCTGCGGTTCGCACCGCCCGATCGCCGTGAACACCGCGTCCACCCCGCCGTCCGGCGCGGGGCGCTGCGGCACCACGGGGCGCTCCGACGGCTCCTCGCCGCCGACCCCGTCCAGCCGCACCCACACCAGCACCCCGTCGTCGTGGACGGGGTACGGCTGCCAGCCGGCGAACGGGGAGCCGCCGTCGAGGGCCAGTCCGTGCCAGTGGCACACCAGCGTGCCGCACACCACCCGGCTGTCCCGCAGCGGGGCGCCCAGGTGCGGGCAGGCCCCGGGCCCTGCGCGCAACTCACCCGACTCCGCGCGCCACAGCACCACTTCGACGCCGCCGACGGTCCTGCCGTAGGGCCTGCCGGGACGCAGGTTGCGGGAGGCGCCGACGACGAACCAGTTCCCGGAGGGCCGGGCCGACGCGCGTTTCAGCGCGTCGGCGATCAGCGCCGGACGCGCCGCGCGCCAGGTCGGCTCCTGCTCCGACCAGCCGGGGCCGCGGCGCCGCCGCAGCGGCGACGTCCAGCCCGCCTTGTCCGCGCGATCAGCCACGAGACGGTCCTTTCCGTTCCAGTGAACCAGGGGAGGCCGCGGGCGCCCGGCGCCACCGGGCGGCCGCCACCTTCAGCAGCCCGGCCGCGGCGACGGCGGCCCTGCGGCGGCCGGGCACCACCGCCCGACGGTGCACCACGGTGTAGTCGTCGCGTGCCACCTCGTCCAGGATGCCGCCGTACAGCGTGTACGCGGTGGCGATGCAGGGGCGCACCCGCGGGTCGAGCATGGCGATGCCCGGCTCGGCCTCCCGGTAGACGTCCCGGGTCATGGCCTCGGCCGCCACGAGCGCCGCCCGGATGCGGGGGTCCCGGCGCCCGGTGCGACGGGACCACTCCAGCAGCGGCCGGTCCACGCCGTGCGCGGCGAGCAGGTCGGCGGGCAGGTAGATCCGGCCCCGGTCCAGGTCCTCGCCGACGTCCCGCAGGAAGTTGGTGAGCTGGAACGCCACCCCGAGGGCCGCCGCGTGCGGCGCGGCCTCCTCGCGCGGGACGACCGTGCCGAGCACGGGCAGCATCTGCAGCCCGATCACCGCGGCCGAGCCGTGCATGTAGGCCCGCAGATCGGCGTAGGACGGGTAGTCGGTGACGGTCAGGTCGGAGCGCATCGAGGCGAGGAAGTCGGCGAACAGCTCCACCTCGATGCCGTACCGCTCGGCGGTGTCGGCCACCGCCCGCACCACGGGCTCGTCCCCGCCCCCGTCGCGCAGCGCGTGCGCGAGATCGCCCTCCAGCCGCTTCAGCGACAGGTCGCGCTCCTCGGGGGTGCGGGTCCGGTCCAGGTCGTCGACGATGTCGTCGGCCCAGCGGGCGAAGCCGTACAGCGCGTGCACGGCCGAGCGGCGCTCCACCGGCAGCAGGCGCGTGGCGAGGAAGTAGGTGCGGCCGTGACGGGCGTTGAGCTGCCGGCACCGGGTGTAGTCGGCGCGCAGGCCGGGGTCGGTGATCCCGGCGGCGTCCAGTTCACGACGGGTCATGGGCACCTGCTCCGGTCGGGGTGGACGCGACGGTCCGCGCGGCGGGCCGGGGCCGGGCCACCGCGGCGCGGCGTCCCGTGCCGCCGGTGACGCGCGCGGCGGCGAGCTTGCCGCTGACGAGCACGGTCGGCACACCGACACCCGGGGTGGTCCCGCAGCCGGCGAGCACCACGTTGTCCAGCCCGCGGACCAGGTTGCGCGGCCGGAAGGGCCCGGTCTGGGCGAAGGTGTGGGAGACGGAGAAGGGGCCGCCCGCCGCGTGGCCCTGGGCCGTCCAGTCGAGCGGGGTCACCAGCTGCTCCTGCTCGACGCTGTCCGCGAAGCCGTCCAGGCCGCGCCGCTCCAGCTCGGCGACCAGGCTGTCGCGGTAGCGCGGGCCCAGGTCGCGCCAGGCGGCGGCGGAGGGGCCGACGTCGGTGTTGGGGCAGGGCGCGAGGACGTAGTGCAGGTGGCGGTCCGGCGGCGCGAGGGAGGGGTCGTGCGCCGTCGGGCGGGTGATCAGCAGGGACGGGTCGCTCATCAGCGATCCCGTGCGGGTCAGTTCGTCGAAGGTGCTCTCCCAGGCCGCGCCGAAGGACAGGGTGTGGTGGGCCAGTTGCGGCCAGGTGCGGTCGGTTCCCGCGTGCAGGATCACCGCGGAGGGCGAGTGCCGCAGCGCCACCGGGCGGCGGGGGGCCCGGCCCAGCAGGCGGTGCGCGGTGGACAGTTCGCAGCTCAGCACCACCGCGTCGCACGGGATGCGCTCACCCGAGGCGAGGCGCACGGCCCGCACCCGCCCGGCGGAGCGTTCCAGCGCGCTCACCTCGCACCCGTAGCGCAGCTCGGCCCCGGCACCGGCCGCCGCGTCGGCCATCGCCCGCGGCAGCGCGTGCATGCCGCCCTTGGGGAACCAGACCCCGGCGACGGTGTCCATGTAGGCGATGACGGCGTAGGCCGCCAGCGCCCTGGCCGGGGCGACTCCGGCGTACAGGGCCTGGAAGGAGAACACGCGGCGCAGGCGTTCGTCCTGGAGGAAGCCGCCGATCCGGCTGTCCAGGCGCCCGAAACCGCCGAGCGCCGCCAGCCGGGCCAGGTCGGGGTGGAGGAGCTGGAACGGCGAGTCGAAGTTGGTGTCGATGAAACGCCGCATCTGCGCCCGGTACAGCCGCTCCAGCCACTGCCGCAGCCTGCGGTAGCCCGCCGCCTCGGCCGGTCCGGCGAAGCGCCGCACCTCCGCCTCCATGGCCTCGCCGTCGGTGTGCACGTCGAGCGAGGTGCCGTCGGCGAAGGCCGCGCGGTAGGCGGGGTGCAGGGGCGTCAGCTCCACACGCCGGTGGAGGCTGTCGCCGACGGCCGCGAACGCCTCGTCGGCCAGGTCCGGCATGGTCAGCACGGTGGGTCCGGTGTCCACCCGGTAGCCGCCCATCCGCACCTGCCCGGCCCGGCCGCCGGGGCCGGAGTCCCGTTCGACGAGCGTGACCCGGCGGCCTGCGCCCAGCAGGTGCAGGGCGCAGGCCAGGCCGGACAGGCCCGCTCCCACCACGACGACGTGATCCGTCGGCCCCGACACGGTCCTCATACGAGCTCCTCGGCGGGGCGCGGGGCGACGCCCGCGGCCCGCTCGACCAGGGCGGCGAACTCCCGCCGCACATCGGGGCCGGCGGCCACGGCCTCGAAGTGCCGCAGACCCGCCGCCGCCAGTTCCTCGATCCGCGCCTCGACCTCCGCCCGGGCGCCCGTGCGCTCCAGGGCCGCCCGCATCCGCTCGACGGTGTGCCCGGCCCGTGTGCCCGCGCCCGGGGCGAGCACGGCGGCGGCGTCGTGATCGCCCGCGGTCCCGGCGAGCCGGACGGCCACGGCGAGGAGCGGGGTGAGCTTGCGGTGGCGCAGGTCGTCGCCCGCGGGCTTCCCGGTGAGCGCCGGGTCGCCGAAGGCACCGAGCAGGTCGTCCCGCAGCTGGAAGGCGAGCCCCGCGCTCCGGCCGGCCGCCCGCAGCGCGCCCAGCGTGGCGGAGTCGGCGCCGGCCAGCGCCGCGCCCAGCGCCAGGGGCCGCGCGACCGTGTACAGGGCGCTCTTGAGGACGGCGATGGTCAGTGCCTCCTCGGCGCTGGACGAGCCGCCGGCCTGGGCGTTGAGGTCGCGGTACTGCCCGGCGACCATCTCGGTGCGCATCTCCCGCCACTCGGCGTGCAGCCGCGGACCCTGCGGCACACCGAACGCCGTCTCCGTCAGCAGGTCGTCGGCCCAGGCCAGGGCCAGGTCGCCCGCGAGCACGGCGGCGGACGTGCCGAACGACTCGGCGGAGCCGCCGGCCGGGCCGGCCCGGTGCCCGCGTGCGAACTCCACGTGCAGCGCGGGAGCCCCCCGGCGCAGGGACGATCCGTCCATCACGTCGTCGTGGATCAGCGCGCAGGCCTGGAGCAGTTCCAGGGCGGCGCCCAGGCGCAGCACCGCCGTCGGGTCGCCGGTGCCGCCCGCGGCGCGCCAGCCGCACCACACGAACGCCGTCCGCAGCCGCTTGCCCCCGCGCCGGGTGAACGCCGCGACGCGCCGCGCCATGTCGTGGGCGAACAGCGCGTCGGTCTCACGGGCCTGCCGCAGCCGCGCGTCGAGCACCCGCTCCAGGACCCCCTCCACGGCGATCGTGGCCTCACGGGCGGTGCGCGGGGTGTCGTCCGTGTCCGCCGGTGCGGCCGTCGTCGGCCCCGGTCCAAGCATGCGCAGCCCCTTCTCGCTTCCGGTCATCCGAACATCAGTGCTTCCGCGGGGGACGGTGTCTTGGATGCGCCGGAGCCGGGCGTCCCGCGGGCGCGTCGGCCCCGCGGCCCGGTCCCGGCCCGTTCACGCGCGCCCCCGGGCGGCCTTGAACCGGGCGAGCCCGTCGCCGAGGTCGATGAGCGGCTCCGGGTAGCGGATCCCGGCGCGCAGGTCCGCCGGGAGCCGCCAGGGCTCGTGGACCGCGCTGCCCGGCACCTCACCCAGCTCAGGTACCCACCGGCGCACATACGCACCGTCCGGGTCGTAACGCTTGCCCTGGAGCACGGGGTTGAGGACGCGGTGCGGGCGGGTGTCGGTGCCGGTGCCGGCGACCCACTGCCAGTTCAGCTGGTTGTTGACGATGTCGCCGTCCACCAGCAGGTGCAGGAAGTGCCGTGCGCCGATCCGCCAGTCCACGTACAGGGTCTTGGTCAGGAAGCTCGCCGTCAGCAGCCGCGCCCGGTTGTGCATCCAGCCCTCGTGGCGCAGCTGGCGCATGCCCGCGTCGACCATCGGGTAGCCCGTACGGCCCTCCTTCCAGGCGGCGATGTCGTCGGCGGCCTCGTCCTCGCCGCGCCAGCGGTCCTCGCGGGTGCGGTAGTCCCGCACGGAGGCGTCGGGCCGGGCCGCCAGCACCTGGTGGTGGAAGTCGCGCCAGCACAGCTGGCGCACGAACGCCTCGGCCCCGGGCCCGCCCTCGCGGCGGGCCCGGTGCACGAGCTCCACCGGCGAGAGCGCCCCGAAGTGCAGGTACGGCGACAGACGTGACGTGCCGTCACCGGCCAGGTCGTCGTGCCGGTCCTCGTACCGGGCCAGGTCCGCCCGCGCCCAGGCGGCGAACCGCTCGCGCCCCGCCGTCTCCCCGCCGGGCGGGAGATCGGCGGACACGTCCCCGGCGTCCGCGCGCGAGGGCGGCTCCTCGCCGCGCACCGCGTCGGGCACGCGCACGGTGCGCGGCGCGGGCAGCGGGTCCCGCAGGCTTTGCTGCGACCAGCGGCGGAAGTAGGGGGTGAACACCGCGAAGTGGCCGGAGCCGGCCGGGGTGACGGCTCCGGGCGCGACGGCGGTGAGGACGGTGTCGTGCACCCGCAGGGCGACGCCGTCGGCGCCGAGTTCCTGGCGCAGCCGTTCCTCGCGGCGGTGGGCGAAGCCGGTGATCCCCGCGGCCAGGTGGACCTCCGTGGCGCCGCACTCGGCGGCGACCGCGCGGACCTCCCGGGCGACCGGCCCGGAGCGCACCACCAGCCGCCCGCCGCGCCGGCGCAGCGAGGCGTCGAGGTCGGCCAGACAGTCGGCGAGGAACGCGGCACGGTTGGGCGCGTCGAAGCCGGCCGCGCGCACGGCGGGGTCGCGGACGAACAGCGGCACCACCTCGTCGGCCGCCGCCAGCGCCGCCCGCAGCGGGGGATGGTCGTGCAGGCGCAGGTCCGAGGTGAACAGGACGACCGCGACGGTCATGGCGCCACTCCTGGGGCGGCGAAGCGGTGGTGCGGGATCACGTCTGCCCGGTCCTTCGCGCGGCCCGGGCCCGCCGGACGCGCGCGGCGCGCGAGGCCCGGCGTCCGTGGGTGCCGTCGGCCGCCGCCTGGGCGATGTTGCGGGCCATGCCCCCGAACACCACCGCGTGGAACGGGGCGACGCTCCACCAGTAGGCGTGGCCCAGCAGGCCGCGCGGATGGAACAGGGCCCGCTGCCGGTAGCGGGTGCGGCCGTCGGCGCCGGTCTCGGCGTACATCTCCAGCCAGGCGAGGCCGGGCAGCCGCATCTCGGCGCGCAGCCGCAGCAGCCGGCCGGGCTCGATCTCCTCGACCCGCCAGAAGTCGAGCGAGTCGCCGACCCTGAGGTGCTGGGTGTCGCGCCGGCCGCGGCGCAGTCCGACCCCGCCGACGAACCGGTCGAGCCAGCCCCGCACCGCCCAGGCCAGGGGTGAGGAGTACCAGCCGTTCTCGCCCCCGATGCCCTCGATCACCCGCCACAGGGCCTCCCGGGAGGCGTCGACGGGACGTTCCCGTTCGTCCTGGTAGAGGCTGCCGCCCGCCCAGTCCGGGTCGGTGGGCAGCGGGTCGCTGGGGGCGCCGGGCACGGAGGCCGAGGACCAGCGGGTGGTGACCTCCGCTTCGCGGACCTTGCGCAGCGCCAGGTTCAGGGCCTCGTCGAACGGGACCGGCCGGCCCGGCAGGTCCGGCACGTACCGGGCGATGTCGTGCTCGCGGCACACGACCTCGTGCCGCAGCGACTCGGTCAGCGGCCGGGCGATCGAGGCGGGCACCGGCGTGACCAGGCCGACCCAGTGGCTGGACAGCCGCGGGGTGAGGACCGGGACCGGCACGATGAACCGCCGCCGCAGTCCGGCGACGGCCGCGTACTGCAGCATCATGTCCCGGTAGGTGAGGACGTCCGGCCCGCCGATGTCGAAGGCCCGGTCGACGTCGTCCGGCATGGTCGCCGAGCCGACGAGGTAGCGCAGCACGTCCCGGATCCCGATGGGCTGGGTGCGGGTGTGCACCCAGCTCGGGGTGACCATCACGGGCAGGCGTTCGGTGAGGTAGCGCAGCATCTCGAAGGACGCCGAGCCGGAGCCGATGACGACGGCCGCCCGCAGCACCGTGGCGGGCACCGGGGCGTCGAGGAAGATCTGCCCCACCTCGGCCCGGGACCGCAGGTGCGGCGAGAGGTCCTCCTCGGGCACGTGCTGCGGGGTGAGCCCGCCGAGGTACACGATCCGCTTCACCCCGGCGAGCCGCGCCTGCTCGGCGAAGACGCGGGCGGCCCGCCGGTCGGTCTCCTCGAACCCGGAGCCCGAGGTGAGGGCGTGCACCAGGTAGTAGGCCACGTCGATCCCGCGCATCGCGGCGGCGACCGACTCCGCGTCGGTGACGTCCCCGCGGACGGTCTCCGCCCGGCCCGCCCAGGGGTGGTCGCGGAGCTTGCCCGGCGAGCGGGCCAGGCACCGTACGCGGTGCCCGGCGTCGAGCAGTTCCGGCACCAGGCGCCCGCCGACGTAGCCGGACGCACCGGTGACCAGGCAGTGCAGCCCCTGCCCTTCCTCCGCCATGCTCTGCCTCCCGTCTCCGGCCGCGATCACGGCCGGCCCCTACAGGAGACTTCCCGACCGGCCCGCACGGCGGATGCACGGCACGGGACCCGGGGCCGTTCAGCCGGACGGAGCATCGGCCTCCGCCGCCCGCCGCACCGGCGCGCCGCGGCCGGCCAGGACGCTCGGCCACCACGCGCGCGGCCCGATGTCGATCATCAGCGCGGGCACCAGCAGGGAGCGCACCACGAGCGTGTCGAGCAGGACCCCGAAGGCGACGATGAAGGCGATCTGCACCAGGAACGCCAGCGGGATCACCATCAGGGCCGCGAACGTCGCGGCGAGCACCACGCCCGCCGAGGTGATCACCCCGCCGGTGGTGGTCAGCCCGCGCAGCACGCCCCGCCGGTTGCCGTGCACGAGTGCCTCCTCGCGCACCCGGGACATCAGGAAGATGTTGTAGTCGACGCCGAGCGCCACCAGGAACACGAAGCCGTACAGCGGCACCGACGCGTCCGTGCCGCTGAAGCCGAGCAGGTTCTCGAAGACGAGTGCCGAGACCCCGAGCGTCGCCAGGAAGTTGAGGCCCACGGTCGCGACCAGCAGCACCGGCACGAGCAGCGAGCGCAGCAGCACCATCAGGATCAGCAGGATGACGCCCAGCACGATCGGCACGATGACCGTGCGGTCCCGGGCGGCGGTCTGCTGGGTGTCGTACTGCTGCGCGGTGTACCCGCCGACCAGGGCGTCGGCCCCGGGGACCGCGTGCACCTCGGTGCGCAGCCGCTCCACGGTGTCCTTGGCCGCGTCGCTGTCCGCCGAGGCCTTCAGCGTGGCGTTGATCAGCACCCGCCCGTCGGCCACGAGCGGTTCCCCGCCCCCGGGCCGCCCGGACGCGGTGACGGCGGCCGCGCTCGCGACGCCCTCGGTGCCCTCGGCGGCCGCCGTCACCTCGGAGGCCCGGCCGGCGTCGGCGATGATCACGGCCGGGTTGCCCGAGCCGCCCGGGAAGTGCTCGCCGAGGGTGCGCTGCGCCGCCACCGAGGGCGCGTCGTTGACGAAGATCTCGTCCAGCGGCACGCCCTTGGAGGACAGCGAGGGCGAGAAGGCCGCGAACACGGCGAGGATCAGTGCCGTCACCACCCAGGTCCGGCGCGGCCGGCCGTCCACCAGCGCGGCGACCCGCCGCCACACGCCGCTGCCCTGCGCGGACTCGTCCGCCGCCTTCGGCCGGGACGGCCAGTACGCGGTGCGGCCCAGCAGCGCCAGCACGGCCGGCAGGAAGGTGAGCGTGGTGAGCACGGCGCAGACGATGCCGATCGCGCCGACCGGTCCGAGGGCCCGGTTGTTGGTCAGGTCGCTCGCGAGCAGGGCCAGCAGCCCGAGCGCCACCGTCGCGGCGCTGGCGGTGATGGCGCCGAAGGAGCGGCGCACCGCGGCCGTCGCCGCAGCGGCCCGGTCGCCGCGCACGGCGAGTTCCTCACGGAAGCGGGCGGCCAGCAGCAGGGCGTAGTCGGTGGCGGCGCCGATCACCAGGATCGACAGGATGCCCTGCACCTGGCCGTCGACCCGGACCACGTCTCGGTCGGCCAGCGCGTAGACCACGGCACAGGCCAGGCCCAGCGCGAAGACCGAGCTGAGGATGATCAGCAACGGCAGCAGCACGCTGCGGTAGACGAGCAGCAGGATGAGCAGCACGGCGCCGAGGGCCACGCCGAGCAGCAGTCCGTCGATGCCCGCGAAGGCGTCCGACAGGTCGGCCTGGCTGGCCGCGGGGCCGGCGATCTGCGCCTCGGCGCCCGGCACCTTCCCGGCCGCAGCCCGCACCGCTTCGAGGGCGGTGGGCAGCTCCTCGCCCAGGTCGGGTTCCAGCTGCACGACGGCCTGCATCGCCTCCCCGTCGTCCGAGAGCAGGGCGGGGGAGGGCCGGTCCACGACGCCGGGCTCACCGGCGAGCGCCGCCACGGCACGGGTGGCGTCCGCCCGCTGGTCCGCCGTCAGCCGCTCGCCGCCGGCCGTCCACACGACCACGGCGGGCAGCGTCTCGGACTGGTCGAAGGCCTCCCGGGCCCGGAGCACCTGTGTGGATTCGGCGCTGCGGGGCAGGAAGGCTGCCTGGTCGTTGGTGGCGACCTCGCCGAGCTTGCCCGCGTACGGGCCGAGCGTTCCGCCCACCCCCAGCCAGACGAGAAGGAGAGCGAGCGGCAGGAGCCGCCGGGCCCAACGCTGTGCGGTACTCATGCGCATCCCAAGCGGTAGACGAATTTACTCACTCATAAAGTATCTCAATCGTCGAGAGATACTAGGGTGGGGGGATGAGCGGTTCCGGTGTGCCCACGGCATCTCTTCCGGCGGACGACCCGACCGGGTTGCAGACCTTTGCCGTCCTGTTGCGCCGGATGAACAGCGAGTTCAACCGCATCGCCCAGGAGTTCGCCCAGGCGCAGGGCCTGCACGTGACCGACATGCAGGCGCTGATCGCGATCCTGGACGCCGACGCGGACCCCGAGGCGGAGGGTGAGCCCATGACGCCCGGCAGGCTGCGCAAGCGGCTCAACCTCACCTCCGGCGCCGTGACCGCCTGCCTCGACCGGCTGGAGCGGGCCGGGCACATCCGCAGGGTCCGCGACGCCGGCGACCGGCGCGTGGTGCACCTGCACTACGCGGAGGCGGCCCGGGGCCTGGCCCGGGACTACTTCCGGCCCCTGGCCCGCAGCACCGACGCGGCCCGCGGCCGCTTCACCCCCGAGGAGCTGGGGGTCGTCGTCCGCTTCCTCTCCGAGATGAACGGGGAGCTGGCCCTGCTGCGCCGGAACATCGACTGACGTCCTCTCGGCCGCCGCATCCGTTCCGGTCAAAACCGGCGAAACGGGTGCATGAAGCTACGAGACGAACTTCCGGTCGACCACCACCTGGCGACCGTGTACCGGTACGGCGCCGGCTTCTGCGGCCTGGTGCTCCTGGTGTTCGCGGCCCTCGGCTTCGCCGATGGCCTGGACCCCTTCCACACCTCGGGGGCGATCGCCGGCATGACCACCAACGTGGCGCTGAGCTGCATCTCCACCGTGGTCGGCCTGGCGCTGCTCCTGGGCGCCGCGATCGGCGGCAACTTCGCCTCCACCCTCAACATGACCGTCGGCACGCTGTTCGTCCTCAGCGGTTTCGCGCACATCTTCGTGCTCGACCGCCCGGCGAACATCCTGGACTTCGGCATGACGAACGTGATCTTCAGCTTCGTGATGGGGCTGGTCATCGCGACGTTCGGCATGTACGGCCGGGTCTCCAGCAAGCTCTCGCACGACAATCCGTACTGGCGGCGCAGGCACCCCGAGCAGGCGGCGCGGGCCCGTGCGGTGGCCGCCGTCCCGTCCGGGCCGCCCGAGGCCCGCGGGCTGACCGCGCGGACGGCCGCCGAGGGCACCGGCCGGCGGCGGCTGCTGGACTGACCCCCGCCGCCGGCCGGACGTGAACGGGGGCCGGACCGCCGACGGCCCGGCCCCCCGCGCTCCGTCAGAACTGGAGCGCCCAGGCGTCGATCCGCCCGGTGTCGAAGTCGGCGTTGTCACTGACCCGGAGCTTCCACGTGCCGTTCGCGGTCTCCGAGGAGGCGTTCACGGTGTACGTGGTGTCGATGTTGTCGGCGCTGCCGCCGGTGCCGTAGCCCTTCAGCGTGTAGGCCGTGCCGTCGGGCGCGACCAGCTGGACCTGGAGGTCGCCGATGTAGGTGTGCACGATGTGCACCTCGACGGCCAGGGCCGAGGGGGCGTTGCCGGAGACGCCGGAGACCGTCACCGGGGACTCGGCGGTGGCGTTGTCCGCGATGGCCTGGTCGGCGGTGTTCTCGAAGCGCGGTCCGGGCGGGGTGGTCGTGCCGCCGCCCACGTACAGCAGCCGGTTGGGTGAACCGGTGCCGGGGCTGGTGACGACGCCGGTGGTGGCGGCGGACGTCAGCGCGGTGGAGACCTGCGCGGGTGTGGCCGCGGGGTCGGCGGCCAGGTGCAGGGCGGCGGCCCCGGCGACGTGCGGGCTCGCCATGGACGTGCCGGAGATGGTGTTGGTCGCCGCGTCGCCCGTGCTCCACGCCGAGGTGATCGACGAGCCGGGGGCGAACAGGTCGAGTACCGAACCGTAGTTGGAGTAGCTCGCCTTGGCGTCGCTCGACGTGGTGGCACCGACCGTGACGGCCTCGGTGACCCGTGCGGGGGACCGCGTGGAGGCGTTGGTGGACTCGTTGCCGGCCGCGACGACGAAGGTGACGCCGGAGCCGATGGCGTTGCGCACGGCGGTGTCGATGGCGGTGTCGCCGGGGCCGCCGAGGGACATGTTCGCCACGGCCGGCTTGACCGCGTTGCGGGCGACCCAGTCGATGCCGGCGACCACCTGCGCGGTGGTGCCCTGGCCCGAGTTGTTCAGCACCCGCACCCCGACGACCCTGGCCTTCTTGGCGACGCCGTAGGCGCTGCCGGCGACGGTGCCGGCCACGTGCGTGCCGTGTCCGTGGCCGTCCTGGGCGGTGTTGTCGTTGTCGACGGCGTCGTAGCCGTAGGAAGCCCGGCCGCCGAAGTCGCCGTGCGTGATGCGCACGCCGGTGTCGATGACGTACGCGGTGACGCCCTCGCCCGCCGAGTCGGGGTAGGTGTACGAGCTGTTCAGCGGCAGGCTCTTCTGGTCGATGCGGTCCAGGCCCCACGAGGGCGGGGAGGGCTGCGTCGCGGTGATGGAGTAGGTCCGGTTCTGCACGACGGACGCGACGGCCGGGTCGGCGGCGAGACGTCGCGCCTCGGACGCGGAGGCTTCGACCTCGTAGCCGTTGAGGGCCTTGGTGTAGGTCCGCTCGATGGCGGCGCCGTGCTTGCGCGCGAGGGCGCGGCCCTCGGCGGAAGCGGCCTTCTCGGTTTTCAGGGTGACGATGTAGCTGTCCGCGACGGCGTTCGCGGCGCCCGCGTACTGGACGCGTCCCTCGGCGGCGGCCGGGGCCGCGCCGGCGGGGAGGGCGGAGACCAGGCTCGCGACGAGCGCCGCGGTGGCCGTCGCGCCGAACGCGGCCAGTCTTCGCCGGGTGGAGCTGTGGGGAGTACGCATCACTGCCATCTGAGGGGTCCTCCTCATCGGTGGTGCGCTGTGGGGTGTGGTGCACGCCCGGTGGAGCACCCTGGAGTCATGGTCATGTCAACCACGGGGTGACTCCTGTGCGTCAGCCGAAAGATTGAGGCCTCCACAGGAATTGCACAAGGGCCCTGCACCGGCCCGCAGGACCCTCGTGACGGACCGTCAGCGGACGGCGGGTGCGGAGTCAGTCGCCGAATCCCGTCCTCCGGGTCCGCTTCTCCCAGGCCAGCACCTCCTCGCGCACCCGGTCCAGATGCCCGAGCACCGCGCTGACGCCGTCGTCGCCGAGCGGCAGGCGCAGGGGTGTGGGGTCGGCCTCCAGCGCGGCGAGGATCAGGGAAGCGGCCTTGGCCGGGTCGCCCGGCTGGGTGCCGTCCCCGCCGGAGACGAAGCCGCGCGTCTCACTCACCTTGCCGTACACGCCGCTGTCCGCGCTGACGCCTGCCCGTTCCGCCTCGAACAGGCCGGTACGGAAGGCGCCCGGCTCGACGATCAGCACCTTGATCCCGAACTCGGCCACCTCGTCCGCGAGACCCTCCGACATCCCCTCCAGGGCGAACTTCGTCGCGCTGTACGCCGAGAAGCCCGCGAAGGACAACTGCCCGCCCATGCTGCTCATCTGCACGATCGCCCCCGAGCGCCGCTCGCGCAGGTGCGGCAGCACGGCCCGGGTCAGCGCGGCCGGGCCGAAGACGTGCACCTCGAACAGCGCCCGCAACTCCTCCTCGGTGGTCTCCTCGAACGCCCCGACGTGGGTACGGCCCGCGTTGTTGACCAGGACGTCGATCCGCCCGTGCCGCGCCACGACGTCCCGCACGGCGGCCTCGGCGGCGCCCGTGTCGGCGACGTCCAGGCGCAGCGCCTCCACCCGGTCGGGATGGGCGGCGACCAGGTCGTCCAGCGCCTCGGGACGCCGGACCGCGCCGACCACCACATCGCCCGCGGCGAGGGCCGCCTCGGCGATCGCCCGCCCGAACCCGCTGCTCGCGCCCGTGATGAGCCACACCCTGTTCATGACCGCTCCTCGTCTCGTCCCGCCCGTCGCGGCAACCACCCTCACACCGGCGGCAGTTGTCCGTCCAAGACTTTCGGTGATAACCGATGGGCATGACGAAGGACGTCCACGTGCGCGACCTGCGCTGCTTCCTGGCGGTGGCCGAGGACCTGCACTTCACCCGCGCCGCCGAGCGGCTCCACGTCTCCCAGCCCGCCCTGAGCAAGCAGATCCGCGCCCTGGAGCGGCAGTTGGGCGTCGAGCTGTTCCGTCGCGGCCGGCCCGGCGTGGCCCTCACCGACGCCGGTACGGCGCTGCTGCCGCACGCGCGCCAGGTGCTGGACGCGTGGCGGGAGGCGGCGGACGCGGTGGACGCCGTCCGGACGGGCCGGCGCGGCACGCTCGTCGTGGGCATGAGCACCAGCCCGGTCCGCGGCGGCCTGCTGCCCGCCGTCCGCTCCCGCTTCACCGCGGCGCACCCGGACGCCGCCCTGCGGCTGCGGCAGGTCGACTGGCAGGACCCGACCGCGGGTCTGGCCGACGGCACCGTGGACGTGGCGTTCGTCTGGCTGCCGCTGCCCGGCCCGGACCGCTACGCCTGGACGCTCGTCGCTCAGGAGCCGCTCATGGTCGCCCTCCCGGACACGCACCCGCTCGCGGCCCGCGAGGCGGTCGACTTCCCGGACCTGCTCGACGAGCCCTTCCTCGCGCTGCCCCCGAGCGCGGGTCCGCTGCGCGACTTCTGGCTCGCCCCGGAGTTCCGCGAGGGCCGCCCGCTCCGCGTCGGCGCCGAGGTCGCGGGCACGGAGGAGACGTACGAGGCCCTGGCCGCCGGCCTCGGCGTCTGCCTCATCGCCGAGGGCAACGTCCCCCTGCTCACCCTGGGCGGCGTGACGGCCCGTCCGGTACGGGGCCTGCCACCCGCCCGCTACGTCCTGGCCTGGCGCCGCGAGGACGGCGACCGGCCCCTGGTCCGCGCCTACGCCCGGGCCTGCCGGGAGGTGGCGGAGCGGGCCTGGCGGGCCGAGGCCCGCCAGGCCCGCGGGCCGAGGCCCGCTCCAGGAGCCCCGCCGGCACGGATCACCTCGGTGCCCGCCCCCCTCGACGGACATCTGCCGCCCTCCTGACCCCGCCGCTTACGATGCGCCCAGCCGTACGACGCACCCCGCCCGCCGACTCAGCCAGGAGCACCGACCCGTGTCGATACCCCCGCCCCCTGGGGCCCCGCAGCCTCAGGATCCGTACGGCCCGCAGCCCCGGGACCCCTACGCCCCGCCCCCCGCCGACCGGCCCTCCGCCCCCGGTGCGTACGGCACCGCCGGGATGCCGTACGGCACGGCCGGCACCCCGTACGGCACGCCGAAGTCCGTCAACGCCCTCGCCGTCGCCGCCCTCGTGCTCGGCGTGCTCTGCTTCATCCCCGCCCTGGGGCTGGTGCTGGGCCTGGTCGCGCTGTGGCAGATCAAACGGTCCGGGCAGAGCGGGCGGGGTCTGGCGATCGGCGGGGCGGTCCTGTCGTGCGCCGGGCTGGTGCTGTGGGCGGTGGTGCTGTCCACGGGGGCCGCGACCACGGCGTGGGAGGGCTTCAAGGACGGCGCGCAGGGCAACAAGAGCCTGTCGCTGGCCAAGGGCGACTGCTTCGACGCCCCCGGCGGCCTGGAGGGCGACACCTACGACGTCGACCCGGTCTCCTGCGCGGGCCGGCACGACGGCGAGGTGTTCGGCGTCGTCACGCTGCCCGGCGGCTCCTACCCGGGCGACGCCGCGATCACCGACGCCGCCGACGAGCGGTGCTTCGCCCTTCAGGACCAGTACGCCATGGACACCTGGGCGATGCCGGCCCACGTGGACGTGTACTACCTCATGCCCTCCCGGGACAGCTGGCGCTGGGGCGACCGCGTGATCACCTGCGTCTTCGGGCACACCGACGCCGGGACCGGACTGACCGGCTCGCTGCGCGGCGACCCGACCACGCTCGGCACCGACCAGGTCGTCTTCCTGTCCACGGCCAACGCCTTCGACGCGGCGCTGTACGAGGAGCCCGAGGACACCCCCGAGGACGACCTGGCCGCCCACCGGGCGTGGGCCACGCAGGTCCACGACGTGCTCGGTGACCAGATCGAGGCCCTGCGCGCCCACTCCTGGCCGTCCGGCGCCCGGCGGCCCGTCGCCGACCTGGTCGAGGACATGGAGGACGCGCGGGAGGAGTGGGCCCGGGCGAGCGAGGCCCCCGACGCGGACACCTACCTGGCGCACTACGACGAGGCGTACGCCTTCGTCGACGGCCCGGCGACCGTCACGGCGCGCAAGGCCCTCGGCCTGGCCTCGACCCCGCCGGCCTACGACGAGGACGAGGGCGGTGCCTCCGAAGCGCAGGTGTGACGGCCGCTATACCGGGGAGAAAGTGCCTGCGTAAAGCCCCCGGGGCCACCATGTCATCACATCGAGTGATTCTCTGGCCTTTGCTTGCACGGCACAACCTACGGTTGCCACGCTGTTGCTGTCTGTACAACCTGATGGGAGCGGCCAGTGACATTCGGTGAGCAGCCGGCGTACTTGCGTGTCGCGGGTGATCTCCGCAGGAAGATCGTCGACGGTCAGCTCCCCCCGCACACCAGGCTCCCCTCCCAGGCCAGGATCCGCCAGGAGTACGGCGTCTCGGACACGGTCGCGCTGGAGGCCCGCAAGGTGCTCATGGCGGAGGGGCTGGTCGAGGGCCGCTCCGGTTCGGGGACGTACGTGCGCGAGCGGCCCGTGCCCCGGCGCATCTCCCGCTCCGGCTACCGCCCGACCGGCGGGGCGACGCCGTTCCGCCAGGAGCAGGCCGACGGCGAGGGCCGCGGCACCTGGGAGTCCAGCAGCCGGCAGTCCGAGGCGAGTGTCGCGGTCGCCGAGCGGCTGGGCATCGAGCCGGGCGACCGGGTGATGTGCACCCGGTACCTCTACCGCGAGAGCGGCGAGGCGATGATGCTCTCCACGTCCTGGGAGCCGCTGGCGGTGACGGGCCGTACGCCGGTGATGCTGCCGGAGGAGGGCCCGCTCGGCGGCATGGGGGTCGTCGAGCGCATGCGCGCGATCGACGTGATCGTGGACAACGTCACGGAGGAGGTCGGCGCCCGCCCCGGCCTCGCCGAGGAGCTGCTGGCGCTCGGAGGCGTCCCGGGCCACGTGGTCCTGGTCATCCAGCGCACGTTCTACGCCTCGGGCCGCCCCGTCGAGACGGCCGACGTGGTCATCCCGGCCGACCGGTACCGGGTCGCCTACCACCTTCCGGTCAAGTAGCGCACGCTCACATCCGCCCCGCGGCGCGCTCCCCGCGCGCCCCGCTCACACGACGACCGTCACGGCCGTCCCCCGCCCGAGTGGTGCGCGACCCGCGGGCGGTGCCCGTCCTCGCAGGTCGACCGCCGTGTATGAGGTATGCCCGCGAACGGGTGCACCGAGGTACCCGGACGGCGCGTTCGTCGGCGTGCGCCCCCTGCGTACTGGCCGGTTGCGTACCTCTTCGTGAAAACCCGTATTCGCTGCGTGAAGGTTAGGCGTACGCTCGGGCATATGCGCATTGCGGTTTCCTTAGCGGGTGGGGCTCGGTACAGGCCGCGGGCGGGAAGTGGAGGGGCGCGATGAACGACAGCACGGTCACTCTTCCCTGGCTCGTGATACGCCAGGACGACAACGGCAATCGCTACCGCGTCGGGCGGTACGCGACCCGAGCCGAGGCCCAGAAGATCGCGGACAGCCTCGACGGCCGCGGCCACAAACAGCTCTACTGGGTCGAGCGCCTGAGCCAGAGCGGGACGTCCGTCCGCGACTGACCCGGCCCCGCGCCGCCCCGACGCACTCCGGCCCTCGCACACGGTCCCCCCGACCGGGACCAACACCCTGATTCACCGGCCTCGCGCGCAGGGCCGGGCGGCAGGGGCTCGCACGTGGGGCGGGCGTCGCGAGGAACGGGCCACCGGCTCACCCGGCGTCAGTCCCCCGACCGTAACCGGCCGGGCGGCCAGCGAGGCGGGGCCGGACGCGTGCGCGACCGCCCCGGCGCGGCAACGATCGGGCGACGGGCCCGGGGGGCCGAGTCCGCGCGTGCTCGGCTCGGCACGGGCCCGGCGGTGCGGCCGATCCCGTGACCCCCCATCGCCCCGCGCCCGGCCGGACCGGTGCCGCCGCGGGCTCCCGTAGGCTCCCGGCATGACTCAGCACATCGTCGTCGTGGGTGCCGCGCTGATCGACGGCGGGCGGCTGCTGGCCGCCCGCCGCAGCGCGCCCGTCGAGCTGGCCGGGCGCTGGGAGTTGCCCGGAGGCAAGGTGGAACCGGGGGAACCGGCCGAGGCGGCGCTCGTGCGCGAACTGCGCGAGGAACTCGGCGTCCACGCCGAGACCGGCGAGCGTGTCCCGGGGGAGTGGCCCCTGCGGCCGCCGTACGTCCTGCGCGTGTGGACCGCGCGGCTGCGGCCCGGTTCCCCCGCCCCGGAACCCCTGGAGGACCACGACGAGCTGCGCTGGCTCGGGCCGGACGAGATCTGGGACGTGGACTGGCTCGACCAGGACGTCCCGGCGGTCCGTCAGACCCTCGCGCACCTCGGCCGCCTCGCCTCCGGCGCGCGGGAGATGCCCGGCGCCTGACGCCGCCCGTCACCTGACGCCGCCCGGCGCTCGAGGCCGGCCGGGGGCGTGCGGTGCGGGGTGAGTGCACCCGCGGCGCCGTGTACGCCTTTCGTGCCACAGTGCGCCGCACCGCGCGGTACTCCGCCCTGGATATCGGGTATGTGCCCATTAACCCCATGAAAGCGGACATGGGTGGGCCTGCCGGCAGGGAAGTGATCGGCGTGATCGACACCGAGGGCGACCGCGCCGAGTGGACCTTCCCCGCCGCGCCCGACGCCGTGCGCACCGCCCGGCAGGCCGTCCGGGCCCGGCTGCGCGGCTGGGAGCTGGACAGCCTCGCCGACCTCGCGGCCCTGCTCGTCAGCGAGTTGGTCACCAACGCCCTGCGGCACGCCACCGGCCCCATCGGAGTCCGCCTGGTCCGTCCCTCCGGCCTGGACGGCGTGCTGCTGGTCGAGGTGTCCGACCCGCTGCCGGACCCGCCCCGCGAGCGGGCCGCCCGGCCCGAGGACGAGAGCGGCCGAGGCCTGCAACTGGTGGCCTCGTCCTCCCGCCGCTGGGGCACCCGGCCCGGCGGCGAGGGCAAGACCGTGTGGTTCGAACTGGCGGTGCCGGAGTGAAAAAACGGTGTACGTACCCGGTACCGCTGTAGAGCGAATGGTTCAGGCCAGTGGCGGTTGTCGGCGCGAGGGATTCGACGACGTGTCCCCTGGTTAGAAGACTGGAAGTGTTCTCACGGTCCGGACCGAAAACCATCGGGACCGTGCTGTGATCGTGAACACCGTGTTGTGCGGCACCGTAGTGCTGGATACTGCGGGCAGCCGCCCCTGGTGACCGGTGCCGGGCGCGGTGAGCTGGAGGGGACGGTTCGCGTGAGCGAGATACCAGCGAAGGCCACGGAGTCCGAGGACCCGTCGGAGGGCGCGAGGGCGAGGGCCGCGGACGGCCCGGCCTCCGCGGTCCCGGGCGCGCTCGCGGCCGACGGGGTCCCGGCCGGGGACGCCATGTGGCAGAGCAGCCCCCCCGGATCCATCTACGACTACATCAAGGTCGCGTCCTTCTCCATCGGCCCGGACGGGCTGGTCGACCAGTGGAGCCTGCGCGCCGAGCACCTCTTCGGCATCCCCGCCGCGCGCGCCGTCGGCATGGACCCGATCGCCGCTTTCGTCGACCCGCACCTGCGCGAGCGCGGCACCCGCAAGATGGCCGAGATCCTCGACGGCCGAGAGTGGACCGGCGTGGTGCCCTTCCGGATGCCGAAGGACGCCGACGGGGAGTGCGGGCACGAGGGCCTCGCCGAGGTGTACGTCATGCCGACGCGCACCGATGCCGGCGAGAAGGCCGCCGTCTGCATCGTCGTCGACGTCCGCACCCTGCGCAGCATCGAGACCGACCTGGCCGCCTCGCAGGCCATTTTCGGTCAATCCCCGTTCGGCTTCCTGCTGATCGACCCGGACCTGCGGGTCCGCCGCGCCAACCAGCGGTTCGCCTCCATCTTCGGCGGCACGCCCGACGAGCACCGCGGCAAGGGGGTCCACGACTACCTCCAGCGCGGTGAGGCCGAGCGGGTCGCCGCCACCATGCGCCGTGTGCTGGAGACCGGCAACTCCATCACCGACATGCACGTCACGGGCTTCGTGCCGGGCTCCGACGAGCGCCGCCACTGGTCCGTCAACCTGTACCGGGTGAACAGCGGTTCGGGCCGGCCCATCGGGATCGCCTGGCTCGGCATCGACATCACCGCGCGCCGCGCCGCCGCCCGCGAGGCCGCCGCCGCCCGCCGCAACCTCGCCCTGCTGAACGAGGCCGGCGCCCGCATCGGCAACTCCCTCGACCTGGAGACCACCGCCCGCCAGCTCCTCGACGTCGTCGTCCCAGGCTTCTGCGACCTGGCCACCGTCGACCTCTACCAGGGCCTGCTGGCCGGTGACGAGACCCCGCCCGGGCTCGCCGACGGCAGCGCGGAGTTGCGGCGCGTGGCGTTCGCCAGCGCCGTCTCCGACGCCCCGTTCGCCGGTTCCGGCGTGCCCGTCTCGGTCGGCGCCGTCCACCACTACCCGTTCAACTCGCCCTGCGCGGACGCCCTGCGCACCGCCCGTCCGCAGGCCGTTCCCCCCGAGGACGGCGGGCTCGTGCAGTCCACGCTCGCCGTGCCGATGGTCGCCCACGACACCGTCGTCGGGCTGGTGCAGTTCGCCCGCGCCAAGGGCAGCGAGCCCTTCGGCGACCGGGACCGGGACCTCGCGGTCGAACTCGCCGCGCGCGCGGCCGTCTGCATCGACAACGCCCGCCTCTACCGGCGCGAGCACGAACGCGCGCTGATACTGCAACGGTCCCTGCTCCCGCCCGGCGACCCGGAGGCCTCCGGCCTGGACATCGCCTGCCGCTACCTGCCCGGCAACGCCAACACCGGCCGGCCCAGCGAGGTCGGCGGCGACTGGTTCGACGTCATCGAACTCCCCGGGCACCGCACCGCGCTCGTCGTCGGCGACGTCATGGGCCGCGGCCTGCGCGCCGCCGTCGCCATGGGCGAACTGCGCACCGCCGTTCGGACACTGGCCCAGCTCGACCTCGAACCGGCGGAGGTGCTCTCCCAGCTGGACGAGATCGCCCGCAACCTCGGCGCACCCGGCGGCGTCCAGCAGGCGACCCGGGCGGCCCGGCGCCCCCGGGAGGCGGACCTGTCGGAGGTCTACCTCGCCACCTGCGTGTACGCCGTCTACGACTCCGTCACCCGGCGCTGCACGTTCGCCAACGCGGGCCATCTGCCGCCCGTCCTGGTCGAACCGGGCGAGGCCGCCCTGATGCTGGACGTGCCGCCGGGCATGCCGCTCGGCGTCGGCGGCGAGCCCTTCGAGGAGGTCGAGGTCGAACTGCCCGAGGGAGCCCTGCTCGCGCTGTACACGGACGGTCTGGTCGAGAGCCGCGACCATCCGCTGGACGAGGGCCTCCAGGCCTTCGTCAGCGCCCTCGCCGACCCCACCCAGCCGCTGGAGGACGTCTGCGACCACGTCCTCAACACCCTGGACACGCACCACGGCGAGGACGACATCGCGCTGCTGATGGCACGTGTCCAGGGCCTGCCCACCGAGTCGGTCGGCGACTGGACCCTGCCGCGCGAACCGCGCAGCGTGGGCCGGGCCCGGGAGTACGCGCGCGCCCAGCTGCTCAGCTGGGACATGGAGCCCCTCGTCGACACCACGGAGCTGCTCGTCAGCGAACTGGTCACGAACGCCCTGCGCTACGGCGAGGGCGAGATCCGGCTCCGCCTGCTGCTGGACCGCACCCTGGTCTGCGAGGTGTGGGACTCCGGCCTGGTCCAGCCGCGCCGCCGCCGGGCCCGCGACACGGACGAGGGCGGACGCGGCCTCCAGCTCGTCGGCCTCCTCAGCGCCGCCTGGGGCTCACGCCGTACACCCCGCGGCAAGACCGTCTGGTTCGAACTCCCGCTCCCGGACGGCGGGAACGGCCTGCCGGATCCGGCGGAGGCGCTGCTGAGCCTGTTCTGACCGCGATCGGGCACCCCCGGGCCGGCACACCCGCCGCGGAGGACACCTCACGGGACGCTCCCGCCTCCGAGGACACCCCTGGGGGCGCTCCCGACCTCCGGCAGCGGCCCGGGAAGACGGCACCCGCACACCGTCCGGGGCCTGCTCGCTGAGGACCGGGTCAGGCGGTGATCAGCCCGCCGACGAGCGTCGCCTGATCTTCGAGCCCAGCCAGACCAGGGGGTCGTACTTGCGGTCGACCGCCCGTTCCTTCAGCGGGATCAGGGCGTTGTCCGTGATCTTGATGCCCTCGGGGCAGACCTCCGTGCAGCACTTGGTGATGTTGCAGTAGCCCAGGCCGTGTTCGTCCTGGGCGGTGGACTTGCGGTCCAGGCCCGCCTCTTCCGCCGCGTCCAGCGGATGCATGTCCAGCTCCGCGACCCGCATGAGGAAGCGGGGGCCGGCGAACGCCTGCTTGTTCTCCTCGTGGTCGCGGACCACATGGCAGGTGTCCTGGCACAGGAAGCACTCGATGCACTTGCGGAACTCCTGTGGCCGGTCCACGTCCTCCTGCATCATGCGGTACTCGCCCGGGGCGAGCCCGGCCGGCGGCACGAAGGCCGGGACCTCCCGTGCCTTGCGGTAGTTGAAGCCGACGTCCGTGACGAGGTCCCGGATCACCGGGAAGGCGCGCAGCGGCGTGACCGTGATCGTGTCCTGTCGGCCGAACACCGACATGCGCGTCATGCACATCAGCCGCGGCCGGCCGTTGATCTCCGCCGAGCACGAACCGCACTTGCCGGCCTTGCAGTTCCAGCGCACGGCGAGATCGGGCGCCTGGGTGGCCTGGAGCCGGTGGATGATGTCGAGCACCACCTCGCCCTCGTTGACCTCGACCTCGAAGTCCTCCAGGCCGCCGCCGCTCACGTCCCCGCGCCACACCTTGAAGTGGGCCGCATAGCCGCTCATTCGTACAGCTCCTCTTCGGCGAGGTACTTGACCAGCTCCTCCTTGTCGAACAAGGCGAGCAGGTCGGCACGGACGGGTTCGGTGGTCTCGCGGGTGAGCGTGATCCGGCCGCGGGCCGGGTCCGTCGCCGCGGGTTCGCCCGCCGGGTCGGCGAGCGCGCACAGCAGGTTGATCCGCCGCCACTTGCGGTCCATCGACGGGTGGTCCTCGCGCGTGTGCCCGCCGCGCGACTCGGTGCGCTCCAGCGCGGCCCGCGCCACACACTCGCTGACCAGCAGCATGTTCCGCAGGTCCAGGGCGAGGTGCCAGCCCGGATTGAACTGCCGGTGCCCCTCGACCCCGGCCCGCCGCGCCCGCACCCGCAGCTCGGCCAGCTTCTCCAGGGCCTGCTTCATCTCCGTCTCGCGGCGGATGATGCCCACCAGGTCGTTCATGGTCTGCTGCAACTCCTGGTGCAGCGTGTACGGGTTCTCCGGCGGGCCCCCGGCCGGCTCGCCCGTCTCCGCCTCCGCCGAGAAGGGCCGCAGCGCCTCGGCCGCGGCGGCGTCGACCTGCTCGTCGTCGACGGCCGGGCGCGCCCCGGCCTGTCCCGCCGCGTACTCGGCCGCGTGCCAGCCCGCCCGGCGCCCGAACACCAGCAGGTCGGACAGCGAGTTGCCGCCGAGCCGGTTGGAGCCGTGCATGCCGCCGGCGACCTCACCGGCCGCGTACAGCCCGGGCACCCCGCGTGCCGCCGCCGTGTCGGACTCGACCGCGATCCCGCCCATCACGTAGTGGCAGGTGGGCCCGACCTCCATCGCCTCCGCCGTGATGTCGACGTCCGCCAGCTCCTTGAACTGGTGGTACATCGACGGCAGCCGCCGCTTGATCACCTCGGCGGGCATCCGCGTCGACACGTCGAGGAACACGCCCCCGTGCGGGGAGCCGCGCCCCTCCTTGACCTCGGAGTTGATCGCCCGGGCGACCTCGTCGCGGGGGAGCAGCTCGGGGGGACGCCGGTTGTGGTCCGGGTCGTCGTACCAGCGGTCGGCCTCCTCCTCCGACTCGGCGTACTTGTCCTTGAAGACGTCCGGGACGTAGTCGAACATGAACCGCTTGCCGTCGGAGTTGCGCAGCACCCCGCCGTCGCCGCGCACCGACTCGGTGACGAGGATGCCCTTCACCGACGGCGGCCAGACCATGCCGGTCGGGTGGAACTGCACGAACTCCATGTTGAGCAGCGGGGCGCCCGCGAGCAGGGCCAGCGCGTGGCCGTCGCCGGTGTACTCCCAGGAGTTCGACGTCACCTTGAAGGACTTGCCGATGCCGCCGGTCGCGATCACCACGGCCGGCGCCTCCAGCACGAAGAAGCGCCCCGACTCGCGCTCGTAGCCGAAGACACCGCCGACGCGTCCGTCCGCCTTCAGCACCCGTGTGACCGTGCACTCCTGGAAGACCTTCAGCCGGGACTCGTAGTCGCCGGTCTCCCGGAAGTCCTCCTGCTGGAGGGAGACGATCTTCTGCTGGAGGGTGCGGATCAGCTCCAGGCCCGTGCGGTCGCCGACGTGGGCCAGCCGCGGGTACTCGTGGCCGCCGAAGTTGCGCTGGGAGATCCGGCCGTCCTCGGTGCGGTCGAACAGCGCCCCCCAGGTCTCCAGCTCCCACACCCGCTGCGGCGCCTCCTGCGCGTGCAGCTCGGCCATCCGCCACTGGTTGAGGAACTTGCCGCCGCGCAGGGTGTCGCGGAAGTGGACCCGCCAGTTGTCGTTCTCGTTCGCGTTGGCCATCGCCGCCGCGATGCCGCCCTCGGCCATCACCGTGTGCGCCTTGCCGAACAGCGACTTGCAGATCACGGCCGTACGGGCGCCCCGCTCACGGGCCTCGATGGCGGCGCGCAGCCCGGCACCGCCCGCGCCCACCACGACGACGTCCCACTCCTGCCGGTCGACCACGGACATCAGAACGCCTCACTCATCAGAAGAATCGCGGATCGTCGAAGGCACCGGACGCGAGCAGGTAGACGTAGAGGTCGGCGAGCGCCACGCTCACCAGGGACGCCCAGGCGAGCTGCATGTGCCGGGCGTTGAGCTTCCCCGCCCACTGCCACATCCGGTAGCGCACGGGATGCCGGGAGAAGTGCTTGAGCTTGCCGCCGACGATGTGCCGGCAGGAGTGGCAGGAGAGGGTGTACGCCCAGATCAGCACGATGTTGACCAGGAACACCAGGGTGCCGAGGCCCATGTGGCCCCACGCGTAGTGCTCGTCGCGGAAGGCGAGCACGGTGTCGTAGGTGAGGATCCCCGCGACGGGGATCGCCGCGTAGAAGAAGTACCGGTGGACGTTCTGCAGGATCAGCGGGAAGCGGGTCTCGCCGGTGTACTTCTTGTGCGGCTCGGCCACCGCGCAGGCCGGCGGGGACGCCCAGAAGCCCTGGTAGTACGCCTTGCGGTAGTAGTAGCAGGTGAGCCGGAAGCCCAGCGGGAAGATCAGGATGATGATCGCGGGCGAGATGCCCCACCAGCTGCCGAACAGGTCCCCGTTGGGGCCGGCCCGCATCGGCTCGCAGTTCTCCGCCAGGCACGGGGAGTAGAAGGGCGAGACGTACGGCGCCGCGTAGTAGTCGGCGTTCGCGAAGGCCCGCCAGGTCGAGTAGACGATGAAGGCCAGCAGGCCGGCGGCCGTGCCGGCCGGGGCCAGCCACCAGCGGTCGGTGCGCAGGTGCGGGGCGGCGATCGCGGCGCGCGTACCCGCCCGTACGCCGCCGCTGCCGGGAAGGGGTTCGGTGGCGGGGGGTTCCGTACCAGTGGCCACGTGACGACTCCGGTCGGTTGCGGGGGAGGTGCCGGTCGCTCCACGCCCTCCCGGTCAGGGAGCGCGCCGGTCCCGGGCGCCTAGCCCCTCGTCGTCGGAGTCGATCCACAGGGACGGGTCGTACGGCGCGTCCGAGATGGTGACGAGCTCGGGGCGCTTCGGCGCGGCCTGGGAGGCGGCTGCCTCACGCAGCAGGGCGAGGCTCTCACGCAGGTGGTTGGCGTCGGCCCGGACGCGGCGTACCTCCAGGCCGCCGGTGCCGAGCTGCTTCTCCAGGCGCCCCAGCGACCGCAGCAGGTCGTCGAGGCAGCGCTGGACCGAGGTCAGTTCGTCGTGAACGGACATGACTTGCCCTCACTTCCACGGGTCCTTCGAGGCCCAAGGCGGCAGCGTTCATGCGCCTGCGAGTGTTGCGCGTCACACCTTGCGCTGTGAAGGGATGTGCATCGATTGGCCGAGGTGTGTGGGTGCACCGGGCGGTGCGTTGGGCCGCATGGGTGGCTTCCCGTCCGTGACCGCCGTGTCGCCCTGTGTTGCCGAACCCTTTCCTCTTCAGTGGCCGCGTACATCAGATGAACTCCAAATACCGCCAAATGTGATCGTAACGCCCGCGGCTCCCCGGAGGTAGCACAGATGTCCCAGCACGGTGTCGGCCCGCGTGCGGTCACGCGCTCGGTCGCCTTCCTCACCGCGGGCGTGCTCGCGGTGCCCGCGCTCGCCGGGTGCGGTTCCGAGGACCCGGCCGGCAAGCCGCTCGCCGCTCCGGACATCGGGCCCGCCGCCCGCGACAAGATCGCCGACGGGGGCACCCTGCGCTGGGCCGTCGACTCCGTGCCCGACACGCTGAACACCTTCCAGTCGGACGCCGACGCCACCACCACCCGCGTCGCCCAGGCCGTCCTGCCGTCGATGTTCCGGATGGACGACTCCGGCCGGCCCGAACGCAACCCGGACTACCTGGAATCAGCGAAGGTCGTCGAGACCGAGCCCAAGCAGGTCGTGCTGTACAAGCTCAACCAGCAGGCCGTCTGGAGCGACGGCCGGGAGATCGGCGCCGCCGACTTCGCCGCCCAGTGGCGCGCCCTGTCCGGCAAGGACACCGCCTACTGGACCGCCCGCAACGCCGGCTACGACCGCATCCAGAAGATCGAGCGCGGCGACAGCGCCCTGGAGGTCCGGGTCACCTTCAGCCGCCCCTACGCCGACTGGCGCTCGCTGTTCTCCCCGCTGTACCCGAAGGACGTCATGGGCACCCCGGACTCCTTCAACGACGGCGCCCGCACGAAGCTCAAGGTCACCGCCGGCCCCTTCACGGTGAAGAAGGTCGACGCCGAGGACGACAGGATCACGCTGGCCCGCAACCCGCGCTGGTGGGGTGAGCCGGCCAAGCTCTCCACGATCGAGCTGCGCACCGTCCCGCGCGACAAGCGGGCCGCCGAGCTGGCCGCCGGCACCCTCGACCTGGCCGAGATCGACCCCACCGCGGCCCGCCGCATCACCGTCGCCGCCCGCCCGCCCAGCTCCAGCAGCCCCCTGATGGGTCCGGGCGCCGACCGCTCCGCCGCCGACGCCCTGCGCTCGTGGGCGGTCGCCAACGGCAGTGACGAGGACGCGGCCGACGAGGAGACCGCCGCCCGCAGGAAACTGCGCAAGGCGGCCGCCAAGTACGCCCGGCAGCAGCAGGCCCTGCGCGGCTTCGAGGTGCGCAAGTCCCTGGAGCCGGCCTTCACCCAGCTCGCCCTGAACGGCGCCGAGGGCCCCCTGGCCGATGAACGGGTCCGCCGGGCCGTCGCCCGCGCCCTGGACCGCAAGGAACTCGCCGAGGCCGTCCTCAAGCCCCTCGGCCTGCCCGCCGTCCCGGTCGGCAGCCACCTGGCCCTGTCCGGCCAGGCCGCCTACGCCGACAACAGCGGCGCCCTCGGCGACCAGGACACCGAGGAGGCCCAGGCCCTGCTCGCGGACGCCGGCTGGGTGCGCGGCGGCCCGGTCGGGGAACAGAAGAAGGAGAAAGGGAAGGAGAAGGAGGAGAAGGCGGCCGGCTCCGAGGGCGAACAGGCCGACGGCTCCTCCGGCGCCGCCGAGGACGGCAAGGCACCCGGCCAGGACGGCAAGCAGTACAAGCACCCGCACCCCGGCGGCGCCCCCGGCGCGTACGCCCCGCGCGGCACCGCCGCCCCGGCGAACCGGGAGGCCGCCCCGTTCGCCAAGAACGGCAAGGCCCTCACGCTCCGCTTCGTGCTCCCCTCCGGGCCCGGCTCCCGGACGCTGCGCACGGTCGCCGACCGCATCACGCGCATGCTGCAGCGCGTCGGCATCGGCACGGAGATCTCCAAGGTCTCGGACGAGTCCTACTTCAAGGACCACATCGCCTCCGGCCAGTACGACCTCGCCCTGTACTCCTGGCCCGCCACGGCCTACCCCGCCACCGACGCCCGGCCCGTCTACGCCAAGCCCGTCCCGGCCGCCGACGGCTCGCTGAGCGTCGAGCAGAACTACACGCGCGTCGGCACCGACCAGGTCGACCAGCTCTTCGACGAGGCCGTGGCCACGCTCGACGAGGGCAAGTCCCGCTCCCTCATCCGCAAGGCCGACTCCCGCATCTGGGCGGCGGCCGGATCCATCCCCCTCTTCCAGCGCCCCCAGCTCCTCGCGGCCCGCACGAACCTGGCCAACGCGGGCGCCTTCGGCCTCGGCACGCCGGTTTACGAGGACATGGGCTTCCTGAAGAAGGGCGCCAAGCCCGCCCCGGGCCCCTCCGTGACCGGCTCGACCGCCCGGTAGCTCCGGAAACGCTCAAATGCCTTGCCGCCGCCCGCCCGGCGTCCCCACCATGAGGCCGGCAGTGATCATGGGGCGGACGCCGGGTGTCCGCGTACGGGGGACGGGGGCCGGCACATGGACGGCACGGTACGGCGGGCCTGCGCGGCCGGCCTGGCCATCGGGGCGCTGATCGCGGCGCTGACGGCGTGCACCGGGGAACCGGGGGCCCGGAGCGCCCCGGGCGAGAGCGGCACGCCCCGGGCGCGGGCCTGCGCGAAGGGCACCTTCACCTGGTCCCCGGTCACCACACGCGACCGGCTGACCGGCGTCTCGCGTCCGGAGCGGCTGGACGAGGGCGGCGGCGCGCTGCGCAACCCGGTACGGCGCGTCCACACGCCCGTCCCCTCGGTACGCGCCGACGGGCCGGCACCGCTCGCCGCCGAGGTCCTGTTCTCCCTCGGCAAGGAGACCGGGGAGATCGACTCCGACGCACCCACCCTGGCGCAGGCGGGCGGGGACACCTGGGCGTTCACCGACCCCGGGCAGCGGGCCCCGGCGCTCGGCGAGGGCCGCGTCACCCCGCGCACGCCGGGCGCGTACTACCAGTACGCCGGTGTCCGGGAGGTCTCCGCGGACTTCCGCCACACCTGCCCGGACGGCAGGACCGTCTCCGGCCGGGCCCGCACCTGGACGGTCGACATCGCCGGCGCGAGCGGCTGCGGCGAGCGCCCGGACACCGCTCTGGCCCGGGAGGCCGCCCGGCACGCCTGCGGACCGGCCGGAAGCCGTGCGACAAGGCCCTGACCTGCGCCGAAGCATCCCGGCTCACCTCAGCGGTGACAGACCCGTACCATGGGGTGAGGCCGTGGCATGTTGAGCCCGGCAGGGCCCGCGTAACACAGACGTACGCGACAGCCCCTTCCTCACACTCCGGGAGATCGCCGCTTTATGGCCACGCGCCACGACATCCGCAACGTCGCCATCGTCGCCCACGTCGACCACGGCAAGACCACCATCGTCGACGGCATGCTGAAGCAGGCCGGTGCCTTCGCCGCCCACCAGCTCGACTCGGTCGACGACCGCATGATGGACTCGAACGACCTGGAGCGTGAGAAGGGCATCACGATCCTCGCCAAGAACACGGCGGTGAAGTACCACCCCAAGGACGGCGGGGAGCCCATCACCATCAACATCATCGACACCCCCGGCCACGCCGACTTCGGCGGCGAGGTCGAGCGCGGTCTGTCGATGGTCGACGGCGTCGTCCTGCTCGTGGACGCCTCCGAGGGCCCGCTGCCGCAGACCCGCTTCGTGCTGCGCAAGGCGCTCCAGCAGCGGCTGCCCGTCATCCTGTGCATCAACAAGACGGACCGCCCCGACTCCCGGATCGACGAGGTCGTCAACGAGACGTACGACCTGTTCCTCGACCTGGACGCCGACGAGGACCAGATCGAGTTCCCGATCGTCTACGCCTGCGGCCGCGACGGCATCGCCTCCCTCACCAAGCCGGACGACGGCACCGTCCCGGGCGACTCCACCAGCCTGGAGCCGTTCTTCTCGACGATCCTGGAGCACATCCCGGCCCCGACCTACGACGAGTCGGCCCCGCTCCAGGCGCACGTGACCAACCTGGACGCCGACAACTTCCTCGGCCGTATCGCGCTGCTGCGCGTGCAGCAGGGCGAGCTGAAGAAGGGCCAGACGGTCGCGTGGATGAAGCGCGACGGGTCCGTCCAGAACGTGCGCATCTCCGAGCTGATGATGACCGAGGCGCTCACCCGCAAGCCCGCCGAGAAGGCCGGCCCCGGTGACATCTGCGCGGTCGCCGGTATCCCGGACATCATGATCGGCGAGACGCTGGCCGACCCGGAGAACCCGGTCGCGCTGCCGCTGATCACCGTCGACGAGCCGGCGATCTCCATGGTCATCGGCACCAACACCTCCCCGCTGGTCGGCCGCGGCGCCACCGGCAAGGGCGCCGACAACAAGGCGGCCGTCAAGGACCGCAAGGTCACCGCCCGCCAGGTCAAGGACCGCCTGGACCGCGAGCTGATCGGCAACGTCTCGCTCCGGGTCCTGGAGACCGAGCGCCCGGACGCCTGGGAGGTGCAGGGCCGCGGCGAGCTGGCGCTGGCCATCCTCGTCGAGACCATGCGCCGCGAGGGCTACGAGCTGACCGTCGGCAAGCCGCAGGTGGTCACCCGGGAGATCGACGGCAAGACGTACGAGCCCGTCGAGCGCATGACCGTGGACGTGCCCGAGGAGCACATGGGCGCCGTCACCCAGCTCATGGGCGTCCGCAAGGGCCGCATGGACAACATGTCGAACCACGGCTCCGGCTGGGTCCGCATGGAGTTCGTCGTGCCCTCCCGCGGCCTGATCGGCTTCCGGACCGAGTTCCTGACGCAGACCCGCGGCACGGGCATCGCCCACTCCATCCACGAGGGCTTCGAGCCCTGGTTCGGCACGCTCCAGACCCGTAACAACGGCTCCCTGGTCGCCGACCGCTCCGGCGCGGTCACCGCCTTCGCGATGACCAACCTCCAGGAGCGCGGCGTGCTCTTCGTCGAGCCGGGCACCGAGGTGTACGAGGGCATGATCGTCGGCGAGAACTCCCGCGCCGACGACATGGACGTCAACATCACCAAGGAGAAGAAGCTCACGAACATGCGGTCCTCGACGGCCGATGTGACCGAGTCGATCGTCCCGCCCCGCAAGCTGTCGCTGGAGCAGTCCCTGGAGTTCTGCCGCGACGACGAGTGCGTCGAGGTCACCCCGGAGGCCGTGCGCATCCGCAAGGTGAACCTGGACGCCCGCGAGCGCGCCCGCGCCGCCAGCCGCGCCAAGCACGGCTGACGCACCACGGCACGACGGCACCGGGCACCCCGTACGGACGGGGTGCCCGGTGCCGTGCGTCAGGGAGCCGTGCACCGTAGGCCTCCGGGAAGGCCAACCCGCGCACGCGATCCACGAGTTCGCCGAGTCGCACCGCGCCGCACGCGCCGGCCGTCCACTGGGTGGGGCGATGCGCGGCCGCTCGGGGGAGAGCGGTCGCGCGGGAGAAACGGGGAGTCACTGCGGCCCAGCGTCTGATGTCGAGGGCGACCTCCACAACCGATGCGGCCTCCGTCCTGCTGGCGCCGGTCGCATGTATAGAGGGTTTTCCCTACCGCTGCGCGGCTGCCGTCGGCTGGGGCGCGCCCGGGTGGCTCGCCTGGCTAAAGTTGCTCAGTCCACCGGGGCACCTCATGTGCTGCCGGCCCGCGGCGGCGTGATGCATCTTCCGCCGCTGAGCGCAACTGGATTTTGATCACTCGCGTCCGCTATTCGGGCACTCGTTGTCGATACTCGTGTAACAAGTCCGTTTCGCAGGGATCTTTCACCCAACCCTTTGTCCGGATTTTGGAAGATGTAGGCGCGAGCTGTGATCGAACCGAGACCTCGAGAGTGTGGTTCGCTCCTGGCGTTTGGCAGATAGTTAGGCGCGTAGAGCTCGGATGAACGGGTCACTCGCTGGAGGCGGCGCCGACTCACGAGCGCGGGGGCACCTGACGATTTCCGGCACCGGCGACGGGCGGTGGCGGCAGTCTGTCTGTGCTCCCTTTGCGGTGAACCAATGACTTCATAGGAGGAACCCATGCGCGGTGCCAAGAGCGCCAAGTGGGTCGCGGGGGCGATAGTCGTCGCCCTGGCCGCCACCGCCTGCGGCGGCGGCGATGACAGTGCCGGCGACGACATGAACAAGGGGAAGGCCGACCCGAACGGCATCGTCACTGCGCAGCTGAGCGAGCCTCAGAACCCGCTCCAGCCGGCCAACGCCAAGGAGAGCCAGGGCAGCCGTGTCCTGCGCACGATCTTCGCCGGCCTGGTCGACTACGAGCCCGGCACCGGCAAGCTGGAGTACGTCAACGCCGAGTCGGTCACCCCGAACGACGACTCGTCCGAGTGGACCGTCAAGCTCAAGCCGGGCTGGAAGTTCCACGACGGCACGCCGGTCACCGCGAAGTCCTACGTGGACTCCTGGAACTGGTCGGCCAACATCAAGAACAACCAGACCAACTCCAGCTGGTTCTCCGACATCGTCGGCTTCGAGGACGTGCACCCGGAGAAGGGTGACCCGAAGACCGACAAGATGTCCGGTCTGAAGATCGTCGACGACAACACCTTCACGATCAAGCTGACGCAGCCGGTCTCGTACTTCGCGTACAAGCTGGGCTACGACGTGTGGGCGCCGCTGCCCGAGGCCTTCTTCAAGGACCCGAAGGCCTACGGCGAGAAGCCGGTCGGCAACGGCCCGTACAAGTTCGTCTCCTGGGAGCACAACAAGCTCATCAAGGTCCGCAAGTTCGCGGACTACCAGGGCCCGAACAAGGCCAAGAACGGCGGCATCGACTTCAAGAACTACACGACCGCCGACGCCGCCTACTCGGACCTGCGCTCCAACAACGTGGACTGGATCGAGCAGGTCCCGACCACCGCGCTGACCAGCTACAAGACGGACCTCGGCGACCGCGCCATCGACCAGCCGTACTCGGCCGTCCAGTCGATCGTGCCGGCGTTCTACACCAAGCAGTTCAAGGACATCGACCCCAAGGTCATCCAGGGTCTGTCCATGGCGATCGACCGCCAGACGATCACCAAGACCGTCCTGCAGGGCACGCGTACCCCGGCCGACTCCTACGTCGCCCCCGGCGTCCTCGGCTACAAGAAGGGCGCGCTCGGCGACATCGTCAAGTTCGACCCGGCCCAGGCCAAGAAGCTCATCCAGGAGGGTGGCGGCGTCCCGGGCAACAAGATCCAGATCCAGTACAACGCCGACCAGGACCACAAGCCCTGGGTCGACGCGGTCTGCAACTCGATCCGCAAGTCCACCGGTGTGGAGTGCACCGGCGACCCGAAGCCGACCTTCCAGGCCGACCTCGACGCCCGTGACAACGAGCAGGTCAAGTCCATGTACCGCGGTGGCTGGGTGCTCGACTACCCGGTCAACTCGAACTTCATGCGCGACCTGTACGGCAGCACCGCGGCGGGCAACACCAGCGGTTACTCCAACAAGGAGTTCGACAAGCTGAGCTCCGAGGCGGACAAGGCCAGCTCGATCGACGAGACCGTGGCCAAGTACCAGGAGGCGGAGCAGCTCCTCGCCAAGGACATGCCGGCGATCCCGCTCTGGTTCTACAAGGTCAACAGCGGTCAGTCGACCAACATCCTCGGCAAGATCGAGTACGGCCAGGACGGTGACCCGATCTTCGACACCATCCAGGTCAAGCAGAAGTAACAAGACGACCGCAGACCGGTGCCGCCCCTCCCTCCAGGGGAGCGGCGGCACCGGTCCGTAGGCACAGGCCTCCACCTCACCCCCCGACCTGCGGTAGAGATGAGTGCGCAGGCCTCGCCGACCCCTCACGGCATGGAGGCGCAAGATGGGGCGCTACGCCGCCAGGCGACTGCTCCAGATGATCCCGATCTTCATCGGGACAACTCTGTTGATCTTCTTGATGGTCCACATCCTGCCGGGCGACCCGGTCCGGGCCATCTACGGGGACAAGGCACCCGATCCCGCACAGATCGCGCAGATCAAGCGCGAGTACGGCTTCGACAAGCCCGTCCTCGAACAGTACGTCCACTACATGTGGAATCTCCTCCAGGGAGACTTCGGCAAGAACCTCGCGGGCCGTCCGGTCACCGAGCTCATGGGCGAGGCCTTCCCGGTGACTCTGCGGCTGACGCTGCTGGCCATCACCATCGAGATCATCATCGGTGTGGGCCTGGGCGCGTGGGCCGGTCTGAAGGCCGGCAAGGCCGCCGACACCGGCGTTCTGGTCTTCACGCTGACGGTGATCTCCATCCCGGTGTTCGTCCTGGGCTTCATCGCCCGGTTCATCTTCGCCGACGAACTCGGATGGCTCCCGCCCAACGTCCAGGACTCCACGGACTTCTCGCAGTTGTTCCTGCCCGCCTTCGTCCTCGCCATGCTCTCCATGGCCTACGTGGCACGGCTGACCAGGACGACCTTCGCCGAGAACCTGCGGGCCGACTACATGCGCACCGCCCTGGCCAAGGGCCTGCCCCGGCGCCGCATCATCGGTGTCCACCTGCTGCGCAACTCGCTGATCCCGGTCGTCACCTTCGTCGGCACGGACGTCGGCGGCTTCATCGGCGGCGCGGTCATCACGGAGGGCATCTTCAACATCCAGGGGGTCGGCAACCTCCTGTACCGGGCGATCCAGACGAGCGAGGGCTCGACGGTCACGGGTGTGGTGACGGTGCTCGTCCTCGTCATCCTCCTGATCAACCTGCTCATCGACCTGCTGTACGCGGTCCTGGACCCGAGGATCCGGTATGCCTGACGTGACCAAGGCCCAGACCACCGACGCCGCGGCCGTGGACGCCGTGGCCCCGCCGGCGGTCGACCTGACCGCCCCGGGCAGTGGCCAGAAGAGCGAGAAGCCTCGTTCCCTGTGGGGAGACGCCTGGTACGACCTGCGGCACCGACCCATGTTCTGGGTGTCCTCGGTGCTGCTGGTCCTGCTGCTCGTGATCGCCGCCTTCCCGGGCTGGTTCACCAGCGTCGACCCGCGCGACGGCGACCTGGTCAACCACTACCTGGGCAAGCCGGAGCTGGGGCACTTCTTCCAGCCCGACTGGTTCGGTTACGACCAGCAGGGCCGTTCCATCTACTCCCGGGTCATCCACGGCACCCGCGCCTCCATCCTGGTCGGCGTCGGCGTGACCGCGCTGGTCACCCTGCTCGGCGGACTGCTCGGCATGCTCGCCGGCTACTTCGGCGGCTGGATCGACTCGTTGATCTCCCGGATCGTCGACATCTTCTTCGGCCTGCCGTTCCTGCTCGGCACGATGGTCGTCCTGAACGCCTTCACCGAGCGCAAGGTGTACGTGGTCATCCTGGCCCTCGCCTGTCTGGGCTGGACCTCGATCGCGCGGGTCACCCGCAGCTCGGTGATCACGGCCAAGCAGGCCGACTACGTGACGGCGGCCCGGGCGCTCGGCGCCGGCACCACGCGGATCCTGTTCCGCCATGTGATGCCGAACGCCATCGCGCCGACCATCGTCGTGGCCACGATCGCCCTCGGCGGTTACATCTCGGCCGAGGCGACCCTGTCGTTCCTCGGCCTCGGCCTCAGCGACCCGACGATCTCGTGGGGCATCGACATCTCCGAGGGCAGCAAGGTGATCCGGGACAACCCGCACACGCTGCTGTTCCCGGCGGGCATGCTCAGCCTCACCGTCTTCGCGTTCATCATGCTCGGCGACGCGGTGCGCGACGCCCTTGACCCGAAGCTGCGCTGAGGAGGGCGTACGTGACCACCATCGAAGAGACCCGGAACGTCCCCGAGCCGCGCGGTGCGGCCGAGGGTGACGTCCCCCTGCTCGAAGTGCGCGACCTGCACGTCGAGTTCCACACCCGCGACGGCGTGGCCAAGGCCGTCAACGGCGTCAACTACACCGTCCGCTCCGGCGAGACCCTCGCCGTGCTCGGCGAGTCCGGCTCCGGCAAGTCCGTGACCGCGCAGGCGATCATGGGCATCCTCGACATGCCGCCCGGGCGGATCCCCCAGGGGCAGATCCTGTACCGGGGCGAGGACATGCTCAGCATGTCCAACGACGCCCGGCGCAAGATCCGCGGCAGGAAGATCGCCATGATCTTCCAGGACGCGCTGTCCGCGCTGAACCCGGTGCTGTCCGTCGGCTACCAGCTCGGCGAGATGTTCCGCGTCCACCAGGGCCTGAGCAAGAAGGACGCCAAGGCCAAGGCGATCGAGCTGATGGACCGCGTGAAGATCCCGGCCGCCAAGGAGCGCGTCGGGGACTACCCGCACCAGTTCTCCGGCGGCATGCGCCAGCGCATCATGATCGCGATGGCACTCGCCCTTGAGCCGGACCTGATCATCGCCGACGAGCCGACCACGGCCCTCGACGTGACGGTCCAGGCGCAGGTCATGGACCTGCTCGCGGACCTGCAGCGCGAGTACAACATGGGACTGATCCTGATCACCCACGACCTCGGCGTGGTCGCCGACGTCGCGGACAAGATCGCCGTGATGTACGCGGGCCGGATCGTGGAAACCGCACCCGTGCACGAGCTGTACAAGCGGCCCGCGCACCCCTACACCAAGGGTCTGCTCGAGTCGATCCCGCGCCTCGACCAGAAGGGCCAGGACCTGTACGCGATCAAGGGCCTGCCGCCCAACCTGACGCGTATCCCGTCCGGCTGCGCCTTCAACCCGCGGTGCCCCATGGCGCAGGACATCTGCCGTACGGACATCCCGCCGCTGCACCCCGTCACCGAGCGGGACGGCGTCGAGCTGGTCGGCCGCGGCAGCGCGTGCCATTTCTGGAAGGAGACGATCCATGGCTGAGCTGGACAAGACGGACGAGTCCATGGACGCCACCCCCAACGTCACCGAGGTGGAGACGGTCGACGCCGCCACCGACGAGGAGGCCGTGGCCGCCATCGAGGCGCCGGTCGAGCGCGGTGAGCCGATCCTGCAGGTGCGCAACCTGGTCAAGCACTTCCCGCTGACCCAGGGCATCCTGTTCAAGCGTCAGATCGGCGCGGTCAAGGCCGTGGACGGGGTCTCCTTCGACCTCTACCAGGGCGAGACGCTCGGCATCGTCGGCGAGTCCGGCTGTGGCAAGTCCACGGTCGCCAAGCTGCTGATGATGCTGGAGAAGGCGACCGCGGGCGAGATCTTCTACAAGGGCCAGGACATCACCAAGCTGTCCGGGCGCGCGCTGAAGGCCGTACGCCGCAACATCCAGATGGTCTTCCAGGACCCGTACACCTCGCTCAACCCGCGTATGACGGTGGGTGACATCATCGGGGAGACCTTCGAGATCCACCCCGAGGTGGCGCCGAAGGGCGACCGCCGGCGCAAGGTCCAGGACCTCCTGGACGTCGTGGGCCTCAACCCCGAGTACATCAACCGCTATCCGCACCAGTTCTCGGGCGGTCAGCGCCAGCGCATCGGCATCGCCCGGGGCCTCGCGCTCAACCCCGAGATCATCATCTGCGACGAGCCGGTCTCGGCCCTGGACGTGTCCGTCCAGGCGCAGGTCATCAACCTGATGGAGAAGCTGCAGGACGAGTTCAACCTCTCGTACCTCTTCATCGCGCACGACCTGTCGATCGTCCGGCACATCTCGGACCGGGTCGGCGTGATGTACCTGGGCAAGATGGCGGAGATCGGCACGGACACGGAGATCTACGACCACCCGACGCACCCCTACACCCAGGCGTTGCTGTCGGCGGTCCCGGTCCCCGACCCGGAGTCCCGGGAAGGGCGCGAGCGGATCATCCTGACCGGCGACGTCCCGTCCCCGGCCAACCCGCCCTCCGGCTGCCGTTTCCGCACCCGCTGCTGGAAGGCCCAGGACAAGTGCGCCCAGGAGGTCCCCCTCCTGGCCATCCCGGAGCGCTTCCAGGGCGAGGACACCCCGGCGGCCCACGAGTCGGCGTGCCACTTCGCGGAGGAGAAGGACGTGGTCCACGCGGCCTGATCCACCCCGCGTCCGTCCCGGTTCCCGGCATCCCCCAGGGGTGCCGGGAACCGTCGTACCCGGGGACCCCGGCGCATAGCGCCGCAAACCCCCGCAACTGCGTTAACACGCAGGCAACTTCGCCGACCCGGTCCCGATATACGGACGCGTCAGGCTGTTCAGCGTACGGCCGTGCGGGTGCCGTAGACGGGCCGGGGCGCGCCATGTCGCCCCGGCCCGTCGCCGTGCGCTCAGGGGGCCGCGATGCCGAGCGCGCGCTTGAGGAAGTCCACCTGGAGCAGCAGCAGGTTCTCCGCGACCTGTTCCTGCGGGGTCATGTGCGTGACGCCCGACAGGGGCAGCACCTCGTGGGGGCGGCCGGCGGCGAGCAGGGCCGAGGACAGGCGCAGGGCGTGCGCGACCACGACGTTGTCGTCGGCGAGGCCGTGCACGACCATCAGGGGGCGGTGGGGCTCGGCGGGGGAGGACAGGCCGTCCTCCGTGACCAGGGAGCTCTTGGCGTAGGCGGCCGGCTGCTCCTGCGGGGTGCCGAGGTAGCGCTCGGTGTAGTGGGTGTCGTACAGGCGCCAGTCCGTCACCGGCGCGCCCGCGATGCCCGCGTGGAAGACGTCAGGGCGGCGCAGCACCGCCAGGCCCGCCAGCCAGCCGCCGTAGGACCAGCCGCGGATCGCCACCCGGGACAGGTCCAGCGGGAACCGCTGCGCGAGGTCATCGAGCGCCTCCACCTGGTCGTCCAGCGAGACGGTGAAGTCGTGGTGGACGGCCTTCTCCCAGGCGGGGGAGCGGCCCGGCGTGCCGCGGCCGTCCGCGACCACCACCGCGAAACCCTGGTCGGCGAACCACTGCGAGGTGAGGTGCGCGTTGTGGGCCGCGACCACCCGCTGTCCGTGCGGGCCACCGTACGGGTCCATGAGGACCGGCAGGGGGGTGTCACCGGCGTAGTCCCGAGGCATAAGCACGGCGCACGGGATGCGGCGTGCGCCCCCCTCGGTGAGCGTCACGCGGGGGGACATACCGGGGTCTTCCGCATGGGAACGGACCGTGAAGGTCGGTTTTCCGTCGCACAGCACCTGGGCCCGCGCCCCCGCCCGGTCGAGCACCGCCGACACCAGCACGGTCACGCCCCCGGCGCGCACCGCCGCGTGCACGCCCGGCTCCTGCGACACCCGCTCCACGCCGAGTTCGTTCACCCGGTACACGTGCACCTGGCCCGTCTCCGGCTCCGCCGCCTCCTCGCCGGCCGACGCCGAGACCAGCACGTCGTCGTCCGAGACGTCCAGCACCGCCCTGACGTGCAACTGCGCTCCCGTCAGCGGCCGCTCACCGACCGCCAGCACCCGGACGCCGCCCTCGTCCGCAATCCGGACCAGTTGCCCGGACGGGCTCCAGCACGGCACCCCGGGGAAAAGATCAAGCCATGTTCGATCTTCGTCGGCGTGCACCATCCGGGTCGCCCCGGAGTCCGGGTCCAGGGCCAGGATCAGCTGGCTGCGCTGGTCGCGGGCCTGGACGAGGAGCAGCGGGGCACCCGCCGCTGACCAGTGCACATGCGCCAGATACGGGTAGCGGGCCCGGTCCCAGGAGACCTCCGTGCGCGCCCCGTCCAGACCGATCACGAACAGCCGCACGTCCGCGTTGCCGGTGCCGGCCGCCGGGTACGGCACCCGCTGCGGCTCCCGGTCCGGATGCGCCGGGTCGGAGATCCACCACCGAGCCACCGGCGTGTCGTCCACGCGCGCCACGAGCAGCCGGTCCGACTCCGGAGCCCACCAGAAACCACGCGAGCGCCCCATCTCCTCGGCCGCGACGAACTCGGCCAGCCCGAACGAGACATTCTCCGACTCCGGCTCGGCGAGCGCCCGGTCGCCCTCGCCCTCGGCGCCCACCACCCGCAGCGCGCCCCGGGCGACATAGGCGAGATGCCGTCCGTCGGGCGACGGGCGCGGGTCGATCACCGGCCCGGGGACCGCCAGTTCGCGCGCCGTCCCGGCCCGCAGCTCCGCCGTGAACAGCCGCCCTGACAAGGCGAAAGAGGCCAACTCGACGGCCGCGTCGGTGGCGTACCCGACGACGCCGGCACCGCCCTCACGGCTGCGCTCGCGCCGCGCCCGCTCCTCCGCCGAGAGGTCCTCCGAGGCACCGCCCAGCAGGGCGCGCGGGTCGGCCGCCACGCGTTCCCCGCCCTCCTCCGGGTCGAGGACCCACAGTGAACTCGCCCGGTCCGTACCGGAACCGGAGCGCAGGAACACGACACGGGAACCGTCGGGCGCCACAGTGAACGAACGCGGCGCGCCGAGCGTGAAGCGCTGGGTGCGGGCGTGCCGGCGGGGGAAGGAGTCAAGCTCGGTCGTCATGCCCTGACCATATTGGCCATGCGCCCCCTTGTGCGGCCGTGCGCCGATCGATGCGCACGGACGGATAGTTATGATCAATGACGCATAGTGGGTATGAACCTGCTGGCTGCTGTACGGATTTGATGCCCCCATAGTCCGACCCCCCCCCGCGCCCTCGTGGATCTTTGGAGGTGAGCCGCCGTGGCACTCTCGATTTCGGCGGTGGTGCTGCTGGCGATCATCGTCTTCCTGCTCGTGAAGAAGTCAGGGCTGAAGACGGGGCATGCGATCGTCTGCATGCTGCTGGGTTTCTACCTGGCCTCCTCGACCGTCGCTCCCACGATCAACGAGCTGACGACGAACATCGCGGGCATGATCGGCAGCATCAAGTTCTGACCGTCACCGGACCTCGTAGGCTGGGGTCCATGACGGAACAGCCCGGCCGTCGTCTGCTGCTGGTGCACGCGCACCCGGACGACGAGTCGATCAACAACGGCGCGACCATGGCCAGGTACGCGGCCGAGGGTGCCCACGTCACCCTGGTCACGTGCACCCTCGGCGAACGCGGCGAGGTCATCCCGCCGGAACTCGCGCACCTGGGCGGCGCCGCCCTGGGCCAGCACCGCCGCGGCGAACTGGCCGCCGCCACGGCCGCGCTGGGCGTCCGTGACGTCCGCCTGCTCGGCGGCGCCGGCCGCTACAGCGACTCCGGGATGATGGGCCTGCCCGACAACGACGACCCCGCCTGCTTCTGGCAGGCCGACGTCGACGAGGCCGCCGCCCACCTCGTCGAGGTGATCCACGAGGTACGCCCCCAGGTCCTCGTCACATACGACGAGAACGGCGGCTACGGCCACCCCGACCACATCCAGGCCCACCGCGTCGCCATGCGCGCCGCCGAACTGGCCGCCGAGACCGGCTGGCGCATCCCCAAGGTCTACTGGAACCGGGTCCCCCGGCCTGAGCTGGAGGAGGCCTTCGCCCGGCTCCGGGAGGACCTGCCCGGGACCCCCTTCGCCAAGGCGGCCGCCGTCGACGACGTCCCGGGCGTGGTGCCCGAGGAACGGATCACCACCGTGATCGACGGCACCGCCCACGCCGCCGCCAAGGCCGCCGCGATGCGCGCCCACGCCACCCAGATCACCGTGGCCGGGCCCTACTTCGTCCTGTCCAACGAACTCGCCCAGCCGATCCTCACGACCGAGTGGTACGAGCTGGTGCGCGGTGAACGGGGCGCCGGCGAACGGGAGACGGACCTCTTCGCCGGGATCGAGGAGGCGTCGTGAGCGACCGCGGCCCGCTGCTCGCCCAGCCGATGCGGCCCCCGTCCGCCGGACGTGCCGCCGCCCTCCTCGGCCTGTTCGCGCTCGGAGCCCTCGTGGGCACGGCCGGGGCGCTGGTGCAGCCCGGGTGGTTCCCGGGCGGCCTGCTTCTGGCGCTCGCCGGGGACGCCGGGCTCGTGCTGGGCGCCGCGCGCCTGACGCGCAGCCGCTCCGGGGGCGTCGCGGCCGCCGCCGGCTGGATGCTCTCCGTCGTCCTGCTCACCGCCAGCCGCCCCGAGGGGGACTTCCTCTTCGCCGCGGGAGACGGCTCCTACCTCTTCCTCCTCGGCGGCATCCTCGTCGCTGTGATCTGCGCCACCCTCGCCCCCGGGCGGCAACCGGACGGCGGTCCCGTCCGACTTGGCAAGTGACGTACCACTTCGCCGGGACGCGCCCGTGGGGGTCCGGTGTGAGTTTCCCCAGCGGTCCTGAGATACGGGTGAGAAGTGGCCAGTATGGTGGTGCGCGCCGCCGAGCTGCCCGCGTGAGGTTGTGTCGGGCGGCGGAGCCAACCGGGAGAACCTGCCTTGAGTCGTGAAACTGACACTCCGTCCTCCGGGCCCAACGGGCGCGGCGGAGCCGCCTACCCGTCGGGCACGCCGCCCTACGGCACCCCGACGGTCTCCAGTGACGGCACGGACGCGGGCCGCTCGGCCGCGCGGCCGGAGGAACGCAAGACTGAGACCACGCTGACGACCCGGATCCGGATCAACATCCCCGGATCGCGGCCCATTCCGCCGGTCGTCGTGCGCAAGCCCGTCGCGGAGGCGGAGAGCCGGGGCGACACCGACACGCACGGTGAGCCCCCGGCCGCGCCGAACGGCGCGGCCCCGCAGGCCGCGGGCACGGGTACGCCCTCGGGTCCGGGCGAGCCGCCCGCCGAGGACAAGCCGACCAGCGACTGGTTCGCCCCCCGCAAGTCCGGCTCGGGACCGGGCGGTCAGGGCGGCGGCGCCGCCAACGGCGCCGGTCCGCAGAGCGGTTCCGTACCGGGCACCGCGGGTTCCGGTCCGGGCGGCCCCGGTTCGGGCGGCCCCGGAGCGACCGGGCCGGGTGCGGCCGGTGGAGCGCGGCCGGGCGGCGGACGCCCCGGCGGCGTGGTCGGCTCCATGAGCGCGCCGGGCGGCTCCCGGCCCGGCGGCACGAACGGCGGCGCCGGGCTTCCGGCGGGCGCGACCGGCGGCCCCGTCGCGCCCGGACACGGCGGCGGCACCGGCTCCTTCGACGTCACCGAGGCGCTCACCGCGGGCCCGCTGGGCAACGGCTCGCGCCCCGGCCAGGGCGACGGCGGCGAACCGCGCCGCGAGGACCTGCCGTACTTCCCGGACAACGGCGGCGGCCAGAACACCGCCGACGGCTTCCGCGCGACCGGTGCTCCCGGCGGTCCCGGAGGTCCCGGTGCGCAGGGCCCGGCCGGTCCGACGGGCGGGCCGGTGACCGGGGACGGGCCGATGGTCCCGCCGGCGGGCGGCCCCGCCGGACCGGGCGCCTTCGACGCGCCCGGTGGCGCCGGCGGCCCCGGTGGCCCGGGCGTTCCCGGTGGATTCGGCGGCGAGCAGGGCGGACCGGGTGGCCAGGGCGGACCCGGTGCGTTCCATGAGCCCGGCGGCCACGGCGGCCCGGGCGGTCCCGGCGGCTTCCACGCGTCCGGTGGTGCCGGCGCCCCAGGCGGTACGGGCGGCTTCCACGCACCCGGTGGTCCCGGTGGTCCCGGCGGCCCCGGCTCTCCCGACGACTTCGGCGCCCCGGGCGGGCCCGGCGCCCCCGAGGCGTTCGACGCCCCTGGCCTCCCCGGCGCCCCCGAGGCGTTCGACGGCCCCGGCCGTCCCGGCGGTCCCGGTGCCCCGGGCGCCTTCCACGACTCCGGCCGCCCCGGCGCACCCGGAGCCCCGTCCGGCCCCGGCGCGGGCGCCATAGGCGGCGGCCCCGGTGCCCCCGGACGCCCCGCCGGCCCCGGAGCCCCGGGCGGCACCGCCGCTCCCCACGGCCCGGGCGCCGCGGGCCCGGGCGGTGGCATGAGCGACGACACGGCCGTCCTCACCCCCCAGAAGCCGGCCCCCGAGCCGCCGGACGGCCAGGGCTACACCCCCCGGCACGACAACGTCTCCGGACACACCGTCACCAGCGGCATGCCCGTCGTCCAGCCCGGCGCGGGCTCGCCGTTCGGCCCGGGCACTCCCGGCGACGGGCCGGTGCCGCACACGGCCCCGAAGCTGCCCGAGCCGGTCTCGCCGCCTCCCGCGAGTTCCTCCAAGGCGCCCCGGAAGAAGGGCCGCAACAAGCTCGTGCTGCTCGCCGCGGGCCTGGTCGTGGCGGTCGGCGGCCTCTACGGCGCGGGCCTGCTGATGAACCGCACCGACGTGCCCAAGGGCACGACCGTCCTCGGCGTCGACATCGGCGGCACCACCCGTGACGGCGCGGTCAAGAAGCTCGACGAGGCCTTCGACGACCGCGTCGGCAAGGAGCTGAAGCTGTCGGTGGGCGGCAAGACGGTCGCCCTGGACCCGGACAACGCCGGCCTGCAGTTCGACATGGACGCCACGGCCGACGCGGCGGCGAAGAGCGACTACAACCCGGTCTCCGTGATCGGCTCGCTGTTCGGCAACCACCGGGTCGTCGCCCCGGCCATGCCCGTCGACGAGGAGAAGCTGCACGCCGCCCTGCAGACCGCGGCCGGCGCCTCCGGCTCGGTCACCGAGGGCACCATCAGGTTCCAGAACGGCAAGGCCGTACCCGTCTACGGCAAGGCGGGCCAGGGCATCGACCTCGCCAGGTCCACCGCCGCGGTGGAGCGGGCGTACCGCACCCAGGTGGAGACCGGCACCGCCGGCACGGTCTCCGTCCCCACCACCACACGGCAGCCGACCGTGTCGAACGCCGAGGTCGACCGGGTGCTGAAGGACTTCGCGCAGCCCGCCATGTCGGCCAAGGCCATCGTGCAGACCGACGCGGCGCACAGCATCCCGTTCGGCGCGCTGTCGCTGCCGAAGATCCTCGGGTTCAAGGCCGTCGACGGCAAGCTCGTGGAGACGTACGACCTGAAGGCACTCAAGGAGGCCTACGGCACGACCTTCGACGGCGTGCAGATCGAGACCGCCACCGGCAAGCGCGAGGTCCTGCCGCAGGACGTCGTCTCCGCCCTGCGCAAGGCCCTGCGCGGCAAGACGGCGGCCGAGCGGACCGTGGTCATCGACACGACCCCGAACTGACCCGCCTCGGCGAGGGAGCCCCTGTCCGCACCGGGCAGGGGCTCCACGACGACCCGCAGCGCCCGGCGCGGCGGTCCCGACGGCGGCAGAAACTCAGTTGAGCATCGCCCGGGCCGCCGAGGCCTCCCCGCGCAGCCGTCCGGCCGCGGCCTCGTCCACGGCCTCCACCACCTCCGCGTAGGCCTCCAGCTCCGCGGCCCCGCCCAGGAAGTCCCCGCGCCGCACCAGCAACTGCGCCCGCTCGTGGCGCAGCCGGGCCGGATGCGACGGCAGCAGCAGCGACAACTCCACCGCCCACAACGCCACGTCCGACCGCTCCGGCCGGGCCGCTGCCCACGCCCGCACGTTGTTCAGGATCCGCAGCACCACCTCCAGCGGATCGGCCGGCCGCAACATCGCCGCGTCCAGCCGCGCCCCCGTCGCCCCGGCCACCAGCACCTCGGCGTCCGACCCGGTCAGCACCCGCCCGCCGTCGAACGGGTCCGCCAGCACCTGGTCCTCCTCGGGCCCGAACCCGACGACGAAGTGCCCGGGCAGCGCCACCCCGTACACCGGCGCCCCGGCCCGCCGCGCCACCTCCATCCACACCACGGACAGCAGGATCGGCAGGCCCCTGCGCCGCCGGAGCACCTCGTGCAGCAGCGAGGACTCCAGGCGCTGGTAGTCCGCCGGAGAGCCGCGGAACCCCAGCCGCTCACCGAGCAGCTCCCGCAGGGCCACCGCCCACGCCCGCGCCCCACCGGGCCGGAACGGCAGCAGTCCGGCCAGCCGGTCCAGCTCGACCTGCGCGGCGTCCAGGCCCGCCTCGTCCAGCTCCCGGTCCGCCTCCGCGCCCACCAGCAGGCACAGCGTCGACAGATCGGGCCGCTCGGACCGGGCCTCTGCGGCGAACCGCCGCCGCAGTTCGGCGGAACGCTCCGGGGACGGGGGATGCGGGGGACGCATGGCTCGTTCGTGCCCTCTCACGACGATCGGTCGCCGGCCGGTGCACCGGCGGCGTCCGGCGCCCGGTAGTGGTGGTAGGCGTGGTGCGCGGCGAACCCCATCCCGGCGTACAGCGCCCGCGCCGCCGTGTTGTCGGCCTCGACCTGGAGCCAGGCGGCCGACGCGCCCTCGTCGAGCGCCTGCCGGGCCAGCGCGGCCATCACGGCCGTACCGAGCCCCTGGCGCCGCAGCGCGGGGTCGACCTCGACGGCGGCGAACCCGGCCCACCGCCCGTCGACCACACACCGCCCGATGGCGGCCGGCTCCGCCGCCCCCGGCACGGTCGCGAACCACACCGACGGCCCGCTCCCCAGCACCCGCAGCGCCACCTCGCTCACCCCCTTGCGCTGATAGCGGGCCAGCCACGCCTCGTCGGCCTCCCGGGACAGCCCGACGCCCGCCGGGTCGCCCAGGTCGGCGACCGGCGCCAGCGGGCCCACCCACAGCTCGGCGGTCACCTCCCGCACCCAGCCCCGCGCCTCCAGTTCGGCACACAGCAGCTCCTGCGCGCCCTCGGCGCCGGTCGCGGTCTGGACGTAGGCGGGCAGCCCGCGCTCGCCGTACCAGCGTCGTACGGCGGTGAGCGCCTCGTCGAGCGGTACACCCGGATCGCCGAGCGGCAGCACCGAATTGGCGCGCCGCGTGAACCCGGCGGCGGCCCGCAGCTCCCAGTCCCCGAGCCGCTCGCTCTCCACGGGCCGCCAGGCCCGCGCCGCGACCCGGGCCAGCTCCTCGTAGGAGGCGGCCGGACCCCGGCGACGCGCCGGGGCTGCGGGCACGACCTTGCCCGCGACCAGCGCGGATTCCGCGATGCGGACGCTTTCGCCACTCCTGCGTGTGATCAGCAGCACACCGTTGTCCCATGATGTGAGAACACCGACCGTATCGGTGAACTTCTCACCCGGGGCAGCATGTTCGGTCAAGCTCCGGACGGAGACCCGTTTGCCCACGTCAGCAGCGGTGATACGGACCTCGAGTCGCCCGGCGGCAGAGATTTCCACAGGTCAGTTCACCCCTCCTGTTCGGATCATGCCCAGGAACGGAGATACTAGGGGCGGGCATCGACGACGCCGCGCTCCCGCGCGCCAGGCGGCGGAGCCTGAGGAGGCCCGCCAGCGCCCTATCGAGGAGGAACGACAGCGTGACCTACGTCATCGCGCAGCCTTGTGTCGACGTCAAGGACAAGGCGTGCATCGAGGAGTGCCCGGTCGACTGCATCTACGAGGGCCAGCGGTCCTTGTACATCCACCCGGACGAATGCGTCGACTGCGGGGCCTGCGAGCCGGTCTGCCCGGTCGAGGCCATCTTCTACGAGGACGACACTCCCGAGGAGTGGAAGGACTACTACAAGGCGAACGTCGAGTTCTTCGACGAGCTCGGTTCCCCGGGCGGCGCCAGCAAGCTGGGTCTGATCGAGCGCGACCACCCGTTCATCGCCGCGCTGCCGCCGCAGGCCGAGTGATCCCGTAGCGGCCCGCACCCCGTGCCGCCTCGGTCCCGCACGGCCCGATCACGCCCGATCGCCGTGCGGGGCCGAGGCGTTTGCCGTCCCGACCCGGCTCGTACGCACCAGAAAGTGAGCCAGAACCCGTGTCCGCAGTCTCCGACCGCCTGCCCACCTTCCCCTGGGACAAGCTGACCCCGTACAAGGCCACGGCCGCCGCCCACCCGGACGGCATCGTGGACCTGTCCGTCGGCACCCCGGTCGACCCGGTCCCCGAGCTGGTCCAGAAAGCGCTGGTCGCGGCGGCGGACTCGCCGGGCTATCCGACCGTCTGGGGCACGCCCGAGCTGCGCGACGCGATCACCGGCTGGGTCGAGCGCCGCCTCGGCGCCCGGGACGTCACCCACCGCCACGTCCTGCCGATCGTCGGTTCCAAGGAGCTCGTCGCCTGGCTCCCGACCCAGCTGGGCCTCGGCCCCGGCGACCGGGTGGCCTTCCCGCGTCTGGCCTACCCGACGTACGAGGTGGGCGCCCGCCTGGCCCGCGCCGCGTACGAGGCCTACGACGACCCGACCGAGCTCGACCCCGAGGGCCTGAGGCTCCTCTGGCTGAACTCGCCGTCCAACCCGACGGGCAAGGTCCTGGCCAAGGAGGAGCTGACCCGGATCGTCGCGTGGGCCCGTGCGCACGGCATCCTGGTCTTCTCCGACGAGTGCTACCTGGAACTGGGCTGGGAGGCCGACCCGGTCTCGGTGCTGCACCCGGACGTCAACGGCGGCTCCTACGACGGCATCGTCTCCGTCCACAGCCTGTCCAAGCGCTCCAACCTCGCCGGCTACCGCGCGGCCTTCCTGGCCGGTGACCCGGCGGTGCTCGGCCCGCTGCTGGAGATCCGCAAGCACGGCGGCATGATGACGTCCGCGCCGACCCAGGCCGCGGTCGTGGCGGCCCTCGGCGACGACGAGCACGTCCGCGTCCAGCGCGAGCGGTACGCCGCCCGCCGCACCCTGCTGCGCGAGGCCCTGCTCGGCCACGGCTTCCGCATCGAGCACAGCGAGGCGAGCCTGTACCTGTGGGCGACGCGCGGCGAGTCCTGCTGGGACACGGTGGCCCACCTCGCCGAGCGGGGCATCCTCGTCGCCCCGGGCGACTTCTACGGCCCCGCGGGCGCGCAGTTCGTCCGCGTGGCCCTGACGGCGACGGACGAGCGGGTGGCGGCGGCCGTACGGCGTCTGTGACCACTGCCCCGGTGCATGCGGAAGGGGTCCGGGGAAAGCTCCCCGGACCCCTTCGGCGTTCCCGGCGCGCGTCAGCCGACCGGCAGGCCCTTCACCGGCAGCGAGTCCGCGGACGGCACGCCGCCCTTGGTGAGGGAGTCCGTCGGCAGACCGCCCTTCGCCGAACCGGCGGCCTCGCCGACGAGCTGCCCGGCGGAGCCGGCCGCGTCGCCCGCCGCCTTCTGCGCCACCGGCGTGGCCTTCTTGACCGCCTTGCCGCCGGTCTTGCCCGCGGCCGGGACCGCCTTCTTCACCGTCTTGCCGCCGGCCTCACCCGCGGTCTCGGTGACGTTCTGCGCCGCGCCGTCGACGGTGTTGCCGACGTTGGCCCCGTCCAGGGCGGTCAGCCCACCGAGGTTCGGGGTGGCCGGCAGATCGGGCGCCGCGCTGGCGGAGCCGGCCGCACCGACCCCGGCAGCCGCTCCCGCAGCGACGATCAGCGCGGCACGGGCGATCCGGCGGGTCAGGGGGAGGGACATGGTGCTCCTTCGACGGAGGAAACAGTGAGCTACGTGAAGTGTCCGACCCGGTCGGGGAGTTGATCGACTGGCTGTTGATCGCCCCGGCTCGGACGCAGTGACTACCGCTCGAAGCCCGCGAAGGTTGCGGCACCGCAACGTAAAGAGTTGGCAATGCGTCGCATTATCGGCTGCGGATCAACCCGGGCAAAACGCCTCCCGCGCAATACGCCGCGAACACCTTCCAGCCCTGTGTTCCCAACGGTTTCCGCCGTTCGGCGGGGGAGGGCGCGCACACCCGCGCGGTCCGTCGCCGCGCGGGGCGCGGGTGACCCGTGCGGGTGAGGTCCCGTACCCCTGCGCGATCTAGCGCATCGTGACGATCCGGACCGCGTCCGCGGTCCGCTCCGCCCCTGCCGTGCCCTTGGCCGCGACGGACCGCCACTGGCTCGCGGTGTTCCCGGCGACCCACTCGCGGCCCGCGTACGTCACCCGCGCGATGTGCAGCTCGGCGGCGTTCGCCACGGCCCAGTGCGCCAGCTGCCAGCCCCGCTGCCGCGCGCCCCGTCCGGCCGCGTCATCGGTGCCGGGGTCCACCGGCAGCGTCACCGTCCGCCCGCCGGATCCACCGGTGGCGCTCGCGGAGGGCGTGGGCGCCACCGCCGCGGAGCCGTCCACCTGCGCTCCCGCCGGCTCCAGGGCGTCGCGCCCGAAGTCGCGCACCAGGGCCGCCCGCACCCCGTCCGGGCCCGAGGCCCGGGTCGCGGCCGGCCGGCCCTCGCAGGTCAGCGTGGCCGCGGACTGCCCGGTCAGGGCCGCGGCGAGCAGCGCGGCGTCGGGCTCGTGCTTGGCGTACGCCTGCGGGAAGCCGCTGCGCTGCACGCGCTGCGCGGCGTCGGTCAGCGGCAGCCGCGTGTACCCGGGCACCTTGACCAGGTGGTCGTAGAACTCGCCCGCCGAGTACGTCGGGTCCATGATCTCCTTCGGCGTGCCCCAGCCCTGCGAGGGCCGCTGCTGGAACAGGCCGAGCGAGTCACGGTCGCCGTGGTCGATGTTGCGCAGGGCCGACTCCTGCAGCGCGGTCGCCAGGGCGATGGTCACGGCCCGCTCGGGCAGGCCGCGCGCGGTCCCGACGGCGGTGATCGTCGCCGCGTTCACCGCCTGCTCGGGGGTGAACTCGTACGACGCCCCGTCACCCTTGCCGGAGACGACTTTGCAGCCCGGACCACTGGCGCCCCCGGTGATGTACTGCACGACGAGGTAACCGGCGACCGCCAGCAGGGCCACGAAGGCGGACCCGCATCGGAAGAGGCGGCCACGACGTTTGGGAGAGGACGGCTCTGGCACGCCGTACAAGGTACTGGAGAGTACGGAGTGGCATGAGCCCGGTGGGAAGACTGTGTGCGGGGCAACGCGCGTTAGGGTCGACGGCATGGCCGACACCTCGCTTGACCTCACGCTGGACGCCGCGGAGCTCACCGCCCGGCTCGTCGACTTCCGCTCCGAGAGCGGCACCGAGAAGCCGCTGGCGGACGCCATCGAGACCGCGCTGCGCGCGCTGCCCCATCTGACGGTCGACCGGTACGGCAACAACGTCGTCGCCCGCACCGGCCTGGGCCGCGCGGAGCGGGTCGTCCTGGCCGGCCACATCGACACCGTCCCGATCGCGGACAACGTCCCCTCCCGGCTCGACGAGGACGGCGTGCTGTGGGGCTGCGGCACCTGCGACATGAAGTCGGGCGTCGCGGTGCAGCTGCGCATCGCGGCCACCGTCCCGGCCCCCAACCGCGACCTGACCTTCGTCTTCTACGACAACGAGGAGGTTGCGGCGGAGCTCAACGGCCTCAAGCACGTCGCCGAGGCGCACCCCGAGTGGCTGGCGGGCGACTTCGCGGTCCTGCTGGAACCCTCCGACGGCCAGGTCGAGGGCGGCTGCCAGGGCACACTGCGGGTGCTGCTGAGGACCACGGGCGAACGGGCCCACTCGGCACGCGGCTGGATGGGCTCCAACGCGATCCACGCCGCCGCCCCGATCCTCGCCCGCCTCGCCTCCTACGAGCCGCGGTGGCCGGTCATCGACGGCCTGGAGTACCGCGAGGGCCTGAACGCGGTCGGCATCACCGGGGGAGTGGCCGGCAACGTCATCCCCGACGAGTGCGTCGTCACCGTCAACTTCCGCTACGCCCCCGACCGCACCCCGGAGGAGGCCGTGGCGCACGTCCGGGAGGTCTTCGCGGACTGCGGCGTGGCGGAGTTCGAGGTCGTCGACCACAGCCCCGCCGCCATGCCCGGGCTGTCCCACCCGGCCGCGAAGGCGTTCATCGAGGCGGTCGGCGGCACCCCGATGCCGAAGTACGGCTGGACGGACGTCTCCCGCTTCTCGGCCCTGGGCGTCCCGGCGGTCAACTACGGCCCCGGCAACCCCCACCTGGCGCACAAGCGGGACGAGCGCGTTGAGGTCGCGAAGATCCTCGCGGGCGAGGAGCGCCTGCGGAACTGGCTGACCGCCTGATTCCACCCGGGCCGTTCGTGTTTACGGCGCTCCATCGCGGACATGCTCACGTCCCTCGTTCGTAACCCGCGTAGATCTACGCTGAGGTGGAAAGACAGGCACGACGGAGGGAGCGCACATGGCGACCGGCAACCCCGAGGGGAAGAAGCAGCCGCCGGAGGAGAAGCGCCTGGGCCCGGTCCTCCAGCGACGGGACCAGGTGCAGGCCAGCACGACCGACCAGCGGCTGCTGGACGAGCGGGCCCCCTCCGACTGGGTGCACACCGACCCCTGGCGCGTGCTGCGCATCCAGTCGGAGTTCATCGAGGGCTTCGGCACCCTCGCCGAACTCCCGCCCGCGATCAGCGTGTTCGGCTCGGCCCGGACCCCCGCGGACTCGCCCGAGTACGAGGCGGGCGTCCGGCTGGGCCGCGGCCTGGTCGAGGCGGGCTTCGCGGTCATCACGGGCGGCGGCCCGGGCGCGATGGAGGCGGCCAACAAGGGCGCCCTGGAGGCCAGGGGCATCTCGGTCGGCCTCGGCATCGAGCTGCCGTTCGAGCAGGGCCTCAACCCGTACGTCGACATCGGCCTGAACTTCCGCTACTTCTTCGTGCGGAAGATGATGTTCGTCAAGTACGCGCAGGGTTTCGTCGTCCTGCCCGGCGGCCTCGGCACCCTCGACGAGCTCTTCGAGGCCCTCACCCTCGTCCAGACCCAGAAGGTGACCCGCTTCCCGATCGTCCTGTTCGGCACCGAGTACTGGGGCGGCCTGGTCACCTGGCTGCGCGAGACGGTGATCGCGCAGGGGAAGGCGGCGGAGAAGGACCTGCTGCTGTTCCACGTGACGGACGACGTGGACGAGGCGGTGGCGCTGGTGTCGAAGGAGGCGGGCCGGTAGGAGCCGCCGAGGACCCCGGGGCCCTCGGCTACGCCAGTCCGCGCCGGGCGACCGCCGGCACCCGGTGCCCCGCGATCGCCGCGACCATGTCCAGCACCTGCCGTGTCTCGGAGACCTCGTGCACCCGGTACACCTGCGCCCCGAGCCACGCGGACACGGCCGTGGTCGCCAGCGTGCCGACCAGCCGCTCCTTCACGGGCCGGTCCAGGGTCTCCCCGACGAAGTCCTTGTTGGACAGGGACACCAGCACCGGCCACCCGGTGGCGACCATCTCGTCCAGCCGCCGCGTCGCCTCCAGGCTGTGCCGGGTGTTCTTCCCGAAGTCGTGCCCGGGGTCGATCATGATCGACTCCCGCGGCACGCCCAGCGCCAGCGCCCGCTCGGCCAGCCCGGCCGTCACCTCGACGATGTCGGCCATGACGTCGTCGTACTCGACCCGGTGCGGGCGGGTCCGCGGCTCGGCGCCCCCGGCGTGCGTGCACACGAGCCCCACCCGGTAGCGCGCCGCGACCTCCGCGAGCCCCGGGTCGACCCCGCCCCACGCGTCGTTCAGCAGGTCCGCCCCGGCCTCGCACACGGCCTCGCCGACCTCGGCCCGCCAGGTGTCCACGCTGATGATCACGTCCGGGAACCGCCGCCGCACCTCCCGGACGAACCCGACCGTCCGCCGGGCCTCCTCCTCGGCCGTGACCTCCTCGCCCGGCCCGGCCTTGACCCCGCCGATGTCGATGATCGCCGCCCCTTCGGCCACGGCCCGCTCCACGCGCGCGAGGGCCGGCTCGTCGCGGAACGTGGCGCCCTGGTCGTAGAAGGAGTCGGGGGTCCGGTTCACGATCGCCATGATCACCGGCTCGTGCGGTCCGAATTCCCGCCTGCCCAGCCTGAGCATCCCCTGTGACCTTCCCTGGTACGTCCCGTCTTCCGCCGCCTGCGACCCTAACGGTCGCGGGCTCATGGCACGATCGGAGCCTGACAGCATCCGACTCGGAGGACTACGCGACTCCGATCCGTCCGACCGTGGGGGCCCCGCGATGGTTATGTTCCTGTTCCTGGTCGTCGCGCTCGCCGTCGTGGTCGGCGCGGTGACCCTCGCGGTGGTCGGCGGCGGGGAGAACGGCCCGCTGCCCGAGGCCGCCCCGGAGCGGCTGCGCGACCCCCTCCCCCCGGACCGCCCGGTCAGCCGCGCCGACGTGGAGGACCTCCGCTTCCCGCTCGCCGCCCGCGGCTACCGCATGGCCGACGTCGACGACGCCCTGAGCCGCCTGGGCGCCGAGCTCGCCGAACGCGACGCCCGGATCGCCGACCTGGAGTCGGCCCTGGCGGGCGCGCGAGCGGCCTCCTCCCACGGGCCGCTGCACCCGTCCGGCGAGCACCGCGTGTCCATGGACAAGCCCGCCCCGGGGCCGGAGGACCGGCCGTGAGCGACGGTGCCGCCCTGGCGGGCCCGGACGGCCGGCTGCGCTGCCCCTGGGCCCTGTCCGCCCCGGAGTACGTGGCGTACCACGACGAGGAGTGGGGCCGCGCGGTCCACGGCGACGACGCGCTGTTCGAGCGGCTCAGCCTGGAGGCCTTCCAGTCCGGGCTGTCCTGGATCACGATCCTGCGCCGCCGCCCGGGCTTCCGCGCTGCCTTCGCCGACTTCGAGATCGACGCGGTGGCCGCCTTCACCGACGAGGACCGGGAGCGGCTCCTGGCCGACACCGGCATCATCCGCAACCGCGCCAAGATCGACGCGACCCTCGCCAACGCCCGCGTCCTCGCCGAGTGGTCCCCGGGCGACCTGGACGCGCTGATCTGGTCCCACGCCCCGGACCCGGCCGCCCGCCCGGCCCCCAGGACCCTCGCGGACGTCCCGCCCGTCACCCCGGAGTCGACGGCCCTGTCCAAGGCCCTGAAGAAGCGCGGCCTGCGGTTCGTGGGCCCGACGACGGCGTACGCCCTGATGCAGGCGTGCGGCCTGGTCGACGATCACCTGGCGACGTGCGTGGCGAGGAGCGCCCCGGCGGGGACGCGGGGAGCTGCGCGAGCAACCACGTAGCACCCGCAGCCCGACGGCGCGGACCGCCCCGGACTCACCGGCCCAGGTACTTCGGCTTCTCCTTGTCGACGAAGGCCCGCACCGCGATCGCGTGGTCCTCGGAGGAGCCGGCCCGCGTCTGCAGCTCGTCCTCCTTCTCCAGCGTCTCCTCCAAGGAGTGCGTCAGCCCGTAGGACACCGACTCCTTCAGCGCCGCGTACGCCACCGTCGGCCCGCCGGCCAGTGCCCGCGCCACCTTCTCGGCCTCGGCCCGCAGCTCCCCGGCCGGCACCAGCCGGTTGGCGATCCCGAGTTCGCAGGCCTCCTGCGCGCTGATGTTCCGCGGGAAGAGCAGCAGGTCGGTGGCGCGCCCCGGGCCGACGACCCGCGGCAGCGTCCAGGAGATCCCCGAGTCCGCGGTCAGCGCGACGCCCGCGAACGAGGTGTTGAACGCCGCCGTGTCCGCCACGATCCGGTAGTCCGCCGCGAGCGCGAACCCGAAGCCCGCCCCGGCCGCCACCCCGTTCACCGCGGCGACGACCGGCTTCGCCGCCCCGGCCAGCGCCCGGACGATCGGGTTGTAGTGCTCGCGCACCGTGCTCATGGTCTGCCCGGAGCCGGTCTCCCGGTCCCGCACGAGCAGCCCGATGTGCTCCTTGAGGTCCTGCCCCACGCAGAACGCCCGGTCACCGGCCGCGGTCAGCAGCACCGCGCGTACCGCGGCGTCGCCCGCCGCGGACTCGACCGCCTCCCGCAGGGCGACCTTGGCCGCCACGTTCAGCGCGTTCATCGCCTCCGGGCGGTTCAGCGTGATCGTCGCGAGTCCGTCGCTCACCTCGTAGAGCACGGTGTCGGCCATGGCGTATCCCCTCCGCGTCGCGGCTCGGGGACGTACCGGCTGGTACGTCCCGCTCTGCAGGACAGCATGACGGAGATCGCAGGCGGGGGACCGGAGCGTCCGTGTGACCTGCGTCAAAGAATTTCCGACCGGTTCCGTTCGGCGGACGTGTGTGCGGGGGCGGAGTATCGCAGCCTCATCGCCGAATTGAGTGGTTTTGCTCGCGTGCGTTGCCCAAGCGATGCCGACTGATGTTGGTCATCGGGTCCTGGGATGCGGGATAATGGCTGGGAAGCAATGTGTTCGATGCCGGTGTCGCGTGTCCTGCCACTAGGAACCGCACGTGTGCCCTTCTCAGGGCCGTCGGCTTTGACTGAGCTGGGTTTCAGGAAGGGGTACGAGCATGGCGGCCATGAAGCCGCGGACGGGTGATGGCCCGCTCGAGGTGACCAAGGAGGGGCGGGGCATCGTCATGCGCGTTCCGCTCGAAGGCGGCGGTCGGCTCGTCGTCGAGCTGACCCCGGACGAGGCCGACGCCCTGGGCGACGCCCTCAAGAAGGTCGTCGGCTGACGCGCAAGCGCGACCATACCCTTCCAGCTGCCCCGGCATCACGTGAGGTGCCGGGGCGGCTGTTTTCCCATGGAAGCGTTCCGCCTGCCCCGGCTCGCGCCCCGCCGGCACGGCTACCGTTTCACCGCGCACAGCAGACCGTCGCCCACCGGCAGCAGCGACGTCACCAGTTCCGGGCTCTCGCGCACCGCGCGCAGCAGCTCGCGCAGCCGCAGGACCTCGGTCGGCTGCGGACCGGAGTCGACGGTCCGGCCGTTGGCGAAGGCGCCCTCGAAGACCACCAGCCCGCCGGGGCGCAGCAGACGCAACGATTCAGCGAGGTAGTCCATGACCTCCAGCCGGTCGCCGTCGCAGAAGACCAGGTCGTAGCCGGCGTCGGCGAGGCGGGGCAGCACGTCCAGGGCGCGGCCCGGGATGAAGCGCGCCCGGTTGCTGGCGAAGCCCGAGGCGCGGAAGGCCTGGCGGGCGAACTGCTGGTGCTCCGGCTCCGGATCGACGGTCGTCAGCACGCCGTCGGGGCGCATACCGTGCAGCAGGTGGATGCCGGAGACGCCGCAGCCGGTGCCGATCTCCGCGACGGCCTTCGCGTCGACGGAGGCGGCCAGCAACCGCAGCGCGGCGCCCGTGCCGGGCGACACCGAGCGCAGCCCTGCCTCGCGGGCCCGGTCACGGGCCCAGTGCAGTGCTTCGTCCTCGGCGACATAGGCGTCGGCGAACGCCCAGCTCGTCTGCCGGTTGCCGGTAATGACCCTCTCCTGTCCCCGTGGATGCCTGGGCGTGACTGTATCCGTTGGGCTCGGGAACCCGCAGATGGGACCGGTCGTTTGAAGGGACGAGCGAGCGGCGCGGGCCGGGACGGGGGGCGAGCGGTGGACCAGGACGCCGGGCAAGGGGCGACGCAGCAGTACGAGGCGTATCAGCCCAGATCAAATTCTCGTAAAACCGCTTATCCGGTCCTAACGGGCGAGGTGGCTATGGTAGGGGCTCCACTGGACACCACCAGAGCTGACAGGGGAGGTGCGGCTGCGCCTGTGGATCGCGGAGGAGTGTTCCGGCGCTTCCTCGGATCGGCGGGCAGGCCGACATCCGTGAACGACACCGCTGACCACAGCCACGCCGCTGGCTCCGCCCAGACCGCGACCTTCACCACCGACGCGGACGGGCAGGCGTGGACTCCGCCCACGTGGGAGGAGATCGTCAGCACGCACAGCGGGCGGGTCTACCGGCTCGCCTACCGCCTCACGGGCAACCAGCACGACGCGGAGGACCTCACGCAGGAGGTCTTCGTCCGCGTCTTCCGCTCCCTGTCGACGTACACGCCGGGCACCTTCGAGGGCTGGCTGCACCGCATCACCACGAACCTGTTCCTGGACATGGTGCGCCGCAAGCAGCGCATCCGCTTCGACGCCCTCGGCGAGGACGCGGCCGAGCGGCTGCCCAGCAAGGAGCCCACGCCCCAGCAGGTCTTCAACGACGCGCACTTCGACGCGGACGTCCAGCAGGCGCTCGACACCCTCGCCCCCGAGTTCCGCGCCGCGGTCGTCCTGTGCGACATCGAAGGACTGTCGTACGAGGAGATCGCCGCCACCCTCGGCGTCAAGCTCGGCACGGTCCGCTCGCGCATCCACCGCGGCCGGTCCCAGCTGCGCAAGGCCCTCGCGCACCGCTCCCCGGAGGCGCGCGCCGAGCGCCGCTCCTTCGTGCCGCGTGTTCCCGCACTGGGAGGAGGGGGCGCGAGCGCGTGAGCGGATCACGACCGAAGGCTTCCGAGGGACACCTCGCAGAGCAGCACCTGGGAGACCGACTCTCCGCCCTGGTCGACGGAGAGCTCGGTCATGACGCGCGCGAGCGCGTACTGGCGCACGTGGCCACCTGCCCGAAGTGCAAGGCGGAGGTGGACGCCCAGCGCCGGCTGAAGAACGTCTTCGCGGAGGCGGCCCCGCCGCCCCCCTCCGAGAGCTTCCTGGCCCGCCTGCAGGGACTACCCGCGGGCGGCGGCCCGGACGGTGACCTGCCGCCGGGCGGGTCCGGGCTGCCCGGCGGGCGGTTCGGCGCGTCCGGGGCCTTCGCGGCCAAGCGCGGAGAGCGGTTCGAGTTCGAGTACGCCCCGTCCCGGCCGCACCTCACGGCCCTGCCCCCCTCCGCTGGCCGGGCCCTCGCGGCCGGTGACCGCGGTCTGCCGCCCGACCAGGGCGGTCTCCCCACGGGCGGCCGGGGCTTCCGCATCCACGACGTCGGCCGGCACGACCCGGACCGGTCCTCCTCGCGCCTGCGGTTCGCGTTCGTGGCCGCCGGAGCGGTGTCCCTGGCCGCGATCGCGCTGGGCGGTGTCACCGTGGGCACCCCGGCCGACACGGACGCCCGCGGCGGCTCGGGCACGGGAAGCAACGTCACGCCGCTGCGCACGCAGGGCACGGGCGCCGCGACGGCCCCCGAGTCCCAGCGCCGCCGCGGCGCGGCACCGCTGCTCGGGCAGCTGCACGGCCAGCACCTGCTCGGCCGGACGCCCGCCGCCCCGACCGAGGTGTCAGCGCCGCTGCTCCCCGGTGTGCCGCCGCCCTCCGCCCGGCACGGCGCCGTGCACGCGCTGACCGCACCGGTGGTGGCCGGTGCCGCCGTCATGTCCCCGCTGATACGTCCGCTGCAGGCGGCCCCGCCGGCCGCACTGACGTCCTGGTCGCCGCTGCCCGAGATCACGGCACCCCTGCTCGCCGTTCCGCTGCCGGACACCACCTCGTCCGCCTCACCCTCCGCTTCCTCGCGCACGGCCCGCTGACCGGCCTCTGCGCACCGGCCCGCGAACCTGATTGAATCCGGGGGTGACGCCTGGCCGGCGTGTGTCCGGGCGCCGATCCGACGAACTGCGGCCACCGCCGACGAGCCGTGCCGCGGCTGTGCTGTGGGGAGAGCATGAACGAGGGGAAGCCCACGAAGGCGAAGTGGTGGAGTCGTCCACGGCCGCAGGATCCTGCCGGGGCGGAGCCGGAAGCGGAGGAGGGCCGGGGCCCGGCGACGGTCCCGGGCGACTCGGGTGACACCGGGGGAGACTTCGAACTGGCCCGGCCCGAGACCCGGCGGGACGAGGACTCGGGCGACTACGAGCTGCGGCGCCCTGAGGACGTGGTGACGTCAGCGGACGGGCCCGTCGCACCGGCTGCCGGACACGTGGCCGACCCGGCCGAGGCTCCGGGCCCGGGCCCGCAGGCCGGGCGCGCCGATTCCGGCCCCGCCGCGGTGCGAGATGCCCAGGGCCCCGCTGCCGACGTGCCCGTCGTACCGGCCCAGCTCGCCGCCCCCAAGCCACTGCACGACCCCGACCCCTACAGCACCCCGCCCTACGGCGAACCGGGCCCCTGGGCGCCGGCGCCGCCCGTCCAGCACCCGGCGGCGACCCCGGCGCACAGCGTGACGACCCCGGCGGCCCCCGCCCCGGCGCCACCCACCCTGGCGGGCGCACCCACCCTGGCGGGTGAACCCACCCCGGCAGGCACGCCGGTCCCGTCCGGCACAGTTTCCGCCCCCGGGGCACCGACCGCCCCGGGGGCACCGACAGCCCCGGCCGGACACGCGCCGGTCCCACCCGGCGCCGTCCCCGCACCGGCGCCCGTGCCCGGCCCCTGGCAGCGCTACGACCCCTGGGCCGCCCCCGGGACCCTCCAGCAGACCGGGGCGCCGGTGCTGAGCGCCGAGCAGCGACGCGCGCGGGGCAGGAAGGCGCTCGTGGCCGGGGCCGTGGTGCTCGCGTTGGTGTCCGGGGGCATCGGCGGGCTCGTGGGCACCTACCTGGAGCGCAACGGCGGCGTGGGCACGGTCGAGCTGCCGCAGGCCGGGAAGGAGGCCGCAGGACGGGACGCGGACAGTGTCGCCGGGATCGCCGGACGCGCCCTGCCCAGCGTGGTCACGCTGCACGTGAGCGGCTCGGGCGAGCAGGGCACGGGCACCGGATTCGTGCTGGACACGCGCGGTCACATCCTCACCAACAACCACGTCGTGCGGCCCGCCGGAAGCAGCGGCGAGATCACCGTCACCTTCAACGGCGGTGAGACCGCACGGGCCGAGCTCGTCGGCCGGGACAGCGGCTACGACCTCGCGGTGGTGAAGGTGAAGGGCGTCAGCGGCCTCACCCCGCTGCCCCTCGGCAACTCGGACAACGTGCAGGTCGGCGACCCGGTCGTGGCCATCGGCGCGCCCTTCGACCTGGCCGGCACCGTCACCTCCGGCATCATCAGCGCCAAGCAGCGGCCCATCACGGCCGGAGGCGAGAAGGGCGACGGCAGCGACGTGTCGTATGTGGACGCGCTGCAGACCGACGCGCCCATCAACCCCGGCAACTCGGGCGGGCCCCTGCTCGACTCCCAGGGGCGGGTCGTCGGCATCAACTCGGCCATCCGCTCGGCGGGCAGCGGCTCCGAGCTGGACGGCGGCCAGTCGGGCTCGATAGGCCTCGGCTTCGCGATACCCATCAACCAGGGCAAGCGCGTCGCCGAGGAGCTGATCAACACCGGCAAGGCCACCCACCCGGTCATCGGCATCACGCTCGACACGGACTACACGGGCGACGGCGCCCGGGTCGACACCGAGGGCAGCGAGGGCGGTCCGCCGGTCAGCGCGGGCGGCCCGGCGGCCCGGGCCGGCATCAAGGCGGGCGACGTCATCACCGAGGTCGACGGCCGGCCGGTCCACTCGGGCGAGGAACTGATCGTCAAGATCCGGGCGCACCGCCCGGGCGACCGGCTGGAGCTGACCGTCGCGCGGGGCGGGAAGGAGCGGACGGTCTCGCTCGTCCTCGGATCGTCCGGCGGCTGAGTCATGGGGCCGGCGGTCGCGGAGACGTCACACAGATGCCCGGAAGGGACCAAACGGGCAAACAGTCGGGAAAGCGCTCCCTCACCACCTACTCAGAGGTCTCGGGACGGTACCGGTCGGACAGGATCGCCGGGTACCGTGGAGCCGGCCCGGACCACGGCAAGACCCGCACCGACCACCGAGGGCCGAGGACCGAGGACATCGCAAGGAGCTTCAGGTGTTCAATGACATAGGACCGCTCGAGCTGGTGACGCTCATCGTCCTCGCCGTGCTCGTCTTCGGTCCGGACAAGCTCCCCAAGGTCATCCAGGACGTGACACGCACGATCCGGAAGATCCGCGAGTTCTCGGAGAGCGCCAAGAACGACATCCGTGAGGAACTGGGCCCGGAGTTCAAGGACTTCGAGTTCGAGGACCTGAACCCCAAGACGTTCATCCGCAAGCAGCTGGACAACGAGGACCTGGGGCTCAAGGAGATCCGCAACGGCTTCGACCTGAAGAAGGAGATGGCCGAGGTCACCGACGCCGTCAACGGCCGCGAGTCCGACGCGTCCGCCGCTTCTTCCTCCTCGTCCTCCGGCGGCCGCATCGACATGACGAAGAAGCCCGAGACGCCGGGCCGGGACGACCGTCCGCCCTTCGACGCGGACGCCACCTGAGCGACCACGCCGGGGGGCACGCCCCGGTGTGCGTGACGCGTCTCATACTCCGGTCGGGCTGTGTACGGCCTGATCGAGGCGCCCGTGCGGCCCACGCGCCGGGCGCTTTCCCTGCTGCTCGCGGCGGTGTGGCTATGCTGCCGAGTTGTTGTGCGGACCGGCCGAGTACGCCCGAAGGGGGGCGGGCCGCCCGGTTCGACGAGAGCGAGGAGGGCTCGGGCACATGGAGACGACGAGTGGGTCAGTCGCGCAGGCGCCGGCCGCGGAGGGCGGACAGCAGGTCCCCTCCGCCCGGCGCACGGTCGACGGCTACCTGCGCGCGCCCTTCCCGTGGTACGGCCTCGACGAGGCCTTCACGGGGCCGCGCTGGCTGATGCAGGTCGGCACCACGGCCGACGGGGCCGTGGAACACGGGTCGATCGGGCACGGCGACGAGCCCACGGTGCGCAACGAGTTTGCCGCCGGGGGCGACCAGGAGTCCAAGGAGAAGTTCGCGGTCGTGGTGACCGTGGCGGCGAACCCCTCCCGGCGCAGCGCCGACGGCACGGGGCTGCTGGAGGCCACGTCCGTGTCGTCCGCGGCGTGGCTCGCGGGGGTGGGGCTGCTGTCCTTCACCTGGCCCGGGCAGATGGACCACGCGCTGCGCGACGACTGGCTGGAGCAGCAGACCGAGACGGCGTGGGTGCTGGCCGACGACCTCGACGGCGCCGACTGGTCGACGCTGTCGCTGCCGGTGGACGGCGTGCCGACGGCGTTCCACTACCGGGAGTCCGAGTTCGGCTGGGTGCTGGCCGGGTCGACCGCGGCCGGGGTGCATCTCGGGGCGTACGGCAGGGGCATGAGCGCGTACGGGCTCGGCTTCGCCGTGGTGAAGGACATCGCCGCGTACGCGTGAGTTTCCTGGGGCGCCGGGTTCTCGGTTCGGCGCCCCTTCGCCGTGGGGCTTCTCCGCGCGGGCGGCCGCGGGTGCGATGTGGTTGCTCGCGCAGTTCCCCGCGCCCCTGAGGGGGCTGCCCCCAGGGGCGTTCGGACTAGAACTTGTTCCGCGGGGTGATCCCCAGCGACAGGCCCGACAGGCCCCGCTGGCGGCCGCCCAGCTTGCCCGCGATGGCGCGCAGGGCCGAGCCCGCCGGGGAGTCCGGGTCGGTCAGGACGACCGGCTTGCCCTCGTCGCCGCCCTCGCGCAGGCGGACGTCGATGGGGATGCTGCCGAGGACCGGGACGTTCGCGCCGGTCGTGCGGGTCAGGCCGTCGGCGACGACCTGGCCGCCGCCGGTGCCGAAGACGTCGACCATCTCGCCGCAGTGCGGGCAGGGCAGGCCGGACATGTTCTCGACCACGCCGACGATCTTCTGGTGGGTCTGGACGGCGATGGAGCCCGCCCGCTCGGCGACCTCGGCCGCCGCCTGCTGGGGGGTCGTCACGACCAGGATCTCGGCGTTCGGGACGAGCTGAGCGACGGAGATCGCGATGTCGCCGGTGCCGGGCGGCAGGTCCAGCAGCAGCACGTCCAGGTCGCCCCAGTACACGTCCGCCAGGAACTGCTGCAGGGCGCGGTGGAGCATCGGGCCGCGCCAGACGACCGGGGCGTTGCCCGGCGTGAACATGCCGATGGAGATGACCTTCACGCCGTTCGCCGACGGCGGCATGATCATGTTCTCGACCTGGGTGGGACGGCCGTCGGCGCCGAGCATGCGCGGCACGGAGTGGCCGTAGATGTCGGCGTCCACGACACCGACCTTGAGGCCGTCGGCCGCCATCGCCGCGGCCAGGTTGACCGTCACCGAGGACTTGCCGACGCCGCCCTTGCCGGAGGCGACCGCGTAGACGCGGGTCAGGCTGCCCGGCTTGGCGAAGGGCACCTCGCGCTCGGTCTGGCCGCCGCGCAGCGCGCTCGCCAGCTCCTTGCGCTGCTCGTCGCTCATGACGTCGAGCGTCACGTCGACGCGGGTGACGCCCTCGACCCGCGAGACGGCGTCGGTCACGCGCTGCGTGATCGTGTCGCGCATGGGGCAGCCGGAGACCGTCAGGTACACGGTGACCGCGACCGCCCCGTCCGCGCCGATCTCCACCGACTTGACCATCCCGAGCTCCGTGATGGGCCGGTTGATCTCGGGGTCGTTCACCGTCGCCAGTGCCTCGCGCACCGCGTCTTCCGTAGCCATAAGGACGATGGTACGGCGCCGTACCGGCCCGTAGGAAAGGCCGTCAGCGGTCGTCTGCGTCACGTCCCGCCGGCCGTTCCGCCGGGAATACGACGGTGTCGTGACGGTGGCCGTTCTGCCGTTCCTCCAGTTCCTTGATCATGTCCTGGAGTTCGGAGCGGATCCAGTCGCGGGTGGCGACCTCGCCCAGGCCGATGCGCAGGGCGGCGACCTCGCGGGTCAGGTACTCGGTGTCGGCGATCGACCGCTCGTTCTGCTTGCGGTCCTGCTCCAGGTTGACCCGGTCGCGGTCGTCCTGCCGGTTCTGCGCGAGCAGGATCAGCGGGGCGGCGTAGGAGGCCTGCAGCGACAGCATCAGGGTCAGGAAGATGAACGGGTACTCGTCGAAGCGCAGGTCGCGCGGGGCGAGGGTGTTCCACGCCACCCACAGGATGATGGCGGCCGTCATCCAGACCAGGAAGCGCCCGGTGCCGAGGAAGCGCGCGATGCGTTCCGACAGCCGCCCGAAGGCGTCCGGGTCGTACTCGGGCAGGAACCGGCGCCGGGGCACGCCCGGCTGGTCGAGCCGGGCGGTGCGCGGCCGGGAGGCGGCCGTGGCGCCGGCCGGCGTGCGCTCGCGGGTGCTCTCGCGCTCAGGAACCATCGGTGGCCACCTCCTCCTCGTCCAGGTGGAACTCGGTCTCCCGCCAGTCGTCCGGGAGCATGTGGTCGAGGACGTCGTCCACGGTCACCGCGCCCAGCAGCGACCCGGCCTCGTCCACGACCGGCGCCGCGACCATGTCGTACGTGGCGAAGAAACCGGCGATGGCCGGCAGGTCGGCCTCCGGGTCCAGCGGCTGCAGATCGCTGTCCACGATCGAGCTGACCAGCGAGGGCGGTGGCTCGCGCAGCAGGCGCTGGAAGTGGACCGTGCCGAGGTACTTGCCGGTCGGGGTCTCGTCGGGCGGCCGGCAGACGTAGATCTGCGCGGCCAGGGCGGGGGAGAGGTCGGGGTTGCGCACGCGCGCGAGGGCGTCGGCGACCGTGGCGTCGGGGCGCAGCACGATCGGCTCGGTGGTCATCAGACCGCCCGCCGTGCGCTCCTCGTACGACATCAGGCGCCGCATGTCGGCCGCGTCACCCGGCTGCATCAGGCTCAGCAGCCGCTCCTGCTCCTCCGTCGGCAGCTCGCCCAGCAGGTCGGCCGCGTCGTCCGGGTCCATGGCCTCCAGGACATCGGCGGCACGCTCCTCCTTCAGCTTGCCGAGGATCTCGATCTGGTCGTCCTCCGGCAGCTCCTCCAGGACGTCGGCCAGCCGGTCGTCGTCCAGGGCGGCGGCGACCTCGGCGCGCCGCTTGGGGGAGAGGTGGTGCAGGACGTTCGCCAGGTCGGCCGGGCGCAGCTGTTCGAACGTGGCGAGCAGGTTCTCGGCGCCCTGCCCCTGCTCCTCCAGGGAGAAACCGGTGACGGCGGTCCACTCGACGGTCAGCGCCTCGCCCTTGGCCCGCCGGAACGCGCCGCCCTTCCTGCCCTTGCGGACGAAGACCCGGTCGATCTCCCACTCCCGCCGGGCCGGCAGCTGATGCACCGACAGGTCCAGGACGGTGACCTCCTCACCGGTCTCGGTGAGCGTCACGCGCCGGTCCAGCAGTTCCCCGAAGACCAGCCGCTCGGTGGGCCGCTGCTCGAAGCGCCGGACATTCAGCACGCCGGTGGTGATGACCTGGCCCGACTGGATGGCCGTGACCCGGGTCATGGGCAGGAAGATGCGGCGGCGGGTGGCGAGTTCGACGACGAGACCGAGCAGCCTCGGCGGCCGCTGCCCCACCCGCAGCATGACGACGAGATCGCGGACACGGCCCACCTGATCGCCGGCGGGGTCGAAGACGGCGATGCCGGAGAGGTGCGAGACGAAGATCCGGGGGGCGCCCGCTGCCATGGCCGCGGCTCCTTTGCGTACGGGGTGGTTCGTGATGCCTGTGGGACTGCCTGACGTCGTGCCTGTCTTTGTAGCTGTCTCTTCCGAATTGCCCGCTCGGATGGGCTTCAGGCTAGCCCGTCCCGATCGGGGCCGCGTCGGCGGGCGGTCCGGACGGACCGGCTCCGACCTGCCCGCACGTCCCCGGTACCCTGCGGTACGCCGTTCAGGTCTTTCGTCAGAGAGGCAGCCCCACCTGTGACTCCGATTCGCCAGAGCCGAAGCCGCGGTGCCGCACTCGCCCTCGCGACGTGCGCGCTGCTCGTGACGGGAACGGTGCTCACGGGCTGCGCGGAGGAAGATCCCAACGAGGGCACCAACGGGGTGGGCCGACTGCCCGCCGCCAAGATCCAGAGCAAGACCCGCGCCGCCGCCGGAGCGGCCGGGGCGGTCCGGGTGCACGGCAGCGTCGTCAGCGGCGGGCGGACCTACGCGCTCGACATGCGGCTGAAGGACGACGGCGGCGACGGCTCGGTCACCACCAAGGGCACGACCTTCAAGCTGCTGCGGGTCGGCGAGGAGCTCTTCGTCAAGGCGGACGCGGAGTTCTGGAGTCACGGCGGCGGCGAGGGCGAGGGTGAGGGCACGGCGGACGCGGCGGCGGCCTCCAAGCTGGGCGGCAAGTTCGTCAAGGTGCCGCAGGGCGACCCCTCGTACAAGAAGTTCAGCGGTTTCACGGACAAGGCTCTCCTCCTCGACGGTCTGCTGACCCTGCACGGCACCCTCGCCACGGACGGGCACGACGAGCAGGCGGGCGTGCGCACCATCCGCATCACCGGCGACAAGGGCTCCGGCGGCACCCTGGAGGTCTCCCTGGAGGGCAAGCCGTATCCGCTGCGCCTGGAGCGGGCGGGCGGCGCGGGCACGCTCACGTTCTCCGCCTGGGGCGAGGACTTCTCCCTGCGCGAGCCGGAGAAGAACGAGACCGTGGACTACGGCCGGCAGCTGCCGGCGTCCTAGGCGTGCCGCCGGGCCCTCAGGCCCGTTTGCGCTTCTTCTTCAGCAGCAGGCGGGGCAGGCCCGCCGGGACCGGGTGGCGGGTGGTCGCCGGAGTGGGCAGCGGCGCCTCGGCCAGGGAGCCGTCGGGCAGGGGTGCCGTCGTCCCGGTCGGTTCCAGACGCAGCACCCGGCACTCGCGGGCCCAGCGGCCGGTGATGGCCTCACCGTCGGGTGCGTTCAGCCGCTTGCCCTTCAGCTCGCCGGCCGCCGCCTCCCAGGCCCCGGAACCGGGGGCGAGCTGCACGACCCGCGCCGACCAGGAGACCAGCCGGCCTCCCTTGTCCTTGCTGCGGACCGTCACCCGCGCCTCGGCCCCGTCGGTCAGCCCCGGCAGCGGCTGCTCGCCGGGCCCGTCGCCGACCAGGCACGCCGCACCCTCGTGCCACACGTGCCAGAGCGCGCGCGCCGGGCCCTCGGGGCCCTGGACCCAGATGAGACCGGACTTCTTCGTGGCCTCCTCGACGAGGGCCTGATCGAGCAGCTCGCGTGTCATGGGCGCCAGCCTATCCACGCCGCTCACAGCCAGCCGTTCCGCTTCAGCGTGCGGTGGATGCCCAGGCAGATGACCACCGTGACGCCCATGATCGCCGGGTAGCCGTACCGCCAGTGCAGCTCCGGCATGTGGTCGAAGTTCATGCCGTAGACCCCGCAGACCATCGTCGGCACGGCGATGATCGCGGCCCACGAGGTGATCTTCCGCATGTCCTCGTTCTGCGCCACGGACGCCTGCGCGAGATTGGCCTGGAGGATGGAGTTGAGCAGCTCGTCGAAGCCGAGCACCTGCTCCTGGACCCGGGCGAGGTGGTCGGCGACGTCGCGGAAGTACTTCTGGATGTCCGGGTCGATCAGCCGCATCGGCCGCTCGCTCAGCAGCTGCATGGGCCGCAGCAGCGGCGACACGGCCCGCTTGAACTCCAGAACCTCGCGCTTGAGTTGGTAGATCCGGCCGGCGTCCGAACCGCGCGGCGAGCCCTTGCGGCCGGGCGAGAAGACGTCCGTCTCCACCTCGTCGATGTCGTCCTGCACCGCGTCGGCGACCGCGATGTAGCCGTCCACGACGTGGTCGGCGATGGCGTGCAGCACGGCCGACGGGCCCTTGGCCAGCAGCTCGGGGTCGTCCTGCAGCCGGTGCCGCAGGGTCCGCAGCGATCCCTTGCCGCCGTGCCGGACGGTGATGAAGAAGTCCCGGCCGGTGAAGCACATGACCTCACCGGACTCGACGACCTCGCTGTTGGCGTCGAGCCGGTCGTGCTCCACGTAGTGGATGGTCTTGAAGACGGTGAAGAGCGAGTCGTCGTAGCGCTCCAGCTTGGGCCGCTGGTGGGCCTGGACGGCGTCCTCCACGGCCAGCGGGTGCAGCCCGAACTCGCTGGCGATACCGGCGAATTCGGCCTCGGTCGGCTCGTGCAGGCCGATCCACACGAAGCCCCCGTCGCGGCGTGCGACGCGGACCGCCTCGTGCGGGGTCAGCGGGGTGTCGGTCTCGACGCGGCGGCCGTCGCGGTAGACGGCGCAGTCGACGACGGCGGAGGTCGTCGCGGGGCTGCGGGTGGTGTCGTACGGGCCGCTGTCCTTGCGCAGCGACACGCGGGACGGGCGGACGACGGCACGCAGGTCGCGGATCATCGACATGGCGGGCTCCTTCGCGACAGGCAACGAGCAGGCGCCGGACCCGACAGGTGGAACTACCCGGAATGAGGACGTCGGTGCTGAGGATGTTTGGCACGTCCACAAAGCGGGGAGCACCGCACCGTCGCGGTGGCGAGTCTCGTCACTGATTCAGCTACTGAGGCAGATCAGGCACAGCGAAACGAAGCGCTCTTCCGCGTGAAGCGAGTGCGAGAGGTGGCGACCAGCCAGGGCCAGAACAGCTACGTCAGCGGCGGGAAGAGCGTGGTGCTACTGCACGGTCGACTTCGATCCATTGCAGTCCCACCTCCTCCGGCCGGTCCCTCGTAAGGGAGTTCCTTCGGCGTCGGGGCTTGATCGCGACGCTTCTGCGTGCTGCCCCGAACCACCGAGCCAGAGTATCAGCCGCCCGACGTGTCAAGGCGCTTGTCTGCCCGCTACCGACGAGTTCTATGCTCGCCGCATGGCAGATGTTCTCCCTCTGGTCGAAGCCCGGTTGCGTACGGCGCTGGGCGAACCGGACGCGCGCGCGGCCGTCACCTTCCTGGGCACGGACCGTATCGAGGTGCTCCGCTTCCAGGAGGGCGACATCGTCCGCTACGCCACGCTCGGCATGTCCGCGCACCCCATGACGGACCCGACGGCGGTGGTCGCCGACCCCGTGAAGGGCCCGCGCGCGGAGCTGGTCCTCTCGGTCCGCGCCGGCCGCGCCGACACCGACAAGGTGCTCAGGCCGCTCGCCGTGCTGGCCGCGTCGCCGCAGGTGGAGGGGCTGGTCGTGGCGCCCGGTGCGTCCCTGGACGTCGGCGAGCCGCTGTGGCCCGGCGCCGCCTTCACCTCGGTCCTGGTCGCGGAGCCGGGCGGTCTGGTGGAGGACCTGGAACTCGACGCGCCGCTCGACCCGGTGCGGTTCCTGCCGCTGCTGCCGATGACGCCGAACGAGGCCGCCTGGAAGCGTGTGCACGGCGCCCAGGCGCTGCAGGAGCGGTGGCTGACCCAGGGGACGGACCTGCGGGACCCGTCCCGCAGGTCCGTCCCGCTGGAGTGAGCAAGCTCACCAAATCCGGGACACCGGGCGTCAGTTGGCGAAGACGGTGACGCCGTCCTCGGTCGCGTGCCGTGTCTCCTGCCGCTCCGCCTCGGTGGTGAGGGCCTTGCGCCGCACGACGACCACGAGCGCGCCCACGACCGCCGTGACTGCCGCGACCACGAACGGCAGGTGGACGTCGGTCCACTCCTCGATCTTCGGCGCGAAGTACGGGGCGGCCGCCGCGGCGAACCAGCGGACGAAGTTGTACCCGGCGCTCGCCACCGGACGGGGCGCGTCGGACACGCCGAGGGCCAGCTCCGTGTAGACGGTGTTGTTCACGCCGATGAAGGCGCCGGACAGGATCGTGCAGACGACGGCCGTGGTGTGGGAGCCGTAACCGAGCACCAGCACGTCGGCCGCGAGCAGCACGAGCGAGCCGCCGAGCACCTTCAGCGAGCCGAACCGCCTCTGCAGGCGGGGTGCGACGATCACCGAGAAGACGGCGAGCAGCACGCCCCAGGCGAAGAACACCGCACCCGAGCGGTACGGGCTCATGTCCAGCACGAACGGCGTGAAGGCCAGCACGGTGAAGAACGTGTAGTTGTAGAAGAACGCCGAGGCCGCCGCGGAGGCGAGGCCGCCGTGGCCGAGGGCCTTCAACGGGTCCAGCGGCGAGGTCCTGCGGGCCGGCTTCGGCTGCTCCTTCAGGAACACCGCGATGCACAGGAAGCCGACGGCCATCAGGAACGCCGTGCCGAAGAACGGGTAGCGCCAGCTCGCGTCGCCGAGCAGGGCGCCCAGCAGCGGGCCGCAGGCCATGCCGAGGCCGAGGGCCGACTCGTAGAGCAGGATCGCCGCGGCGCTGCCGCCGGCCGCCGCGCCGACGATGACGGCGAGGGAGGTGGAGACGAACAGCGCGTTCCCCAGGCCCCAGCCCGCCCGGAACCCGACCAGCTCGCCGACGGACCCGGAGGTGCCGGCGAGTCCGGCGAAGACCACCACGAACGCCAGGCCGAGCAGCAGGGTCCTGCGGCCGCCGATGCGGCTGGAGACGAAGCCGGTCACCAGCATCGCGACGGCGGTGATCAGGAAGTACGAGGTGAAGAGCAGGGAGACCTGGCCGGCCGTGGCGTCGAGGCCCTGGGCGATGGACGGCAGGATCGGGTCGACCAGCCCGATGCCCATGAAGGCGACGACCGAGGCCCCGGCGGTCGCCCACACGGACGTGGGCTGCTTCAGGAGGCCGCCCGCTCCGGCGTCGAAGGGGTCCATGCGTGCTCCCTTTCCCGAGACAGAGATAGTTGGTATATACACACACTAAGTTAGCAAGGCTAAATAATGCAAACCCATCTTTCGTGGGCGGTGAAGGGTTCCGTCCGGATGGGTGATCGTCCTTGACGCGGCGGGGCGGGGGTAGGACCGTGGGGCCCTATGAGGGGCGAACCCAGTTGCCCGAAGTGCGGTGGCCGGGTCAGGGCTCCCGGCCTCTTCTCCGACTCGTGGCAGTGCGACGTGCACGGCACCGTTCATCCGGTGCAGCCCGTGATACCGCCGAGCGTCGACGCCCTCAACGTCGTGGTGCACCGCACCCGGGTGCCGGTGTGGATGCCGTGGCCGCTGCCGGTCGGATGGCTGTTCACGGGCGTGGCCTGCGCGGGGGACGACCGCACCGGTGGCCGTGCGACGGCCGTGGCGTGCACCGGCCCTGGACCGCTCGGCGGGATGGGCGAGCTGATCCTGGTCGCCGAGGAACTGGGCGTGGGCCTGGGGGCACGGTACGCGGGCATCGACGGACCCGACCCCGGGCCGTACATGGACGTCGGGAAGCCGGCTCAGGCGAAGGTGCTCGCCGCGGGGCGTCCGACACCTCTCTGGCACGTCTCCGGGGCGCCCGACGACCGGGCCGTGTTCGCCGGCGAGGCGCTCGGGATGTGGCTGTGGGCCGTGGTGTGGCCGGAGCAGTCCGGGCTGCTGATGTACGACGAACTGGTGCTGGCGGACCTGCGGGAGGCCGGTGCCGAGGTCGAGTTGGTGCCGTGCGGCGCCCTGTCCCCACGGCTGCTGGCGCCGTAGGGCGCCCCGTGTAGGGGGTGCTCGGCCAGTTCGGGTGTGACAGCGGGCGTCGAAGATGCGGTTATCCTTGAGCAGCCCTGTCCGTGTCGTCCGTGTCTGGAGTTCGTGTCGTGCGTATCGACCTGCACACCCACTCCACGGCCTCCGACGGTACGGACACCCCCGCCGAGCTGGTGCGCAAGGCCGCGGCGGCCGGGCTGGACGTCGTCGCGCTGACCGATCACGACACCACGCGGGGGCACGCCGAGGCGATCGCCGCGCTGCCGCCCGGGCTGACGCTGGTCACCGGGGCCGAGCTGTCCTGCCGGATCGACGGCATCAGCATGCACATGCTCGCCTACCTCTTCGACCCGGAGGAGCCGGCACTGCTCGCCGAGCGCGAGCTGGTGCGGGACGACCGGGTGCCGCGGGCGCAGGGCATGATCGCCAAGCTCCGGGAGCTGGGCGTCCCGGTGACCTGGGAGCAGGTGGCCCGGATCGCCGGGGACGGCTCCGTCGGGCGGCCGCACGTGGCGAGCGCGCTCGTGGAGCTGGGTGTCGTGCCGACCGTCGACGACGCCTTCACCAAGGACTGGCTGGCCGACGGCGGCCGGGTCTTCGTGGAGAAGCACGAGACCGACCCGTTCGAGGCCATCCAGCTGATCAAGGGCGCGGGCGGGGTCGCCGTGTTCGCGCACCCCGGGGCCAGCAAGCGGGGGCGTACCGTGCCGGAGGCCGCGATCGCCGAGATGGCGGCGGCCGGTCTGGACGGCATCGAGGTCGACCACATGGACCACGACGCGGACACGCGGGCGCGGCTGCGGGGGCTGGCGAAGGAGCTCGGGCTGCTGGTGACGGGGTCCTCGGACTACCACGGCAGCCGCAAGAGCTGCGTGCTCGGCGAGTACGCCACCGATCCCGAGGTGTACGGGGAGATCACGCGGCGGGCGTTCGGGGCCTTCCCCGTGCCGGGGGCCGGCGGAACCGCCTGAGGCTCCCTCCCTTCGTCACTCCTTCATTCCTTCTCCGGCACCCGGCGCTGTCCGCCGTGCCGTGATCCGCCGCTCCACCACACCGCAAGGCCATCACGCTCATGTTCGACCTCGCCGTCTTCGGCTCCCTCTTCCTCACCCTCTTCGTCATCATGGATCCCCCGGGGATCACGCCGATCTTCCTCGCCCTCACCGCCGGGCGGCCCGGGAAGGTGCAGAAGCGGATGGCCTTCCAGGCCGTCTGCGTCGCCGGCGGTGTGATCGCCGTGTTCGGCCTGCTCGGGCACCAGATCCTGAACTACCTGCACGTCTCGGTGCCCGCGCTGATGATCGCGGGCGGCCTGCTGCTCCTGCTGATCGCGCTGGACCTGCTCACCGGCAAGACCGACGAGCCGAAGCAGACCAAGGACGTCAACGTCGCGCTGGTGCCGCTGGGCATGCCGCTGCTGGCCGGGCCCGGAGCCATCGTCTCGGTCATCCTCGCCGTGCAGAAGGCCCACACCGTCACCGCGCAGGTGTCCGTGTGGACGGCGATCCTCGCCATCCACGTCGTGCTGTGGCTGGTCATGCGCTACTCGCTGGTGATCATCCGGATCATCAAGGACGGCGGTGTGGTCCTGGTGACCCGGCTCGCGGGCATGATGCTCTCCGCGATCGCGGTGCAGCAGATCATCAACGGGGTCACGCAGGTCGTCCAGGGGAGCTGAGCTCAGCCGCGGCCGGTGAGGACCGAGCCGATCGGGCCCGCCGTGACCGCGTGGGCGAGGTACTCCTCGATCTTGTGCGCGCGGTCGCGGCCGTTGGGGACGGCCACCTGGGTGAGCTTGCCCCAGCGCTCGTCCTCCAGGGGACAGCCGATGGCCACCGCGTCGGTGGGGGACCAGACGTTGACCCAGTCGTGGACCCGGGGCGGGCGGTGCGGGCCGCGGGCCAGGAGCCGTTCGTTGACGCCGTCCAGGCCGAGCGGGCTGCCCGCGGTGACCAGCAGCACCGGTTCGAGTCCCTCGGGCAGCCGGGTCAGCAGGTCCATGCCGACGACCGTGCCCAGGCTGTGCGTGACCAGCACCAGTTCGCCGGTCGTGGGCATCGTCTCCAGGACGCTGTCCAGTACGGCCTGCCGGACGGCGGCGTCGCCGAGGTACAGGTCGACGTCCCGCAGGAACGTGGCGATGGTCCACTCGTCCAGGTCCGACCGGGCGGCGAGCCAGCTCAGCGGCCGGTGCAGGGCGCCGGGCAGGCCCGCCCCGAAGCCCTCGGTGGTCGCCGGCCCGTCCTGCGGCATGCCCGTCCGGGCGGCCGCCTCGTGGATCAGCCGCTCGTAGGAGCCGGTGGGGGACTCGGCGGCGAAGACCTCGGCCGCAGCGGCGGCGCTGAACCGGTCGAGGCCGATGGACTCGGCCGCGCTCTCCCGGCCGCTCACCAGGTGGTGCAGACGCGTGCCGTAGAACGGGAACCACGCGTCCTGCGGGTCGAGCGGGGGCAGTGAGGCGAGGGTCAGGCCGCGGTTGAGGCCGGCCGTCCAGTTCAGGCGGAGGTCCAGGGGCTCCCTTTCGTGCTGGTCCCTGCCGTGCAGGAAGACCAGGTGCTTGCGGCCGCCGAAGGCGGTGCTCCGGGCGCGCAGTCCGGTCGCCGTGTCCCGGACGCCCGCTCCGTTCTCCCGCCCGGCCGTCCCGGGAGTCTCGGTGCCCGTCGCCGGAGGCGTCGTGTGCTGCGCGCCGAGGACCGGGGCGGCGGACGGTACGGCGGCCGCACTCTGGTCCAGTCCGGAGTCCGGGCCCATCTCGGCCAGCAGGGCCCGGCGCCCGGGGTCGAGGTCCAGCCCGGCCAGGTGCTTGAGGATCGAACTGATCCGCACGCCCTCGTTGGCGACCCAGTCGATCGCGTCGTCGCCGTCGCCGTGCTGCCAGGGCCGGCCGTCCCTGCGCAGGACGCGCCCCTGGGCGTCCTGCTTCGGCACCCCGCTGTGGTGCAGGGCCACGACCTCCCACTGGTCGTTGAAGACGGGGGAGCCCGAGTTCCCGGGCCGGGTGTCGGTGCGGTAGTGGACGAAGTCGTCGAGCCGCACGAGCACGGCGTTGTCGCGCAGCACGATCTCCTTCAGCCGTCCGTCCGGGTGGCCGATGATGTTGACCCGCTCGCCGAGGACCAGTTTGCCGATCTGCACGCTCAGCCGGTTCCAGCCGAAGATCTCACCCGCTGGACGTCCGTCCTGGGCGGGTGCGACCGCCACGAGGGCGAAGTCGAGCCGCCGGTCCGCCGCGAAGAACGTCCGGGGGTCGAACTCCATGCGCACGACGGTGTCGGGCTGGTTGTCGACCGTGACCTGGGCGTTGAACTCCGCGAAGCACCGGCGCGGGAAGTCCTCGTCGGGCAGCACGTGGTGGTTGGTCATCATCAGCCGCGGCGACACCATGAAACCCGTGCCGTGCGGAAGCTCCCGGCCGTCGCGGCGCAGGGTGATCCGGGCGACCGTGGCCCCGGCCCTGACCCCGCGCGGCAGGAAGCTCCAGGCCTGCAGCTCGTTGGACAGGTCGATGATGCGCTCGTTGGCGTCCGGCAGGTCCATGGCCTCGCGGTGGATGTCCGCCACCACCGCCGAGGGCGACAGACCGCCCCGGTCGAGGATCCGGTCCGCGCGCACGGCGAGCGCGTCCGGGGCGTCCGGGAAGCGCACCCCGGCCGCCATCCGGCTCTCCACCCGCTCGCGCTCCGGGGAGGACTCCTCGTACCGCCGCGCGGCCTCGGCCACCGCCTGGTCGTGCAGCTCCTCGTTCGACCGGCCCGTCACCGCCATGCGGCCCACCGTCCTGTTCCGGCTCTCGACGTGCCCCTCAGCCAGTACGCCCCCGGTCGGGGCGGCCCGCAACAGCACAGCCCCCGCTCGGCCGATGCCGGGCGGGGGCTGCGACGTGGGGGAGAGCCGCGCGCGTTATGAGGCCGTGGTCTCGGCCGGGCGGATCCACAGGCGCTGCCCGATGGCGGCGGCCTGCTGCACGATGCGATTGACGGAGGCGGCGTCCACGACGGTCGTGTCCACAGGCGTGCCGTCCACGTCGTCGAGTCGCATGATTTCGAAGCGCAAGGGCTTCTCCCTTCGTCTGGTCATCCTCCTGAGGAGAACTACTTGGTGTGGCGGCCCACCGGCTGCGGTGCGCGGTGTTCCGTATGGGTCAACAGAGATGCACCCGTCAAACATTCCCTACGCTAAGGAAATTTTTCGAACGGCTAATTACTGAGTCGTAAGAGTGTCGTTACAGGACCGACCGGGACCAGTTGTGTTCGCAGCGTGACCGCCGGGAGAATGGAGGTGATGAACGACGACCTCGCGGACCTCAGTGCCCGCATCGACCGCACCAACGAGCTGCTCCAGCGCATGCTCGCCGAGGTGGCGAAGACGCCCTCGACCCACGCGATCTTCGTCGACGCGGGGTACCTGTACGCGGCCGCGGGGCGCCTGGTGGCGGGGACGGAGGACCGCCGCGCCTTCGACCTGGACGCCGAGGGCCTGATCGACGCCCTCATCGACCGGGCCCGCACGATCTTCGCCGACAGCCGGCTGCTGCGCGTCTACTGGTACGACGGCGCCCGGCGCCGGATCCACACGGCGGAGCAGCAGTCCATCGCGGAGCTGCCCGACGTGAAGGTGCGCCTCGGCAACCTCAACGCCAACAACCAGCAGAAGGGCGTCGACTCCCTCATCCGCTCGGACCTGGAGTCCCTCGCCCGCCACCGCGCCATCAGCGACGCGGCCCTGCTCGGCGGCGACGAGGACCTGGTGTCGGCGGTGGAGGCGGCCCAGGGCTATGGCGCCCGCGTCCACCTCTGGGGCATCGAGGCACCGGAGGGCCGCAACCAGGCCGAGCCGCTCCTGTGGGAGGTCGACAGCCAGCGCACGCTCGACCTCGACTTCTTCAAGCCGTACGTCTCCCGCCGCACCGCCCCGGTCCAGGACACGGCCACGGGCCGTCCCACCCGGGAGGACGTGCGGTTCGTGGGCGCGCAGATCTCGGCGAAGTGGCTGGCGGCACGCGGCCGGGACTCCCTGGTGGAACTGCTGCCCGGACACCCCTACCTGCCCGGCTCGGTCGACCAGGACCTGCTCGTGGAGGCGGAGGGCCTGCTCCAGTACTCGCTGCGCGGCCAGGCGGATCTGCGGCGCGCCCTGCGGGACGGCTTCTGGGACCACCTGCAGACGCAGTACTAGGCGCCGCCGGCCGCGCCGTCCCAGAAGTCGGCGAGGGCCCGGGCCGTCGGCAGGGGCCGGTCGGCGTTGGGCGAGTGCTCCGCCCCCGCGACGACTGTGCGGTGCGCGTCCAGCCGTACGGCCATGTCGTCCAGGACGGGCACCGGCCAGGTGTCGTCGCGCTCACCCGACAGGACGTGGAACGGCAGCGGCACCGCGGCCAGTTCCTCGACGCGGTCCGGCTCCGTGCACAACTGCCTTCCGGTGGCCAGCAGTTGGGCAGGGCTGTTGCCCAGCCAGCGGCGGCGCATCTGCTCCGGATCGCCGAGGCCCCGGGCCGGCCCGCCGACCTCCTCCGGTGGCCCCATCGCGCGGATGGCGTTCCAGACCTCCTCCATCGACAGCACGGCGAGCGCGTCGCTGAGCAGCTTCACGCGCTGCTGCTGGGAGACGGAGATCTCCGCCGGCCCGGAGGACATCAGGGTGAGGGACAGGAACGGGGAGTGGTCGAGCAGCACGGCCGCCCGGGCGATCTGCCCGCCCAGCGAGTGCCCGACGAGGTGCACGGGCACACCGAGCGCCCCGGCCTGCGCGAGCACGTCCCGGGCCAGCTCCGGCTGTGCGTAGGCGGACTCGTCGTCCACAGGGCCGCCCGACTCGTGCTGGCCCCGCCCGTCGACGGCGACGAGCCGGTAGCCCCGCGCCGCGAGCGGCTCGTGCAGCAGCCGGAAGTCCTCCTTGCTGCCGGTGAACCCGGGCAGCATCAGGACGACGCCCCTGGCCTCCGTCCCCGGCTGCGGTGACGAGTCGACGACGGCGAACTCGCCCCGGGCCGTGCGCAGGGGGTACGCGCGGGCGCCCGGGGGCGGGGGGAAGACGGGGTGGCTGGTCACGGGGGTGAGGGTAGCGGGTGGGCAACCGGCACCGGCTGAGAGCCCGGGGGAACGCCGACGGCCCGGCCCCCTGCGCGGGGACCGGGCCGTCGAACGAGGGTGTGTCAGCCCTCCGCGGACTCCGCGGCGGCCGTGACCTTGCGGGTACGACGGACCTTGGGCTTGGCCTCGGTGGCCTCCGCCGTGTCGACGGCGGCGTCGGCCTTCGTCGCGGCGGTCTTGCGGGTGCGGCGCGGCTTGGGCTCGGTGGCGTCGGGCTCCTGAGCCGTCTGGGCCGGGATGTCGGCCTGGGCGGGCTCGGTGGGCTCGGCGGCCTTGCGGGTGCGGCGGCGCGGCTTGGTCTCCGTGCCCTCGGCGGTGTCGACGGCGGCTTCGGCCTTCGTCGCGGCCGTCTTGCGGGTGCGGCGCGGCTTGGCCTCGGTGGCCTCCGTGTCCGTCTCCGGGGCGGCGGCCTTGCGCGTCCGTCGCGGCTTGGCCTCGGTGGCCTCCGCCGTGTCGAGAGCGGCGTCGGCCTTCGTCGCGGCGGTCTTGCGGGTGCGGCGCGGCTTGGGCTCGGTGGCGTCGGGCTCCTGAGCCGTCTGGGCCGGGATGTCGGC
>NZ_JBIBUF010000002.1:0-602167 GCF_043079125.1 Streptomyces sp. NPDC015242 | reverse complement strand
CCTGGGCGGGCTCGGCGGCCTTGCGGGTGCGGCGGCGCGGCTTGGTCTCCGTGCCCTCGGCGGTGTCGACGGCGGCTTCGGACTTCGTCGCGGCCGTCTTGCGGGTGCGGCGCGGCTTGGCCTCGGTGGCCTCCGTGTCCGTCTCCGGGGCGGCGGTCTTGCGCGTCCGTCGCGGCTTGGCCTCGGTGGCCTCCGCCGTGTCGAGAGCGGCGTCGGCCTTCGCGGCGGCCGTCTTGCGCGTACGGCGCGGCTTGGCCTCGGCGGCCTCCGCCGCGTCGACGGCGGTCTCGGCCGCGGCGGCGGTCTTGCGGGTGCGGCGCGGCTTGGTCTCCGCGGCCTCGGCCGTGTCGACGGCTGCTTCGGCCGCGGGTGCCGTGGCCTTGCGGGTGCGGCGGCGCGGCGTGGCCGCGACCTCGGGCTCCGCGGTCACCGCGGCGGCCTCCGCCACGGCCGTGGCTTCCGTGGCCGACGGCGTCACCGCGGCCTCGGCCTCGACCGCCGGCGTCTGCGTTGCCGGGGTCTCCACGACCGCCGTCTCCGACCTGCGCGTACGGCGCCGCCGCGGCTTCGCGGCCGACTCGGGTGCCTCGGTCGTGCCCTCCGCCGTCGCCACGGCGGCCTCCGCCGGTGCGGGCACCGGCGTCTCGACGGCCGTGACGGGCGCGGCCTCCGCGGACGCACCGCCGCGCGTGCGGCGGCGACGGCGCGGCGTGCGCGGAGCCGTGACGGCCTCCGCACCGGCCGTGCCCTCGGCGGCCGGCGCCGTGGTCTCCGGGGCGGCGCCGGCGGAACCCGGCGCGTCCAGGGAGGCCCCGCCGCGCGTGCGGCGACGGCGGCGCGGCGTACGCGCGGAACCCTCGCGGTCGGCCGGGCGGGACTCGTCCCGGGCGTCACGGCCACCCCGGCCGCCACGCCCGCGCGGCCCGCGGCCGCCCGTCTCGCCCAGGTCCTCCAGCTCCTCCGCGTCCAGCCCGGCGCGCGTGCGCTCCGAGCGGGGCAGGACGCCCTTGGTGCCCTCGGGGATGCCGAGGTCGGAGAAGAGGTGCGGGGACGTGGAGTACGTCTCCGGCGGGTCGTTGAAGCCCAGGTCCAGCGCCTTGTCGATCAGCTGCCAGCGCGGGATGTCGTCCCAGTCGACGAGTGTGATCGCCGTACCCTTGGCGCCCGCGCGGCCGGTACGGCCGATGCGGTGCAGGTACGTCTTCTCCTCTTCCGGCGACTGGTAGTTGATGACGTGCGTGACGCCCTCGACGTCGATGCCGCGGGCGGCGACGTCGGTGCAGACGAGCACGTCCACCTTGCCGTTGCGGAAGGCGCGCAGCGCCTGCTCGCGCGCGCCCTGACCGAGGTCGCCGTGGACCGCGCCGGACGCGAAGCCGCGCTGCTTGAGCTGGTCGGCGAGGTCGGCCGCCGTGCGCTTGGTGCGGCAGAAGACCATGGCCAGCCCGCGGCCCTCGGCCTGGAGGATGCGCGCGACCATCTCGGGCTTGTCCATGTTGTGCGCGCGGTAGACGAACTGCTTGGTGTTCGCGACCGTCGCGCCCGCGTCGTCCGGCGCGGTGGCGCTGATGTGCGTGGGCTGCGACATGTAGCGGCGGGCCAGTCCGATGACCGCGCCCGGCATGGTGGCCGAGAACAGCATGGTCTGACGGCGCACCGGCAGCATGTTGACGATCTTCTCGACGTCGGGCAGGAAGCCCAGGTCGAGCATCTCGTCGGCCTCGTCGAGGACCAGGCACCGGACGTGCTTCAGGTTCAGCTTCTTCTGGCCGGCGAGGTCGAGCAGCCGGCCCGGGGTGCCGACGACCACGTCGACGCCCTTCTTCAGGGCCTCGACCTGGGGCTCGTAGGCCCGGCCGCCGTAGATCGCGAGGACGCGCACGTTGCGCACCTTGCCCGCGGTCAGCAGGTCGTTGGTGACCTGCGTGCACAGCTCGCGCGTGGGGACGACGACGAGGGCCTGCGGGGCGTCGGTGAGGTCCTCGGGCTTGGCGCGTCCGGCCTCGACGTCGGCGGGGACGGTGACGCGCTCGAGGAGCGGGAGGCCGAAGCCCAGCGTCTTGCCGGTGCCGGTCTTGGCCTGGCCGATGACGTCCGAGCCCGAAAGGGCCACGGGGAGCGTCATCTCCTGGATGGGGAAGGCGGTGGTGATGCCGACGGCTTCGAGGGCCTCGGCGGTCTCGGGAAGGATCCCGAGCTCTCGGAACGTCGTAGTCAGGGTGCTGCCTCTTCTGTGTGGGCGGCGCGAGGCGAGCGCGGGGGTCGTGTCGGACCGTGCCGGGGACGTCGGCTTGCCTACGGGCGGGCCGTAGAGCACGGGACCGCGCCGACGCTCGAGCGCTCGTGCCGCTGAGGGTGTCCCCTCCGGGTCTCGTACGCTGAGTGCCGTACGCCGGGGAGGGCTGTCGGGTCGGAGCCGATCGGGCCACCGACCGGGCATCCTCATACGTGCGGCCTGTCGAGGTACGTCGACGTACCAGCAGGCGCATTACCACCATACCCCGGATTCCCGCACACGCGACGGCCGATTTGGTCACGTAGTCGTCATCACAGTGATTGACCAGGGCCTTACGCCCCCGGGCGGGCGGGCTATTGTGCGCTTCATGACGAGCTCTGACAAGCCTGGGAACGCCTCGGACACCGCCCCCGCCGCCCCCACCGGAGTCGCCGCCCGGGACTGGGCGACGGCCTCCGCCGACCCGCAGTACCGCGCCGCGGTCGTGGACCTGCTCGGTGCGCTCGCGTACGGGGAGCTCGCGGCGTTCGAGCGGCTCGCGGAGGACGCCAAGCTGGCGCCGACGCTGGAGGACAAGGCGGAGCTGGCCAAGATGGCGTCGGCCGAGTTCCACCACTTCGAGCGGCTGCGCGACCGGCTCGCCGAGATCGGCGAGGAGCCGACCTCCGCGATGGAGCCGTTCGTCGCGGCGTACGACGGCTTCCACAAGCAGACGGCGCCCTCGGACTGGCTGGAGGGCCTCGTCAAGGCCTATGTCGGCGACTCCATCGCCAGCGACTTCTACCGGGAGGTCGCGGCCCGGCTGGATTCCGACACCCGCTCCCTGGTGCTGGCCGTGCTCGACGACACCGGGCACGGCGGCTTCGCGGTGGAGAAGGTGCGCGCGGCGATCGACGCGGACCCGCGGGTGGGCGGCCGGCTCGCGCTGTGGGCGCGGCGTCTCATGGGCGAGGCGCTGTCGCAGTCCCAGCGGGTGGTCGCCGACCGGGACGCGCTGTCGACCATGCTCGTCGGCGGCGTCGCGGACGGCTTCGACCTCGCCGAGGTCGGCAGGATGTTCTCCCGGATCACCGAGGCGCACACCAAGCGGATGGCGGCGCTGGGCCTGGCCGCCTAGTCACGCGTCCCGCCGCCGGCTCCCCGGCCGAGGGCCCGGCGCGGGCCCGGGGCCGGCGTCAGGGCCGTCGCCCTGCCGTCCCGCGCGTCCCGCGTGCCGTGAGCGCCGCCATCGGCGACCCGTCAGGCGGTCGCCGATCGGCGGCGCAGTCTTCCCGCGGGGCGCAGCAGCAGCGACAGCGAGGCCACCGAGACGATCACCGCGCCGAGCAGGACCACCAGCAGGTGCCCGGCGTCCAGCGCGCTGTGCATGACGAAGGCCCCGAAGAGGGAGCCGGCGACACCGGTCGACAGGACCAGGGGGCGGGACGGCAGACGGTGCGCAAGCCGGTGCGTGGCCGTCCAGGCCAGAGCCAGGCCGAGGATGGCGGAGCTCAGCGCTTCCAGGAGCATGTCGGGGGTCCCTCCCACATGGCGGCCTGCCCAAATCGGTCGTAGCCCGTCTTACCCCTGACCTGCGGAATCCAATCCACCCCTGTGGGCGACCTGTGCGCCATCCGTGGAGAAATCCCCGTGCCGCACGGGGCCGGGAACGCCGAGGGGGCGGGACGGCAGCCGCCGTCCCGCCCCCTCGGCACCCGAGCGCCTACAGCGCGCCGAAGCCCACCTTGCGCGGGGCCGGCTCGCCGATTTCGACGTAGGCGAGGCGGTCGGCCGGGACGAGGACCTTGCGGCCGTGCTCGTCCACGAGGCTCAGCAGCGGCGACTTCCCGGCCAGCGCCTCGGACACCGCCCGCTCGACCTCATCGGCACTCTGACCGCTCTCCAGAACGATCTCGCGGGGCGCGTGCTGCACGCCGATCTTGACCTCCACGGCTATGTCCCTCCGACGGTCAGTGATGTGCGCGAACTTCCGCGCCGTACGCAGCACACATTAGCCCGGTGAGGGGACGTACACGCTCCGCCCGAGAACGCCACGAGCGAACACCGGACGGGAACAACGCGCCCGTCAGTGGTGCTGCTGGTCCGTCCCGTGCAGCGGGAAACCCGCGATGCCGCGCCACGCCAGCGAGGTCAGCAGCTGCACCGCCTGGTCGCGGGGCACGCTGCGGTCGCTGTGCAGCCACGAGCGGGCCACCACCTGGGCGAGTCCGCCGAGGCCCGAGGCGAGCAGCATGGACTCCGCGCGCGACAGGCCCGTGTCCTCGGCGATCACGTCGCAGATCGCCTCGGCGCACTCGTTCGTCACCTTGTCCACGCGCTCGCGCACCGCGGGCTCGTTGGTCAGGTCCGACTCGAAGACGAGACGGAAGGCGCCGCCGTCGTCCTCGACGTACGCGAAGTAGGCGTCCATCGTCGCCCGCACGCGCTGCTTGTTGTCGGTGGTCGACGCGAGCGCGTGCCGCACGGACTGGATGAGCGACTCGCAGTGCTGGTCCAGCAGGGCGAGGTAGAGGTCGAGCTTGCCCGGGAAGTGCTGGTAGAGCACCGGCTTGCTGACGCCGGCGCGCTCCGCGATGTCGTCCATCGCGGCCGCGTGGTAGCCCTGGGCCACGAAGACCTCCTGGGCGGCGCCCAGGAGCTGGTTGCGTCGGGCACGGCGCGGCAGGCGTGTGCCCCGCGGGCGAACCGCCTCTGTCTGCTCGATGGCTGTCACGCCGCCTCCCATAGTCGTCCACGTGCGGATCTGGCCGCGTCGCCATCGTACTTTTCGGTAACCGTGGTGTGCGCGGTGAGAGCGCAGAATTTCACGGACCGGACGGTTACGAAAGCGGTTGAGAAGGTTTCAAACAGGGTCAGAGCGGGCAAAATACGGCTCCTTTCCTGCTCGGTGGCGTGGGCGGACGCCCGCCGGGGGCGGGCGTCACCGGTAGTCGTCCTCGTCGAGCGAGACGATGCGGGCCTGCTCCACCAAGTCGGCCTCGCTGGCGCGGTCCGGGTCGACGCCGGTCAGCGGGTCGTCCCGGTCCGGCGCGAGGTCCGCCTGCTGCTCGGCCGCGTCGACCTCGGGCGCCTCGACGCCGAACTCCCGCGTCTCAGGCGCGTCCTCGGCCTCGAACGTCTCCGGGTCGGTGGGGTCAACGGCCATGCTGGGCTCCCTTCCTACGAACGTCCCTGGGAATGCAGGGGCCACACGCGGGTGCCCTCTGTACGAGCCTAGGAGACACCCGATCCGGACGCTATGCGATCCGCGTCCGGTGCGTGACGCAGTGCGTACCCCGTCGACTGCCTTCCATGGTGCCCCGGACGGCTTCGGTGTCCCCCTCCCGGGCGGCCCGTTCCTGTGACGGCGAACACAGGCGAACGCATGAGCCTCTGCGTGATCGTCTCGTAACATTGCCGCATGTCTTCGACCGAGCTGCCGTTCGTGCCGCCCGCCAATGTGCTGCCGAAGGTGGGGACCGTCCGGGTCGCGGAGGGGGAGCGGCTGAGGTCGGTCGAGCTGCCCGGGGTCACGCTGACGGTGCGGTCGCGGCCGCCCGCGCGCGAGGGTCTGCCTCCGGCGCTGTACGTGCACGGGCTCGGGGGCTCCTCGCAGAACTGGTCGGCGCTGATGCCGCTGCTGGAGGACGTCGTCGACCCCGAGGCCGTCGACCTGCCGGGCTTCGGCGACTCCCCGCCCCCGGACGACGGCGACTACTCCGTCACGGGGCACGCCCGCGCGGTCATCCGCTACCTCGACGCCTCCGGCCGCGGACCCGTGCACCTGTTCGGGAACTCGCTCGGCGGCGCCATCACCACCCGTGTCGCCGCGGTCCGGCCCGATCTCGTCCGTACGCTCACGCTTGTGTCCCCTGCCCTGCCGGAGATCCGAGTGCAGCGCTCCGCCGTGCCGACGGGGCTGCTCGCCGTGCCCGGGATCGCGCCGCTGTTCACGCGCCTCACGCGCGAGTGGACCGCGGAACAGCGCGTCCGTGGCGTGATGGCGCTGTGTTACGGGGACCCCGGGCGGGTCACGCCGGAAGGATTCCGCAACGCGGTGGAGGAGATGGAGCGGCGGCTGCGGCTGCCGTACTTCTGGGACGCGATGGCGCGCTCCGCGCGTGGCATCGTCAACGCCTACACCCTCGGTGGCCAGCACGGACTGTGGCGCCAGGCCGAGCGCGTCCTCGCGCCGACGCTGCTCGTCTACGGCGGTCGCGACCAGCTCGTCGGCTTCCGCATGGCCCAGAAGGCGGCCCGGGCTTTTCGCGACTCGCGGCTCGTGACGTTGCCGGACGCGGGGCACGTGGCCATGATGGAGTACCCGGAGACGGTCGCCATGGCGTTCCGTGAACTGCTGGAGGACTCCGGGGAGTTGGGAACGCAGCGCGCGCGGCGGGCGCGGGGCGCGGCGGACAGCGGTGCAGCGCGTGCCCGCGCGGGCGACGCCGTCGACCGGGACACCACCGACGAAAGCATGGGGGGCTGAGGCGCGACGTGGGACGCCACAGCCGCCGGGGGTCCGTCGCCAAGGGCGACACCTCGGACACCACCGCAGTACGGGACGGCCGGGACGGCTCGGCACCTGGGCCGAGACCGGGGCAGGGCCGGGCGCCGGACGAGAACCGGGCCGGCCGGCCGGCCCCGCCCGGGCAGGGCGGATGGCCGGCGGCGAGCGCGGGACCGCGCCGGGTGCCGGGTCCGCGACCCGCACCGGGTCCGATCGCGCCACCGCGCGGGACGCCTCCGTATCCGGCGCCCCTTCACGGCACACCCGCGCATGTGACGCCCCCTCAGGGCGTGCCGCGACTGCCGGAGGGGTGGCTGCCCGACGGGACGCCGGCACACGGCGTGCCGCGCCTGCCCGACAGGACGCCCGGGCCTGGAATGCCGCGTCCGGCTGACGGCCCGCCGGGCCGCGGAGCACCGGTACCGCGTTTCGCCGACGGTACGCCTGCCAGGGGGGTGCCGAGGCTGCCTGACGGGACGCCCGCGCGTGGTGTGCCGAGGTTCTCCGATGGGACTCCCGCGCGTGGTGTGCCGGGCTTTGCCGGTGGTACGCCTGCCAGGGGTGTGCCGCGGATGCCTGACGGCACGCCTGCCAGTGGGGTGCCGAGGCTGCCCGACGGGACCCCCGCGCGCGGTGTGCCGAGGCTGCCCGACGGGACTCCCGCGCACGGTTTTCCGCAGGTTCGGGGTGGGCACCCCGAGCAGCGGGAGGCCGGGGGTGGCTGGGGGGACCTGGGGGTGAGCGGTGCCGGCCGTACGGGGGCCGGGGCCGCCATACCCCGGCAGCGGCGGGCCCCCGTGCCCGCCCCACGGCAGGACTATCTCGACGCCTTTGACGAGGAGGACGACGTTTTCGCGCCCCGTACGCCCGCCTCCGCGCACGCGGCGGACGCCTACGCCTCCGTCACGGACTGGAACGCGGGCACCCCGGCCGACCGCCGCTCCGGCGACCCCGACGGAGCGGCGCCCAGTGGTGCGCCCGCGCCGGGGGGCAGGGGAGGCAAGGGCCGTACCTTCACGGGCATCGCGGCCGCCGCCGTCACCACCGTGCTGGCCGTGATCGTCGCCGGTCAGGTCACCGACGACCAGGGCGGTGCCGACGTGCAGTCGCAGTCCGCCACCGACCGGGCCCGTGACGTGCGCGACCCGGCGTCCCGCGCGGCAGGACGGGCCAACCCGGCCCCGGGTGCCGACGTGGCGCCGCTGACGTACGACGCCAAGATGGCCCGGACTTACCCGCTCGGGGCCACGCTCAAGGGTCCGGGCCGGTTCGACGCCGTTCCGGGCATCGCCAAGGCGCCCGGCGCGGGGCAGAAGTTCACCTACCGCGTGGACGTGGAGCAGGGGCTGGGGCTCGACGCCGCACTGTTCGCCGAGGCCGTGCAGAAGACGCTCAACGACCAGCGCAGCTGGGCCCACAACGGCGCGCGCAGCTTCGAGCGCATCCACTCCGGCCGTCCCGACTTCGTGATCACCCTCGCCAGCCCGGGCACGACCGCCGACTGGTGCGCCAAGTCGGGCCTGGACACCACCGTGGACAACGTCTCCTGCGACTCGGCCGCGACCGAACGCGTGATGATCAACGCCTACCGGTGGGCCCAGGGCTCACGGACGTACGGTGACGCCGACATCCACGCCTACCGGCAGATGCTGATCAACCACGAGGTCGGGCACCGCCTCGGGTACGGGCACGTCACCTGCGACAAGGACGGCGACCTCGCCCCGGTCATGCAGCAGCAGACCAAGTTCCTCGACCACGACGGCATCCGGTGCCGTGCCAACCCCTGGCCGTATCCGCGGAGTTGAGGCCGGAGCGGACGGTGTGGCGCGTCTCGCGTTGACATGCGCAGAGAGTTCGTACATATTTCTGGGCATGTCTCCCCGCCACGCCTCCGTTCGCGCCGCCATCGAGCTGGCGCTCATCGGCGTGACCCCGCTCTGCGTGGCCGACATCCACTGTTGCTGACGCCCGCCCGAGGCGCGCGTCGCGAATCTCCTTTTTCCTTGCCGTGATCCTGTAGCGGCTTCTTTCGACGACCCGGCGCCGGGCAGACGTCTGCGATTCTCCGTCTCACCCTTCGTCATTTCGTCTCGTGATCCGAGACGCCTTCCGAGAGGTCGTCATTCCGATGCGCCAACCGTCCGTCATAGCGCGCCGCGTGGCCGCGGCATCCGTGAGCCTGGTCCTGGCAGCGGGCGCCGCCGCCTGCGGCCCTGAGGACAACGATGCCAAGGGCGCCGGCGGCGACTCCACGCCCCACAAGGGCGGCACCCTGACGGTCCTGAACGCCAACCCCCAGCAGGACTTCGACCCGGCCCGCCTCTACACCTCCGGCGGCGGCAACGTCCCCTCCCTGGTCTTCCGTACCCTCACCACCCGCAACCGCGAGGACGGTGCCGCCGGCACGAAGGTCGTCCCCGACCTCGCCACCGACACCGGGCGTCCCAACAAGGACGCGACCGTGTGGACGTACACCCTGAAGAAGGGCCTGAAGTACGAGGACGGCACCCCCATCACCTCGGCCGACATCAAGTACGGCATCGAGCGCTCCTTCGCCCCCGAACTGTCGGGCGGCGCCCCCTACCTGCGCGACTGGCTGGTCGGGGCGGCCGGCTACCAGGGGCCGTACAAGGGCGGGAAGGGCCTCGACGCGATCGAGACGCCGGACGAGCGGACCATCGTCTTCCGGCTGAACAAGCCCGAGGGCGAGTTCCCCTACCTCGCCACCCAGACGCAGTTCGCGCCCGTCCCGAAGAGCAAGGACACCGGCACCAAGTACGAGGAGCACCCGGTCTCGTCCGGGCCGTACAAGGTCGTGCGGAACGAGAACGACGGTGAGCGCCTGGTCCTGGAGCGCAACCCGCACTGGTCCGCCGCGACCGACGCCGAGCGCAAGGCGTACCCGGACAAGGTCGACGTCCGGTCCGGGCTCGACTCGTCCGTGATCAACCAGCGGCTCTCCGCGTCCCAGGGGGCGGACGCCGCCGCGGTCACCACGGACACCAACCTCGGCCCGGCCGAACTCGCCAAGGTCAGCGGCGACCCGGACCTCGCCTCCCGCGTCGGCACCGGGCACTTCGGCTACACCAACTACATCGCGTTCAACCCGAAGATCAAGCCGTTCGACGACGTCAAGGTGCGGCAGGCGATCTCGTACGCCATCGACCGGTCCTCCGTGGTCAACGCCGCGGGCGGGTCCGCGCTGGCCGAGCCCGCCACCACCTTCCTGCCGGACCAGAAGTCCTTCGGACACACGCCGTACGACCACTTCCCGGCGGGCAAGGCCGGTGACCCGGCCAAGGCGAAGGAGCTGCTGAAGGAGGCCGGGCACCCGAACGGGCTCACCGTCACGATCACGCACTCCAACGCCCGGGACTTCGAGACCAGCCCGGAGATCGCGACCGCCATCCAGGACGCGCTCAAGAAGGCCGGCATCACGGTCAAGCTCCAGGGCCTCGAGGAGAACGACTACTCCGACAAGATCCACGACGTGAAGACCGAGCCGGGCTTCTTCCTCGCCCACTGGGGCGCCGACTGGCCCTCCGGCGGTCCCTTCCTCGCCCCGATCTTCGACGGCCGGCAGATCGTCGAGGACGGCGCGAACTTCAACACCGGCCTGCTGAACGACAAGTCGGTCAATGCCGAGATCGACGCCATCAACAAGTTGACGGATCTCGACCAGGCCGCCAAGAGGTGGGGCGCACTGGACAAGAAGATCGGCGAGAAGGCCCTGACCGTCCCGCTGTTCCACCCGGTCTACAAGCGCCTGTACGGCAAGGACGTCAAGAACATCGTGATCAGCGACTGGACCGGTGTACTGGACGTCTCGCAGGTCGCGGTGAAGTGACGCCGTGAGCGAGGCACTCCTCACCGTCGAGGCGGCCGGGACGGACACCACCGTCCCGGCCGCCTCGGGGGCCCGACAGTTCTGGCGGCGGCTGCGGACGCAGCGCGCCGCCCTCGTCGCGGCGGCCGCCGTCGCGCTCCTCGTCGTGGTCGCGCTCGCCGCGCCCCTGCTCACCGCGATCGAGGGCCAGGACCCGACCACCTACCACCCCTCCCTGGTGGACTCCGCGCGCGGCGGCGTGCCCGTCGGGCCGTTCGGCGGGGCGAGCGCCGACCACTGGCTCGGCGTCGAACCGCAGACCGGCCGCGACCTGTTCGCACGGCTGGTGTACGGCGCGCGCGTGTCGCTCGGCGTCGCGCTCGCGGCGACGGTCGTGCAGCTCGTGCTGGGCGTCGTCGTCGGCGTCGCGGCCGGGCTCGGCAACCGCTGGGTGGACCTCGTGCTCACCCGCGTCGCCGACATCTTCGTGGCGATGCCGCTGATGGTCGTCGCGCTCGCCCTGCTCGCCGTCGTGCCCACGAGCTTCCCGCGCCCCGTGCTGGTGGCGCTCGTCGTGGGCCTGGTCTCCGGCTGGGGGACGCTCGCCAAGATGGTGCGCGCGCAGACGCTCACCCTCAAGCAGCTCGACTACGTCGCCGCCGCCCGGCTCAGCGGCTGGGGCGCCGTCCGGATCGCCCGGCGCGAGCTGCTGCCGGGCCTCGCGGCCCCCGTCATCACCTTCGCGGCGATCCTGGTCCCGACGAACATCACCGTCGAGGCGGCCCTGTCCTTCCTCGGCGTGGGCGTGAAGCCGCCGACCCCCTCCTGGGGGCAGATGCTCACCTCCGCCGACGTCTGGTACCAGGCGGCACCGCAGTACCTGCTGCTGCCCGCGGGCGCGCTGTTCGTCACCGTCCTCGCCCTCACCGTGCTCGGCGACGGCGTGCGCACCGCCCTCGACCCGCGCGCCTCCTCGCGCCTGCGCGTCGGAACGGGCCGCAAGGCGGAGGCGGCCTCGTGACCGGCTTCGGAGGGTTCGTGCTGCGCCGAGCCGTCGGCGCCCTCGTCACCCTGTTCGCCCTCTCGGTGATCATCTACGTCGTCTTCTACGTCACGCCCGGCGACGTCGCCCAGATCACCTGCGGCCCCCGCTGCTCGCCCGCCCAGGTGCGGCAGGTCGCGGAGCAACTGCACCTGAGCGACCCGCTGTACGAGCGCTACTGGCATTTCCTGCAGGGCCTCGTCGCCGGCCAGGACTACTCCACCGGCACCTCGGTCCAGCACTGCGCGGCACCCTGCCTCGGGCTGTCGTACCAGAGCGACCAGCAGGTCACCGCGCTGATCCTGGCCAAGCTGCCGGTCACGGCCTCCCTGGCGCTCGGCGCGATGGTGCTCTGGCTGGTCATCGGCGTCGGCACCGGCGTGCTGTCGGTGTGGCGGCGCGGGCGGTTCACCGAGCGGCTGCTGACCACCCTCACCCTGGCGGGCATGTCCACGCCCGTCTTCGTCATCGGGCTCGTGCTGATGATCGTCGTCTGCGGGCAGCTGGAGCTGCTGCCCTTCCCGCAGTACGTCGCCTTCACCGACGATCCCGAACAGTGGGCCTGGAACCTGCTGCTGCCCTGGCTGTCGCTCGCGCTCATCGAGTCCGCGACGTACGCCCGGCTGACCCGGGCCGCGATGCTGGAGACCCTCGCCGAGGACCACGTCCGCACCTTCCGGGCCTACGGCGTCGGGGAGCGGGCGATCATCGGGCGGCACGCCCTGCGCGGCGCGGTGGCCCCGCTCATCGCCGTGAACGCCAACAACATCGGCGTCCTGTTCGGCGGGGCCGTGCTCACCGAGACGCTCTTCGGACTGCCCGGCATCGGCCGGGAGATGGTCCAGGCCGTCAAGGTCGTCGACCTGCCGGTGGTCGTCGGCATGGTCCTGGTGACCGGCTTCTTCGTGGTCCTCGCCAACGCCGTCGCGGACGTGCTGTACGCGGTGGCCGACCGACGGGTGGTGCTGACATGAGCCTGGTCGACGTGCGCGACCTGCGCGTGGACTTCGGCGGGCTGCGGGCCGTCGACGGTCTCTCCTTCCGGCTGGAACGGGGTGCCGCCCTGGCGCTGGTGGGTGAGTCCGGCTCCGGCAAGTCGACCGTGGCGTCCGCCCTGCTCGGCCTGCACCGCGGCACGGGCGCCCGGGTCGCCGGCACGGTCGAGGTGGCCGGCACCGACGTCCAGCGGGCCTCGGAGGAGGAACTGCGGCGGCTGCGCGGCGGGACGGCCGCCATGGTCTTCCAGGACCCGCTGTCCTCCCTCGACCCGTATTACGCGATCGGCGACCAGATCGCCGAGGTGTACCGCCTGCACGCGCGCGTGTCCCGGCGGGCGGCACGCGCGCGTGCCGTCGACGTCCTGGACCGGGTGGGGATCCCCGACGCGGCCCGGCGCTCCCGGTCCCGGCCGCACGAGTTCAGCGGCGGCATGCGCCAGCGCGCCCTGATCGCCATGGCCCTCGCCTGTGAGCCCGAGCTGCTGATCGCCGACGAGCCGACGACCGCCCTCGACGTGACCGTGCAGGCCCAGGTCCTCGACCTGCTGCACGCCCTGCGCGAGGAGACCGGCATGGGGCTGCTGCTCGTCACCCACGACGTGGGCGTCGCAGCCGAGAGCGTCGACGAGGTGCTGGTGATGCAGTACGGCCGGGCGGTCGAGCACGGCCCGGTCGGCACCGTGCTGGGCGCGCCGGCCGAGCCCTACACCCGCGAACTGCTGGCCGCCGTCCCCCGGCTCGACGCGCCGCCGAAGGACCCGGCGGCGCCCGGGGAGGTGGTCCTGGAGGCGACCGGGCTGCGGCGCGCGTTCGGACGCGGCAAGCGCGCGGTCACGGCCGTGCGCGACGTGTCGCTGACCCTGCGGCGTGGCGAGACCCTCGGCATCGTGGGGGAGAGCGGCAGCGGCAAGACGACCCTGGGCCGCATGCTCGTGGGGCTGCTGGAGCCGACGGCGGGAACCATCAGCTTCGAAGGCCGCCCGCACACCGGCGTGCACCCGGCCGTGCAGATGGTCTTCCAGGACCCGGTCTCCTCGCTCAACCCCCGCCGCAGCGTGGGCGAGTCCATCGCCGACCCGCTGCGCGCCCGGGGTGAGCGGGACGAGGGGCGCATCCGGGAGCGCGTCGGGGAACTGCTGGAGCGCGTGGGGCTCGAGGCGGCGCATCACGAGCGCTATCCGCACGAGTTCAGCGGGGGCCAGCGCCAGCGCGTGGGCATCGCACGGGCGCTCGCCGCAGACCCTCGCGTCCTCGTCTGCGACGAACCGGTCTCCGCCCTCGACGTCACCACCCAGGCCCATGTCGTCGCCCTGCTGCGCGAGTTGCAGCGCGAACTCGGACTCGCGCTCGTCTTCGTCGCGCACGACCTGGCCGTCGTACGCCAGGTCAGCGACCGGGTCGCGGTGATGCGGCGGGGCGCCGTCGTGGAGGAGGGAACCGTCGGCGCGGTGTACGCCTCGCCCCGGGACCCGTACACCCGGCAGCTGCTCGCCGCCGTGCCCGCGCTCGATCCGGAGGCCGCCGCGCGACGCCGGGCGGAACGACGGGAGTTGGCCGCAGCATGACGATCCGTGTCCACTTGATCTCCTAGCGCGACGGAACGCGACCCGCACGGGAAAGTTACGACCGTTCACCCCTTTTGGTGGTGCGACGGACAACCGTCCGTCGTACCACCGCCTTGTCCGCATACGTTCGTCCCGCTGCGAGCCGCCGGGCAACGGCGGCTCCTCATACGGGAGATCGGGGGTGCACTCGTGCGCATCGGACTGCTGACCGAGGGTGGCTATCCGTACGTGAGCGGGGACGCCAGGCTCTGGTGCGACCGGCTCGTGCACGGGCTCGCACAGCACGAGTTCGACGTCTACGCGCTCAGCCGCAGCCAGCACCAGGAGGACGAGGGCTGGGTCCCGCTGCCGCCGAACGTGCGCCGGGTGCGGACCGCGCCGCTGTGGATGGCCGAGGACGACGAGGTCGTGCCGGGACGCCGGGCCCGGCGGCGGTTCCGGGAGTGCTTCGGGGAACTGGCGGCGGTGCTGTGCGGGTCGGCAGGCACCATGAGGGCTCCCGAGGGTACGTCGACCTCCGAGGCGGACCGTTTCGCCAACGCCCTCTACGGGCTCGCCGAGCTCGCCCGCGACACGGGCGGGCTGGTGGGCGCGCTCCGCTCCGAGGCCGCCGTGCGCACCCTGGAACGCGCCTGCCGCGCGCCCGGCGCCCAGCGCGCCGCGCGCGAGGCGCGCGTGCCGGACCTGCTCGCCGTCGCCGGCTACCTGGAACGCGCCCTGCGCCCCCTCTCCCTCGACTGGTACGAGGACGACGGCCTCGGCGCGGTCGACCTGTGCCACGCCGCGTCCGGCGGCCCGGCCGTCCTGCCGGGCCTGCTGGCCCGCCACTTCACCGGTGTGCCCCTGCTGGTGACCGAGTACGGCGTGCGCCTGCGGACGCACTACCTCTCCACCCCGGACGCCCCGCCCGCCGTGCGCTCCCTGCTCGCCGCGTTCCAGGGCCGGCTGGCGGCCGAGGCCTACCGGCAGGCCGAGGTCGTCACCGCCGGCAACGCGCACGCCCGCCGCTGGCAGGAGCGCTGCGGCGCCGACCGCGAGAAGCTCCGCACGGTCCACCCCGGCATGGACGCCCGGCCCTTCGCGGAGGCCGGCGAGTCCCCCGAGTGCGCGGACCCGGACACCCTCGTCTGGGTCGGCCGGGTCGAGCCGGCCAAGGACCTGGTCTCGCTGCTGCACGCCTTCACCGAGATCCGCAAGCAGCGTCCGAAGGCCCGCCTGCGCGTGGTCGGGAGCCCGGTCGGCCCCGAGGGCGCCGCCTACCTCCTGCACTGCCGGGCGCTCGCCGCCCAGCTCTTCCCCGACGAGGCCGAGGGCCCGCACAGCCCCGGCGACAACCCCGTGTCCTTCGAGGAGATCGGCGGGCCGGAACTGCCCCGACCCGCCGACGCGTACGCCTCGGGCGCCGTGACCGTCCTGTCCAGTGTCGTCGAGGGCTTCCCGATCAGCCTCGTCGAAGCCATGCTGTCCGGGCGGGCGACCGTCTCGACGGACGTCGGCGCGGTGGTGGAGGTCATCGGCGGCACCGGCCTCGTCGTACCGCCGCGCAATCCGAGGGCGCTCGCCGAGGCGTGTGTGGCGCTGCTGCGCGACCCCGAGCGCCGTGCGCGCCTGGGGGCGGCGGCGCGCGCCCGCGCCCTCGAACTGTTCACGGTCGAGCAGAACATCGCGGCATTTCACGGCATCTACCTGGAGATCGTCGCGCGCGCACCCGTCCGCCGCGTCCTCGACGGGGAGCCGCTGCCCTTCGCCGTCCCCGCCGAGGCCCAGGTCCCGGTCCGCTGGTCCACCCCCTCGCCCAGCCTCGCCGCCCGCAGCGGCCCCGGCTGGGCCACGGCCCGTCCGGTGCGGGCCACCACGCCCGTCCCCGCCCCGGAGGGAGCGCGGTGAAGGACCTCGGAGAACTGGACCGGCCGGGCACCCCGACCAGCCCCGGTGCCTGGGACACGGACTCGGAGCGGTCGCTGCACTCCGCCGCCGACTCCGCCGCGCGTGAGGCCGGTGCCGATCCGTCCGCGCGCCAGGAGACGAAGGGCGGCCACGCGCCGTCCGGGAGCCGTGCGGCCGAGCCCGGTCGCACACCGCCGTCCCCCCGCCGAGGCGCCGCCGACCCCGTGAAGGCACTGATGCACCGCCACCGGGACCTCTGCGAACGGGCCGTGGATCCCCTGGAGATCGCGGCGGGCCTGGAGGCCCACGGCATCACCGACCGCACCGCCGCCCGCTTCCGCCACCGGGACGTCTTCTCCCTGGCCGAGGAGATGTTCGCGCGGGCCTCGCGGGACGGGGACACGCCCCCGCCCACCGCCCCCACCGCTCCCCGGGTGCGCGCCGCCTGGGTCCTGCTGACGCTGCTGCCCGGCGCGGTGTGCGCCGCCGCCGTGGCCGCCGCACATCTCACCGACGGCCGCACACGCCTGCTCACCGCCGTTGCCGGCGCCCTCGCCGTCGCCCTGGCCCTGCGCGCGGCCCTGCGCCGGGGCCCGCTCAGCAGGACCGACCAGGGCCGGCCCGGACCCCGGCCCGGCGCGGCGCCCGGCCGGACCACCCCATGGACCCTGTGGCTCGCCGGCTACGCCCTCCTGGGCGACGGTCTGCTGGTCAGCGCCCTCGCCGGCGGCCCCGACGCCCTGCCGACCGGCTCGGCCGACGGGCCCTGGCCCGTCACCGCCGCTCCCGTCCTCGCCCTCGCTCTGGCCTGTGCGCCGGCGGCCTGGACCGCCCACCTCCTCACCGGGCGCGCCCGCCGCAGACTCGCGTCGAGCCGAGGACTGGAGGACTTCGCCGCGGCCGTACGACCGCTCCTGCTCGGCTCCTTCGCCCTGTTCCTGGCCGTCCTGGCGGCCCTGCTCACCCTGTGCGCCGCGGTCCTCGGCGAGCCCGCCCCCTACCCGGAGACCCTCACCCTGGGCGCTCTGCTCTTCCTGGCCCGCCTCCTCACGGTCCACGGCTTCACCTACGCCCCGTCCGTCGTCCTCACGGCGGCAGCCACCCTCCAGGCGGCCGCCCTCGGTCTGGTCTTCACCTCCCGCCTCCCCGACTGCGGCCTCCTGGCCACACCGGTCGACACGCTCGTCACCGCCTGGGGCGCCGGCAGCCTCCCCGCCCTCGTCTGCGGCGCGGCCGCCCTCGCCCTCCTGGTCCACGCGACCCGCAAGCTGACCCGGGCCTCGGCCCACGCACCCGCGGAGCCCGACCGGTGACCGCCCCCGGTGACGGCCCCACCGCCAGGCACCCACGACACCGTCCTACCGCCCCTAGGAGAACGACATGACCACCCACCCAGGAGCCCCGGCCGCCCCGGGAGCCGCGCGATGAGAGTCCTGCTGATCGGAGCCAACGGCTACATCGGGCGCTTCGTCGCCGACCGTCTGCTCGCCGACCCGGCCGTCCAGCTCACCGCACTCGGCCGCGGCGACGACGCCGACGTCCGCTTCGACCTCGCGTCCGGCAGCCCCGGTGCCCTCACCCGCTTCCTCGACGCCGTCCACCCGGGCGTCGTCGTCAACTGCGCCGGTGCCACCCGCGGCGGAGCCCGCGAACTCACCCGCCACAACACCGTCGCCGTCGCCACCGTCTGCGAGGCCCTGCGCCGCAGCGGCTGCGGTGCCCGTCTGGTGCAGATCGGGTGCAGCGCCGAATACGGCCCGAGCCAGCCCGGCTCCTCCACGGCCGAGGACGCCGTGCCCCGCCCCGGCGGCCCGTACGGCGTCAGCAAACTTGCCGCCACCGAACTCGTCCTGGGCTCCGGGCTCGACGCCGTCGTCCTGCGCGTCTTCTCCCCGGCCGGGCCCGGCACCCCCGCCGGCTCCCCGCTGGGCCGGCTCGCCGAGGCCATGCGCCGCGCCATGCAGTCCGGCGACGGCGAACTCAAACTCGGCGGCCTCGGCGCCCAGCGCGACTTCGTCGACGTCCGCGACGTGGCCCGGGCCGTCCACGCCGCCTCGCTCTCCGCCGCGCAGGGCGTGATCAACATCGGTTCCGGCCGCGCCGTCCGCCTGCGCGACGCCGCCGCCGTCCTCGCCCGCGTCGCCGGATACGGCGGTGCCCTCCACGAACTCGACGGCCCGCCCGGTGCCCTGCGCTCGGCCATCGGGCACCCGCGGCCCGACCCCGACCACGCGCCCCCGGTCGCGTACCCGTACCCCGACGGCTGCGGCAGCTGGCAGCAGGCCGATGTGCGCACCGCGCGGGACCGGCTCGGCTGGCGGCCCCGGATCGGTCTGGAGGAGTCCCTGGCCGACATCTGGATGGAGGCGGCATGCCGCATCTGACCAGCCCGCCACCCCGCTCGGCGAGCACGGAACTCCGCCCCGGCCTCGGCGTCCCCGGCTACGCGCACCCCCTGCTCGCCCCCACCGAGTGGGGAGAGCTCACCCGCCCCGGCATCCCGCTGCACTGGGTGGTCCTGAACGTCGCCGACGGCCCCGGCAGCCGCCCCGACCCGCACTGCCTGGCGGCGGCCGGACGGCTGCGCAACGCCGGCGTCCGCGTCCTCGGCCGCCTCGACACCCGGTACGGCTTCCGCGCCTTCGGCGAACTCATCACGGACGCGCACCGGTTCGCCGACTGGTACCAGGTCGACGGCTACCTCCTGGACCGCTGCCCCGCCGACCGGGCCGAGCTGCCGGAGGTCCGCCGCCTCGTCGCCACGCTCCGCGTGATCCGTGACGATCCCCACATCGTCCTCGGGCACGGCACCCATCCGCACCCCGGGTACGCCGAGCACGCCGACCAGCTGGTCACCTTCTCCGGCTCCTGGAGCGACTACCGCTTCTCGCAGGTGGCCGAGTGGACCGCCGCCCATCCGCCCGAGCGCTTCTGCCACTTCGTCCACAGCGTGCCCCGCCCGCACCTGGACGAGGCCCTGCGCATCGCCCGCTGGCAGGGCGCCGCGACGGTCTGGTTCACCGACCGCACGGACCGCGGCGGGCGCGTGGACCCCTGGGAGACCATGCCCGGGTACTGGGACGAGTTCGTCTCGCGGATCGGAACAGGTGTCTCGGAATGAAAAAGCGCATGGCAGTGTTACGGGGAGAACAACCGTAGTGATTGACCGACCAACGGAGTCCCCGTGTCGTTGCCACCCCTGGTCGAGCCGGCTGCCGAGCTCACCGTAGACGAGGTTCGCAGGTACTCCCGCCACCTGATCATCCCCGACGTCGGGATGGACGGGCAGAAGCGGCTGAAGAACGCCAAGGTGCTGTGTGTGGGCGCCGGCGGCCTGGGCTCGCCGGCGCTGATGTACCTGGCCGCCGCGGGCGTGGGCACCCTCGGCATCGTGGAGTTCGACGAGGTCGACGAGTCGAACCTGCAGCGCCAGATCATCCACAGCCAGGCCGACATCGGCCGCTCCAAGGCGGAGTCCGCCCGCGACAGCGTCAAGGGCATCAACCCCTACGTGAACGTCGTCCTGCACGAAGAGCGGCTCGAGGCCGACAACGTGATGGACATCTTCAGCCAGTACGACCTGATCGTCGACGGCACGGACAACTTCGCGACCCGCTACCTGGTCAACGACGCCTGCGTGCTGCTGAACAAGCCGTACGTATGGGGTTCCATCTACCGCTTCGACGGCCAGGCCTCCGTCTTCTGGTCCGAGCACGGTCCCTGCTACCGCTGCCTCTACCCGGAGCCGCCGCCCCCCGGCATGGTCCCCTCCTGCGCCGAGGGCGGCGTGCTGGGCGTGCTGTGCGCGTCCATCGGCTCCATCCAGGTCAACGAGGCCATCAAGCTCCTCGCCGGCATCGGTGAGCCGCTGGTCGGCCGGCTGATGATCTACGACGCCCTGGAGATGCAGTACCGCCAGGTCAAGGTCCGCAAGGACCCGAACTGCGCGGTCTGCGGCGAGAACCCGACCGTCACCGAGCTCATCGACTACGAGGCCTTCTGCGGCGTCGTGTCCGAGGAGGCCCAGGCGGCGGCCGCCGACTCCACGATCACTCCCAAGCAGCTCAAGGAGTGGATCGACGACGGCGAGAGCATCGACATCATCGACGTCCGCGAGCCGAACGAGTACGAGATCGTCTCCATCCCGGGCGCGCGGCTCATCCCGAAGAACGAGTTCCTCATGGGCACCGCCCTGGAGAGCCTCCCGCAGGACAAGAAGATCGTCCTGCACTGCAAGACGGGTGTCCGCAGTGCGGAAGTCCTCGCGGTGCTGAAGTCCGCGGGCTTCTCCGACGCGGTCCACGTCGGCGGCGGCGTCATCGGCTGGGTCAACCAGATCGAGCCGAGCAAGCCGGTCTACTGAGCCGCACTCGGCCTGCCTTCCGCAGCGGCGGGGGCTTCGCGCACCACGGGTGCCCGGAGCCCCCGCCGTCGTCATGAGCAGACCTTGCCGTCCTTCGGGACCGTGCCCTTCAGCAGATACGCGTCCACCGTGGCGTCGACGCAGTCGCTCCCACTGCCGTAGGCCCCATGGCCCTCGCCCCGCCAGGTGAGCAGCACTCCGACACCCTTGCCCAGCTCGTCGGCCATCCTCCGCGCCCCCTCGTAGGGAGTGGCGGGGTCGCCGGTGTTGCCCACCACCAGGACCGGCGGGGCGCCGGGTGCGCTCACCTTCGGGGTTTCGTGCTGTCCGGGCACCGGCCAGTCGTGGCACCAGCCGGCCGTGTCCCAGCCGAGGAACGCCCCGAAGACCGGGGAGATCCTCTCGAACTCCGGCAGCAGCCTCTTCGTCTCGGCCGCGGTCGGGCGCTGCCGGTCGTCCAGGCACGATATGACCCGTTGGGCGTGCGTGGTCGTGCCGTAGCGGCCCGAGGAGTCGCGTTCGTTGTAGCCGTCGGCGAGGGCGAGCAGCTCCGAGCCGTCGCCGCGCTCGGCCGCGTCCAGGGCGCTGGTGAGCGTCGGCCAGCTGTCCCTGCTGTACAGGGGCAGGACGATCCCCGTGACCGCGAGGGTCTGGGTCAGCTTCCGCCCGGGTGTGCCGGCCGGCAGGGGGCGCGCGTCGAGCCGCCGCAGGAGCGCCTCGATCTTCCGCGAGCCTTCCCTCGGGTCCTGGCCCGTGGACTCCAGGTAGCCGTCCAGCGCGCGCTGGAAGCCCTTGGCCTGGTTCTTGGCGTGGCCCACGGTGTCGGCGCCGGGGTCGACGACCGCGTCCAGCGTCATGCGGCCGACCTTCTTCGGGAACAGGTGGGCGTAGGTGCCGCCCAGTTCGGTGCCGTAGGAGATGCCGAAGTAGTGCATCCGGTCGTCGCCGAGGGCCTGGCGGATGCGGTCCATGTCGCGGGCCGAGTCGGCCGTCGAGACGTGCGCCATCAGATCGCCGGCGTTCTTCCGGCAGCCCTTGCCGAAGTCGGCGGCGTCCGCGAGGTACGCCTTCTCCTCGGCAGGGGTGTCCGGGGTGGCGTCCACCGACTCGGCCGCCTGGATCTCCTTGTCGGCGCGACAGCGCACCCCCTCACTGGCGCCCACCCCGCGCGGGTCCCAGCTCACCAGGTCGTACCGCTCGCGCAGCCGGGAGACGGTCGGGGCGTAGGACGGCATCATGGACACGCCGGAAGCGCCCGGGCCGCCGAAGTTGAACAGCAGAGAGCCCGCCCGGTCGTCCCCCCGGGCCTTGGCGCGGATCAGCGCCAGGCCGATCGTCTCGCCGTCCGGCTCGGACCAGTCCAGCGGCACCTTCAGCGTGGCGCACTGCCATTCGCTGCTCGGCGCCGGGCCGTCGGCGGTGGCCTTGCAGCGGCCCCAGGAGAGCCCGCTCCCGCCGTCGTCGGACGAGCCGCCGCCGCATCCCGCGGCGAGCAGCACCGAGGCGGCCGCCAGCGCGGCCCCCCGTACGAAGCGCGTCATCGCCCATCCCCCCTCGCAGGCCGTCCGCTTCGTGCCGCGGATGGCGGTCAGGCCATGGTAGGCAGATCCGGCGCCCGGCCGTCCCGCCCTGTGGAAAACCGTCTGACCTGCTGCTTCGCCGAGAGGGGACCGTGCTGAACAGGAGGTTCTGGTTCAGGTGCAGACCGTCCCCGCCGGCGGCACCTTCCCGTCCAGCAGGTAGCCGTGCACCGCGTCCTGCACGCACTTGTTCTTGCTGTCGTAGGCGCCGTGCCCCTGCCCCCGGTACGTCAGCTCGACGCCGACTCCCTCGCCCAGCGCGTTCACCATCGCCCTCGCGCCCTCGTACGGGGTGGCGGGGTCGCCGGTGTTGCCGATGACCAGGATCGGAGGGGCACCCGGCGCGCTCACGTCCGGGTGCTCGGCGGCGCCCGGCACGGCCCAGTCGGTGCAGCCGATCATGCCCCAGGCCAGGTAGTCGCCGAACAGGGGCGACGCCGCCCGGAACGCGGGCAGTCTCCGCTCGACGAAGGCCGTGTCGTAGCGCGCCTTGGTGTCCGCACAGCTGATGGCGGTGTGGGCGGCGGTCGAGTTGTCGTACTCGCCGTTCTCGCTGCGCCCGTTCATCGAGTCGGACAACAGCAGCAGGGTGCTGCCGTCGCCCTCGTACGCCTGCTGCAGGCCCTCGGTGAGGTACTCCCAGAACTCCTGCGAGTACAGCGCCTGCACGATGCCGTTGGTCGCCGCGGTCTGGGTCAGCTCCCTCGGGAAGACGCCCGGGATCGGCTTGCGGTCGAGGTCCCTCAGCAGCTTGGCGATACGGTCCTTCACGTCCTGCGCGCTGTCGCCGAGGGGGCACTCCTCGGTCTTCGACACGCAGTCCTCGGCGAAGTTGTCCAGCGCGAGCTGGAAGCCCTCGGCCTGACCCAGCGAGCCCTGTTCGGAGTTCTGCGTGGGGTCGACGACGGCGTCGAAGACCGCACGGCCGACCCGCCGGGGGAACAGGTGGGCGTAGACGCCGCCGAGTTCGGTGCCGTAGGAGAAACCGAAGTAGTGCAGCTTGGCGTCGCCGAGGACCTGGCGCATCAGGTCCAGGTCGCGGGCGGCGTCGGTGGTGCGCACGTTCGGCAGCATCTTCTCGGAGTTCTTCTCACAGGCGTCGTTGAAGTCCTTGGTGTTGTCCAGCAGCAGGGTTCGCTCCGCACGGTCGTCGGGGGTCGCGTCCTGCTGGAAGTACGCGTCGAGCTGCTGGTCGTTCTCGCAGATCACGGGCTCGCTCCGGCCGACCCCGCGCGGGTCGAAGCTGACCAGGTCGTAGCGGGTGCGCAGGGTCCCGTAGTCCTCCGCGAAGGCGGGCAGGGTCTTGACGCCCGAGCCGCCGGGGCCGCCGAAGTTGAAGACGAGTGAGCCGATGCGCTCGCTCGCGCTGCCGGTGGTCCTGACCCGGATCAGTGCGAGGCCGATCGTGTCGCCCTCCGGCTCGTCCCAGTCGAGGGGCGCCTTGAGGGTGGCGCACTGCCATGCGCCGTCGTCCGGCAGCGGGGAGGGCGCGGTGCCCCCGCCCTGTGCCTCGTCCGGGGCCGGGCAGGCCTTCCAGTCCAGCTCCTGCCGGGTGAGGTCCTCGTCCTGGGTGTCGTCACCCCCGCAGCCCGCCAGCACGGCGGACAGCAGCACGGCGGTGGCGGTCAGGGCGGTGGCGCGCAGCCGGAGGAGGGTTGGCATGGTTCCATCCTGCGGCGGCCCGCAGCGGGACGCGCGGGACGCGTGCCGTATGAGGGAGGAGGGACGGGCGGGTCGCCTTGTCCGGGACCCGGTCCGGGCAGTAGCCGATCAGGAGCCGGGCGCGGACGGCGTCAGAGGGCCTGCTTGCGGGTCAGGTGGGTGAAGGCCAGCCAGCCCGGCAGCACCGGGAGCCACAGCGTCAGCAGACGGAACAGCAGGACGGCCGGTGCCGCCACTTCCTTGGGGAGCCCGACGGCGATCAGGCCGACCGTCAGGGTCGCCTCGACCGCGCCGACACCGCCCGGCGTCGGTGCCGCGGACCCGAGGGCGTTGCCCGCGAGGAAGACGACGGCGACGCTGGCGATGCTGATCGAGGTCGACTCGTCGCCGAACGCCCGGATGGACGCGTCCAGGCACATCACGAAGCAGGCCGTCAGCAGCAGCATGCCGCCGATGCCCGTGACCAGCTTCTGCGGCCGCTGGAGCACGTCCAGCATGCGCGGCACGACGCCCGCGAACAGCGACCGCACGCGCGTGACGACGAACTTGCGCAGGAACGGCACCGACGTCACCACCAGCACGAGCACCGCCACGGTCAGCAGACCGGCGATGACCGTGCGGGAGGGCGACAGCGACGGGGTCTTCTCGGTGCCGGTCAGATAGCCGAACGACAGCAGCATCAGGATGTGGCAGCCGAGCCCGAACAGCTGCGACGCGCCCACGCTCGCCACCGCGAGCCCCGGGCGCACGCCCGCGCGCTGCAGGAAGCGCGTGTTCAGTGCCACACCGCCCACCGCCGCCGGGGCGACGATCTTGACGAACGATCCGGCGACCTGCGCCGCCACCGTCCGCAGGAACGGCACCCGCTCGGGCACGAATCCCAGCAGCGCCATCGCCGCCGCGAAGTAGCTGGCCATCGAGAACAGCACGGCCGCGGCGACCCAGCCCCATTCGGCGTTGGCGATGAGCGGCCCGAACTCGATGTGCGTGAGCTGTGTCAGCAGGAAGTACGCGCCGATCGCGCCGGCGATGAAGCTGATCAGTGTGCGCGGCCGGACCCGCTCCAGCCGGGCCGGCTCGACCGGGGCCTGGGGTCTGATGCGCAGCACCTCGTGCCGGATCTGCGTGAGGAGATCCTCCTCGCGCGCCTCCTCCAGGGCCTCGTCGATCGCCCGCTTCTCGGCCCGCTGCTCCGCGCGCACGGCCTTCTTGCCGGGCTTCTCCAGGACGGGCACGGTCTCGTCCGCGTGCTCCTCCAGGCGCGCCTGCTTGGCCTGCCGGGACGCCTCCAGCACCGCCTCGCGCTCGCGTTGTGCCCGCTCCCGGGCGAGCTTGCGCAGCGTCGCGCGCGTGGAGCGGCTGAGCGCGATCGGCTGGAGCATCGGCAGGCAGTCCGCCACGGCGTCCGGGCCGAGCACGCCCACCGCCGAGGCGACCGCCCGCTCGCCGCCCACCCGGAGGCCGAGCGTCACCAGCAGCTGGGAGATGTCCATCCGCAGCAGCAGATCACCGGCCGCGATCTCGCCGACGCGCAGGTCGGTGAGGATCACCGTGCCGGAACGATCCACCAGGATCGCGTCGCCCACCAACCTGCGGTGTGCGATGCGGCGGGACTGCAGTGCCTTCACCTGGTGCCAGGTGTCGCGCAGCAGGTCGTCGGTGATCTCCTCGTCGGGCAGCGAGTCGAGGGTGCGGCCGCCGCTGTGCTCGTAGACGAGCATCACCGCGTCGGGCCCCAGCTCCGAGGTAGCGATCAGCTTGGGCGCGTTGGCGCCGGCCGCGATCGCCGCGTACGCCAGCAGCGCCTCCTGCTCCAGGGCCTGCCGCAACGACTGGAGGCTGCTGCGGGTGGCGAAGCCGCGCAGGGTCAGGTTGCGCCAGGCGCGGTAGAAGAAGCCCTGCGCCTGCTGCTCGCGGTCGACCACCGTCACGTCCAGCGGCGGGCCGTCCTCCAGGGTCACGAAGTAGCGCCGCCCGCGGTCGCCGGTGTCCGGGTTGTCCGAGTGGTCCTCACGGGAGGCGCTGACCGGGTGGAAACCGACGGTGCGCAGACCCGCCATGAGGGTCTGGCCGGTCGGCCGGACGTTGGGCGAGCCGACCGCGTACAGCGTGCCGTAGGCGACGGTCCAGCCGATCAGGACGGTCAGGATGATCGAGAACGGGGTCGTGTACCCGGTCACGAGCATGGAGAAGGCGTCGAGGAGCAGCACGACCCACAGCACCGCGCGCCATCGCGGTCTGCGTGACATGCCGACCGCCGTCATGTACGCGATGACGGGCGCCAGGTAGCCGTGCACGGGGTCGGTCAGCGCGTTGATGTCGCCGGGGGACGGCTGGGTGAGCGCCTCCTGGATCGAGTCGGGGGCGGCCCGGGCGACCCACAGGTCCGTGGCGAGCGTCACACCGTGCGCGAGGACGGCCGCGAGGACGCCGTCGGCGATCCGCAGCCCGTCCCGCTTGATCAGCCGCTCGATCGCGAAGGCGACCGGCACCAGCAGGATCGCGATGCTGGACGCCAGCCCCGCGATCTTGATGAGCAGGTCGGGCGCCTGTCCGGTGCCCTTGTTGATGTCCTGTTCGAGCCCCGAGGTGGTGCCGTGCGCGAACGCGGCGATGCCGATCAGCAGTGCCACGGCGAGCACGCCCACCAGCAGGCGCATCAGATCCGACGGGCGGTGCACGCGCGCGGGGAGCAGCGGTTCGTCGCCCTCCACCTCGTCGATGTGCGCGACGTCGGGCTCGCCGGCGGCCGTCCGGGCCTTCTTGCCCGGGCCCTTCACACCGCCGTCCCCGGTATCCGGACGCGACGATGCGTCAGCGGTGCCCTCCGTGTCCTCGGGGTGCGCACCCTGCTGCTTCATCGTCTCTTCTTGGTCTCGTATCACCGGTCACCGCCCGCACGATGGTGGCATGCCACACCGACACACGGGGGCATCAGGGTGCACATGCGGGGTCGGCCAGTCTGCCCGACGCGCTGGCGCGGGGCGAAGGAAACGCTCGGGATCGCGCGCGTCCCGTTGTCGGTGGCGTGGGGCAGGATGGGACGGATGAGCGAGCAGAGCCTTCCGGAGGACACCCGTCCGCAGGATGCCCGTGCGGGGTACGAGGACGTTCCCCACGAGCCCGGGGAAGCGCTGCCCCCCTATGCCGAGCGGGTGCTCGACGTCGCGGAACTGATCCCGGCCGGCCGGGTCATGACCTACGGGGACGTGGCCGAGTGGCTGGAGGAGGGCGGTCCGCGCCAGGTGGGCCGGGTGATGGCGCTCTACGGGGGAGCCGTCCCGTGGTGGCGTGTCGTCCGCGCGGACGGCGTGCTGCTCCCGGGACACGAACAGCGGGCGCTCGGCCACTACCGCGCGGAGGGCACGCCCCTGAAAGAGGCGAGCCGGGCCGCCGAGGGGCACCTGCCGCGCATCGACATGAGACGGGCGCGGTGGGACGGCGGCGAACGCGCGGAGGGTCACACCTGACAGCTTCCGGCATCGCACGCCCCGCCGTGTGGCCCGTGATCCGGACGGGGGAATCGAGGCACACCGGGGGCATGACGTACGTTCGTGAGACGAGGGAGCCGCGCGCCGGGAGTGCCGCGAGTGACCGGCGGGAAGAAGGGGAAAGCCTGCTTCCGCCGCACCCGTCGGCGTAGCGTCGGCAGCACGCGTCCCCGTCACCCCGCGGTCACCGCCCGCCACGCGCGCGGTGACCCGCCAACCAGTACATCCACCAGGACCGGCGAACCATTGAGCTCCTCTTCCTCCACCAGCGGCCTGTCGCACCCCCGGGTACGGCGGGGGAACCATGGCGCTTACCGACTGGTACGTACCCCTCCCGCCCGGGTGGACCCCCCTCTTTTGGACGCCGCGCAGCGCTCCGTGGTTGACCACGCGGCCGGCCCGCTGCTCGTCCTCGCGGGCCCGGGCACCGGCAAGACCACCACGCTCGTCGAGTCCGTGGCCGAGCGGATCGCCCGGGGCGGCGACCCCGGGCGCGTCCTGGTGCTGACGTTCAGCCGCAAGGCCGCCGTCGAGCTGCGCGACCGCATGGCCCTGCGGACCGGGGCGGCCCACGCCCCCCAGGCGACCACGTTCCACTCGTTCTGCTACGCCCTGGTCCGCGCCCACCAGGACAGCGACCTGTTCGTGGAGCCGCTGCGGCTGCTGTCCGGGCCCGAGCAGGACGTCGCCGTCCGGGAGCTGCTGGCGGGCCAGGTGGACCTGGAGCGGCTCGGGCTCGCGCACGTGCGCTGGCCGGACGAACTGCGCGCCTGCCTGACCACCCGCGGTTTCGCCGACGAGGTCCGCGCGGTCCTCGCCCGCAGCCGCGAACTGGGCCTCGGGCCCGACGCCCTGGACGCCTTCGCGCGCCGCACGGGCCGCCCCGACTGGCGCGCGGCGGCCGGTTTCCTCGCCGAGTACCTCGACGTGCTCGACCTCCAAGGCGTGATCGACTACGCCGAACTCGTCCACCGCGCGGTGCTCCTCGCCCACCGCCCCGAGGTCGCCGCGTGGCTGGCCGACCGGTACGACGCCGTCTACGTCGACGAGTACCAGGACACGGACCCCGCCCAGGTACGGCTGCTGCGCGCGCTGGCCGGCGGCGGACGCACGCTCGTCGCGTTCGGTGATCCCGACCAGTCGATCTACGCGTTCCGCGGGGCGGACGTGAACGGCATCCTCGACTTCCCGCACGTCTTCCCGCGCGCGGACGGCCGCCCGGCGCCCGTCGCGGTCCTGCGCACGTCCCGCCGCTCCGGCGCCGCGCTGCTGGCCGCGACCCGGCTGCTGACGCAGCGCATGCCGCTGACCCGGCTGCCCGCCGAGAAGGTGCGGGCCCATCGGGAACTCGCCCCCGTGCGGGACGGCGGGCGCGTCGAGGCGTACACGTACCCGACGTCCGGGACGGAGCTGGAGAACATCGCCGACATCCTCCGCAGGGCCCACCTGGAGGACGGCGTCCCGTGGAGCGAGATGGCGGTTCTGGTGCGCGCGGGCTCCCGCACCGTCCCCACGGTCCGCCGGGCCCTGACGGCGGCGGGCGTGCCCGTGGACGTCGACGGTGACGACGTGCCGCTGCGGCACGAACCGGCGGTGGCACCGCTGCTGACCGCGCTGCGCGCGGTGGCGACGGCGGAGGCGGCGGAGGCGGGGCTTCCGGGGGCTTCCGGGGATGTGGTGGGGAGGCCGGAGGACGCTTCCGTCCCCGGCCGGGCCTCGGATCCTGCCCCCGGCTCCGGGCTTGACCCCGACCCCGACCCCGACCCCGACGAGGACGCGGGGGCCGACGCAGGCGCCGACGCCGGTTCCCGCGCCGGCACCGGACCGGACGGAGACCGAAGCCGAAGCGGGAGCGACTCCGGTCACAGCGCCGCGGGCGAGACCGGCGCCTGCTGGCTCGACACCGAGACCGCCCTCACGCTCCTCACCTCACCCCTCGCCGGCATGGACGCCGCCGATCTGCGCCGTCTCGGCCGTGCCCTGCGCGACGAGGAGCGGGCCGCGGGCAACCCGCTCCCGCCGCCCTCCGACGTCCTGCTCGCGCAGGCGCTCGCCGAGCCGGAGCGGCTCACCGTGCACGACCCCACCTACGCGCGGGGCGCCCAGCGCCTCGGCGCGCTGCTGCGCAAGGCCCGGGAACGGCTGGCCGGCGGCGGTACGGCCGAGGAGGCCCTGTGGGACCTGTGGGAGGGCACGCCCTGGCCCGGACGGCTGGAGCGGGCCGCGCGGCGGGGCGGCGCGGCCGGGCGCAACGCGGACCGTGACCTGGACGCCGTCTGCGCGCTGTTCGCCACGGCGGCCCGCGCCGAGGAGCGCACCGGCGGCCGGGGCGCGCTGAACTTCCTGGAGGAGATCGACGCCGAGGACATCGCCGCCGACACCCTCACGCGGCGTGCCGTACGCCCCGACGCCGTCCGCCTGATGACCGCGCACCGCTCCAAGGGCCTGGAGTGGCGTCTCGTGGTCGTCGCGGGCGTGCAGGAGGGCCTGTGGCCCGACCTGCGCCGCCGCGGCTCCCTCCTGGAAGCCGACCGCATCGGCCGCGACGGTCTCGCCGAACCGCTCACCCCCGGTGCGCTGCTCGCCGAGGAGCGCCGCCTGTTCTACGTGGCCGCCACGCGCGCGCGTGAACGGCTCGTCGTCACCGCGGTGAAGGCCCCGGCGGACGACGGCGACCAGCCCTCCCGCTTCCTGACCGAGCTCGGTGTGGAACCCAGGGACGTCACCGGACGGCCGCGCCGGCCGCTGTCGGTCGCCGCCCTGGTCGCCGAACTGCGCGCCACGACGGTCGACCCGCGCGTCTCCGACGCCCTCCGGGAGGCCGCCGCCCGGCGCCTGGCCCGGCTCGCCGCCCTCGCCGACGAGGACGGCCGCCCCCTGGTGCCGTCCGCCCACCCCTACCGCTGGTGGGGCATGTTCGAACCGACCGAGTCCAAGGTGCCGCTGCGCGACCGCGACCAGCCGGTCGTGCTCTCCGGCAGCGCCCTGGACCAGCTCGCCAACACCTGTGCCCTGCAATGGTTCCTGGGCCGCGAGGTGAAGGCCGACGCGCCCGCGACCGTCGCGCAGGGCTTCGGCAACGTGGTGCACGTCCTCGCCGACGAGGTCGCCTCCGGGCACACCCCCGCCGACCTCTCCGTCCTCATGGAACGGCTCGACTCCGTGTGGAACGCCCTGGCCTTCGACGCGCCCTGGAAGTCGGAGCAGGAGAAGGACAACGCGCGCGTGGCGCTCGAACGCTTCCTGCAGTGGCACGTGATGGACCGCTCCGGGCGCACCCCGGTGGCCAGCGAGCACGATTTCGACGTCACCCTCGAAGCGGGCGACTACCAGGTGCGCATCCGCGGACAGATGGACCGGGTCGAGGCGGACGGCGACGGCCGCGCCTACGTGGTCGACTTCAAGACCGGCAAGCAGGCCCCCACGTCCAAGGAGGTGGAGCGGCACCCGCAGCTCGCCGTCTACCAGCTCGCCGTCCGGGAGGGTGCCGTCGACGAGATCTTCGACGGCGTGCGCCCCGAGCCGGGCGGCGCCGAACTCGTGCACCTGCGCCAGGGCGCCGCCCGGCGCGACGGCGGGGAGAGCCTGCCCAAGGTGCAGGCCCAGGAGCCGCTGCGGGGAGAGTGGGTCGGCGACCTGCTGGCCACGGCCGCCGGCAAGGTGCTCGACGAGCGGTTCACGCCGACCGCGGGGCAGCACTGCACCCACTGCGCGTTCCGGGCCTCGTGCAGCGCGCGCCAGGAGGGCCGTCACGTGGTGGAGTGACCACCCGGGGCCGAGGGGCCGGCGGCCAGTGCCGTGGCCAGCGGTGGCGAAGAGGCCGTCGCGCGGTCGAGTGACCACGGTGGCGAAGAGGCCGCCGCTCGGTCGAGTGACCCATCGCACCATCTGTGCTGACCTGCGGTTCTTCCCTCCCGAAGGGCTGATCCGGCCCCTGCTGTCAGTGTCCGCCGCTAGCCTCTCGGATGTGCCAGCCCGTATCACCGATCCCGAACAGCTCAAAGAGCTCCTCGGCATCCCCTTCACCCCGGAGCAGACGGCCTGCATCACCGCGCCGCCCGCCCCCCAGGTGATCGTGGCCGGAGCCGGTTCGGGCAAGACGACGGTGATGGCGGCGCGCGTGGTGTGGCTGGTCGGCACCGGCCAGGTCGCGCCCGAGCAGGTGCTCGGCCTCACCTTCACCAACAAGGCCGCCGCCGAACTCGCCGAGCGCGTCCGCAAGGCCCTGATCAAGGCCGGCGTCACCGACCCGGACGTCATCGACCCGGACAACCCACCGGGCGAGCCGGTGATCTCGACGTACCACGCCTTCGCGGGGCGCCTGCTGACCGACCACGGACTGCGCATCGGCCTGGAGCCCACGTCCCGGCTGCTCGCCGACGCCACCCGCTTCCAGCTCGCCGCGCGCGTGCTGCGCGAGTCGCCCGGCCCCTACCCGGCACTCACCCGGTCCTTCCCCGACCTCGTCGGCGACCTCCTCGCCCTGGACGCCGAACTTTCCGAGCACCTCGTCCGCCCGGAGGCCCTGCGCGCGTACGACGCGCAGCTGCTGCTGACGCTGGGCGGCGCCAAGCTCACCAACGCCGACCTGCGCAAGGTGCCCGAAGCGGCCGCCGCCCGCCGCGAACTGGCCGAGCTGGTGAGCCGCTACCGGGCCGCCAAGCGCGAGCGGGACCTGCTCGACTTCGGTGACCAGATCGCGCTGTCCGCACGGCTGGCGAAGGTCCCCGAAGTGGGCCGGGCCCTGCGCGACGAGTTCCGGGTGGTCCTGCTCGACGAGTACCAGGACACCTCGGTGGCCCAACGCGTGCTGCTCGCGGGCCTGTTCGGCGAGGGCACCGGCCACCCGGTCACCGCCGTCGGCGACCCCTGCCAGGCGATCTACGGCTGGCGCGGTGCCTCCGTCGCCAACCTCGACGACTTCCCCGAGCACTTCGCCCACGCGGACGGTCGCCCCGCGACCCGGCAGGCGCTCAGCGAGAACCGCCGCAGCGGCGGCCGCCTCCTCGACCTCGCCAACGGCCTCGCCGAGCCCCTGCGCGCCCTGCACGCGGGCGTGGAGGCCCTCCGCCCCGCCCCCGGCGCCGAACGCGACGGCATGGTCCGCTGCGCCCTCCTGCGCACCCACGCGGAGGAGATCGACTGGGCCGCCGACTCCGTCGCCCACCTCGTCCGCACCGGGACGGCCCCCGGCGAGATCGCCGTGCTGTGCCGCACGGCCACCGACTTCGCCGAGATCCAGGGCGCCTTGGTCGCCCGGGACGTCCCCGTCGAGGTCGTCGGCCTCTCCGGACTGCTGCACCTGCCCGAGATCGCCGACCTCGTCGCCGTCTGCGAGGTCCTGCAGGACCCCGGTGCCAACGCCTCCCTGGTGCGCCTGCTGACCGGGCCGCGCTGGCGCATCGGCGCCCGCGACCTCGCCCTGCTGGGGCGGCGCGCCCGGCTGCTCGTGTCCCACGCGCGCGTGGAGGGCGACGACGACCCGGACCGTCGTCTCGCCGAGGCCGTCGAGGGGGTCGACCCGGCCGAGGTGATCTCGCTCGCGGACGCGCTCGACACGTTCCTCGAGACGCCCCTCGACGGCCGCGGGGACGACGACGGACTGCCCTTCTCACCCGACGCGCGCGTGCGCTTCGCCCGGCTCGCCACGGAACTGCGCGAACTGCGCCGCTCCCTGGCCGACCCGCTGATGGACGTCCTGCACCGCGTCCTCGCCGTCACCGGCCTGGAGGTCGAGCTGTCGGCGTCCCCGCACGCCCTGGCCGCCCGGCGCCGCGAGACCCTGTCCAACTTCCTGGACGTCGCCGCGTCCTTCGCCGCCGGCGACAACGAGGCGACCCTGCTCGCCTTCCTCGGCTTCCTGCGCACCGCCGCCCAGTACGAGAAGGGCCTCGACAACGCGCTCCCCGGCGGCGAGAACACCGTCAAGGTGCTCACCGCCCACAAGTCCAAGGGGCTGGAGTGGGACGTCGTGGTCGTCCCCGGCCTGGTCACCGGCACCTTCCCCAGCAGCCAGGGCCGCGAGAAGTGGACCTCACAGGGGAAGGTCCTGCCGCACGCGCTGCGCGGCGACGCCGACACCCTGCCCGACGTGCCCTCCTGGGACGCCAGGGGCCTCAAGGCGTTCCACGAGGCCATGAAGGACCACCAGCACACCGAGGAACTCCGCCTCGGCTACGTCACCTTCACCCGCCCCCGGTCCCTGCTCCTGGGCTCCGGCCACTGGTGGGGCCCCACCCAGAAGAAGCGCCGCGGCCCGTCCCCGTTCCTCCGGGCCCTCTACGAGCACTGCGAGGCCGGACACGGCGAGATCGAGGCCTGGGCGGACGAACCCGCCGAGGACGAGGAGAACCCGGTCCTGCACCAGGCCACCGCGGACCAGGTGTGGCCGCTGCCCCTGGACTCCGCGGCCCTGGCCCGGCGCCGCGCGGCCGCCGAGACCGTCCTGGCCCACCTGGAGGACCTCGCGTCCCACGAGGACGCCCGCCCCGCCGCCGTGCACGACCCCGACGCCCTCGACGACCCGGAATGGCCCCCGCCGCCCGAGGACGACGAGTTCCCGTACGAGGACGACGCCCCGTTCGACGCGGCGGACCCGTACGAGGACGCCCCCTGCGCGGACGGCCAGGAGTCCGCCGGCGGGACTGCGGCGGCCGCCGGCGGCCGGCCCGCCGACCGCCGCGCCACCGTCCCCCACCAGGCCTCCCCACCGGGCACCGGCCGCCCCGGGGGCCACCCCACCCTCACCCCGGAGGAGGCCCGGACCGTCGCCTCCTGGGACCGCGACCTCGACGCGCTCACCGGCGAGCTGCTGCGCGCCCGCGACCGTGTCACCGAGGTGCCGCTCCCCGCGTCGCTCACGGCCTCCCAGCTGATGCACCTGGCCGCCGACCCGGACGGGTTCGCGCGTGAGCTGGCCCGCCCCATGCCGCGCCCGCCCCAGCCCGCCGCACGCCGCGGCACCCGCTTCCACGCCTGGGTCGAGGCACGCTTCGAAGAGCTCACCCTGCCCCTGCTGGAACCGGAGGAGCTGCCCGGCAGCGACGCCGAGATCGCCGACGAGCGGGATCTCGAGGCGCTCAAGGAGGCCTTCGAACGCACCGCATACGCACGCCGCACGCCCTACCGGGTGGAGGCCCCTTTCCAGCTGGCGATCGCCGGCCGGGTCGTCCGGGGCCGGATCGACGCCGTCTACAAGGAAGGCGACGGCCCGGACGCGACGTACGAGATCGTCGACTGGAAGACCAGCCGCTCGCGCACCGCGGACCCGCTGCAGCTGGCCGTCTACCGCCTCGCCTGGGCCGAGCAGCAGGGCGTGCCCCCCGAGAAGGTCACGGCTGCGTTCCTGTACGTGCGCGGCGGGGAGGTCGTGCGCCCGCGGCACCTGCCCGGCCGGGCCGCGCTGGAGCGGCTGCTGCTGGAGGAGCCCTCGGGGGCGGACTTCGGTGAGGAACCGCACTCCGAGGACGTCGGTGCGGGCCGATAGGCTCGTGACCATGAGCGACACCCCGGACAGCGTCGTCCGTACGTACATCCAGCAGCACCGCGCCGCCTTCCTCGACGACCTCGCCGAGTGGCTGCGCATCCCGTCGGTGTCGGCCCAGCCCGACCACGCGCCCGACGTACGACGCAGCGCCGACTGGCTCGCCGCCAAGCTGACGGAGACCGGCTTCCCGACGGCCGAGGTCTGGCCGACCCCGGGCGCGCCCGCCGTCTACGCCGAGTGGCCCTCCGACGACCCGCGGGCGCCCACCGTGCTGGTCTACGGCCACCACGACGTGCAGCCCGCCGCCCGGCAGGACGGCTGGGACAGCGACCCGTTCGAGCCCGAGGTCCGCGGCGACCGCCTCTACGCGCGCGGGGCGGCCGACGACAAGGGCCAGGTCTTCTTCCACACCCTCGGGGTCCGCGCCCACCTCGCCGCCACGGGCCGCACCGCCCCTGCCGTGCACCTCAAGCTGCTGATCGAGGGCGAGGAGGAGTCCGGCTCGCCGCACTTCCGGGCCCTGGTCGAGCAGCACGCCGAGCGGCTCGCCGCCGACACCGTGATCGTCTCCGACACCGGCATGTGGTCCGAGGACACCCCCACCGTGTGCACGGGCATGCGCGGCCTGGCCGAGTGCGAGATACGCCTGTACGGACCCGATCAGGACATCCACTCCGGTTCCTTCGGCGGTGCCGTGCCCAACCCGGCGACGGCCGCCGCCCGCCTGGTCGCCGCGCTGCACGACGAGTACGAGCGCGTCGCGATCCCCGGCTTCTACGACGGCGTCGTCGAACTGACCGACCGCGAGCGCGCCCTCTTCGCCGAGCTGCCCTTCGACGAGCGGCAGTGGCTGCGCGCGGCCAGGTCGCACACCACCCGGGGAGAGGCCGGCTACACCACCCTGGAGCGCGTCTGGGCCCGCCCCACCGCGGAGGTCAACGGCATTGGCGGCGGCTACCAGGGGCCGGGAAGCAAGACGATCATCCCGTCCTCCGCCCTGGTGAAGCTGTCGTTCCGGCTGGTGGCGGGCCAGGACCCCGACCGCGTGGAGAAGGCCGTACGCGCCTGGGCCGAGGAGCAGGTGCCCGCGGGGATCCGCTCCGAGATCACGTTCAGCGGGGCCACGCGCCCGTGTCTGACGCCGCTGGACCACCCGGCGCTGCAGTCGGTCGTCCGCGCGATGGGCCGGGCCTTCGGCAAGCCCGTGCTCTTCACCCGGGAGGGCGGCTCCGGGCCCGCGGCCGACCTCCAGGACGTCCTGGGCGCCCCGGTGCTGTTCCTGGGCATCTCCGTGCCCTCCGACGGCTGGCACGCGCCGAACGAGAAGGTCGAACTGGATCTGCTCCTCAAGGGCGTCGAGACCACCGCGTATTTGTGGGGTGACCTCGCCGAGCACTGGCGTCACGCGCCCTGAGCCCCGCCGCCGTCCGGACCGGCCGGGCGCGCGGGGCACACTGGAAGAACCGTCCCGCACCGCACGAGACCGCCGGAAACCCGGTCGCCTCCCACCGCACAGCGCGCCGCCGCACATCCCGCCGAACAGCCGCCGAACCCAACCGTTCCACCGGGGGAGTTGGAAGCACCCGTGACCACCTGGACCGACCACAACGCCGACCGACCCATCTCGCTCACCGCCCCGAGCGGCATCGACCGGGCCGCGCACCACCGGCTCGACGAGGCCTGGCTCGCGGCGGCGTGGAGCCACCCGTCCACGCGCTGTTTCGTGGTCTCCGGCGGCCAGGTCCTCATCGACGAGACGGCGGACGGGCGCACCGAACTCGTCATGACGCCCTCCTTCGAGGCCCCCCTCACCGAGGCGCACCGCTACTTCCTCGGCATCGACGAGGACGGCGTCAGCTACTTCGCCCTCCAGAAGGACGCCCTGCCCGGGCGGATGGACCAGTCCGCGCGCCCGGCGGGCCTGCGCGAGGCCGGCCTGCTGCTGTCCGCGCGTGACGTGGGCCTGATGGTGCACGCGGTCGGTCTGGAGAACTGGCAGCGCACCCACCGCTTCTGCTCCCGCTGCGGCGAGCGCACCGTCATCGCCGCGGCCGGCCACATCCGCCGCTGCCCGGCCTGCGGCGCCGAGCACTACCCGCGCACCGACCCGGCCGTGATCATGGCCGTGACCGACGACGACGACCGCATCCTGCTCGGCCGCCAGGTGCACTGGCCCGAGGGCCGCTTCTCGACGCTCGCCGGATTCGTCGAGCCGGGCGAGTCCATCGAGCAGTCGGTGCGCCGCGAGGTCCACGAGGAGGTCGGCGTCACCGTCGGGCAGGTCGAGTACGTCGCCAGCCAGCCCTGGCCGTTCCCGTCCAGCCTCATGCTGGGCTTCCTGGCCCGCGCCACGACGACCGAGATCGACGTCGACGGCGACGAGATCCACGAGGCCCGCTGGTTCTCCCGCGACGAACTGCGCGCCGCCTTCGAGTCCGGCGAGGTGCTCCCGCCCTACGGCATCTCGATCGCGGCCCGTCTGATCGAACTCTGGTACGGCAAGCCGCTCCCGACGAGAACCGCCGCCTGACGCCGGGACGAGCGGAGGAGGCCCCGTTGTGGGGCACATCACAAGAAGGCGGTTCCTGAGCGCGCACGCTCAGGAACCGCCTTCCCCGCACAACCGCGCGGCGACTACGCGCCGATCTTCTGCTTGACCTGGGCCAGCGACGGGTTGGTGAGGGTGGAACCGTCCGGGAACAGCACGGTGGGCACCGTCTGGTTGCCGCCGTTCGCCTTCTCCACGAACGCGGCGGACTCCGGGTCCTGCTCGATGTTGATCTCGTCGTACGCGATGCCCTCGCGGTCCATCTGGCTCTTCAGCCGGCGGCAGTAGCCGCACCACGTAGTGCTGTACATCGTCACAGTGCCCGGCATGTCTCTCGTGCTCCTTCGATGACTCGGGGACGGGTTCGCAGTGGAGGGAACGTATGTGAAACCTCCACCATTCCCGGGTCCCCCGCCCCGCCGGACGTGACGCCTGCCGCATCAGTACGACTATCGGCGCCTGCCTGTGGACAACCGGCACAGCCGTCTCGCGGGACCTGGCAGCATGGCGGTGTGACAGCAGCAACGCACTCCACCCTGTTCCCGCAGGTACCGGACTCGGCCGACGCGGTGCTCGAAGGGCTCGACCCCGAGCAGCGCGAGGTGGCCACCGCCCTGCACGGTCCGGTGTGCGTCCTGGCGGGCGCGGGCACGGGCAAGACCCGGGCCATCACCCACCGCATCGCCTACGGAGTGCGGGCCGGCGTCCTGCAGCCGTCCAGCGTGCTCGCCGTCACGTTCACCAACCGCGCGGCCGGGGAGATGCGCGGCCGCCTCCGCCAGCTCGGCGCCGCGGGCGTCCAGGCGCGCACGTTCCACTCGGCCGCCCTGCGCCAGCTCCAGTACTTCTGGCCGAAGGCCATCGGCGGCTCCATGCCCCGGCTCGTCGACCGCAAGATCCAGCTCGTCGCCGACGCGGCCGCCGCCTGCCGCATCCGGCTCGACCGCGGCGAGCTGCGGGACGTCACCGCGGAGATCGAGTGGTCCAAGGTCACCCAGACCGTGCCCTCCGACTACGCGCCCGCCGCGGCCAAGGCCGGCCGCGAGGCCCCCCGGGACCCGGCCGAGATCGCCCAGCTCTACGCCGCCTACGAGGACATCAAGCGCGAGCGCTCCGTCATCGACTTCGAGGACGTGCTGCTGCTGACCGTGGCCGTCCTGCAGGACCGGCACGACATCGCCGAGCAGGTCCGCGCCCAGTACCAGCACTTCGTGGTCGACGAGTACCAGGACGTCAGCCCCCTCCAGCAGCGCCTGCTGGAGCTGTGGCTGGGCGAGCGGGACAACCTGTGCGTGGTCGGCGACGCCAGCCAGACGATCTACTCCTTCACCGGGGCGACCCCCGACCACCTGCTCGACTTCCGCACCCGCCACCCCGGGGCCACGGTCGTCAAGCTGGTCCGCGACTACCGCTCCACCCCGCAGGTCGTCCACCTGGCCAACGGCCTGCTCGCCCAGGCCAAGGGCCGTGCCGCCGACCACCGCCTGGAGCTCGTCTCCCAGCGCCCCCCGGGCCCGGAGCCGGTCTACACGGAGTACACCGACGAACCCGCCGAGGCCGAAGGCGCCGCCCGCCGCATCCGCGAGCTCATGGACGCGGGCGTCCCGGCCGCCGAGATCGCCGTGCTGTTCCGCACGAACGCGCAGTCCGAGACCTACGAGCAGGCCCTCGCCGACGCCGGGGTGCCCTACCAGCTGCGCGGCGCCGAGCGGTTCTTCGACCGCCCGGAGGTCCGCAAGGCGGGTGTCGCCCTGCGCGGCGCGGCCCGCTTCGGAGGCAACGACTCCCTCCTGGACGACGCCGTCGACCTGCCCAGCCAGGTGCGCGCCGTGCTGTCCGGGGAGGGCTGGACGCCCCGGCCCCCGGCCGGCTCCGGCGCCGTGCGGGAGCGCTGGGAGTCCCTGGCCGCCCTGGTGAACCTCGCGCAGGACTTCGCCGCCGCGAAGCCGGGCGCCACCCTGGCGGACCTCGTCGCCGAGCTCGACGAGCGGGCGAACGCCCAGCACGCCCCCACCGTGCAGGGCGTCACCCTGGCCTCCCTGCACTCGGCGAAGGGCCTGGAATGGGACGTCGTGTTCCTCGTCGGCGTCGCCGAGGGCATGATGCCGATCACCTACGCGAAGACCGACGAGCAGATCGAGGAGGAACGCCGGCTGCTCTACGTCGGCGTCACCCGCGCGCGCGAGCGCCTCCATGTCTCCTGGGCCCTGTCCCGTTCACCCGGCGGCCGTCCCGGCCGCCGCCCCAGCCGCTTCCTCGACGGACTGCGCCCCGGCTCCACGGCCACCGCCGGGCGCACGACCGCGGGCGGCGCGGGCGGCATCGAACGTGGCATTCCCGGAACCAGGGGCTCCGCCCCGAGACGGGTCCCGCGCACCCCCGCCCGCTGCCGCGTCTGCGGCCGCACCCTGACCGACGCGGGCGAGATGAAGCTGATGCGCTGCGACGACTGCCCCTCCGACATGAACGAGGGTCTCTACGACCGGCTCCGCGAGTGGCGCGCCGACCAGGCCCGCAAGAGCGGCCAGCCCGCCTTTTGCGTGTTCACCGACCGGACACTGATGGCGATCGCCGAGACCGCCCCGGACGATCAGCACGAGCTGGCGCGCATCCCGGGCGTCGGCATGCGCAAGCTCACCCGCTACGGAGCCGACGTACTGGCCATCTGCGCAGGCCAGTACCCCGCCGCGGACACGGATCAGGACTGACACGAACTCGTCGGAAAAATAGTTTGCGCATGCCCCAGCAATCCCCATAGGTTCTTAGGCACGAGAGCAGCGGCCTTCTCGGAGGCCCTGATTCCGTGTTGTACTTGCATATCCGTAGGACTGGTTCATCCAGTCCCCCGAGACGCCGAGAGGAGGCGAGTCCAGTGATCAGCATCAACACCAGCTCCATCAGCACCGTGAAAATGACCGATCGCTCGGCCGTCTCCGCGTGCATGCTCGGCGTTTCGCTCCTGGGCACCGGTCTGTCCGGCATTCGTGCCGTCCGTCCGGCGTCCTCCTCCGTTGCTCCCGCGGGCCTTCCTGTCCGTGAGCGCAATGAGCGACCGACCAAGGCACTGGAAGCGGCAGTAGCGGCACAGGCGCAGGCCTATGCCTTTACGGCGACCGGTGCCGGATTCCGGAAGCAGACGACGCAGCACCACCTGATGTGGGCCTTCCGTGGGCCAGAACCCTGGAGTGATCCAGCCTGATTCGATCAGGCCGGCGCCTTCAGGGCCGCGGAACCCCATCCGGGATCCGCGGCCCTTCTGTTTGTCCCTGAACAGGGACGACGGACCGAAGGAGCCTCGGGACAAGTCAAGAACCCGGTACCAGCCGCCCCCGGCCAACAGGCCGGAACGAACAGACGAGGAAGACGACCGTGCAACTCGAAGCGCACGCACCGTCCGTACCGCCTTCGCAAACGATCCCCAAGCCCGGCTCCACGGAGGACCCCGCCTTGACCCCGCTCACCGCGCTCACCGCGCTCGACGACGCCATCGAGAACCTCGGCGTACCCGTCCCGTGCCGCTCCTACGACCCGGAGGTCTTCTTCGCCGAGTCGCCCGCGGACGTCGAGTACGCCAAGTCCCTCTGCCGCACCTGCCCGCTGATCGAGGCCTGCCTCGCCGGCGCCAAGGAGCGGCGTGAGCCCTGGGGCGTCTGGGGTGGCGAGCTGTTCGTCCAGGGTGTCGTCGTCGCCCGGAAGCGGCCGCGTGGCCGCCCGCGCAAGAACCCGGTCACAGCATGAACACCGCAGGAACCATCGACCGTCCCCTCACGCACGACCCCCAGAAGCAGGCCCCGATGAAGCCGTCCGCCGACGAGCCCGCAGGCTCCGCGACCCAAGACTTCCCCAGCAATGGCGCGATGGACTCGCGTCAGAACAGGACCCGAGAGATGCAACTCATTCCAGAAGCCATGGCTCGTGCGCATATGCGCGAGCGACTGGACGAGGCGGAGCGGGATCGCCAGGCCGTGCGCCTGGTGACCGCCCGCCGGATGCAGCGCAGGGCGGAGCGCGCCTCGCGGCGCGCCCGCCGGGCGCTCGCCATGGCGGTCATGCAGTGACCGACCGCACCTGAAACGGTGGCCTCCCGTCCAGGAGGCGATGATCTCCCCGCGGGGCCGGTCCGTGTTTGAACGGACCGGCCCCCGCGGCGCGTTGCCGCCGGGTCAGATGTCCGAGTGGTGGTGAGGGAGGCGGACTCAGGCCTCGGCCACCGAGTCACCGCCGTCCGCCGGGTCCTCCGGAACAAACCCCGGCAGCCACTCCTGAAGCTCCTCACGCAGCAGCACTGTGGCCCCCAGCTGGCACAGCACGCCGATCGTGCTCAGCGTCACCCGGTGGATCAGCAGGTACGACGGCGGCAGATTGAGCTGCTTGCCCAGCTGGTAGGCGGGGGAGCGGGGATCGGCGACGCGGGCCGCCTGGCTGCGCATCCAGCCGCGGGTGAAGGTGAACGCGTCGACCTGGGCCGGCTCGATGATAGGCAGCAGGTAGTCCATGACGGCGTCCGGGTCCAGCTCTATGGTCTCCTTGACGAAACCCTCCACGCACAGAAGCTCGTAGACCGCCTCGGCCTCGCCGTCGAGGGTCATGCGCAGGGATTCGCCGATGGTGGCGGGCAGTCCGCCCGGGAGGCGGTCGACCGTGCCGAAGTCCAGGACGCCCAGGCGCCAGTCGTCCTCTCCGCCGGGGCCGCCGGGCAGCAGACGGAAGTTGCCCGGGTGCGGATCGGCGTGCAGCAGGCCCGTGCGGGCCGGACCGGAGAACAGGAAGCGGGCCAGGAGCTGTCCGGCCCGGTCGCGCTGCTCCTGCGTACCGTCAGAGATGATCTCCGACAGCGGGATGCCGTCGATCCACTCCGTGATCAGCACCTGCTCGGACTGGTGGACCACGTGCGGCACGAGGACGTCCGGATCGTCCGCGAACTCCTCCGCGTGCGCCTGCTGGGCCTGGGCCTCCAGGCCGTAGTCCAGCTCCTCCGAGACGCGGTCCTTCAGCTCCGCGATCAGCGGCTTGATGTCCATGCCGGGGATCAGCGGGCCGAGCAGACGGGAGAAACGGCTCAGCTGGTTCAGATCGGACAGCAGCGCCTCGCCCGCGCCGGGGTACTGCACCTTGACCGCCACCTCGCGGCCGTCGTGCCACACCGCGCGGTGGACCTGGCCGATCGAGGCGGCCGCGGCGGGCTTGTCCTCGAACTCCAGGAACAGCTCCTGCCAGTCCTCGCCGAGCCGCTCCCGCAGTACGCCGTGCACCGTGCGCGTGGGCATCGGCGGCGCGGCTTCCTGGAGCTTCGTCAGCGCGGCCCGGTAGGGGCCGGCGACCTCCTCGGGCAGGGCCGACTCGAAGACGGACAGCGCCTGGCCGAACTTCATCGCGCCGCCCTTGAGCTCACCGAGCACCTTGAACAGCTGCTCGGCCGTGCGCTGCTGGAGTTCGCGGCCGACGAGCTCCGCGGACTCGCCGACGATCCGCTTGCCGAATCCCCAGGTCGCCCGCCCGGCGATGCCGAGCGGGAGCGCGGCGAGCTTGGCGGTCCGGGTGACCGCCTTCCGGGGAAGATCAGACATGCGCCCTCCAAGTCCCAGCCGGCCGCTCCGCCGCTGCCTCACGGCACTGCGCCGACGGCCGTTGCACCGCCATTGTCTCGTGTGACGCCCCGTCCTCCGAGGGGTGCTCCCGGTTTCCTTCCCGCGCGGCCCCGCAGGGGCAGGCGGAATGGGCCCAGACCGGCCGGGCGTGCCAGTGCAGAGCGGGCAGGGACGCCTCCCAGCGCGCGCCGGCGCTCGACGGGGTGCGCCCGTCCAGGAAGGCGAGCGCGTGCGCGGCGGCCAGTCCCGCAACGGTCGTGGCCAGTGCCAGGTCACAGGGCCGCACCTGTCGCTGCCGGCCCGAGCGCCACTGCGCGGTCAGACGCGGCCAGGCCGGGTCCCGGTCGGTGCGGTTCTCGTGCAGGCAGCGCGCGCAGCCCGTCTCCCCGGGCAGGACAAGGGGGCCGACCACGCCCGTCCCCTCCACGACACCGGCGTACAGATGGGCTGTCCCGGAGGCCATCAGGGGCTCGACGAGGGACGGATCGGGCGCGTGCACCGCGACGTCGTCCCGTGGGGCGAGGACCACCAGGGAGAGACCCGGCTCGCCCTCGTCCGAGAGGGGCGGGGCCTCGGCGCGGCGCGGCGGCCGGTCCGGTGACGCCAGCCGGACGGCGCGGCGGGCCGATGCGTCCCTGCGGTCGCCCACGGCCTGGACCGGATGCCCGCCCGGGGCGACGTCCCACGGCTCCACCCGGCCGCCGTCCCGTACCTCGACCTCCCCCACACCGGCCCCCGCCAGCAGCGAGGCCAGGACGGCGCCCACCCGGCCCGCGCCCCGCACCTGGACCCGGTGGGAGCGCCGGGCCGCCAGCTGCCCGATCGCGTCTCCGGGATCCGAGGTGGTCAGGGAGAGGGAGGCCAGGTCGGGCCGCAGCCGGTCGAGGACCGTCTTCTTCTTCCGCAGCGCGTCGGCGGCGGGCCCGCCGCCCCGGGCGTCGTCGAGGAGCCCGGCCCGTGACAGGCGCCGCACCAGCTGGTCGACATGACCGTCGGGCAGGTCCATCCGGCGTCCCTCCGCGCGCAGCAGCTCCATCCCCCGCGTGCCGTTCAGCAGGTCGAGGAAGCCGGCCGTCGTCCGGTCGACCGGCCCGAGTGTCAGCGCGTGCGCCGGGGCCATGCCGAACTGCACGGTATCGAGGTCACGCCAGCCGCGCCGGAGCGCGGGTTTCACCACCGGATGCATGACAGGCCCCCGTATGCCTAGGAACGTCCCCGTATGCCGGGAGCGGACGCCGCTTCGCCGACGGGATCCAGCATGCCCATTTCCGCCGTCCGCCGCCGAAAGTTGTCCACAGGCACGGGGATTCGTCGTACAAATCCGGCGGCCGGTGAGGGCAGCGGGAGCCGAAGCGTCCCGGGGTCGGGACTTCGCCGGGTGCAGCGGGTAACGTCGGGGCGTGCCCGCCGACCCACTGCACAGCGCCGGAAAGCCACAGCGCAGCACGACGAGCCAGCCGCCGGGCGGCTCGGGGGCGAGCGCGATCGAGGTCCGCAGGAGTTCCCGCCGCCGCAGGACGGTCTCCGCGTACCGCGAGGGCGATCGCACCGTGGTGCTCATCCCCGCCCGCATGTCCGCGGCGGAGGAACAGCGCTGGGTGAACGTCATGCTCGACAAGCTGGCCGCCCAGGAGAGCAGGCGGGCCCTCGGGGACACCGAGCTGATCGAGCGGGCGCGGCGGCTCTCGGAGCAGTACTTCGGCGGCCGCGCCCGGCCCGCCTCCGTGCGCTGGGTCACCAACCAGAACACCCGCTGGGGGTCCTGCACCCCGTCCGACGGCAGCATCCGCCTGTCGCACCGCCTCCAGGGCATGCCCGAGTACGTCGTCGACTACGTCCTCCTCCACGAACTCGCGCATCTGCTCGTCCCCGGGCACGGCCCCCGCTTCTGGCGGCTCCTGGAGGCCTATCCGAAGACGGAGCGGGCGCGGGGCTATCTCGAGGGCGTGGTCGCTGCCGAGCGGTTGCCCCACCTGCCCGGCGCGCGGGGTGAGAGCCCCGCGGGGTGAGTGACCGCTTTGCCCGAGCGAGCAGCCGATACGGCTGAGCGAGGGTTCTGTACCGGCTCTGTACCGACGTCTTCCGATGTCCGGATTTGCCGTTAGCCTGGCGCGACGCACTCACGTTCTGGATGGGGGACGGTCGTTACGCATGGCCAGGGAATTCCAACGCGGCCACAAGGCCAGGATCAGTGACCTCACCGCGGGCACGGATCTGTACGTAGGCGTGCAGATCTCCGGCCCCGGCCTGAGCTTCGACATCAGCTGCTTCGGCCTGGACGCCGACGAACGGCTCTCGGACGACCGCTACTTCGTCTTCTTCAACCAGCCGAAGTCGCCCGAGGAGGCCATCCAGCTCCTGGGTGCCCAGGCGGGCGACACGGAGTCCTTCCGGGTCACGCTCGACCGCATCCCGCCGCAGATCCAGAAGCTGTCCTTCACGGCGACGATCGACGGCGCCGGGCAGATGTCGCAGATCGCCGCCGGGTACATCCGGATCGTCGCGGGCGGCGAGGAGGTGGCCCGCTACTCCTTCAACGGCTCGGAATTCTCCACCGAACGCGCCGTGATGCTGGGCGACTTCTACCTCAAGGACGTGTGGCGGTTCGCCGCCGTCGGCCAGGGCTTCGACGGCGGCCTCGACGCGCTGCTGAAGAACTTCGGCGGCGAGGTGGCCGAGGAAGAGGCAGCGGCTCCTCAGCCCGCCCCGCAGGCCCAGGGCGGTGCCGCACCGGGCTTCGCCCCGCCGCCCTTCGCGGCTCCCTCCGCCCCGGCCGCTCCGGCACCCGCCCCCGCCCCTGCTCCGGCACCTGCCCCGGCACCGGCGCCCGCCGCGCAGGGCTTCGCGCCCCCGCCCGCGGCCACTCCGCCCGGCGCCACCCCGCCTCCGGCCCCGGCGCCCGCGCCCCAGGTGCACGCCGCGCCGACCATCGTCGCGCCCATGCACACTCCGCCGGCGGGCTCGCCGGTACCGCCCCCGGCCCCGGCACCCGCGCCGTACGGCCAGCCGGGCCAGCAGCCGCCGCAGTACGGGCAGGCGCCCGGCCAGACGGCCCCGCCGCCGCCCGGATACGGCCACCCCCAGGCCCCCCAGGCCCCCGCCCCGCCCCCCGGTTACGGCCAGCCGACCCCGCCCCCGGGCTACGGCCAGCAGCCGCCGTTCGGGCAGGCCCCCTACGGCGCCCCGCAGCACGGGGCCCCGCAGCACGGCGCCCCGCAGCACGGCGCTCCCCAGCCCGGCTTCCCGCACCAGGCCGGCGGCGTGCAGGCCGGTGGCGTGCAGGGCCCCGGCGTGGTCGCCGCGCTGGAGCAGTTCAAGGAGACGCCCACCGGGCAGCGCTGGACGCAGCAGAACAAGAAGCTGGTCCGAGTCGACCTCGGCATCGGCGGGCAGCCGGTGCTGGCCCGGCAGGGCAGCATGGTGCTCTACCAGGGCAAGGTCGACTTCAGCTACAAGGGCGCCGGCTTCGCCGGCCGGATCGTCGGCAACGCGACCGGCCAGGAGATGCAGCTGATGCGCTGCACCGGCCAGGGGCAGGTGTTCCTCGCCGAGAACTCGACCATGCTGCACCCGATCGAGCTCCAGGGTGACGGCATCTGCGTCTCCGCCGAGAACGTCCTCGCGTTCGACGAGAGCCTCACCTACGAGGTCCGCCGCATCGAGGGGCACGGCATCCCCGGGGGCGCGCTGTTCACCATGCAGTTCCAGGGCACCGGCACGATCGTCGTGAAGACGCACGGCACGCCCGTCGTCCTGCCGGTCACGCCCACCACCTTCGCCGACTGCAACGCCGTGGTCGCCTGGTCGGCCGCCGCCCAGGTCGTCGTCTCCAGCCAGGTGCGGATGCGCCGCAACGCCTACCCGGGCGACACCGGGGAGAGCGTCAACCTCCAGTTCCGGGGAGCTCCCGGCAACTTCATCGTCGTCCAGCCGTACGAGGTCTGAGGGAGCCCGTCATGACACAGCAGCTCGCGGGCTACGCCCCCGCACCCGTCACCGCCCGCATGGAGAACCACGGCAACCACATGCTGAAGGTCGCCATGCAGACCGGGAACGACCTCCTCGCGCGCGTGGGGTCGATGGTCGCCTACGAAGGGTTCGTCCAGTACGAGCCGAACCCGCCCGCCGTACGGCAGATCGCCAAGGACTGGCTGACCGGCGAGGGCGCGCCCCTGATGAAGTGCTCCGGGGACGGCCTGCTCTACCTCGCCGACTACGGGGCGAACGTCGTCGTCATCAACCTCAACGGCGACGGCATCTCCGTCAACGCCACCAACCTGCTCGCCTTCGACGCCCACCTCACGTGGGGCGTGGAGCGGGTCAAGGGCCTGGCCAAGTTCGCCGGGCAGGGCCTGTGGAACACCAGGATCTCCGGGCAGGGCTGGGTCGCGCTGACCTCCCGAGGCAAGCCGATCGTCGTCGACTGCGGAGGCGGCGAGGACGAGACGTACGTCGACCCCGACGCGCTCGTCGCCTGGTCCCCGAACCTCAAGGTGAAGGGCAAGCGCAGCTTCCGGGCCCAGTCGCTGATCGGCCGCGGCAGCGGCGAGGCCTACCAGATGGCCTTCTCCGGTCAGGGCATCGTCGTCGTCCAGCCCAGCGAGGACAGCACCGACCGCCTCCGGTTCCGGGGCTGAGGGGGAGCCAGAAAGCCATGCAGAGCCCGATTTTCGCCTACAACGAGCAGCAGACCCAGGAACGCTGGAGCCTGCAGAACAAGCAGATGCTGCGCGTCGCCCTGGAGGGCCACGACGACATCCTGGCCCGCAAGGGCACCATGGTCGCCTACCAGGGGCTCGTCGAGTTCGACGCCGAGTACCAGAGCAACGACCAGGCACGCGCGCGGGCGCACACGGGTGAGGGACTCGACCTGATGCGCTGCCACGGGCAGGGCACGGTCTACCTCGCCAACCTCAAGCAGCACGTCCACGTCATGGACGTCGACCAGGACGGTCTCACCGTCGACAGCAGCTACGTGCTGGCGATGGACTCGTCCCTGCACCACGAGGTCATCGCCGTGGACAGCCTCTACGGCATCTCCGGCTCCGGGAAGTACCAGCTCAACATCTCCGGCCGGGGCAAGGTCGCGCTGATGACCTCGGGCATGCCGCTGCTGATGCAGGTGACGCCCGACAAGTACGTCAACTGCGACGCCGACGCGATCGTCGCCTGGTCGACCGGCCTGCGCGTGCAGATGCAGGCCCAGACGCACTCCTCCGGGGTGTGGCGGCGCCGCGGCAGCACCGGCGAGGGCTGGGAGCTGAGCTTCATGGGCACCGGCTTCGCGCTGGTCCAGCCCAGCGAGCTGCTGCCGCCGCAGAACGCGCAGATCGGCTCGGGCCTCGCCGCGCAGTACGGGATGGGGCAGCAGGGGGCGCGGGGGCAGAACCAGGGGAACGCCTGGAGCTGAGCGCTGCGGTCGAGCGCCGGGTGTTCAGTGGTCCGGGGTTCGGCCGATCGGGTGAGGGGGCGTGCGGACCGGTGCCGGCCGCGGGCCGATCGTGGCCGGCCGCGCGGTTCCCCGCGTCTCTGAGGGGCGGCCGGTTTCGGCGGCCGGTTTCGCGGCCGCCCCCTCGTCAGCTCACGCCGCGAGCCTCGCCCGTGTCGCCTCCAGCAGCCGTACCACCGAGTCGTCCGCCACCTTCGCCACCTCGTCGTAGCCGAACCAGCGCACGTCCAGCGACTCCTCGCTGACCGCGTGCGCGGCGTCCGGGGGCGCCACGACCGCGTACTGCACGTCGAGGTGCCAGTGGCACGGCGCCGGGATGGGGTGGCGGTCCAGGCGCACCGGGCCGCCCGGCAGCAGGGCCAGCCCCGAGACGCCGGACTCCTCCGTCGCCTCGCGCAGCGCCGCTGCCGCCAGGGTGGCGTCCCCCGGCTCGCAGTGGCCGCCCATCTGCAGCCACATCCTCAGCTTCCTGTGCAGTGTCAGCAGCACCCGGCCGCCCTCGGGGTCGACCACCAGGGCACTCGCCGTGATGTGGCCGGCGTGGCAGGCCTTCCATAGGCCGTCCGGGTGATCGGCCAGGTGGTCGAGGTAGGCCTGGCGGAGCTCCGGCTGGTCCTCGTAGCCCTTCAGCACGAGGACCGCGTCGTCGTACAGGCTCACCCGGCGTCGTCGCCCTTGCTCTTGTCCTCGCCCTCGTCCTTCTTGCGCAGGTCGGGCTTGTCCGCCGCCTCGCCGAGCATCTTGTCCAGCTCGGAGAAGTCGATCTGCTCGCGGTGGACGAAGCCGTCCGGGTCGTCCAGGTCGGTCGCCGTCGGGAGCATGTCCGGGTGGTGCCACAGGGCGTCCCGGCCGTCGACGCCGCGCGCGTCCGTGAGCGAGGCCCACAGCCGGGAGGCGTCCCGCAGCCGGCGCGGGCGCAGCTCCAGGCCGATCAGCGTGGCGAACGTCTGCTCGGCCGGGCCACCCGAGGCGCGGCGGCGGCGCAGTGTCTCGCGCAGCGCGTCCGCGGATCCCAGGCGGGGCTTCGCGGCCGCGTGGACCACCGCGTCCACCCAGCCCTCGACCAGCGCCAGCGCGGTCTCCAGACGGGCCAGGGCCGCCTTCTGCTCGGGCGTGTCCTCGGGCTGGAACATGCCCTGCTGCAGCGCTTCCTGCAGCTGCTCGGGGTTCTGCGGGTCGAACTGGCCGACCACGTCCTCCAGCTTGGCCGTGTCGACCTTGATGCCGCGGGCGTAGCCGTCGACGGCGCCGAACAGGTGCGAGCGCAGCCACGGTACGTGCGCGAAGAGGCGCTGGTGGGCGGCCTCGCGCAGCGCGAGGTACAGCCGTACCTCCTCCTGGGGGACGCTCAGGTCCTTGCCGAACGTCTCGATGTTCACCGGCAGCAGGGCGGCCTTGCCGGCCGGGCCGAGCGGCAGGCCGATGTCGGACGAACCGACGACCTCGCCCGCGAGCACGCCGACGGCCTGCCCGATCTGCGTACCGAACATGGCGCCGCCCATCGAGCGCATCATGCCGATCAGCGGGCCGGCCATGGCCTGCATCTCCTCCGGCAGGACGTCGCCCATGGCGGTGCCGACGCGCTCGGCGACCGGGTCGACGAGCTCCTTCCAGGCGGGCAGGGTCGCCTCGACCCACTCCGCGCGGCTCCAGGCCACGGCGGAACCGGCGCCCGACGGCAGGGACGTGGCGTCGTCGAGCCACAGGTCCGCCAGGCGGACGGCCTCCTCGACGGCCCGGCGCTCGGCGGGGCCGACGCTGGTGTCCTTCGTGCCGTCGGGGGAGCCCTGGGAGACCGTCTGGCGGGCGATCTGCTTGGCCATGTCCCAGTTCACCGGGCCGCCCTCGTAGGAGAGCATCTGGCCCAGCTGCTGGAACGCGGCACCCAGGTCGTTGGGGTTCAGGGAGCCGAACATGGCTGCGAACGGATTGTCCGCACCGGGGCCACCGGGGCCGCCGCCGAAGCCGCCGGCTCCGGGCAGGCCGCCGAAGCCGAACGGATTGGCCGGTCCCTGACCACCACCGCTCTGCTGGTCCTTCTTCTTGCCCTCGTCGCCGTCGTCCGGCTCCTCCGGCGGAAGGCCGAATCCGAATGGGGTGTCACTCACGGGATTCCTCGGCTGGTAGGGCCGCCGGTTCTTTCCGGCGGCACGGCTGCCCGACAACACCACCCAGCGTAGACACCCGGGGCGGATCGGGCCTCGGTGCTTCGCCGACTGACGGCCTGCGGCAGGATGGATGCCACCTGGTACGCACGCGTCGCTCGCGCTCGTACTGAAGACAACCGCTGGAGACGCCCGGTGAGTTCCCCAGATCCGCAGGTTCGCGCAGCGCGAAACCAGTCAACCAGTTCCGCGAGTCCCACGGGGCGCGGCCCCGTCGTCGCGGTCACCGGCGCCGCGTACGGCGTCGGCGCGCTGCTCACCGAGCGGCTCGCGGCGTCCGACGAGGTCAGACAGGTGCTGGCCATCGACGAGCGGCGCGGCGAGTGCGCCGCCGCGCAGTGGCACATCCTCGACGTACGGGATCCGGCCATCGCCGACAAGCTGCGCGGCGCCGACGTGGTGGTGCACCTGGCGCTGGACCTCGACCTGGAGACCGACGCGGCCGCCCGAACGGCCTACAACGTCCGGGGGACGCAGACCGTGCTGACGGCGGCGGCCGCCGCCGGAGTGCACCGGGTGGTGCTGTGCACCTCGTCCATGGTCTACGGCGCGCTGCCGGACAACGAGCTGCCGCTGTCGGAGGACGCGGAGCTGCGGGCCACGGCGGAGGCGACGGGCGTCGGCGACCTGCTGGAGATCGAGCGACTGGCGCGGCGGGCACCGCGGGCCCACCCGGGGCTGAACGTCACGGTGGTGCGGCCGGCCGTTCTGGTCGGCGGCACCGACACGGCGCTGACCAGGTACTTCGAGTCGCCCCGGCTGCTGGTCGTGGCCGGCTCGCGGCCCGCGTGGCAGTTCTGCCACGTCGAGGACCTGTGCAGCGCGCTGGAGTACGCCGTCCTGGAGAAGGTCGACGGGGAACTCGCCGTCGGGTGCGACGGGTGGCTGGAGCAGGAGGAGGTCGAGGAGCTCAGCGGGATCCGCCGGATGGAGCTGCCGTCGGCGGTCGCCCTGGGCGCGGCTGCCCGGCTGCACCGGATCGGCCTCACGCCGTCCCCGGCCGGTGACCTGGCCTACACGATGTACCCCTGGGTGGTGAGCGGCAGCCGGCTGCACGACGCCGGGTGGCGGCCGCGGTACACCAACGAGGAGGTGCTCGCGGAGCTGCTGGAGGAGGTCTCCGGGCGGCACACCGTGGCCGGGCGGCGCCTGGGCCGCAAGGACGCCACGGCCGCCGGTGCCGCGGGCGCGACGGTGGCGCTGCTGGGCGCGGCGGCGGTGGTACGGCGGGCCCGGAAGGCGCGGCGGCGCATCTGAGGGGCGCGGGGTCCCCGCACCCGCCCCGTGTGCCCCTGTAGGAGACTCCAACCGCCACGCGCGCGTGCCGGTCGATGCCTCTATTTCGCGCCGCCGGTCCCGTGCGGCACGATGGGCCCATGGCATCCACGAGCGATCACCCCGGTGAGCGGGCCGCGCAGGACCCCGTCAAGCTGATCGGGATCCGCGACACGCCCCTGTCCGTGGACGAGGTGTTCCGCGCCGTCGGGGACGACGCGTCCGGCGGCACCGCCCTCTTCGTGGGCACCGTGCGCAACCACGACGGCGGCGCCGACGTGGCGGAGCTGGGCTATTCGTGCCACCCCAGCGCGGAGGCCGAGATGCGGCGGATCGCCGAGAAGGTGGCCGCCGAGTTCCCGGTGCGGGCCCTGGCCGCCGTGCACCGCGTGGGCGACCTGCGCATCGGGGACCTGGCCGTGGTGGTCGCCGTCTCCTGCCCGCACCGCGGGGAGGCCTTCGAGGCCTGCCGCAAGCTCATCGACGACCTCAAGCACGAGGTGCCCATCTGGAAGCACCAGAGGTTCTCCGACGGCACCGAGGAGTGGGTCGGCGCCTGCTGATCCGGCGAGGCGACTTCCGGTTGCGTAACCGCACCCCTGGCGTGAGCGTTGTCACTGCGGATGGTTAATCTGCTGATCAGTCAGTTCGCGGACGCTCGATGGGGTTGGAGGTCGGCATGGCGGCGCTCGCCTGGTTGCTGATTCCGCTTGTGGCTGCGATCGGCGCGGGGCTGTGGGGAAGCTGGGCCAACCGGACCCGCAAGGTCCGCAGCGACGGCCCGGAGCTCATCGGCTACGCCCGCTTCCGCGAGGCCATGGAGAAGCCCCGGCCGGGCAGCTGACAGCCGGTGAAACAGCAGGTCACAGACGTCTCGGAGCGGGGCAGCGCCCCGGACGGGCGGCCCTGACGGTGCGCTGACAGAACCGTCCCGTACTGTCGAGTCATGCCACGCCGCACTGCGACGATGCTCGCCTCCACCCTGATGCTGATCGCGCTTTTGTGCGCAGGAGTCTTCATCCCCGTGCCGTACGCGGAGATGTCCCCGGGGCCGACGGTGAACACGCTCGGCGATCACGACGGCGAGCCGGTGCTGCAGATCGCGGGACGCAAGACCTACCCGACCAGTGGCCATCTGAACATGACCACGGTCAGGGTCACCAGCGCCGACTACCGCATGAACCTGGTCGAGGCCGTCTACGGCTGGCTCGCGCACGACAACAAGGTCGTGCCGCACGAGACGCTCTACCCGGACGGCAAGACCGAGGAGCAGTCCACCCAGGAGAACGCCGAGGAGTTCAGCCAGTCCCAGGAGAGCGCCAAGGTCGCCGCCCTGAAGGAACTCGACGTCCCGGTGAAGTCGTGGGTGATCGTCTCCACGGTCGTCAAGGGTTCCCCGGCCGAGAACAAGCTGCACGCCGGGGACGTGATCAAGGCCGTCGACGGCACGGAGGTCAAGGAACCGGCCGACGTCGCGAAGCTGGTCACCGAGCACAAGCCCGGCGAGGACGTGCGCTTCACGATCGTGCCCGCCAAGGAGCAGGCGGCCGCCGAGAAGGAGAAGCGGACGCCGACCAGGACCGAGAACATCACGATCACCACCACGACGTCCGACGACGCGGGTGAGAAGCGCGCCATCGTGGGGATCTCCGCCGGGACCGACCACACCTTCCCGTTCACCATCGACATCAAGCTGGCCGACGTCGGCGGGCCGAGCGCCGGCCTGATGTTCGCGCTGGGCATCTACGACAAGCTCACGCCGGGCAGCCTGACCGGCGGCAGGTTCGTGGCCGGCACCGGCACGATCGACGACGCCGGCAAGGTCGGCCCCATCGGGGGCATCGAGATGAAGACCGTGGGCGCGCGGGCCAAGGGCGCCCAGTACTTCCTGACGCCCGCCGACAACTGCGCCGCCGCCGCCAAGGACACCCCCGAGGGCCTCACCCTGGTCAAGGTGGACACCATCCAGGACGCCCTGGGAGCCCTGAAGGACATCCGCGGCGGCGACACGGCGGACCTTCCGCGGTGCGGTAAGTAGCGCGGGAGCGCGGGAGCGCGGGAGCCTGTGGGGCCCGGCGGGCCGGACCCCACCGCCCGCGTACTACTCCTCGAAGGTGGCGGACAGCGCCTCCGCCAGGCCCGGGACCAGGTCGGAACCGGTGAGGACCTCCGTCGGTGAGTCCTTCTCGCGCAGCCGCAGAGCCGAGTCCCGGGTGCCGTCGCGCAGCACCCCGACCGTCATGCGGACCTCCTGGCGGTCCGGGTGCTCCGCCACCCACTTGGTCAGTGCCGCCCCGCTCAGGTCCTTCGGGACCTGGGCCTCGGCGGACGGCGGCAGCATCAGGCGCTCCACGGCGAGGGCGCAGCCGGCCACCGAGTCGGGCCAGGCGATGGTGGCGAGGAACTCGTCGAGCGGCTTGCCCGTTGGAATCTCGTCCTGCTCGATCGGGGTGAGGCCGGAGTTCTCCGGCTCCTCGTCCAGACCGAGCCGGTCGGCGAGCGAGGGCTGCTCGGTGCGCAGCCGTGCGGTGTCGACGAGGGCGAAGAGGCGGGCCGGCTGGTCCCAGCCGAGGCCGGAGACGTACTCGTCGATCTCGAGAACGGCCCGGGTGAGCGGGTTCGCAGCCATGGGAGTGTTGGACATGGTCACAATCCTCTCTCGTTCCTGGCCGGAATCGGGAACCGAGTAAACGGTGAGTAAGTTGCATAGGTGAGGGTCCACGATCACGGGGGCCACGGACGGTCCGTGAAGACGCGGGCCTGACGAATCGACAGCGAACTTCGAGGTGCGCACCTTGGCTTTCCAGATGCCGGACCGCGGCGGAGGCCCTTCGGGGCCGCGGATCAGAGTGGGCCGCCCGTCCCGGCGTGTCCGGACCCTGCTCATGACGCTGGGCGTCCTGGCCGTCCTCGGCATGGCGTTCACCATGTTCGCGGGCTTTTGGACGGACTGGCTCTGGTACCGGTCGGTGAAGTACTCGTCGGTCTTCACCACGACCCTGTGGACCAAGATCGGGCTCTTCTTCGTCTTCGGCCTGCTCATGGCCCTCGCGGTCGGCTTCAACATCTGGCTGGCGCACCGCCTGCGGCCCCCGCTGAGCGCCATGTCGATGGAGCAGCAGAACCTCGACCGCTACCGCATGAGCATCGCGCCGTACAAGAAGTGGCTGCTGCTCGGGATCACCGCCCTAGTGGGCCTGATCGCCGGCGCCTCCGCCTCCGGCCAGTGGCGCACCTGGCTGATGTGGGTCAACGGCGTGTCCTTCGGCGAGAAGGACCCCCAGTTCCAGCTGGACGTGTCCTTCTACGCCTTCGACCTGCCCTGGTACCGGTTCCTGCTCGGCTTCGGCTTCGCCGCCGCGATCCTCTCCGTGATCGCCGCCGCGCTCACCCACTACCTCTACGGCGGGCTGCGCGTCACCAGCCCCGGCGCCCGCGCCACGGCGGCGGCCACCGGCCACCTGTCGGTGCTCATCGGCGTCTTCGTCGCCCTGAAGGCGGTCGCCTACTGGCTCGACCGGTACGGACTCGCGGTGAAGTCGAGCGACTTCCGCGCGACCGACAACTGGACCGGTCTGCGCTACGTCGACGCCAACGCCTACCTGCCGGCCAAGACGATCCTGTTCTGCATCGCCGTCATCTGCGCGCTGCTGTTCTTCGCCACCCTGTGGCGGCGCACCTGGCAGCTGCCCGTCATCGGCTTCGGCCTGATGGTGCTCTCGGCCATCCTCATCGGCGGCCTGTACCCGGCGATCGTGCAGAAGTTCCAGGTCCAGCCGAACGAGCAGGCCAAGGAGGCGCCGTACGTCGAGAAGAACCTCGAGGCGACGCGCAAGGCCTACGGCATCGACGGCACCAAGGTCACCGACTACACGGGTACCAGCACGACCGAGGACAAGACGAAGCTCCGCGACGACGTGGACGCCACGGCGAGCATCCGGATCATGGACCCGAACATCGTCTCGCCGACGTTCCAGCAGCTCCAGCAGATCAGGAACTACTACGCGTTCCCGACCAACCTGGACGTCGACCGCTACGCCAAGGACGGCAAGGACCAGGACACGGTCATCGGCCTGCGCGAGATCAACCTGGCGGGCATCCCGAAGAAGAACTGGATCAACAACCACTTCCGCTACACCCACGGCTACGGAGTGGTCGCCGCCGAGGGCACCAGCGCGGACGCGCAGGGCCGGCCGAACTTCACCGAGTCCGACCTGCCCTCCGAGGGCCAGCTCGGCACGTACGAGCAGCGGGTCTACTACGGCGAGAAGACCACCACGTACTCGATCGTCGGCGGTCCCCAGAAGGAGATCGACTACTCCGACGACAACGGCGAGAAGACCACCAGCTACAAGGGCGACAGCGGGGTCAACCTGTCGAACCCGGTCAACCGGGCAGCGTACGCGGTGGCGTTCGGCGAGCCGCAGATCCTCTACTCCGGCGCCATCGGCGACGGTTCGCGGATCCTGTACAACCGCACGCCCAAGGAGCGCGTCGAGGCGGTCGCCCCCTGGCTGACCATCGACGGCGACGCCTACCCGGCGGTCGTGGACGGGCGGATCCAGTGGATCGTCGACGCGTACACGACGACGAACGGCTACCCGTACTCCTCGCGCACGACCCTCGGTGACACGACGGCGGACTCGCTGACCGCCACCAACGACAACCGCGCGGTGGTGGCCCAGCAGAACCAGGTCAACTACATCCGCAACTCGGTGAAGGCGACCGTCGACGCGTACACCGGTGAGGTCAAGCTCTTCCAGTGGGACACGAAGGACCCCGTCCTCAAGACCTGGATGAAGGCCTTCCCGGACACGGTGGAGCCCAAGAGCGACATCTCCAAGTCGCTGATGGACCACCTGCGTTACCCGCAGGACCTGTTCAAGGTCCAGCGGGAGCTGCTCACGCGCTACCACGTGAAGGACGCCACGACGTTCCTCAGCGGCAGCGAGGTGTGGCAGGTGCCGGACGACCCGACGAACCGGTCGGGCAACGCGGTGCCGCCGTACTACCTGAGCATGAAGATGCCCGACCAGCAGGCGCAGGCGTTCTCCCTGACGACGACCTTCACGCCCAACGGCCGGGACAACCTCAGCGCGTTCATGGCGGTCGACGCCGAGGCGGGCACGAGTGACTACGGCAAGATCAGAATCCTGAAACTGCCGACCAACACCACGGTCAACGGACCCAAGCAGGTCCAGAGCCAGTTCAACTCGCAAGAGGACATCGCCGAGTCCATCAGGCTGCTGAGAGGCGGCGACTCGGAAGTCGAGTACGGCAACCTGCTGACCGTGCCGCTCGACGGCGGACTGCTCTACGTGGAGCCGGTCTACGTCCGCGGTGGCGGACTGAAGTACCCGCTGCTGCGCAAGGTGCTGGTCACCTACGGAGGCCAGACCGCCTTCGAGAACACGCTCGACGAGGCCCTCAACAAGGTCTTCGGAGCGGAGGGCGCGACTCCCGAGCCGCCGGACGAGGGTGACACGCCACCGCCGCCCACCTCCGAGAACCCGACGGTCCAACAGGCCCTGGAAGACGCCCAGAAGGCGTTCGACGCCGGCCAGGAGGCCCTGAAGGAGAACGACTGGGAGGCGTACGGCCGGGCGCAGAAGGACCTGGAGGAGGCTCTGCAGCGGGCCGAGGACGCGCAGGCCGCGGGCGGCGGCGCCGGGGGCGGCGAGGGCAAGCCCGACGCCGAGCCGAGCGGCAGCCCCAGCCCGAAACCGAGCAGCTAGGCCCTGGCCTGGTGAAACGCCCACTCCGCGCCGTGATACGGTTGTGAACACAACGGCGCGGGGTGGAGCAGCTCGGTAGCTCGCTGGGCTCATAACCCAGAGGTCGCAGGTTCAAATCCTGTCCCCGCTACTGAAGTCGCGACGTCCGAGTGACGGAGCGGCCACGAAGGCCCGGATTCCACACAGGAATCCGGGCCTTCGTGATGTGTGAACGCATGTCCAGGCGCAGGCCGCGGCCGCGCCGCCGGGGGGAGTTGGCCGAACTGTGTTTGACTTGTCTCTCTGTGGGCATGTCGACAAAACGCTGTAGTGACCTCACTGGCTGCGGTATACCAGGTGTACCCAGGTTGCAGGTGGTGCGACGATGGACGTTATGGGGGACAAGGCAACTCTGTTCGAGACAGGGCGTTTTGTGCAGCCTTCCAGCCGGGAGGACACCGAGACCCCGGACGAGACCGGGGAAATCGCCGACGAGGCGGCCGAAGAGCTGCGTCAGCGGCTCGCCGCGGAGGCCGGCGACGTCGAGGCGATGAGTGTCCTCGGGGCCATGCTGCTGCGCCGTGGCGACCTCGACGGTGCCGAACCCCATCTGCGTGCCGCCACCGCCGCGGGCGACCGGGCCGCAGCCAACAACCTGGGTGTCCTGCTCCACCAGCGGGGATACGCCGACGAGGCCGCCGGATGGTGGCGGATCGCCGCCGTCGCCGGATCGGCCGCGGCGGCGCACGCCCTGGGCCGGCACCATCGTGAGCGCGGCGACGAACCCGCCGCCGAGTACTGGCTGCGCCAGTCCGCCGAACAGGGCCACACCCTGGGCGCGTACGCCCTCGCCGACCTGCTGGAGCACCGTGGTGACGCCGCGGCCGAGCAGTGGATGCGCGTGGCCGCCGAGCGTGGGCACCGCGAGGCCGCGTACCGGCTCGCGCGGGCCCTGGACCGGAAGGCGGCACGGGAGACCGACGGCGACAGCGGCGTCCAGGCGCCCGAGGAGGCCGAGCAGTGGTACCGGCAGGCCGCCGCGCGCGGCCACCGGCGGGCCGCCCTGCACCTCGGGTCGATCCTGGAGCGGCGCGGCGAGCTCAAGGAGGCGGGGCGCTGGTACCTGACGTCCGCCAAGGACGGCGAGGCGCGGGCCGCCTGCGCGCTCGGGTTCCTGCTGCGCGACGCGGGCGACACGGAGAACGCCGCCGTGTGGTGGCTGCGGGCCGCGCAGGACGGCGACGGCAACGCGGCGAACGCGCTGGGGGCGCTGCACGCCGAGCGGGGCGAGACCCAGACCGCCGAGCGGTGGTACCGGGCCGCGATGGACGCGGGCGACGTGAACGGCGCGTACAACCTCGGGCTGCTCTGCGCCGAGCAGGGGCGCACCTCCCAGGCCGAGCAGTGGTACCGGCGCGCGGCCTACGCCGGGCACCGTGAGGCCGCGAACGCGCTGGCGATCCTGCTGCTGCAGGGCGGGGACGAGACGGGCGCGGAGCCGTGGTTCTCCAAGGCGGCGGAGGCCGGGAGCGTGGACGCGGCGTTCAACCTGGGCATCCTGCACGCCGGGCGCGGCGAGCAGGAGGCCGCGCTGCGCTGGTACGAGCGGGCCGCCGCCGCCGGGCACACCGAGGCGGCGCTGCAGGTCGGCATCGCGCGGCTGCGGGACGGCGACGAGCAGGAGGCCGAGCGGCACCTGCGGTGCGCGGCCGGCGGCGGGAGCGCGGAGGCCGCGTACCGGCTGGCGACCGTGCTCGACGCGCGGCGCCCGCCGGAGCCGGCGCACGAGCTCGGCGAGCCGGTGCACCGGCGCAGCGAGTGCGAGGAGTGGTACGAGCGGGCGGCCTCCCAGGGGCACCGGCGGGCCCAGGTCCGGGTCGGCATGCTGGCGGCGGCCCGGGGGGACGTGGTCGAGGCGGCCCGGTGGTACCGGGAGGCGGCCGAGGCCGGGTCCCGCAACGGCGCGTTCAATCTCGGGCTGCTGCTGGCCCGGGAGGGCAGTGAGCCCGAGGCGGCGGTGTGGTGGACACGGGCCGCCGACGCCGGGCACGGACGGGCGGCGCTCCGGCTCGCCCTGGTCTACGCGCGTCGGGGCGAGCTGGCGGAGGGCCAGCGGTGGGCCGACCGGGCCGTCTCCCTGGGGCCGGGGTCGGTGGCGGAGCGAGCGGCCCGGCTGCGGGACGCGCTCCGGCAGGAGCTGTCGGCGTGAGACCGGCCGCCCACGCCTGTGGCTGCCGCCCCGGGTAGGGGGCCGGCCCGCGCCCTGGCCGGTGCCATGGCGACGACCCGTCTCACCCTGACCGCCTCGGTCCGGCGGCCCGTACGGTGGCGGCCTGCCCCATCCGGCCGCTCCCGCCCTGGCCGGTGCCATGGTGACCGGTTCTGCCCGGCCGTTCCCGCCCTGGCCGGTCCCATGGTGACCGGTCTTGTCCGGCCGCCCCCGCCCTGGCCAGTGCCACGGTGACCGGTCCTGCCTGGCCGTTCCCGCCCCGGCCGGTGCCACGGTGACCGGTCCTGCCCGGCTGGTGCCGGCCCGGTCGGTCTGACGCGCGGGTCCGATGACCGGCCGGTCTGATGTGTTGGCCCATGACCGGCCGGTCCGAGACGGGCGGTCCGGCGATGGCAGGTCTCAGTCAGCCCGGTTCGGCGACGGCTGGTCCGAGCGAGGCCGCTCCGACGGGCCGCTCCGACGGGCCGGTCCGGCGGGGGACGGTCCCAGCCGGGCCGGTCCCTCCCGGCGGTCCCGGGAAAGCCGGTCCGCGTCGGCCGGTCACAGTGAGGCCGGTCCCAGGGCGGTCAGTGGGCCCTGCCGTCCCGGGTGACCAAGCCGGGCCGGCCGCTTTGCGGCGGCCGGTGCTGGCGCCTTCCTCCCGGACTCCGGCCCGGGCCGGAGGGGTGGGGCGAGGGTTCGGCGGGAGGTCTGGTGTTAAGCGATTTGCATCCTTCCTCGCCATTGACGTAACGTTGCATTCATCGACGCGGGGTGGAGCAGCTCGGTAGCTCGCTGGGCTCATAACCCAGAGGTCGCAGGTTCAAATCCTGTCCCCGCTACTGAAGGCCGAGGGCCGGAATCCGAAAGGGTTCCGGCCCTCGGTGTTTCCCCGGTCCGTGCCCGGTCCGTGTGCGCAGCGAAAAGCCCCGGCGCCCATGAGGGCCGGGGCTTTCGCGTGGCGCTTGGCAGGCTACGCGGCCGCGCAGTTCGGGCAGACGCCGCGGTACGTCACCTCGACGTCCGAGACCGTGAAGCCGAAGCGCTCGGAGTCGGGGAGGTCCGCCAGGGGGTTGCCGACCGGGTGGACGTCGCGGATCGCGCCGCACTGGGCGCAGACCAGGTGATGGTGCGGCCGGTGGGCGTTCGGGTCGTACCGCTTGGCGCGCTGGTCGGTCGAGACCTCCAGCACCTCACCCAGGGTGACGAGCTCGCCGAGCGTGTTGTAGACGGTCGCCCGGGAGATCTCGGGCAGCTTGGCGACGGCCCGGGCGTGGACCTCGTCGGCCGTCAGATGGACGTGTTCGCCGTCGAGGACCTCGGCCACGACGCGCCGCTGCGCGGTCATCCGCCATCCGCGTCCGCGCAGGCGTTCCAGAAGGTCACTCATGGCCACCAGCCTAACAGCTAAGGGGACCAGGTCCCGAACAGGTGTGAGATTAGAGTCTCACTTGCTTTAGACAATGTCTATTGTAGGATCGAGAACGGCTTTGGCCAAGGGACAGGTTTGGCCAGGAACGGTGCAGGAGGCGCACGTGACGACGCAGGGACCGCTTACGACGGAGGCCGGGGCTCCGGTCGCCGACAATCAGAACAGCGAGACCGCGGGCGTCGGTGGCCCGGTGCTCGTCCAGGACCAGCTCCTGCTGGAGAAGCTGGCCCACTTCAACCGGGAGCGGATCCCGGAGCGCGTGGTGCACGCCCGCGGTGCCGGCGCCTACGGCACCTTCACCGTGACCGCCGATGTCACCCCCTACACGCGCGCCGCGTTCCTCTCCGGGATCGGCAAGCAGACCGAGGTCTTCCTGCGCTTCTCGACCGTGGCCGGCAACCTGGGCGCGGCGGACGCGGTGCGCGACCCGCGCGGCTTCGCGCTGAAGTTCTACACCGAGGAGGGCAACTACGACCTCGTCGGCAACAACACCCCGGTGTTCTTCATCAAGGACGCCATCAAGTTCCCCGACTTCATCCACACCCAGAAGCGCGACCCCTACACCGGCTCGACCGAGGCGGACAACGTCTGGGACTTCTGGAGCCTGTCGCCCGAGTCCACGCACCAGGTGACCTGGCTCTTCGGCGACCGGGGCATCCCGGCCTCCTACCGTCACATGGACGGCTTCGGCTCCCACACCTTCCAGTGGAGCAACGCGGCCGGTGAGGCCTTCTGGGTGAAGTACCACTTCAAGACGGACCAGGGCATCAAGAACCTCACCAGCGCGGAGGCCGCCCGGCTCGCCGGTGAGGACCCCGACTCCCACCAGCGCGACCTGCGCGAGGCCATCGAGCGGGGCGAGTACCCGAGCTGGACCGTCGGCGTGCAGATCATGCCGGTGGCCGAGGCGGCGACGTACCGGTTCAACCCGTTCGACCTGACCAAGGTGTGGCCGCACGCGGACTATCCGCTCGTCGAGATCGGCAAGCTGGAGCTCAACCGCAACCCGGAGAACATCTTCGCCGAGGTCGAGCAGTCGATCTTCAGCCCCGCCCACTTCGTGCCGGGCATCGGCCCGTCCCCGGACAAGATGCTCCAGGGCCGCCTCTTCGCCTACGGCGACGCCCATCGCTACCGCGTCGGCATCAACGCCGACCACCTGCCGGTGAACCGCCCGCACGCCACCGTGGCGCGCACCCACTCCCGTGACGGCCACCTCTACGACGGCCGCCACGGGGGCGCGAAGAACTACGAGCCGAACAGCTTCGGCGGCCCGTTCCAGACGGACCGTCCGCTGTGGTCGGCCGTCGCCGTGGGCGGCACCACCGGCAACCACGAGGCGCCCGTGCACGCCGAGGACGACGACTTCGTCCAGGCGGGCAACCTGTACCGGCTGATGTCGGAGGACGAGAAGGAGCGCCTGATCGCGAACCTGGCGGGCTTCATCGCCAAGGTCTCGCGCGACGACATCGTCGAGCGGGCGATCGACAACTTCCGTCGGGCCGACGGAGACTACGGCAAGCGGCTGGAGGTCGCGGTCCAGGCCCTGCGCGGCTGAACTCCAGCACTGGACCGCTTGCGGTGGCGGACGGGCCGGGTTCCCCTCGGGGAGCCCGGCCCGTCCGTGTCCCTACGTGCCGTCAGGCGGGCACCTGCTGACGTGCCGGTGCCCAGCAGCGGATGATGTCGCGGACCGAGACGACGCCGGCGGGCTCGTCGCGGTCCAGCACGATGAGATGACGGAAACCGCCGTGCGCCATCGCGCCGGCCGCCTCCTCCAGGGTCCAGGTCGGAGTCGCGAACACGACGTCGTTGGTCGTGTGGGCATGGGTGCGTTCGGTGTCCGGGTCCTGGCCACGGCCCACGGAGTTGAGGATGTCGCGTTCGGTGAGGATGCCGATGCCACCGGCGTCCGGGTCGAGCACGATGGCCGCGCCGACCTTGCGGGCGGACATCAACGCGGCGGCCTGGCGCAGGGTGTGAGCCGGGCCGATGGTGAGGACGACGGTGCTCATGGCGTCACGGACGAGCATGGATGGAGCCACCTCCTGGGAATGCCCCCGCCTTTGTTCCGCTTTTCACAAGTGCACAAGTGGGGGGACTGTCAGAGTGGCAGGCAAAGGGAGGGTCAACAAGGGGGCGGTCAGTAACGCTGGTTGAGGTATCCGAGCAACTCGTCGTGCAGCAGGCCGTTCGACGCGGCCGCGTTGCCGCTGTGCGGGCCCGGGCGGGCGTCCAGGCCGGTGAAGGTGCCGCCCGCCTCGGTGACGATGATCGCGTTGGCCGCCATGTCCCACAGCGACAGCTCGGGCTCGGCGCACATGTCGATCGAGCCCTCCGCGACCATCATGTACGGCCAGAAGTCGCCGTACGCGCGTGTGCGCCACACCGCGCGGGTCAGGTCCAGGAAGCCGTCCAGGCGGCCCTGTTCCTCCCAGCCGCTGAGCGAGGAGTACGCGAAGGAGGCGTCGGAGAGCGCCGAGACGCGTGAGACGTGCAGCCGGGAGGCCTTCGTGAGGGAGCGGCCGCTGAAGGCGCCGTGGCCCTTCGCCGCCCACCAGCGGCGGCCCAGGGCGGGTGCGGAGACGACGCCGACGACCGGCTGGAAGCCGCCCTCGCCCGCCTCCATGAGGGAGATCAGGGTGGCCCAGACGGGGACGCCGCGGACGTAGTTCTTGGTGCCGTCGATCGGGTCGATCACCCAGCGGCGGGGGCCGGTGCCCTCGACGCCGTACTCCTCGCCGAGGATCGCGTCGCGCGGCCGGGCGCGCTGGAGCTGGCCGCGGATGAGCTCTTCCGCGGCCTTGTCCGCCTCGCTCACCGGTGTCATGTCCGGTTTGGTCTCCACCTTGAGGTCGAGGGCCTTGAACCGGTCCGTCGTCGCGGCGTCCGCGGCGTCCGCGAGGACGTGAGCGAGACGCAGGTCGTCGAGGTAGTCGGGCATGTGACGAACCTATCTGCCGAGGTGGGGGTGGGGCCACCGGGGGTTCGAGAGGGCGGGGCCGCCGGCGCGTGACGCGTGGCCGGGGCCGCCGGCACCCCGCGCGACACGGCCGAAACGCGCCCCCCGAGCGCGCTCGCGAACCCTTGACAGTGGTCCCACGCGCGTCAAATCTGGGCCCAGAGCCGCTCGCCCCAAGGGGAGGCGATGATGCCTGCAGCGCGGGAGTCCCTGCTGGACGCCGCTTTCGCGGCGCTGGCGCGCCGGCCGTGGTCCGCCGTGCGGATGGTGGACGTGGCGGCGGCGGCCGGAGTGTCCCGGCAGACGCTGTACAACGAGTTCGGCAGCAAGGACGGCCTCGCGCGGGCGCTCGTGCGCAGGGAGGCGGACGGCTACCTCGCCGGGGTCGAGCGCGCGCTGGCGACGCACAGCGACCCGCGCGAACGGCTCACCGCCACCGCCGAGTGGGTCACCACCTCGGCCCGCGACAACGCCCTCGTCCGCGCCATGCTCACCGGCTGCTGGAGCGAACGCCTGCCGTCACCGGCCCTGACGGGGGTGCCGTCCACCTCCGCCGTCCCCGCCCAGCGCCGCGCCGACGGCCCGCTGCCCTCACCCGGGGACTTCGTCGCCCTCGTCCGCGACCGCGCCGTGACCGCCCTGGCCGGACCGGGCACCTCCCCGTCCGACGCGGCCGAGCTGGCCCGCTCCTGCGAACTCGCCGTCCGGCTGGCCCTGTCCTGCGTGGCCGCGCCCCCCGGCGAGGGCGGTGTCGCCGGCCTGGTCCGCGGCGCCCTGCACCGGCAGGGCGGCTGACGCGGCGTCAGTGCGCCGAGCCCGACAACTGCAGCCCGATCACGCCGATGATGACGAGACTGATCGACACGATCTTCAGCGTCGACACCAGGTCACCCAGGAACACCATGCCGTAGATGGCCGTCCCCGCCGCCCCGATGCCGGTCCACACGGCGTAGGCGGGGCCCACGTCGAGCTTCTTCAGCGACAGGGTGAGCAGACCGAAACTGCCGAGGGCGAAGACGCAGAACGCGATCGTCGGCCAGAGCCGGGTGAAGCCGTGCGACAGCTTCAGGCAGACGGCGAAACCGGTCTCGAGCAACCCGGCCACGATGACCAGCAGCCACGCCATGTGTCGTCCTCCCGTAGCCCACGTTCAGTGACCGCTTCGTCTCGTTTTGCCGAGGCTTGCATCCGGCTTGGTGCGATTATGCACTTACCGTCCGCACGGCAGGACAAACAACGCGGAGGTCAGTCGCCTTCCGTGCGCTCCCGCGTGGCCAGCAGCCGGCGCAGCGAGTACAGCCGCGCCGGGTCCGCGTGCCCCTCGGCCACCCAGGCGTCCAGCGCGCAGTCCGGCTCGTCGTGACTGCACGCGCGCGGGCAGCCCTCGGTGCCCGGCTCCAGGTCGGGGAAGGCGTGGATGACCCGGGACGGGTCGACGTGGTTCAGCCCGAACGACCGCACGCCCGGAGTGTCGATGACCCAGCCGTCGCCGCCGGCCAGCGGCAGCGCCAGGGCCGAGGTGGTGGTGTGCCGGCCGCGGCCCGTCACCGCGTTCACGTGCCCGGTCGAACGCCGCCGCTCCTCCGGTACCAGCGCGTTGACCAGCGTCGTCTTGCCGACCCCGGAGTGCCCGACGAACGCGGTGATCCGGCCGTCGAGCTGCTCGCGCACCCGGGCGACGGCGGCGCCGCTCTCCAGTTCCGCGCGGCTCGTGACGACGTACGGGATGTCGAGGTCGCCGTACAGCTCCAGCAGCTTCTCGGGCGGGGCGAGGTCCGACTTGGTCAGCACCAGCAGCGGTTCCAGACCGCCGTCGTAGGCCGCGACCAGGCAGCGGTCGATCAGGCGGGGGCGGGGCTCCGGGTCGGCCAGGGCCGTGACGACGGCCAGCTGATCGGCGTTGGCCACGACCACGCGCTCGTACGGATCGTCGTCGTCCGCCGTGCGGCGCAGCACGGACGTGCGCTCCTCGATGCGCACGATCCTCGCCAGGGTGTCCTTCTTCCCGGACATGTCGCCCACGAGGGCGACGCGGTCGCCGACGACCGCGGCCTTGCGGCCCAGCTCGCGGGCCTTCATCGCCATGACCACCCGGTCCTCGACGAGGCAGGTCAGGCGGCCCCGGTCCACGGTGAGGACGAGGCCCTCGGCGGCGTCCTCGTGCTTGGGCCTGATGTTCGTCCGGGGCCGGGTGTTCCGGCGGCCCGGACGGGTGCGGATGTCGTCCTCGTCGGTGTGCTTGCCGTAGCGGCGCATGACCTGGTCCCCGCGTCCTACGCCCCGAGCATCCCGGTCCACAGGTCGGGGAAGTCGGGCAGGGTCTTGGCCGTCGTCGCCACGTTCTCGATCTGCACGCCCTCCACCGCCAGGCCGATGACCGCGCCGGCCGTGGCCATGCGGTGGTCGTCGTAGGTGTGGAAGATGCCGCCGTGCAGCCGGCGCGGGCGGATGTGCAGGCCGTCGGCCGTCTCCGTGACGTCACCGCCGAGCTCGTTGATCTCCTTGGTCAGGGCCGCCAGCCGGTCGGTCTCGTGCAGGCGCAGATGGGCCACGCCGCGCAGGGTCGACGGGGAGTCGGCGAGGGCCGCGACGGCCGCGATGCCCGGCGTCAGCTCGCCGACCTCGCTCAGGTCGACATCGATGCCGTGGATCGAGCCGGAGCCGGTGAACACCAGCCCGTACTCGGTCAGTTCGCAGGAGCCGCCCATCTCGGTGAAGATCTCGCGGAGCTTGTCACCGGGCTGGGTGGTGCGGGCCGGCCAGTCCGGGACGGTGACCTTGCCGCCGGTGACCAGGGCCGCCGCCAGGAACGGCTGGGCGTTGGAGAGGTCCGGCTCGATCACCAGGTCCCGGCCGAGCAGGGCGCCCGGCGTGACCCGCCAGACGTTCGGCTCGCCGCCCGACTCGGGGGTGTCCACCTGGGCGCCGACCGCGCGCAGCATGTCCACGGTCATGCGGATGTGCGGCAGGGAGGGCAGCGTGGCACCGGTGTGGCGGACCTCGACGCCCTGGTTGAAGCGCGGGCCGGACAGCAGCAGGGCGCTGACGAACTGCGAGGAGTTGGACGCGTCGATCGAGACCGGTCCGCCGTCCAGGGCACCGCCGCCGTGCACGGTCAGCGGCAGGGCGCCGCGGCCGTCGTCGTCGATCCGGGCGCCCAGCTGGCGCAGCGCGTCGATCACACCGTTCAGGGGGCGCTCGTAGGAGCGGGGGTCGCCGTCGAAGCGGACGGGGCCGTCGGCGAGCGCGGCGACGGGCGGCAGGAACCGCATCACCGTGCCGGCGTTGCCGACGTCGACCGTGGCCGGGCCGCGCAGCCCCGTGGGCAGCACCCGCCACGCCTCGCCGGTGCCGTCGGGACCCACGCCCTCCTCGATCTCGATGCCCATCGCACGCAGCGCGCCGGCCATCAGCAGCGTGTCGCGGGAGCGCAGCGGGCGGCGCAGCCAGCCCGGCTCGGAGGCGAGGGCGGCGAGGACGAGGGCGCGGTTCGTGACCGACTTGGACCCGGGCACGTGGACCGTCGCGTCGACGGCTCCGCTCGCGTGCGGGGCGGGCCAGAGGGCGGTGTCTGCGGTGTTCGGGGCCATGCCTTTACTTTATAAGCAGGCCGTGGCCCGAGGGTGGCTGCGTCGGGCCCCGTCGCGCCCGGGCGGGCCGGTCACAGGCCGAGCAGCCAGCGCCCTCCGCCGACCAGCGAGCACAGCGACACGGCGTGGAACAGGAAGAACCACAGCGCCGCCGGTACGTGCGTCAGCCGGGACAACTGGTCCGCGTCCGAGTCGCCCGCCCCGCCCCGGGCCCGCTTCGCCTGGAGCTCGAAGGCCGGCCGCACCCCGCCCACCAGCAGGAACCACACCACCACGTACGCGAACGCCGCCTGCACCTGTGGGCCGGCCAGCCAGGACACCAGTACGAACAGGCCGCCGGTGATGACCATGGTGAGGGCGCCGTAGGCGTTGCGGATCATCACGAGCATGGCGAGCAGCAGGGCCGTGGCCAGCCACAGCAGCAGCGTGATGCGGCCCGCGCCCAGCAGGGCCGCGCCGCCGAGGCCCAGCAGGGGAGGGGCGGTGTAGCCGGCGGCGGCCGTGAGGATCATGCCGATGCCGTGCGGCTTGCCGCGGCTGACGGTCAGGCCGCTGGTGTCCGAGTGCAGCCGTATGCCCGTGAGGGTGCGGCCGGTGAGCAGCGCCACCAGCCCGTGGCCGCCCTCGTGCGCGATGGTGATGGCGTTGCGGGAGATGCGCCACAGACCGTGCGGGAGCACCACGGCGAGCGCGACGCCCAGGGCCGCGACCACCACCCACAGGTCGGGGTCGGGCTGCGTACCGGAGACCTCGTCCCAGAGGGAGGCGAGCGAGGCGGTTGCGGTGCTGTCCATGTGCGGCGTCGGCTCCCTGCGGTCGGACGGGATCTGGCAGTGTGGCACGTACGTGCGGACGGTATCCGAGAAGCCTGAGAGCCCGGGCAGCCGTGCGCGACGCCGGGCGGGCACCCGCGGTCGTCGGTGCCGCCGGGACCAATCCGCCGCCTCACCGGGACCGGATTACGTGCGGAGATGTCCGAGCAGCGGAGGCCCCCTGTGAAAGAAGCCGTGTACATCGGCAGAAGTCCCTCGTCCCGACCGGACCTGCAGGAGCTGGTGGGCCGTGTCGCCCTGGGCGACGAGGACGCGTTCGCCTCCGTCTACGACGCCGTGGCCGGATCCGTCCTCGGGGTCGTACGGGCCGTGCTGCGCGACCGGGCGCAGTCGGAGGAGGTCGCGCAGGAGGTGCTGGTCGAGGTGTGGCGGACCGCGCCCCGCTACCGGCCCGAGCGCGGGAGCGCCCTCAACTGGATCCTCACCCTCGCCCACCGCCGCGCCGTCGACCGGGTCCGCTCGGTCGAGGCCGCCGCCGTCCGCGACCACAAGGCCGCGCTGCTGGAGCGCACGCCCGAGTTCGACGAGGTGACCGAACAGGTCGAGGCACGGCTGGAGCGGGAGCAGGTGCGGCGCTGCCTGCGCACGCTCACCGAGGTGCAGCGGCAGGCCATCACGCTCGCCTACTACCGCGGCCTGACCTACCGCCAGGTGGCCGAGGCGCTCGCCCTGCCGCTGGGCACCGCCAAGACCCGCCTGCGCGACGGCCTCATCCGCCTGCGCGACTGCCTGGGGGTGACCGCGTGACCACGTCCGCCGAGCTGCACCGGATGACCGGTGCCTACGCCCTGCACGCCCTGGCCGACGGGCAACGCGCCGCGTTCGAGCGGCACCTCGAAGGCTGCGAGCCGTGTGCGCAGGAGACCGCCGAACTGTCCGCCACCGCCGCCCGGCTGGGGCTCGCCGCCACCGTGACGCCACCCCCGGCCATGCGCGCGCGGGTGCTGCACCGCGTCTCCGCGGTCCGCCAGGAGCCGCCGGGCGCGCCGGCGGCCGTGCGCACGGGACGGGCCGCGCTGCGGGCCCGGCTGCTGTCCCGGTGGGCGCTGGCCGCCTGCGTCGCGGTGGCCACCGCGCTCGGCGGCACGGCGGTCTGGCAGCACCAGCGGGCCGAGGACGCGGTGCGCGAGGCCCGGCAGGCGCGCCAGGGGACCGACCGGATCGCCGCGGTCCTGGCCGCGCCGGACGCCAGGACCCGGACGGCCGCGCTCGGCGACGGCGCGGTCGGCACGGTCGTCGTCTCGCGCAGCATGGACCGGGCCGTGTTCGCCGTCTCCGGGATGGCGCCTCCCGGTGCCGGGAAGGTGTACCAGCTCTGGTTCGACGACCGCGGCACCATGCGGCCGGCCGGGCTGATGGACCCCGGGCGCACCGCCCAGACCGTCCTGATGAGCGGCCCCGTCGACGGGGCCTCGGGCCTGGGAGTCACCGTGGAACCGGCGGGTGGCTCCCGGCAGCCGACGTCCGCGCCGGTGGCCGTGCTGGGGCTGCCCGCCTGACCGGGGCGCATACGCGAGCGGCGACCGAAGGCGGGTCCGGCCGAACCGGGCCCGCCTTCGTCATGGCGGTTCGGCGCGCCGCCTGATCCGGCACCTCCCCATTCCGTGCATTCCTTTTCATCCGGAGCCGATCGGCGTGCGGATGGGTCCGGAAAAAAGATTCATCCGATCGGGGAAACGGCCAATCCGCCCCGCCCGCCGGACCGGATTCCCCACGTGATCGACGACGACAGGAAACTCCGCAGGCCCCTCGGTGGGCTCCGCCCGGCGGCGGGCGCGCTCGCCGGGGCCGTGTCCGGCTTCGCCGCCCTCGCCGTCGCCGAGCTGGTGTCGGCGGCGGTCCGCCCGGAGGCGGGGCCTGTCGTCGCGGTCGGCGGCGCGGTGATCGACCGCACCCCGGCGGAGGTGAAGGACTGGGCGATCCGGAATTTCGGCACGGACGACAAACTGGTTCTGCAGACCGGAATTCTCGGCGTGCTCGCGCTGGTCGCGATATCCCTGGGAATGGCCGCGCTGCGCTTCAGGCGGGCCGGGGCGGCGGGGGTGCTGGTCTTCGGCGCGATCGGCGCGCTCGCGGCGACGACCCGGCCCGACTCCCGCGGTCTGTCCGACGCCCTGCCCGCCCTCGTGGGCGCGGGCGCCGGCGCGGTCCTCCTCCATGCCCTGGCGCGCCGGCCGGCCCGGCGCGAGCAGGCCGGTGCCGGTGTCTCGTCCCCTTCCGCCGCGGACTGGGACCGGCGTGGTTTCGTGGTCGCGGCCGGCGGCGCCGCCGTGGCCTCCGCCGGTGCCGGGGCCCTGGGCCGGTTCCTGAACGGCTCGCGCGGCGGGGACGCGGTGGCGTCCCGCTCCCGGGTGGTCCTGCCCGCGCCCGCGTCGCCCGCCGCGGCCGTCCCGCGGGGCGCCGCCCTGCGGATCGACGGCGTCAGCCCCTTCGTCACGCCGAACCGCTCCTTCTACCGGGTGGACACCGCCCTGGTCGTGCCCAAGGTGGACGCCACGACCTGGCGGCTGCGCATCCACGGTGACGGCGTCCGGCGTCCGCGCACGCTCTCCTTCGACGACCTGCTGCGCCGCGAGCTCGTCGCACGCGACATCACGCTCACCTGCGTCTCCAACGAGGTCGGCGGACCCTACGTGGGCAACGCCCGCTGGATCGGCGTCCGCCTGGCCGACCTGCTGGCCGAGTGCGGGGTCGTGCCGCCCTCGCGCGGCGGGCCGGCCGACCAGCTCGTGGCCCGCTCGGTGGACGGCATGACCCTCGGCAGCCCCGTCGAGGACGTCATGGACGGCCGGGACGCGCTCCTGGCCGTCGGGATGAACGGAGAGCCGCTGCCCTTCGCGCACGGCTTCCCCGTCCGCATGGTGGTGCCCGGGCTCTACGGATACGTCTCCGCCTGCAAGTGGATCGAGGACATCGAACTGACGACGTTCGCGTCCTACGACCCCTACTGGGTCCGGCGCGGCTGGGCCCGGCGGGCCCCCGTCAAGACCCAGTCGCGCATCGACACCCCCAAGCCCTTCGCCAGGCTCCCCGCCGGTCCCGTGACGGTCGCCGGCGTCGCCTGGGCGCAGCGGCGGGGCATCGACCGGGTCGAGGTCCGTGTCGACGACGGCCCCTGGCAACAGGCCCGCCTCGCCGCCGAGGACAGCCGCGACACCTGGCGCCAGTGGTCCTTCCCCTGGCAGGCCACCGAGGGCGGACACACCCTCACCGTGCGCGCCACCGACCGCACCGGGCGGACGCAGACCGCACGCCGGGCCGGCACCGTCCCCGACGGGGCCACCGGCCGGCACTCGGTCGTGGTCACCGTCGAGTGACCCACGCGCCACCCCTCCCCTTTCCCCCTTTCCCCCCGCGCGCAGCACCCCGCTGCGGCCCTACACAGGAGAATCACATGAACACCCGTATCCGCCGTGCCGCCGTCACCCTGGCCGCCGCGGCCGTCCTGCCCCTGTCCCTGAGCGCCTGCTCCGACGGCGGCGGCGACTCGGCCGAGGCCGGTTCCTCCTCCAAGGCGTCGGCCCCGGCCACCGCCTCCGGCGACGGCATGGCCGGCTCGGACACCACCACCGGCACGGACGCGCCCTTCGGCCCGGCCTGCTCGGCGGTGCCCGACAGCGGCGCCGGCTCCTTCGACGGCATGGCCCAGGACCCCGTCGCCACCGCCGCGTCCCACAACCCGGCCCTGTCCACCCTGGTGACGGCCGTGAAGAAGGCCGGGCTGGTCGACACCCTCAACAACGCCGAGAACATCACCGTGTTCGCCCCCACCAACGACGCCTTCGCCAAGATTCCCAAGGCCACCCTGGACAAGGTCCTGAACGACAAGGCGCAGCTCACGAAGATCCTCACCTACCACGTCGTGGGCCGGAAGCTCGCGCCGAAGGACCTGGAGAACGGCTCCTTCGAGACCCTGGAGAAGACGAAGCTCACCACCGCCGGGTCCGGCGAGTCCTACACCGTCAACGACTCGGCCAAGGTGGTCTGCGGCAACGTCAAGACCGCCAACGCCCACGTGTACATCATCGACTCGGTCCTGATGCCCGCCTCCTGACGGATCGTCAGCCGGGGGCGCCGGGGCCGTCGCGGTCCCGGCCCCCGGCCGCGTTCCACCGGGCTCTTTCCGGGCAACCGCGTCACAACGGCGGCCGGAGCGGACCCGGACGGGCCCGGCCGCCTCGCCGACGAGCCGGGACGGAAGGACAGCGACATGGCCACGCGGACCCCGGCCCGTGACGCCCCCGGCGGGTACGCGGAGGGCGGCGGGCGGCCGCCCGCCCTCTGGTGGCCGGCGCTGCGGCGCACCCCGGTGTCGCTGTGGGACGACGACATCACCGACTACGCGGCGGCCCTGACGTACTACGCGATCCTGGCGGTGCTGCCCGCGATGCTGGCCACGGTCCTGGCGTTCGGCCTGATCAGCCCGGACACGGCGAAGGAGTTCGTCAGCCACGTCACCGCCTACGCGCCCGCCGAGTCCGCCGGGGACCTGCACGCCGCCCTGTCCCGGATGCTCGGCGCGGACGGCGGGGCCTGGCCGCTGCTGACGGCCGGCACCGTCAGCGCGCTGTGGTCGGCCTCCAGCTACCTCGCGGTCTTCCGCCGGGCCCTGCATCACATGCACCGCATCGAGGACCGGCGTTCGCCCTGGCGCAAGGCCCACCGGATCGTCCTCACCGCGCTCGTCCTGCTCGCGCTGCTCCTGACCGGCTCCCTCGCCCTGCTGCTGACCGGGCCGCTGGCCGAGAGCGTGGGCCGGGCGCTCGGCCTGGGCAGTACGGCGGCCTGGAGTTGGAGCGTGCTGCGCTGGCCCCTGCTGCTGTGCCTGGTGGCGCTGCTCGTCGTGGTCGTGTTCCACACCGGCCCGGCCCCCGCCCGCCGCCGCCGGCTCTCTCTGCCCGGCGGTGTCCTCGCCGCCGTCCTGTGGCTGCTCGTCTCGACGGGCTTCGCGCTGTACACCTCGACCCTGAGCGCGTACAGCAGGCTCTACGGCTCGCTCGCGGGCGTCGTCGTGTTCCTCATCTGGCTGTGGCTGTCCAACCTCGCGCTGCTCACCGGCGCGCAGTTCGCCGCGGAGCTCGCGAAGGACCGGGCCGCCGGGAGCGGGAGCGGAACGGATCCCACCGGCTGATGGTGAAGGCGGGCGCGCGGCCGGTCGTGCCCGTCTGCGATTCTTGGACGTGTCCCGGTGGCCGGGACACCAGAGCAGCGAGGAGACGCCGTCCGGGCACGCCGCTCCGCAGCGCCGGGCCGGCAGGACGGCCGAGGCGACGGGCCAGGCGTCCCGGTACCGTGCCGGCCGAAGCGGCACGGTCTTGCGTCCTCGCAGGTCGGAGGGGTGTCGGAGATGTGCGGACGGTATGCGGCGAGTCGCCGGCCGGAGGACCTCGCGGGGATCTTCGAGATCGAGAAGTGGGAGCCCGAGGAGACCCTCGCGCCGGACTACAACGTGGCGCCCACCAAAGAGGTCCACGCCGTCCTCGACCGCCCGCTGAAGGACGCGGACGACCCGCGCCCGGTCCGGCAGCTGCGCACCCTGAAGTGGGGACTCGTCCCATCCTGGTCGAAGACGCCCGAGGGCGGCGCCCGGATGATCAACGCGCGCGCGGAGACCGTCCACGAGAAGCCGTCCTACCGCCGCGCCTTCACCTCCCGGCGCTGCATCCTGCCCGCCGACGGCTATTACGAGTGGGTCACCGGCACCCAGGAGCGCGAGCTGGAGGTCGAGGGGAAGAAGAAGCGGCCCCGCAAGCAGCCCTACTTCGTGACCCCCGCGGACGGGTCGGTCTTCGCGATGGCCGGGCTGTACGAGTTCTGGCGGGACAAGACGCTGCCGGACGACCACCCCCAGGCCTGGTGGGTGACCTGCTCCGTCATCACCACCGAGGCCGAGACGAGCCCGCTCGCCGTGGCCCCGGCCGAGGGCCCCGGGGCCCTGGCCGACATCCACCCCCGGATGCCGCTGATGCTGACCCCGGACCGCTGGGACGCCTGGCTCGACCCGGCCCGCACCGACGTGGACGGGCTGCGCGAGCTGCTCGCCCCGCCGCCCGGCGGGCTGATGCGTGCCTACCCCGTCTCCACGGCCGTCAGCAACGTGCGCAACAACGGGCCGGAGCTGCTGAAGGAACTGGAGGGGCCCGAAGAGGGCACACTCTTCTGACGTGACCCACGGGAAGAATGTGAAGAAGGCGCCTGGAGGTTCCCAGGTGGACGACGTGACCACGGAGACCGTCGACACCGACGCCGGGACCGCCCGCATCACCTGGCACCGGGCGGCGGAGCCCCGGCTGGTGCTCGCCCTCGGCCACGGCGCCGGCGGGGGCATCGAGGCCCGGGACCTGACCGCCCTGGCCGCCGTCCTGCCCGCCCACGGCGTGACCGTGGCCCGGGTGGAGCAGCCCTGGCGGGTGGCCGGGAAGAAGCTCGCGCCCGCGCCGAAGACGCTCGACACCGGCTGGCGCGGCCTCTGGCCCGCGCTGGCCGCGCACGGGGTGCCGGTGATCTCCGGCGGCCGCAGCGCAGGCGCCCGGGTCGCCTGCCGTACCGCCCGCGAGCTCGGCGCCCACGCGGTCCTCGCCCTCGCCTTCCCGCTCCACCCGCCCGGCAAGCCGGAGACGTCACGGGCCGGGGAACTGCTCGGCTCCGGCGTGCCCACCCTGGTCGTCCAGGGCGGCAACGACACCTTCGGCAGGCCGGCGGAGTTCCCCGACGGCCCGTACGACCTCGTGGAGATTCCGTACGGGGATCACGGCTTCGCCGTGCCCAAGCGCGCGGAGATCTCGCAGGACGAGGCCGTGGCGGTCCTCACCGACGCGGTCGCCGGGTGGGCCGGGTCACTGGGGTGAAGCCCCGGGAATGCCGGGGCGGCGGTCGCTGTTGTGCGGGACGTACGCGCTGGGGACCAGCGCCGACGCCGTAGGAGAGGAAGTCCGCCGCATGGGTTCGACCTTCTGCCCGAGCCGCAGCAGCCGTGCCGACCTGGAGTGGACGGTGCTGCACGCGGCCAAGACCGCCCCGATTCGGGCGGCGGGCGGACCGGATCGTCGTCTATCCTCCGATTCGGGTGAGACCGGCCTCGGTCTCACGAGAACACTGGAGGAGGTGGGTCCGGTCACTGGGACCGACGCAGGGACCGAACACGGCCAGGCGGAGCAGCCCGAGGGCCAGGGCGGCACGGGTGCGGAGACGACCGCGGAGCGCAGCGCGCGCTTCGAGCGGGACGCGCTCGAGTTCCTCGACCAGATGTACTCGGCCGCGCTGCGCATGACGCGCAACCCGGCCGACGCCGAGGACCTGGTGCAGGAGACCTACGCCAAGGCGTACGCGTCCTTCCACCAGTTCCGTGAGGGCACCAACCTCAAGGCGTGGCTGTACCGGATCCTCACCAACACCTTCATCAACTCCTACCGCAAGAAGCAGCGCGAACCGCAGCGTTCGGCGGCCGAGGAGATCGAGGACTGGCAGCTCGCCCGCGCCGAGTCGCACATGTCGACCGGCTTGCGCTCCGCGGAGTCGCAGGCGCTCGACCACCTGCCCGACTCGGACGTGAAGGAGGCCCTCCAGGCGATCCCCGAGGAGTTCCGAATCGCCGTCTACCTGGCGGACGTCGAGGGCTTTGCCTACAAGGAGATCGCCGACATCATGGGGACACCCATCGGAACGGTGATGTCCCGCCTGCACCGCGGCCGCCGTCAGCTGCGCGGCATGCTGGAGGACTACGCCCGTGAGCGGGGGATGGTTCCGGCCGGCGCCGGAGAGTCGAACGAAGCGAAAGGCTCGGGGTCATGAGCTGCGGAGAGCCGCACGAGACGGATTGCAGCGAAATCCTCGATCATCTCTACGAGTTCCTCGACCGTGAGATGCCGGACTCGGACTGCGTGAAGTTCGAGCACCACTTCGAGGAGTGCTCGCCGTGCCTGGAGAAGTACGGCCTGGAGCAGGCCGTGAAGAAGCTCGTCAAGCGCTGCTGCGGGCATGACGACGTGCCGGGCGACCTGCGCGACAAGGTCATGGGGCGGATCGAGCTGATCCGCTCCGGGCAGACCGTCCCCGAGCAGGACGTCACGGCCACGCCGCAGGAGTCCTGAACCCGGTCCCGGGACTCGAACGCATCACTCGAACGTGCTAATCCGCGGGTTATCGGCCCGCGGAGCCCCCTCCAGCCGTCCTAGGCTCCGGGCCTGACGGACCTGGCCGGGGAGGGGCTCATGGAAGCGGTACCGGCACGGACACGTGGATACGTCGCCTGTGTCGTCGTCGCCGCGGTCCTCTGCCTCCTGCCGCTGCCGGGGGTGCGCGTGCCCTGGTGGGCGGTCGCGCTGCTCGCCGCCCTGTACGCCGGCTGCGAGCGTGCCGCACGGTCCCGCTTCGCCGGGATCTCCCACCCGGCCGGCACCTTCTACCCCGTGCTGCTCGCCGCCGCCTTCCTGCTGCCCGCGCCGGCCGCCGCCCTGGTGGCCGTGCCGGGCGCGCTGCTCTCCCACGTCGCGCAGCGGCCCGTCGCCCTGCGACGGCTGTGGCGGGCCGCCCAGCTGGTCCTCGGAGTGTGGGCGGCGGCCCGGGTGCACTGGCTGCTCGGCGGCCGGGACGCGGTCGTCGCGGGCGACGTCCCCTACGCGCTCGGTCCCGCCGCGGCGGCCGTGCTGACGTTCTGCCTGGTGCTGGCGGCCCTGGACGGCGGCATCCTGGCCGTGGCCGAACGGGTGCCCGTCCGGCGGGCCTGGCGAGGACTGGTGGCGCGCTCCCTCGCGCCGATCGCCGTGCACGGGCTGGCCGGGCTGATGATGGCCGTACTGTGGCGCAGCCCCTACGGACCCGTGGCCGCGCTGCTCGTGCTGCTGCCGATGTGCGTCTCGTGGTGGGCGTTCGCCCAGTACCACCGGGAGCGGGCGGCCCACCAGGCGACCATCCGGGCGCTGGTGCAGGCCGTCGACATCAAGGACGGGTACACGCGCGGGCACAGCGAGCGCGTCGGGCAGGCCTCCATGATGATCGCGCGCGAGCTGGGCATGGACGACGAGCGCGTCGAGGTGCTCCGCTTCGCCGGGATCCTGCACGACGTGGGCAAGCTCGGCGTGCCCACCCGGCTGCTCCGCAAGAACGGGCCACTCACGCCCGAGGAGCGTCGGGTGATCGAGCTGCACCCCGAGTACGGGCACGAGATGGTCCGCGGCATCGGCTTCCTCGGCGAGGCCCGGGCCGCCGTGCTGCACCACCACGAGCGGCTGGACGGCAGCGGGTACCCGTACGGGCTGGCGGGCCGTCAGATCCCCGAGTCGGCGCGGGTGGTGGCGGTCGCCGACGCCTTCGACGCCATGACCTCCACCCGCTGCTACAGCAGGGCCCGGCCCGTGCCGGTGGCCCTGGCGGAGCTGGAGCGGTGCGCGGGCAGCCAGTTCGACCCCGTGATGGTCACGGCCCTGGTCGAGGCCGTCGCACGGGCGGGCTGGCGGCCGGCGGTGACCGCGGACGACACGGCGGGCCCGGTCGGCGGGGACGCCGGGGGCGGCGGAGACCGCCTGGCCGGCGAGGGCGACCGGACCGGCGAGGGCGACCGGAACGGCGAGGGCGACCGGGCCGCCCGGAGCGAACACGGCGGGCGGATCGAGCAGGCCGCCCGGAGCGAGCAGGGTGGGCGGATCGAGCAGGCCGCCCGGAGCCAGCAGGGCCAGCAGGGCGAGCAGGGCCAGCAGGGCGGGCAGGGCAAGCAGGGCAAGCAGGGAGAACAGGGCCCGGATGTCCGGGGCGGGCAGGGTGGAGAGGGCGGTCCCGGCCCTCAGGGCGAGGCGCCGGAGCGGAGCGGACCCGGCGGGCGGACGGACGAGGGCGGCGGCACCGGCCAGGGGGACGGGGCGTCCCGCGTGCCCCCGCCGGGCACCCCCGTCACCGGGCGGCCGGGGGCCCGCCGATGAACGGCCACCGGCCGCCCCCGCTCCTCACCCTCGTCCACGCCTGTGCCGCCGTCCTCGCCGCGGGCTGTCTCGCCGTCACCCTCTACGGCGGGCTGGAGGAGCGCCGGGTCGCACTCGCCTTCGGCGTGCTCGTCACCGTCGGCGAGCTCACCCGGCGCGACGACGCCCAGGTCAGGGAGCCGGCACCGCTCGGAGCCGCCGCGGCCCTGTCGTACGCGCTGCTCGGGGAGGCCGGTGGGCGGGCCACGCACCACGGTCCCGCCCAGGTCGTGGCCGTCGTGCTGGCCGCCTCGCTGCTCGGCAGCGTCCCGCACGTGGCCCGCGGGCAGGGCCCCACGCTCGACCACCTGGCACGCCGGGTGCTCACCGTCGGCTTCGTCGCCGTCTGCTTCCAGCCGCCCTACAGCCGGGGCATGTTCGACGACTGGGTCGGACCGGCCTACGCGCTGCTGCTGCTCGCGCTGCTCTCCCTGACCGCGCTGTGCGACGCGGTGCTCGCCGCCGCGCTGGCGCACTCGCGCACCGGCTGGCCGTTCGGGCCGGTGCTGCGGGACGAGCTGCGGACCGTGCGCGGCATCGGGTCCGCCGTCATCGCGACCGGGGCGGTGATGGCGCTCGCGGTCGCCGTCGTGGGCCTGTGGGCACTGCCCGTCTTCTCCGTGCCGCTGCTGCTCGCCCAGATGTCGTTCCGCCGCTACGCCGCCGTCCGGGCGACCTACCGGCAGACCATCGCCTCCCTCGCGCGGGCCACCGAGGTCGCCGGGTACACCCCCGGCGGTCACGCCCGCCGGGTCGCCGCGCTCAGCCTCGCCGTCGGGCGTGACCTGGGCCTCACCGAGCCGGAGCTGGCCGTGCTGGAGTACGCGGCCCTCATGCACGACATCGGCCAGCTGAGCCTCGTCGACCCGGTGCCGGCGGGTGCCACGGCCGCCCTGCCCGCCGCGGAACAGCGCCGGATCGCGCTCCTCGGCGGGGCCGTCGTCCGGCAGACGGGCGTCGACGAGGCCGTCGCCGTCGTCGTGGAACGCCAGGCCGACCCGTACCCGGAGCAGCCGCTCGCGGCCCGGATCGTCCGGGCTGTGAACGCGTACGAGGAGAAGTCCCGGGAAGGAGGCCCGGGCGGGCCGCTGACGGCGCTGGAGGAACTCCGGCTCGCCACCGCCGGGCAGTACGCCCCGGAGGTGGTGGAATCACTGGCCCGGGTACTGGCAAGGAGCAGTCTGACGCTGCCCGTGGCTGGGTAACCCATGGGTAATGAGCGCCCCCGAGGCCGTACGTGGTTGGATGCGAAGGAGAAGGTGTCCGGGGGCTCGAAACACAGCTACGGCCAGCCCACCGCACGGAACTGGCAGGCGGGAATCGTGAGGATCTTCGGCAAGGGACGGCACCGGCCCTCCGCCTCCTGGCGGCAGGCCACGGACCGGGCATTCACCCTCATCGGCGACGGCCGGTACGAGGACGCGGGCGCACTGCTGACACGTGCCGCCGATCTGGAGCCCTGGCTGTCCGAGTCCTGGTTCAACCTCGCCCTGCTGCACAAGTTCCGGCACGACTGGGAGCAGGCACGGGCCGCCGGTCTGCGGGCCGTGGCCCTGCTCGACCGGGACACGGGCGCGCCGGACTGGTGGAACGTCGGCATCGCCGCCACCGCCCTCCAGGACTGGCCGCTGGCCCGCCGCGCCTGGCAGGCGTACGGGCTGCGGGTGCCGGGAGCCGCGAACGACTCGGGCGAGCCGGTCGGCATGGACCTGGGCAGCGCGGCCGTACGGCTGTCCCCGGAGGGCGAGGCCGAGGTCGTGTGGGGGCGGCGGCTGGATCCCGCGCGGATCGAGGTGCTGTCCATCCCACTGCCGTCGTCCGGGCGGCGCTGGGGCGAGGTCGTCCTGCACGACGGCGTGCCGCACGGGGAGCGGACCACGGCCGCCGGGCACACCTACCCGGTCTTCGACGAGATCGAGCTGTGGGCCCCGTCGCCGGTGCCGACATGGGTGGTGCTGCTGGAGGCGGCGACCGAGTCGGACCGCGACGCGCTGGAGCAGCTGGCCGCGGACGCCGGGTTCGCCGCGGAGGACTGGTCCTCCTCGGTGCGGCTGCTGTGCCGGATGTGCTCGGAGTCGCGGATGCCGTCGGACGAGGGCGACGGGGAGCACCTCGACCCGCACGACCACAGCGAGCCGGGACATCCCGGGCCGCTGGGGCACCGCACGGACGGGCAGCTGTGGGTGCCGGAGCGGGAGTGCGGGCTGGCCGCGCCGGCTTCGCTGGTCCGGGGGTTGCTGGACGGGTGGGTGGCGGACAGTCCGGACTCCCGTGACTGGCGGGATCTGGAAGAGGTCTGCTAGCGCTGTCGTCAGGGGCGGCGCCGTCGAGGCCGTTCGCGCAGTTCCCCGCCCCCCTGATGCCCGTACCCTGTATCAGCATCCCGTGGATTTGTTCAGGAAGGCGTACGTAACGTCATGGCTCAGCAGGACACCGATCAGCAGCACGCGGGCGTGCTTCCCGTCGATGACGAGGGGTACGTGATCGACACGGAGGACTGCGAGGGGCGCGAGGCGGCCTGGCGGGAGCGGGGGACCTCGCGGCCGATCACGGTGGTCGGGAACCCGGTGCTGCACAAGGAGTGCAAGGACGTCACCGACTTCGGCGAGGAGCTGCAGCAGCTCGTCGCGGACATGTTCGCCAGCCAGCGCACCGCCGAGGGCGTGGGCCTGGCCGCCAACCAGATCGGCGTCGACGCGAAGGTCTTCGTCTACGACTGCCCCGACGACGAGGGCGTCCGGCACACCGGTGTCGTCTGCAACCCCAAGCTGGTCGAACTGCCCGCCGACAAGCGCCGGCTCGACGACAGCAACGAGGGCTGCCTGTCCGTGCCGACCGCTTATGCGCCGCTCGCCCGGCCCGACTACGCCGAGGTGACCGGGCAGGACGAGCAGGGCAACCCGATCAAGGTGCGCGGCACCGGATACTTTGCGCGGTGTTTGCAGCACGAGACCGACCACCTGTACGGCTACCTGTACATCGACCGGCTCTCCAAGCGCGAGCGCAAGGACGCGCTGCGCCAGATGGCCGAGAACGAGCCGCGCTACCCCGTGGTCGCCAACGACTGACACCTCATACGCACCAGGCGAACGGCGCCTGTCCTGGTTCCCCACCACGGACAGGCGCCGTTCGTCTGTGTCGTTCGCCTGTCCGTCGCACGTTCGATCGCTTCCGCTCTCCTGGCGATCCGGTGGCCGTCACACAACGGGAGGATCCCGGCACTGTGGGGTAGTGAATGAAGCAAATACGTTCCCAGAACGGTCAGTTGTAGTGCTGAATGGGATGAGCGGGGTATGCAACGGCGCACGCCCGGCACGAAGGGAGGGGCGCCCGCGCCAACTGGCGGCTGAGAGGGGTTAGTTCGTGCATGCTTTGTCACACGGCACCACATCGACACCGACCACCATCGCAGTTCCACCGTCGCTCTCTCTCCCTGTGATCGAGGCGGCGTTTCCCCGGCGACTCCACCCGTATTGGCCGCAGTGCCAGGAGAAGACGCGGGCCTGGCTGCTCGAAAAGCGGCTCATGCCGGCGGAGAAGGTGGCGGAATATGCCGACGGCCTGTGCTACACGGACCTCATGGCCGGGTACTACATCGGCGCCCCCGACGAGGTGATGCAGGCCATCGCGGACTACAGCGCCTGGTTCTTCGTCTGGGACGACCGTCACGACCGCGACATCGTGCACGGCCGCCCGCTCGCCTGGCGGAGTCTGCGGGACCGGCTGCACGCCGCGCTCGACTCCCCCCGGGAGCACCTGCACCACGAGGACCCACTGGTCGCCGGGTTCGCCGACAGTGTGCTGCGGCTGTACGGGTTCCTGCCGCAGACGTGGAACCTCCGGTTCGCCCGGCACTTCCACGCCGTCATCGAGGCCTACGACCGGGAGTTCCACAACCGCACGCACGGCATCGTGCCGACGGTCGAGGAATACCTCCGGTTGCGCCGGCTCACGTTCGCGCACTGGATATGGACGGACCTGCTGGAGCCGACCGCGGGGTGCGAACTCCCCGACGGCGTGAGAAAACACCCTGCCTATCGGCGGGCGGCGCTGCTGAGCCAGGAATTCGCCGCCTGGTACAACGACCTCTGCTCGCTCCCGAAGGAAATCGCGGGCGACGAGGTGCACAATCTCGGCATCAGCCTCATCACCCATGAAGGGCTGACCCTGGAGGAGGCGGTCGCGGAAGTCCGGCGCCGCGTCGAGGAATGCATCACCGAATTCCTCGACGTCGAGCAGGAGGCCTTGCGGTTCGCCGACGACCTGGCCGACGGGACGGTGCGCGGAAAGGAATTGAGCGCCGCCGTGCGGATCTGCCTCGGTGACATGCGGAACTGGTTCAGTTCCGTCTACTGGTTCCATCACGAGTCCGGCCGGTACATGGTCGACAGCTGGGACGACCGGTCCACGCCCCCGTACGTCAACAACGAAGCGGCAGGTGAGAAATGACCGTCGAGTCTGTGAAGCCGGACGTCCCTCCGGCTGTGGAACTGCGCGAGCCGCCGCGGGCCGGGGGCGGGGTCCCCCTCCTCGGGCACGGCTGGAAGCTGGTGCGCGACCCGCTCGCGTTCATGTCCCGGCTGCGCGACCACGGCGACGTGGTCCGCCTCAAGCTCGGCCCGAAGACGGTCTACGCCGTCACCACGCCGGCCCTGACGGGCGCGCTGGCGCTGAGCAACGACTTCATCATCGCCGGGCCGCTGTGGGAGTCCCTGGAGGGCCTGCTCGGCAAGGAGGGCGTGGCCACGGCGAACGGCCCGCGCCACCGCCGTCAGCGGCGCACCATCCAGCCCGCCTTCCGGCTCGACGCCATCCCCGCCTACGGGCCGATCATGGAGGAGGAGGCACACGCCCTCACCGAGCGCTGGAAGCCCGGCGAGACCGTCGACTGCACCTCCGAGTCCTTCCGGGTGGCCGTGCGGATCGCGGCCCGCTGCCTGCTGCGCGGCGACTACATGGACGAGCGGGCGGAGCGGCTGTGCGTCGCCCTGGCCACCGTCTTCCGCGGGATGTACCGGCGGATGGTCGTCCCGCTCGGACCGCTCTACGACCTCCCGCTGCCGGCCAACCGGGAATTCAACCGGGCCTTGGCCGATTTGCATCTCCTGGTCGACGAGATCGTCGCCGAGCGCCGCGCAAGCGGTCAAAAGCCGGACGATTTGCTGACGGCATTGCTGGAGGCGAAGGACGAGAATGGCGATCCCATCGGGGAACAGGAGATCCACGATCAGGTCGTGGCGATCCTCACCCCGGGCAGCGAAACCGTGGCCTCCACGATCATGTGGCTGTTGCATATGCTCGCGGAACACCCTGAACACGCCGACCGGGTGCGCGACGAAGTGCAAGCCGTCACCGGTGGCAGGCCGGTGGCATTCGGCGACGTCCGTGAGCTCAGGCACACGAACAATGTCGTGGTCGAGTCCATGCGTTTGAGTCCGGCGGTGTGGATTCTGACGCGTAGAGCGGTACGGGACACCGAACTCGGCGGTTACCGCATTCCGGCGGGGGCGGACATCGTATACAGCCCGTACGCCATCCAGCGCGACGCGAAGTCCTACGAGCGGAACCTGGAGTTCGACCCGGACCGCTGGCTGCCGGAGCGGGTCAAGGCGATCCCGAAGCACGCCATGAGCCCGTTCAGCACCGGCAACCGCAAGTGCCCGAGCGACCACTTCTCGATGGCCCAGCTGACGCTGATCACGGCGGCGCTGGCCACGAAGTACCGCTTCGAGCAGGTGCCCGGATCGAACGACAGCACGCGGGTCGGGATCACACTGCGCCCGCACGACCTGCGGGTGCGGCCGGTGGCGAGGTGAGAACCGCCGGCCTCAGGCCGCCGCGGGGCCCCTGAACGTGCGCCGGTAGGCGTACGGCGTGGTCCCCACCGCCCGGACGAAGTGGTGGCGCAGCGCGGCCGCGTTGCCGAACCCCGTCCGGCCGGCGATCGCGTCCATCGTCTCGTCCGTCGCCTCCAGCAGCCGCTGGGCCAGCAGCACCCGCTGGCCCAGCACCCAGCGATAGGGAGTCGTCCCCGTCTCCTGCTGGAAGCGGCGGGCGAAGGTGCGCGGGGACATGTGGGCGCGGACGGCGAGCTGCTCGACGGTCACCTCCTCGTCGAGGTGGCGCTCCATCCACGCCAGCACCTCGCCGATCGTGTCGGTCTCCGACCGCGGCAGCGGCCGCTCGATGTACTGGGCCTGGCCGCCGTCGCGGTGCGGCGGCACCACCATCCGCCGGGCGATCTTGTTGGCGACCTCCGGACCCTGCTCCTTGCGGACCAGGTGGAGGCAGGCGTCGATGCCGGCGGCCGTGCCCGCGGAGGTGATCACCGGATCCTCGTCGACGTAGAGCACGTCCGGTTCGACGGCCACCCGGGGATAGCGGGAGGTGAGCTCCCGCGCGTGCTTCCAGTGCACCGCGCAGCGCCGGTCGTCCAGCAGTCCGGCCGCGGCCAGGACGAAGACGCCGGAGCAGACGCTGAGCACCCGGGCGCCGCGGTCGACGCCGCGGCGCAGGGCGTCCAGCAGCTGAGGCGGGAAGGTGCGGGTGGAGTAGCCGTCCCCGGCCGGGACGGCGATGAGGTCGGCCGTCTCCAGCCGCTCCAGGCCGTGCTCGACCTGGAGCGACAGGCCCGAGGCCATACGCAGGGCGGGGCCCTCGGCCGAGGCCACGGCGAAGTCGTAGACCGGCAGGCCGTCGTCACTGCGGTCGGTGCCGAAGACCTCGCACACCACGCCGAGTTCGAAAGGGGTCACACCGTCGAGCAGGGCGACGGCCACGTTCTGCAGCATCTCCCCAGTGTGCCCCGCCGGTGGCAGTAATTCGAGGGTCTGCGGCAGTACTGCCACTGACGGTAAGGAGCATCCGGAGCGACAGTGGTGTCCATGGACACGAACCAGACGCAGACACTCATCGCCATGATCTTCGTACTCGGGACGCTGGTCCTCCTGGTCCTCCCGTCCGTGCTCGGCCTGATGCACGACAGGCGCATCGACCGGCAGATCCGGGAGGCCCAGGAGGCCCGTGAGGACGTGCCGGCTCAGAAGTCCTCGTCCAGGTCGACGGTGCCCTCCACCGCCACCTGGTACGCGGAGGGCCGCCGCTCGAAGAAGTTGGTCAGCTCCTGAACCCCCTGGAGCTCCATGAAGGAGAAGGGGTTCTCCGAGCCGTACACCGGAGCGAAGCCCAGGCGGGTCAGCCGCTGGTCGGCGACGCACTCCAGGTACTGCCGCATCGACTCGGTGTTCATGCCCGGGAGGCCGTCACCGCACAGGTCGCGCGCGAACTGCAGCTCGGCCTCGACGGCCTCGCGGAGCATGTCCGTCACCTCCTGCCGGAGCCGGTCGTCGAAGAGCTCCGGCTCCTCCTTGCGGACGGTGTCGACGACGTCGAACGCGAACGACATGTGCATGGTCTCGTCGCGGAACACCCAGTTGGTGCCGGTGGCGAGACCGTGCAGCAGCCCCCGGCTGCGGAACCAGTACACGTAGGCGAAGGCGCCGTAGAAGAACAGGCCCTCGATGCACGCGGCGAAGCAGATCAGATTGAGCAGGAAGCGGCGCCGGTCCGCCTGTGACTCCAGCCGGTCCAGCTTCTCGACCGAGTCCATCCACCGGAAGCAGAACTCCGCCTTCTCGCGGATGGACGGGATGTTCTCCACCGCCGCGAAGGCCGCCGCCCGGTCCTCCGGGTCGGGCAGGTAGGTGTCGAGCAGCGTCAGATAGAACTGGACGTGCACGGCCTCCTCGAACAACTGACGGCTCAGGTACAGCCGCGCCTCGGGGGAGTTGATGTGCTTGTACAGCGTCAGCACCAGGTTGTTCGCGACGATCGAGTCGCCCGTCGCGAAGAACGCCACCAGCCGGCCGATGAGGTGCTGCTCCGCGGGGGAGAGCTTGGCGAGGTCGGCGACGTCCGAGTGGAGGTCGACCTCCTCCACGGTCCAGGTGTTCTTGATGGCGTCCCTGTAGCGCTCGTAGAAGTCCGGGTAGCGCATGGGGCGCAGGGTCAGCTCGAAGCCGGGGTCGAGGAGATTCTGGGTGCTGGGCATTACTGGCAGGCCTCGCAGGACTCGGGGTTTTCCAGGGAGCAGGCGACCGCTTCGGGGTCGGGGGTGGCCTGCACGGGGACGGTGGCCCGGGCGGCGCGGGCGATGCGGGTCGCCGGGCGCGAGCGCAGGTAGTACGTGGTCTTCAGCCCGGACTTCCAGGCGTAGGCGTACATCGAGGAGAGCTTGCCGATGGTCGGCGTCTCCAGGAACAGGTTCAGGGACTGCGACTGGTCCAGGAACGGGGTCCTGGCCGCCGCCATGTCGATCAGGCCGCGCTGCGGGATCTCCCAGGCGGTGCGGTAGAGGGCGCGCACGTCCTCGGGGATCCAGCCGAAGCCCTGCACCGAGCCGTTGGCCTCGCGCAGTGCCTCGCGGGTGCGGGCGTCCCACACGCCGAGCCGCTTGAGCTCGTCCACCAGGTAGGAGTTGACCTGGAGGAACTCGCCGGACAGCGTCTCGCGCTTGAACAGGTTGGACACCTGCGGCTCGATGCACTCGTACACGCCCGCGATGGAGGCGATGGTGGCGGTGGGCGCGATGGCGAGCAGCAGCGAGTTGCGCAGGCCGGTCGTGGCGATCCGCTCGCGCAGGGCCGCCCAGCGTTCGGGCCAGGTCAGCTCCACGTCGTAGTGGTCGGGGTGCAGCACGCCCCGGGCCGTACGCGTCTTCTCCCAGGCGGGCAGCGGGCCGTTGCGCTCGGCGAGGTCGGCGGAGGCCTCGTAGGCGGCGAGCATGACGCGCTCGGCGAGGCGGGTGGACAGGGCCTTCGCCTCGGGCGAGTCGAAGGGCAGGCGCAGCTGGAAGAAGACGTCCTGCAGACCCATCGCGCCGAGGCCGACCGGGCGCCAGCGGGCGTTGGAGCGGCCCGCCTGCTCGGTCGGGTAGAAGTTGATGTCGACGACCCGGTCGAGGAACGTCACGGCCGTGCGGACGGTCTCGTCCAGGCGCTCCCAGTCGATGTCCCCGCCGGTCACGAACGCGCCGAGGTTGACCGAGCCGAGGTTGCAGACCGCCGTCTCGCCGTCGCTGGTCACCTCCAGGATCTCGGTGCAGAGGTTGGAGGAGTGGACGACGTGGCCCGGCTCGGCGGTCTGGTTGGCGGTGCGGTTGGCGGCGTCCTTGAAGGTCATCCAGCCGTTGCCGGTCTGCGCGAGGGTGCGCATCATCCGGCCGTACAGCTCGCGCGCGGGCAGCGTCTTGCGCGCCAGGCCCTTCGCCTCGGCGGCCCGGTAGGCGGTGTCGAACTCCTCGCCCCACAGGTCCACCAGCTCGGGCACGTCCGCGGGGGAGAACAGCGACCACTGCGCGTCGGCGTTCACCCGGCGCATGAACTCGTCCGGGACCCAGTGCGCGAGGTTGAGGTTGTGCGTGCGGCGGGCGTCCTCGCCGGTGTTGTCGCGCAGTTCCAGGAACTCCTCGATGTCGGAGTGCCAGGTCTCCAGGTAGACCGCGGCGGCGCCCTTGCGGCGGCCGCCCTGGTTCACGGCGGCGACCGAGGCGTCGAGGGTCTTCAGGAACGGGACGATGCCGTTGGAGTGGCCGTTCGTGCCGCGGATCAGCGAACCCCGGGCCCGGACGCGGGAGTAGGCGATGCCGATGCCGCCGGCGTGCTTCGACAGGCGGGCGACCTGGTGGTAGCGGTCGTAGATGGAGTCCAGCTCGTCCTTGGGGGAGTCGAGCAGGTAGCAGGACGACATCTGGGGGTGCCGGGTGCCGGAGTTGAACAGGGTGGGGGAGGAGGGGAGGTAGTCGAGGCGGCTCATCAGCCGGTAGAGGGCGGCGACTTCGTCCACGGCCCGTGCGGTGTCGTCCTCGGCGAGGCCGCTCGCCACGCGCAGCAGGAAGTGCTGGGGCGTCTCGATCACCTTGCGGGTGAGGGGGTGGCGCAGCAGGTAGCGGCTGTGCAGGGTGCGCAGGCCGAAGTAGCCGAAGCGGTCGTCGGCGGTGGTGTCGATCAGGGCGTCGAGCCGGGCCGCGTGCACCCGGACGAACTCGGCGGTGCGGTCGGCGATGAGCCCCTCGCGGTGCCCCACGGCGACCGACTCCGTGAACGACGAGACGCCCTGGGAGGCGGCCTCGGCGCGGATGCCGATGGTCAGCAGCCGGGCGGCCAGCCGGGAGTAGGCGGGGTCCTCGGAGATGAGACCGGCGGCCGCCTCGGTGGCCAGCTCGCGCAACTCCGCCTCGTCGGCCCGCGCCGACCGGCCGCGCAGGGCGGCGGCGGCGACCCGGCCGGGGTCGGCGTCGGGGAGGTCGGCGGTCAGTTCGGTCAGGGTCCGCAACAGGGCGGCACCGGGAGCGTCGTGCGCTTCTTCCGCGGGTTCTTCGGCGGCTGAGACCGGATCGGCTGGCGCGATGGTCACGTGGGGCTCTCCCTCGCTCGGCACGGGGCCTCGTCGAGGGCAGGGGGCAGCACACGAGCGCACGCGGCGTCGCGTCCACCGGCCCATTCCACGAGGCCCGGACGTCAGGCACACCGGCCGGGTGGCCGGGCGCACTGTCGGCAGGTCCTCGGACTGACGCCCATACCGCGTGAAAGGGCATGGGTACACCGTTGCGGGACAGTTCCGGATTCGCACCGGATTCCCCTGCGGCGACAGCGAGCATGAGCATACATCTTGTGCCGGGTTCGATCGGCACCCCCAGATGTTGTGTCGCGCTGGTTTCAGAGCGTCAGCTGGTAGGTGTGCAGAGTGATCTCCGGCAGGCGCGGGACGGGCACCGGGCGAACGACGGCGGGCCGCCGTGAGGTGTGCTCACGGCGGCCCGCTGCGGGTCGTTCGTCGTGCGGGGCGCGGTGCCGGGCGCCCCAAAGGTCAGTGCGAGGAACCGGCGGTGGCGGGCGGCAGTTCGACCTGCACCCCCGGGTCGCCCGCGTCGGCCGTGTAGTCCTCCGGCTTGGTCTCGTCGACGCCGTCGGGGGCCTTCAGGGCCTTGAGGACGAACGTCAGGACCACCGTCACCACCACGTTCAGCACGAACGCCGTGAGGCCGATGTAGCCGATCTCGCCGATGCCGGGGATCTCCTTGGAGGAGCCGCCGAAGTGCTTCTGCGTCGGCGAGGCGACCCCGTACGCGGCGACCGTGCCGTAGACCATGCCGACCGCCCAGCCCGCGAGCAGCGCCCAGCGGTGGAACCAGCGCGTGAACAGGCCGCCGACCAGGGCCGGGAAGGTCTGCAGGATCCAGATACCGCCGAGCAGCTGGAAGTTGATGGCGACCGTCTTGTCCATCGTCAGCACGAAGGCCAGGGCGCCCACCTTCACCAGCAGGGACACCAGCTTGGAGACCTTGGTCTCCTGCGCGGGCGTGGCGTCCGGCTTGATGAAGTCCTTGTAGATGTTGCGCGTGAACAGGTTCGCGGCCGCGATGGACATGATGGCCGCCGGCACCAGCGCGCCGATGCCGATCGCCGCGAACGCCACACCGGCGAACCAGTCCGGGAACATCGTCTCGAACAGCTGCGGGATCGCCAGCTGCCCGTTCTGCACCTTGATGCCGGCCGCGATCGCCATGAACCCGAGCAGCGCCAGCAGACCCAGCATCAGCGAGTACAGCGGCAGGATCGTGGTGTTGCGGCGGATCACCTCACGGCTCTTGGAGGACAGCGTCGCCGTGATGGAGTGCGGGTACATGAACAGCGCCAGCGCGGAGCCCAGCGCCAGCGTGGCGTAGGTCCACTGGCCCGCCTCGGGCGGTGTCAGCGCACCGCGCGGCGCGCCCGTCGCCGGGTTGGTCTGGCTGAACGCGTCGCCCGCCTTGGCGAAGATGTCGTCGAACCCGCCCAGCTTGATCGGGATGTAGATGATCGCCACCGCGATGACGATGTAGATCAGCGTGTCCTTCACGAACGCGATGAGCGCGGGCGCCCGCAGACCCGACGAGTACGTGTAGGCCGCCAGCACACCGAAGGCGATCAGCAGCGGCAGGTCCTTGATGAACCAGTTGGTGTTCTCACCGCCGCCGACCCCCATCACGTCCAGCACGGCCTGGATGCCGACCAGCTGGAGGGCGATGTAGGGCATCGTCGCCAGGATGCCGGTGAGCGCCACGGCCAGGGACAGGCCCTTGGAGCCGAAGCGGCCGCGCACGAAGTCGGAGGTCGTCACGTAGCCGTGCTTGTGGGAGACCGACCACAGGCGCGGCAGGAACGTGAAGATCAGCGGGTAGACCAGGATCGTGTAGGGCACCGCGAAGAAGCCCGCCGCTCCCGCCGCGTAGATCGCCGCCGGCACGGCCACGAAGGTGTACGCCGTGTACAGGTCGCCGCCGAGCAGGAACCAGGTGATCCAGGTGCCGAACGAGCGGCCGCCCAGGCCCCATTCGTCCAGGCTGTGCTCGTTCTCGGCCTTGCGCCAGCGCGCGGCGAGGAAGCCCATGACCGTGACGGCCAGGAAGAAGAAGATGAAGACGGCGAGTGCGACGCCGTTCACGCCGTCCTTCACTCCGACGCACCGCCCTTCGCGGCCGAGCGGGCGCGCTGGTCACGCTGCCACAGCTTGAAGGCGATCATCGTCAGCGCCGTGGAGATCAGCACCCAGGCCATCTGGTACCAGTAGAAGAACGGGATGCCGATGAAGGCCGGGTCGGTCTTCGCGTACGAGCCGACCCACAGCATGGCGATGAAGGGCGCTATGAGACAGACGGCGATGACGACGCGCATCGGCGTCACCACCGGCCCTCTGCTGGTTTCCGGGGGTTGCGACATCAGGCGGCTCCGTCCCCTCAAGTGATCACCTGTGCAATGCGCAGGCAATCTAGGTCAGGGTGCGGCGGAAGCGGAACCCCTCGTCCGCAATGCGGTACCCAAAAGAAACGGGAGTCCCGCCGTGGGCCGGTCGCGTCGCCGGCCGGTCACTCCTGGGGGCGCTTCAGGCGGGCCACGAACTTGTACCGGTCGCCGCGGTAGACCGACCGCACCCACTCCACCGGCTGGCCGTCCCGGTCCAGCGAGTGCCGGGACAGCATCAGCATGGGCAGGCCGACGTCGGTGCCGAGCAGGCCCGCCTCGCGCGGGGTGGCCAGCGACGTCTCGATCGTCTCCTCGGCCTCGGCGAGATGGACGTCGTAGACCTCGGCGAGCGCGGTGTAGAGGGACGTGTACTTCACCAGGGACCGGCGCAGCGCGGGGAAGCGCTTCGCGCTCAGGTGCGTGGTCTCGATGGCCATGGGCTCGCCGTTGGCCATGCGCAGGCGCTCGATGCGCAGCACGCGTCCGCCCGGTGTGATGTCGAGCAGCCCGGCGAGCCGGTCGTCGGCGGTGATGTAGCCGATGTCCAGCAGCTGTGAGGTCGGCTCCAGGCCCTGGGCGCGCATGTCCTCGGTGTAGGAGGTCAGTTGCAGGGCCTGCGAGACCTTCGGCTTGGCGACGAAGGTGCCCTTGCCCTGGATGCGTTCCAGCCGGCCCTCGACGACCAGCTCCTGCAGTGCCTGGCGCACGGTCGTGCGGGAGGTGTCGAACTCCGCCGCGAGGGTGCGCTCGGGCGGGACGGGCGTGCCCGGCGCCTGGGTCTCCGTCATGTCGAGCAGGTGCTTCTTCAGGCGGTAGTACTTGGGCACACGTGCGGTACGGACGGGCACCCCGTTCTCGTTCTCCGCACTGCTGACGTCGGTGCTCATGCTCCGCCTTCCCGGCTCGGTCCGCCGAACGATCTCACTTGTATACCGTCGGCGCCTTGTTTGGTCTAGTCCACCGTTGTCAGTGGTCTACCTGAAGTATGGCCTCTGCAAGCGGGTTTTCGCTGGCTTCTTACTTAAAGGTTCCTGCATATGTAGGTCGCATAACGGCTGGTCAGAGCCTTCTCGCGACCCTTGACAGGCTGGTTGGCCTGGGCCAAGCTCCCCGTACTGGTCTACACCAATGGTCCAGGCCCGGCCCACCGTCCAGTGCGGGGAGCCAGGGGGGTTGTGGGATCCCTGAGGAGGGTGGCGTGAAGCGCAAGCTGACAGCCGCGATCGGTATCGCGGGCATGATGGTCTCCATCGCGGCGTGCGGCGGCGAGGGCGACGGGGGCTCGGACAAGGGCGGCGCCGACGCCAAGGAGCTGACCGTCTGGCTCACCGTCGACGCCCAGAACAACTGGCCGGAGCTGGTGAAGGCCGCCGACGACGCGGTGAAGAAGAAGCACCCGGGCCTGAAGATCGAACACGAGTACTACGGCTGGCCCGACAAGAACGCCAAGCTCGACGCCGTCCTGGCCACGGACAAGGCCCCCGACGTGGTCGAGATGGGCAACACCGAGATGCTCGGCTACATGGTCAAGGGCGCCTTCGCCCCCCTCGACCAGGGCAAGTTCGACAACTCCGACGCCTGGCTCGACGGCCTCAAGGCCTCGGTCACCTACGAGGACAAGACCTACGGCGTCCCCTACTACGCCGGCGGCCGCGTCGCCAACTGGCGCAAGGACGTCGCCGCCTCGGTCGGCGTGAAGACGCCCCCGAAGACGTACAAGGAACTGACCGGCGCCCTGGACAAGATCCAGAAGAAGCAGGGCGACAAGTTCAACGCCTGGTACCAGCCCACCCGCGACTGGTACGCGGCCATGTCCTTCGTCTACGACGCCGGCGGCGCCATCGCCACCGAGTCGGGCGGCCAGTGGAAGGCCTCGCTCTCCTCGCCCGAGTCCCTCAAGGGCCTCAAGGAGTTCAAGAACGTCGTCGACAAGTACATGCACGGCGACAAGACCAAGGACGAGTCCGACCGCTACATCGTCTACGGCCAGGGCAAGTCCGCCATGATCTTCGCGGCCGCCTGGGAGGGCGCCACCGCCGAGGACCCGAAGAACGACAAGAGCGGCAAGCTCAAGGGCAACCTCGAGAACTTCGTGATGCCCGGCCCGTCCGGCAAGAACATGCCCGTCTTCCTGGGCGGCTCCGACCTCGCCGTGCCGGTGAAGTCCGACGCGCAGGACCTGGCCGCCGAGTGGATCAACGCGTTCACCGGCTCCTCCGGGCAGAAGGGCCTGATGGCCAAGGGCAACCTGCCCAACAACAAGACGGACCTCGCCACGCTCAAGAACGACCCCAAGACGGCGGTCCCGGCCACCGCGGCCGAGTCCAACTGGTTCGTCCCGATGGCTCCCGGCTGGGGACAGGTCGAGAAGGCGCAGATCCTGCAGACCATGCTGCAGAGCATCGGCACCGGCAAGAAGTCCGTCGAGGCCGCCGCCAAGGAGGCGGACGCCGCGATCGACAAGGTCATCAACACCAAGTGACCTACGGGCGGGGCTCCCTCACACGGAGCCCCGCCGTCGTCAGGACCTGAGGGACCGCCAAGGAGCGCGCGATGAGTGCCGCAGACACCACCACCCCCGCCAAGGTGCCGCCGCCGCGGCCGGTACCTTTGCCGCCCCCCGCCGGCCGGCGGCCCCGCCGCCAGCGCACCTCGGGCGGTGCCGCCGTCCCGTGGCTGCTGCTCGCCCCCTGCCTGCTGGTCCTGGCCCTGGTCATGGGCTATCCGCTGGCCCGCCTGGTCACCCTGTCCTTCCAGAAGTTCGGCCAGTCCCAGCTGTGGGGCTTCCAGCCCGCCGAGTCCGTCGGCTTCGACAACTTCGCCAAGGTGCTCGGCGACGGCGAGTTCTGGGCCGTCGTGCTGCGCACGGTGATCTTCGCCGGCGGGGCCGTCGTCCTCACCATGGTGATCGGCATGGCGCTCGCCCTGCTGCTCCAGCGCGTCTCGGGCTGGCTGAAGATGCTGATCAACATCGTGCTGGTGGCCAGCTGGGGCATGCCCGTGATCGTGGCCACCACGGTCTTCAAGTGGCTCTTCGACTCGGACTACGGCGTCTTCAACGCCCTGCTGAGCAAGCTGCCCGGCGTCGACATGATCGGCCACAACTGGTTCGCGAGCGGCCCCGAAGGGCTGGCCGTGATCATGCTGCTGGTGGTCTGGGGTGCCGTGCCGTTCGTGGTCATCACGCTCAGCGCCGGTCTCACCCAGGTGCCGAAGGAACTGGAGGAGGCGGCCCGCCTGGACGGCGCCAGCTCCTGGGGCGTCTTCCGCTACGTCACCCTGCCCGTCCTCAAGCCGATCATCGTGATGCTCACGACCCTGTCGGTCATCTGGGACATGGGCGTCTTCCCGCAGGTGTTCGTCATGCGCAACGGCCACCCCGAACCGGAGTTCCAGGTTCTCAACACCTACTCCTACGACCGTGCCTTCGTGGTCAACGACTACGCCCAGGGCTCGGCCATCGCGCTGATCACCGTCCTGCTGCTGCTCGGCGTGGTCGCCGTCTACATGCGGCAGATGCTGAAGATCGGAGAGGTCGAATGAGCACGCTCGCCGGAACCCGCCGCCGCAGGAGGAACCCGCGGCTCGGCTGGAACCTCCTCGGCCTCCTCGTCTTCCTCGTCGCGGGCTTCCCCCTCTACTGGATGCTCAACACGGCGTTCAAGCCCGCCAAGGACGCCATCGACCCCGACCCGAGCCTGCTGCCGACCGGCCTGACCCTCGACAACTTCGGGCGGGCGCTGGACATCGCCGACTTCTGGGGTCCGGTGGGCCGCAGCCTGGTGGTGTCGCTCGCGGTCGTCCTCATCGGCATGGGCGTCGGGCTGCTGGCCGCGCTCGCCATCTCCCGGTTCGCCTTCCGCGGCCGCAAGATCGTGATCGTCGGCATCCTCGCCGTCCAGATGGTGCCGCTGGTCGCCATGATCATCCCGGTCTTCCTGCTCCTGAACGACCTGGGCCAGTACGACCGGCTCACCGGCCTCATCATCACCTACCTGACCTTCGTCCTGCCCTTCACGGTCTGGACGCTGCGGGGCTTCATCGTCAACATCCCGAAGGAGCTGGAGGAGGCGGCCATGGTCGACGGCTGCTCCCGCACGGGCGCCTTCGTCCGGGTCGTCTTCCCCCTCCTGGCCCCCGGCATGGTCGCCACCTCGGTCTACGCCTTCATCCAGGCCTGGAACGAGTACCTCTACGCCCTGATGCTCCTCAGCCAGAAGAACCAGACCGCGACCGTCTGGCTCGGCAACTTCACCACCAAGCACGGCACCGAATACGCCCCGATGATGGCCGGAGCCACGATGATGGCCGTGCCGATCGTCGCCCTCTTCCTCCTCGTCCAGCGCAAGATGGCCGCGGGCCTGACCGCGGGCGCCGTGAAGGGATGACCTCACCCCATGACGACACTCGCCAGCGGCACCGACACGCTCACCCGCGACGCCCTGACCGTCCTGCAGCCCGGCTTCACCGGCACCACCGCGCCCGACTGGCTGCTGCGCCGGCTCGGTGAGGGCCTCGCCTCCGTCGGGCTCTTCGGCCGCAACATCGCCTCACCGGACCAGCTCGCCGCCCTCACCGCGCAGCTGCGGGCCGAGCGCGACGACGTCCTCGTCGCCATCGACGAGGAGGGCGGTGACGTCACCCGCCTGGAGGTGCGCAGCGGCTCCTCCTTCCCCGGCAACCACGCCCTCGGCGCCGTCGACGACGTGGAGCTGACCCGGCAGGTCGCCCACGAACTCGGCCGCCGCCTCGCCGCCTGCGGCGTCAACCTCAACTGGGCCCCTTCCGCCGACGTCAACTCCGACCCGCGCAACCCGGTCATCGGCGTGCGCTCCTTCGGCGCCGACACCGCCCTGGCCGCCCGGCACACCGCCGCCTACGTCTCCGGCCTGCAGTCCGCCGGCGTCGCCGCCTGCACCAAGCACTTCCCCGGCCACGGCGACACCGCCGTCGACTCCCACCACGCCCTGCCGCGCATCGACGTCTCCGCCGACGTGCTGGCCGAGCGCGAACTGGCCCCCTTCCGCGCCGCCATCGCCGCCGGGACCCGGGCCGTCATGAGCGCCCACATCCTCGTCCCGGCCCTCGACCCCGACCACCCGGCCACCCTCTCGCGCCGCATCCTGACCGGCCTGCTGCGCGGCGAACTCGGCTACGACGGCCTGATCGTCACCGACGGCATGGAGATGCGCGCCATCGCCGGCACCTACGGCATCGAACGCGGCAGCGTCCTCGCCGTCGCCGCCGGAGCCGACGCGATCTGCGTGGGCGGCGGCCTGTCCGACGACGCGACCGTGCTCCGCCTCCGGGACGCCCTGGTCGGCGCCGTCCGCACCGGCGAACTCCCCGAGGAACGCCTCGCCGACGCGGCCGGCCGCGTCCGGTCCCTGGCCCGCTGGACAGGCACGGCCACCCGCCCCGCGGGAGACCCCCACGGCAACGAGGTCGGCCTGCGCGCCGCCCGCCGCGCCCTGACGGTGACCCCGGCCCCGGGCCTCGGCAGCCCGGAGGCCTTCGAACCCCTCACCGAACCGCCCTACGTCGCCGCCCTCACCCCCGTCGCCAACATCGCCGTCGGCGACGAGACCCCCTGGGGCGTCGCCGCCGAACTGATCCACCTCCTGCCCGGCACGGTGACCGGCAGCTTCTCCGCCGGGGAGGGCCCGGAGAACGAGGCCGGGCAGCGCGCCGGCCGGGCGGCCCTGGAGGCGGCAGGTCAGCGCCGGATCGTCGCCGTCGTCCGGGACGAACACCGCCACCCCTGGATGGCCTCCGCCCTCGACGCCCTGCTGGCCACCCGCCCTGACACGATCGTCGTCGAGATGGGCGTCCCGCAGGCCGCCCCCCGCGGCGCCCTGCACATCGCCACCCACGGCGCGGCCCGCGTGTGCGGGCGCGCGGCGGCCGAGGTGATCGCGGGAGTCACGGCCCGCTGACGCCTTCCTCGAAGAACCTGGTGGTGTGAGCCTGCGACCGAATGGGGGGGGCAGTACAGCGGCCTGGCGGCCGGCCCCCACAGGGGCGTCACGCCCCGGTGGGTGGCGACGACGGCGATGAGCAGGGGCGCCGCGTAGGCCCCCGGAACGTGGCCGCCGACGCCGCCCGTGACCAGGCTCGCCGAGGACGACCCGGCCGACGACGACGTTTTGGCGGACACGGCCTTCGGCTTCTAGGCCGATGTTCGGGTCGGGGTCTCGGCGTGCCGGATGGGGCCCGGCGTGCCGGATGGAGGGCCGGCGTGCCGGATGGGGCCGGCGTGCCGGATGGAGGTCCCGTGTGCGGACCGAGTCCCCGGTGAGCCGGACCGGTTTCGGCGGTGGGCCGGACCGGTTTCGGCGGTGGGCCGGACCGGTTTCGGCGGTGGGCCGGACCGGGTTCCCGGTAGGCCGGACCGGGCTCCCGGTGGGCCGGTGGTGTCCCCGGTGGGCCGGAGCCGGCTTCCGGGCCCGGCCCGATGCGTGCGGCAGGTCCTAGATCCCCTGCCACTCCGGCTTGTTGGCGTACGTGTGCCGGAAGTAGTCCGCCAGCTTCAGCTTCGACGCGGCCGCCTCGTCCACCACCACGGTGGCGTGCGGGTGGAGCTGGAGTGCGGACGCCGGGCACACGGCCGCGACCGGGCCCTCCACCGTCGCCGCCACCGCGTCCGCCTTGCCCTCGCCGGTGGCGAGCAGCACCAGGTGCCGGGCCTCCAGGATGGTGCCGATGCCCTGGGTGATCACGTGGTGCGGCACCTGGTCGATGTCGCCGTCGAAGAACCGGGCGTTGTCGATCCGCGTCTGCTCGGTCAGCGTCTTGATCCTGGTCCGCGAGGCCAGCGAAGAGCACGGCTCGTTGAACCCTATGTGCCCGTCGGTCCCGATGCCGAGCAGCTGAAGGTCCACCCCGTCGGCCTCCGCGAGGGCCCTGTCGTACGCCTCGCACGCCGCCTGCACGTCCTGCGCGGTGCCGTCCGGACCGGTGAACCGCTCCATCCCGATGCCGAGCGGCTCCAGCACCTCACGCCGCAGCACCGACCGGTATGACTCCGGATGGTCGGCGGGCAGCCCCACGTACTCGTCGAGCTGGGCGATCCGCGCCCGGGCGACGTCCACGGCGCCGGAGCGCACCTTGGCCGCCAGGGCCTCGTACACGGGCAGGGGCGTGGAACCCGTCGCCACTCCGAGCAGGGCGTCGGGCTTGCGCCGGAGCAGCTGCGCCATCGCCTCGGCGATGAGCTCGCCACCCGCCTTGGCGTCCGGAACGATGACAACTTCCACGCTGGGCCTGCCGATCTGAGAGGGATGCTCAACTGGGACCGGACCCGGGAGGGGTCGTGTGGTTTAGACCAATCTAACAGAGCAGGTGCATCCCTCCCAGGGTGCGGGACGGCGCTCCCGCGCAGGCGGTGACGCCGTGCCGGCCAGGTCTCCGGCAGGTGAACGGCGCGAGGCGCGTTCGGGCGTTCCGCCGTGCGGGGGAGTGGAAGCTGCCCTGCCGGGCCAGCCGGATCGGGGCAGGTCAGGTCAGGTCAGGTCAGCGAACCCCCTGTCACGTCCACCCAGCTCCCCGTGACCCACCGGCCTCCGTCCGAGACCAGGAACGCCACCACGTCGGCGACCTCCGCCGGCCGGCCCACCCCGCCCAGCGCCGATATCGCCGCGGCCTTCGCCCAGCCGTCGTCGCTGCCGTGCAGCAGCTCGGCCGTGTTGTCCGTGTCGATGATGCCCGGCGCCACCGAGTTCACCGTGATGCCCCGGGGGCCCAGCACCTTGGACAGGTCGCGGGAGAGGACGTCCAGCGCGCCCTTCGTCATCGCGTACGCCACGTTGTCCGGCATCACCGCCGTGCGCGCCAGGCCGGACGAGATGTTGACGACCCGGCCGCCGTCGCGCAGACGCGTCATGCCGTGCTTGAGGATGAAGAACGGCGCTTTCACGTTCACCGCGAAGACCTCGTCGAACTGCCGTTCCTCCAGCTCGCCGATGGGCCGCGTGCTGCCGATGGCCGCGTTGTTCACCAGGATGTCGAGCCCGTCCGCGTGCCGGTCGAACTCCTCCCACAGTGTCTCGGCGTCTCCCGCCACGCCCAGCTCGACGCCGAGTGCGAAGGCCTCGCCGCCCGCCGCCTCGATCGCGGCGACCGTCTCCTTCGCCGCGGTCTCGTTGCGGCCATAGTGCACGGCGACCCGCGCGCCGTCGTGCGCCAGCCGCTCGGCGATGCCTCGCCCGATCCCCCTGCTCGCCCCCGTGACCAGTGCCGTCCTGCCGGTGAGCACGCCCATGCCGACGCCCCCTTCACATTTTTCTAGCGGTCGCTACAGAAATGACCGTACAACACCCCGCCGACATTTCTCTAGTGCCCGCTATAAAATGCACTCCATGGTGAACGACGACGGATCCGCGAAGACCCGGGGCAAGGCCGCGCCGAGACCGCCCAGGCCCCGCGGGCGCCCTCGCTCCTTCGATCGCGAGACCGCGCTGGAGAAGGCGCTCCTGGCCTTCTGGGAGCACGGCTACGAGGCCACGTCCGTCTCCGACCTCACCCGCGTCATGGACATCGGCGCCCCCAGCCTCTACGCGGCCTTCGGGGACAAGCGGTCCCTCTTCGACGAGGTCGTCCGTGTCTACGGCACGCGCTACGGCTCGTTCACGGCCCGCGCCCTCGCCGAGGAACCCACCGCGCGGGCCGCCGTCGCCCGGGTGCTGCGCGAGGCCGCCACCGCTTACACGGAACCGGGCCACCCGCACGGCTGCCTCGTCGTGCACGCCGCCGCGAACTGCTCCACGCCCGAGGTCGAACAGTCCCTGCGGGATCGCCGCAACGCCAACATCGCCGCCTTCGAGGAGCGCATCAGGGCCGACATCGCCGCTGGTGTGCTCCCGGCGGACGTCGACGCCGCGGCCCTCGCGCGGCACACGGGCGCGATGATCCAGGGCATGTCGCAACAGGCGCGTGACGGGGCGAGCCGGGAGGAGCTGGAGGCCGTCGCGGAGATTGCCATGTCGATCTGGCCCCGCACAGGAACCCACACGGGTTAGGCTGCGTGGTGGACGCCCGCGCGTCCGATCAGTCGCGGAATTGACAAGAACGAACAGCCTCCCACGCATGGACACCCCGAGTGGTCTAGTCCACAATGCGTAAGGGGAGCGCATGCATCACGCGCAGCAGACCTCCGTCTTCCCCGCACAGGAAGACGGACCGAGGAACCGAGGCTCTCTGCCCTGACTGCCCCGGCTCCTCGACCTTCGGCCGACCGGGACCGCACACCCCACGGCCGATATTGCTCCGGGCTGCGGTGCCGGGAGGGTTGAGGGTCCCTCTCAGGCGCCGCGGCCCGCGGGTGTTTCCGGGCCCGAGATATTTCAGACCCGTACAAACGCCCGGGTACGCTCGCCACGTGCCCTCCATGAACGAACTCGTACGCCAGCACACCGCCCTCGACGACACCGATCTCGAGTGGCTGCACCTGCTGGTCTCGGAGTGGCAGCTGCTCTCCGACCTCTCCTTCGCCGATCTGGTCCTGTGGGTCCCCACGAGCGACGGCACCCGGTACGTCTCGGTCGCCCAGATGCGGCCCAACACCGGCCCGACCTCGTACCAGGACGACATGGTCGGCCACCTCGTCCCGCGAGGCCGCCGCCCGATGCTGGACGCCGCCCTCGACGAGGGGCGGATCGTGCGCGAGGGCGACCCCGAGTGGCGCGAGGAAGTGCCCGTCCGGGTCGAGTCGATCCCCGTACGGCGAGAGGGCCGGGTCCTCGGGGTCATCGCCCGCAACACCAACCTGCTCACCGTGCGCACCCCGAGCCGGCTGGAGCTCACCTATCTGCAGAGCGCCTCCGACCTGGCGCAGATGATCGCGGCCGGCTCCTTCCCGTTCGCGAACCAGCAGCTCGACATGGACGCCTCGCCCCGCGTGGGCGACGGCCTCATCCGGCTGGACGCCGACGGCCTCGTGCAGTACGCCTCACCGAACGCCCTGTCCGCCTACCACCGGCTCGGCCTCGCCTTCGACCTCGTCGGCCAGCACCTCGGCAGGACCACGGCCGAACTCGCCCCCACCCGGGGCCCGGTGGACGAGGCGCTGGCCAAGGTCGCCAGCGGCTGGGCGCCGCGCGAGTTCGAGATCGAGGCCAACGACGGGGTCATCCAGTTCCGCGCCATCCCGCTCAAGCCCAAGGGCACCCGCATCGGTTCGCTGGTGCTCCTCCGGGACGTCACCGAACTGCGTCGCCGCGAGCGCGAGTTGATCACCAAGGACGCCACGATCCGGGAGATCCACCACCGGGTCAAGAACAACCTCCAGACGGTCGCGGCCCTGCTCCGCCTCCAGGCCCGCCGCATCGAGTCCGACCGCGGCAGGGAGGCCCTGGAGGAGGCGGTGCGGCGGGTCGGATCCATTGCGATCGTGCACGAGACCCTCTCCCAGAACCTCGACGAGCGCGTGGAGTTCGACGAGATCGCCGACCGGGTCCTCGCGATGGTGGCGGAGATCTCCCCGGGCAAGGTGGCGGGCCGGCGCACCGGACGCTTCGGCATCCTCGACGCCGAGGTCGCCACGCCCCTGTCGATGGTGCTGACCGAAATCCTGCAGAACGCGCTGGAGCACGGCTTCCGCGAGGGGGACACCGGCACGGTCGAGGTGTCGGCGGTCCGCGGCGGCACCACGAAGGAGGCCCGCCTTCTGGTCACGGTCCAGGACGACGGCGTCGGACTGCCGGAGGGCTTCGATCCGCACACCGCCGGCAACCTCGGCCTGCAGATCGTGCGGACCCTGGTGGAGGGGGAGTTGGGTGGCACCTTCGACATGGTCCCGGCGCCGGAGCGCGGCACCCGCGTGATCCTCGACATCCCGGTGCGCGCGCAGAAGTAGCGGCGGCCGGACACGACGATCCGGGAAAGCGGCGGGGCCGGGACGGCGACCATCCCGGCCACAGCGATGAGCCCGGGACAGCAATGAGCCCCGGGCCACCAAGTGGCCCGGGGCTAAAGCTCGTTGCTGCTTAACTAAGCGCATCGGGGGAACTGCGCGCTGCGGCTCGGGGGCGGGAGATGCGTACGCGCTGTACGCGCCGCCAAGCTCAGGCTGTCAGCAGGGGTGGGTGTCAGGCGGAGGCCTGACGGGCCCGGTTGCGGGCGGCGCGGCGCTTCATGGCGCGGCGCTCGTCCTCGCTGAGACCACCCCAGACGCCGGAGTCCTGACCGGACTCGAGCGCCCACTGCAGACACTGCTCGATCACCGGGCAGCGACGGCAGACGGCCTTGGCTTCCTCGATCTGCAGCAGCGCAGGACCGGTGTTGCCGATGGGGAAGAAGAGCTCGGGGTCTTCCTCGCGGCAAACGGCGTTGTGACGCCAGTCCATGGCTGCTACCTCTCCTTGGTATTACGTGCAGGTGCTTGTGAATGTGAACGCTTTCACGAATCCCTCAACAAGTGAAGGGCCGACCGCCAGGTTCCCTGGCGTGGGTCCTGTGAGTTGAAGAGGGGTTCTGGTGATCAGTGGAGGCCGGTGTTGCGGGCCGTCCCGATCGCCACGTAGAGACTCGCAAACCTCAGCGGCGGATACAACCCCTTCTGGAAAGTTTTTTTTGATTCTTCGGTGTCGACTAGGTCACAGCCGTACTTCCATGGGGTGGATCCTGGCCTAAACGTTCGAGTGAAAGGACTTTAGCCAGTTCTGCTCACACAATCACACGCAGTGCACGGCGTACGCCTGTGAACGTCACGCTGGTGCGCAGCCCCAGGTGGTCACCGTCCATCTGGAGGGGGAGCGGCACCTTCGAATGCAAGGTGAACTCCGTCAAATCGTGCAGAGAGGTGGCGTGCTTGCCCTGGGGTCCACGCTCGGGGGACGAAGTGAGCAACTGGGTGCCATACCGGGCAACAGCGGCGGTCGACAGGCGGCTGAGAGCGAAGATGTCGAGGCCGGTATCGAACGAGGCCTTAGGTGCCGCGTAGATCGGGCGATTCCCCAGAAACGTCCACGGGGAGGTGTTCGAGACTATGGACAGCACCAGATCGGTGACCGGGTCCGCTCCGTCCCGTTCCAGGGTGATCGTCCCGCTCCGGCGGTTCGGCTCGCCGAAGAGCTGACGCACCACCTGGCGCACGTAAAGAGCGTGTGTGGATTTCCGGCCGCGCTCGCGGTGCTGCTCCACCCGGCCGACCACGCCCGCGTCGAAGCCGAGGCCCGCGTTGAAGGTGAACCAGCGGGCCGGCACCGACTCGTCCTCCGTGCCCGGCGTGCCGGAGGTCAGTCCCAGGCCGACGGTCCGTTCGCTGCCGTCGCGCAGGGCGTCCAGCAGGGCGCCGGTGGCCTCCACGGCGTCGTTCGGCAGGCCCAGGGCGCGGGCGAAGACGTTGGTGGAGCCGCCCGGCACCACGGCGAGACCGGGGAGGCGCTCCGGGGCGGGTCCGGCGTGCAGCAGGCCGTTGACCACCTCGTTGACCGTGCCGTCGCCGCCGAGGGCCACCACAAGGTCGATGTCATCGCTGTCCGCCGCCTGCCGGCCCAGGTCGCGCGCGTGGCCGCGGTACTCGGTGGTGACCGCTTCCAGCTTCATCTCGCTGGCGAGTGCGTGGATCAGCACGTCGCGCGTGCGCGCACTCGTGGTGGTTGCCGCCGGATTGACCACGAGAAGTGCACGCATGACTGGCAGCGTACCTACTGGGTGGTACCGGGCCCAGACCGAGGTAGGGATCGGGTAAGAGACCGGGGGTGAACCTCACCACTGGGGGCGCGCGGGGCGAGGGCTACCCTTCAGGGGTGAGCAGTGAGCAGACCCCCACCACCCCCGACATCACCGGCCCCCGTCCGCGGCGCCTGACGTACGCCGCGCTGCTGGCCGCGCTGGAAGGGCTCGCGCTGGTCGTCGGCGGTGTCTGGATGCTGGTCCTCGGCTTCACCGGGCACCCGGACGACCGGCAGCAGGCCGTCACCGGAGGGATCACGCTGATCGCGCTCGCGCTGCTGCCCCTGCTCGCCGCGCGCGGACTGCTCGCGCTGCGCAGCTGGAGCCGCGGCCCGGCCGTCATCACCCAGCTCATGGCGCTGCCGGTGGCCTACAACCTGCTCCAGGCCGACAGCATGGCCATCCCCGGCGGGATCGCCCTGGCCGTGGTCGCGGTCGCCTCGCTCGTCCTGCTGGTGAACCCGGAGACGACCCGGGCCCTCGGGATCCGCGGGCCCGGCAACGCCGGCGGTACGGAGAAGTAGGCGGTACGCGAGGGCGGGCCGGGCACGGAGGGACTGTCGTCACTCCTCGACAAGCAGCTTTTCCCGGAGCTGCGCCAGGGTGCGCGCCAGCAGGCGGGAGACGTGCATCTGCGAGATGCCGACCTCCTGCGCGATCTGCGACTGGGTCATGTTGCCGAAGAAGCGCAGCAGCAGGATCCGCTTCTCGCGCGGCGGGAGGTCCTCCAGCAGCGGCTTGAGCGACTCCCGGTACTCGACGCCCTCCAGCGCCTCGTCCTCCGCGCCGAGCGTGTCCGCGACCGCCGGGGACTCGTCGTCCGTGTCGGGGACGTCCAGGGACAGCGTGGAGTACGCGTTGGCGGACTCCAGGCCCTCCAGGACCTCCTCCTCGGAGATCGCCAGCTTCTCCGCGAGCTCGTGGACCGTGGGGGAGCGCCCGTGCAGCTGCGACAGCTCGGCCGTCGCCGTGGTCAGCGACAGCCGCAGCTCCTGCAGCCGGCGCGGCACGCGCACCGCCCAGCCCTTGTCGCGGAAGTGCCGCTTGATCTCGCCGACGACCGTCGGGGTCGCGTACGTGGAGAACTCCACGCCGCGGTCAGGGTCGAAACGGTCGACCGACTTGATCAGGCCGATCGTGGCCACCTGGGTCAGGTCGTCCAGCGGCTCGCCGCGGTTGCGGAAGCGGCGCGCCAGATGCTCGACGAGCGGCAGGTGCATACGGACCAGCTGGTTGCGCAGCTCGGCGTACTCCGGGCTGCCGCTGCTCAGCGTGCGCAGTTTGAGGAACATCTCGCGCGCGCCGCTGCGGTCCGGGGCGCCGTGCTGCGTGCCGTGCGCGTGCTGCGCGCTCGGCGTCTCGTCCTCGGAGTGTCGCTCGTGCTCGCTCATCGTCCCGCCCGTCGCCCTTCCCCGAGCCCTCGCCTCCTCCGCCCCTCTCGACTTCGCGCGAGTGGCGGGAACCCCCTGGGCCGGGGATGCGGTGATCCCCCCGCCCGGAGGCGCGCTCCGCACGGCACCGTCCTGGTCGCGTCGCCCGCCGCCCGGAGGGACGGCCCCCTGGGAGTCGTCCTCCGGATGCGGGCGGGCCTGCTCGGGGATGCCGTCGATGCCCTCAGCCATGCGCCGGGCTCCGGCCGGACCGCTCACGCCCGTGCCCTCGGCCGGCAGCTCTCGTGTGCCGCGCTCTTCGTCCCGCACCGGCCCGTCCTCGTTCCTCACGCCGGCCCGGGTCCCGCGCCGCGCTGTTTGTAGAGGCTGATCGAAACGGTTCTGTCCTTGTCCACGGCGGAGGAGACCTTGCCCGCGAGGGCGGACAGCACGGTCCAGGCGAAGGTGTCCCGCGAGGGGGCATGGCCATCGGTGGTCGGCGCCGAGACGGTGACCTCGAGTGAGTCGTCGACGAGGCGGAAGACACAGCTGAGCACCGAGCCGGGCACGGCCTGCTGGAGCAGGATCGCGCAGGCCTCGTCCACCGCGATGCGCAGGTCCTCGATCTCGTCGAGGGTGAAGTCCAAACGGGCCGCGAGACCGGCCGTGGCCGTACGCAGCACCGACAGGTAGGCACCCGCGGCCGGCAGCCGGACTTCGACGAAGTCCTGGGTCGCGGGCTCGCCTGCGATCTGGGACACCCTCACCTCCATGGTGGTACAAGCGTTTCAGGGCCGAGGGTCGCCCCCCGGGGTAACGCGATACGTGGTTCAGCGGTGACGCTATCGCGCTCTCGACGATCCTGTCCCCGGGACCCCAACCCCTTGCCGTCACTCACAGTAAACCTGTGGACACGCTCCGTGTCTAGGGGTTGGGCGGGCCCAAATGGGAAGAGCGCGCGCCGGATTGACGTACCCAGACGTCAGACGCTCGAACCGTCCTGGTCGGACCGTCCTGCGCCGGGGTGGTGCCGGCTCATACGAGGACGTGATCGACGAAGCACCAACGCCATGCTTCCCCGGGTTCGTGCGTCCGCATGACGGGATGGCCGGACTGCTTGTGGTGCTCCGCGGCGTGCCGCCCCGGTGAGGAGTCGCAGCAGCCGACGTGACCGCAGCTGAGGCACAGCCGTAGTTGTACCGGGTCCGTGCCGTCGGCCAGGCACTCCGGGCACGTCTCGCTGAGCGGGTCGGGCTCGGGGTGCGGCAGCGCGTCGGCGTGCGTGCACTGTTTCATGATTGCCAGGTTACGACGGTCGAGCGGAAGACCGTGCCGAAAAAAGAGGGCGGGCGAGAACGATGGACGTGATGCCACTGCTGTTGCTGGTGGCGGGCAGTGCCGCGATCGCGGCGGCCGCGCGGCGCACCCCGGTGCCGGCGCCGCTGCTGCTGGTGGCGGCCGGGCTCGCGGTCAGCTACGTGCCCGGCGTGCCCGACTACACGCTCGACCCGCACATCGTCCTGCCGCTCATCCTGCCCCCGCTGCTGCACACGGCCGCCACCGAGAGCTCGTACCTGGACCTGCGGGCCCAGCTGCGGCCGGTCGCCATGCTGTCCGTCGGGTACGTGCTGTTCGCGACCTTCGTGGTCGGCTGGGCGCTGTACCTGATCGTGCCGGACCTGCCGCTGACCGCGGCGCTGGTCTTCGGGGCGGTCGTGGCGCCCCCGGACGCGGTCGCGGCGACCGCGGTGGCCCGCCGGGTCGGGCTGCCGTCGCGGATCACCACGATCCTCCAGGGCGAGTCCCTGCTGAACGACGCCACCGCGATCACCGCCTACCGGGTGGCGCTGGCCGCCGCCGTCGGGGAGGGCGCCACCTGGGCCGGGGGCATCGGCGAGTTCCTGGTCGCCGCGATCGGCGGCGTCGTGGTCGGGCTGGTGCTGATGGCGCCGATCCACTGGCTGCGCACGCACATGAAGGAGGCGCTGCTGCAGAACACGCTGTCCCTGCTGATCCCGTTCGTCGCGTACGCCGTCGCCGAGCAGGTGCACGCCTCCGGTGTCCTCGCGGTCGTCGTGGTCGCGCTCTACCTGGGACACCGCGCGTGGGAGGTCGACTTCGCCACGCGCCTGCAGGAGGCGGCGGTGTGGAAGATGGTCGCCTTCGTACTGGAGTCCGCGGTGTTCGCGCTGATCGGGTTGCAGCTGCCGGTGGTGCTGCGGGGTCTCGGCGAGTACGAGGGCGTCGAGGCCGCCTGGTACGCCGTCGCCGTCTTCCTGGTGGTCGTCGCGGCCCGGTTCGTGTGGGTGTACCCGGCGACCTTCCTGCCACGGTTGGTGTCCGCGCGCCTGCGCAAGCGCGAGGGGCCGCTGACCTGGAAGGGGCCGTTCGTCATCGCGTGGGCCGGCATGCGGGGCGTGGTGTCGCTGGCCATCGCCTTCTCCATCCCGCTGACCATGCACGACGGTGAGGAACCGTTCCCGCAGCGCAACCTCATCCTCTTCCTGACCTTCACGACCGTCATCGCGACCCTGGTCGTGCAGGGACTGACCCTGCCCCCGCTGATCCGTCTGCTGAAGTTCCCCGGGCGGGACGCGCAGGCCGAGACGCTCGCCGAGGCCAACGCGCAGGCGCAGGCGTCCCGGGCCGCCGAGCGGCGCCTTGACGAACTGCTGTCCGACGAGCGCAACGCCCTGCCCGCCCCGCTCGCCGACCGGCTGCGCACCGTCCTGGAACGCCGCCGCAACGCCGTCTGGGAGCGGCTCGGGCAGGCCAACCCGGTCACCGGGGAGTCCGTCGACGACACCTACCGGCGGCTGTCACGGGAGATGATCAGCGCCGAGCGGGAGGTGTTCGTCAAGCTCCGTGACGCCCGGTACATCGACGACGAGATGCTGCGGACGCTGCTGCGCCGGCTGGACCTGGAGGAGGCGGCGGCCTTCCGGGAGACGGCCTGACGGCTCGGCCGGACGCCGAGAGAGAAACGCGGCCGGGCGTCAGGGAAAGGGGCGGCCGGTGATCACGGCCGCCACCGTCGTCCCGCGGGCGAAGACACCCTCGTCGGCCAGGGTGACGAGCCCGTACAGCAGCTTGGCGACGTACAGGCGCTCCACGGGCAGGCCGTGGCGCTGCTCGAAGTCCGCGGCGAACGCGTCGAGTTCCTCGGGCACGCGCGCGTAGCCGCCGAAATGGAAACGGTCGTCCATGGCCCAGGTGCCGCGCCGGCCGCCGAAGGCCGCCCGCTGCAACGCCTCGGTGCCGGCGGTCAGGAAGCCGCCCCTGAGGACCGGCACACCCAGGGCGCGCTGCCCCGGCGCGAGACCGGCGGCCAGCCCCGCCAGCGTGCCGCCGGTGCCGCACGCCACGGCGACGACGTCCGCCCGCCCGCGCAGCTCGGTGCCCAGCTCCCGGCAGCCGCGCACCGCCTCCGCGTTGCTTCCGCCCTCCGGGACGACGTACGCGTCCTCGGCGTCCGCCGCGCGCAGGAGCCCGGCCAGGGTCCGGGGCTCGGACTTGTGGCGGTAGGCCGTCCGGTCGGCGAAGTGCAGCCGCATGCCGTCGGCGGCGCAACGGGCCAGCGAGGGGTTGAGGGGCCGGCCGGCCAGCTCGTCGCCGCGTACGACACCGACCGTGGGGATGCCGAGCAGGCGGCCGGCCGCGGCCGTGGCGCGCAGGTGGTTGGACCATGCCCCGCCGAAGGTGACGACGGTCCGGCCGGCCGCCGCCGCGAGATTCGGCGCCAGCTTGCGCCACTTGTTGCCGATCAGCTCCGGGTGGATCAGATCGTCCCGCTTGAGCAGCAGCCGCACGCCCCGGCGCTCGAACCGGGCGTCGGCGACCTCCTGCACCGGCGAGGGCAGCAGCGGCCGCAGGCCGGCGAGGCCGGGGATGTCGGGGCTGGTCACCGGGTCATTGTCACCCGGCGGGGGGAGAGGCGGCCGTGGCGGCCCCGCCGCGGCCGGCCTCGTCCCGGTCGCGGTCCGCTTCCGTCGCCGGACCGTGCTGCCGGTGCCGGGCCCCGCGCCGGGCGCGGACCCACTCGGTGAGCGACGGCCCGCCCCGCAGGCACCAGAGCGCGATCACCGGGTCGCAGACGGCACAGCCCAGCGAGGAGGTGTGGGCGAACGGGATGATCGGGTTCCCCTTGATGTGGTGCACGACGTCCCACACCGTGTGCAGCAGCCAGCCGACGCCGATCCACGTCCACGACTCCAGACCGCGGAAGGCCACGTACGTCAGGACCGCGGTGAAGGCGAACTCCCAGCCGCCCAGACCGCCGCCGCTGAGGTAGGCGGCACCGGCACCGGCCACCATGACCGCGTTCAGGCGCCGCCGGTGCGGTTCGCGGACCAGGGACATCACCAGGGCGTAGAGGAGGCCGACAGCGATCGGTGCGACGTACTGCATGGCGGGGCCGTTCTCTGGAAGGGGCCGGGGGACGGATCATCACGCTAGGACCGGTCCCGCGGGCCTCCCAGAGGCGCGGCCGCCAACTTCCCACGGGTTGTCGCCAGCAAGTCCGGGCGCGGCGGCGGGCGGCCCCGGCAGCGGGTTCCGACGCCCGAATTCGTCGCTCCTGCCCAGCAGTACGAAGATCCATTCCCGCTCTTTCGGGTAATACCATCGTCGCGCTGCGTAAGGAAGGCTGGGCCGTGCACATCGATGCCCGAGGCATGTGGGCGTCGGTCACAACCGGGAGGGCAGTTCTCTATGTCGGTAGGCGAAGAGGTCCGCACGGAGCAGACCAAGCCGCAGCAGAGTCTCGGCACGGCGGCCGCGCGGAACCTGGCCACCACGACCAAGTCCGTGCCGCAGATGCAGGAGATCAGCTCCCGCTGGCTGCTGCGCATGCTGCCCTGGGTCGACATCCAGGGCGGCACGTACCGGGTGAACCGGCGGCTGACGTTCGCCGTGGGCGACGGCCGGCTCACGTTCGTCAAGACCGGCGACCGTGTCGAGATCATCCCCGCTGAGCTGGGCGAACTGCCCGCGCTGCGCTCCTACGAGGACGAGGAGGTGCTCTCCGAGATCGCCCGCCGCTGCGAGCAGCGCGAGATCCCCGCGGGCGACGTGATCGTCTCCTTCGGCAGCCCGTCCGACGAGGTCTACCTGCTGGCCCACGGCCGCGTCGAGAAGGTCGGCACGGGCCCCTACGGCGACGACGAGTCCCTCGGTGTCCTCGCCGACGGCGCCTACTTCGGCGACGACGCGCTGCTGAACGAGGACGCCATCTGGGAGTACACGGCCCGCGCGCTCACCGCCTGCACCGTCCTCGTGCTGCCCCGCCAGGAGTTCGCGCAGATCACCGAGCGCTCGGACACACTGCGCGAGCACCTCCAGCAGCTCCGCTCCATCCCCTCGCAGCGTTCCAACAAGTACGGCGAGAAGGAGATCGACCTCGCCGCCGGCCACTCCGGCGAGCCGGACATCCCGCACACGTTCGTCGACTACGAGGCCAGGCCCCGTGAGTACGAACTGAGCGTCGCCCAGACCGTGCTGCGCATCCACACCCGCGTGGCCGACCTGTACAACCAGCCCATGAACCAGACCGAGCAGCAGATCCGGCTGACGGTCGAGGCGCTCAAGGAGCGCCAGGAGCACGAGCTCATCAACAACCGCGACTTCGGGCTCCTGCACAACTGCGAGTACGACCAGCGGATCCAGCCGCACGACGGTGTGCCCAGCCCGGACGACCTGGACGAACTGCTCAGCCGGCGCCGGGGTACCAAGCTCCTCCTCGCCCACCCGCGCGCGATCGCCGCGATCGGCCGCGAGCTGAACAAGCGGGGCCTGGTCCCGGAGACCATCGACATGGCCGGCAACCGCATCCCGACCTGGCGCGGCGTGCCGATCTTCCCGTGCAACAAGATCCCGGTCACGGACGCGCGGACGACGTCGATCATCGCCATGCGTACCGGTGAGAGCGACCAGGGCGTCATCGGTCTGCGGGCCTCGGGCATCCCGGACGAGATCGAGCCGAGCCTGTCGGTGCGCTTCATGGGCATCAACGAACAGGCCATCATCAAGTACCTGGTCACGGCCTACTACTCGGCAGCGGTCCTGGTACCGGACGCGCTCGGAGTCCTGGAGAACGTCGAGATCGGCCGCTGGCGGTGACCCTCCCGGCAGGTCCGCCGTGTCCCGCCCCGGCCGGACGGGTACACCCTGGGGGTACGCGCCCGGTGGCAGCCCAGGCGCCACCGTCCGCTCCTTCTTCGAGGCGGTCCCATGGGTGAGTTCCTCACGGAGTTCAGGACGGAACCGACGCTGCCCGCCCCCGGTGGGCAGCCCGGCTCCGAGCCCCGGCGACCGGCCGGGGCGCCGGAAGGGCGGGGGCCCATCGGGACGCAGCAGGACAGCCGGGCGGTACCGGCCGAGGGACACGAGGCGGTCATACTCCTGGAGCGCGCCCGGGCGGAGGTCGATCCGGTGCTGCGGGCCGCGCTCGACTCGCTGCCGGCGCCGATGCGCCGGGTCGCGCGCTACCACTTCGGCTGGGAGCAGGCCGACGGTACTCCGGCCGAGGGCGGCTCGGGCAAGGCGATCCGGCCCGCGCTGGTTCTCGCCGCCGCGGCCGCCCTGGGGGGACCCGAGGCAAGAGCGCGCGCGGTCCGGGCGGCCGCCGCGGTGGAACTGGTCCACAACTTCACGCTGCTGCACGACGACGTGATGGACCGTGACGCCACCCGTCGCCACCGCCCCACCGCGTGGGCCGTGTTCGGCGACGCCGACGCGATCCTCGCCGGGGACGCCTTGCAGGCGCTGGCTCTGCGGCTGCTCGCCGAGGACCCGCATCCGGTGTCCCAGGCGGCCGCCGTCCGGCTCGCGGACTGCGTGGTCGAGCTGTGTGCCGGACAGCACGCGGACACGGCCCTGGAGCGGCGCGTCCCGGCCGGGGTGACGCTGGACGAGGTGCTCGCCGTGGCGGAGGCCAAGACGGGCGCCCTGCTGGGCAGCGCGTGCGCGATCGGCGCGCTGTACGCGGGGGCCGGGGCGACGGACGTGGCGGCGCTGGACGGGTTCGGCAGGGAGGCCGGACTGGCCTTCCAGTTCATCGACGACGTCATCGGCATATGGGGCGACCCGAGCCGCACCGGCAAACCGGTCGGCGCGGACCTGGCCGCGCGCAAGAAGTCCCTGCCGGTGGTCGCGGCCCTCGTCTCCGGCACACCCGAGGCCGCCGAACTCGCCGAGCTGTACGCACGACCCGCCGACGAGGAGGACCTGGACCGCATCGCCCTGACCGTGGAGCGTGCGGGCGGCCGCGACTGGGCACAGGAGCAGGCGGCCGACCGGATGGGCCGGGCGATGCAGCAACTGGCCCGGGCGGTACCCGATCCCGAGGCGGCGGGCGGGCTGCTCGCCCTCGCCGAGTTCGTGACCCGGCGCAGCAGTTGACGGCCGGCCGGGTCAGCGCCGGGTGCGAGCGCCGCGTCTGACCGCTGGTCGGCCGAGTGAGAGGGCCGTCTTCTTCGGACGGCCGAAGGACAGACCCCGGGGCGCCGGGGCCGTGCGGCTCCTGACACCGCACGGTCACCGGAACCCGGCCGGCGGGTCCCGCACTGCCCCACGGTGTGCGGGGCCCGCCCCTCGTCCGCTCCTCACTCGTGTCACACGGCCTCTTCGGGCAGGTGTGCGACACATTTCCGCCAACGTCCGGCCTCACCGGCCACGCTGCCCCCCGACCGGCCTACGATCACGCCCGGCGGCACCGGGTCGGCACCGCGGATCTGTACCGCGATCGGCACCAGTGGTCGGCACCGCGGATCTGTACCGCTGATCGGCACCGGTCATGGGTGCCGGCGATGGGTGCCGGCGGACGGCATCGGCGTTGCGGCATCGGTGATCGGCACCAGCCATCCGGCCATCGGCAGCAGTGGCCGGCATCGGGCGGACTGCACCGCGCGGACTGCACCGCACGGACGCCATCGGTGTTCGGCGTCGGTGTCGGCAATCGGTGATGCCGGTGATCGGTGATCAGTGATCAGGGCGAGCGAAGGGGCGGGGACATGGGCGTGTCGATCCGGACGGCGGGCGCGGAGGACCGGGAGCTGATCGTCCGGCTCCTGGACGAGGCTTTCCAGGACGACCCCGTGAGCGGCTGGGTCTTCCCCGGCGTGGAGGACCGCCGGACCAAGCACCCCGGACTCATGGCCGCCTTCACCGACATCGTGCTCGAGTCGGGCCGTGTCGACGTCACCGAGGACGGCTCCGCCTGCGCGCTGTGGCTGTCCATGCCCGCCCAGGACGGTCACGGCGAGGACGGCTCCGCCGACGCCGGTGAGGACGACGGCCCCGCCCAGGTGCGGGAGGCCGTCGACCCCGGCAACGCGCGCATCGAGGCGATCGGCCGCCTGACGGCCGCGATCCATCCCGCCGGGCGCGCCCACGAGTACCTGTGGATGATCGGGGTCGCCCCCGGCCGGCAGGGCGAAGGTCTCGGGACCGCGCTCATCGAGTCGGTCCTCGACCGTTGCGACCGCGAGGGGCTGCCCGCCTACCTGGAGGCCAGCAGCGACCGCAGCCGCAAGCTGTACGAGCGGCTGGGCTTCGAGCTGTCGGGCGAGGTCCTCGAACTGCCCGACGGCCCGGTGATGTGGCCGATGTGGCGCGAGCCCCGAACGGTGACGTCCGCCTAGGTCCCTGCGGGCCGCGCCTCCACCAGCAGACCCTCACGCCCCTGCCGTTGCGCCCCTACTCTTGCGCCCCCTCCGGCAGGACCGTCGCCACGATCCGCTCCACCAGTCCGTCCGGCACGCTCACGCCGGGCAGCACGTCCTCCAGCACGCCCGGCAGGGTCAGGTGCTCCAGGAGCAGTCCGAGCATGGCCAGATAGAGCACGGCGACTCTCTCGTCACCCCCGGGCAGCCCGGCCGTCCGGTGGAACTCCATGGCCTCCTCCAGGTCGCCGCGCACCGACTTCGTGTAGGAGGCGCGCAGTTCGGGGCGCCGGGTGGCCTCCAGCCGTAGCTCCAGCAAGGCCAGGTAGCCCGTGCGGTCGCGGGTCGCGCGGGCCGTCAGGTCGTGCATGAAGGCCGTGACCAGCGAGCGGTCCCTCGGCCGGTTCATGAGCCCGGTGACCACCTCCGGGTCGGGCGCGAGGCGCGCGTGCAGCCGGGTGTCGATCTGGCGGAGCAGGTCGCCGCGGTCGGCGAAGTAGTTCGAGGCGGTGCCCACCGGGACGCCGGCCTCCGCGTCCACCGCGCGGAACGTCAGCCCACGGGCTCCCTCCCGCGCGAGGACCTCGACACCGGCGTCGACGAGCGCGGCGCGCCGCTCAGGGTTGCTGGCCATGCGGAGTCCCTTCTCCCACTTCCGCGGATCGCGGATAATCCCTTGCAACCACTACAAGTGAAGCACTACAACTGGAGTCGTTGCAGCGACAGCCTACGAAAAGAGACCTGGCTTGCGAAAGCTCACCTACTTCATCGCCTGCTCCATCGACGGCTTCATCGGGGACCCGGACGGCGACGCGTCGTCGATGTATCCCTTCGTCGACGAGGAGTTCTTCGGCTTCCTCGCGGAGGAGTATCCGGAGACCGTCGCGACCGGCGGGCGGCGCGCCACCGGCATCGACGACCTGCCGAACAAGCGGTTCGACACGATCGTCCAGGGCCGGGCCAGCTACGAAGTGGCCCTCAAGGAGGGCATCACCAGCCCCTACAGCCACCTGCGCGAGTACGTCGCCTCGCGCACGCTGGGAAAGTCGCCCGATCCGAACGTGGAGATCATCGCGGACGACCTGCTCGGCAAGGTCCGCGCGCTCAAGGCGGAGGACGGCGACCTCGGCATCTACCTGTGCGGCGGTTCCCGCCTGGCCGGAGAGCTGCTGGACGAGATCGACGAACTGGTCATCAAGACCTACCCGCTCGTCTACGGCTCGGGCATGCCCATGTTCGGCTCCGGCTTCCAGCTCTCCGAATTCACACTGGAGTCGGTGCGCACCTTCGGCAACGGCGTGCTGGTGCGCACGTACAGCAGGAAGCGCTGAGCGCCGCACCGGCCTACCCTGAAGGCATGGGCAGCGAGGAGCACGTCTGTCCGACCTGCGGACAGCCAGTGGAGACAGTCGTCCGGCGGCACAAGACGCTGGGCACCTGGGTCCCGAGGTGGGTGGCGGGACCGTGCCGCAACCCCGAGTGCGGGGCCTACGACGACGCGGAGGGTGCGGAAAGCGGCCGGGCCGAAGGCGCCCGGCCGGGCGGGGACGCCGGAGCGGCCCGGCCCGCCGAAGACCCCGCCCCATCCGTGACCGCCCCGCCGGGCCCGGCCCGGCCCGAGGCCACCCCCGGGGGAACGGTCGCGAAGAATCCCCGAGCCTGAGCCGGTATCGAGCCGGCGCCTGAGCCGGTCCCCGGATCCGTGCCCGGCACCGCGGCCCGTCCGCGGCGCCCCGCCCGGGGTCCGCCTGGGGCCCCGTGGGATCCGCGTCGGCTCCGCCTGGGATCCGCGTGGGATCCGCCCGGCGGCACGGGACGAGCACGGAGGAGCGGCATGAGGTACCTGGTCCTGGTGGAGGGCTCACAGGCGGACTACGACGCCCTGCGCGGCAAGGGCTCGGCGGACTCCGCGGCCTGGAGCGAGGAGGACCTGCGCGCCATGTCCGCGCACATGGGCGCGCTCGGCGACGACCTGGCCGGGAGCGGCGAGCTGGTCGACGCGCAGGGCCTGGCCGAGCCGGCGCGGAGCCGGCACGTCACGCTCGGGGCCGACGGGAAGGCCGTGATCGACGACGGCCCGTACGGCCTGACGGAGGTGCTGCCCGCCGGTTACTGGGTTTTGGAGTGCGCGAGCCTGGAGCGGGTCACGGAGATCGCGGAGCGGATCGCACGATGCCCCCAGCCCGCGGGCGCCCCGGGCCGTCCGGTGGTGATCCGCCCGATCGTGGACGGCTCGGCCGACCTCTGACGAGCCGACGCGGACGAATCCGCCGACGAGCCGACGCGGATCGGATCCCACCACCCTCCCGGCCCTGTCCGGGACGGTGGTCCCGGCGCGGGGGCTGAGGCCGGACGCGTTAGCGTGTGGCCATGAGCATGACGGGGGAGCGGCGTCGCAGGGTGTGGCGGTGGGTGGTGATCCTGTGGGCGCTGGTCGTGGTCGCGGCGGGCGGGCTGACCCTCTGGGCGCAGACATCGGCGGAGCCCGGAGGGCCGTACGTCTGGGAGAACGCGGATCCGGACGAGGCGCCGGATCTTCCGCCCTGCCCCACGCCCGAGGGGGACCTCATGACGGCGTGCGCGTACATCGGCAGGCCTTAGGCAGCTGTCCGGTCAACACACCCGAACCCGCGGCCGGCCCGTCTCCGGGTCCCGGGTCGTCAGGCAGTACGTGCCGCCCGCCGGGTCGCGCATCACCGTCCAGCCGGAGAACGCGGCCACGAACGACGCCCCGTGCTCCTCGTGCCAGGCCCGGGTCGTGCCGGCGTCCGCGCAGGCGAGGTCGAGGTGGGCGGAGGCCGGGCGTTCGCCGTCGAGGCGCTGCAGGAGCAGGCGCACCGGCAGCCCGGGCGGCGGCTCGACCACATGGAACTCCGGAAGGGAGCCGGGACGTGACTCCCAGCCGGTCAGCAGCGCGGTCCAGAAGGCGACTTCGGCGTCGTGGACCGACGGCGGCACGTCCAGGCACACCTGGTCGAGCCGGCTGCCGCGCACCGGGTCCGGCCGCGACGACTGCCCGCGCCAGCAGTCCGCGCAGAACAACTGCCCGCCCGGCGAGCGCAGCACGGCGAGTGACCCGAGGTCGCGCACCACGCGTGCCCCGAGCCGCACCGCCGTGTCGGTGAACTCCCGTACGTCGTCCACGCAGAAGTCCAGGTGCGCGCCGCCGGGACCGGATGCGACCGCCTGCACCTTCACGCACGCGTCGGCGCCGTCCGGGAGCAGCGTGACGAACTCGGAGTGCTCGCCGCGTGGTTCGGAGAGCCGGGTGCCGGTGACCGCCGTCCAGAAGCCGCAGGCGGCGTCGAAGCCCGCGCGGGGCCGGTCGGCGAAGGCGTACGTCCAGCGGATGCTCATGGCCGCGATCGTAGGGGGTGCGCGCCACGGCCACCTGCGTGAACCTGACCGGCCGTCGCCTCGCCGGTCCCAGCCCCCCGGCCCGGACTTGCTTGCATGCAGCAATGGACCACATCACGTTCCTCGTGGCCGTCGTCATCGTCACGGCGCTCGCGTTCGACTTCACCAACGGTTTCCACGACACGGCGAACGCGATGGCCACCTCCATCGCCACCGGCGCGCTCGCTCCCCGTACAGCGGTCCTGATCAGCGGCGTCCTCAACGTCGTCGGCGCCTTCCTGTCCACCGAGGTCGCCAGGACCATCTCGGGCGGCATCGTGGACGACGCCCTCGTCACACCGGGGATGATCTTCGCGGGGCTTGTCGGTGCGATCCTGTGGAACCTGCTGACCTGGCTCCTCGGACTGCCCTCCAGTTCCTCGCACGCCCTGTTCGGCGGGCTGATCGGAGCCGTGTGGGTGGGGGCGGGCCGTCACGGCGTGCACTTCGGCAAGGTCGTCGAGAAGGTGCTGGTCCCGGCGGTGGCCTCGCCGGTCGTGGCCGGAATCGCCGCACTGCTCGCCACCTGGCTCGCCTACCGGCTCACCGACCGCGCCCGCGAGGAGTCCGTGGCGAAGGGCTTCCGGATCGGGCAGATCGCCTCCGCCTCGCTCGTCTCGCTCGCCCACGGCACCAACGACGCGCAGAAGACCATGGGCGTCATCACCCTCACCCTGATCGCGGCCGGCGCGCTCGGCCCCGACGCCGGTCCGCCCCTGTGGGTGGTCGCCTCCGCGGGCCTCGCGATCGGCCTCGGCACCTACCTCGGCGGCTGGCGGATCATCCGCACCATGGGCAAGGGCCTCACCGAGATCCGGTCGCCGCAGGGCTTCGCCGCCGAGACCGCCTCCACCACCGTCATCCTGACCTCCGCCCACCTCGGTTTCGCCCTGTCCACCACCCAGGTCGCCTCGGGCAGCATCCTCGGCGCCGGACTCGGCCGCAGGCTCGCGGAGGTCCGCTGGAGCGTCGCGGGCCGGATGGCGGTCGCCTGGGTGATCACCCTGCCCGCCGCGGCGCTGATCGGCGGCGGGGCCGCCGCGGCCGTCCAGCACGGCGGCGACCTCGGCACGGCGGTCGTCGCGGTGGTCGGCACCGCCCTCGCCGCGGGCATCGTGGTGCTCTCGCGCCGCAACCCGGTGCACGCGCGGAACGTCAACGACACGCACGAGGTCAGCCTGCGCGACGAGCCGCCGGCCAAGGTCGGCGCGGCCGCCTGAACGGGCGGTGACGTCACGCCCCTCGACCGGACCGCACACGGCGGGGCCGCAGGCACCCCGGCCACCGTGACGCCGGCGAAGTCCCCACGACGGTGCCGGCACCGGGCACCGTACGACGAAGGGGCCCGGCCGGATCGGCGGCAGGGCCCCTTCGGCGTACGTGGCGATCAGGCCTTCTTGGTCTCCCAGAAGATCTTGTCGATCTGGGCGATGTAGTCCAGCGCCTTCTGGCCGGTGGCCGGGTCGGTCGACGCCTTGGCGGCCGAGAGGGCCTTCAGGGTGTCGTTGACCAGCTGGTGCAGCTCCGGGTACTTCTCGAAGTGCGGGGGCTTGAAGTAGTCGCTCCACAGCACCGAGACGTGGTGCTTGGCGAGCTCCGCGCGCTGCTCCTTGATGACGGTGGCGCGGGCCTGGAAGTGCGGGTCGTCGTTTCCGGCCATCTTCTCCTGGACGGCCTTGACCGACTCCGCCTCGATGCGGGCCTGGGCGGGGTCGTAGACACCGCAGGGAAGGTCGCAGTGCGCGCTGACCTTGACCTTGGGTGCAAACAGGCGGGAAAGCATGGAGCATTCCTTCCTCGTGATCGTCTTCTCACAGGGGACATTACTCCGTGGGGGAGGGGTTTTCGCGAGTGCCCCCTAGGGCTTAGGACAAAAGTCCGGGGTGAGACTGAGACTGGTGGAGGAAAGAACCGGGGAGGTGCCGGGTGATGCCGGAGCTGTCGCAGGAGTCCGAGCGGGGGAGGCCGGCCGCGCCCTTCGGGGTGGCCGAGGTGACCGGGCCGTCCATGGTGCCCACGCTGTACCACGGGGACCGGCTCCTGGTGCACTACGGCGCCCGGATCAGGCCCGGTGACGTGGTCGTGCTGCGCCATCCCTTCCAGCAGGACCTGCTCGTGGTGAAGCGGGCCGCCCAGCGGCGCGAGAACGGCTGGTGGGTGCTCGGCGACAACGCCTACGCCGGCGGCGACAGCACCGACTACGGCGTCGTCCCCGACGACCTGGTGCTGGGCCGGGTCCGGTTCCGCTACCGGCCGCTCAGGCCCGGCCGGCGCTCGCCGTGGGCGCTGCTCGGCTGGGCGCTGTCGGCCGCCAGGCCCGTCCTCTCCGGCAGGCCGGGCCGGGCCGCCTCCAGGCGTTTGCGGGCCCGGTAGGCCGCCACGTTGGCACGGGTCGCGCAGCGGTCGGAGCAGTAGCGCCGCGAGCGGTTGGTCGAGGTGTCCAGGTAGGCGTTGCGGCAGGGCGGGGCCTCGCACAGGCCGAGGCGGTCCACGCCGTACTCGGTGAGGTGGAAGGCCAGGCCCATCGCGGCGATGGCCGCGTAGCCGGCGGTGGCGTTGGACGGGTGGTCCGCCAGGTGCATGTGCCACAGCGGGCGGCCGTCGTCGTCGCGGAAGTCGTGCCCCGAGATCTGCGGGCTCACCGGGAACTCCAGCAGCAGGGAGTTCAGCAGGTCCACGGCGAGCTGCTCGTCGCCGCCGTCCGCCGCCTCGAAGACCGCGCGCAGCCGGGCCCGGACCGAGCGGAACCGGGTCACGTCCGCGTCCGTGGCGCGGCGCGCGGCCGACTGCTGGCCGCCGAACAGATCGCGCACGGCCTCCACCGAGGTCAGGGTGTCCGTGCCCCGGGCCGGCTCCTCGGTGTTGACGAGGCGCACGGCATAGTCCGAGTAATAGGCCAGTTCCACTTGTAGTCCTTACGGAGGGGCTTTATGGTCGTGAGTGCGCGCTGGTAACAGCTGATCGTGTATCCAGGGTATTACGACGGAGGGGCTCGATGACGGACGCGGACACCACCACGGCCACCACCGACTGGCAGGCCTGGCAGGCGAGCTGGGACCGCCAGCAGGAGTGGTACATGCCCGACCGCGAGGAGCGGTTCCGCATCATGCTCGACATGGTGGAGGCCGTCGTGGGCACCGCCCCGCGCGTCCTCGACCTGGCCTGCGGCACGGGCAGCATCACCGCCCGGCTGCTCGCCCGGTTCCCCGACGCCACCAGCACCGGAGTCGACCTCGACCCGGCGCTCCTCGCCATCGCCGAGGGCACCTTCGCCGGTGACGACCGGGTCACCCTGGTCGGCGCCGACCTCAAGGATCCCGACTGGCCGGCCAGGCTGCCGCACGACTCGTACGACGCCGTCCTCACCGCGACGGCCCTGCACTGGCTGCACCGGGACCCTCTCGCGGAGCTCTACGGCCGCCTCGCCGGACTCGTCCGCGAGGGCGGGGTCTTCCTGAACGCGGACCACATGATCGACGAGTCGACGCCCCGGATCAACGCCGCCGAGCGTGCCCAGCGCCACGCCCGCATGGAACAGGCCAGGGAGTCCGGCGTCCTCGGCTGGACCGAGTGGTGGCAGCTCGCCGCGAAGGACCCTGTCCTCGCCGGACCCACCGCCCGGCGTTACGAGATCTACGGCGACCACGCCGACGGGGACACGCCGTCGGTGGCCTGGCATGTGCGCGTGCTGCGCGAGAAGGGGTTCGGCGAGGTCAGGCCGGTGTGGTGCTCGCCCTCGGACACCCTGCTGCTCGCCATGAAGTAGACGCGCGGGGGAGCGCGAAGGGGGCGGCACGGAGATTCCGTACCGCCCCCTCGCCGTGCGTGCCGTCAGAGCACCTTGGACAGGAACGACTTCGTCCGCTCGTGCTGCGGGTTCGTCAGCACCTCGCGCGGATGTCCGGATTCGACCACCACGCCGCCGTCCATGAAGACCAGGCTGTCGCCCACCTCGCGGGCGAAGCCCATCTCGTGCGTGACGACGACCATCGTCATACCCGACTCGGCCAGGTCGCGCATGACGTCCAGGACGTCACCGACCAGCTCCGGGTCGAGCGCCGAGGTCGGCTCGTCGAACAGCATCAGCTTCGGGTCCATGGCCAGGGCCCGCGCGATGGCCACGCGCTGCTGCTGGCCGCCGGAGAGCTGCGAGGGGTAGTTGCCCGCCTTGTCGGCCAGGCCCACCCGGTCCAGCAGCTCCAGCGCGCGCAGCCGCGCCTGGCCCTTGTTCACGCCCTTGACCTGGACGGGCGCCTCCATGACGTTCTCCACGGCCGTCATGTGCGGGAACAGGTTGAAGCGCTGGAAGACCATGCCGATGTCCCGGCGCTTCAGCGCGACCTCGCTGTCCTTCAGCTCGTAGAGCTTGTCGCCCTTCTGCTTGTAGCCGACCAGCTCGCCGTCGACGTACAGGCGGCCGGCGTTGATCTTCTCCAGGTGGTTGATGCACCTGAGGAAGGTCGACTTGCCGGAGCCGGACGGTCCGATGAGGCAGAACACCTCGCCGGACTTCACCTCCAGGTCGATGCCCTTGAGGACCTCGACGGGACCGAAGGACTTGTGGACGCCCTCGGCCTTCACCATGGCGGTCATGCGGTGCCTCCCGTCGTCGACGAGCGGTTGGACAGGGACAGCACGTTGGCCTTGATCTTCTGGAACGGCGTGGCCGGGAGCGACCGGCTCGAACCACGCGCGTAGTACCGCTCCAGGTAGTACTGGCCGACGCTGAAGACCGAGGTCAGCAGCAGGTACCAGGCCGCCGCCAGGAACAGCATCTCAGCCGGGGCGCCGGAGGTCTGGCCGATGTCCTGGGCGGCGCGGAGCAGTTCGGGGTACTGGACGACCGAGACCAGCGAGGTCGTCTTCAGCATGTTGATGACCTCGTTGCCCGTCGGCGGCACGATCACGCGCATCGCCTGCGGGATCACGATCCGGCGCAGCGTCTTGGAGTGGCTCATGCCGAGCGCGTGCGACGCCTCGGTCTGGCCCTCGTCGACCGAGAGCAGACCGGCACGGCAGATCTCCGCCATGTACGCCGCCTCGTTCAGGCCGAGGCCCAGCAGCGCCGTCAGGAACGGGGTCATGAAGTCCGACCACTCGTCCTTGTAGAACGGCCCGAGGTTGATGTACTCGAAGACCAGGCCGAGGTTGAACCAGACGATCAGCTGGACCAGGACCGGGGTGCCGCGGAAGAACCAGATGTAGAACCAGGCGATCGACGAGGTCACCGGGTTCTTCGACAGGCGCATCACGGCGAGCAGGACGCCGCCGATGATGCCGATCGCCATGGACAGCACCGTCAGCAGGAGCGTTTTGCCCACGCCGTCGACGATGCGGTCGTCGAAGAAGTAGTCCGGGATCGCGTCCCAGTTGATCTTGCCCTGGGCGAACGCGTAGACGACGCCGCCCAGCAGGGCGAGGGCGACGACGGCCGAGATGTACCGCCCGTAGTGCCGGACCGGGATGGCCTTGATGGCCTCCGGCCCGGCCGGGGGCGTGTCGCCCGCCGTCTTGTCGATGTCAACAGTCACGGGTGTTGCCTTTCAGTGCCGCTGCGTCGCGGTCACTTGCCGCCGTTGATCGTGGCCTCGTCGACGGAGCCGTCCGTGACGCCCCACTTCTTCAGGATCTTCTCGTACTCGCCGTTCTTGATGATGGCGTCGAGCGCGGCCTTGAGCGCGTCCCGCAGCTCCGTCTGGTTCTTGGCGACCGCGATGCCGTACGGAGCGGCCTCGACCTGCTCGCCGACCAGCTGGAAGTCCTTGCCGCCGCCGGAGGTCTTCACGGCGTACGCGGCGACCGGGAAGTCGGACGAGCCGGCGTCGGCGCCGCCCGCGCGCAGGCGGGTCTGGGCCTGCTGGTCGTTGTCGAAGGGCTCGATGGCGATCTTCTTGCCGGACGGGCACTTCTTCGACTCGGCCTTGGCGAGGTCCTCGGAGACCGTGCCGCGCTGCAGCACGATCTTCTTGCCGCACAGGTCGGACCAGGTCTTGATGCCCTGGTCGTCGCCCTTCTTGGTGTAGATCGACACACCGGCGGTGAAGTAGTCCACGAAGTCGACGCCCTCGCCGACCTTCTTGCCCGTGTCGGAGTCGATGCCCTCCTGGCGGTCCTTGGTGTCGGTCATCGCGGACATGGCGATGTCGTACCGCTTGGAGCGCAGACCCGTGATCAGCGTGTCGAAGGTGCCGTTCTCGAACTGGAAGTCGACCCCGAGCTGCTTGCCCATGGCGGCGGCGAGGTCGGGGTCGATGCCGACCACCTTGCCCGAGCTGTCCTTGAACTCGACCGGGGCGTAGGCGATGTCCGAACCGACCTTGATGACGCCCTTGTCGCGGATCGCCTTGGGCAGCTTGTCGGCCAGCGGGGCGGAGGCCGTCGCGGTCTCGCTGCCCGAGCCGTTGTCCTTGGTCTGGTCACCGCATCCGGTGAGCATCAGCGCGCCTGCGACCGCGATCGCACCGACCGCTGCTAGCCGGGAGCGGGCGGCGGTCGTACGACGGGTGGAGCTTGCGGTCATGGTGGGTTCCTCCGGCGGATGGGTGGAGTTGCCGATGGGGCTCAGCGCCGCCGATGGGGTCGGCAGCGCCGTGGCCTGCCGGCGGGGCCGGCAATGCCGTGGGTCGACGAGAACACACGTCTTCGAGTGTCGCGACCTCGTGTGATTACGGCATCTTGCCATTCGGACTGCGCCATTCTGGGGGCCAGCCATGTCAAAATCGGATAACGGGCGACCCCCGAACCGCACCACTCCGGTACATCACGGCCGGACCTTCTGTGGGAATCTCTCCTTCCGGCCGGAAGATCTTCGGCATATCCCGGGATTTGGCTCCGGGGGCCGCGGACTTCGCCGCCGCTTGAGTGGTTGTCGATGGTTTGTCCAGGCCTTGTCCCGATTTTGGACGAAGAGTCAGGGCGCTGGCATGTGACCTTGGCGTTATGGACTCGTCCTCGGTGCCGTCCGTCCGGTAAGAAAGGTCTTTACACCCCTCATCCGGGGCTCAGGGCGCGTGTGCGGCGCGCCCGTCGCGTACGCGCCCGTACGTATCACGTACAAGCACGACCACGGCGGTACGCGGTCCCGCCCACCCCTCACCAGGAGTGGCCACCCTCAAACCGATGAAGATTTAAGGGGTAAAACGAAGTGGCAGCGGAGATCGTCAATCCTCGCAGCGAGAGCAAGACCGGTGATACGGGCAACGAGGGCGGTGCGGAGCCCCTCGACTCCTTCGATCCGGCGTTCGCGCTGCACCGCGGCGGCAAGATGGCCGTGCAGGCCACCGTGCCGGTCCGTGACAAGGACGACCTGTCCCTGGCGTACACGCCCGGGGTCGCGAAGGTGTGCAGCGCGATCGCGGAGCAGCCGGAGCTGGTGCACGACTACACATGGAAGTCCTCGGTCGTCGCCGTCGTGACGGACGGTACGGCCGTGCTGGGGCTCGGTGACATCGGGCCCGAGGCCTCCCTCCCGGTGATGGAGGGCAAGGCCATCCTGTTCAAGCAGTTCGGCGGTGTGGACGCGGTTCCGATCGCGCTGGCCTGCACGGACGTCGACGAGATCGTCGAGACGGTGGTGCGGCTCGCGCCCTCGTTCGGCGGCGTCAACCTGGAGGACATCTCGGCGCCGCGGTGCTTCGAGATCGAGCGGAAGCTGCAGGAGCGGCTGGACATCCCGGTCTTCCACGACGACCAGCACGGCACGGCGGTCGTGACGCTGGCCGCCCTGCGGAACGCCGCGCGGCTGAGCGGGCGGGCCGTGGGCGACCTGCGGGCCGTCATCTCCGGCGCCGGCGCGGCGGGTGTCGCCATCGCGAAGATGCTGGTCGAGGCCGGGATCGGGGACGTCGCGGTGGCCGACCGCAAGGGTGTCGTGTCGGCGGACCGGGACGACCTCACGCCGGTCAAGCGGGACCTGGCCGGGTTCACCAACAAGGCCGGGATCACGGGCTCGCTGGAGACGGCGCTGGCCGGGGCCGACGTGTTCATCGGGGTCTCGGGAGGGACCGTCCCGGAGTCCGCGGTGGCGTCCATGGCCGAGGGCGCGTTCGTCTTCGCCATGGCGAACCCGAACCCGGAGGTGCACCCCGAGGTCGCGCACAAGTACGCGGCGGTCGTCGCCACCGGGCGGTCGGACTTCCCGAACCAGATCAACAACGTGCTGGCGTTCCCGGGGATCTTCGCCGGGGCGCTGCAGGTGCGGGCCTCCCGGATCACGGAGGGGATGAAGCTGGCCGCCGCGGAGGCGCTGGCCGCTGTGGTCGGGGACGATCTCGCCGCCGACTACGTCATTCCGTCGCCGTTCGACGAGCGGGTGGCGCCTGCGGTGACCGCGGCGGTCGCGGCCGCGGCGCGGGCCGAGGGTGTCGCGCGTCGCTGATACCGCCGAGCGAGTGATGAGGTGACCCCGTCCGGGTTGGGCGGGGTCATTTCTTTGCCGGGGGTTCGGCTGTTCGGGTGGTGTACGGACGCGGACGGGTCCCGGAGGCCACCGCGGGCGCGCGCGGCGGCCTCCCGCTCCGCCGGGCCGCGGGCCGGCCCCGGCCTCAGCAGGGGCGTCCCGGTCCTGGCAAGAGGGTGTGTCTCACAGGGGCATACGGTTCCGTCACCCCGGTGGGGAACCTATCGTCAAGGTCATGTTCGCTGTCTACGCCGCCCGAATCGACCGCGACCAGCCGCTGTCCGGCCTGGAGTTGGGGGAGCGTCCTGCTCCCGAGGCCCGTCCCGGCTGGAGCACCGTCACGGTCAAGGCCGCCTCCCTCAACCACCACGACCTCTGGTCCCTGCGCGGCGTCGGCCTCGCGGAGGACAAGCTGCCGATGATCCTCGGCTGCGACGCCGCCGGGGTCGACGAGGACGGCAACGAGGTCGTCCTGCACTCCGTCATCGGACAGAGCGGGCACGGGGTCGGCCCGAAGGAACCCCGTTCCATCCTCACCGAGCGCTACCAGGGCACCTTCGCCGAGCAGGTGTCCGTGCCGACCTGGAACATCCTGCCCAAGCCGAAGGAGCTGTCCTTCGAGGAGGCCGCCTGTCTGCCGACGGCGTGGCTGACCGCGTACCGGATGCTGTTCACGAACGCGGGTGTCCGGCCCGGCGACTCCGTGCTGGTGCAGGGCGCCGGCGGCGGTGTCGCCACGGCCGCGATCGTGCTGGGCAAGGCCGCCGGGCTGCGGGTCTTCGCCACCAGCCGGGACGAGGCCAAGCGCAAGCGGGCCCTGGAACTGGGGGCCGTCGAGGCGCTGGAGGCCGGAGCGCGTCTGCCGCAGCGGGTCGACGCCGTGATCGAGACCGTGGGGGCCGCGACCTGGTCGCACTCCGTGAAGTCGCTGAAGCCGGGCGGCACCCTGGTCATCTCCGGTGCCACGAGTGGCGACCGGCCCTCGCACGCCGAGCTGACCCGCATCTTCTTCCTGGAGCTCAAGGTCGTCGGCTCCACCATGGGGACCAAGGACGAGCTGGAGGATCTGCTGGCGTTCTGCGCCGCCACCGGAGTGCGGCCCGTCATCGACGAGGTGCTGCCCATGGACCGTGCGCGGGAGGGCTTCGAGCGGCTCGCCTCCGGTGAGCAGTTCGGGAAGATCGTGCTGACCAATCCCTGAGCGCGCGCAGTGCTCGAACGGCCGGTCCGGGAACGGGCCGGCCGTTTCGCGTGTCAACTGGGGTTGACGAATGCCGGGTGTCAACCTATGTTGACGTCATGACCGAAGCAACCGATCTGGCCGAGCGTGCCGGTGACCGTGATCCGCGGGTCGGCCTGCGGGCCGTCGCCGCGCTGCGCCGGCTGCTGGAGCAGCTGGAAGCCGTGCAGGTGCGCAACGCGCGCAACCAGGGCTGGTCGTGGCAGGAGATCGCCACCGAACTCGGTGTGAGCAGGCAGGCCGTGCACAAGAAGTACGGGAGGCATTGATGTTCGAGCGGTTCACGAAGGACGCCCGGGACGTGGTCAAGAGCGCGTTCACCTATGTCGAGGCGGGTGGTGGGAGCAGCGTGGAGCCCGAGCATCTGCTGCTGGCCCTGCTCGACCGGGAGGGCAGCCGGGGCTCCTTCGCCCTCGCCGCCGTGGGGGTCGGGTCCGACGGACGGGAGTCGGTGAGGGAGGCCCTGCGGGAGGCGCGGAAGCGCGCCGGGCTGTCCCGGGCCGAGAGCGACGCGCTCGCCGGACTGGGGATCGACGTGGCGGAGATCGTCGCGCGGGTGGAGGAGGTGCACGGAGCCGGGGTCATGTCCGGCGACCGCAAGGACTCACGGTGGTGGTCGGGACGCCCCTCGTTCGGGCGCGCGGCCAAGGGCGTGCTGGAGGGGTCGCTGCGCGCGGCCCTCGCCCAGCGGGACCGGCACATCGGCGACGAGCACCTGCTGCTGGCCCTGACTGTGCGCCCGGGCGTCCCGGCCGAGGTCCTCGCCGACCACGGGGTGACGTACGCGTCGCTGGTGCGCGTGCTGTACGGGGGTGGCGGCGAGGCCAAGGCCGGCTGAACGCGGCCGCTTACGCCTTGGGCGTGCGCAGGAGCGCTCCTATGTGGGCCGCGGCCGTGGACAGGTGGCGGCGGGCGTCCCGGAGCTGGTCGGCGGTGACGCCGTTGTCGCGGGCGGCATCGCGGATGTCGTCCCGGAAGCGGTCGAGGAGGCGGTCCAGGTCGCGGGCCGGATCGCCGGTGGAGGACGCGGCGTCCTCGTGGGCCCAGGACGGTTCGTAGGCGGCGGGGAAGTCCTCCGCGGACTGTGAGCGAGCCGTCTCCTGCTTGCCCGAGCCGGTCCAGTCGAAGCCGAAGTCCTTGCCGTAGTCCTTGCCGAACTCGCCGACCTCCTTGACCAGTTCGCTGAGGCCCTCGCGCAGTCCCGTCGGCCAGTCGCCGCGGGTGAAGTGGTCCTGCACCTGCTCCTGGACGCGGCGGGCGATGCGCTGCACCTGCTCCTGCGCCTGGGCGCGGGCCTGCTCCTGGGCCTCCTTCGCCTGACGGCGGGCGCGCTGGGCGTCCTCGCGGGCGCGGCGGCTCTCGTCCTTGGCCCGGCGGGCCTGCTCCTTCCACTCCTGCCGGGCGCGCCGCATCTCCTCCTTGGCGATGCGCCAGGCGTCCTTGTCGCCGAACTGCCCGAAGTCGCCGTGAGAGGTGCCGTCGGTTCCGCCGGTCCTGGTGCCGTTGTCCCGGCGGGCCTCGGTGGCTGCTGCGCGCATCTCGCGGCGCAGGTCGCCCGCCGCTCCGCGTACGTCCGCCTGGATCTCGGCGGCCAGTTCGGCGACGGACTCCCGGATCTCCAGCTCCAGGTCGGCGAGCTCGCCGCTGCGGTCGGCCAGTTCGGCGCGGCCCGCGTCCGTGATCGAGTAGACCTTGCGGCCGCCCTCGGTGGTGTGGGTGACCAGGCCCTCGGCCTCCAGCTTGGCCAGGCGCGGGTAGACCGTGCCCGCAGAGGGGGCGTACAGCCCCTGGAAGCGCTCCTCGAGGAGGCGGATCACCTCGTAGCCGTGGCGGGGGGCCTCGTCCAGCAGCTTGAGCAGGTAGAGGCGGAGGCGGCCGTGGGCGAAGACGGGGGGCATGTCAGAGCACCTTCTTGTCGGTCGTGCCGTCGGCCGGGGCGGTGGTGGTGCCCTCGCCCGGGCCGGAGACGGAATTGTCCCCCGAGTCGCCCTCGGGGCGGCCCGCCGGGGCCGTCGGAGGGCTGTCGGTGCCGGGGCGTGCGTCCCGTGGTTCCTGGTCGTCGTCCGGCCCGGCCGGCCGGCGCAGCAGGGCGATCGAGCCGGAGACCGTGGTGGCCCGCAGGGTGCCGCTGCCCGAGCCGAGACGGCCGGTGATCTTGTGAGCGCCCCACTGGCCATGCACCCGGAGGTCGTCGAAGGCGTTGGAGACGGCGCCGCTCGCCGTGTTGGCCTCGACCTCGGCGTCCGCCCGGTGCGGCAGCCGGATCGCGATCTCGCCGGAGACGCTGGTCAGCTTCACGTCCGTGGGGCCGTCCGGGGCGAGGTCGACGATCATCGAGCCGCTGACCGAGTCGGCCCGGACCGAGCGGCCGGAGCCCTCGACCACGGTGAGGTCGCCGGAGACCGAGTTGAACCGAAGGTCACCCGTGACGTCCTGGGCCTCCAGGCTGCCGGAGACCGTGTCGGCCCGGACCGGACCGGAAAGACCCACCAGCGTGGTGTCGCCGGTGACGCCCTTGACCACCGTCCGCCCCTCGATGCCCGAGACCACGGCGGCGGCGCCCACCACTCCCACCTCCACGCGGGTGCCGGCCGGGACGGCCAGGGACGCGACCGCGCTGCGGCGCCAGCCCTTGCTGTCCAGCCAGGACAGGAAGCCCTTCCAGGGCAGGTCCTCGTAGGCCACCGTCAGGGTGCCGCCCTGCCGGGTCACCACCAGGGGCGGCCCCTCGATCTCGGAGACCTCCAGGCGGGCGGAACCTTCGTCCGTGCCCACGACGTTCACCGTTCCGTTGACCAGGCGCACGTGGAGGTCGCTCACCGGCTCGTCGAACGTGAGCTTGCTCGGTTCCGTGACGGACCACTCGGACATCGTGAGACCTCCCCGCCTCGACGCGCCATATCGCGTCTCCTGTCATTCACGATATATCGTGGTGGTCGAAAGTCAAGACACCCGTTCTGGGGATGAAGGGGTGGTCATAAGTGCTCATATCCCACCGGATCGACCTAGCGTGTGAGCATGCCGACGCCCGACGCCCCCACCGGACCCGCCCGCGGGGCGCTGCTGTTGTGCAGGGCGGTGCCCGGGGCCGTCGCGCCCGTCGCCCATCTGCTGCGGGAGCCCATGCGGCTGACCCGCGCGGGCGACGACTGGAGCGTTTTGGTCCCCGAGGGCCGGCCCTGGCGGGACGGCGCGGAGCCCGTCGACCGCGTGGTCACCGGCTGGGCCACCGCCCTCGCCGTGGGCGCGCCCTGGCCCGTCCTCGCCCTGTGGTGGGACGCCGACCACGCCGGGTTCACCCTCGCCTACGGCTTCCGCCGCCCTGTCGGATTCGTCTGGCTCGCGAGCGGCGTCCCGGCGGGGGAGGACGAGGCGCTGCGCACCTTCGCCGCGCGCGTGGGCCTCGACCCCGTCCTGGACCTGCAGGCCCTCGAACAGCTCACCAAGCCCGACCTGGCAGCCGACGGGGCCGCCCGGCTGCGCGGCCTGCTGGCGGTCCTCGCGCGCGTGGGGCGTCCTGATGCCGCCGGGACTCACCCCGGGCACACCCGCCGACCGTCTCGGAGAAATTGCCGCCCTGTTGCCGGGCAGCCTGCCCGTCGCATGGCCCGGCCTGCGCGAGGCCGTCGCGGAACGCGACACCGTCGACCACAGCCGACTCGGGCCCTGGATGCCGTGGGCGGGCGGCCCGAGGGCCCGAGCCCTGGCCCTCGTCCAGGTGGCGGGAGGCGTGCCTCTGCTGGCCTGGGGGCTACGGCGGCGCGGTGGTGGCTGGGGCTGGGCCGCGGCCGGGGCACTGCTCCTGGCCCACGGGGCGCTGGGCCTGGCCTACGACCTCACGCACCCGCGCGACTGACGGCCGTGAGGGCTGGGCCGGGTGCCGAGCAGGCGTCTGGCGACCGCGTGGTGCTGCGAACTGCGCGCGCAGGGGGGAGCCGGGCGCCTCACGGCGGAGCCGTGCTGAGCGGTGTCGTGTCCCGATCTCCCCGCCTCCGTCTGATGCGCGGCTCACGGGCCGTCGGTGGGCCGGGTGCCCAGTACGCGTCCGACGCCCGCCCGTCGCAGCGGGCCCCCGCGCGCTCAAGGGGCGCCAGCGCCGGGCTTCCCTACTCGTCGTCCTCGTCGTCCAGCCGCGCCAGCCACGTCGCCAGGCGCTCCACCGGCACCTCGAAGTCGGGGTTGAGATCGACGAACGTGCGCAGCTGCTCGGCGAGCCACTCGAAGGTGATCTCCTCCTCGCCGCGCCGCTTCTCCAGTTCCTCGATGCCACGGTCCGTGAAGTACATGGGTCAAGGATATGCGGCCGGGCCGCACCCCCTGGCGGGGATGCGGCCCGGTCACCTGCGACGGGGTACGAGGGCTACGCCTCGAACACCTCACGCACCAGCTGCTCCTGCTCGGCCTGGTGCCGCTTCGCGGAACCGACGGCCGGGGACGAGGAGTGCGGGCGCGAGATGCGGCGCAGGCGCTCGCCGTGCGGGACGTCCGCGCCGACCGCCAGGTCCAGGTGGTCGATCAGGTTGAGCGCGATGAACGGCCAGGCACCCTGGTTCGCCGGCTCCTCCTGGGCCCACAGGTACTTCTCGGCGTTCGGGTACTTCTTGATCTCCGCCTGGAGCTCGGTGCCCGGCAGCGGGTACAGCCGCTCGATGCGGATGATCGCCGTGTCCGTCACACCGCGCTTCTGCCGCTCGGCCTCCAGGTCGTAGTAGACCTTGCCGGCGCAGAAGACGACCTTCTTGACGGCGGCCGGGTCGACCGACGTGTCGCCGATGACCGGCTGGAACTGCCCGGTCGTGAACTCCTCCGCCTTCGAGGCCGCCGCCTTCAGGCGCAGCATCGACTTCGGCGTGAAGACCACCAGCGGCTTGTGGTGCGGGTTGTGCACCTGCCACCGCAGGAGGTGGAAGTAGTTCGACGGCGACGTCGGCATGGCGACCGTCATGTTGTTCTGCGCGCACATCTGGAGGAAGCGCTCCGGGCGGGCCGAGGAGTGGTCCGGGCCCTGGCCCTCGTAGCCGTGCGGCAGGAGCAGCACGACGCCGGAGGTCTGGGCCCACTTCTGCTCGGCCGACGAGATGAACTCGTCCACCACGGTCTGCGCGCCGTTGACGAAGTCGCCGAACTGCGCCTCCCACATCACGAGCGCCTCGGGGCGGGCCAGCGAGTAGCCGTACTCGAAGCCCATCGCCGCGTACTCGGAGAGGAGGGAGTTGTAGACGTTCAGCCGCGCCTGGTCCTCGGAGAGGTACTGCAGCGGCGTGTACTCCTCGCCCGTGCTGCGGTCGATGATGACCGCGTGGCGCTGGCCGAAGGTACCGCGCTGCGAGTCCTGGCCCGCCAGGCGGACCGGGACGCCCTCCAGCAGGAGGGAGCCGATCGCGAGGGTCTCGCCCATGCCCCAGTCGATGGTGCCGTCCTCGACCATCGACGCCCGGCGCTGCAGCTGCGGCAGCAGACGCGGGTGCACGGTGACGTGGTCGGGGATGTTGACCTGGGACTCGGCGATCCGCTTGACGACCTCCGTGGTCACCGCGGTGTTCACGGCGACCGGGAACTCGGCCTGCGGGTCCGTGGGCGCGGCCGCGGCCGGCTGGGACGTGGCCTCGCGGACCTCCGTGAAGACCTTCTCCAGCTGGCCCTGGTAGTCCTGCAGCGCCTGCTCGGCCTCTTCCAGGGTGATGTCGCCGCGACCGATGAGGGACTCGGTGTACAGCTTGCGCACCGAGCGCTTCTTGTCGATCAGGTCGTACATCAGCGGCTGGGTGAAGGCCGGGTTGTCCGACTCGTTGTGACCGCGGCGGCGGTAGCAGATGAGGTCGATCACCACGTCCTTGTTGAACGCCTGGCGGAACTCGAAGGCGAGCCGCGCCACGCGGACCACGGCCTCCGGGTCGTCGCCGTTCACGTGGAAGATCGGGGCCTCGATCATGCGGGCCACGTCCGTCGCGTACATGGAGGAACGCGAGGACTCGGGGGCCGCGGTGAAGCCGACCTGGTTGTTGATGACGATGTGGACCGTGCCGCCGGTGCGGTAGCCGCGCAGCTGCGACATGTTCAGGGTCTCGGCCACCACGCCCTGGCCCGCGAAGGCCGCGTCGCCGTGGATCGCCACCGGCAGGACCGTGAAGTCCGTGCCGCCCTTGCCGATGATGTCCTGCTTGGCGCGGGAGACGCCCTCCAGGACCGGGTCCACCGCCTCCAGGTGCGAGGGGTTCGCGACCAGGGAGACCTTGATCTGCTCGCCGTCCAGGCCCGTGAAGGTGCCCTCGGCGCCCAGGTGGTACTTCACGTCGCCGGAGCCGTGCATCGACTTCGGGTCGAGGTTGCCCTCGAACTCGCGGAAGATCTGCGCGTACGACTTGCCGACGATGTTGGCGAGGACGTTCAGCCGGCCGCGGTGGGCCATGCCGATGACGACCTCGTCCAGGCGGGACTCGGCGGCCGAGTCCAGCACCGCGTCCAGCAGCGGGATGACGGACTCGCCGCCCTCCAGGGAGAAGCGCTTCTGGCCGACGTACTTGGTCTGCAGGAACGTCTCGAACGCCTCGGCCGCGTTCAGCCGGCGCAGGATGCGCAGCTGCTCCTCGCGCTCCGGCTTGGAGTGCGGGCGCTCCACGCGGTCCTGGATCCACTTGCGCTGCTTGGGGTCCTGGATGTGCATGAACTCGATGCCGGTGGTGCGGCAGTACGAGTCGCGCAGCACGCCGAGGATGTCGCGCAGCTTCATCATCGACTTGCCGGCGAAGCCGCCGACGGCGAACTCGCGCTCCAGGTCCCAGAGCGTGAGGCCGTGCTCGGTGATGTCCAGGTCGGGGTGCTTGCGCTGCTGGTACTCCAGCGGGTCGGTGTCGGCCATGACGTGGCCGCGGACCCGGTAGGAGTGGATCAGCTCGAAGACGCGGGCGGCCTTGGTGACGTCGTCGTCGTGGCTGGCGTCGATGTCCTTGAGCCAGCGGACCGGCTCGTAGGGGATGCGCAGCGCCTCGAAGATGTCGTCGTAGAAGCCGTTCTCGCCGAGGAGCAGGTTCGCGACCTGGCGGAGGAACTCGCCGGAGGCGGCGCCCTGGATGACCCGGTGGTCGTAGGTCGACGTGAGCGTCATGACCTTCGAGATGCCGAGCTTGTTCAGGGTGTCCTGGCTGGTGCCCTGGAACTCCGCCGGGTAGTCCATGGAGCCGACGCCCATGATCACGGACTGGCCGGGCATCAGACGCGGCACCGAGTGGACCGTGCCGAGGCCGCCGGGGTTGGTCAGGGAGACGGTGACCCCGGTGAAGTCGTCCATCGTCAGCTTGCCGTCGCGGGCGCGGCGGACGATGTCCTCGTAGGCCTGCCAGAACTCGAAGAAGTTCAGCGTCTCGGCCTTCTTGATCGCCGCGACGACGAGCTGGCGGTCGCCGTTCGGCTTGACCAGGTCGATGGCGAGACCGAGGTTGACGTGCTCCGGCTTGACCAGGGTCGGCTTGCCGTCGACCTTCGCGAACGAGTAGTTCATCGCCGGCATGGCCTTGATCGCCTGGACCATGGCGTAGCCGATGAGGTGCGTGAAGGAGATCTTCCCGCCGCGCGCCCGCTTGAGGTGGTTGTTGATGACGATGCGGTTGTCGAACAGCAGCTTCACCGGGACCGCGCGCACGGACGTGGCCGTGGGCAGCTCCAGGGAGGCGTCCATGTTCTTCGCGACCGCGGCGGCGGGGCCGCGCAGCACGACCTGCTCGGGACCCGCGGGGGCCTCGGCGGCGGGCTCGGCCTTCTTCGCCGGGGCGGCCGGCTTCGCGGCGGCCGGCTGAGCGGGGGCCGGGGCGGCCTTGGCGGGGGTCGGGGCGGCCTTCGCGGGAGCCGCGGGCCGGTCCGGGGCCTGGGCGGCGGGCTTCGCCTGGGCCGGAGCCTGGGCGGGGGCCGGCGCGGCGGGCTTCTCGGCCGCCGGGGCGGAGGCCTGGGCCGGAGTGGCCGGCGCGGCCGGCTGAGCGGTGGTGGTCCCCGCGGCCCCCGTGGCCGCGGTACCCGCCGGAGCCGAGGCGGCAGCGGCGCCCGGCTTGTAGTCGGCGAAGAAGTCCCACCAGGCTCGGTCTACCGAATTCGGGTCCTGGAGGTACTGCTGATAGATCTCGTCGACGAGCCACTCGTTGGCACCGAACGACGCGGCGGGGTTCTTGCCCGCTTGGTCGGTGTCGGTCGAGATGCTCGAGTTACTGGGGGACTGTGGCGACACGGCGGCAACCGCCCTCTTCCGCTTCACAAGATGATGGACAGCGGGAATCAAGGCTACGCCTCCCCGAGCGCGAAGGTCAGGCCGGGCCCGTTCAACGTCGCGCAAGTCACATCTTGGAGAGTGTTTCGCCGCTTGAAATGGCGGGAAACAAGCGTAGTTCCGCTTAAGAAGGGAAGGGTTGAGCGGGGCCTGACACGCCAGTGGCGCGGGCCTGTGCCTGATCACACGTGTCCGTCAGCGCGGATGCCGGTGGATCTTGTGGCTCCGCTTCGAACTTTACGTCAACTTGGCACAGATGGAAGTCCCGGAAGAGTGACAAGAATCCGGCAACCCCGCTCGGATTCGGCCACTCCGATCCGTCCGCCGTGCAGATCCACCGCCCAGCGGGCGATCGCCAGGCCGAGGCCCGTGCCGCCGTCGCTGCCCGGCCCCTGCGGCCGCTTGGCGCTGCCGCGGTTGAACCGCTCGAAGACGCGGTGCCACTCGGACTTCGGAATGCCGGGGCCCTCGTCCAGGACCTCCAGCTCCAGCGACTCCGGCAGCGCGCCGCGCCGCGCCTTGACCGTCACCCGGCCGTGCGGCGGACTGTGCTTGACCGCGTTGTCGATGAGATTGGCCACGACCTGGTGGATGCGCTCCGGGTCGGCGTGCGCGGTCAGCTCCGGCGGGTGCACGTCGAGGTGCAGGTGCACGTCCGTGCGGGTGTGACTGCCCGAGCCGGTGGCGATGCCCGCGCGCACGGAGGCGACCATGTTGGCCTCCTTCAGCACGCCCGACAGGTACGGCCACACCTCGAACCGCCGCTGCTTCAGCGGGACGACGCCGTTGTCCAGGCGGGACAGGTCCAGCAGCGTCTCCACCAGCCGGCCGAGGCGCTCGGTCTGCTTCAGCGCCGTGCGCATCGTCTCCGGGTCGGCCTGGGTGACGCCGTCGACGATGTTCTCCAGCACCGCGCGCAGCCCGGCGATGGGGGTGCGCAGCTCGTGCGAGACGTTCGCGACCAGCTCCTTGCGCTGGCGGTCCTGGGCCTCCAGCTCGTCGGCCATGGCGTTGATGGTCACGGCCAGGTCGCCCAGCTCGTCCCGGCGGTTCTCCCGCGTGCGGCGGGTGTAGTCGCCCTGCGAGATGGAGCGCGCCACGGCCGTCATCTCGTCCAGCGGCGCGGTGAGCGAATGGGCCACGAACTGCGTGATGAGCAACGTGGCGATCATCGAGAAGACCGTGATGAAGCGCAGCTCCGTCTTGGTGTGCACCGCGATCACCGACAGACCCGTGGTGATCAGCACCGAGATGACCACCAGCGCGCCCAGCTTCGTCTTGATCGAGAAGGGGCTCACCTTTCCCCAGGGTTCCGGCTCCCCGGGGTTTCTCCGTGCAGCCGGCCCGCCGCTCATGGCGTCGGGGTCTCCAGGGCGTAGCCGACGCCGTGCACCGTGCGGATCCGCTCGGCGCCGATCTTCCGGCGCAGCGCCTTGATGTGGCTGTCGACCGTGCGGGTGCCGGAGGCGTCCGCCCAGTCCCAGACCTCGGCGAGCAGCTGCTCGCGCGAGAGCACCGCGCGCGGGGTGTTCGCGAGGCACACCAGCAGGTCGAACTCGGTCGGTGTGAGGTGGACGTCCTCGCTGCGCACCCGGACCCGGCGCTGCGCGTGGTCGATCTCCAGTTCACCCAGGCGCAGGATGCCGCTGCGCGGCGTCGCGGCGGCCAGGGCGGCGCGCTCGACGCGGCGCAGCAGCACGTGCACGCGCGCGGCCAGCTCCCGCATGGAGAACGGCTTGGTCATGTAGTCGTCGGCGCCGACACCGAGGCCGACCAGCATGTCGGTCTCGTCGTCGCGCGCGGTGAGCATGAGCACCGGCACGGGGCGGGCGGCCTGCACGCGCCGGCAGACCTCCAGACCGTCGAAGCCGGGCAGCATGATGTCGAGGATCAGCAGGTCCGGCTGCCAGGCCTCGGCCGTGTCGACCGCGGCCGGACCGTCACCCGCCGTTTGCACGAGGAATCCCTCGGCGCGCAGGCGGGTCGCGATGGCGTCGACGATCGTGGCGTCGTCCTCGACGACGAGCACCCGGCGCTGCGCGCCAGGAGTAGCCGTCGCCGAACCGTGTTGGGAGGTGTGTGTCTGCTCCATCGCCCGCCCCTGGGGTGTGCTTTCCGGAATCAGTGGGGTGATTCCTTCTGACTGGCTATGCCTGCGCATCGTTGCGATTGACGCTTGAATGATCGGCGTCAGGGGAGCAGCGTACGGGCAGGCAGTACGCCTTTGCTATCCAGGGCGGATGCCGAGGTGCACGACGTCCGGAACGCCCCGGGCAACGGGGATCTCTTCGGTACGCACCTGCTGGAACCCGGCATTCCGCAAGGTTCCCTCGAATTCCGGAGACGGCTGCGCCGACCACACGGCGAGCACCCCGCCCGGTCTCAACACCCGTGCGCAGCTTGCCAGTCCGGCCTCGCCGTAGAGGTGAGCGTTGTCCTCCGTGACGGTCCAGTCGGGGCCGTTGTCGATGTCGAGGCAGAGGGCGTCGTACGTGTCGGATGTCTCATTGACGTATGCGACGAGATCCGCTTCGACGATGTCCGTGCGGGGGTCGGCGAGGGCCTCGGCGGAGATCGCTGCCAGTGGGCCGTCGCGGTGCCATGCGACGATCGCGGGCTCGCGTTCCACCACGGCGATCCGTCCCCAGCGCGGGTCGGCCGCGGCGTGTGCGAGGGAGAAGCCGACGCCGAGTCCGCCGATCAGTACGTCCGGGTGGTCCCGGCCGGGCAGGGTTTCGAGGGCCGCGTCGACCAGCCGCCGCTCCGAGCGGCCGTCGGAGGTGTCCATCAGGAAACAGCCGTTCGCGATGATCTCCAGCCGGTCGCCGTGCCGCCGCAGCACGACCTCGCCGTGCGGGCCCTCGCGCCGGTCCAGGACGTCAGGCGTGTCGTATGAGGTGGGCATCGGCTCATCCTGGCAGGCCGGACCGCCGGGGGCGCGGAAATATCGGGGGAGCGGGTCCTGGAACGGACGCGAGCCGCGTCCGCCGCCCGCGCGCCGGGATTCGTTGCCACGCGGGCGGGAGGCCGGTCGGGTCCGGGCGGAGGGCGGCGTATCGGTCAGGTCCGGGTGGTGGGCCGGTCGGGTCCGGGCGGAGGCGAGTGGGTCGGTCAGGTCCCGGCGGAAGCCGCCGGGTCGTGCCGGGCACTGGTCAGCACGGCCGTCACCTTCCAGCCCAGCGACTCGTAGAGGGCGCGCCCCGCCGGGGTGCCGGCGAGGACGCCCGTGCGGGCTCCCTGCCGGGCGGCGGTGCTCTGCAGGGCGCGCATCACCAGGCTGCCGAGTCCCTTGCGGCGATGCCCGGGGGCCGTCTCGATCCGGTCGGCGACGGCGGTGGCGCCCGTCGGGGTGATCTGGCCGCGCGCCGCCAGGGAGCCGTCGGGGGCGGTCACCATCACCCGGGTCACTCCGTCGCGCGCCCACGAGCGCAGCCGGTAGCCGCCGGGCACGTCCGGGGTCTCGTCCGCCGTCAGCGGCACCGTCATCAGGAAGCCGGGCTCGGGGTCGACCCACCAGTCGCCGTCCAGCCAGCCGGCGACCACCTCCGGGTCCCGGAAGGCCTTCAGCCACACGCCCTCCCCGGTCACCGCGCCGGCCACCTCGCGGACGGTCGTCTCGTCGAGGTCGTCGCCCGTCGCGCCGAACACGTGCCGTGTGACGTGCCCGTACAGCCCCACGTCGATCGTCCAGCCCCACGGCTCGCTCATGGGCGGAGCCGCCCCGCGCGAGACGACCCACCCCTCCACCCACGCCCGCACGGTCCCGTCCACGCCGCCCCCGTAATTGGTGTACGCCACTTTCAGCTATTACGCATCGGGACCTTACGCGTGCCCCCGCCCGTCGCGTCACGGTTGATCGCTGACAGCGAACACCGGGCGGGGAACAATGGGCCACCCTCAAGCATTGAGTCGGCATAGCTCAACTTGACTGCCGAAGGGGAGATCATGGCTTCGACGTCCACACCGCTCACCCTGCCCGTGCTGCCGCTCGACGACGAGGTCGTGCTGCCCGGGATGGTGGTCCCGCTGGACCTGAGCGACTCCGAGGTCCGTGCCGCGGTGGAGGCCGCCCAGGCCGCCGCTCGGACAACGCCCGGAAAGCCCCGGGTACTCCTGGTGCCACGCATCGACGGGACGTACGCGAACACCGGTGTCCTCGGCACCGTCGAGCAGGTCGGCCGGCTGGCCGACGGCGACCCGGGCGCGCTGATCCGCGGCCGGGGGCGGGTGAGGATCGGTGCGGGGACCACGGGTCCCGGCGCGGCCCTCTGGGTCGAGGGCACCAGCGTCGACGAGACCGTGCCGGAGCCACTGCCCGGCCAGGTCGCCGAACTGGTCAAGGAGTACAAGGCCCTGGCCACCGCATGGCTGCGCAAGCGCGGCGCCTGGCAGGTCGTCGACCGGGTCCAGGCCATCGACGACGTCTCGGCGCTCGCCGACAACTCCGGCTACTCGCCGTTCCTGACCACCGACCAGAAGGTCGAACTGCTGGAGACCACCGACCCGGTGGCCCGGCTCAAGCTCGCCACGCAGCAGCTGCGCGACCACCTCGCCGAGCAGGACGTGGCCGAGACCATCGCCAAGGACGTCCAGGAGGGCGTCGACAAGCAGCAGCGCGAGTTCCTGCTGCGGCGTCAGCTCGAAGCGGTCCGCAAGGAGCTGCGCGAGCTGAACGGCGAGCAGGAGGGCGAGGAGTCCGACGACTACCGCGCCCGCGTGGAGGCCGCCGACCTGCCCGAGAAGGTCCGCGAGGCCGCCCTGAAGGAGGTCGACAAGCTGGAGCGCTCCTCCGACCAGTCGCCCGAGGGCTCGTGGATCCGCACCTGGCTCGACACGGTCCTGGAGATGCCGTGGAACGAGCGCACCGAGGACGCCTACGACATCCGCGGCGCCAAGGCCGTCCTGGACGCCGAGCACGCCGGGCTCGAGGACGTCAAGGAGCGCATCACCGAGTACCTGGCCGTGCGCAAGCGGCGCGACGACCGGGGCCTCGGGGTCATCGGCGGGCGGCGCGGCGGAGCCGTGCTCGCGCTCGTCGGTCCGCCCGGCGTCGGCAAGACCAGCCTCGGCGAGTCCGTCGCCCACGCGATGGGCCGCAAGTTCGTCCGCGTCGCCCTCGGCGGCGTCCGGGACGAGGCCGAGATCCGCGGCCACCGGCGCACCTACGTCGGCGCCCTGCCGGGCCGTGTCGTCCGGGCCATCAAGGAGGCCGGGTCGATGAACCCGGTCGTGCTGCTCGACGAGATCGACAAGGTCGGCTCGGACTTCCGGGGCGACCCGGCCGCGGCCCTGCTCGAAGTGCTCGACCCGGCGCAGAACCACACCTTCCGCGACCACTACCTGGAGGTCGAACTCGACCTGTCCGACGTCGTCTTCCTGGCCACCGCCAACGTCCTGGAGGCGATCCCGGAGGCCCTGGCCGACCGGATGGAGATCGTCCGGCTCGACGGCTACACCGAGGACGAGAAGGTCGTCATCGCCCGCGACCACCTGCTCCCGCGCCAGCTGGAGCGGGCCGGGCTCGACCAGGACGAGGTGACCCTCGACGAGGGCGCGCTGCGCAAGCTCGCCGGCGAGTACACGCGGGAGGCGGGCGTGCGCACCCTGGAGCGGTCGATCGCGCGGCTGCTGCGCAAGGTCGCCGCCCAGCACGAACTGGGTGAGCGGGAGCTGCCCCTCACCGTCACCGAGGAGCACCTGCGGGACCTGATCGGCCGGCCGCACCACGTGCCCGAGTCCGCCCAGGACCCGGCCGAGCGCCGGACGTCCGTGCCGGGCGTGGCCACCGGGCTCGCGGTGACCGGCGCGGGCGGCGACGTGCTCTACGTCGAGGCGTCGCTGGCCGACCCGGAGACCGGCGCGGCCGGGCTGACCCTGACCGGTCAGCTGGGCGACGTGATGAAGGAGTCCGCGCAGATCGCGCTGAGCTTCCTGCGCTCCCACGGCGCCGAGCTCGAACTGCCGGTGGGCGACCTGAAGGACCGGGGCGTGCACATCCACTTCCCGGCGGGCGCGGTCCCCAAGGACGGCCCGAGCGCGGGCATCACGATGACCACGGCCCTGGCGTCCCTGCTGTCCGGGCGGCTGGTCCGCACGGACGTGGCCATGACCGGTGAGGTCTCGCTGACCGGGCGGGTCCTGCCGATCGGAGGCGTCAAGCAGAAGCTGCTCGCGGCGCACCGGGCGGGCGTCACCACGGTGATCATCCCCAAGCGCAACGAGCCCGACCTGGACGACGTCCCGGCGGAGGTGCTGGACAAGCTCGACGTCCACACCGTCACCGACGTCCGTCAGGTCCTGGAGCTGGCGCTCGCGCCCGCGACGAACGGCGCGGCGCCGGAGGTCCCGGTCGCGGCGTGACGGACGCGGCCGGCAGGGAAGGCCCGGGTTCCCGTGAGGGAGGCCCGGGCCTTCACCGTGTGGTGCCCCTGTGGACACGGACGCCCTGACCTGGGAATACTTGCCGGGCTGCGGCGCCGAGGGCGACCGGCGGACAATCTCAGTAGTGACGACCTAGGCAGGGACTGACGTGCACGAGGACGGCGACGACCACGGACACCGGGCCGGACCCGGTGGGTCCGCGGATGCCGGTGCGGCCGGAAGCGGCACGGCCGCCGAGGGCACGGCCGCGAACGGTACGGGCGGCGCCGCGGAGGCCGGCAGCGGTGTGGACCGGCCCGCCTTCCTCGCGCTGGAGCGGGAGCTGACCGTACTGCTGCGGCGGGCCCGGGCCAGCCAGGGCGAGATGGCCCGCGAGGTCCACCCCGACCTGGAGTCATCCGCTTACGGACTGCTCGTGCGGCTGGACGAGTGCGGCAAGCAGCGGGCCACCGAACTCGCCGCGTACATCGGAGTCGGCAAGGCCACGATGTCCCGCCAGCTGCGCGCCCTGGAGGAGCTCGGCCTGGTCGCCCGCGAGCCCGACCCGGCCGACGGCCGGGCCTGGCTGGTCGCCCTCACCCAGGAGGGCCACGACCGCGTCCGCCGGGTCCGCGAGGCCCGCCGCGCCCGCTACGCCGGCCGGCTGGCCGACTGGGAGACGGGTGAGGTCACGGAACTGGCCCGGCTGCTGCACCAGCTCAACCGCGGCATGGAGAAGTAGCACCCGTCCAGGGCTCCGCGGGGCGGGCCGTCAGAACTCGACGTACACGACCGTCGCGTCGTCGTGCCGCTTGCCGCGGCCGCCCGGCGCGGCGGCATCCGCCCGTTCCAGCGCGCGCACCCGGTCGACGAGCGCCTGCGGTCCCTCCTTGCGCACGAGAAGGAAGCAGTCCGTCCAGTCGCCCTCCTCGAACCGCTCCACCCAGCGGGTCGCCCCGTCCGTCAGGGCGGCCAGGGCGCGGACCTCCCGGCGGGGGAGGGCTCCGGTCACGGCCAGCCGGGCCACCGAGGGATCGGCCGCCGCCGTGAAGAAACCGCCCTCCTTGTTCCGCAGCGTCGCGTCCACCACCGCGTCCGTGGCCAGGGCCGAGCGGGGCAGCAGGGCCAGCCGGTCGTCCAGGACGGGCGTCACCGCGCCGTCCGGGGACTCCAGGAGCAGGGCCGAGTCCGACAGGACGAGGTACTCCACCGTGTCCGGATCCCAGCGGGCCACGACCACCGTGGCCTGCGGCGTGCGGGGGTGAGAAAGGTCACAGGTTGAAGCGTGCGCCGCGGCGGTACGCGCGATGGCGCTGGACAGGGCTTCGACCAGAGGAACATCCGGGAGTGAAACGGTCAGTTCGGTCAGTGCGCCCCCGAGGCGCGCGGTGTACCAGGGAACGGAATGCAGACAGCCCGTCCCGGCCTTCGGCGGCGTCACCCCGTCCAGGACGACGAGCGCGCCGCCCTGTCCTGAAGCCGGTAGCCCGACACTGGCGAAGTCCTCGTTGGGGCGGCCGGCGTCTCCCGGCTCCGAGGCGAGTTCCGTACGCATCCAGCCAGTCTGCACGAGCCCTTCACAAGGTCGGCAAAAGGCTGGCAATGGTTGCCCTGTGGGCGCACCCGCGCAGGTCAGGTGCCGGGTTTGGGGTGGAATGATGTGTTCCGGGAAGGCGTGGTGGCGAATATTGCCACCGCCCGCTCCCGGCGTCCAACCGGCGTGCCGCGCACGGCTGCTGCAAGAGCCTGCGGAACTTGCCCCTCAACTCCCGTCCGGGGTTCACTCCTTCGGGTGGCGGGTCAGGTGATGCGCGTGCGCTGCCCACCGGCGCTGGGAGGGTCGGGAAGTGTACCGGGAGTACGCGCCAGTTGACGGAGCGTCATCCGGGCCCAAGGGTTCACGAGTCAGGAATGCGAGCACCGGTGCAGAAGACGCGGCCTCGTCGCACAGGCAAGCAGACGGCCCCCGTTCAGGGCGCTGAGCCGACGCCCCCCACCGGCAAGGGCCGCCCCACACACGTACGCAACCGGCTCATCGTCGCCGTTGCCGTGGTCGCGGCGGCCATCGCCGGCGCCGGCACCCCCTCGGTGCTGGCCGCCTCCGGGGAACTGCACGACTCCCAGGAGCTGGTGACGCTCGCGCAGCAGACGCAGAACGCCCTCGCCCTCGCGCACTCCCTCGCCGACGAGCGCGACGACGTCACCGCCTACATCGCGGCCGGGCGCCCCAAGTCCAAGGCCCCCACCGAGCAGCACAGCGAACGCGTGGACCGGCAGGTCGAGGAGCTGCGGGCCGACACCGACACGCCCGCCGCGCTCCGCTCGGGCCTCGACGGCATCGCGGCCGTACGGCGGGCGGCGCTCACCGGCAAGAGCAGCGCCCTCGAAGCGCACCAGGCGTACTCCGCCGCCATCACCGAACTCCACCGGCTCGCCGAGCAGCTGGCGCAGCGGACGCCGCCCCGCGCGGGCGCCGGCGGTCACGCCCTGGCCGAGCTGGACTCCGCCGTCCAGCAGGCCGCCGCGGCCCGGGGACTGCTGCTCGCCGCCCTCAGCGTGCCGCGCGGCACCGAGACGGTCATCGACCCGGTCACCGGCCTGCCGACCGAGACGGCCACCTCCTCCGGCGCCGACGCCCGGCAGCGCGACGCCCTGAGCGCCGCCGCCCAGCAGGCCCGGCTGCGCTCCGACGCGGCCCTGGCCGACTTCCGCGCCACCGCCCCCAAGGCGGCCCGCACCTCCTTCGACAACACGGTCACCGGCACCGAGGTCAACTCCGCCGAGAAGTACCTCGCCACCCTGACCGACCAGCCGTCCATGACCGGCGGCGAGCTGAACACCGACACCAAGCGCCTGGACGCGGCCCTGTCCGCCCGGGTCGACCTGATGCGCGGCGTCGAGTCCGCCCTCTACGACCGCCGCACCAAGGACCTGGAGGCGCTGCGCGACGACGACGTCACCGCGCTGGAGATCCGCATCGCGATCCTCGGCGCCCTGATGCTGCTCGCCGTCGGTGTCGCCACGGGCATGGCCCGCAGCCTGACCCGCCCGCTCGCCGTGCTGCGCCTGGGGACCAAGCGCCTCGCCGAGGCCGAGGACCCGGCGGCCGAGGAACCGGTGAAGTTCACCGGCCGCAACGACGAGTTCGCGCAGGTCGTCCGCTCCGTGAACGCCCTGCACGCGCACGCGGCCGCCCTCACGGAGCGCGTCACCACGCTGGAGTCCGACCGCAAGCACCTGGTGGGCCAGCGCCAGAAGATGGCCGACGCGCGCGAGGAACTGCGCGGGGAACTCGCCGAGTCCGCCGCCCAGCTGGAGCGGCTGCGCACGGCCATCGGCAGCACCTTCGTCAACCTCGCCCTGCGCACCCTCGGCCTGGTCGAGCGGCAACTGGCCGTCATCGAGAACCTGGAGGAGCGCGAGCAGGACCCGGACCGGCTCGCCACGCTCTTCAAGCTCGACCACTTCGCGACCGTCATGCGCCGGCACAGCGAGAACCTCCTCGTCCTCGCCGGCACCGAGCACGTCCAGCACGCCGCCGGGCCCGTGCCCCTGGTGGACGTCGTGCGCGCCGCGGTCAGCGAGATCGAGCGGTACGAGCGGGTCCGGATCGCCGCGCTGCCGCCGCACGCGCACATCGCCGGGTTCGCCGCGGACGACCTGTCGCACCTGCTGGCCGAACTCATGGAGAACGCCACCTCGTTCTCCCCGCCCGACCTGCCCGTCGAGATCTCCGGCTGGCTGCTGGAGAACGGCGAGGTCATGCTCTCCGTCCAGGACGAGGGCATCGGCATGACCGAGGACCGGCTGGAGCGCCTGAACACCCGCCTGTCCGACTTCGACCCGGAGGCCTCCTACGACCAGGAGGGCGAGGACGGTCTCGGCCTCGGCCTGTACGTCGTGGCCCGGCTCGCGCACCGCCACGGCGTCCGCGTCCAGCTGCGCGAGCAGAAGCAGGGCGGTATCGCGGCGGTCGTCGTCCTGCCCAGGACCCTGCTGGCCGCCGCGGCGCCCGCCGCCGTCCCGGCCTCCGGACCGCTCTCCGGCACCACCCACTCCTTCTCCCTGCCGGGCGCCGACTCGGAGGCCAACTCCAACGTCCTGCACGGCCGCACCAGCGGCGGGGACCCGCTGGTGGCCCTGGCGGAGAAGGCCGTACGGCGGGAGGAGGCCGGCCGCGGCAGCACCGCGGCGGAGCACCCGGAGCCGGCCGGGACCGCGGCCACCGACGACGCGGCGGAACCGGCCGGGACCGCCGAGGGCACCACGGCACCGGCCGAGACCCCCGCCGAGACCACGATGGAACTGCTGGCCCCGATACCCCAGGAGGAGCCGGAGCCGACGCGGCACGAGACCGCGGCCGACGACGGCGAAACCGCCGCGCGGGGTCCGGCCGACCACGCTTCCGCGACCCGCACGGGGGGTGCGGGCGGGAGCGAACACGCCCAGGACGGGACCGAGCCCGACGCCGAGCACGAACGCGTCACCGACAAGGGCCTGCCCAAGCGCACGCCCAAGATCACCGCACCGGCCACCGCTCCGCGCCAGCGCAGCGGCTCGGTCGACGCCGAGGCCCTGCGCCGCCGCCTCGGCGGCTTCCGCCAGGGCGCTCAGGCCGGCTACCGCGAGGTGGAGGCGGAGATCGCCGAGCAGACGGCTTCGCACCAGCGGCCGGCCGCCGGCACATCTGGACCAGCTGATTCCGAAGAAGCCACGGGGGGCACAGTCGAGGAGGCAAGCAGTTGACCGCGCCCAGTACCTTCGGACTGATCGGACTGAGCAGTGAGGCCCGCAACCTGCACTGGCTGCTGACCAACCTCGTCGAGGAGGTACCCGGCATCCTCTCGGTCGCGGTCGTCTCCTCCGACGGACTGCTCCTGCTGTCCTCCGACGCAGACCGCAACAAGGAGGCCCGGGAGGCCCTGCAGACCAGCGGGACCCGGGCCACCGGCCCCCGCGGCTCCGCCGCCGACCTCGCCACCATCGTCTCCGGCATCGGCAGCCTCACCATCGGCGCCGCCAAGCTCATGGACTACGGCGGCGTCAAGCACACCATGATCGCCATGGAGGAGGGCAGCCTGTTCGTCATGTCGATCAGCGACGGCTCGCTGCTCGGCGTGCACGGCTCCGCGGACTGCGACATGAGCGTGGTGGCGTACCACATGGCCCTGTTCGTCGGCCGGGCCGGTCACGTCCTGACGCCGGAACTGCGCAGCGAACTCCGCAAATCCCTGGAGGAGTCCCAGACGACGGGGAGTGCCCGATGAGCAGTACGCCCAAGCAGCACCTCCCGGTCCGCGGCGGGGACCGCAAACCCGCCCGGGTCCGCCCCTACTCGCTCACCGGCGGCCGGACCCGCTTCGGCCACGTCCTCCTCGTGGAGACGTTCGTGGCCAGCACGGCCGCGCTGGACGCCCCGGAGGAGCGCAAGGAACTGACGAACGGCAACCTCTCCAGCCGCGTGATGCCGGAGCTGCGGGCCATCGTCGAACTGTGCCGCCGGATGCGTACGGTGGCCGAGATCGCCGCGCTGCTGAAGATGCCGCTCGGCGTGGTCCGCGTGCTCCTCAGCGACCTCGCGGACCAGGGAAAGATCCGTGTGTACGGAACGGGCACCGGCCACGGAACGGGCCGCCCGGACCGCGCTCTGCTGGAAAGGGTGCTGAGTGGACTCCGTCGTCTCTGACGCCGCTCACGGCGTCGCTGCTTCCTCCCCGCTCGCCCAGCCCGACGCGGGCATGCACGCCTGGGAGACGGACCGCACCCGGGCCCCCATAGCCACGAAGATCGTGGTGGCGGGCGGCTTCGGCGTGGGCAAGACCACGCTGGTCACCTCCGCCTCGGAGATCACGCCGCTGCAGACCGAGGCGCTGATGACCGAGGCGAGCGAGGCCACCGACGACCTCACCGCCACGCCGGGCAAGACCTCCACCACCGTCGCCATGGACTTCGGGCGCATCACGCTCGACGACGACCTGGTGCTCTACCTGTTCGGCACACCGGGCCAGCAGCGCTTCTGGTTCATGTGGGACGACATCGTGCGCGGTGCGATCGGCGCCGTCGTGCTGGCCGACACCCGGCGGCTGAAGGACTGCTTCCCGGTCCTCGACTACTTCGAGAGCTCCGGGCTGCCGTACGTGGTCGCGGTCAACCACTTCGACGGCGCCGAGCTGTTCGAGCCGGAGGACGTGCGGGAGGCCTTGACCATCCCGCAACACATACCTGTCATGATCATGGACGCGCGTCGCCGGATCTCCGTGATCGAGACCCTCCTGGCCCTCGTCGGCCACGCGCTGGACGAAACCCCCGAGTAGAGGACAGCCCGCATGCGGAAGATACTCGTCGTCGGAGCCGGCCAGTCCGGTCTCCAGATCGCCCTCGGCCTCCAGTCGCAGGGGTACGAGGTCACCCTGATGTCGAACCGGACGGCGGACGAGATCCGCACCGGCCGGGTCATGTCGACGCAGTGCATGTTCCACACGGCCCTGCAGCACGAGCGCGATCTCCAGCTGAACTTCTGGGAGTCCCAGGCCCCGAAGATCGAAGGACTCGGCGTCTCGGTCGCCGCCCCCGGCTCCTGGGCCGAGGGCCCCGCCGCGCGGGCCATCGACTGGCTGGGCCGCCTCGACGGGTACGCGCAGTCGATCGACCAGCGCGTGAAGATGGCCGGCTGGATGGAGACCTTCGCCCAGCGCGGCGGCCAGCTCGTCATCCACGGCGCGGCCGTCGGCGACCTCGACTACTTCTCCCGCACCTACGACCTGGTGCTGGTCGCGGCCGGCAAGGGCGAGCTGGTGCAGATGTTCGCCCGCGACCCGGAGCGCTCCCCGTACAGCGAGCCGCAGCGCGCGCTGGCCGTGGCGTACGTCCACGGCCTGGGCCCGCGCCCCGAGCACCCGGACACCGAGGCGGTCCGCTGCAACCTCGTGCCGGGCGTCGGCGAGCTGTTCGTCATGCCCTGCCTGACCACCTCCGGCCGGGCCGACATCCTCTTCTGGGAGGGCATACCCGGCGGCCCGCTCGACGTCTTCGCCGGAGTCAAGGACCCCGCGGAGCACCTCTCCCTGACCCTGGAACTCATGGAGCGGTACGTCCCCTGGGAGTACGCCCGGGCCACCAAGGTCGAACTGACCGACGCCGGCGGCACTCTGGCCGGGCGCTACGCCCCCACCGTCCGCAACCCCATCGGGCGCCTGCCCGGCGGCGGCCTGGTGCTCGGCGTCGCCGACGTGGTGGTGGCCAACGACCCGATCACCGGGCAGGGTTCCAACTCCGCGTCCAAGTGCGCCGCCGCCTACCTCGCCTCCATCGTCGAGCACGGTGACAAGCCGTTCGACGAGGAGTGGATGCGGGCCACCTTCGACCGCTACTGGAACACCGCCCAGCACGTCACCAAGTGGACCAACGCGATGCTCGCGCCGCCGCCCGAGCACGTGCTGAACCTCATCGGCGCCGCCGGGGAGATCCAGCCGGTCGCCGACCGCTTCGCCAACGGCTTCGACAACCCGGCCGACTTCGAGAACTTCTTCTACGAGCCGGAGAAGGCGCAGGCGTACCTGGTGGAGGCGTCGGGCGCGGGCGCCGCCTAGTCCTCGTCGCCCGTGTCGTCACTGGGGCCGTCGGGGCCGTCGTAGCCCTCGTCGGACCCGTCCGTCGCGCCCGCCGGGAGCTCCGGCGGCTCGTACCGCCGCAGGGGCTTCCCGTCCGGGTCCGGGCGTACGGCGCCCAGGACGGGGTTCGCCGCGATCGGTGACACCTTCACCTTCGCGCCCGGGCGCGGCGCCTGGACGACCTTGCCGTCGCCGAGGTACAGCGCCACGTGCGTGGCCTCCTCGAAGTACACGACCAGGTCGCCCGGGCGCAGCTCGTCCAGCTCGATCCGCTCCAGCCGCCTCCACTGCTCCTGGCTGGTGCGCGGGACGGGCGTGCCGGCCGCGGCCCAGGCCTGCGAGGTGAGGCCGGAGCAGTCGAACGACTCCGGGCCCTCCGCGCCCCACTCGTACGGCTTGCCGAGCTGCCGCAGGGCGTAGCGCACGGCCCGGTCGCCCGCGGCCGTCGGCCTGCGGACGGCGTTGGCGCTGCCGCCGGCGCCTAGCGCGCCGGACGCCAGGAGGCGCTTCTGCGCCTTCGCGACGCCGGCCTCCTCCAGCTCGGCGACGGCCGTGAGCTGGTCGTCGTCGAGGGAGGCGAGCAGTTCCTCGACGTCGTGCAGCCGCCCGCGCACGGTGTCGCGTTCCTCCTTGCGCCGCTCGGCGAGCACGAGCTGCTCGTCGAGGGCCGCGCGGGCCTTGCGGGCCAGGTCCCGGGCCTTGCGTTCGCTGCCGGTCAGCCGGCCGACGGTGCCGGCCCGCTCCCGTGCGATGCGGCCGATCACCCGGCCCTGGTCCACCGCGCGCTCCGGGTCGCGGGCCAGCAGCAGCCGGACGTACGGGGAGAGGCCGGTGCTGCTCTGGTACTGCTGCCGGGCCAGCCGGCCGGCCGCGCCCCGGCTGTCGTGCAGGGAGAGCCGGGCGCGGGCGAGGGCGCGCTCCAGCCGATCGGTCTCCGCACGCTGCCTCTTCAGCTTCTCCTCGGTGGCGTTGTACGCCTCGGTGGCCTCCTCGGCCTCCCGGTACAGGCGCTGAAGGTCGGTCAGGAGGCGGGCGACGGAGGGTGGTTGCTCGTCCGGTTCGGGAGCGGCCGCGGCGGGCAGGGGCGCGAGGGCCGTCCCGGCCGCCGTCGCCGCGACGCAGACCAGACGCAGCAGGCTTCCTGACATGGCGTCACCTCCGATGCGGGGGCGGCCCACTGCCGCCGGACACCGTGAGGATCGGGCGCGTGCGCGGGGTGCGCGCGGTGAGTGTGCGCGGTTCGGCGCAACGGCGTCACCCGTCGGCGTCGTCCCGCTTGCCGGGCGGCGTGGCGTCTGGCTTCGTGGCGTCCGGCTTCGACCACGGCCAGTTGAGCCGGCGGGTGGGGGCGCCCTCCGGGTCGTAGGCGTACTTCCAGCGGTTCGTCAGGCCCACCTTGCCCGGCCCGCGGGGCACGCGCCGGTAGACCAGCACCGTGGGCGGTCCGCCGTGCGGGTCAGGGACGGGGATGCGGTAGGTCTTGGGCGGGTGGCCGGTGATGCCGAGCAGGACGGGCAGCACCCTGCCGTCCATGGGGCCGCCCTCGAAGGGGGTGTCTTCGCTCTTCACGGGATCAGTGTCAGACATCCTCGGCGAGCGCCTGGACCAGGGCGTCCGTCTGCGGGTCGCGGCGGGCGGTCACCGTCAGCATGGCGACGAACTGCTCGACGAGCCAGTCGCGGAGCTCCTCCGCCGGGGGGTCCTTGTCCTCGTCGAGCCAGATCAGCGAGGACGCCTCGACGGCGGTGATCCACATGCGGATGGTCATGCGCAGCCGGGGGCCCGGGCCGGTGACGCCCAGGTGGCTGAGGATGTGCTCGGCCGCGACGCGGCGGACGCCGTCGACGATGGCGGTGGTGCGTGACGTCTCGACGACGCTGCCGCCCTGGAGGAGGGCGCTGAAACCGGCGTCGTGCTCGTCGACGAAGGCGAGGTAGCGGTCGAGGGCACGGGACAGGCGGGACAGGAGCGGGCCCTCGCGGGGTTCGTCGAAGCAGTGCTGGAGCTCGTCGGCGGCGGAGCGCAGGGCGGCCTCGTACAACTGCTGCTTGCCGCCGGGGAAGTACCGGTACACCAAGGGCCGGGAGACGCCGGCCGCCTCGGCGACGTCGTCCAGGGAGACCTCCTCCGGCGCGCGGTGCGCGAAGAGGCCCAGCGCGGCGGTGAGCAACTGGCTGCGGCGCTCCTCGACGCTGAGTCGCCGGTAGGCGGGGGTGGGGGCGGCGGCTGGTGTCATGCTCCGCAGCGTAATCGGGGGGTCGGAGGGCTGCGTAGCGGTGGGTGGGGGCGTGCGGTGGCCTGCGGCGGTGGGGTGGGGCGGCTGCGGTGGCTTGTCGCTGGTGGGGGGGTGGCTCTGGGCCTGGGCGTGATGGGTGGGGGTGCGCGTCCTTCGCTCTTCGCCGGTGGGAGGTCGGGGCCGCGCCGGGGGGGTGTCCGTCCTCGGAACGGCGCGATGGGGTTGCGGACCGGCTCGCTGTCCGTCGACGCGCCAACCGCTGCGGGCGCCCCCCGGCACGGCCCCTTCCGCGCGACGGCGGGTGCGGGGCCGTCGGGGCGTCCGCGGGTCTCAGGCCAGCAGCCCCGACGACTTCCACAGCCGGCGGCCCACGCCCCGCAGCACCCCGATGTCGTCGAGGAAGTCCGTGAGCCGCTTGGAGCCGGTCTGCATGACCTCGCGGCGGTGGCCGCTGGCCTTGACCTGGGCGAGGGCCTCCCGCTTGTCGAGGCCCACGTTCGTGTAGACCTCAGGGTTCACGAACGCCACCGAGAAGACCCGGGCGAACTCGCCCGAGGTGATGCGGGTGAACTCCTGGGACCACTTGGGGGCCGTCACCATCTGGCGGCGGAGTTCCTCGCGGGCGTAGCGGACGTGGCGGGCCTCCTCGACGACGTGGATGCGGGTGACGCCGCGGATCAGGGTCTGGACCCGCTCGTCCGGGAAGGTGAGGCGCTGCATCCAGTCGAGGACCTCCTCGCCCAGCAGGGTGGCCGTGAAGGAACCCGGGGTGGTGGAGATGGTCTTGAACAGGCGGCCCAGCTGCTGGTGGACGCGGCTGACCGGGTACCAGGGCGTGCCGCCGTGGGAGATCAGCCGGGCGAACATCTTGGAGTGACGGCACTCGTCCTCGATCTCGGTGAGGGCGTAGCGGACGTGCGCGCTGGTGGCCGCCTTGTCGTAGATGTGGCGGACCAGGAGCTGCATGAGGATGATCTCGAACCAGATGCCGAGGGAGGCGAGGGCGGCCGCCTCGTGCTGGGAGAGCAGGATGCGCTGCTCCTCGCTCATGCGCTTCCACAGCGGGGTGTCGTAGAGGGAGACCAGCTCCGGGGGCCAGAACCACTTGCCCTCCTCGAAGGGCGCGTCCCAGTCCAGCTCCTTGTCCGGGTCGAAGGAGTGCTTGGCGGAGGAGTCGAGCAGCCGCTGGGCCACCTGCTCCCGGTCCTTCAGCAGGCCCAGGGCGTCGCGCAGGCCGTCGAGCGCGTCGGCTTCCGTCAGGGTCGTCATCGCTGCCCACCTCGTTGTGCACACGTCACCGTCCCTTTTATGAGACTGCCTGTCAGTAACGCCGTCAATCCCTCGTGCGCGACTTGTTGACCCGGCGTCTACTTCGTGTGGGCCTGCGGGGCATGCCGTACCCGGGCATGCAGGTGCTGATCGAGGGCCTGGCGCCGGCCGCGTTCGGCATGAGGAGCGGGGGCGGGTGGCGCAGGTGTGCGACGCCGTCGACGCCGGGCGGGACGGCGACGGCCGGGCGGCGCCCGGGTCAGGAACCGGGCGCGCGCTCGCGTGACGTCAGCACCGCCTTCATCACCGCCCGCGCGATCGGCGCCGCGTCACCGCCGCCGCTGATGTCCCGGCGCTGCTCCTCCGCGTCCTCCACGACGACCGCGACCGCCACGCTCGGCGTCAGGTCCCGGGGGCCCTGCGCCCAGGAGACGAACCAGGCGTACGGCATGCCGGAGTTGGCGAGACCGTGCTGGGCGGTGCCGGTCTTGCCGCCGACCTTCGCGCCGCGGATCGCGGCCCGGCGGCCGGTGCCCTCCTCGACGACCTCCCGCATCAGGGCGCGCAGCCGTACCGCGGTCGAGGGGTACATCGCCTGGCGCACCCCACGGGAGCCCGCGGTCGCGAGGACGCTCCCGCCCGGCCGGGTCGTGCGCTCCACCAGATACGGCTCGCGCACCTGCCCGCCGTTGGCCACGGCCGCCGCGACCATCGCCATCTGCAGGGGCGTGGCGCGGGTGTTGTACTGCCCGATCGACGACAGCGCCAGCTGCGCCCGGTCGAGCGTGGTGTCGAAGGTGGAGCGGGCCACCGGGAAGGGGACGGCCAGCTCGGCGTCGTTGAAGCCGAAGGCGTGCGCCGTGGCCGTCATGTCCCGCACGCCCACCTCCACGCCGAGCTTGGCGAAGACCGTGTTGCAGGAGAGCCTGAAGGCCGTGCGCACCGAGGCGTTCGCGCAGCCCCGGGACGCGTTCTTCAGCCGGGTCCGCGTCCCGGGCAGGGTGTACGGGTCGGGGGAGTCGGTCCGCGCGTCGAGATCCGTGACCACCCCGGCGTCCAGCGCGGCGGCCGCGGTGACGACCTTGAAGGTGGAGCCCGGCGGATACGTCTGCCGCACCGCCCGGTTGAGCATCGGCCGGTCCTCGTCCGCGGTGAGCCGGGCCCAGGCCCGGGCCGCCGCCGTCCCGTTCCCGGACAGCGGCTGGGGGTCGTAGGAGGGCGCGGAGACCAGGGCCAGGATCCGGCCGGTCGCGGGTTCCACGGCCGCGACCGCGCCCTTGAGGCCCGCGAGCCCCTTGAACGCCGCCCGCTGCGCGGCCGGGTCGAGGGTCGTCTCGACATGGCCGCCGGAGCTGCGCGCCCGGGTGAAGTCGTTCCACAGCGGGAAGGGCGCGAGCATCGGGTCCGAGCCGGACAGCACCCCGTCCGCGGCGTCCTCCAGCAGCGTCGTGCCGTACAGCTGGGAGGCGAAACCGGTGACCGGGGCGTACAACGGGCCGTCGGCGTAGGTGCGTTCGTAGCGCAGGTGCTCGCGGGTGTCCTTCGAGCCGGTGACCGGCCGGCCGCCGACCAGGATGTCACCGCGCGGCCGCTCCCAACGGCTGATGTCGGGCCGCCGGTTGGCCGGGTTGCGGTCGTACTCCGGGGCCTGGACGACCTGGACGCGGGCGGCGTTGACCAGCAGGGCCACCAGCAGCAGGGCGCAGAAGTACCCGGCGTGCCGGATGTGCCGGGTCACGGCGCGTCCTGCCCGTCGTGCTGGCGCCGTGCCGAGTCGCTCACCCGGACCAGCAGCGCCACGATCGCCCAGTTGGTCACCAGCGACGAGCCGCCCTGGGCGAGGAACGGCATCGCCATGCCGGTCAGCGGGATCAGCCCGGTCACACCGCCCGCGATCACGAACACCTGGAGCGCCACGAGCGAGGCGAGGCCGACGGCCAGCAGCCGGCCGAAGGGCTCGCGCAGGGCGAGGCCGGCCCGGTAGCCGCGCTCCACCAGCAGGCCGTACAGGAGGATGACGGCCGACAGGCCGGCCAGGCCCAGTTCCTCGCCCGCCGTGGCCAGGATGAAGTCGGACTTCACGGCGAAGCCGATGAGGACGGAGTGGCCGAGGCCCAGGCCCGTGCCGAGCAGGCCGCCCTCCGCGAAGGCGAACAGCGACTGCGCGAGCTGGTTCGCGCCCTGGCCCGCCTCGATCGAGGCGAACGGGTGCAGCCACGTCTCGATCCGGCCGTGCACGTGCGGCTCCAGCCGCCCGACCGCGACCGCGCCCAGCGCCGCCAGCAGCAGCCCCACGGCGATCCAGCCGGTGCGGCCGGTGGCCACGTACAGGAGGACCACGAACAGGCCGAAGAAGAGTAGCGAGGTGCCGAGGTCGCGTTCCAGGATCAGCACGCCCACGCTCACCAGCCAGACGGCGACGATCGGGCCGAGGACCCGGCCGGTGGGCAGCCGGAGCCGCCAGACGCGACGGCCCGTGCAGGCCAGGGCGTTGCGGTTGGCGGCCAGGTACGCGGCGAAGAACACCGCCAGCAGCACCTTGGCGAACTCGCCCGGCTGGATGGAGAACCCGGCGACCCGGATCCAGATGCGGGCCCCGTTCACCGCCGGGAACAGGATCGGCAGGGTGAGCAGCACCAGCGCGGCCACGACGCAGACGTAGGTGTAGCGCTGCAGCACCCGGTGGTCGCGCAGCAGCAGGACCACGAGGATGAACAGCGCCACGCCCAGCGTCGACCACACCAGCTGCGCCGGTGCCGCCCGGTCGCCCGGGGTCTCCAGGTCGAGCCGGTAGATGAGCACCAGGCCGAGACCGTTGAGCAGCACGCCGATGGGCAGCAGCAGCGGATCGGCCCAGGGGGCGCGCAGGCGAACGGCCAGATGGGCCAGCAGCGCGAGCACACCGAGCCCGGCGCCGTAGCCTGCCGCACCGGGCGGCAGCGTCCCGTGCCGGGCCAGGCCCACGGCGCAGTAGCCGTACACGGACAGCAGTACGGCCAGGACGATGAGGGCGAGTTCGACGCCCCGGCGCCGGGGGAGGCGGCGGACGGCGGGCGTGGGCGGGTCCGCCGTCGCCACGGTGATTCCGGCCTTGCTCATGTCCGGAACCTACCCAAACGGTGCGTGTTGTGTGCCTTTGGGTGACGGAGTGTCAGCACCAGCGTGGCGCGGGACCGATGTTGTCGATGTAGCGGGCCGCGCCCCAGGCCCAGGTGCCGTCCGTGAGCAGGTACCAGAGCGGATTGCCCTTGACGGTCTCGCCGCCGGTCTTGCAGAAGATCTTGACGATCTCGCCCTTGTGGGCGTACCGGATGACCTGCGAACCGCGGTTCGGGGCGCTGCGCAGCGCCAGCGTGTTCGCCGTGACGACCCCCTTGTAGAGGTGCCTGCCGTGGTGGCCGTGGTGGTCGCCGTTGCCACCGGCCGGGTCGTACTGGTGGTGGCCGTCGCCGCCGGCCGGGTCCCAGTCGTCGTGCGCCGCGGCGGCGGGCGTGACGGCGGCCGCGGCGGCGAGGAATCCGGCGGCGGCGACTATGCAGAGGCGGGAGCGCAGGGACATGGGGAATACCTCCATGTGGGGGCGAAGGTGCCGAAGCTGACTATTCGCCACGTTAGGAGCGGCTGGCCGGGGGCGCCCCTCACAGTGGGCCATAGGAGGACCGGCCCGACGGCTCAGTCCACCGCCAGGTACAGGGTCGCCACCGCCCCGCCGTCCGGGGCGTTCGCGAACTCCAGCCGCGCCCCCAGCACCTCGGCCTGCCCCAGCGCGATCGTCAGCCCGAGCCCGTGCCCCCGGGCTCCCCCCTCGGTACGGAACCGCTGCGGCCCGTGCGCCACCAGGTACTCCGGGAAACCGTCCCCGTGGTCCCGCACGGTGACCACCGGCCCGTCCACGGTCAGCACCACCGGCGCCCGCCCGTGCCGGTGCGCGTTCGCCACCAGATTCCCCAGCACCCGCTCAAGCCGCCGCCGGTCCGTCTCCACGGACACGTCCCGTACGACCACGATCCGCGTGCCGCTGCCCGAGGCGCGCACCACCCGCTCGGCCAGCGGCCCCAGCCACTCGGTGTCCAGCTCCAGCCGCTCCCGCCCGGTGTCCAGCCGCGAGATCTCCAGCAGGTCCTCGGTCAGGGTGCGCAGCGCCGCCACCCGGTCGCGCACCAGCTCCGTCGGACGGCCCGGCGGCAGCAGCTCGGCCGCCGCGTGCAGCCCGGTCAGCGGGGTGCGCAGCTCGTGCGCGACGTCCGCCGTGAACCGCTGCTCGGCGAGCAGCCTGCGCTGCAGCGACGCGGCCATCGAGTCCAGCGCGGCGGCGACCGCGGCCACCTCGTCCTGCGGACGCGCCGAAGCCTTGGGGCGCGCCGAGGCCTTGGGCCGCGCCGGAGCTTCGGGGCCCGCCGGAGCCTTGAGGCGCGCCAGAGCTCTGAAGCGCCCCGGAGGGCTGGGGTGCCCCGGCACGCTGGGATGGCCCGACCCGGTGGGACGGCCCGACCCGGTGGGACGGCCCGACCCGGTGGGACGGCCCGACGCGTCGGGGCGCCCCTGGGCGTCGGGACGCTTCGGTTCTTGTGGGCGGGGCCGGGTGCGGGGGTCGTTCACGCGCGCGTCCAGGTCGCCCGCTGTGATCCGCCGGGCCACCAGCGCCGTGGTGTGCAGCCGCCGCGTCACCCGGGTCACCGCGAACGCGCCGACCAGCAGCGTCGCCCCGATCGCCAGCGCCGACGACCACAGGATCGCCCGGTCCAGGCCGTCGATGGTGCGCGCCTGCTGCGCGTAGTCGACCGCCACCGCCAGGGCCCGGCCCCCGTCGGCCGGGCCCGCCGCCCACATCGTGGGGCGCCCCTCCAGGTCGGCGACCATCGTGCCCCGCTCCCCGCCCGCCGCCAGCTCCCGCAGCGGCCCGGGCAGCCCCGGCGGATCCACCCCGGCGCCGCGCCGCAGCGCGTCCCCGGCCTCGTACCGTTCCGTCGCCTGCGCCAGCCGCTGCAGTGCCTGGTCGCGGGCCTGGCCGACGGTCTGGTTCGTCACCTGCACGTGCACCAGGACACCGAGCAGCGCGGCGAGCGCGCAGCACATCACCGTGATGAAGACGGCGGCCTTCACGGCGAGCGTCCCCCACCACCGGGGCAGCGCGGCTCTCATCCGCCGCTCGCGGAAGGCGAGACGGAGGGCGAGACGGAAGCCGACGCGGAGGGCGAGGCCGGCGGGGAGCCGGAGCCGGAGGCGGACGGGTGCCGGGAGTGCCCGCGCGGTCCGGTGCGCAGCATCTCGTCGTGGGTGAGGAGCATGGCCCGCTGGTCCCGGTCCCAGGTCCACTGCAGGCGGTACTCGTAGCCCGCGACCTCCGACGGCGACCGGATGACCAGGGAACGCCCCGCCAGCTCGACACCGCTGAGCGCGTCCTCCCACGCCATCACCTGCAGGAGCCGGTGCCGCTCGACGGTGTAGACGCGCACGGCCGTGGTCTTGCCCGGCAGCAGCCGGAAGCCCAGCGTCAGGTCGTCGCGCCCGTCGCCGGTCAGATCCCGGTAGTACGGCTTCAGCACCGGGCACGTCCCGTGCCCCGGGCCGTCGGCGCACTCGGCCATCAGCCGGTTCGTGTCGCGGTGCGGTGCCTTGGCGCCGGCGTAGTCGCCGCGGTGCGCGTCGATCTCGGCCCGGACGATGCCGACCGGGTCCACCCGGCGGATGTCGCCCCCGGCGGGGACGTCGACCCCCTTGACCGGCTCGGTGTTCACCTCGCCGATCTCGAAGGCCGGACTGGATGCCGGGGTCAGCTCGGGCCAGAGCCGGACCGGGCCGGCCGCCGTGGGGGTCGGCCCCGCGCCCGCCAGCCCTCCGGCGTCCCCGCACCCCGTCACGGCGAGCACCGCCGGCAGGACGAGGGCGGCGGCCCGGAGAGCGACGGAACCCCGGGCGCGGGGGCCGGGACGGCTTCCGGGGCGGCTGCGGGGCACTGCACTCCTACGGTTCACGGTTCCTCACGTGGCGCGGACACGACCGTCGGCCCCGTACACCTTATTCGCGGGGAAGTCCCATTTGCGCGCGAGGGCGTCCGTGTGCCCCGTGTGCCGTGCTACTCGGTCAGCTCCTCCAGCAGCCGGGCCGTGGCCAGCCCGGCCCGCAGGTACGCGACGAACAGGTCGTTGTGCAGCGCCCAGGGCGAACGGCGCTCCCGGATTAGCCGGATCGCCTCCTCGGCCGAGCAGCCCCGGCGCATCAGGGCGTGCGCGACGACCAGACCCGAGCGGTTGTACCCGTGGAAGCAGCGGACCAGGACCGTACGGCCCTCCTCCAGCGCCTCGCAGGCGGCCTCGGCCAGCCGGATCACCCCCGCCAGCTGCGTGCCGTCCAGCGGCCCGTCGGGGATCGGCCACACGTGGTGCCGCACGCCGGGATCAGGCCCGTGCCCCGGCAGCCGCAGCAGCGTCTGCACCACGTCGAACTCGTCCCGCACGACCGCGAGCTCCGACCGGCCCAGGGATCCGGTGTACTCGTGCCCGCCCATCCACAGGCCCGGGACGACCTCGTCCCACGCGCTCTGCGGAGTCGGCACGTCGGGTTCACTGCGGGTACGCAACGGCGCCTCCCACCCTCACGCCGGAGGCCGGCGCGGCGCCGACCGGGCACGCCGTGCCGTCCGGCGGCCACTTTGCCGGCAGGCCCAACTGCTCCCCACGGTATCCGGGTTCTTGCACCGGCAGCACCCCGCCTGTTCCCATGGTCGGGGGTGATGCTGCATGGACGGACTGCGCGTCGTACCGACCTGGCGGCACGGCCGTGAGCGGCTGTACGTCTGTCTCCCGGACGGCAGGAACATCGCCTGGTACGACCGTGAGGCGTCCCGGGTCAACCTGCTCGGCGCGGACCGCGAGCACGACGTCATGAGGGCCCTCGGCCCCTTCATCACCGGCCCGGTCACGGTCGGACCGCCTCCCGTGCCCACCCCGGCCGAGCTGGCCCGCCTCACCCTCCACCCCGACGACGACCTGGCCCCCAACCGCCCCGGCGAGGCCCTGCTCGTCGCCCTCGACCGCGACCCCGGCCCGGCCCGCAGGCTGCGGCCCGACCCGCGCCGCCGGGCCCTGGAGGCCGAGCAGCGGGTCGGGGAGGCGCTGGACCGGCTGGACGGCGCGGGCTGGCACGCCCTGCACTCGGTGCCGCTCCCCGGCGGCGACCGCGTCCACCACCTGCTGATCGGCCCCGGCGGCCTGTTCGCCCTGCACACGCTGCACGCCCGGCGGCACCGCGTGACCGTCGCCGACCCCGTGGTCACCGTGGGCCGCCGCGATCCCCTCCCCCTCCTGCGCGGCGTCCGCGCCGCCGCCGACCGGGCCTCCTACGCCCTGACGGCCGAGGTCCGCCCGGTCCTCGCGCTGGTGGAACCGGCGACAGTGACCGTCCCGGAAGCGCCCCGCGATGTCCACGTCCTGACCGACACCCAGCTGCCCGACCTGGCCCGGCAGGGGGGCGTGCTGAAACCGGCGGACGTGGAGGGCCTGCACGCGATGGCCAGGGACCGGAACACGTGGGCGAGGGTCTGAGGAAGCAGCCAGGCAGCCCTGTCCGCCGCCCTCGGGAGGCCCGGAGGCCCGGACATCCCTGGACTCGTGACGGCCCCTTCCCGCCGCTCTCGGACACCCGTGGGCCTGCCCTGGCCGTTCTGCGCTGTCCTCGGACAACCGTGGGCCTGCCCTGGCCGTTCTGCGCTGTCCTCGGACACCCGTGGGCCTGCTCCGGCCGCTCCGCGCTGTCTTCGGACACCCGTGGGTCCGCCTCGGCCACTCCCCGCCGCCCTCGGACACCGTGAGCCCGCCACGGCCCCTCCCACCCCACCCTGCCAGTGGACCCTCGCCCCACCCTGCCAGTCGGCCCTCGCCCCACCCTGCCAGTCGGCCCCCGCCCCGCCTACGGCAGCTCCCCGGCCCGCTCCCCGTCGAGCAGCGGCGCCAGCAGGTCGCCGAAATCCTGCACCCTCGGAGCGACGTCCCGCGCGTGGAAGTCCAGCCGGCCAGGTGCCCGGCACTCCTCGATCTCCTCCCAGGTCACCGGCGCCGAGACGGTCGGTTCGGCCCGGGCGCGCAGGGTGTACGGCGTCGCCGTCGTCTTGCGGGCGGCGTTCTGGCTCCAGTCGACGAACACCTTCCCGGGGCGCAGGCTCCTGGTCATCCGGTGCAGCGCCAGCCGCGGCATGGCCTTCTCCGCCTCCACGGCCAGCTGTTTGGCGTACTCGGACACCCGCTCGGAGGAGGCCCCGCGCACGGCGGCGAGCAGATGCAGCCCCTTGGAGCCGGAGGTCTTGCCGTAGGCCTCGATCCCGTCCCGCGCCAGCCGCTCCCGCAGCCACAGCGCGACCTCGCAGCACTGCACAATCCCGGCCGGCGCCCCCGGGTCCAGGTCGAAGACGATACGGTCGGCCTCGTCAGGGGAGCCGACCAGCCACTGGTGGGTGTGGAACTCGGTGACCAGGTTGGCCGCCCACATCAGGCTCGGCAGGTCCTGCACCAGCACCATCCGCGACGGCCCCTCCACCCGCGGCACCTCGGCGGTCACGACCCACTCGGGCGTACCCGGAGGCACGTTCTTCGTGAAGAACACCTGCCCGTCCGGCCCGTCGGGATACCGCAGGAAGGACACCGCCCGGTCCCGCAGGTGCGGCAGCAGGACCTCGGCGACGGTCGCGTAGTAGTGCAGTACCTCGCCCTTGGTGAAGCCGTCGGCGGGATAGAGCACCTTGTCCAGATTGCTGAGCGCGAGCCGTCGCCCCTCCACCACTGTGATAGGCGCCATACGATAAGAATCCCACGCAAACCATGACGAACGCTCCCGAGCGTGACCGGAAGGGTGCAGCACGTGAGATCCATCTGGAACGGCGCCATCTCGTTCGGCCTGGTCAGCATTCCGATCAAGCTGGTGAACGCCACCGAGAGCCACTCGATCTCCTTCCGCCAGATCCACACCGAGGACGGCGGCCGCATCCGCTACCGCAAATTCTGCGAACTGGAGGACCGCGAGGTCACCCAGGGGGAGATCGGCAAGGGGTACGAGGACGCGGACGGCTCGATCATCCCGATCACCGAGGAGGACCTGTCCAGCCTGCCCCTCCCCACCGCCAAGACGATCGAGATCGTCGCCTTCGTGCCGGCCGACCGGATCGACCCCCTCCAGATGGACGCCGCGTACTACCTCCAGGCGAGCGGGGCTCCCGCGGCGAAGCCGTACACCCTGCTGCGGGAGGCGCTCAAGCGCAGCAACAAGGTGGCGATCGCCAAGTTCGCCCTGCGCGGCAGGGAGCGGCTGGGCATGCTCCGGGTGGTCGGCGACGCGATCGCCATGCACGGCCTGCTGTGGCCCGACGAGGTACGCGCCCCCGAGGGCCTCGCACCCGACACGAACGTCACGGTCCGCGACAAGGAACTGGACCTCGCCGACGCGCTGATGGACACGCTGGGCGAGGTCGACCTGGAGGACCTGCACGACGAGTACCGCGAGGCCGTGGAGGAGGTCATCGCCGCGAAGGTCGCGGGCGAGGCCCCGCCCCAGGCGCCCGAGCCCGCCGCCGGAGGCAAGGTCCTGGACCTGATGGCGGCCCTGGAGAACAGCGTCCGCGCCGCCCGCGAGTCCCGCGGCGAGGAGGCCGGGGACCACGCCGAGGTCAAGCCGCTGCCCCGCAAGACGTCCCGCGCGGCCCCCAAGGAGACCGGCGGCAAGAAGTCGACGTCCACGGCGAAGAAGACGGCCGCCAAGAAGACGACGGCCTCGTCGAAGAAGTCGACCGCCAAGTCGGCGCAGGGCGCGAAGAAGACGGCGGCCAAGAGCACCGCGAAGAAGACACCGGCGAAGAAGTCGACGCCCCGCAAGCGTTCGGCCTGATCGACGCCGGCCGGGTACCCGGCCCTGTGGGGGAGACGGCCCTGCAAGGGAGACGCCCCTGTGGGGGAGACGGGAGAGCACCATGCCGCGACCGCCGGACCACGCCACCGGCACCGAGAGCGACACGGCCGACGACACCCTCGACGTGCACTTCATCGGCAACGCGACGGTGCTGCTGTCCTACGGCCCGCTCACCCTGCTCACCGACCCGAACTTCCTCCACCGGGGCCAGTACGCCTACCTCGGGTACGGCTTGCTCAGCCGCCGCCTCACGGAACCGGCCCTGGACGTGAGCGAACTGCCCCGCCTCGACGGGATCGTGCTCTCGCACCTGCACGGCGACCACTGGGACCGCCGGGCCCGCAGGCACCTGGACCACTCGGTGCCGATCCTCACCACCCCGCACGCGGCCCGCCGCCTGCGGGTCCTGCACCGCTTCCCCCGCACGGCCGGCCTGCGCACCTGGACGTCCCTCACCCTGGAACGCGGCGGAGCCCAGGTCGCCGTCACGGCCCTGCCCGGCCGCCACGCCGGCCACCCGGCGCTGCGCACGCTCCTGCCGCCGGTCATGGGCAGCATGCTGGAGTTCGGCCCCACCGGCGGCCCGCCCCGCCTGCGCCTGTACGTCTCGGGCGACACCGTCCTCCACGACGGCCTGGACGAGATCACCCGGCACTTCCCCGCCGCCGACCTGGCCGTCCTGCACCTGGGCGGCACCACGCTCCCCGGCGGCTTGGTCGTCACCATGGACGGCGCGCAGGGCGCCGAACTCGCCCGCCGCCTGCGCCCCCGCCTCGTCCTGCCGGTCCACTACGGCGACTACACGGTGATGCGCTCACCGCTGTCGGCGTTCCTGGCCGAGACCGACCGGCTCGGCCTCGGCGACCGCGTCGTCCACTGCGCCCACGGCCGGCGCGCACGCGTCACCGCCACACCCGGCGCGGCACCCACTGTGTCCTGACGCGTCAGCCGGTCAGCCGGTCAGGCAGGCCCTCAGGCCACGCGCCTGCCCTCCTGCCCGGCCCCGGACTCCTCGTCCTCCGGCTCGTCCGGCAGATGGACGTCGCCGACGGCGATGTTGACCTCCACGACCTCGAGACCGGTCATCCGCTCCACCGCGTTGACGACGTTGCTCCGGATGTCCGCGGCCGTGTCGGCGATGGCGGCGCCGTACTCGACGACGACGTCGAGATCGACGGCGGCCTGACGCTCGCCGACCTCCACCTTCACGCCCTGGGTGACACCACTGCCGGAACCGGTGCCCGGCACACGCTGGCGCACGGCGCCGATGGCCCGGGTCATCCCGCCACCCAGGTGATGCACCTCCGGCACTTCCCGGGCGGCCATCCCGGCGATCTTCGCGACGACCGTGTCGGCGATCGCGGTACTGCCCCGGGTCTCAGGAGCACCTCTCTGCCCCTGCGATGCCGTGGCCCCGTTCTGCTGCGTGCGCTGAGTGGTCTCGGTCATGACCGTCACCTCGATGGGGGTGAGGGGGTGAGCAGCGTCGTTCCTCTCCACGGTAGAACAACGGTTCCTATGGGGCGAAAGTGACAATCTGCGGCACGGCGCACGCCACTCCGGGGCGCGGCACGACAGGCGCTCAGGCATGGTGCGCGCCAGTGACGCGTGGCTGCGGTCCAGCCGGTCCTCGACCTGCGGCCCTCGACCGTTCCAGAAGCCCACCGCGCACGGCCGGAGGCTCGGGTCCGGCCGCGACGGCCACGCTCATAAACGCTACGACATGGAGCGAAACCGCAGGTGGCAGGCACTGCGCCAATTCCCGCACGGCTATTGACTCTGCTGACCTACTGGGAAGTAACCTCCTCCCGGCCTCCCCCACAGAGCCGCCGATCACCAGAGGTACGCGTTGAAGAAGTACGTGCTTCCCGCCGTCGTGAGCACTCTGCTCGCATTCACGTCCGCCGCTCCGGTCCTCGCCGCCGATGCATCGACTTTCGGCCCGCCCAGCCACCCTGTCCTGTTCGTTCACGGATACAGCTCGTCCGGCTCCTACTGGAACACCATGGCCGACGCCTTCCGAGCCGACGGCTGGCCGTCGTCCCACCTGGACCAGTGGAGCTACGACTGGCGCCAGTCCAACGCCACCACCGCCCAGCAACTGGCAGCCGAGGTGGATCGCCTGCTGGCGGCCACCGGCGCATCCAAGGTCGACGTCGTCACCCACTCCATGGGCGGGCTGTCCAGCCGGTACTACGCCAAGAACCTGGGAGGCAGCGGAAAGATCGATGCCTGGGTCTCGCTGGCCGGCCCCAACCACGGCACCGACTGGGCCAACGGTTGCGGCTACACCTCCTGCTTCGAGATGCGCATCGGGTCCGCCTTCCTCACCTCGCTGAACTCCGGCGACGAGACCCCGGGCACCCCGCGTTACGGCACCTGGTGGTCGCCCTGCGACACCATCATCAACCCGGACAGCAGCGTCTCCCTGAGCGGGGCGACCAACACCCAGGCCGCCTGTCTCGGTCACAACACCATCGGCTCGGATCCGACGGTCTACGGCCAGGTGCGCGACTTCATCAACGGCTGAGGCGTCGCCTTACGGCCGGGCAGCGGCGCGGACACCGCCCGGCCGTGAACCGCACTCCGCAGGAACCGGCACGACCGCGACGGTCACTCCGGTGACCAGGTGAACGCCGCAGAACGACGGGGGCGCCGCATCAACTCCCGACTGAATGCCCGTCAATTGAGCTGCATGGGATGAGAACAAACGGGTCGTCCGGTGATCGTTCGCCGGGATGGCCAGCGTAAGGTCCTGCACGCACTGGTGCTGTTCTGATGCTCACGAAGTGGTACCTGGAACGGAAGCCGGCCTCCGAACTCGCCAAGTCCTTCGCCTGCTCGTCGCCCTCCTACCCATCGCCGACACTCGCAGCCGGACACTGCCTTGAGCCGGGCGGATGTGACCACGCTGTTGAGTAGGCAGGATCAGGGAGTCAAGACGGGGCTGTCGGCATACGCGGACATGACTCCGGGCCGTGCACGCCTGCACATACGCGAAGACCCCGCACTCAGCGTTTCCGCTGGTGGCGGGGTCCTTGGGCACCTCATGCTTGGTGCCCCCGGCAGGATTCGAACCTGCGCACACGGCTCCGGAGGCCGCTTGGGTCCTGGGCAACGCGGCAGGTCACGGCCCTGCACGTGGCGCATCAGACGGGGTGAGTCCACGAATGGTCCACGGTTCTCGGAGAACCTAGGAGTTGGATCCGATCGCGGTCCGCCTGCTGCCGCCGACTGGTGCGACGGCCGGACAGGGGCGCTGGCGTACGCCCCTCGTCCGGCGTCGTTGAGGTCAGCCGTGGATGTCAGAGCCTTCTAAGTTGCAGCTTGTAGTACCGGTAGGACACAGCATCCGGAGACCCGCGGCCCACATCTGTCACCGTCGTCGGGCAGCCTCCAGGCAGTCCAGGATGCGGACAGGGCTTTTCTCTAGGGTGAACCAGTCGGCGACAAGGACCCGTGAAGCGTTCTGAGTGTGCGCTCGCGCGGCGTTCAGAGCAGTGTCGAGCCGAGGGCTGACTAGCCTCCCCTCGCATGCCTCGAGCGGATGCTTAGCAATGACCACCCACGGCTCCCTGCGGTAGGTCAGTTGGAGCATTGAAGTCGGTCCCTCCAATAGCACTTCCCCTCCGAAGAGCGACTGGAGTGCGGAGAGCGACCGGGCGCCGCGTTGCGCGTCGTCGGGGAGGTTGCTACTGCGCAGGACCTCAAGCAGATCCGCGGCCAGCCTCCAGTCCAGTAGGGGGTGAACCGCCATGTTGGAGTAGTCGCGCAGACACCGGGGGCAGGAGGACTTGCAGATGCCTGCATGTCCAGGCTTCCGAAGCTCCATGATCAGTTCGGTGACGTCGTCCATGAAGGGGGCAAGACCCGGCGACGTGCCCAGGTGTGTGCTGAAGCCGGCCCCGTTCTCTAGGGAATCAGCGAGGAAGGCGTACATGGCGTGGCCATCCGAGTGAGGGCCCGTGTGCACGCCTGCGACCAGCTCCTGCCGAGCCATATCGAGATGCAGTGCTGCCGCTGCGCGGAGCAGGAACGCGAGGGAATACCAGGCAGCCCGGCGGCCCTCGCTCAGGTCCTGCGCGTACAGCGGATTCGATTCCTGGGTGAAGTTGAGCCGAAGGCCGCGTTCAGCGTCGGTGGTTGCCTGGGGGCCGATGAATAGGAAGTCCGTCTGGAGTCGTGTGCTGAGTGCTACCTCGAAGGGATCGCCGTGGGCTCCGAAGCCTTTCGTCTGGTCGACGCTCGTGGTGGCGATGTATCCGCCCCAGTTCCCGGTAGCGCGGCGGAACGAAAAGAGTTTGCCGCCGTTGTCATTGATCACGTAGCGCGTCGCAGGACCTGCATAGACGTCTGCCTCGTGCCAGGAGTTCCTCGTCAGGTCGGGGAGATTGACCGACGCTCGTGAGGTCACGGTCCTCGGTGACCACGTGAAGTTCCCGTCGAAGTCCCGGTCGTACCGGGCTCGGAACCCAGCTGGCTCCCGCAGGTCGACGACGGTGTACTCGCTGGATCCGCAGACTTTGCAGACGGCCCTATCTCCCGTGGGAGTGGTGTCGATGGAGTTGCAGGTCTGGCACAGTCCGACCGTCTGGTGGTGTTCGAGGGGTTCGTCGATATACCTGGGCTCGCGGGACAATTTTGCCTCGAACTCCGTGACGCCAACTGCGACGTACACCTCGCCGTCCCGGATGGACTCGGCACCGGGGGAGAATTCGGAGACAGCGATGGCGATGTCCCGGTCGATCGTCATGTCCGGCGGCCAGGGATAGGAACGCTTGGGCCGTTCCAGGTAGAGCTGGCGCACTCTCGTGGGGAAGCCGAACATCGGAAGGATGCCAGCGTGGGCCAGGCGCTCGCTGAGCTCCTGAGCACCAACAGGCTGGGCTGCGATGTTCGTGATCGCCTTGATGACGTGATCTACCCACGCACCGTCGGGGCTTGAGTCGTGCTCGAAGGGAGTGAACGCGGTCAGGGCGCGCGCGGCCGAGGTGATCTCGTTTGGGTGTTTGGTCAGCCAGTCACGTACGTGCGGCTCGGCAGCGAGCCAGGAGTTGGCGAGCCCGAACTCTCCGTGGGGATTGCTTGTTCCGCCGATGGCGGGAAGTGCTGCATAGGCGAGGCGCAGTACCTCGGCGGTCAGGGCACGTTGGAAGATCTCCTTGCGGTCCAGGGTGAGGTACGGCGGCTGGGTCGGTTCGTTGGTGATCGCATCAGGGTTGGCGAAGTAGTGCTCGTCGTGACTGCGGCCGCGGCAGACCGTGAGCGCAACAGCCACCGGGTTGGACCGGCGGCCAGCGCGACCGACGCGTTGCTGATAGTTGAACCGGCTTGGCGGCATGTTCGCCATCACAACTGCGGACAGCGGGCCGATGTCGACGCCGGCCTCCATCGTGGTAGTGACGGAGAGTAGGTCGAGTTCGTGTACCTTCTCGATTTCGTCTTGAAGAAAGACGCCCTGGAAACGGGCCTGCCGCGCCTGTGCTTCGCTGCGGCCAGTCTGACCGGTGAGTTCCGCGCTATTCATGGGAAACTCACCGCGTCGGCTGTGTGCTTTCCACGCGTAGTAGTCGTCCTCCCACGCTCGTTCGACAGGGGCTGAATCGGCGGGGAGCGTCGCATGACAGCGGATGCAGACGTCAGCGGCGTCGGTGAGGTGCCTGCAACCACACGTCGAGCAGACTTTCATGGTGGGGCCTGGCTGCCGGATACATACCTTGGCCGGGTCGATGAGGTATTCCCGTACGGAGTTACCCCATGCCTTCTCCGCTTCCTGCTGGACGCTGTCCTCGTCCCATGCAGGGCCGCGAAGGAGGGCGACCGCTTTCCAGTAGGTTCGAAGCTTGCTGGGGGCTTTGGTGCGCGGATCCCGGTCCATGCCGTTGAAGCGTCGCATGCCGGCCAGGAGCCGGAGGCTTGCCTGGCCAAGTGACGTCGGGTCTGGCGCCGGTTGAAGGATGGAGATGTAGCCGAGCCCAATGGACTCAACATCGCGCCCTCCGCCGGAGAACAGCGATTCGAGAGCGTTCTCGAGTAGCCCGCCCTCCGAGCTGAATGCAGCTGCTTTGTCGGCTGCACTCGCATAGTTGCTGAGCTTGGGCTGGTCGCCCGTCCAGTCGTAGATGGAGTACCAGTCAGTGCCATTATGGCCTTGGGTGGAACGCATCGTGCCTGCAGGATTCACGCCCAGCCGGAGAAGCCTCGGGTGAACTCTGCTGCGTACGAGGTCCCACAGTGATGGAGCGGTGGCGAGCTGGGCTTCCGCACTCAGGACAGCTTCCTCGTCGCCGCGCATCACGGCGAAGAGGAGTTCTCTTACCGCCTCGGGCATAACCTCTTCGAGTTGTGCCACGGCATCCTTGACCTCTGCGGACTTGTCGCCGTTGGCCAGAGCACGGACTGCTGCGATACCCGTGGCCGAGGCTTCGAGTTTGCTCAGCTCATCGAGAGTGACGAGGCGTACGAGGTCTTGGTAGTGGCGGAGTGCAATGCCCGGCGCCAGTTTCGCCGCGTCGCGGCGGCTGTCCGTGAAGATCAGCAGTTTTCGGTCACGTCGTTCGCGGAACTGCTCGGCCAGCTCGTCGGCGAGCAGCTGGTTGACCTTCTCGAAACCGGTTCTCATTCCGCGAATTGGGGACACAAACCGGGCTGGGTCTAGCGGAGGCAGCGTCGCTTTCGTGGCGGGGTTCCATGTGCGCTCCCAGTCTGCACCGCAGCACGGGCACCTTGTGGGGAACGCAGGAATCCGGCCGGTGTCGGCCTTGGGTTGTTTGCTGCTGTCCCGGCTTCGCTGGCTCCTGACGTGGAAGCTCCAGCCGGTCCAGTTCTCGCCGTCGTTCTCAAGTTGGCCAGAGCCCGGCTCCAGGCGGCTGCGCCGGAAGGCGAAGGTGACCTTCCCGCCGTCTGCCGTCCACTTGCCGTCGTCGTCGGCGCGCTGGATCTGATCCGTCGGCCAGTAGACGACGTAGTTGTCCGCTGTACGGTCGCTCCTGGATGCGTCGGGAATGCGGCTCAGATCAGGGCTGTCGGGGAGCAGAAAGGAGGAGAAATTGGTCCGGCCAAAGGCGTTGCGCGGGGCGTAACCGCCCAGCATTGCTTCGCCGCAGGAGAGGCAATAGACGAGCTCCAGAACCCGTGCTCCGCAATCGCATGTGCTGCGGGGCACGGTGTACAGACGACCGATGCGCCGCTCCGGCGAAGCGTACTCTGCGGACACTGCCGAGCAGGTTGGGTCCGTGCAGGCCCAGATGCCGGCAACGTTGCGGAAGAACAGATGGATCCGTAGTTGCGGCCGTGCGTGCTTTTCGCCTGTAGTGGCAGTGCGGATGGCCGTCGCGGCGCCCCGCAGCGCGGTCAGCGCCCCCCGAGGACTGCTCTCCGGGAAGAGCCTCGCGGCCAGCTCCGTGGCAGGGATTGCTGGTGGAGCAACGGCAGTCCCGTCTCCTCCCAGCGCCTTGAAGACCGCAGTGTCAGCCCCTGTCTGCTTCAGGAGTTCGGCGGCTTGGTCAGAGGTCAGGTCCCGTTCTGCGGCTTCTGCCAGTACCTGAGCAGCAGTCTGGATAGCCGGGGGGCCCACCGGACGGGGAGCGGGCAGGCCTGGAATGAACTCGAAGGTCTCCTTGCCAACGGCAAAGAACTCCTGGAGGAACTGCCGGTCCTCTGCCCGCTTCTCGTCGAGTGAGGCGGACGCGGCGAGGATGCGCAGCTTCTCAGAGTGGCCTGCGAGGCCAAGGCGTTGTTTAAGGTTTCTGATGAGGTAGGCGACTTCGGTGCCGGCTGTGCCGCGGTACATGTGTAGTTCGTCGACGACGAGTGTGAAGCGAGCATCGGGAGTTGTATCGAGCCACTCGGCGGTGCTGTCGAAGAAACCTCGGTCGCGGCTCCGCTGCAGCATGACGTTTAGCATTGAGTAGTTGGTGATGAGGATGTCCGGAGGGGCGTCGTACATGTCCCACCGAGAGCGCATTTCAGCGCCATCCAGACTAGGGACAAAATACTGCCGCCCCTGCTGGTCCATCTTCGCCCGGTCGACCTCCACCGCCTTTGCATGCCGGGCTTCCGTGGCGCTCAGATGCTTCCGCAGCTCTTCGAGCGAGCCGTTGGAACGGTTCCCCCCTCTCGGGGCGTCGTCCGGCCGCACACCGGTAACAGGCGTAGCCCCGGTGAAGCGGCCGAAGTAGAAGCGGTGGCCCTGGCGGTTTCCCCGCAGCCAGGCCCGGGCAGTTGCGCTGTCAAGAGTCCGGCGCAGACGCACCAGTTGGTCATCGACCAAGGCGTTCATGGGATAGAGGACCATCGCACGGACCGCCTTGGGCCGATGCCCACTCTCTCCTTCGCGCTGGCTGCGGAAGGGCCTGGATGACTCCTGCCACCAGGGGTCAAATGGTGCCGGACCGCCAGTCCAGGACCGAGATTCCCGGATGAGATCCGCAATGATCGGCAGCATGAACGCCTCGGTCTTGCCGGATCCCGTTCCGGCGGTGACTACCGCGTTTTTCCCGGGAGCGGCGGTACCGGTAAGCATGCGCTCCTGGTGTGTGTACAGCTTCATCTCGGGTCTGTCGAAGAGGCCGCATGCGGTGAAAGCACCGAGTTCTCCTGTTGGGTCAGCGTCCCTCATGGACGCCTGAAGATCGCGGTCGACCTGCCGATATTGCGGCCGCAGTTCGATGTAGGGCTCGGCGGAGATACTTCCAGCCTGCTCAAGCAGAGCGCGCCGTTCTGCTTGGAGGTGGTCATCACGTAGCCGGAAGGCCGTGTCGTAATAGCGCAGGTAGGCATCCCGCAGAGCGTCCACGGCTCTGAAGGCATCAAGTCCGGCAGGCGTGGTCACGTGGTCTCCAGCTTTCGGCGAAGGGAACGGGCTATCTTTTCGGCGACGCGGAAGGGAACACCGTCATATTCCGTTGTCTGCCCAGTGAGGCGCGGTGGGAGGCCGGTGCACAGGATCGCGGCTTCGGCATGAGCGGCAGGCAGGTGCATCCGGCGGCCAACGACAAGGGTGCCGAGAGAACTGCTGGTTCTATAGCGCGACTCGGACCGCCAGACGAGCGGGTGGCTGTTGGGCGACAGCACATAGTAGGCGCCTTCCCAGCGATCACTCCTGTACCAGTCGTGTCCGTCGAAGATGGCGTAGCGGGTCCGGTTGCCGTCGATATGGCCCTTGTAGAGGCCATTCCGCGGTTGAGCTCCCACTTCGATCCGCTCGAAGGAGAGGCTGTCCGGGTTGAACCAGTCGGCCACTCGGCCTGTCGGCGGCGCAGTAGTCGCGCCGAGCTTCAGTACGGCCAAAGTATCGGCGAGCCTGTCGGCGGCGCAGGGTTCGGACCGAATACCGAGGGACGTAGCGAGTTCCTCGCGCTCGCCCGATCCGCTGAGATGCCACCACACGGTGGAGGGGTGCGGCATCTGCCAGTCCAGTGAGACCTCGCGGTGCACGACAGCGCCACGGCTGATGTATTCCTCAGCGATCACCGGGCGGGCACCGCTGAGAAGGGTTGTCTTGAAGTTACTGGGCAGCGGGGTGAGTACACACGGCCGCGATTTCCATCGATCGGCCTGCCAGTCGATGTCTGCGATCCCGAGTCGCTGGAGCTGGGCAACCCAGCTCCGGGCCGCTTTTCGGTCCCGAGATGCGGCCCACTCTACGCTCTTGACAAGGCGTGAAAGGTTCCCGGACTGGTGCTCCGCCATCCAGGCAACAATGAGGTCAGGGTCGAACACGGTGGAATCCTGTCTGGGCTGCATGGGCGAGGACGCTTGTGCAGTATCGAGTCCACAGTCGCCTGTGCTGGCCGTTGCGGGGTCCGACAAGAACGAGGCGCGCCCAGTAATGCCGGGCGGCGTCGCTGAGCATGCCTATTTCCGGCTCTCGCTCCTGCAGAAGCGTAATAGTCGTCTCTCCCGTTTCGGGGGTGATGACCAGCCATACCGCCTCCTCAGGGAGGTCGACATAGCACTGGGCTGACTTATCGAGCCCGGTTGCCCTTGCAGTCCACCAGCGTGGTTGCGCAGGACGGTGGGGGAACTCGAACTTGCCCTGCGCTGTCAGAAATCGGACGTCCCCGTTGACGGGTACGGCGATGCGACGGCCGTCCGCCACAGGGTGGCGAGCCGCCACGTGCCTGGTGCCGGATAGATGTTCGTGCAGTTCGTGGAGCGAGAAGTTGACGGACTGCCCGCAGTACTCCAGGCGATAGCTCCCTGGCCGCAAGTCCCGTCCGCGTAGCGGTACATATCCCGGGGCGCTGAGACGCACAGGGCTGCCTCCCAGGCTGGGGTGAAGAAGGGCCTCCCCGCTGCTGTCACCGGACAGCACGACGTCAGGTTCGCCGCCTACGAGGTAACAATGGTGCGCAATGGATCCCGAGATCTTGGCTCGGAGACCACCCACGAGCCGCGCCCGCCGCCCGGCCCGCGTGTGCACACCACTCATTCCAGCTGCAGCCAACGCATTGCTGAGATGCTGCTCTTCAGTGAATTCAACCTCATCCGTCAAGCACCAGCCTGGGACGGATGTCTCGTCCGGCCGGTACCACCGCTCCCCTGCCTCCGCAAAGAAACGCCGGGCTGCCGCTTCCCCTGCGGCATCGAACAGAAGGCGATACGGCTCTCCTACAGCTACGGAGGAGACCTCTACCAACCCTCCCGCCTCTTCGTGCTCACCAAGGAGCACGAGGTTCCGGGGCGGCAAGCAAACTTCTGCAGTCGCGCTTGCGGCTGAGAAACCGCCCGGCAGCGCGTCCTCGATCGAGGGCAGGCTGCCAGGCAGCGTGTAGCGCTCGGCATCAGGCTCGGCGATGTCGACGGTAATGCTGCCGACCGAATGCCTGAGCGTGTCATGCGGAACGTCAGGAGCGCTCGGCGCGTACCAGCTCAGCAGCCACCCATCGACGAAGTCATCGCGTGCGCGGACCAGCAGGCGGATCTCCCGAAGCCCGGACTCCGTCACAACGTCGGGGATGCCCTCGGCAGCGAGTTTCTCCAGGAGCGGCTCGAGCACCTCGTAGTCCGCCCGGTTCTCCAATGCATCTCTGAAACGCCGGGAAAGCCCCCGTTTGTTCGTACTCCAGCGTCTGAGGTGATCCAGCAGCTGGAAACCGGGAACGTGAGCGGCATCGGGAATGGAGTGCAGAAACTCGGCCAAGGCCGGTCGATCCGTCATGCGCACGACGGCCTGGGACTTTGCGTAGTCGATGAACGAGGTCTTCGCCACTCGCCGTAGCGTGCTGACTCCCCGCTCACCACCCTGGGCAGTCATCCAATCATCAAGATCGTGCCAGAGGAGCTGGACGGTCCCCCGATGATCCTTGAGGAGCTTGACGTGGTGGTCCACGGGTACGGCAGGCCTGAGGATCTCAGCGAGCCGGTCGTAGTACGCCGGCGCGCCGGCACCCCGTCGAGCCCGCATCTGGACCGCCGCATACACCGTGGCCGCCAGGAGAGGGAGGCAAGGTGGGGGTTCCTCGCGAGATCCATGCCTCCAGAGCTCCGTGCGCAGAGCGACCGGCTCATACGGGTTGCCCCGCCAGTTCAGCAGCGCCGAGACGGCGTCGCCCAGCAGCGCAGGCCGGGCCTGCTCAACATCACTGCTCTCCAACTCGTAGGAGCCGACGAAGAACAGGACTGGCCTGCCGGCCTGCTCGGGTCCGAAGTACTGCCGGGCGAAGTGTGCCTGCCACCACTCATAAGACGCGACGGGCAACATGTCCGCAGAGCCAGTACTGCCGCCGGACTGCCCATTGTTCCCGTCCACGGCCCACCCCCGCCTTCACAATTCGTGCACGCTTGGCAACAGGATAGGGACTGCCGCTGACATCGCAGCCAATCTGCCTCAAAATCTTACTGCGCGATGGGATGAAATATCCATATTTGTGCGTGGAGGTAGTTTTCTGCAGAGATGTTTCAGGCTGTTGCCCGCGGTCTTCACGGCACTCGCCACGGTGGGCACCGTCATTGGCCGGTCAGTGATGGACGGCCCGTCACCGTCATGCGCAACGCAGACTGGCAGCCGTGCGGGACACGAGTATGTGATCTCGGTGGAGCGCAAGGTCCCGTTCTCATGCATCCCGCGCTGGGCCCCGAGGCCGACGGAGTCCAATGGACAAGGCAAGCGATGTCCACTTGCCCTGGGTGTTGTCGGGGATCTTGGGGAGCTGGGCTTTCGCAGGTCAGGGTGGTGTTCGTGAGCGGCCGAGCGGTCGTCATTGGCCACCGTTGAGCCGCCGCGGACGGCCCAGCCAGCACCGTCATGAGCGCCGACATACCGCGTTGCGCAGTGCCTCGAACCAACCCAGGAGGAGCCACCGCAGCCACCAGAACCAGCCTCTCCGCCTACCTTGTGGCTGCGGCTCCAGACGCGCCGGCATGCGAGGAAGCCGGGGAGGAGTAGAGACACCTGGGCTTTGGCTTCGTCGGCCTCCACCACCGTGCAGATGGCAGTAGCCGTTCCGTCCGGCGTGGTTTCCGCACGCTCGTCCCTGCCGTGTCACCCCAGCGCAATGCCCCATGCAGCGACTCTGGCAGAGCGTGCGCGGGCAGGGGCGGCTGTGGGGCAACTGCTGGCGAAGGCTGCTGAGTTCCGCATATGGAGCCATCAGCTTGGGAAGCTGCGAGCGTTTGCGGCTCATTGAGGCATTGACCTGGGCGAACGGTGGGGATGTGGCCTCCCTCGGCTGCGTCGCTTTACCCGTGGTTCCCCGCTGTTTCCCTCCTGATCTGGTGCGCTTGTGGTGCAGGGCGAACGACAGCTCATCGTCACGGGTCTGCCCGACCTGCTCTGAATTCACCGAAGGAACGGCAGACGGCGACGATCGGCACCAGTAGCCCGGCTACGCAGGTCCGCGTAGCGGGTGACTGATGCCTGGCTCGCGGTTCGGACCCAGACAGGAGCCCCAACCAGAATTCGCTGTGCCCCGCTCATGCTGCCTCTGAGGCGCCAGCGACCCTCGGTCAGCACAACGTCGGTGTAGATCTGGGCGAACCACTCGCTGTCATCGGCATGCCCGAGCGTGTACCCACGCGTCCAGGGTTGGCCGTCCTGCTCTCCTTGATCATCGGAGCTCCCCTGGTACAGCGCTACCTTCAGGGCCTCGACGGACAGCGACTCTGGATCGTCCCACTGCGAGGTGTTCTCTCTACCTCGACTCTCCAGCAACTCAGCGATGGCGTACCAGGCGGACGAGAACCAACCTGTCTCGGGCGCATCTTCTGGACGAAGTACTCGGCCAAGGAAGTTGTCCATGCTCCCGAACAGCACGAGATCGACCTGCTGGCCTCTGACACTGGCCGTCCTGATGTGAAACAGTGCTCCCTTGTCGCGCTCGGGTCCCGCCGTGAACCTGGCCATGTGGACCTGTCCGACTCCCTTTGCGAAGCGGGCACGTGGCGGCGTGTCGAAGCCAACGACGGCATGAGCACCGAGGGCTTTCTCGATCTTGCGTGCAGTTTCGAAGCGGGATAGGTCTCCACGTTCCTTGTTGCTGACCTCTGCTCCAACGCCCTGGGGAGCGGCCTTGACCGCCCAGTTGAATCGACCTTTGAAGTTGATGCCGTTGTCGGATGCAATCGCAGCCACACGGCGATCTGACCAGTACAAGTAGCTGCCTACACCGTCTCCGCGCACCGCTAACTCTCCCTGCGTCATCGTTCGCGTCCACCGGGCTGGCTGGGACAACTACGTACTATCCCAGTGAAGGGCTGGAGTTGCGGCGTCCTTGGTCAGAGGGGCTCTCTGACTGGCATGGTCCAACACCGCTTTAGGAGAGAGGCTGGGGCGTATGGCTGGCGACCTGGAGTTTCAAGGCCTGGTGCGACACCCAGCAACTCAACCGCTAGACACTCTCGTTGACCGTGGCTGACCCCTGGATCTGGCACGGCAGTGGCACGAACCTCAGCCGACGACAGCCGGCCACGACGGCGGGTACGCCGGCCGACTACGCACGCGTGTGCCTCGCTGCACCCCCACCGGCCTCAGCCACGCTGCCGCTGCCGTCGACCAGAGCAAGCCGCGACGGCCGTCCCGTATCGACGATGCCTGAGCCCCTAGCTTGGGTAACTGCGAGACGCTCTCCTTGACTGTGGCTAGGACTGCTCCGTGTTGACCAAATTGCCCAAAGCAGCCACGAGACCCCACGTTGACAGTAGAATCACGAAAAGCCCCAATCGTCTACCTGGAGGGTAAACAAACCGTTGACTCCCAAATGGCCTGTCGAGGCTCAGATTAGTGTCACCGAACTTGACGAACGGAAGCAGCTTGAATCTCTGGATTCTTGGCTGCGGCTGGATTCAGCTTTCAGGGGGCGAACAAGGCTTTCCGGTACGCCTTCAGAAGGTGATCTAGGTACGGCGGTTGAGCTACTCGCTGTCGCCATCGGTAGCGGCGGCGTAATCTCGGTTCTCGCAACCTCGCTGAGCACATGGCTTCAGCAACCGAAAAAAGCTGACATCATATTGAAGGTCACAGGGCCGAACGGAACCACCGTGGAGATTGACGCCAAGCGTGCTACTCCACAAGAAGTAACTGAGCTACTTAATAAAACACTCGGAACTGAAGAGGGGGCGACCGAATGAGACTTCCGGATAGTGAAAAATCCCGCATCGTTTTAATCGGCTCCTCTCGCTACGAATCGACAGAACTTCCCAACGTTCCAGCCATTGAGAATAATGTATCGACGCTGTTCGACACTTTTACAGCAAAAACCACAGGCATTATTGCTCCACAAAATTGCACCACCCTGCTGAATCCCGGAGATCAGTCCAGTGTCGGCGAATTAGTAACCTCCGCATCAGAGGAAGCGGAAGATCTCCTTCTGATCTATTATGCGGGGCATGGACTTCTTAGTGCGGCTCGTCATGAACTATTCTTGTCCACCACTAACACGTCACCGGGTTTGCGGCTTCCGTTCACTGGAGTGGACTATTCGCATATTCGCGACGCGTGCGTGGAAAGCCGCGCCAGGACTCGCGTAGTAATTCTAGATTGCTGTTATTCGGGTCGAGCAATCTCGGGAGCTCTATCAGCCTCCGAATCAGATGCCTTCTTCTTTAATCAGATTCAAGTGGCTGGCACCTATGTGCTTGCCGCCTCGCCAGGTCATGGGGTAGCAAAGGTCCACCCTGGGCAGCGGTTCACAGCATTTACTGGTGAATTTCTGCGTATTCTGCGGCAGGGGATCTCAGGAGCCGAGAGCCTGTTGACGCTGAATTCCATCTATAAGCATCTGCAATCTTCGCTCCGGGCTAGCGGAAATCCTATTCCTCAACAGCAGATCACCGAAAATGCAGACGTTATGGCTTTAGCTAGAAACGCAGCATTCGATCATAGCGTTCGAGATTACGAGAAATCCGTGATCGTATCTCCTGTCAGCATTGCGTCCGGTGTGCATCCTCTAAGTTCAGGCACATTTATCGATGATGCTGTGGTGGAAGTGCCGCGCGTTCCGCGAACCCTTGCGGGACGGGAAGAACTGGTTCGCGCCAAGCCGCCGAAATGGGATTATCTCCTTTATGCGTCTTCCTTGCGGCTCGGAGTGGAGTCCTTGAATGAAAAGTGGGCGCAATACGAAGCTGGTCGCTCATCTCGGTCTCGCCATATGAGTGTTGCGCAACTTTGCCACTGCGTCGATAATTCACTAGAAACGCTACAGAAAATTACCCACCGAATCGAGGGATGTCTGAGTCAAGAGCTGCAAGATAGAGCCTTCGAGCAGTCGGCAGATCAGGCTGATCCTGGCCTCATCATGCGCATGGCGAGCGATCTGGTAGGCGTTTATGAAGACTACATGGACTGGGCTATGGCAATCAGGGGAATTGTTGCGCCTCACAAGGCTGCCCGCCTGATCGAAATGACTGCTCTCATTGCAGACACTCCGGTCCGCGAAGTGAAGGATTTTATCCAGCAGTACTTTGATGAAATTGACGCGCTGGGTGACCGGTATGCGTCCAGTGAAGTGGCATCGATCAATATTAGCTTGAAGCTCGAAATCACCCTCAATCAAGAGGTACTCGACGCATTCTTGGAGGAGCGGACAAAGCTAAACTAGCCCGCGATACTCTGACATGCCTGGTGCTGGACCGCTGGCTCTGGAAGGTTGGTTCGGAGTGAAACCGATCGGGTCAGTCGCGCGAGCTGCGCAGCGAGCCCCTGGCGCTCGGCCGGTAACCGTTCACAACCCCTTTCAACCGTCCGAGCATGCTTCAAGCGTTGGACAGCACCCGGATTCTCGCTCATCGAGGCTCGCGCCAAAGTGGCTTTGCAAAGCCGTGGAGCCGGCTGCCCCAGCCACGACGTACCCCTCCACCCCCTTCTGCGGCAGGCGGCTGATTGTTGTGCCCGCGGCCTGGCCCCCGGCCGGGCTGGAGCGGGACGGAGGCAGGAGCGCAGGCCCGGCCGGGGGCCGGGCCGCGCGCGGTGAGCGGAGCGAGCCGCCTTGAACCAGTAGAGAAAGTTGTAACTCAATCGGTGGCTCGGGGCGTGAAGCCGTATGCGCAGGCTGGGAGTTCCACCCCTTGGCGGTGGGCCAGCGGTAGGAAGACCACTGGTCGGATCGTCCATGTGATGCGGGTGCTGGCGTGGGCCAGAGAGACTGTGCAGGGTTCCATGCGTAAGAGGGCTCGTCGCGTGTCGATGCGGCCGTCGTAGAGCCAGGCCCAGGCCTCGTCGGAGGCGTCCGGGTCGAGTGCCGGTGAGATCGTGCGCAGAGCGACTGCTACCCATCTGTCGGCCTGTGGTGCTGAGTAGGCGTCGAAGGATGCCGGGAGTGCCGGCCACCCCGTCTCGTCGTTGACGTCTTGCGTCCAGCACTCGCACCAGAAGCCCCGCTGTGGCTTGTCCATCAGCACGGGTGTCCTCCGGGCTGGGTGTCCGTGAAGAGTTCGGCGGTGACGGTGTAGCCGCTGTGGCTGCCGTGGACGATGACCCGGTGTGCGATGACGCTGACCATGCCCAAGCCGCGGCCGTGTACGGCGTCCTCGCTCGGCTGCTCGACCTTCGGGGCGGTGCCCGTCCCTCCCTCGTCTGTGACTGACAGGGCGACCACCTTGGGGGAGACCGCGAGGGCCAGGTGGAAGCTGCCGAGTCCGCCGCTCGCGGTGTGGAGGATCGCGTTCGCGCTCAGCTCGCTCACGATCAGCTCGGCGTCATCGGCCAGGGGCGATCCCCGCAGGATGTCCCGCGTCCAGCGGCGGGCCCGGCTCACCTCTTCTGGAAAACCTGGGCAAGTGAGTCCCCAGACCCGGGCGGTGCTCGTATACTCGTGCATACAAGTTTCTTCGTGCTGGTAGGCCGCCATGTGCAGCGGGTTCGGGCTAGACGAGTTTCACGCCGTCGTGCGCGCGGATGGCCGGCGGGGACACCGCGTCGAGTGCGTCCAGGACGCGGATCGCGTATGCCTCGTCGGCGAGTTCGATGACCTCTTCGCGGGTGGCCCAGCGCAGTGCACGCGTCTCGTCCCCGGTGGTGGGCGTGCCGTCGGCGGCCTCACAGCGGAAGACCATGGAGACGATCAGGCCCTTCATGTTCTTGTAGATCCCGGTCAGGGTCGCGGGAAGCGCGATCTTGATGCCGGTCTCTTCGAGGACTTCGCGCTGGAGGGCCTCGGGGATGGTTTCCTCGCGTTCGAGGACTCCGCCCGGGGGTTCCCAGTGGCCGTTGTCGCGGCGTTTGATCAAGAGGGCTCGGTCCTGGTCGTCGACGATGACTCCGGCGACGCTCACGGAGTGCGGACGGTCGGTGCTCACGTTCCTCTGCCTTCTCGGATGGCTAGGCTCTCCACCGTAGCAACAAAGCTCGCCCACTCGTCTAGATACCTAAAGGAGTACACGTGCCCTCTCTTTCCTCCGGCCTCCTCGGCGATCTCGACCCCACGAGCGATCGTGCGGTCTTCCGGCAGATCGCCGACCAGCTGCGCGAGGCCATCGACCGTGGGCGATTCAAGGAAGGCGAAAAGCTGCCCTCCGAGGCCGAACTGGTCGAGCATTACGGGGTTTCCCGCATGACGGTTCGAAACTCCTTCTCCGTCCTCCAGGGCGAGGGCCTGGTGCATGCCGAGCACGGCAAAGGCGTCTTCGTGCGACCACGACCGCCTGTCAGGCGGCTCGCCTCCGACCGGTTCGCCCGGCGCCACCGCGAGCAGGGGAAGTCCGCCTTCATCGTCGAGGCCGACGCCGCCGGCAGTCACCCGCAGGTGGACAGCCTGGAGGTCAAGGAAGAGAAGGCCAGCCAGGACGTCTCCACCCGGCTCGGATCCGTGCGGCGAGTGCTCGCCCGGCGTCGCCGGTATCTGCTGGACGGGCGGCCGGTGGAGTTCGCCACCTCGTATCTGCCGCTCGACATCGCACGGGGCACACCGATCGCCGAGCCCAACCCCGGACCCGGCGGCATCTACGCTCGGCTTGAGGAGCTGGGCCACCGCCTCGACCACTTCGAGGAAGAGATCCGTGCCCGGATGCCCTCGCCCGACGAGGTGCGCACGCTGCGGCTGGCCTCTGGTGTGCCGGTCCTTCACCTGATCCGCACCGCCTTTGACCAGGAGGGGCGAGCCGTGGAGGTCTGCGACACGGTCATGGCGGCCGATGCGTACGTCCTGTCGTACCAGCTCCCGGCGACGTGAGCGCCTGATCGGCGGTGGTGCGCGGGGCTGCTTTCCCGAACTCGTACACCCCAACAGGCTTACTCGTATAGACGAGTGGGCAAGTTGTGTGGCATGGTGGTTGCCGTTCCCGGGGATCGGGTTCGAACGCCGCATCTTGTATAGACGAGTAGATGGAAAGAAGTCTTGCGTACCATCCGTGTAGAGACCTCGGCCGCAACGATCCTGCTGACCGAGGCGCCCGAGCCCAAGGTCCGCGACCGGCAGACCGGCGAGATCGCCAAGGACGCCACCAGCGGAGAGGCCCTGATGACGATCGGCGTCGTCTACCTGGAGGACGGCGAGTCGTCGCTGATCAAGGTCACCGTTCCCGAGAGCGGAGTGTACTAGGGGCTCGCGCTCGGAGCTCCGGTCTCGCTGCCGGGGCTGGTCGCCCGGCCGTGGGAGAGCGTCTTCAACGGGCAGCAGCGCCACGGCATCGCCTACCGAGCAGCCGCCGTGACACCGGCCGCCTTCCCGGCCGCCACCGGGGCCGCTGCCTGATGACCGACCTGACGACACTCCTGGAGGTGGGTGGTCCTGTCGCCGCACTCGGCGGCGGGGCCGCCTACGCCCGGGCCAACCACCCCGGCGTGTACTGGTCCACAGTCGGCCTGCCGATATCCACCGCCCGGCTCCTCAGCTCCTACGGCTCGGTCATGGAGGCCTGCGGCCTGACCGTGGCTCCGTCCCGGCTGCGGATGCTGGCGGTCAAGGCCACCACTCGCCGTGAAGTCCGGCCCGTACCGCCGCGACGGGGCATCATCCGGCTCACCTCGACCGGGCTGCGGCTGCGGCTCCGGCTCGCTCCGGGGCAGGAACCCGCCGACGTCGCCGCCTCGGCGGAACGGCTGCGGCACGCCTGGGGCGTTCACGCCGTGTACGTCTCGACGATCAAGCCCGGTGTGGTCGAACTGCGGCTGGTCGGCTTCGACGTGCTGCGGCGGGTACGGATGCCCCGCAAGGTGGACGCCGGGTTGCTTCAGGTGCCGGTGGCGCTGCGGGAAGACGCAATGCCCTTCGTACGCGACTACCGGGCCGTACCCCACCAACTCACCCTCGGCGCCACGCTGTCGGGCAAATCCATGTACCTGCGGCACCTGATCGCCGGGCTCGCCTCCCAGCCGGTCGCCCTGGTCGGGATCGACTGCAAGCGCGGTGTGGAGCTGGCGCCGTTCGCGGCCCGGCTCTCCGCGCTGGCGACCGAACCGGAACAGGCAGCAGAGCTACTGCCCGTGCTCGTGAAGGAGATGGAGGACCGATACGACCTGATTAAGGCCCGGCAGGGCATCGCTCCGGACACTCCGGCCGAAGAGATCACTTCCGACATCTGGGGACTGCCCGAGTCCGAACGCCCCGTTCCCCTCGTGCTGTTCGTGGACGAGGTGGCCGAACTGTTCCTCGTCGCCACCAGGAAGGACGAGGAACGCCGGGATGAGATGGTCACCCAGCTCATTCGCCTTGCCCAGCTCGGCCGCGCGGCCGGCATCTACCTAGAGGTCTGCGGGCAGCGCTTCGGCGCCGAGCTGGGCAAGGGCGCCACCATGCTGCGAGCCCAGCTGACCGGCCGCGTCTGCCACCGAGTGAACGACGAAGCCTCCGCGAAGATGGCGCTCGGCGACATCGCACCCGAGGCAGTCTCGGCTGCCTGTGCCATCGCACCTGAACGCCCCGGCCTGGCCGTCGCGGGTGACACCTCCGGCGGCTGGTCGCGCATCCGCACGCCGTACTTGTCCCTCAGCGATGCGGCGGCGGCCTGCCGAGAGTCCGCACACCTGGTGCCGGATGTGCCCGCGCTCAAGCCCTTCCTGCCAGAGGTGGCCGTACGGCCGGTCGCATCTCCGGCCTCGGTCGTCGAACCCCGCCCAGCTACCGGCTGACCTCCTCCACCAACCCCGGCCGGCGCGACCGCCTCACGCCAAATCCCTACCCCTCCCATGCCTGAATCCGGAAGGAGCCGCATCATGCGCGCCCAACTGGCCCGCGTTGACGCGGTGCTCATCCAAGCCGTCATTGCTGCCGCGCTGTCCTTCGCCCACCTGCACGACATCGCCTCGGCGGCCGGGCAGGACGGATGGAAAGCGTGGGCCTACCCGATCAGCGTCGACCTGTTGCTCGTCGCCGCCTGGCGCCGACTGCGGTCCGGGGAAGCCAAAGCGGCCGGGTGGTGCTGGTTCGTCATCGCGCTCACCGCCTCCCTCGGAGCCAATGTCGCAACCGCCGGCCTCCTCGACATGAATCACGTACCGGCTTGGCTGCGCATCCTCGTCGCGGGCTGGCCCGCGGTCGCCTTCCTCGGCGGCACGCTGCTCGCGCACTCCTCACCGACAACGCTCGACCAGGCCGCTGGCTCCGGCAGGGACAGCGAGGTCCATGACCGCGCGGTGACGCCAGAACCCCGTCCCGAGCTGCCTGCACACCCGGCCGCCGAACAAGCCCCGCCTCAGCAACCGGCCGACGAGCAGGAGCCACCCGAGCATCGTGCAGTGCCCGTTCCGGCCGCCCTCGTCACACACGCCCGCAAGGTCGCTGCCGACCACCAAGCCCGTACCGGAACACCCATCGACACTCCGACCCTCCGCGCCCGCCTTGGCGTCCCCGCGCCCATGGCCGAAGCCATCGCCACCCACCTCTGAAGGAGACCTGCGTGACCGCCAATCGCCGCTTCCGCAACGTCGTCCGCATCGGCCCCGTCCGGGTCGGCACGTACTACGACGGCCGGGGCCAGGAGAAGCACACCGCCGCCTGCACCGCCCCGCGCTGCGGCTTCTCCACCGACTACGACGGCCGCGCCGCCGCCGAGCTGGCCGCCCGCACTCACCGCTGCCCCGTGCGCTGAAAGGATCCTCGCCCGTGACCGTCAGCTTGCCGCTCGTCGTCGTCCTCGGTTTCTTCGCCTGGGGAGCAGTCAGGTTCCTCGGCGTCCGCGTCTGGATCGTCGTCCTGATCGCCCTCTTCGGCTTCTGGCTCTCCCGCACCTTCCTCGCCTCCGCCATCGAGTCCGGCACGCGCTCCGGCGTGACCGTCATAAACGGCTCACACGCCTAGACGAGTAGATAAGAAGAGGCAACCATGTTCCTGCCGAAGTACCCCGACAGCCCGACCCCGCCGCCCGCGCACACCCACACCCCGACCGAGCCGACACCCATACGGCGCTCGCTCCCGTCGGTCTCCATTGATCAGAAGACTGTCGTGGCCCTGGTCGTCGGCGGGGTCGTCCTCACCACGCTCCTGGCGGCCGTCGCCGTCACGGCCATCTCCGTAGCCGTCGCCGCCGTCGTCCTGCGCTCCATGCTCCGCGACCACCACCGCCGCTGAACCGCACTGGCCTCCGGGGCGACGGCACACGACCAAGCATCTCGCCGCCCCGGGGCCCCCTCCTCCCGACCGAGCCAGTCAGAAGGGGAATCGCCATCTTCACCCGCACCACTCCGGCACCACTTCCCGAACTCGCGAACCTGGCCGCTCAGGGCACGCTGCCGGGTATCCTCCGCCAGCTCTCCGGACTTGGCGGCTGCACTCACCCGATCCGCCTCGACGGCCACCGCACCGAGTACGACGTCGACACCCGCACTGGCGAGATCGGCACCGTCCTCCACCGCCTCGACTCGACCAGCCTCCCGGCCGGACAGGTCCTCGTCCGGTGCAACAACCGCCGCACGACCCGCTGCCAGGCCTGCGCCGAGGTCTACCGCCGCGACACCTTCCACCTGATCACCTCCGGCCTGCGCGGCGGCAAGGGCACCCCCGAACACGTCGCCACGCACCCTCGCGTGTTCGCCACCTTCACCGCGCCGAGCTTCGGCCCGGTTCACAACCGCCCCTCCAGCGGTCGCCCCTGCCGCTGCGGCACCCACCACGACCAGGACGACGACGAACTCGGCTCCGCACTCGACCCGGACACCTGCGACTACGAAGCCGCCGTGCTCTGGAACGCCCACGCCGGTCCGCTCTGGCGGCGCTTCTCCACCTACCTGCGCCGAGAGGTCGCCAAGCGCGCCGGCCTCTCCCAGCGGCGCTTTCGCGAGCACGCCCGGGTGAGCTTCGCCAAGGTCGCCGAGTACCAGAAGCGCGGCGCGGTCCACTTCCACGCCGTCATCCGCATCGACGGCCCCAGCGGCGGCGACACCCCGCCCCCGGCATGGGCAACCGCCGAACTGCTCACGGACGCCATCCGCGCTGCCACCGCCAAGGTCCGCGTGGACGGACCGACGATCGACGGCCGCACCCACACCTTCACCTTCGGCCGCCAACTCGACGTACGCACCATCCGCTCGGCTGACTTCAACGACGGCCAGGAGCTGACTGAACGGGCCGTCGCCGCCTACATCGCCAAGTACGCCACCAAGGGTGCGGAGACCGCGACGGGAGCTCTCGACCGGCCGCTCAAGTTCGCCGCCGAACTCGCCCAGCTCGACATCAGCGACCACGCACGCCGCATGATCCGCACCGCATGGTTCCTCGGCGCACGCAAGGACCTCGAACACCTGCGGCTCCGCGCGTGGGCCCACATGCTCGGCTTCCGCGGCCACTTCTCCACCAAGTCCCGCCGCTACTCCACCACCCTCGGCGCCCTCCGCGACGCCCGCGCCGAATGGCGCCGCGCCCAGGCCGCAGCATCCACCGGCCCCGAGCCCGAGACGACGTACGTCCTCGCCCACTGGGTCTTCGCCGGAACCGGTCTGTCCGACGCCGAATCCTGGCTGGCCGCATCCCTCGAACCCGCCCCCGGAACGGAAGGAGAACCGACATGGACCGCCGACAGGACGAACTGATGACTGTCCCGCAGATCCTGGCCGAGTTCGGCGGAGTGTCCCGCCGAACCTTCTACCGTTGGCGCGAGCTGGGGCAGGCTCCGGAAGCGATCAAGCTGCCGAATGGTGAGCTCCGCGTCTGGCGCAGCGACTTCGACGCGTGGCTCCACGGGCTCGCGGAGGCGGCGTGAAGTCGCACGACGTGAGGGTGTGGGGCATCCGCAAGCGGCCGTACAAGACGCCGTCGTACGACGTGCGATGGAAGGTCGGCGATGCCCAGCCGTTCTCCGAGACCTTCCGGACGAAGGCACTCGCCGACAACTTCCGGGCCAAGCTTCTTCGAGCAGCGCAGAAGGGCGAGGCATTCGACACGGAAACCGGTCTACCGGACTCCATGGCACCCGCCAAAGCGTCTTGCACCTGGTACGACTTCGCACGGGCGTACGTCGCCATGAAGTGGCCGCACGCGGCTCCAAACTCCCGCGACAGCTTGAACGAGACGATGACGCTCGTCACGACTCAGCTGCTGGGTGATCGGCCTGGGCGTCCAGCTGACGACGTATTGCGCCGTGCGCTGCGTGGCTACGCTTTCGTAGTCCAAGCCTCGGGCGAGGAAGATCCGCCGGTCGATATCGCGAACGCTCTTCGCTGGGTGGCCAAGGCCTCGCTGCCGTTGGCGACACTCAAGAATCCGGCAGACATCCGCCGCGTCCTCGACTCGCTCAAGCTCAAGCTGTCCGGCGCTCCAGCAGCCGCCGAGACTGTACGGCGCAAGCGCGCGGTCCTCTTCAACGCCCTCGCCTACGCGGTCGAACTGGGGGAGCTTCCGGAGAACCCGGTCACGCTCGTGAAGTGGAAGCCGCCGAAGGTGGCCAAGGAAGTCGACCGCCGGGTCGTGGTGAACCCTCGGCAGGCACGCGAACTCCTGGCCGCAGTCTCTTACGTCGGCGGCTACCGCAGAGCCCGTGGGCGGCGCCTGGTCGCGCTCTTCGCCTGCATGTACTTCGGTGGGCTTCGGCCGGCGGAAGCTGTGGCGCTGCGTCGTCCGGACTGCACGCTGCCGGAGACCGGATGGGGTTCGCTGATCCTGGAGAAGACCCGCCCGACCGTGGGGAAGCGCTGGACCGGGACCGGGGAGGTTCACGACAATCGCGGCCTCAAGAATCGCCCCGCGAACGAAACCCGCATCGTCCCGATCCCGCCTCGCCTCGTCCGCATGCTCCTCGCCCACATCGAGGAGTTCGGCACCGCCAAGGACGGGCGGCTGTTCGCCAACGAACGCGGGGGAGTGGTCGCCTCCACCACGTACTGGCGCGTCTGGGACGAGGCTCGGCACCTGGCGCTCACGCCCGAGCAGGTGGCCTCGCCGCTGGCCGCTCGGCCGTACGACTTGAGGCACGCCGCGCTCTCCTCTTGGCTCAATGCCGGCGTCGACCCCACCGAGGTTGCAGAGCGGGCGGGCAACAGCGTCGAAGTGCTGTTGAGCCGGTACGCGAAGTGCCTCGACGGTCGCCAGGACATCGCCAACCGTCGGATCGCCGAACTCCTCGGTGAGGACGACGGCCAGGAGGACGAGCCCAGCCACGGGGTGGCGCTGCACTCCACGCTTCCTAGTTGAGCCGGGGAAGGCTGGCTGTTACGGCCGGGGCCTGCTTCGGACGGACCCCGGCTGGTCGCGACCTTCGACGTCCTACAGGTGTCGCTCACCGGTCGGCAGCGTCACGCCCCGGTCTTCGGGATGCGGGTAGTAGATGGTCGTTTCCCCGGTGCGCGGATGATCCCGGAAGAGAGCGTGATCGAGGCTCGCTCGAGCCTGGTTGAGTGCTTGCTCGGCCGCCCTGAGCCTGCGATAGGGCTCGCCCTCGACTCCGCTCCTCGGGTAGGCGTTGGCGACCTGAGTGACACGGTGGACGAGTTCGGTATGGATGGCCGCGAGAGTGCGGCCGAGGTCCTCGTGTTCTTCGAGGGACAGGCGTGGCTTGGTCACGGATTCTTTTTCCTCCCGTTCGGATGGCGCTGGCTGTGTGGTGACGGTACGACCGGGGAGGGCGCGCCGTCCGGGAGTTGGATCAGACGGCGGTGATGGTGATAGTGGGCGAGATGATCCGAAGGAAACGGCCTAACCCCGACACGCGCACCTGCGGCATGATGGCCCCTGGACTACGGTCCGGGGGCCTCGGCGTTTTCGGGCCTGACCTGCGGATTCCTACCCTGTAGCCAGTCCACGGATAGTCCACAGCCCCCGACATACAGCCGCTCCAAGCGGCACACGCTTGCACATACGCGAAGACCCCGTCCCAGCTAAAGCGCTGATGGCGGGGTCTTTGGGCACCTCATGCAAGGTGCCCCCGGCAGGATTCGAACCTGCGCACACGGCTCCGGAGGCCGTTGCTCTATCCCCTGAGCTACGGGGGCGTGTCGGGCGGGAGCTGCTCGCTCGCGGCGACGGGTAGAACACTACCAGCTCCCTCGGGGTGGTCATGAACGGGTTTCCGCTGCCGGGGGCGGGGGCGGGGGCGGGGATACGGGTCGCTCGTGCCGGGTGGAAGTGGGGAAAACCCGGACGCGATGGCCGGGGGAGACCTACTCTCGAGTTGTGCCAGGCGCGTGGGGCCGGGTGCTTGTTGTGGACGACAACAAGGTCATCCGGCAGCTGATCAGGGTCAACCTCGAGCTGGAGGGGCTTGAGGTCGTGACCGCGGCCGATGGTGCCGAGTGTCTTGATGTCGTCCATCAGGTGCGGCCCGATGCAGTGACCCTCGACGTTGCCATGCCGCGGCTGGACGGGCTGCGGACCGCCTCCCGGCTGCGGGCCGATCCGCGGACCCGGGACGTGCCCCTCGCCATCGTCAGTGCCTGCACCCAGTACGAGGTCGAGGCCGGACTGGACGTCGGTGTCGACGCCTTCCTCGCCAAGCCCTTCGAGCCGGCCGAGCTGGTCGCCATGGTGCGGCAGTTGGTCGAGCGGGCGCGGAGCCGGGGGCGGCAGGGTGGCGGTCCTGCCACCGGTCCCACCACCGGCGGTGGTGACGGCGTCGACCCGGGCGGCCTCTCCCGTGAGGCCGTGTCCCGTGAGGCGCTCTCTCACGAGGCGCTCTCCCACGAGGTGCTCTCCGACAAGGCCCGCTCCCGTGACGCCCTCGATCATCAGGATCAGCCGGCTGTGCCGTAGGGACAGGCGTACGGCAGGGACTCCAGGGACGGCCACGAGCACAGGTGTGACGCACGGCCGGCCGGAGCGGCGGGCTCCGCGTCCATATCCCGGGACCGCCCGGAAACCAGCTCGCCCACCCACCCCCCTCCTCCCCTAGGCTTGTCCCGTGACCCCCGTCGAGCTCTCCCGCACCGTGCTGCACGCCGTGCGCCGTGCTGTCGACGAGGGGGAGCTCAGCGTGACCGTGCCGGAGCGGGCCGTGGTGGCTCCGCCGGGGCCCGGGGGGTGCGGCGACTACGCCACGAACATCGCCCTCCAGCTGGCCCGCGCGGCCGGGCGGCCGCCCCGGGACGTCGCCGAGATCCTGAAGGCGCGGCTCCTGGACGACGAGCAGCGTTTCGCCGACGTCGTCGTCACCGGGCCGGGGTTCCTCAATCTGAGCCTGCGCGGCGACGCCGCCACCGGGCTCGTGGAAGAGATCCTGCGGCGCGGGCGGCGGTACGGCCACACCGAGGTCGCCGGGGCCGGCGAGGCCGGCGGGGGTGAGCGGGCCGACGAGGCCGGTGTCCGGCTCGTCTGCGCGGCCGAGGTGCGTGCTGTCGTGGTCGCGGACGCCGTGGCCCGGGTGCTGCGCAGTCAGGGGCACGCCGTCCGGGTCGAGTGCGATGGGCCCCTCGCCCCCGAGTGGGAATCCGTCCTCGGCGCGGACGCCACCCCCACAGATGCGCACCCCGGTTCTGATCCCACCTCCGGTTCCGATTCCTGCTCCGGTTCCGATCCCACCTCCGGTTCCGATTCCTGCTCCGGTTCCGATTCCGCCTCCGAAGCCGATTCCACCCCCGCGCCCGCCCCGGGCCCCGGCCGCACCCCCTACCCCGACCGTCCGGTCACCGTCCGCCCCACCCCCGCGCCAGCAGACCCCACCCCCCTCGGCCGCGACGCCGCCCGCTGGGCCCTGTTGCACCCCGCCCCCCATGACCGGCCCCGCATCACCCGCGATCACCTGGTGCAGCGGGAGACCAACCCCCTCTTCCGCGTCCGGTACGCCCACGCCCGCACGCGAGCCCTCCTGCGCAATGCCGCCGACCTGGGCTTCCGCCCGGAGCCCGGCCCCGTCGCCTTCCTGGGCACGGCCTCCGCCCCGGACCACCGTCCGCAGCCCGGCCCGGCCGCCCCCCTGGGCACAGCCGCCGACCACGGTTCCCGCGCCGTCCGCGACGCAGCCCCCACCTCCCTCCTCACCCTCCTCCGCGACCACCCCCGCGTCCTCGCCGCCACCGCGGCGCACCGCGGTCCCGACCGTCTGGCCCGGCATCTCGTCGCCGTCGCCGACGCCACGCTGCCCCTGCTGCATTCCGTGCTGCCCCTGGGCGAGGAGAAACCCTCGGCCGCCCACCGTGCCCGGCTCGCTCTCGCCGAAGCCGCCGGGACGGTGCTGGCCGGTGGCCTGTCCCTGCTCGGCATCGACGCACCCGAACACCTCTGAGAGCCAAGAAGAGGCACACGAGACCATGAGCCGTTCCGCACATCCCGCCGGGCCCCGCCACGCCGATGTCCTGCCCGAGGGTCACTACTCCGCCCCGCCCGCCGACCTCAACGCGCTCGACCCCAAGGTGTGGGCCGAGACCGTCACCCGCGACGAGGACGGTGTGGTCACCGTCGGCGGGATCCCCGTGACGCGGCTGGCCGAGGAGATCGGGACCCCGGCGTACGTCCTCGACGAGGCCGACTTCCGGGCCCGGGCGCGCGCCTGGCGGACCGCCTTCGGGAGCGACGCCGACGTGTTCTACGCCGGCAAGGCGTTCCTGTCCCGGGCCGTCGTGCGCTGGCTGCACGAGGAGGGGCTGAACGTGGACGTCTGCTCCGGCGGCGAGCTGGCCACCGCGCTGTCCGCCGGCATGCCCGCCGAGCGGATCGCCTTCCACGGCAACAACAAGTCCGTCGGCGAGATCACCCGGGCCGTCGAGGCCGGCGTGGGGCACATCGTGCTCGACTCCTTCCAGGAGATCGTCCGAGTCGCGCACATCGCGCAGGGCCTCGGCAAGCGGCAGAAGGTGCTGATCCGCATCACCGTCGGCGTCGAGGCGCACACCCACGAGTTCATCGCCACGGCCCACGAGGACCAGAAGTTCGGCATCCCGCTGGCCGGCGGGCAGGCCGCCGAGGCCGTGCGGCGGGCCCTGCAGCTGGACGGTCTGGAGCTGGTCGGCATCCACAGCCACATCGGCTCCCAGATCTTCGACATGTCCGGGTTCGAGGTGGCCGCCCACCGGGTGGTGGGGCTGCTGAAGGACATCCGCGACGAGCACGGTGTCGAACTGCCCGAGATCGACCTGGGCGGCGGGCTCGGGATCGCGTACACGAGTGACGACGACCCGCGCGAGCCGCACGAGATCGCCAAGGCGCTGACCGAGATCGTCACCCGGGAGTGCGAGGCCGCGAAGCTGCGCACACCGCGCATCTCCGTCGAGCCGGGGCGGGCCATCGTCGGGCCGACGGCCTTCACGCTCTACGAGGTCGGCACGATCAAGCCCCTCGACGGGCTGCGCACGTACGTCTCCGTCGACGGCGGCATGTCGGACAACATCCGCACCGCGCTGTACGACGCCGAGTACAGCGTCGCCCTGGTCTCGCGCACCTCCGACGCCGCGCCGATGCTCGCCCGGGTCGTCGGCAAGCACTGCGAGAGCGGGGACATCGTGGTCAAGGACGCGTTCCTGCCGGCCGACCTGGCGCCGGGCGACCTGATCGCCGTGCCCGCGACCGGCGCCTACTGCCGGTCCATGGCCAGCAACTACAACCACGTGCTGCGCCCGCCGGTCGTCGCCGTGCGCGACGGCGAGGCCCGGGTGATCGTCCGCCGCGAGACGGAGGAGGACCTGCTCCGCCTGGACGTCGGCTGAAACCTGTCCACCCGGGGGTGGAAGATCTCCTGTCTTCCACCCCCGTACAAATGAAATAGATGTCTCACGATCCGGACCATGGGCAGAAAGTCCCGTTCGGTGGGTGAGACTGGTTGCACCGCAGACGGTAATGAGGAAACGAGGTCGGATGATGCGTACGCGTCCGCTGAAGGTGGCGCTGCTGGGCTGTGGAGTGGTCGGCTCAGAGGTGGCGCGCATCATGACGACGCACGCCGACGACCTCACGGCCCGGATCGGGGCCCCCGTGGAGCTGGCCGGTGTCGCCGTCCGCCGGCCCGACCGCGTACGCGAGGGCATCGACCCCGCGCTCATCACCACGGACGCCACCGCCCTGGTCAAACGCGGCGACATCGACGTCGTGGTCGAGGTGATCGGCGGCATCGAGCCGGCCCGCTCCCTGATCATCACCGCCTTCGAGCACGGCGCCTCCGTCGTCTCCGCCAACAAGGCGCTGCTCGCCCAGGACGGCGCCGCGCTGCACGCCGCCGCCGGGGAGCACGGCAAGGACCTCTACTACGAGGCCGCCGTCGCCGGGGCCATCCCGCTGATCCGGCCGCTGCGCGAGTCCCTCGCCGGCGACAAGATCAACCGGGTGATGGGCATCGTCAACGGGACCACCAACTTCATCCTCGACAAGATGGACTCCACGGGCGCCGGGTACCAGGAGGCCCTCGACGAGGCCACCGCCCTGGGCTACGCCGAGGCCGATCCGACCGCCGACGTCGAGGGCTTCGACGCCGCCGCCAAGGCCGCCATCCTCGCCGGCATCGCCTTCCACACGCGGGTGCGCCTCGACGACGTCTACCGCGAGGGCATGACCGAGGTGACCGCGGCCGACTTCGCCTCCGCGAAGGAGATGGGCTGCACCATCAAGCTGCTCGCCATCTGCGAGCGAGCCGCGGACGGCGGCTCCGTCACCGCGCGCGTGCACCCGGCGATGATCCCGCTCAGCCACCCGCTGGCCTCCGTGCGCGGCGCCTACAACGCCGTGTTCGTCGAGTCCGACGCCGCCGGGCAGCTCATGTTCTACGGCCCCGGAGCGGGCGGTTCCCCGACGGCCTCCGCCGTGCTCGGCGACCTTGTCGCCGTCTGCCGCAACCGCCTCAGCGGCACGACCGGACCGGGGGAGTCCGCCTACGCCGCCCTCCCCGTGTCGCCGATGGGCGACGTCGTCACGCGGTACCACATCAGTCTCGACGTAGCTGACAAACCGGGTGTCCTCGCCCAGGTCGCGACCGTCTTCGCCGAGCACGGCGTCTCGATCGACACGGTCCGCCAGCAGGGGAAGGACGGCGAGGCGTCCCTCGTCGTCGTCACGCACCGCGCGTCCGACGCCGCCCTCACCGGGACCGTCGAGGCGCTGCGCAAGCTCGACACCGTGCGTGGTGTCGCCAGCATCATGCGGGTTGAAGGAGAGTAACCAGCAATGACCCACCAGTGGCGCGGAATCATCGAGGAGTACCGGGACCGGCTGCCGGTATCCGACACCACGCCGGTCGTGACGCTCCGCGAGGGCGGCACGCCCCTCGTGCCCGCGCAGGTGCTCTCCGAGCGCACGGGCTGCGAGGTCCACCTCAAGGTGGAGGGCGCGAACCCCACGGGCTCCTTCAAGGACCGTGGCATGACCATGGCCATCACGCGGGCCAAGGAGGAGGGCGCCCAGGCCGTCATCTGCGCCTCCACCGGCAACACCTCGGCCTCCGCCGCGGCCTACGCCGTGCGGGCCGGGATGGTCTGCGCCGTGCTCGTGCCGCAGGGCAAGATCGCGCTCGGCAAGATGGGCCAGGCCCTCGTCCACGGCGCGAAGATCCTCCAGGTCGACGGCAACTTCGACGACTGCCTCACCCTGGCGCGCGGCCTCAGCGACAACTACCCCGTCGCGCTGGTCAATTCCGTCAATCCGGTGCGTATCGAGGGCCAGAAGACGGCCGCCTTCGAGATCGTGGACATGCTCGGCGACGCGCCCGACATCCACGTCCTGCCGGTGGGCAACGCGGGCAACATCACGGCCTACTGGAAGGGCTACACGGAGTACGCCGCGGACGGGATCGCCTCCCGCAAGCCCCGCATGTGGGGTTTCCAGGCCTCCGGCAGCGCCCCGATCGTGCGCGGCGAGGTCGTCAAGGACCCCTCGACCATCGCCACCGCGATCCGCATCGGCAACCCGGCCTCGTGGCAGTACGCGCTCGCCGCGCGGGACGAGTCGGGCGGCGCCATCGACGAGGTGACGGACCGTGAGATCCTGCGCGCCTACCGGCTGTTGGCCGCCCAGGAGGGCGTTTTCGTCGAGCCGGCGTCCGCGGCGTCCGTCGCCGGTCTGCTGAAGGCCGCCGAGCAGGGCAAGGTCGACCCGGGCCAGCGCATCGTCTGCACCGTCACCGGCAACGGGCTGAAGGACCCCGACTGGGCCGTCGCCGGTGCCCCGCAGCCGGTCACCGTCCCCGTCGACGCGGCGGCAGCGGCGGAGCGCCTGGGGCTCGCCTGAGGGCGCTCGGACCGGCCTGACGTGCGCCGACGCGCTGAGCGCCGGTCTCACGCCCGGCCGGTTCCGGCATAAGACGGGGCCGGTCCGGGAAGATTCCCCACCGGGGGTGCACAGGGGGCTTACGACACGCATCGTGCGCCTCCTGTGCGCCCTATGTCGCCACAGAACCTTCCTTCGATAGGCTGTACTGAACCCGCCCGCCGCATATGCCTCCGCCGGAGCGCGGTGCCGCGCCGTCTCCGCGGCCGGGGCAGCGGCCGGCCCCACCGGTCGGCAGCGGCCCCCCGGGTTCTCGTACGTCATCGGATGTCCATCGAACGTCATTCGACAATCACGCAGCTCAAGGAGAGTCATCGAGCGATGGCCGGTCCAGCGTTCCGCGCCGCCGCTGTCCGGGTGCGCGTCCCCGCCACCAGCGCCAATCTCGGCCCGGGCTTCGACGCCCTCGGCCTCGCGCTGGGCTTGTACGACGACGTGGTCGTCCGGGTGGCCGACTCCGGGCTGCACATCGACATCGCGGGTGAGGGCAGCGAGACGCTCCCGCGTGACGAGCGGCACCTTCTCGTGCGGTCCCTGCGCACCGCCTTCGACCTGCTGGGCGGGCAGCCCCGCGGCCTGGAGATCGTCTGCGCCAACCGCATCCCGCACGGCCGGGGCCTGGGCTCCTCCTCGGCCGCCATCTGCGCCGGCATCGTCGCCGCCCGTGCCGTGACCATAGGCGCTGAGGCCAAGCTCGACGACACCGCGCTGCTCGAACTCGCCACGGAGATCGAGGGCCACCCCGACAACGTCGCCGCGTGCCTGCTGGGCGGCTTCACCCTGTCCTGGATGGAGGGCGGCGCGGCCCGCGCGATCAGGATGGACCCCGCCGATTCCATCGTTCCGGTGGTTTTCGTGCCCGGAAAGCCGGTACTCACCGAGACGGCGCGCGGCCTGCTCCCGCGCACCGTCCCGCACGTCGACGCCGCCGCCAACGCGGGCCGGGCCGCCCTGCTCGTCGAGGCCCTGACCCGGCGCCCCGAACTGCTGCTGCCCGCCACCGAGGACCGGCTGCACCAGGAGTACCGCGCCCCGGCCATGCCGGAGAGCGCCGCCCTGGTGGAGCGGCTGCGGGGCGACGGCATCCCCGCGGTCATCTCCGGCGCCGGCCCCACGGTCATGGCGCTGGCCGACGCGGACACCGCCGACAAGGTCGAGGCGCTGGCGGGCGCGGACTGGGCCGCCAACCGGCTGAGCCTCGACGCGCACGGTGCGAGCGTGCTGCCGCTCGCGACCCCCGGTGACATGTGACAGCGCGCGGTCACCGGATTTCGAGAGGGGGAATGTTTGTTGGATCCGGTAGTGTTAATCTCAAGTCTGCACCCGACCCCACCATGGCGAGGTGCCTCGTGTCCCCGTCCGGGACAGACATTCTTCCGGGAGCCCCCCAAGCCGCACTGTGTGCCGTACGTCGGACCGTACGCCGTACGTGGACACTGAGCGGGGCGCAGGGCACGCTCCGGAACCGGTGCGACCACGCCGCGTGACACCGATACCGGGTGCCACGCCTCAAGGAAGCGCCATCACCAGATTCCTCCGCCGCTTAGGCGGACCACCGCCCCGGCACGGTTCACACCACACGGACCGAAGCCGGACAGCACAACCGGTCGCCGAGCCAGACAGGCCGACGTCCGCTCCAGGGAAGGACCCTTCGTGAGCGACACCACCGATCTGATGGGCGCACGTGTCGAGGAGACCGCTGCCGCGCCCGCCACGGACGCCTCCGCGCCTGCCACCGGTGCCGGCTCCCGGCGGCGCCGCGGTACCGGCCTCGAGGGCATGGTGCTGGCCGAGTTGCAGCAGGTCGCATCCGGCCTCGGCATCAGGGGCACCGCGCGCATGCGCAAGAGCCAGCTGATCGAGGTCATCAAGGAGGCGCAGGCGTCCGGCGGCGCCGCTCCGGCCGCGAAGGCCGACGCCACCGCCGAGACCAAGCCCAAGCGCCGCGCCACCTCGCGGGCCCGTACGGGCGACAACGCTGACAAGGCGGAGAAGAAGGCCGACGCGAAGGAGGCCCCCGAGGCCCCCGCGGAGAAGGCCGACAAGGCCACGGCCCAGCAGCAGATCGAGATTCCCGGCCAGCCCGCGGCTTCCGACGACGCGCCCTCCGAGCGCCGCCGTCGCCGCGCCACCGCCGACGCCGGATCCCCCGCTTCCGCTCCCGAGACGGTCGCCGCCGAGGCGAAGAACGAGGCCAAGGCCGAGACGCCGGTGCAGCAGCAGTCCCAGCAGTCCCAGGGCAACGACGCCAAGTCCGACGGCGACGGCGGCGAGGGCCGCAGGCGCGACCGCCGGGAGCGCGACCGTGACCGGGACCGCGGGCGGGACCGCGACCGCCGCGGCGGCAAGGGCGACGACCAGCAGGGCGGCGGCCGTCAGGACCGCGGCCAGCAGCAGAACCAGCAGGGCGGCGGCGGCCGTCAGGACCGCGGCCAGCAGGACGACGACGACTTCGAGGGCGGCCGGCGCGGCCGTCGCGGGCGCTACCGCGACCGCCGGGGCCGTCGCGGCCGCGACGACATGGCCACCGAGCCGCAGATCAACGAGGACGACGTCCTGATCCCCGTCGCGGGCATCCTCGACATCCTCGACAACTACGCGTTCATCCGGACCTCCGGCTACCTGCCCGGCCCGAACGACGTGTACGTCTCCCTCGCCCAGGTCCGCAAGAACGGCCTGCGCAAGGGCGACCACATCACCGGCGCGGTCCGCCAGCCCAAGGAAGGCGAGCGGCGCGAGAAGTTCAACGCGCTGGTGCGCCTGGACTCCGTCAACGGCATGGCGCCCGAACACGGCCGCGGCCGACCGGAGTTCAACAAGCTCACCCCGCTGTACCCGCAGGACCGCCTCCGTCTGGAGACGGACCCGGGCGTGCTCACCACCCGCATCATCGACCTCGTGTCGCCGATCGGTAAGGGCCAGCGCGGTCTGATCGTGGCCCCGCCGAAGACCGGCAAGACCATGATCATGCAGGCGATCGCCAACGCGATCACGCACAACAACCCCGAGTGCCACCTGATGGTCGTCCTGGTCGACGAGCGTCCGGAAGAGGTCACCGACATGCAGCGGTCGGTCAAGGGCGAGGTCATCTCCTCGACCTTCGACCGCCCGGCCGAGGACCACACCACGGTCGCCGAGCTGGCCATCGAGCGTGCCAAGCGCCTGGTGGAGCTGGGCCACGACGTGGTCGTGCTGCTCGACTCGATCACCCGCCTGGGCCGTGCGTACAACCTCGCCGCCCCGGCCTCCGGCCGCATCCTGTCCGGTGGTGTCGACTCGACCGCCCTGTACCCGCCGAAGCGGTTCTTCGGTGCCGCGCGCAACATCGAGGACGGCGGCTCGCTGACCATCCTCGCCACCGCGCTCGTCGACACCGGCTCCCGCATGGACGAGGTGATCTTCGAGGAGTTCAAGGGCACCGGCAACATGGAGCTCAAGCTCGACCGGAAGCTCGCCGACAAGCGCATCTTCCCGGCGGTGGACGTCGACGCGTCCGGCACCCGCAAGGAGGAGATCCTGCTCGGCAACGAGGAGCTCGCGGTCGTCTGGAAGCTGCGCCGGGTGCTGCACGCGCTCGACCAGCAGCAGGCCATCGAGCTGCTCCTCGACAAGATGAAGCAGACGAAGTCGAACGTCGAGTTCCTGATGCAGATCCAGAAGACCACCCCGGCGCCGGGCAACGGCGACTGAGGCAGTCACCACGCACAGGGCCGCTCCCCGCGAGGGGGGCGGCCCTTTGTGATGTCCATGTACAGGTAGGATCACGCTCTCTTCGAACCTGTGATCCCGAGGGGGGACATCCGTGGGTAGATCCATGCCCGGGGGCGGCCGGCACAGACGCCGGATACGCATCGCACTGCCCGTGGCCGCGGCCGGCGTGGCCGCCGCCGTGGCCGCCGCACTGCTGACGACGTCGGCCGGCGCGGCCACCCCGCTGCCGCAGCCCGCCGTCAAGCCCGCCGTGGCCGGCTCGCCGTCCCTTGCCGAGCTGGAGCAGCGCGTCGCCGGTGCCATGGCCGGCGACGACGTCGCCGGCAAGACGAGCAAGGCCTCGCTCAGCGCGGGCACCGTCACCGGCAGCGTCGACGCGAAGATCATCGGTGGCAGCCAGACCACCATCACCTCGGCGCCGTGGATGGCCCAGCTCCACTACTACGACGACCGGGGCACCTCCAGCACCGGCGACGACATCGGCTTCTTCTGCGGCGGCGCCGTCGTCGCGCCGACGAAGATCCTCACCGCCGCGCACTGCGTCAAGGGCTACGACTGGCACGGCAACGGCGCCGTCGTCACCGGCACCTCCCAGCTCCCCTCGGCGGACGGCACCGACCTGCACGGCGGCACCGCCACCGGTGTCTGGCGGCAGTGGAGCCACCCGTCGTACAGCGCGACGACCATCGACAACGACATCGCGGTGCTCACCCTGCCCGTCCCGGTCAAGGCCACGCCGATCCGCATGACGACGTCCGGTGACACCGCCTCGTACGCGACCGGCACCAGCGCCAAGGTCTACGGCTGGGGCCGCACCAGCTCCACCAGCGACGACATCTCCGAGACGCTGAAGACGGCCACGCTGCCCATCCAGTCCGACGCGACCTGCTCCGCCGCGTACGGCGCGGACTTCGTCAAGGGCCACATGGTCTGCGCGGGCAAGCCCGCCTCCGGCAGCGACAGCGGCACCACCACCGCCTGCAACGGCGACTCCGGCGGCCCCCTAGTCGTCAACAACCGCATCGTCGGCGTCGTCTCCTGGGGCGTGACCGACTGCGTCGCCAAGGGCGCCTACAGCGTCTTCAGCAAGGTCAGCACCTACGTGGGCGCCGCCTACCCGCGGGTCGACGACACCAACATCAACGGCGACCACCGGGCCGACGTGTGGGTGCGCAACGCCTCCACCAAGACCGGCTACTCCAAGAACTCCAACGGCACCACCCTCGCCGCCCGCGAGTCCTGGGGCGACTGGAGCGGCGTCAACGTCGTCCTGCAGACCGACCTCGACCGCGACGGCTACCAGGACCTGGTCTACCGGGTCAGCTCCACCGGTGACGTCTACTGGACCCACTACGTGGTCTCCAGCGGCACCTGGTCCACCAAGCAGATCGCCGACAACTGGGCGAGCCGCACCCGCATCATCACCCCGGGTGACGTCACCGGCGACTACCTGCCCGACCTGCTCTCGGTCGACTCCGCCGGCGCCCTGTGGATCTACCCCGGCAAGGGCAACGGCACCTTCGCCTCGCGCGTGAAGGTCGGCACCGGCTGGAACCAGTACAACTCCGTGCGCGGCAAGGGCGACTTCACCGGCGACGGCAAGACCGACCTGATCGCCCGCAGCAAGACCGGCGGCACGATCTACCTGTACAAGGGCACCGGCAAGTCCGGCACCGGGGCGTTCTCCGGCCGGATCAAGGTCCGCACCTGGAGCAGCACCACGTACAACGCCTTCGACGCGGTCGGTGACATGACCGGCGACGGCAAGGCCGACTTCCTGGCCCGCACCCCCGGCGGCACGCTGTACCTGTACCCGGGCACCGGCAAGGCGACCAGCGAGATCTTCGCCACAAGGAAGTCCGTCGCCACCGACTTCAAGCAGTACGACATCTTCGGCTGAAACAGCAGGTGAGCCGGGTCCCTCCGGCCCCACCGGCCACACACTGTGCCCACTGCCCCACGCGGTGGGCACAGTCCGTTGTGCAACCCTTTCCCGAGTTTCCCCGTCTGACCAGGCGGAGCGACGATGGTGCGAGGAAGGGTTCCCGACCGGCCACGCCTGGCACCGACCGCAGGGGGTAAGCGACCGTAGACGAGCTGAGGAGCACATGTCTGCCGAGAGCACGCCGGATCCGGGCATACCGGGCGAGACCGGCTCCAAGGGAGCGCGTCACCGCGCCACGGGCCGCCGCCGCGCCCCCCGCAAGCGCCCCAAGGGCCTGATCATCACGGCCTGGACCGCGGCGGGCATCGTCGTGCTGGGCGGCGCCGGCATGGGGTACGTGTACTTCAAGCTCAACGGCAACCTCAAGAGCGTCGACATCGACCAGGCCCTCGGCACCGACCGCCCCGAGGCGGCCGACAACGGCTCGCAGAACATCCTGGTCCTCGGTTCGGACACGCGCTCCGGCAGCAACAAGAAGCTCGGCGGCGGCACCGACGACGGCAGCGCCCGTTCCGACACGGCGATGATCGTGCACCTCTACAAGGGCCACAAGAAGGCCAGCGTGGTCTCCATCCCGCGCGACACCCTCATCGACCGGCCCGCCTGCACGGACACCGAGGGCAACGAGCACCCCGCCGCGCGGAACGCCATGTTCAACTCCGCCTACTCCACCGGCGGGGCCGCCTGCGCCGTGAAGACCGTCGAGTCCCTCACGGACCTGCGCATGGACCACTACCTGGAGGTCGACTTCGCCGGCTTCCAGAAGCTCATCGACGATCTCGGCGGCGTCGAGATCACCACGACCAAGAGCATCGACGACCCCGACAGCCACCTGAAGCTGAAGGCCGGCACGCACAGACTCGACGGCGAGCAGGCCCTCGGCCTGGTCCGCACCCGGCACGGCGTGGGCGACGGCTCCGACCTCGGCCGCATCCAGCTCCAGCAGGCCTTCATCAAGGCCCTGGTCAGCCAGGTCAAGGACGTCGGCGTCTTCGGCAACCCCAAGAGGCTGCTCGACCTCGCGGAGACCGCGACCAAGACGGTGACCACCGACTCCGACCTCGGCTCGGTCAACAAGCTCGCGTCCTTCGCGAGCGGCCTGCGCGGCATCAGCCCGTCCCACATGCACATGGTCACGATGCCGGTCGTCTACGACCCGGCCGACCCCAACCGCGTCCTGCTCCAGGAGAAGAAGGCCGACCAGATCTGGAAGGCCCTGGCGAACGACCGGCCGATCCCGGAGAGCGCGACGAAGGACACGGCGACCGGCGAGGCCAAGGGCGTCGTGAACGCCCCCTGAGGGACACGTCCCCAGGGGGCGCGGGGAACTGCGCGAACGCCCCCACCGGCCCGCGGGGAATAGATCACCGCAACCCCCGGTTTTGGGGGATGGCCCCAGTCCTGGCAGACTGGTACGTCGGCTCCGGTTCACGCTCCCGCACCCCGCGGCGGCGACCCGGCGCCCTCCCGAAACCTAGGAGACACCTTGAAGCGCGACATCCACCCCGAGTACGTCGAGACGCAGGTCAGCTGCACCTGCGGCGCGTCGTTCACCACGCGCAGCACCATCCAGTCCGGCACCATCCGGGCCGACGTGTGCTCCGAGTGCCACCCGTTCTACACGGGCAAGCAGAAGATCCTCGACACCGGTGGCCGTGTGGCCCGCTTCGAGGCCCGCTTCGGCAAGGCCGCCGGCTCCAAGAAGTAGCGAGCCCCATTTCGCCGGTCCACGGCAGTGTCCCCACCGAGGGGCGCGCCGGGACCGGCGTTTTTGGTCGCCCGCCCCTTCACCCCCGTCCGTACACAGGAGCCCCAAGATGTTCGAGGCCGTCGAGGAACTCGTCGCCGAGCACGCCGACCTGGAGAAGAAGCTCGCCGACCCGTCGGTCCACGCCGACCAGGCCAACGCGCGCAAGCTGAACAAGCGTTACGCCGAGCTGACCCCGATCGTCGCGACGTACCGCTCCTGGAAGCAGACGGGCGACGACATCGAGACCGCGCGGGAGTTCGCCGCCGACGATCCCGACTTCGCGGCCGAGGTCAAGGAGCTGGAGAAGCAGCGCGAGGAGCTGACGGAGAAGCTGCGCCTGCTGCTCGTCCCGCGCGACCCCAGCGACGACAAGGACGTCATCCTGGAGATCAAGGCGGGCGCGGGCGGCGACGAGTCCGCCCTGTTCGCGGGCGACCTGCTGCGCATGTACCTGCGGTACGCCGAGCGCGTCGGCTGGAAGACCGAGATCATCGACGCCACCGAGTCCGAGCTGGGCGGCTACAAGGACGTCCAGGTCGCCGTGAAGACCAAGGGCGGCCAGGGCGCCACCGAGCCCGGCCAGGGCGTGTGGGCCCGGCTGAAGTACGAGGGCGGCGTGCACCGCGTGCAGCGCGTGCCCGCCACCGAGTCCCAGGGGCGCATCCACACCTCGGCGGCCGGCGTGCTCGTCACGCCCGAGGCCGAGGAGGTCGACGTCGAGATCAACCCCAACGACCTGCGCATCGACGTCTACCGCTCCTCCGGTCCCGGCGGGCAGTCCGTCAACACCACCGACTCCGCCGTGCGCATCACGCACCTGCCGACCGGAGTCGTCGCCTCCTGCCAGAACGAGAAGAGCCAGCTGCAGAACAAGGAGCAGGCACTGCGTATCCTGCGCTCCAGGCTGCTCGCCATGGCGCAGGAGGAAGCGGAGCGGGAGGCCGCCGACGCCCGCCGCAGCCAGGTCCGCACCGTCGACCGCTCCGAGAAGATCCGCACGTACAACTTCCCGGAGAACCGCATCTCGGACCACCGCGTCGGCTTCAAGGCGTACAACCTGGACCAGGTCCTGGACGGCGACCTCGACGCGGTGATCCAGGCCTGCGTCGACGCGGACTCCGCGGCGAAGCTGGCGGCTGCGTAGGGGGTGTCTCATGGGTCGGGCCGGAGGAGAGGTGCGGTACCTGGTTAGCTGAGTCGAGCGGGGTCTGGTGCGTGCAGCTGCAAGGCGGAGGAGGGCGTCGACGCGGAGCGTCGGCAACCGACGACAACGCGGCAGATGTGCGTGCCAGACCCCGCGACCCCGGCTCGACCCATGAGACACCCCCTGAGGCACGAACGAGCACACTCGGAGGACTTGCGTGAATCTGCTGCTCGCCGAGGTGGCCCAGGCCACCCAGCGGCTCGCCGACGCCGGCGTGCCCTCGCCGCGTACCGACGCGGAGGAGCTCGCCGCGTTCGTGCACGGCGTCAAGCGCGGCGAGCTGCACACCGTCAGGGACTCCGACTTCGACGCCCGGTACTGGGAGGTCATCGCCCGCCGCGAGGCCCGCGAGCCGCTCCAGCACATCACCGGGCGCGCCTACTTCCGCTACCTGGAACTCCAGGTCGGCCCGGGCGTGTTCGTGCCGCGGCCCGAGACGGAGTCCGTGGTCGGCTGGGCCATAGACGCCGTACGGGCCATGGACGTCGTCGAGCCGTGCATCGTCGACCTGTGCACCGGCTCCGGCGCCATCGCGCTCGCGCTCGCCCAGGAGGTCCCGCGCTCGCGCGTGCACGCCGTGGAGCTGTCCGAGGACGCCCTGCGGTGGACCCGCAAGAACATGGAGGGGTCCAGGGTCGAGCTGCGCCAGGGCGACGCCCTGACCGCCTTCCCGGACCTCGACGGCCAGGTCGACCTGGTCATCTCCAACCCGCCGTACATCCCGCTCACCGAGTGGGAGTACGTCGCCCCCGAGGCCCGCGACTACGACCCCGACCTGGCCCTGTTCTCCGGCGAGGACGGCCTCGACCTCATCCGGGGCCTGGAGCGGACCGCGCACCGGCTGCTGCGCCCCGGCGGCGTCGTGGTCGTCGAGCACGCCGACACCCAGGGCGGCCAGGTGCCGTGGATCTTCGCCGAGGACCGCGGCTGGACCGACGCGGCCGACCACCCGGACCTGAACAACCGCCCCCGCTTCGCCACGGCCCGCAAGGCGCTGCCGTGAGCACCCGGGGCATCCCGCGGTCCCCGCAGACGGCGCGGGCCTCGCGGACTTCATCCCAGCAGCACGTGTACGAGGAGGCCAGCTAAAGATGGCACGGCGATACGACACCAACGACGCGACCGACCGAGTCACCGGTCTGCGCGAGGCAGCGTCCGCCGTCCGCCGTGGCGAGCTCGTGGTGCTGCCGACGGACACGGTCTACGGCATCGGCGCCGACGCGTTCTCCTCGGAGGCGGTCTCCGACCTGCTCCAGGCCAAGGGCCGGGGCCGCAACATGCCCACGCCCGTCCTCATCGGCTCCCCGAACACGCTGCACGGGCTCGTCACGGACTTCTCCGAGCTGGCCTGGGAGCTCGTCGACGCCTTCTGGCCGGGCGCCCTGACGCTCGTCGCCAAGCACCAGCCGTCGCTGCAGTGGGACCTCGGCGACACCCGGGGCACCGTCGCCGTGCGCATGCCGCTGCACCCGGTCGCCATCGAGCTGCTCACCGAGGTCGGCCCCATGGCCGTGTCCTCCGCCAACCTCACCGGCCACCCGGCGCCGGAGAACTGCGACGCCGCGCAGCAGATGCTCGGCGACTCCGTCTCCGTCTACCTCGACGGCGGCCCGACCCCCGGCAACGTGCCCTCGTCGATCGTCGACGTGACCCGGGAGGTGCCGCTGCTGCTGCGCGCGGGCGCGCTCTCGGCGGACGAGCTGAGGAAGGTCGTACCCGACCTCGAGGTGGCGAATTGACGGCCCCTGAGGGGCGTGGCATAGGCAACGGGGAACGCGCGGCGGAGATCACGACGACCTTCGTGGGACTTCCGCGCGACAGCTTCCGCATCCTCCACGTCAGCACCGGCAACGTGTGCCGCTCGCCCATCACCGAGCGGCTGACCCGCCATTTCGTGCAGGAGCGGCTGGGCATCCTGGGCGGCGGCCTGATCGTGGAGAGCGCCGGCACCTGGGGCCACGAGGGCGCGCCCATGGAGGCCCACGCGGAGACCGTCCTGGCCGACTTCGGCGCGGACGCCTCCGGCTTCACCGGGCGCGAGCTCCTCGACGAGCACGTGATCCGCGCCGACCTGGTGCTGACCGCCACCCGCGACCACCGGGCGCAGGTCATCTCGATGGGCCACTCGGCGGGTCTGCGCACCTTCACGCTGAAGGAGTTCACCCGCCTGGTCAAGGCCATCGACCCGGCGACCCTGCCGCCCCTGGAGGACGGCGTGGTCGTCCGCGCGCGTGCCCTGGTGCGGGCCGCGGCGGCGCTGCGCGGCTGGCTGCTCGCCCCGAACGCCGAGGCGGACGAGGTCTACGACCCGTACGGGGCGCCCCTGACGTTCTTCCGTTCCATCGGGGACGAGATACACCAGGCGCTCGACCCGGTGGTCACGGCGCTCACCGGCGTCCCCGCACGGACGTAGCGGCCGAGCGCACCGGGGGCCCCGGGCCTACATTGGTCGTACGTCACCGTCGACGCCCGGAGCCCACCATGACGGTCACCCCTGCCATCGAGGACGACGTCCTGCGCCGTCAGGACCCCGAGCTCGCCGACGTCCTGCTCGGGGAGCGGGAGCGGCAGGCGACGACGCTCCAGCTGATCGCCGCCGAGAACTTCACCTCCCCGGCCGTGCTGGCCGCCCTCGGCTCACCGCTCGCCAACAAGTACGCCGAGGGCTACCCCGGGGCGCGTCACCACGGCGGCTGCGAGTTCGCGGACGTCGCCGAGCGCCTCGCCGCCGACCGGGCCAGGGCCCTGTTCGGCGCCGACCACGCCAACGTGCAGTCCCACTCGGGCTCTTCGGCGGTGCTGGCCGCCTACGCCGCCCTGCTGCGCCCCGGTGACACCGTCCTCGCCCTGGGCCTGCCCCACGGCGGCCACCTCACCCACGGCTCCCCGGCGAACTTCTCCGGCCGCTGGTTCGACTTCGTCGGCTACGGCGTGGAGGCCGAGTCCGGGCTCGTCGACCACGAGCAGGTGCGCACCCTGGCCCGCACGCGCCGGCCCAAGGCGATCGTGTGCGGTTCCATCGCCTACCCCCGGCACATCGACTACGCGTTCTTCCGCGAGGTCGCCGACGAGGTGGGCGCCTACCTCATCGCGGACGCCGCGCACCCGATGGGTCTGGTGGCCGGGGGAGCGGCGCCCAGCCCGGTGCCGTACGCGGACATCGTCTGCGCGACCACCCACAAGGTGCTGCGCGGCCCGCGCGGCGGCCTGATCCTGTGCCGGGCGGACCTGGCCGAGCGGGTGGACCGGGCCGTGTTCCCCTTCACCCAGGGCGGTGCCCAGATGCACACCATCGCCGCCAAGGCCGTCGCGTTCGGCGAGGCGGCGACACCGGCGTTCGCCGCGTACGCCCATCAGGTGGTGGCGAACGCGCGGGTTCTCGCGGCGAGCCTGGCCGCCGAGGGCCTGGCGGTCACCACCGGCGGCACCGACACCCACCTGATCACCGCCGACCCGGCGCCGCTGGGCGTCGACGGACGCACCGCACGCGGCCTGCTCGCCGCCGCCGGCCTGGTCCTCGACTGCTGCGCCCTGCCGCACGGCGACGCCCGGGGCCTGCGGCTCGGCACGGCCGCGATCACCACGCAGGGCATGGGCGAGGCGGAGATGGCACGGATCGCCGAGCTGCTCGCCGGAGTGCTGCGGGGCGTGAAGGAGACCGCGAGGGCCCGTGAAGAAGTGCGGGAGCTGGCCGCTGCGTTTCCGCCGTATCCGCGTTGAGCGGGGGTAGGCGCACCGGGGTGCACGGCCACTCGTGCAACCATCTTCGCTACCCGGAAGTCCTCACCCACATGCGCGCATCGCTAGGGTGTGGAGCTGAGATGGCCAGCGAGACCTGTGGGGAAGCCCGTGCGTGAATACCTGCTGACGCTCTGCATCACGGCCGCGGTGACGTATCTGCTGACAGGGCCGGTACGGAAGTTCGCGATCGTGGCCGGGGCGATGCCGGAGATCCGGGCCCGTGACGTGCACCGGGAACCCACTCCGCGACTCGGCGGTATCGCGATGTTCTTCGGCCTGTGCGCGGGCCTGCTCGTCGCCGACCACCTGACCAATCTCAATCAGGTCTTCGAGCGCTCCAACGAACCCCGGGCACTGCTGTCCGGGGCGGCGCTCATCTGGCTGATGGGCGTGCTCGACGACAAGTTCGAGCTGGGTGCCCTGATCAAGCTGGGCGGCCAGATGATCGCGGCCGGCGTGATGATCCTCCAGGGTCTGACCATCCTGTGGCTCCCCATCCCCGGCGTCGGCACGGTGGCCGTCACCTCGTGGCAGGGCAATCTGCTCACGGTGGCGCTCGTCGTCATCACCATCAACGCGGTGAACTTCGTGGACGGCCTGGACGGTCTGGCGGCGGGGATGGTGTGCATCGCCGCAGCGGCGTTCTTCCTCTACACCTACCGGATCTGGTACGGCTACGGCGCCGAGGCGGCGGCCCCCGCGACTCTGTTCTCCGCTGTGCTGATGGGCATGTGCCTCGGTTTCCTGCCGCACAACATGCACCCCGCCCGGATCTTCATGGGGGACTCCGGGTCGATGCTCATCGGCCTGGTGCTCGCCGCGAGCGCGGTCTCCGTCACCGGCCAGCTGGACGTCGAGGCGCTCAACGTCAACCTCGGCGGCACGAGGGAGACCACCCACGCGATGCTCCCCGTCTTCATTCCGCTGCTGATGCCGTTGACGATCATCGCCATCCCGGCCGCGGACCTGATCCTCGCGATCGTGCGGCGCACCTGGCGCGGTCAGTCGCCCTTCGCCGCCGACCGCGGTCACCTGCACCACCGGCTGCTGGAGATCGGCCATTCCCACAGCCGCGCGGTGCTGATCATGTACTTCTGGTCCGCGCTCATCGCCTTCGGCGCGCTGGCCTACTCGGTCAACTCCACGTCCATGTGGATCGTCCTCGGTGTCGTGTTCTTCAGCGCGATCGGTCTGATCCTGCTTCTGCTGCCGCGCTTCACGCCTCGTACCCCGCGCTGGATGGAGCGGTTCGTACCGCCTCGCTACCGCCGTCACGGCGCCGTCGAGACCCTGACCCCGGAAGAAGCTTCGACCCCGCCGTCGGCGCCCGCCCCGGACCGGTCCGGCGCCGTCGGCCGCACCCCCGTGGCGCCCGGGGTCTCCGGGGTCAACGGAGCGACGGCGGTCGGCACCCGCTCCCACCTGCCGGACCGGCGCACGGCGGGGACAAGGTAAGAATCTGACGAGAGCATTGCCAAGTCGTGGGATGCTGATGGGGGTGCGAAGCGCCTCAATAGCAGACATCTCGACCAGGTTCACGCTCAGACGCGCAGATTCACTCTCATGTGTGACCGTACGCACACCGTCAGGTAAAGACTGCATCAAATAGTTTGTGATACGGTTCACGAGAACCCCCCGGATAGAGCCGAAGGACCGCAGTGCGACGGTCCAGCGGTGTGAGGTCTCCACTCAGCCCGGGACTACGCTCGTCCATGACGACACCCCTGCCCCCTGCGAAAGCGGAGTTGCCGCCATGCCGTCCAATGACGCCCGGAACCTTCTGCAGTGCGCTGTGCCCACAGCCGCTGCCGGTGTGGTCACGGCCGCCGTCAGTGGCGTGGTGGCCGGCGGAAAGGGAGCCGTCGGCGCCGGCATCGGCGCACTGCTGGCCGTCCTCTTCATGGGGATCGGTCTGTACGTCCTCCAGTGGACGGCAAAAACGCTCCCGCAGTTGTTCCAGGCGATGGGGCTGATGCTCTACGGCGCCCAGTTGCTGCTTCTCATGATCTTCGTCGCCCTCTTCAGGGACACCTCTCTCTTCAACGCGAAGGCGTTCGCCGTCGGGCTCGTCGTCGCGACCGTCGTGTGGATGGCTGCGCAGGCCCGTGCGCACATGAAGGCCAAGATCTTCTACATCGACCCGGACTCCGAGAAGAGCGAGAAGCCCGAGAAGACCGGGTCGTCGTCGTGACGAGTAGGGGCGCGATAAAGGGCAGTACGAACTCCTGCTATCGTCCGGTGCCAACTGCGGCATCGCGGGCGCGGGCATCTGAGCTGACGCCTGCTCGAACGCGAGGCTCGATGCCCCCCAGCCGCCCTCACATCCGTAACACCAGTCCGGTGCCGATCCGCGGCTGCGCGCCGCGCCGACACAACGAGGTTGCCGTACCTATGCGTCACACCGAAGGAGCCCGCGGTGAGTGCTGACCAGACCCAGCTCGCCTTCGACTGGAGCTGTCGGATCATGTCCGACGGGTGTGGTTTTCCGGCACCGGGCCTGCACTCGTTCCTCTTCAAGCCGATCGCCACGGTCGGGGGGTTCGAGTTCAACAAGGTGATGCTGCTCGCCCTCATCACCACCCTCCTCGTCATCGGCTTCTTCTACGCGGCCTTCGGCAAGGCGAAGGTGGTGCCGGGCAAGCTGCAGATGGTCGGTGAAGCCGGATACGACTTCGTCCGCCGCGGCATCGTCTACGAGACCCTCGGCAAGAAGGAGGGCGAGAAGTACGTCCCCCTGATGGTCTCGCTGTTCTTCTTCATCTGGATCATGAACGTCTGGTCCGTGATCCCGCTGGCCCAGTTCCCGGTCTCGTCGATCATCGCGTACCCGATCGTCCTGGCCGCCATCGTCTACATCGTGTGGGTCGGGCTGACCTTCAAGCGGCACGGCTTCGTCGGCTTCTTCAAGAACGTCACCGGCTACGACAAGTCGCTGGGCGCCGTTCTGCCGCTCGTCATGATCATCGAGCTGTTCTCGAACCTGCTGGTCCGCCCGTTCACGCACGCGGTCCGACTGTTCGCCAACATGTTCGCCGGTCACCTGATGCTGGTCATGTTCACGGTCGCCTCCTGGTACCTGCTGAACAGCTGGATGATCCCGGCGGCAGGCGTCTCGTTCGTCATGACGATCGCCATGATCCTCTTCGAGCTTTTCGTGCAGGCCGTCCAGGCGTACGTCTTCGTACTGCTGGCCTGCTCGTACATCCAGGGTGCTCTGGCCGAGCACCACTGAGCACCCAACCCCCCGCCCCAGATCGTCCGGTGGCCAACCCCCGCCGGTCCGTGAAAGAGAAGGAAGATTCAGCATGGCTGCCACTGAGACCCTCGCCGCTGTCTCCGGTTCGCTCGGCTCCATCGGCTACGGCCTCGCCGCCATCGGCCCCGGCATCGGCGTCGGCATCATCTTCGGTAACGGCACCCAGGCCCTCGCCCGTCAGCCCGAGGCCGCCGGCCTGATCCGTGCCAACCAGATCCTCGGCTTCGCGTTCTGTGAGGCGCTCGCCCTCATCGGCATCGTTATGCCGTTCGTGTTCGGTCGCTAAGTCTTAGCCACCTGACACTTTTCGACGAAAGGCACTGATGTGATCGCCAACCTGGTGCAGCTGGCGGCCGAGGAGGAGCAGAGCCCGCTCGTTCCTCCGGGCCCCGAGCTGCTCGTCGGCACCATCGCCTTCGCCATCGTGTTCTTCTTCTTCTGGAAGAAGCTGCTTCCGAACATCAACAAGGTTCTGGAGGAGCGCCGCGCGGCGATCGAAGGCGGTATCGAGGAGGCCGAGACCATGAAGGTCGAGGCCCAGAGCGTCCTTGAGCAGTACAAGGCACAGCTCGCCGAGGCCCGGCACGAGGCCGCGCGTCTGCGCCAGGAGGCGCAGGAGCAGGGTGCCGCGCTCATCGCCGAGATGCGGGCCGAGGGCCAGCGTCAGCGCGAGGAGATCGTCGCCGCGGGTCACGCCCAGATCGAGGCCGACCGCAAGGCCGCCGCGTCCGCGCTGCGCCAGGACGTGGGCAAGCTCGCCACCGACCTGGCCGGCAAGCTCGTCGGCGAGTCCCTGGAGGACCACGCCCGGCAGAGCCGCGTGATCGACCGGTTCCTCGACGAGCTCGAGGAGAAGGCCGAGGCCGGCCGATGAACGGAGCGAGCCGCGAGGCCCTGGCAGCCGCACGGGAGCGTCTCGACGCGCTGACGGACTCCACGTCCGTCCAGGCGGGCTCGCTCGCCGACGAGCTGGCCGCCGTCACCGCGCTGCTCGACCGCGAGGTGTCGCTGCGTCGGGTCCTCACCGACCCGGCGCAGGCCGGCGAGGCCAAGGCGGAGCTGGCCCAGCGCCTGCTCGGCACCCAGGTCAGCGGCCCGGCCGCCGACCTGGTGGCGGGCATGGTGCGCTCCCGCTGGTCGCAGTCGCGCGACCTGGTGGACGCGCTGGAGGAGCTGGCCGACACCGCCGACCTCACCGCCGCCCAGCAGGCCGGCAAGCTCGACGACGTCGAGGACGAGCTGTTCCGGTTCGGCCGGATCGTCTCCGGCAGCACCGAGCTGCGTGCCGCGCTGACCGACCGCAAGGCCACCACCTCGGCCAAGGGCGAGCTGCTGCGCAGCCTGCTCGGCGGCCGTGCGCAGCCGGCCACGGAGCGTCTGGTGACGCGCCTTGTGACCGCGCCGCGGGGACGTAGCCTGGAGTCGGGACTGGAGTCCCTGTCCAAGCTCGCCGCCGACCGGCGCAACCGCATGGTCGCCACCGTGACCTCGGCGGTGCCGCTGAGCGACGCGCAGAAGCAGCGCCTGGGCGCCGTGCTCGCGAAGCTCTACGGCCGCACCATGCACCTCAACCTGGACGTGGACCCCGAGGTCCTCGGCGGTATCCGGGTGCAGGTCGGCGACGAGGTGATCAACGGCTCCCTCGCGGACCGCATCGAGGACGCCAGCCGCCGGCTCGCCGGCTGAGCAGCAACTCAATAGGCACAACGTACTTACGACGGCCCTGGTTGGGCCGTGCAGAAGAATCCTGGGGGTCGCCCCCAGACCCCCTAAGAAACTTCGGGCCCAACAAGGAGAGCAGGGAACCCAGATGGCGGAGCTCACGATCCGGCCGGAGGAGATCCGGGACGCGCTGGAGAACTTCGTCCAGGCGTACAAGCCGGACGCGGCCTCGCGCGAGGAGGTCGGTACGGTCACCTTTGCCGGCGACGGCATCGCGAAGGTCGAGGGCCTGCCCTCGACCATGGCCAACGAGCTGCTGAAGTTCGAGGACGGCACCCTCGGCCTCGCCCTCAACCTCGAGGAGCGCGAGATCGGTGCCATCGTCCTCGGCGAGTTCAGCGGCGTCGAGGAGGGACAGCCGGTCTCCCGCACCGGTGAGGTTCTCTCCGTCGCGGTGGGCGAGGGCTACCTCGGCCGCGTGGTGGACCCCCTCGGCAACCCGATCGACGGCCTCGGCGAGATCGAGACCGAAGACCGTCGCGCCCTGGAGCTGCAGGCCCCGGGCGTCATGGTCCGCAAGTCGGTGCACGAGCCGATGGAGACGGGCTACAAGGCCGTCGACGCGATGACCCCGATCGGCCGCGGTCAGCGTCAGCTGATCATCGGTGACCGCCAGACCGGCAAGACCGCCCTGGCCGTCGACACGATCATCAACCAGCGCGACAACTGGCGCACCGGCGACCCGAACAAGCAGGTCCGCTGCATCTACGTCGCCATCGGCCAGAAGGGCTCCACCATCGCCGGCGTGCGCGGCGCTCTGGAGGAGGCCGGCGCGCTGGAGTACACGACCATCGTCGCCGCCCCGGCGTCCGACCCGGCCGGCTTCAAGTACCTGGCGCCCTACACCGGTTCGGCCATCGGCCAGCACTGGATGTACCAGGGCAAGCACGTCCTGATCATCTTCGACGACCTGTCGAAGCAGGCCGACGCCTACCGCGCCGTGTCGCTGCTGCTGCGCCGCCCGCCGGGCCGTGAGGCCTACCCGGGTGACGTCTTCTACCTGCACTCCCGCCTGCTGGAGCGCTGCGCCAAGCTCTCCGACGAGATGGGCGCGGGTTCGATGACCGGTCTGCCGATCGTCGAGACCAAGGCCAACGACGTCTCGGCGTTCATCCCGACCAACGTCATCTCCATCACCGACGGCCAGTGCTTCCTGGAGTCGGACCTGTTCAACGCCGGTCAGCGCCCCGCGCTGAACGTCGGTATCTCCGTCTCCCGAGTCGGTGGTTCCGCGCAGCACAAGGCGATGAAGCAGGTCTCCGGCCGTCTGCGCGTGGACCTCGCCCAGTTCCGCGAGCTGGAGGCGTTCGCCGCCTTCGGTTCCGACCTGGACGCCGCGTCGAAGGCGCAGCTGGAGCGCGGTCAGCGCATGGTCGAGCTGCTGAAGCAGCCGCAGTACCAGCCGATGGCCACCGAGGACCAGGTCGTCTCCGTCTGGGCCGGCACCACCGGCAAGATGGACGACGTCCCCGTCGCCGACATCCGCCGCTTCGAGAAGGAGCTGCTGGAGTACCTGCACCGCAAGGAGCAGGGCCTGATGACCTCCATCCGTGAGGGCGGCAAGATGTCCGACGACACCCTGCAGGCCGTCGCCGACGCCATCGCGGAGTTCAAGAAGCAGTTCGAGACCTCCGACGGCAAGCTGCTCGGCGAGGACGCCCCGGCTGCCGGCAAGTGACGACGGAAGGGACCTGACTCATGGGAGCCCAGCTCCGGGTCTACAAGCGTCGCATCCGATCCGTCACCGCGACCAAGAAGATCACCAAGGCGATGGAGATGATCGCCGCCTCGCGCGTCGTCAAGGCGCAGCGCAAGGTGGCGGCCTCCACCCCGTACGCGACCGAGCTCACCCGTGCGGTCACGGCGGTCGCCACCGGGTCTAACACCAAGCACCCGCTGACGACGGAGCCGGAGAACCCGACCCGTGCCGCGGTCCTGCTCCTCACGAGCGACCGCGGTCTGGCCGGCGCCTTCAACTCCAACGCCATCAAGGCCGCGGAGAAGCTCACGGCGAAGCTGGAGGCCGAGGGCAAGGAGGTCGTCAACTTCATCGTCGGCCGCCGCGGTGTCGCCCACTACAACTTCCGCGAGCGCAAGATCGCGGAGTCGTTCACGGGCTTCACCGACGACCCGTCGTACGCGGACGCCAAGAAGGTCGCGGCACCGCTGATCGAGGCCATCGAGACGGAGACGGCCGAGGGCGGCGTGGACGAGCTCCACATCGTCTACACCGAGTTCGTGTCGATGATGACGCAGACGGCGATCGAGGCCCGGCTCCTGCCGCTCAGCCTCGAAGAGGTCGAGGCGGAGGCCAAGCCCAAGGGCGAGATCCTCCCGCTGTTCGACTTCGAGCCCTCGGCGGAGGACGTCCTGGACGCCCTGCTGCCGCGTTACGTGGAGAGCCGCATCTACAACGCGCTGCTCCAGTCGGCCGCCTCCAAGCACGCCGCCACGCGGCGCGCGATGAAGTCGGCCACCGACAACGCCGGCGAGCTCATCGAGACGCTCACCCGGCTTGCCAACCAGGCCCGCCAGGCCGAAATCACCCAGGAAATCAGCGAGATCGTCGGTGGCGCCAGTGCCCTGGCCGACGCGACCGCGGGGAGTGACTGACAAATGACCACCACTGTTGAGCCGACCGCTCCTGCTGGCGTGGCCACTGGCCGCGTCGCGCGGGTCATCGGCCCGGTCGTCGACGTGGAGTTCCCCGTCGACGCGATGCCGGAGATCTACAACGCCCTGCACGTCGAGGTCGCCGACCCGGCGCTCGCGGGCGAGAAGAAGACGCTGACCCTCGAGGTCGCCCAGCACCTGGGTGACGGCCTGGTCCGCGCCATCTCCATGCAGCCCACCGACGGCCTGGTCCGCCAGGCCCCGGTCGTCGACACCGGTGCGGGCATCACCGTCCCGGTCGGCGACTTCACCAAGGGCAAGGTGTTCAACACCCTCGGTGAGGTGCTGAACAGCGACGAGGTGCACGACGGCGAGCGCTGGTCCATCCACCGCAAGGCCCCCGCGTTCGACCAGCTCGAGTCGAAGACCGAGATGTTCGAGACGGGCCTGAAGGTCGTCGACCTGCTGACCCCGTACGTCAAGGGCGGCAAGATCGGTCTGTTCGGTGGCGCCGGTGTCGGCAAGACCGTGCTGATCCAGGAAATGATCATGCGTGTCGCCAACCTCCACGAGGGCGTCTCCGTCTTCGCGGGCGTCGGCGAGCGCACCCGTGAGGGCAACGACCTCATCGCGGAGATGGAAGAGTCCGGCGTTCTGGACAAGACCGCGCTGGTCTTCGGCCAGATGGACGAGCCCCCGGGCACCCGTCTGCGCGTGGCCCTGGCCGGCCTGACGATGGCGGAGTACTTCCGCGACGTCCAGAAGCAGGACGTGCTGTTCTTCATCGACAACATCTTCCGCTTCACCCAGGCCGGTTCCGAGGTGTCGACCCTGCTCGGCCGTATGCCCTCCGCGGTGGGCTACCAGCCGAACCTGGCCGACGAGATGGGCATCCTGCAGGAGCGCATCACCTCGACCCGTGGTCACTCGATCACCTCGATGCAGGCGATCTACGTCCCCGCGGACGACCTGACCGACCCGGCCCCGGCCACCACCTTCGCCCACCTCGACGCGACGACGGTGCTCTCCCGTCCGATCTCCGAGAAGGGCATCTACCCGGCCGTGGACCCGCTGGACTCGACGTCCCGCATCCTCGACCCGCGGTACATCTCGGCGGACCACTACAACGCCGCGATGCGCGTGAAGAACATCCTGCAGAAGTACAAGGACCTGCAGGACATCATCGCGATCCTCGGTATCGACGAGCTCGGCGAGGAGGACAAGCTCGTCGTCCACCGTGCCCGTCGCGTGGAGCGCTTCCTGTCCCAGAACACCCACGCCGCCAAGCAGTTCACCGGCGTGGACGGTTCGGACGTGCCGCTGGACGAGTCGATCGCCGCGTTCAACGCGATCTGCGACGGCGAGTACGACCACTTCCCGGAGCAGGCGTTCTTCATGTGCGGTGGTCTCGAGGACCTGAAGAAGAACGCGAAGGAGCTGGGCGTCTCCTGAGCCTCGCGCTCGATGTGAGCCTCGTGCTCACAGCCGGAGGGGGCGGGGATCGTCCCGCCCCCTTCGTCACGCCCATTAGACTTGTAACCAACACCCGGCACTCCCGCCGGGTGGTGACCCGAGGAGCCACCCTTGGCTGCTGAGCTGCACGTCGCGCTGGTCGCGGCCGACCGTGAGGTCTGGTCCGGCCAGGCCACCCTGGTCGTCGCGCGCACCACGTCCGGCGACATCGGCGTCATGCCCGGTCACCAGCCGCTGCTCGGTGTGCTGGAGTCGGGCCCGGTGACCATCCGCACGAGCGACGGCGGGACGGTCGTCGCCGCGGTGCACGGCGGATTCATCTCGTTCGCCGACGACAAGCTCTCGCTGCTGGCGGAAGTCGCCGAGCTGTCGGACGAGATCGACGTCCAGCGTGCGGAGCGGGAGCTGGAGCGCGCGAAGGCGGAGGACGACGCGGAGGCCCAGCGCCGCGCGGACGTCCGTCTGCGGGCTGCGACGGCGGCGCGCTGACCGCGTCCGCCGTGTGAAGACGTCACTCAGCCGCGGCTGGGTACCGGAGAGATCCGGACCCGGCCGCGGCTGAGGCGGATGTGGGTGTTTTTTACGTTCCGTTACCTAGGAGACGAGGAGGTCGGTGTCGATGGTCCTCGCTCTGACTGTGTGCGGAATCGTGGTGGCCCTCGTGGTGGTGGGCCTGTTCGTCTTCGGGCTGCGCCGCCGGCTCATCCAGCGTTCGGGTGGCACCTTCGACGCCAGCCTGCGCTGGGACGTCCCCGAGCGGAGCGAGCCGAACGGCAAGGGCTGGGCGTACGGCGTGGCCCGGTACAACGGCGACCGCGTCGAGTGGTTCCGTGTCTTCTCGTACTCGCCGCGCCCGCGCCGCGTGCTGGAGCGGTCCTCGATCGAGGTGGCCGGCCGCCGGGTCCCGGAGGGCGAGGAGGAGCTGGCGCTCCTCTCCGACCATGTGATCCTGGCCTGTGTGCACCGGGGCACGCGTCTGGAGCTCGCGATGAGCGAAGACGCGCTGACCGGTTTCCTCGCGTGGCTGGAGGCAGCCCCGCCCGGACAGCGGGTGAACGTGGCGTAGCCACGTTCACCCGCTGGGTGGGGGTCCCCCCGGACGAAGTCCGGGGGAGCGTCAATGTCGCCTAGGGCCTGTGGCCCTTGGAACTTCTCTTTGAAGCGGTCTACTTCAGGCCGCTGTCGATCGCGGTCGCCAGTTCTCCGTTCGCGGTGTCACCGCTGAACTCCCAGAAGAACGCACCGCCCAGGCCCTGGTTCTTGGCCCAGCTCATCTTGCCCGCGATGGTCGCCGGGGTGTCGTAGGACCACCAGTTGCTGCCGCAGTGGGCGTACGCCGTGCCGGCGATGGTGCCGGTGGCCGGGCAGGAGTTCTTGAGGATCTTGTAGTCCTCGATGCCCGCCTCGTAGGTGCCCGGGGCCGCGCCGGTCGCCGAGCCGCCCGGGGCGGACTGGGTGACGCCGGTCCAGCCACGGCCGTAGAAGCCGATGCCGAGCAGGAGCTTCTTGGCCGGGACGCCCTTGGCCTTGAGCTTGGCGATCGCGTCGGCCGAGTTGAAGCCGGCCTGCGGGATCCCCTGGTACGAGGTCAGCGGGGAGTGCGGGGCGGTCGGGCCGTCCTTGTCGAAGGCCCCGAAGTAGTCGTACGTCATCACGTTGTACCAGTCGAGGTACTGGGCGGCGCCGCCGTAGTCGGCCGCGTCGATCTTGCCGCCGTCGGAGCCGTCGGCGGTGATGGCAGCGGTGACCAGGTAGTCCGGGCCGAACTCGTTGCGCAGGGCCTGGGAGAGGGTCTTGAAGGCCGCCGGACCGGACGTGTCACAGGTCAGGCCGCAGGCGTTCGGGTACTCCCAGTCGATGTCGATGCCGTCGAAGACGTCGGCCCAGCGCGGGTCCTCCACGACGGCCTTGCAGGACTTGGCGAACGCGGCCGCGTTCTGTGCGGCCTGGCCGAAGCCGCCGGAGTAGGTCCAGCCGCCGAAGGAGTACAGCACCTTGATGTGCGGGTACTTCGCCTTCAGCTGGCGCAGCTGGTTGAAGTTGCCGCGCAGCGGCTGGTCCCAGGTGTCGGCGGTGCCGCTGACGGACTGGTCGGCGGTGTAGGCCTTGTCGTAGGCGGCGTAGGTGTCGTCGACGGTGCACTGACCGTTCTTGACGTTGCCGAACGCGTAGTTGATGTGGGTGATCTTCGACGCGGTGCCCGACGTCACGAGGTTCTTGACGTGGTAGTTGCGGCCGTAGACGCCCCACTCGGTGAAGTAGCCGAGCTTGACCTTGTCGCCGGTGGGCGGGGGCTCGGTGGTGCCGCCGGTGGTGCGGACGCGGACGGAGCCGCTGACCGGGCCGGTCTGGTCGGCGGTGTCCCGCGCCTGCACGGAGTAGGAGTAGTCCGTGCCCTTGGTCAGGCCGGTGTCCGTGTACGAGGTCGTCGTCACGGTGGCGACCTTGGTGCCGTCGCGCAGGACGTCGTAGTTCTTCACGCCCTTGTCGTCGGTGGCGGCGGACCAGGTCAGCTTCACCGAGGTGTCGGTGATGCCGGAGGCGGTCGGGGTGCCGGGGGCGCTCGGGGCGCTGTCGCCGGGCTGAGTGGTGCCGCCGTCGCAGCTGCCGCCGTTGAGCTTGCAGTTGGCCGGGGAGCCGGAGCCGGAGCCGTTGAAGCCGAAGGTGACGGACGCCCCGGGGGCGAGGGTGCCGTTCCAGGACTTGTTCTTCGCGGTCCAGTGGGAGCCGGAGGAGGTGACGTCGGCGTCCCAGGCGGAGGTGACGGAGGTACCGGAGGGGAAGTCCCACTCGACGGTCCAGGAGCTGATGCTGGTGGTGCCGGTGTTCTTCACCGTCCACTTGCCCTCGAAGCCGGAGCCCCAGTCCTGGGTCTTGGCGTACGTCGCGGTGGCGGACGTCGCGGCCTGGGCCGGGCTCGCCAGGCCGACGAGGCCGGCGAAGGGGAGCAACAGGGTCGCGAACCCTGCCGCGGCTCTGTGTCTGAAGCGCATGCTGCGCCTCCTTGATGGAGTTGTGGGGGGCGTGACTGAGCCTCACGCCACACATGGTGCGGTGAGAATAGAAAGGTCTGGACCACCGGTCAATAGGTCTGGACCACCCTCACCCGCTGTGACGCGGGCCGGATCACACCCGCAACTCCTGCGCGAGCACCGCCGCTTGCACCCGGCTGCGCAGCTCCAGCTTGGCCAGCAGGCGGCTGACGTGGGTCTTCACCGTCGCCTCCGCCATGTCGAGCCGCTCGGCGATGCCCGCGTTGGACAGACCCTCGCCCAGACAGGACAGCACCTCGCGTTCCCGGCGGGTCAGCCGGTCCAGCACCGCCGGGTCGGCCGCCGGTTCCCGCGCGGGCTTCGCGGCGAACTCCGCGATCAGCCGCCGGGTGACCGCCGGGGCGATCAGCCCCTCCCCGCGCGCCACCGTCCGTACCGCCTCCAGCAGGTCCCGCGCCTCGGTGTTCTTCAGCAGGAAACCGGAGGCGCCCGCGCGCAGCGCGCCGAAGACGTACGCGTCCAGGTCGAAGGTGGTCAGCACGAGCACGTCCGCCAGCCCTTCCGCGACGACCTGCCGGGTCGCCGACACGCCGTCCAGGCGCGGCATCTGAACGTCCATCAGCACCAGGTCGGGCCGCAGCGCGCGGGCCAGCGCCACTGCCTGCTCGCCGTCCGCCGCCTCGCCGACCACCTCGATGTCGGGCGCGCTGCGCAGGATGAGGACCAGACCGGCGCGGACGGCCGACTGGTCCTCGGCGACCAGGACGCGGATCATGCGGTGTCTCCTTCGGCGGTGTCGCTGACGGGCAGGGTGGCGCGGACGGCCCAGACCTTGCCGTCCTGCGAGTCCTCGGGGCCGGCCTCGAAGGTGCCGTCCAGCAGCGCGGCGCGCTCGCGCATGCCGACCAGACCGGCGCCCGAGCCGGGGGCCGTGGGCCCGTCGCGGTCACCGTAGGGGCTGGTGACCTCGACCGCCAGGACACCGTCGCGCCGGGCGAGGGACACGGCGACCCGGCCCGCCCCGGCGTGCTTGAGGGCGTTGGTGAGGGACTCCTGGACGATGCGGTAGGCGGCGAGCTCCACGGGCGCCGGGACCGTGCCGGGGGCGGCGTCGAGGGTGACGTCGAGGCCGTTGGTGCGGGCGTTCTCCACCAGGGCGCCGAGACCGTCGAGGGTGGGGGCGGCGACCGGCTCGGTGTCGCCGCTGGAGTCGCGGAGGATGCCGATGAGCCGCCGCATCTCCGCGAGCCCTTCCACGCTGTTCTCGCGGATGACCACCAGTGCCTCCTGCGAGGTCCTGGGGTCCTGGAGGGAGAGGGCTGCCGTGGAGTGGATGGCGATGGCGGAGAGGTGGTTGGCGACCATGTCGTGCAGTTCGCGGGCCATCCGGGCGCGCTCGGCGGTGACGGCCTGGGCGCGGTCCATCTCGGCGAGCAGCGCGGTCTGCTCGGCGCGCAGCCGGGCCGCCTCGGCGGCGTCGCGATGGTTGCGGACGATCAAGCCGGTGGCGGCGGGCCCGAAGGTGATCAGGCCGGTGAGCACGCCGATGAGCAGCGCCTCCGGCTCGCGCCAGACGGCGAACGGCACGACGGCCCCGGCCACCGTGAGCAGCCCGGTGATCCGCGGGATGCGGTGGGCCGAGGCGGGCGGCCCGTACAGGACCGCCGCGTACATCAGGTCGGTGTACATCAGCAGGGTGACCAGGCTGCCCTGGGTGACGAGGTCCAGCACCAGTGCCGGCGTGCCGATCAGCAGGGCCGCGCGCGGGGCGCTGCGGCGCAGCAGCTCGCAGCCCGCCATCACGACGAGCGGCAGCAGCAGCGGCCAGCGCCCGGGCAACAGCACGTACGGCTCGGTGTCCGGACGGGTCGCCAGGCCGACGCCCCACAGCAGCAGGCCGCCGAGGAGCCCGCCCAGCGCCACGTGGACGTCGAAGCGGCGGGGGCGGGGGAGTCGTACGGCCATGGGCTCATCCAACACGGCCGCCGCGCCTCCTGCCTGATTCCCGCGGAGGGTCCTCGACTGCATCTTTCGATGTACCGGGGGTTCGTCAGTCGCGACGACGACTCCGGCCGCGCCGCCCGGGAGCCTGGAAGGGTGACCGAGAGGAGCGAACCGTGATCGTCGCCTTGATCGCCGCCTGTGAGATCGGCTTCTGGGTGCTGCTGGCGGCCGGACTGGCCTTCCGCTACGTGCTGCGCATGCCGCGCACGGGGCTGGCGCTGCTGCTGTGCGAGCCGCTGCTGGAGGTCGTCCTGCTGGTCGCCACCGCGCTGGACCTGAAGAACGGCGCGGAACCCAACTGGACGCACGGACTGGCCGCGCTGTACATCGGCTACACCGTCGGACACGGCCACCGCACCGTGAAGTGGCTCGACGGGCACGCGGCCCACCGCTTCGGCGGGGCCCCGCCGCCCCGGAAGCCGCCGCAGTACGGCATGGCCCGGGCGCGTCACGAGGGCACGGTGTGGCTGGGCACGCTGCTGGGCGCCGCCGTCGCGACCGCGCTCCTGCAGCTCGCCATCTGGTACGTGGACGACCCGGGCCGCGTGACGTCCCTGGAGAGCTGGCGCTACGTGGCCTGGCGTGCGGCCGGGATCCACGGACTGATCGCGCTGAGCTATCTGATCTGGCCGCGGAAGGCACCCGCGGGCGCGGTGGACGCGGTCACCGACCCGAAGGAGAGGCTCCGCCGATGAGGCCGGCCCCCGGCCGGGGCCGGTGAGGTCAGCGCTCGCCGCCCGGCACCCACAGCACGTCTCCGGTCTCCTTGTTCGCCGTCCTCGCGAGGATGAACAGGAGGTCGGAGAGGCGGTTGAGGTACGTCGCCGTCAGGGGGTTCATCGTGTCGGCGTGGACCTCGAGGGCCGCCCAGGTGGAGCGCTCCGCCCGGCGGACCACCGTGCAGGCCTGGTGCAGCAGGGCCGCGCCCGCGGTGCCGCCCGGCAGGATGAAGGAGCGGAGCTTGTCCAGCCGCTCGTTGAAGCGGTCGCAGTCCGCCTCCAGCCGGTCGATGTAGAACTGCTCGACCCGCAGCGGCGGGAACTGAGGGTTCTCCACCACCGGCGTCGACAGGTCCGCGCCCACGTCGAACAGGTCGTTCTGCACGCGGGTGAGGACCGTGACGACCTCCTCGTCCAGACCGCCCAGGGCGATCGCCGTGCCGATCACGGCGTTCGCCTCGTTGGCGTCGGCGTACGCCGAGATCCGCAGGTCCGTTTTGGCGACCCGGCTCATGTCGCCGAGGGCGGTCGTGCCCTGGTCACCGGTCCTGGTGTAGATGCGCGTCAGATTGACCATGCGGCCAGCGTAGTTACGCTCCGGCGGATCGGAACACGCGTGTGCCCACCGTCACGGAGAGCACGGTGAGACCGAGGGCGACCAGGACGCCGTACAGCATGGCGGCCGTCGCGTACTCGCCGACGTAGGCGTCCCGCACCGCGTCCACCAGATAGCGGAACGGCATGAGGTGCGACAGGACGTCCAGCCACGCCGGGCCCAGGGTCATCGGCAGCATCAGGCCGGACAGCAGCATCGAGGGCATCGTGAGCGCGTTGACCGCCGGGCCGAACCCCTGCGGGGTGCTCAGCTTCATCGCCAGCGCGTACGACAGCGCCGACAGCGACACGGTGAGCAGCGCGACGAAGCCGAAGCCGATCAGCACCCCGGCCAGCGGTGCCCGCAGGCCCATCGCCACCGCCGCCAGTACCAGCAGCACCGCCTGGAAGACGAAGACCGTGGCCTCCCGCAGCACCCGCCCGAGCAGCAGGGCCAGGCGGCTCACCGGGGTGACCCGCATCCGCTCGACCACCCCCTGCCCCTTCTCCAGGATGATCGCGAAGCCGGCGAAGGACGCTCCGAACAGCCCCAGTTGGAGCAGCAGCCCGGGAACCAGCACCTGCCAGGAGCTGCCGCGCTCGCCGAGCGGCAGACCGGTCAGCAGGGGGCCGAAGAACAGCAGGTACAGCAGCGGCATCAGGACGCCGAAGAGCAGCGCGAAGCGTGAGCGCAGGGACTGGCGGAGGTAGCGGCCGTAGACGAGGGCCGTGTCGTGGAGCAGCATCGGTGACTTCCTAGACGGCTACGGGGGCGGTGTCGGCCGGAGTGGAGCTGCGGCCGGTGACGGCGAGGAACGTGTCCTGGAGCGAGGCGTCGAGCGAGCCGCCGTAGCGCAGCTTCAGCGCGCCAGGGGTGCCCTCGGCGGCGACCACGCCCCGGTCGACGATCACCAGCCGGTCGGAGAGGGCGTCGGCCTCGTCGAGGTAGTGGGTGGTCAGGAAGACGGTCGTGCCGTGCTCGTCGCGCAGCCGCCGCACCAGGTCCCACAGGCCGGCGCGGCTGCCCGGGTCGAGCCCGGTCGTCGGCTCGTCCAGGAACAGCACCTTCGGGCGGTGGGTGAGCGCCATCGCGATGTCCAGCCGCCGCCGCTGCCCGCCGGAGAGCGCGCCGCACTTGCGGTCGAGCAGCTCGGCCAGGCCCAGCTCACGGGCCAGCTCCTCGGCGCGCTCAGCGGCCCGCGCCCGGGGCAGCCGGTACAGCCGCCCCTGCGTGACGAGTTCCTCGCGCACGCTGATCTGCGGGTCGACCCCGCCGGACTGGGCCACGTAGCCGCAGGCCCGCCGTACTCCGGCCGGGTCGGCCACCAGGTCGTGGCCCGCGACGGTGGCGGCGCCGCCGGTCGGTTCCAGCAGGGTCGTCAGCATGCGCAGGGTCGTCGTCTTGCCGGCGCCGTTCGGGCCGAGGAAGCCGAGGATCTCGCCCTCGCGGACGGTCAGGTCGATGCCGCGCACGGCCTGGACGGGGCCGTGCTTGGTCCGGAAGGTACGGGCCAGGCCGGCCGTACTGATGATTGCCATGCCGCCCAGAAAAACAGAGTCCCTTAAATTTTGCAACGCCCCCAAAATTTGGCAGCCTCCAGGAACCGCTACGATGCGGACATGGCAGAGGGGCTCAGGGAACGGAAGAAGCGCGAGACCAGGCAGCGCATCTCCGACATCGCCACCGGGCTGTTCCTGGAGCGCGGGTTCGTGACCGTGACGATGGCGGACGTGGCGGAGGCGGCCGACGTCTCCGTGAACACCGTCTACAACTACTTCCCGGCCAAGGAGGACCTCTTCTTCGACCGCTCCGAGGGGGTCGTCGACCGGCTCTCGCGCTGGGTGCGCGGCCGGGACGCGGGGGAGTCGGCCGCCCGTGCGGTACTGCGCGAGCTGCGCGCCGAGATCGAGGCCGTCTCGCCCCGTATGGGCCTCATGGCGGGGTACGACCGGTTCATGCGCTGCATCGAGGAGGCACCGCCGCTGCGCTCGCGGCTGTGGCGCATCCAGCAGGAGGTCCAGGACAACCTGGAGGCGGCCCTCCGCCAGGAGACGGGCGCCGCCGCCGACGATCCGCTGCCGGGCCTGATCGCCGGTCAGATCTGCTGGGTCCACGGCACCGTCTTCGCCGCCATCGGCCGCGAGATGGCGGAGGGGCGCGACCCGGGCGAGGTGTCCCGGGAGATGCTGGTCCTCCTCGACGACATCGAGGCGCTGTTGAGTGACGAGGTGCTCAACTACGCCGTCCGTGGCGCGGAATGACCCTCGCTGGTGTGATGTCCGTCATGTGAGACGTGACGCGCATTACTTACTGGTCACACGGGCCCTCACGAACGCTAGTGTCCGCCGGAGAGGCAGACATAAGCAGCGCGTCAGGGGAGTCGCACAGTGGCACGGAAGCTCGCCGTCATCGGAGCCGGCCTCATGGGATCCGGCATCGCCCAGGTCTCCGCGCAGGCGGGCTGGGACGTCGTCCTGCGCGACGTGACCGACGAGGCGCTGAAGCGGGGAACCGACGGCATCAAGGCGTCGTACGACAAGTTCGTCGCCAAGGGCAAGCTGGAGGCGCACGACGCCGACGCCGCCCTCGCCCGCATCACCGCGACCACCGACCTGGACGCCGCGGCCGACGCGGACGTGGTCGTCGAGGCCGTGTTCGAGAAGCTCGAGGTCAAGCACGAGATCTTCCGGGCGCTCGACAAGATCGTGAAGGACTCGGCGATCCTCGCCTCCAACACCTCCGCCATCCCGATCACCAAGATCGCGGCCGCCACGGAGCGCCCCGAGCGGGTCGTCGGCACGCACTTCTTCTCGCCGGTGCCCATGATGCAGCTGTGCGAACTCGTGCGCGGCTACAAGACCAGTGACGAAACCCTCGCCACGGCCCGGGAGTTCGCCGAGTCGGTCGGCAAGACCTGCATCGTCGTCAACCGCGACGTGGCCGGCTTCGTGACGACCCGCCTCATCTGCGCCCTGGTCGTCGAGGCCGCCAAGCTGCAGGAGTCCGGCGTGGCCAGCGCCGAGGACATCGACCTCGCCTGCAAGCTGGGCTTCGGCCACGCCATGGGCCCGCTGGCGACGGCGGACCTGACGGGCGTCGACATCCTGCTGCACGCCACGAACAACATCTACACCGAGTCCCAGGACGAGAAGTTCGCCGCCCCCGAGTCGATGCGCCGGATGGTTGACGCCGGTGACATCGGCCGCAAGAGCGGGCAGGGCTTCTACAAGCACTGAAACCGCACATGCCCCGGGGCCCATCACACCCTGGAGTGAATTCGGTATCGGTTCGCTTACAAGAAGCAACCTCTGACTCCTCCACACAGTCAGAGGTTGCATCACCCAAAACCAGAACGCGGAGCACGATTCGCACGCACGGGGAGCGCATATGCACATCAGGGGCGACCACGCCGAGCTGGTCGTCGGGGGCCGCCTCGACGTCCGCAGCGCGGCGGACGCCCGTACGGTCCTGCACTCGGCCGTCGACGACGGAGTCGGTGACCTCGTGCTCGACCTGTCCGAACTGGACTCCTGGGACGCCACCGGCCTGGGCGTGATCATGGGGGCCCACCGGCGGGCCGGCCGCTGCGGCCGGCGCCTGGTGCTGCGCGGCGTGCCGCCGCAGATGCAGCGCCTGCTGGTGGCCACGCGCCTGCACCGGATCCTGGCGATCGAAGGGGGCATCGGGGTGGAGACCCTTCCCCGCGTGTGACGCCGTGTACGGGTGTGAACCGGGCGACCGGGGAGACCCGGACGGACGTCGTCGAACCGTGCGACGCGCACAATCCTCACGAGACCGTGACGTTACGGACGGCGCGGTACCCCGGACTGTCGTAGATACTGTGCGAAGGTTTAGGGTTCGGCTGCCCGCTGCCATGACACCCTTCTAGCGGGCCCGGACCAGAAGCGACAGCGCGGTGTGCAGCAAGGCCGGGAGGGGCTTTCACAGCACACACCCGCTTTTGGGGGGCTTGACCTATGGACCCGAACACCCGGGGACCCGAGGAGTACGGCCACGAAGGCGACGGCCAGGGGCCGCGCCAGCGCCCGCCCCGGGAATCCCTCACACCCGACTTCGGACAGCACGCGCCCGCGCTCGCCCGCACGGTGCAGCTCGTCTCCGGCGACTTCCTGCTGACGGTCAACCCCGTCGACGGCAGCGAGATAGAAGTCTGCCCGCCCGCCGAACGGCCCGCCCGGCCCGTGAAGCTCACCCCGGCCGCACGCGCCGAAGCCGCCCGCGCGGCCCGGCCGCCCGTGCCGCCCGGACCCGCGCAACCCGCCCTGCCGCTGCTCGCCCGGCAGGACGAACGCGAGCAACTGGTGCGCCTGCTCGCCCGCGGCCGTTCCGCGCGCCTCACCGGCCCGGCCGGCTCCGGCCGCACCCGGCTGCTCGACCTCGTCGCCGAGGACTGCGCGGACCTCGCCCCCGACGGAGTGATCCGCCTCAACGGCTTCGGCCGCACCTCGGGCGAGCTGCTGTACGACCTCTTCCACGCGGTGTTCGACGCCCCCCTGCACCGCCCGGACCGGGACGAACTGCTCACCCACCTCGGTGAGATCGGCGCGGTCGTCGTCCTCGACGACCTCCAGTTCGGCGGCGCCGCGCTCGACGAGCTGCTGGAGGCCACCCCCGAGTGCGCCTTCCTGCTGGGCGCCACCCCGGACGTGCCCGCCCCCTCCGCCGGCGCCGCCGTCGAGGAGGTCACCCTCGGCGGCTTGGAGCGCGCGGACGGACTGGACCTGCTGGAGCACGCCGTCGGCCGCCCCCTCACCGAGGAGGAGTCCAACTGGGCGGGCGACCTCTGGTTCGAGTCCGAGGGACTGCCGCTGCGCTTCGTCCAGGCGGGTGCCCTGCTGCGGCAGCGCGACCGGCTGCGCGCCGGCGCCGGGGCCGTCGACGAGTTCGGCGTCTTCGAGGACGCGCCCCCGGCCGACGCCGCCGACACCTACGACCTCGGCGACGACGTCCCGCTGCCCTCCCTCGGCGAGGCCGCCGCGCCCGCGCCGCTGCTCGCCTCCCGGCTGAGCGCCTCCGCGCGGGCCACCCTGCGGTTCGCCGTCGCCCTCGACGGCGAGATCCCGCACCAGGCGCATCTGCCCGCCCTGGTCGGCGACACCCACGCGGACGCCGCGCTCGGGGAACTGGCCGCCTGCGGGCTGGTCTCCGCGGTCGGCTCCCGCTACCGGCTCGCCGCGGGCGTCCCCGCGCAGCTGGAGGCCGCCGGATACGCCGACGAGGCCGAGGCCGGCGCCCGCAGCGCCGCCCAGCACTACTCCTGGTGGGCCGGCCACCCCTCGGTCACCCCCGAGCGCGTGTGCGCCGAGGCCGACGCGATCCTCGCCGCCCTCGCCGTGCTCGGGCCGCTCACCACCCCGCCCGCCGAGGGCGAGGAGAGCCCGGCGCTGCACCTGGCCCGCACCGCGGCGCCCGCCTTCGCCGCCGGACTGCACTGGAGCGCCTGGGAGCGCACCCTGCGGACCGGCGCCGAGGCCGCCCGGCTCGCCGGGGACGTCGCCGAACAGGCCTACTTCCACCACGAGCTCGGCGTCCTCGCCCTGTGCGGCGGCTCGCTGGACCGCGCCCGCAGCGAACTGGAAACCTCCATCGGCCTGCGCGGCGCCCTCTCCGACAAGCGCGGCACGGTCGCGGGCCGGCGCGCCCTCGCCCTGGTCGCCGACCGCTCGGGCACGCCCATCGGGCTCGGGCCGACCGCGGCCGAGGAGGTGCCCGACGCCCGGTACGAGGAGTCGGTGTCCCCGGCCGGCGGTGTCCCGGCGGCCTTCCCGACGCTCCAGCCGCCCACGACACCGGCGCTGGTCACCCACCGCAGCGCGCCCGCGCCCTCGCGCAAGGCCCGGGGCGGGCTCAGGGGACTGGCCCGGCGCAACCTCGTGGCCGCCGGCGCGGGCGCCCTGCTCGTCGCCGTGCTCGGCACGGTCGTCACGCTCGGCGCCACCTCCGACAACGAGCCGAACACGCCGTCCGACCAGGTCGGCGTCAACCCCTCGGCCAGCCAGGGCGCGGGTGACGGCAGCCTGGGCGCCGACCCCGCGGCCAACGAAGGCGACAGCGGACCCGGCGCACCCACCAGCCGCCCGACCGACCCGGGCCCGGACGGCACCCTCGGCACGTCCGACGATCCGGCCCCGACCGGCTCCCCGAGCGGCTCGGCGGACCCGAGCGGCTCCGCCTCGCCGTCGGAGTCGCCGTCGTCCACCAGGCCCCCGTCCTCGTCCAGGCCGCCGTCCTCGTCGAAGCCGCCCACGACGTCCAAGCCGCCGACGACGTCCAAGCCGCCCACCTCGGAGCCGCCGACCTCCGAGCCGCCCACCTCGGAGCCCCCGACCTCCGACCCGCCGTCCTCGCCGTCCACGTCGGACTCGGCGAGCGGGCCGGCCTCCAGCGCCCCCGCCAGCACCACGGCGAGCGCGCCGGAGAGCGGGGCCCCGAGCAGCTCCCCGTCGGTGATCTGACGCCGTACGCGAAAGGGGCCGGGTCCGCTCGGCGGACCCGGCCCCCTCGTGTGTGGAGGCGTCAGAACAGGCGCAGCTTGTCGTCCTCGATGCCGCGCAGGGCGTCGTAGTCGAGGACCTGGCAGCCGATGCCGCGGTCGGTGGCCAGGACGCGGGCCTGGGGCTTGATCTCCTGGGCGGCGAAGATGCCGCGGACCGGGGCGAGGTGCGGATCGCGGTTCAGCAGCTCCAGATAGCGCGTCAGCTGCTCCACACCGTCGATCTCACCGCGCCGCTTGATCTCCACGGCGACGGTCTTCCCGTCGGCGTCCCGGCACAGGATGTCCACCGGGCCGATGGCCGTCGGGTACTCGCGGCGGATGAGCGTGTAGCCCTCACCGAGTGTCTCGATGCGGTCGGCGAGCAGCTCCTGCAGGTGCGCTTCCACGCCGTCCTTGATCAGGCCGGGGTCGACGCCCAGTTCGTGCGAGAAGTCGTGGAGGACTTCCTCCATCGTGATGATGAGCTTCTCGCCCGCCTTGTTGATGACGGTCCAGACGCCCTCGTCCTCCCCGGTGCCCTCCTTCAACGTGCAGGGCGGCGACATCCAGTTCAGGGGCTTGTAGGCCCGGTCGTCGGCGTGGATCGAGACGCTGCCGTCCGCCTTCACCAGGATCAGGCGCGGGGCCGAGGGAAGGTGGGCGGTGAGCCGCCCGGCGTAGTCCACGGAGCAGCGGGCAATGACGAGACGCATGGTCGGCAACGCTACTCGACGGGCACGGGTCGACGCGATTCGCCCTGGAAAACACGTGTTCGGTGTTGGCCGATTGTGTGCAGGGTGTGCTCACTGGGAGTGTCTCATCTGCGCATTTTCCTGGTGCCGCCCCCGGCCGTTGCTTACCGTATGAGCGGGAGGTCGCGGTGCGTGTACGCAGCGTGTCCGGTATCGCGCTCTCCCTCATCTGTCAGGCAACCCCTGCTCCTTGGGGGTGCGAGAGGAGAACTCATGTCGCTCGACGTCTCACCGGCCCTACTCGAACAGGCCGAGCGAGGCGAGGTCGACGAAGCGGAATTCGTCGACTGCGTCCGGACCTCCCTGCCCTATGCGTGGGAGATGATCAGCTCCCTGGTGGCCCAGCTGAAGGTGGACGGCGGTGCGTTCGCCGACAACCAGACGCCTCCGCCGGACGAGCAGGCACGCGGCCAGCTGCTGCGTGCACTTGCGAGTGACGCGATACGCGGAGCGCTGCAACGCCACTTCGGTGTCCGCCTGGCCTTCCAGAACTGCCACCGGGTGGCCGTCTTCCCGCTTGACTCCTCGGTCGATGCGACGCTGACCCGCTTCACCTCGGTCCGCAGTCAGGTGCTGAACCAGTCGCCCGAGTTCCGGGACTGCTGACGCGGCGCCGCTTGCTTGCCGCTCCGTACGCGGGAGGTGCAGTTCTGTACCGGAGCGGCAAGCGACAGGGAACGCACCGCGCACTCAGACGAGTTGGGGGAGCACCTCGGCCCCCAGCCGCCGGACGTTCTCCTCGGTCGCCGCCAGGTCGCCCGAGCCCTCGACGAGCAGCGCGAAGCGGGAGATGCCGGTCCGCTCACTGGTCGCCGCCAGCCGGTCGGCGCACAGCCGCGGGGTGCCCACCGGGTGCAGCCCGCAGAGCAGTTCGGTGTAGGCCAGCGGGTCGCGCATCCGGCGGGTGCGCCCGTCGACCGTGACATGGGCCTCCAGGCCCTGCTTCAGCCAGCCCGGCATCGCCTTCATCAGCGTCTCCGCCGCGTCGACCCGCCGGTCCGCGATCTGGCAGACACCGGCCGACACATGGGACGCGCGGTCGATCTCCTCCGCCGGCCGACCGCACGCGCGCGCGTGCCGCCGCCACAGGGCGACCATCTCGGCCTTCTCCTCGTCGCCCACGTGCATCCCGAGCAGCATCGACAGCCCGCGCTCGGCCGCCAGCCGCACGCTCGCCGGGGAGGTGCACGCGACCACCAGCTCCGGCCCGGCGACCTCCGTGAGCGCCTCCGACGGCCGGGGCACCACCGGCACCTCGCGAAAGCGGAACCGCTCGCCGTCGGCCGCCACGGACGGCTCCCGCAGCCACCGGTCCAGCAGGTCCAGGGCTTCCGGGAACCCCGTCTCGTACGCCTCCAGGCCCGCGCCGAACACCTCCAGGTCGACCCACGGCCCGCCACGCCCGACGCCGAGCGTGAAACGGCCGCCGCTGGTGTGGTGCAGCAGCGCCGCCTGTTCCCCGAGGGCCACGGGATGGACGGTGGGCAGGACGCTCACCGCCGTACCGACCCGGATGCGGCGGGTGCGGCCCAGCAGAAAGGCGGCCAGGGTGACGGCCGACGGGCACGTGCCGTACGGCACGAAGTGGTGCTCGGCCAGCCAGACCGTGTCGAGCCCGGCCTCCTCGGCCACCTCGGCCGAGCGGACCGCGCGGTGCAGCGCCTCTCCCTCACCCTGACCGGGGAACTGGGCCGCCAACACGAAACTTCCAACGCGCATTGCTTTCCTGCTTCCTTGGCTCCGACACGGAGCTCCCCCGCAGGGCATAACCGTCTGACACGTGCCGAGGACACGGCCGGTCGGGGTAATTTGCGGATTGTCTGCAGAATGGGGCGCTCCGCGAGGGGCCGGGCGCGGACCCCGCGCGCGGACCCGGGGAAGAGCCCGCCCCGCCCGGCGAGGGACTTGCGGCGTTTGGTGCCGTACGCGTACCCGTCCGCCCGCCGCGTAGGCTGGACACGGCCCGCTTCCTGTATAGCCCCGAGAGGTGTCCCGTGTCCCCGCGTCGCAACCGACCCAAGGGCGCCGGATCGTCCGGCCGGACTTCCGAGGACGACCGCGGCCGCTACGGCGGCTGGCAGTCCTCGGAGCACTGGCGGGGCGAGAACTGGAGCGTGCGGCACGTGGCCGGCGCGAGCGCGCAGGGCAAGTCGTACCGCTGCCCCGGCTGCGACCAGCTGATCCCCGACGGGGTGCCGCACGTGGTGGCCTGGGCCGAGCACACGGGCGTCGACGACAGACGGCACTGGCACAAGGCCTGCTGGAACGCGCGGGACCGCCGCACCCCCGGGGTGCAGCGGTCCCGTAACGCGCCGAGGTTCTGACCGGGCTCAGACGTCCCGCTTCTCCAGCAGCGCGAAGGCGGCGGCGAAGGCGACGGCCGTCGCGCCGAGAATGATCCACAGCGGGTCCCAGCCCGACGGCCCGGACTGGCTGAGGGAGTTGGAGTAGAAGACGCTCAGCTGGTTCGGGATCGAGTACTCGAACAGCGCGTCGCGGACGCCCTGCAGCGACTCCGAGTACATGAACAGCGCGATCACCAGCGGGGCCAGGACGGCACCGATCATGATGGTGATGGCGCCCGCCGAGTGCCGGATGATCGAGCCGATGGCCAGCGAGAGCAGGCCCAGCATCGCCACGTACGCGGCGATGCCGACCGTGCCCTTCAGCCACTCCCCGCCGGAGGGGGACTTGGCGCCGTCGCCCTCCAGCATGGCCACGTGCATGAAGGCGACGAGGGACGCCGACACCAGCGTCACGACGAACGCGACCAGGAAGAACACCACGCCCTTCGCCGCCAGCACCCGGCCGCGGCTCGGGCACGCCACCATCGTGGTGCGCACCATGCCCGTGCCGTACTCCGAGGCCGTGGTCAGCACACCCAGCGTGATGATGCACATGCTGCCCAGCAGCAGTCCGAAGAAGCCGAGCCCGAGCGGGCTCTCGCCGTCCAGGGCCGGGTCGGACTTGGCGACCACCGCGCCGGTCAGCGTGCCGATGCCCACGACGAGCAGCACGAAGACGCCGAGCGTCCACAGCGTGGAGCGCACCGACCTGATCTTCGTCCACTCCGAGGCGATGGCGTGCCCGAGGTGGGTGCGCACGACCGGGATCGGCGAGGTGTAGCCGGGGCCGGCGGGGAACGCGGCGCCGGGCGCCGCCTGCCAGGCGGGCGCGGCCTGCGGCATCTGGGACTGGGGGCTGCTCATCGGGCGTCCTCGGGCTTGGTCAGGTCGGAGGTCGGGGCGGCGGCGGGCGCGGACGGCGCCGCTGCGGGCTGCGCGGGCACGGCGGGCGCCTGCGGGGCGCCGGCACCGGCCGCGGGCCCGGACGGAGCGTCCGCGGCGGGGGCCTGCTGCGCCGGAGCCTGCGGGGTGCCCTGGGGCGTCTGCGGCGCGGGCTGGGCGTACGGGTTGGGGGTTCCCGGGCCGGGAGCCGCCTGGGCGGCGCCGTACGGGCCCGCCGGGGCCTGTGCCGGGGCGCCCTGCGGCGGCATCGGGAACGGCTGCCCGCCCTGCTGGGGCGGCGGCGGGGCGTACCAGCCCGGCTGGCCCTGGCCCGGCACCGGCATCGGCGGCTGCGCGCCGGGCGGCAGCGGCTGCTGGAGGCCTTCCTTCTGGTCGATGGTCGAGCGGTAGTCGACCGCGCCCTGCGTCATCCGCATGTACGCCTCCTCCAGCGAGGCCTGGTGCGGCGACAGCTCCCACAGACGCACGTCCGCGCGGTGCGCGATGTCGCTGATGCGCGGAAGCGGCAGACCCGTCACGCGCAGCGCGCCGTCCTGCTCGGGCAGCACGTGCCCGCCCGCCTCGGTGAGCGCCGACGACAGCTTCTCGCGCTGCTGCGGCTCGGTGTCCGGCGTCCGCACCCGGGCGAAGTCCGCGGAGTTCGCCGAGATGAAGTCCGTCACGCTCATGTCGGCGAGCAGCTGCCCGCGCCCGATCACGATGAGGTGATCGGCCGTCAGCGCCATCTCGCTCATCAGGTGGGAGGAGACGAAGACCGTCCGGCCCTCCGCCGCGAGCGCCTTCATCAGGTTCCGCACCCAGAGGATGCCCTCGGGGTCGAGGCCGTTGACGGGCTCGTCGAACAGCAGCACCTGCGGGTCCCCGAGCAGCGCCGCGGCGATGCCGAGCCGCTGTCCCATGCCGAGCGAGAAGCCCTTGGACCGCTTCTTCGCCACGTCCTGCAGGCCGACGACTCCCAGCACCTCGTCCACCCGCCGGGCCGGGATGCCCGACAGCTGTGCCAGGCACAGCAGGTGGTTGCGGGCGGAGCGGCCGCCGTGCACCGCCTTGGCGTCCAGCAGAGCGCCGACCTGGCGGGCGGCGTTGGGCAGCTTGCGGTAGGGGTAGCCGCCGATCGTCACCTGCCCGGCCGTCGGGTTGTCGAGCCCGAGGATCATCCGCATCGTCGTCGACTTGCCCGAACCGTTCGGCCCGAGGAAGCCCGTGACGGCTCCGGGCCGCACCTGGAAGGAAAGGTTGTACACAGCGGTCTTGTCGCCGTAGCGCTTCGTCAGGCCGACTGCTTCGATCATGCTCCGCACCCATCGCAAGGTTCAGGACAGCGGGGCACACGCCCCCGTAAGGGTTAGGAGGATATCGAGGCGCTGACGGTTCCGCCCAAGAGCAGGTAAAAGGTCACGCCGCGTCCGCCCCGGTTCTAGGCGTCACGCTTCTTCAGCAGCACGAATCCGCCGATCAGGGCGGCGAGCACCCACAGCCCCATGATCCCCAGGCCGCCCCACGGCCCGTACGGCGTGTCGTCGTCCAGGGGCGGGACCACCTGCATGATCTTGCTGCCGGCCTGGTCGGGCAGGAACCGGCCGACCTTCTTCGTCGCGTCGACGTTCCCCAGGATGTTGGAGATCAGGAAGAAGAACGGCATCAGGATGCCCAGCGACAGCATCGGCGAGCGCAGCATCGCGGCGACGCCCATGGAGAACATCGCGATCAGCGCCATGTAGAGGCCGCCGCCCAGCACCGCCCGCAGCACCCCGGGGTCGCCGATCTCCGCCCGGTGCTCGCCCAGCATCGCCTGCCCCAGGAAGAAGGCGGCGAAGCTGGTGACCAGCCCGACCAGCAGGGCGAGGGCCGTGGCGACCGCGATCTTGCTGAACAGGAAGGAGCCCCGCTGCGGCACCGCCGCCAGCGAGGTGCGGATCATGCCGGTGCTGTACTCGTTCGACACGACCAGCACCCCGAACACGATCATCGCGAGCTGGCCGAGACTCATCCCGGCGAAGCTGATGAACGTCGGGTCGAACTCCGCGCGCTCCTGCGCGTTCATCGAGTCGAACTCGCTCTTCGACAGGGCCGAGATGAGCATGCCGAGGGCGACCGTCACGACCAGCACCAGCGACAGCGTCCACACCGTGGACGGCACCGACCGGATCTTGGTCCACTCCGACCGCACGACCTGGGTCACCGCCATGGTCAGCCCCTCTTCCAGCCGTCGCCCCACTGCTGCTGCTGCGGTGGTGGCTCGGCGCTCGTCCCGCTCTGTGCGTGGTACTCCACCGACTCCGCCGTCAGCCGCATGAACGCCTCCTCCAGCGACGCCTGTTGCGGGCTCAGCTCGTGCAGCGTGAGACCGTGCTGCGCCGCCAGCTCGCCGACGTGCTCGGCCTTGCCGCCGTCCACCTCCAGCACCCCCTCGCCGCTCTCGACGGCCACCACCCCCGCCTGGTGCAGCACGTCCAGCAGCCGTTCCCGCTGCGGGCTGCGCACCCGCACGTACGAGCGCGAGTTGCGCGCGATGAAGTCGGCCATGGAGGTGTCCGCGAGCAGCCGCCCCTGCCCGATGACGACCAGGTGATCGGCCGTCAGGGCCATCTCGCTCATCAGGTGGGAGGAGACGAACACGGTCCGGCCCTGCGCGGCCAGCGACTTCATCAGGGTGCGGATCCAGTGGATGCCCTCGGGGTCGAGGCCGTTGACCGGCTCGTCGAACATCAGGATCCGCGGATCGCCGAGGAGCGCGGCCGCGATGCCCAGCCGCTGCCCCATGCCCATGGAGAAGCCCTTGGTCTTCTTCTTCGCGACCGCCGTCAGCCCGACCGTCTCCAGCACCTCGCCGACCCGGGCGCGCGGGATGCCGTTGCTCTGCGCGAGGCACAGCAGGTGGTTGTACGCGCTGCGCCCGCCGTGCCAGGCCTTGGCCTCCAGCAGGGCGCCGATGTACGTCAGCGGATCCTTCAGCTGCTGGTAGTGCTTGCCGTCGATCCGGACGTCGCCCGCGGTCGGGTGGTCGAGGCCCAGGATCATCCGCATGGTGGTGGACTTGCCCGCGCCGTTCGGCCCGAGGAAGCCGGTGACGATGCCCGGCCGGACGGTGAAGGACAGGTTGTTGACCGCCACCTTCTCGCCGTACCGCTTGGTCAGCCCCTCCAGCTCAATCATGCCCGCCACGCTAGAACGGGACAAAGCCCTCTGCCACCCGAGCGGCAGAGGGCTTTGCGGAGGTTCGGACTCCGTATGCCGGGCTGTTACCGGGACTGCTGGGCCGGGACCCCGCGGGAGATCGGCTCGTCCTCGGCCGGCGTGCCGGCGGCGGCCACCGCGGCGCCCGTGAGCGTCGCGAGCATCTCGCGGACGTTCGTCAGCTGGGCGTTGATGCTGTCGCGGCGGTTGGTGAGGGCGGCCAGCTCGCGCTCGGATTCCGAACGGATGCGGTCGGCCTTGGCGTTGGCGTCGGCCACGATGTCCTCGGCCTGGCGCTGGGCGGTCTCCACCGTCTGGCGGGCGCGGCGCTCGGCGTCCGTGCGCAGCTTCTCGGCCTCCAGGCGCAGCTGCTCGGCGCGGTGCTCGATCTCGGCGAGGCGCTTCTCGGCCTTGGCCTGACGCGAGGCCAGGTCCCGCTCGGACTGCTCGCGGCGCTTGGCGAGGTTCGTCTCGAAGTCGGCGGCGGCCTGAGCGGCCTTGGCGCGGGTCTCCTCGAAGAGGGCGTCCGCCTCCTCACGCTTGGACTGCGCGTCCTTCTGTGCCTCGGCCCGCAGCTGGGCGGCGTCACTCTTGGCCTTCTCGACGATCCGCAGGCCCTCGTCCTCGGCCTTCGCCTTGCGCTCGGCGGAGTACGACTCGGCGTCGTTGCGCACCTGCTGGGCGGCCGACTCGGCGAGCTCGCGGTGCTGCTCCGCCGCGCGCCGGGCCTCCTCGCGCAGGTCCTTCGCCTCTTCCTCGGCGAGGCGGAGGATCTTCTCCACACGCGCGCCGAGACCCGCGTACGACGGCTCGGCGTCGGTGATCTGGGCCTGGGCGTTCTGCGTCTCGAGGTGGAGCTCTTCGATGCGCTTTTCCAGAGCGGTGATGCGGGCGAGAGCGCTGTCACGGTCGGAGACGAGCTTGGAGATACGTTCGTCCACCTGAGCGCGGTCGTACCCACGCCGCACAAGCTCGAAGCCGTAGGGGGAAGTGTCGCTCATGGGGTTCCTGTCGAATGAGACCGGTGAGGTGATAGGTGGAATCCTAGGGGCCGAAACGGTGTGTCATCGAGCGGATGCGCGTTTGATCTGGAAAATGACACCCCTTTTGAGTGGCTAACCGTCGGACTGCTTGCCAAAAACTTGGTCAAAGCTCCTCAGCACACACCGGATTCGCCCCGCTTCGCTAGCTTTCCGGGCTCTTGCCACCCGATCGGGGTGCACCGACCGTCGCACCCGCCTTGACCCCGTTGTCCTTGCCCGCGGCCGGGGCCTCGAAGGACTCCAGCGCCTCCAGCACGTCCTGGACCCGGGAGATCTCGGCGTTGATGTCCTCGCGGCGGCGGACCAGCACCTCCAGCTCGCGCTTGCCCTCCTCGACCGTGCGCTTGGCCTCGCGGATCGCCTCGGCCTTCAGCTCCTCGGCCTCCCGGACGAGCGTGTTCTTCTTCTGCTCGGCCTCCTTGAGCAGGCCCTCCGCCTTCTTCACCGCGGCGATGCGGACCTTGCCCGCCTCGGAGTTGGCCTCCGAGACGATCTCCTTGGCCTTCGCCTGGGCCTTCGCGAGCTGCTCCTCGGCCGCCTTGACGAGCGCGTCGCAGCGGTCGCCCGCCGTCTTCATCGTCTCGGCCGACTCCCGGCGGGCCCGCTCGTGCAGCTCCTCGATCTCCGAGGTGATGCGGTCGCGCAGCTCCTCGGCGCGCTCCCTTATCTGCGTGGCGTCCCGGCGCGCGCCGACCAGCAGCTCGTCCGCGTCCGTCCGGGCCTTCTCCACCAGGGAGTTGCCCTCGACCGTCGCCTCGGCGACGATCCGGTCGGCCTCCGTGCGGGCCGCGCCCACCATCGTGTCGGCCTGTGCCTCGGCCTCCGCGGTGGTCTTGTGGGCCTGCTGCTGCGCCTCGGTGAGCAGCTTGTCCGCCTCGGCCGTGGTCTCCGTGATGAGCTTGTCGACCTGCTCGGCCGCCTCCGAGCGCCGCTTGTTGGCGTCCTTGCGGGCCTCGTCCAGGGTGCGGTCGGCCTCCTCGCGCGCGGTGGCGACGAGCCGCTCCGCCTCCGCCTGAGCGTCGGCCTTGACGCGCTCGGCCTCGGAGCGGACCCGCTCCGCGTGCTGCTGCGCCGAACCGACCGTCTCGGCGGCCTCGGCCCGCAGCCGCTCCGCCTCGCCGGTGGCCTCGCCGACCAGCTGGTCGGCCGTGGCGACCGACTCGGCCCGCAGCCGCTCGGCCTCCGCGGCCGCCTCGGAGCGGACGCGCTCGGCCTCGGAGAGGGCCTCCGTGCGGACCCGCTCGGCCTCGGTGACCGTCTCCATCCGCAGCCGGTCGGTCTCCTGGACCGTCTCGGTGGTGAGCCGCTCCGCCTCGCTGCGCGCCTCGGTGATGAGGGCGTCCGCCTGCGCCGCCGCGTCCGATCGGATGCGGTTGGCGTCCTCGCGGGCGTCCGCCCGGGTGCGCGAGGCGCTCTGCTCCGCCTCGGCGATCGTGTCCGACGCCTCGGTGCGCACGCGCTGGGCGTGCTCGGCGACCTCGGTGCGGATCCGCTCCGCCTCCGCGATCGCCTCGGACATCGTCCGCTCGGCGAGCGCCTTGGCGGCCTCGGACTCCTCGTGAGCCTCGCGCCGCAGCCGGCCCGCGTCCTCGCTCGCCCGCTCCCGCTCGGCGTAGGCGTCGGAGCGGACCCGGTCCGCCTCCTCCTGGGCCTCCCTGCGCGTGCGGTCCGCCGCGTGCTCGGCGGCGGAGCGCAGGCCGGCGATCTCCTCCTGCGCCTGCTCGTGCAGCCCCGCGACGGAGTCCCGGACCTGCTGCGCGTGCTGCTCGGCCGCCGACACCATCTCCGTGGCGCGCCGGTCGGCCTCCTCGACCAGCCGGACGGCCTCGGTCTGCGCCTCCTCCACGCGCTTGCGCGCCGAGGCCAGCAGTTCCTCGCTCTGCTCCCGGGCCCGCTCGCGCTCCTGGTCCGCCTCCTGCCGGGCGCTGCCCAGGACCTCCTCGGCCTCGCGGCGGCGCCGGTTGGCCTCCTCCTGGGCGGCGGCCAGCGTCTCGGAGGCCTCCGTGGCGAGCCGCTCGGCGGCGGCCTGCGCCTCCGCGCGCATCCGGTCGGCGCTCTCCTGCGCCTCCGACCTCAGCCGCTCGGCCTCGGCTGCGGCCTCCGAGCGCAGCCGGACGGCGACGGCCTCGCCCTCGGCCCGCGCCGCGGACGCGTCCGACGCGGCCTCGTCGCGCAGCCGCTCGGCCTCGGCCTCGGCCTGCTGCTGGAGCGTGCGGATCCGCTCGGCGGCCTCGGCGCGCAGCCGCTCGTTCTCCTCGGCGGCCTCGCGGCGGATCCGCGCGGCCTCCTCCCGGGCGTCGGACAGGGCCTGCTCGGCCGCCGTCAGCCGCTCCTCGGCCTCGCGCTGGAGCCGCGCCAGCTCCTCGGCGGCCTCCGCGCGCCGGGCCTCCACGGCCCGCTCGGTCTCCTCGTGCAGCTCGCGCGCGGCGCGCTCGGCCTCCGCCTTGAGGGCCTCGGCCTGCTCGACGACCTCCTCGCGGTGCCGCTCGGCCTCCTGCCGGGTGCGCTGGAGGGTCTCCTCGGCCTGCCGGCGCAGGGTCGTCGCCCGCTCGATGGCCTCGGTGCGGACCTTCTCGCTGTCCGTCTGGGCCGTCGTGCGCAGCTCGTCCGCGTCCGCCTTGGCCTTGGCGAGCAGCTCCTCGGCGGACTTCGCCGCCTCCTCGATCTGCGCCACGGCCTCCTTGCGGGCCTCGGCGCGGATCTTCTCGCCCTCCTCGACGGCGTCCGCCCGCAGCTGCTCGGCCTCGCCGCGCAGCCGGCGGGCCTCCTCCTGCAGCTCGACCGTCTTGGCGCGGTACTCCTTGGTGTCGTCCTTCGCCGCGCCCTTGAGCTGCTCGGCGATGTCGTGCGCCTCGGCGCGCAGCCGGTCCGCCTCGGCCTCGGCCTCCTTGCGGATCCGCTCGGCCTCCTCGGCGGCGGCCTTGGTGGTCTTCTTGGCGTCCTCCGACGCCTTGTTGAGGACCTCCTCGGCCGTACGGGCCGCCTTGGACAGCTGGGTCGCGGTCTCCTCGGCGGTGAGCGTGCGGGCCTTCTCGGCGGCCTCCGCGACGATCTTCTCGGCCTCGGCCCGGGCGTCCGCGACGATCTGCTCGGCCTCGGACTTGGTGCTCTCGGCCTCCTTGGTGGCCTCCTCGACCAGCCGGGCGACCTGCTCCTTGGCCGTGCGCGTGCGCGTCTCGTTCGCGGACTCGGCGCTGGCCAGGGCCTTGGCGGCGGCCTCCTTGGCCTCCGCGACCAGCTTGTCCGCCTCGGTCTGCGCCTTGCGCAGCGCCTCCTCGGCCTCGGCCATCCGCTGCTCGGCGGCCTTGCTCAGCTCCTGGGCCCGGCGGCGCGCCGACTCGGACTCCGAGACGGTGGAGGTGCGCAGCTGCTCGGCGTGGTCGGTGGCCTCCTGGGCCTGCGTGGAGGCGGCGTTGAGGAGCCGCTCGGCGTCCGTGCGGGCGCGGCGCAGGATCTGCTCGGCCTCGGCCCGGGCCTCCTCGGCCGCGTTCGTCAGCCGCTGCCGTGCCTCGGTCGCCAGCCGCTCGGCCTCCGCGCGGGCGGCGGCAAGGGCCTGCTCGGCCTCCGCGCGGGACTCCTCCAGCAGCCGGCGGGCCTGCTGCTCGGTGCGGGCGCGCAGCTGCTCCGCCCATGCCACGTTCTCGTTGACGTGCGACTCGACCGTCTGGCGGCGCTCGGCCAGCTCCTGGTCCAGCTGCTGGCGGCGGGTGACCGCCTCCTGGTGCAGCTCCGCCTGGAGGCGGGCCGCCTGCTCGGCGTGCTCCTGGAGGATCCGCTGGGTCTGGGCCCGGGCCTCGCTGAGCTCCCGGTCGGCGTCCGCGCGGATCTGGTCGGCCTGCATCTGCGCGTTGCGCAGCAACTGCTCGGCCTGCCAGCCGATGTCGCCCCCGTCGAAGGAGGGCCGGGACATGATGGTGCGCCGCGCCTCGTGCAGCTTGGCGCGCAGCACCTCGACCTGGTAGCCGAGGTCCTCGGCGTGCTGGATCGCCTTTTCCCGTTCGGTCTTCAGCCGCTTCATCTCGGCTTCGAACCGAGAGAGGTGGTCGACGTCAGCCGCCGGCTCTCGCTCCTGGCTCTCGTAGCCCCGCACTGCGCGGTCCCATCCGTCCCCTGGTCGCAACTCTTTCCGAACGAGCTCCGTCCATTCGCCGAACGGGGCCCCCGGGGAATGGTGTCAGATCATCGGCGGAGCAGAGGCTGCTGCCCCGGCGCTCGTCCCCCGAAACCCGGACCCCGGTGGTCCTGCCGTCGCACGGCGGGACCGCGGTCACCCTGGCTGAGCGGCGACCGCACCCAACCCTACCGGCCCCTATGTACGAGGGTCAGTGCTCAGGTGACTCAACAGGCGCCGAAGTGACCAGTTCTGTCAGTACGCCATGGCAGTCCTTGGGGTGCAGGAAGGTGATCCGTGACCCCATGGAACCGCGTCGCGGCTCTTCGTAGAGCACGCGTACGCCCTTGTCGCGGATGTCCGCGGCGTCCGCGTCCACGTCCGCCGTACCGAAGGCGATGTGGTGGACGCCCTCCCCGTTCTTCGCCAGCCACTTCGCGACGGTGGAGTCCTCGCGGGTCGGCTCCAGGAGCTGCAGGTAGGTGGCGCCGCCGTCGGACGTTTCGTTGATCTTGAGCATGGCCTCGCGCACGCCCTGCTCCTCGTTGACCTCGGAGTGGAACACCTCGAAGCCGTAGGTGGCACGGTAGAACTCGACGGTCTTGTCGAGGTCGTGGCAGGCGATTCCGATGTGGTCGATTCGCGTCAGCATGGTTTCAGTGCAGCGCCCCCGAGGTGGTTACGCAACGTGCGCGCGATCACACCGACAGCCCGATGACGGCACGGAGTGCCACTCAGTACATTCGAAGTAAACCCTCGTTCACTCCTCGGCTGTGCAGCCGGTAAGGGGATCGCAGCTCATGACTTCTGGAACATCTGAGGCGAACAGCTCGGTGATCGTCGCGGGCGCGCGTACGCCCATGGGACGGCTGCTCGGCTCGCTCAAGTCCTTCTCGGGGGCCGACCTCGGCGGCTTCGCGATCAAGGCCGCCCTCGACCGTGCGGGGATCGGCGGCGACCAGGTGCAGTACGTGATCATGGGCCAGGTGCTGCAGGCCGGGGCGGGGCAGATCCCGGCGCGCCAGGCCGCGGTCAAGGCCGGCATCCCGATGAACGTGCCGGCGCTGACCATCAACAAGGTGTGCCTGTCCGGCCTCGACGCCATCGCGCTGGCCGACCAGCTGATCCGCGCGGGCGAGTTCGACGTGGTCGTCGCCGGCGGCCAGGAGTCGATGACCAACGCCCCGCACCTGCTGCCCAAGTCCCGCGAGGGCTTCAAGTACGGCGCGGTGCAGATGCTCGACGCCATGGCGTACGACGGCCTCACCGACTCCTTCGACGGCGTCGCCATGGGCGAGTCGACGGAGAAGCACAACACGCGCCTGGGCATCGGCCGGGCCGAGCAGGACGAGATCGCCGCGCTGTCGCACCAGCGGGCCGCGGCGGCGCAGAAGAACGGCCTGTTCGAGGCCGAGATCACGCCGGTCGAGATCCCGCAGCGCAAGGGTGACCCGGTGCTGTTCAGCAAGGACGAGGGCATCCGCGGCGACACGACCGCGGAGTCGCTCGCCAAGCTGCGCCCGGCGTTCTCCAAGGACGGCACGATCACGGCCGGTTCCGCCTCGCAGATCTCCGACGGCGCCGCCGCCGTGGTCGTGATGAGCAAGGCCAAGGCGCAGGAGCTCGGCCTGGAGTGGATCGCCGAGATCGGGGCCCACGGGAACGTGGCCGGGCCGGACAACTCGCTGCAGTCGCAGCCGTCCAACGCGATTCTGCACGCGCTGAAGAAGGAGGGGCTCGAGGTCGCGGACCTCGACCTCATCGAGATCAACGAGGCGTTCGCGGCGGTGGCCGTGCAGTCCATGAAGGATCTCGGAGTGTCCACCGAAAAGGTGAATGTCAACGGCGGCGCCATCGCCCTGGGTCACCCGATCGGGATGTCCGGAGCCCGTCTCGTGCTGCACTTGGCGCTGGAACTGAAGCGTCGGGGCGGTGGCGTGGGCGCGGCCGCGCTGTGCGGTGGCGGTGGTCAGGGCGACGCGCTGATCGTGCGTGTGCCCAAGGCCTGAGTTTCGGTACTCGCTGATCTGAACGGAGCTGTGATGCAGGACGTCTCCACGCTGGTGGCCCAGGCCAGGGAGGGGCGGCCGCGGGCCGTCGCCCGGCTGATCTCGCTGGTGGAGGGGGCGTCCCCGCAGCTGCGGGAGGTCATGGCGGCGCTGGCGCCGCTGACCGGCGGGGCGTACGTGGTGGGTCTGACCGGGTCGCCCGGGGTCGGCAAGTCGACGTCGACCTCGGCGCTGGTCTCCGCCTACCGCAAGCAGGGCAAGCGGGTCGGCGTGCTCGCCGTCGACCCGTCGTCCCCGTTCTCGGGCGGTGCGCTGCTCGGGGACCGGGTGCGGATGTCGGAGCACGCGTCCGACCCGGGCGTGTACATCCGCTCGATGGCGACGCGCGGGCACCTGGGCGGGCTGGCGTGGGCCGCGCCCCAGGCGATCCGGGTGCTGGACGCGGCCGGCTGCGACGTGATCCTCGTCGAGACGGTCGGGGTCGGGCAGTCCGAGGTGGAGATCGCCTCGCAGGCGGACACGTCGGTGGTGCTGCTCGCGCCGGGGATGGGGGACGGGATCCAGGCGGCCAAGGCCGGGATCCTGGAGATCGGCGACGTGTACGTCGTGAACAAGGCGGACCGGGACGGGGCCGACGCGACGGCCCGCGAACTGAACCACATGCTGGGGCTGGGCGAGGCGCGGGGGCCGGGCGACTGGCGCCCGCCGATCGTGAAGACCGTCGCCGCGCGGGGGGAGGGCGTGGACGAGGTCGTCGAGGCGCTGGAGAAGCACCGGGCCTGGATGGAGGAACGGGGGGTCCTCGCGGAGCGGCGGATGTCCCGGGCCGCGCGCGAGGTCGAGACGATCGCGGTGACGGCCCTGCGGGAGCGGATCGGCGACCTGCACGGCGACCGGCGCCTGGGGGCGCTGGCGGAGCGGATCGTGGCGGGGGAGCTGGATCCCTACCGCGCGGCGGACGAACTGGTGGCGGGGCTGACGGAGGGCTGAGCCCGCCGGGCCGGTGGGTGGTTCCGCCCGTTGCCGTGCGGGGGTCGGGGCCGCGCCGGGGGTGTCCGTCCTCGGAACGGCGCGATGGGGTCGGACGCCGACCGACTGTCCGTTGACGCGCCAACCGCTGCGGGCGGACACCCCCCGGCACGTCCCCTTGCGCCGTCCGGCGGGTGCGGGTCCGCGTAGCTGCGGGCACGCGTGCCGCCAGGGGTGGCACGGGTGGGCGCAGCGGCACTCCGTTCCGCCGGATTGCGGACCCACCGGGTCCAGCACCGGCGCAGTGGCACCCCGCGAGGCAGGGCTGCGGACCCCGCTCGGCCCGGCGTCCGTGGGGATGCCGGGCCGTGAAGAGGGACAGCTGCTGATCAGTCCTGGTCGTCAGCGTCGTCCGCGTCGTCCTGCGTGTCCGCACGGTCCGCCGTGACCTTGCCCGTCTTGAGGTCGACCTTCCAGTCCTGCCCGGCGCCGCCGGGCGTACGGGTCTCGGCCTCCCAGGACCGGTCCTCGCCGTCCTCGTCCAGGTCGACGGAGGTCACCGCACCCTTGCCGGCCACGGCCTTCGCGGCCTCCTCGGCCGTCACCGAGGAACCCTTCAGCGCCGTCCGGACCCGCGCCGTGTCGTCCTCGTCGTCCGTGTGCGAACCGAGCACCTTGCCGTTCGCGGGGTCGACGCTCACGCTGTGCCAGGCGTCGTCGCCGGACAGGACGTCGACCTTCCAGACCACCTTGCCGCCGTCGTCCTCGTCGTCCAGCTCGGCGGAGACGGCCGTACCCGGCGTGCGCTTCAGCGCGGCGGCGATCGCCTCGGGCGCCGAGACGTCGGTGGAGGCGGCCCGTGCGGCGTCGTCGTCGCGGTCGTCGCGGTCGTCGCGGTCGTCCCGGGCGTTGTCGCCCGTCAGCCGGGTGTCCGCCGCCTGACGCGCCGCGCCCTCGTCGTCTCCCGTGGTCGCGAGAGCCGTGGCCGTGCCGCCTCCGATCAGAGCGGCGGCGGTCACAGCGGCGATCACGATGTTGCGCTTCATGCGGAATCCTCCCGAGTCGTTTCGTTTGCGATGTCCTCGACTCTGGCCGACGCAGGCTGAGGGGAAGCTGAAAGCCCCTGAAGGGATCTTCAGGTTCCCTTTGCGACTCTTGACGCATGCGCCTGTTGATCGTGGAGGACGAGAAGCGGCTGGCCCTGTCGCTCGCCAGGGGCCTGACGGCCGAGGGGTACGCCGTGGACGTCGTCCACGACGGCCAGGAAGGGCTGCACCGGGCCTCGGAGGGGACGTACGACCTGGTCGTCCTCGACATCATGCTGCCCGGGCTTAACGGCTACCGGGTCTGCGCCGCCCTGCGCGCCGCCGGGCACGAGGTGCCGATCCTGATGCTGACCGCGAAGGACGGCGAGTACGACGAGGCCGAGGGGCTCGACACGGGCGCGGACGACTATCTGACCAAGCCGTTCTCCTACGTCGTGCTCGTGGCCCGGATCAAGGCGCTGCTGCGGCGGCGCGGGCAGGGGGCGCAGGCCTCGCCCGTGCACGTGCACGGGGACCTGAGGGTGGACACGGCCGCGCGCCGGGTGTTCCTCGGGGACGACGAGATCGCGCTGACCGCCAAGGAGTTCTCCGTGCTGGAGCAGCTCGTGCTCCGGGCCGGCGAGGTGGTGTCCAAGGCGGAGATCCTGGAGCACGTCTGGGACTTCGCGTACGAGGGTGATCCGAACATCGTCGAGGTGTACGTCAGCACCCTGCGGCGCAAGCTGCGGGCGGAGCTGATCCGGACCGTGCGCGGCGCCGGGTACCGGCTGGAGACCTCGCCGTGAGGCGGCTGTTCGGGTCCGTGCGGGCGCGGGCCACGCTCGGTGCCACGCTGGTGGTCGCGGTGGCGCTGGTCGCGGCCGGGGCCGCCGTGCTGCTGTCCTTGCGGTCCAACCTGATGGGCGAGGCCGGTACCCAGGCGGAGCGTTCCGCGCGGGCCGTCGCCTCCGAGCTCGCCGCCGGGACGCCGTACGGCAAGCTGTCCGGGCTGGACGGGGACGTCGGGCCGGTGCAGGTCCTGGACGAGGACGGGCGGCTGGTCGCGGTCAGCGAGGACCTGGAGCGGATCAGCGGCACGGACAGCGACCGGGTGAAGGCGCAGCCCGCCGCGAAGCCGGCCGGGGACGACGAGGACGACTCCGAGACCCCGGGCGAGACCCTGGAAACGGGGGAGATCTCCTCGGAGACCGTCTTCAGCAACGGGTCCGCGACCGTCGACGGGGACACGGAGGACTACCGGTACGCGGCCGTGGAGGTGGAGACGCCCGACCGCGGCACCCTCACGGTCCACGCCGGCGCCCCGCTGGCCGCCGAGCACGGGGCGGTGCGGACCGCGCTGACCGTGATGCTGATCGGGTTCCCGCTGCTGCTCGCCGTCGTCGCGGGCGTCACCTGGCTGGTCACCCGGCGGGCCCTGCGGCCGGTGGAGGGCATCCGGCGCGAGATGGCCGCGATCACCCGGTCCGAGGACCTCGCGCGGCGCGTTCCGGAGCCGGACACCCATGACGAGATCGCCCGGCTGGCGAGCACCACCAACGAGACGCTGGCGGCGCTGGAGACGTCCGTGGAGCGGCAGCGGCGGTTCGTCGCCGACGCCTCCCACGAGCTGCGCAGCCCGATCGCCTCGCTGCGCACGCAGCTGGAGGTGGCCGCCGCCCATCCCGAACTGCTGGACCTCGACGGGGCCGTGGAGGACACCGTGCGGCTGCAGCGGCTCGCCGCCGATCTGCTGCTGCTCGCCCGGCTGGACGCGGGGGAGCGGCACGGTGACACGCGCGTCGACCTCGCCGGGCTGGCCCGGCAGGAGGCCGAGGGGCGCTCCGGGGTGACCGTGGACGCGGAGCCGGTCGAGGTGACCGGCTCGCGGGGGCAGCTCGGGCGGGTGCTCGCCAACCTGCTCGACAACGCCCAGCGGCACGCCCGGTCGGCCGTCACGGTGAGCGTGCGGCGGGAGGGCGGCCGTGCCGTGGTCGGGGTGGCCGACGACGGGAACGGGGTGCCGGAGGCCGACCGGGAGCGGATCTTCGAACGGTTCGTCCGGCTGGACGACGCCCGCAGCCGCGACGACGGCGGTGCCGGGCTCGGGCTCGCCATCGCCCGGGACGTCGCCGTCCGGCACGGCGGGACGCTCACGGCGGGACGGGGACCGGCGGGCGGAGCCCTGTTCGAACTCCGCCTGCCGCTCGCCTAGGGGACCGTGCTCACGGACGCCCGCGCTGCCCGCGCAGGTGCTCGGCGATGGGCTTGAGTGCCTTGTCGAGCTCCGTCAGGGCCTCGGGGGACAGCAGGTCGATGAAGTGCCTGCGCACGGATGCCACGTGGTGCGGCGCGACCTTCCGCATCGTCGCCATGCCGTGGTCGGTGAGGACCGCGTAGAGCCCCCGGCGGTCCGACTCGCAGTTCTCCCGCCGGACCAGGTGCGCGTTCTCCATGCGGGTGATCTGGTGCGACAGCCGGCTCTTGGACTGCATCGTGGCCGAGGCGAGGTCACTCATCCGCATCCGCAGGTCCTCGGACTCGGAGAGATTCACCAGGATCTCGTAGTCGTTCATTGTCAGGCCGAACGGCTGCAGGTCCTTCTCGAGCTGGTACGTCAACAGCCTGTTGACCTCCAGGTGGGTGCGCCAAGCGCACTGCTCCGCATCGGTCAGCCAGCGGGTGGCCGTCTCGGTCTCCATGAATGAAGTCTACCTAAAAGGTTGAAAGGCGAACTAGTGAGGGGTGGCGTGTGACCGCGCCCACCTGGCGAACAACAGTGCGCAGGCGTTCGATGTCACACTCCGCAGACTACCGCTCACAGCCCGAAGCGACGCTGGAGGTCTCCCAGCTGTCCGGGAAGACGCGGTACCCCGGACTGGCCCGGCTGATGCCCGGAAGGACCGCCTCCGGGCACGCCCGCCTGCTGCGGCACGGCCCCCGTGGCCTGCTCCGCCATCAGGGTCTCGGACGACTGCAGCAGGACCGTGCCGGCGCCGACGAACTCGAACTGGTGCTCCTCGCCGGAGGCCCCGCCCAGACCCGTCAGCGCACGTAGGCCGCCCATCACGCCGGTCATGTAGCCGTGGTCGTAGTGGTGGCAGGGCGAGGGGCAGTCCGCCCAGCCGACCAGGGCCTGGGGGTCGACCCGGATCGGGGGTTCCATGAACACCACCGGGCCGTTCGACGCGGCCACGAACTTTCCGGTTCCGATGAGGGTCAGGAAACCCGGCACGATGGACTGCTTCAGCGACAGAGTTGGCTGAAAAGCAAGCAAGTTGCCCGAGCGAATGGTCAGGTTGCCGTCTTCGAGGTCGTACGAATTGACGTCGAAGGCCCGGTCGGCGAGGAGCATCTTGCCCGAGCCCTCCGCCACGACCCAGTCGCTCGCGTGCAGTGGCGAATGGAACGAGGTGCGCACGAGACGGTCCAGCCGGCCGTGTCCGACGCCGTTGAAGTCGATCGAGCCGTAGTAGGCGATCATCTTCCCCTTCTGCAGGAACCACTGGCTCCCCTTGAGCTCCACGCAGAAGGTGTGGGGATTGACGTTGTCGTCGGGCGGCAGGGTCGCCGGGTCGAAGACCGCGGGGCCGGCGCCCGGGGTTCCGTAGGTGCTCACAGCTTCTCCTCCGACGCCTGGACGTACACCGCACCGCTGCCGCTCAGCTCCAGCTGGAACGCCTCGCCCGAGCCGCGGCCCACCATGTCCCGCCAGCCCAGCGCCGTGGACAGCTTGTTGCGGACCTCGCCGTGGTGGGCGACGTAGGCCTGCGGGTCGACGTGCACCGGGCGCTGCGGGGTGATCGGGATCTCGATGACGCCGCCGTGGGCCATGACCGCGACGGCCCCGTGCCCCTTCAGCGTGGTCGTGAACAGCCCCTGGCCGCTGACCTGCCCGCGCACCATGCCCATCACACCGCCCTGGGAGCCCAGGAACATCGTGCCCTGCTGGAGCGTGCCCTCGAAGGCCAGCAGCCGGTCCGCCTCGACGTACAGGGTGTCCCCGGTGAGCCGGATCACCTGGACGTGGTGCCCGCCGTGCCCGAACAGGACCGTGCCGCTGCCCTCGACCGTCATCAGGGGCGTGTCCTCGTCGGCGACCCGGCGGCCGATCATCGACATGATCCCGCCCTGGCCACCGGCCATGTTGGGCGTGAACGACACCTCGCCCCGGTACGCGAGCATCGCGCCGCGCTGACTGAACAGCCGCTGTCCCGGTGCGACCGTCGCCTCGATCATCTTCGCGTTGATCTCCCGGAAGGCCATCTCACACGTCTCCCGCGATCGTGTTGCGCTCGCTCGGCTGCACGTACACCAGGCCGTCCCCCTCGAACCGCATCTGGAAGGCCTCGCCGCCGCCCTCCCCGAGCAGCGTGCGGAACGTCACACCGGACTGGAAGGACTGCCGCAGGTTCCCCTGGTGCGCCACGTAGGCCCCCGGGTCCACGGTCAGCGGGTACTGCGGGCTGACCCGCAGCACCACGGCCGGGCCGTCCGACATGATGGCCGCCTGGCCGTGGCCCTCGACGGTCGTCGTGAACAGCCCGTTGCCCTGCGAGGCCCCGCGCAGGCCCGTGAACTCGGTCCCCGTGCGCAGCCCGCCGTCGGTCGCGAGCAGGTTGCTCGACTCGACGTAGAGCTTGTCGCCCTGGAGGCCGACCAGGTTGATCTCGGAGGCGCGGTCGGCGAACCAGCAGGTCCCCCGCCCCTTCACCTCCATCAACGTCATCTGCTCGCCGGTGAGCCGCCGGGTCACCATCCCCCGTATGCCCTCGCCGCCGCCGCTGAGCTTCTTGAAGGCCATCTCGCCGTCGTACGCGACCATCGAGCCGTTCTTCGCCTTGACGGCGTCTCCGGTCATGTCGACGGCGAGCACCTTGCTGCCTTGGAGTCGGAACATCGCCACATACGGGAAGGTAGCCGCAGGTCCGGCCCTTCCGACAGGTCCCCCGGGTGGAGAACGACCCTGAGCGCACCCCTAGGGGCCGGGGCCCTCGGTGGTTTGCCACAATGGGCGGGACGCTTGTGCGTGCGTTCACAAACCGTTTCTCTCCCACCGAAGGTGACCCGTGGACCTCAAGACCGCCACCGCCCTCCGCCGCCTCCGCCTGGTCTCGGCCCCCGAGGCGATCTCGTTCCTGCTCCTGCTGGTCTGCTCGGTGCTGAAGCGGACCACGGAGTTCAACGCCGTGCCGGTGATGGGAGCGGTGCACGGGGCGCTGTTCGTCCTGTACGTGATCTTCTGGGCGGACGCGTGGAACCGGGCGAAGTGGCCGCTGCAGACCGCCGCGCTGTACTTCGTGCTCTCGGTGCTGCCGGCCGGCGGGTTCTTCGCGGAGAAGAAGCTGCGGCGTGAGGCCGAGGACGCGGTCATCGCGTCCCGGGCGCGCAACGAGGGAGTGGTGAACGCGTGATCGTCGCCTTCTCCGTGACGCCGCTGGGGGTCGGTGAGGACGTGGGGGAGTACGTCGCCGACGCCGTGCGGGTGGTGCGGGAGTCCGGGCTGCCGAACCGGACGGACGCGATGTTCACCTCCGTGGAAGGGGAGTGGGACGAGGTGATGGACGTCGTCCGGCGCGCGGTCGCCGCGGTCGAGCGGCGCGCGCCGCGGGTCTCCCTGGTCCTGAAGGCGGACATCCGGCCCGGTGTGACGGACGGCCTCACGTCCAAGGTCGAGACGGTGGAGCGGCATCTCGCGGGATAGCCCCGGCGGGTCCTGCGACGCCGACGAAACCCCGGTTCTTCCGAGAACCGGGGTTTTCGCGTACCCGGCGTGGTCCGCGGCCGCACGGTCCCGGCGCCCCACCCGCCTGGACGCCCCCAGTTCGACAGCGCCTCAAAGGTCCACTTTCGTATGGGTATCGGGGTATTGCGCTTCGATCAGGTCTCGACCATCTGGAGGGCGCTGTGCGGCCGGAGGGCTACGACTACGACTCCCACAGCCGACTCGCCGGACCGCTCACGGAGCCGTCCGGTGAGGCGTACCGGGTGCAGTACGCCTCGCTCCTCGCCCGCGAGCCCCGCCGAATACGAGCCGTCCTGCTGATGTGCCTCGCCCCGCTGCTGACCGGCGCCCTGCTGGTCTACCTCGTGTGGCCCACCCACTGGGTGGAGCGCGAGGGCGGCGACCGCTGGCTCGTCGGCCTCGACACCGCCATGCTGATCTCGATCGGCCTCATCGAGATCTTCATGCTGATCAACGTCGCCTCCGTCGCCCACGCCACGATGGTCGCCCGCGACCCCGTGCCCGTCGTCCCCGAACCGGGCACCCGCGTCGCGTTCCTCACCACCTACGTCCCCGGCAAGGAACCCCTCTCCATGGTCCGCGCGACCCTGGAGGGAGCCGTCCGCATCCACCACACCGGCCCCTTCGACGTCTGGCTCCTCGACGAGGGCGACGACCCCGACGCCAAGGCCCTGTGCGCGGAACTCGGCGTACGGCACTTCACCCGGCTCGGCGTCCCGGAGTGGAACCGCCCCGAGGGCGTCCACAAGGCCCGCACCAAGCACGGCAACTACAACGCCTGGATCGCCATGCACGGCGACGCCTACGACTTCTTCGCGTCCGTCGACACCGACCACGTCCCGCTCCCGAACTTCCTGGAGCGGATGATGGGTTACTTCCGCGACCCGGACGTCGCCTTCGTCGTCGGCCCCCAGGTGTACGGCAACTACCACAACCCCGTCACCAAGGCCGCCGAGTCCCAGCAGTTCCTCTTCCACGCCCTGATCCAGCGGGCCGGCAACCGCTACCGCGCACCCATGTTCGTCGGCACCAACAACGTCGTGCGCATCTCCGTCGTCAAGCAGATCGGCGGCCTGTACGACTCCATCACCGAGGACATGGCCACCGGCTTCGAGATCCACCGCCACCGCAACCCGGCCACGCACCACCACTGGCGTTCCGTCTACACCCCGGACGTGCTCGCCGTCGGCGAGGGCCCCGCCTCCTGGACCGACTTCTTCACCCAGCAGATGCGCTGGTCCCGCGGCACCTACGAGACGCTCCTGAAGCAGTACTGGAAGGCGCCCTTCAGCATGCCCCCGGGCCGCCTGCTGTCCTACACGCTGATGCTCGTCTACTACCCGATGACGGCCGTCAACTGGCTGCTCGGGATCGTCAGCTGCGTCCTGTTCCTCTGGTTCGGCGCCTCCGGCACCCAGGTCTCCGCGTCGGTCTGGATGATGCTGTACAGCGACGCCGCCGCCCTCCAGGTGGGCCTGTACCTGTGGAACCGCCGGCACAACGTCTCCCCGCACGAACCGGAGGGCTCCGGCGGCCTGGCCGGCATGGCGATGTCGGCCCTGTCCGCGCCGATCTACCTCAAGTCCCTCGGCGAGGCCCTGCTGCGCCGGCCCAGCCGGTTCGTCGTCACCCCCAAGGGCGGCGACGCCAGTCCCGACCGGCCGGCCACCTTCCGGATCCACCTCTTCTGGGCGGGCCTGCTGGCCACGTCCCTGGCCGCCTCGGTCGCCCTCGACCACACGCACGCCGCGATGCGCACCTGGGCCGTCCTCGCCATGGTCATCTCCCTGGCGCCGGCCGGGGTGTGGGCCGCGACCGTCCTCAAGGAGTACCGCGAGCGCCGCCCGCAGCCCGTGCCGGCCCCGCAGTCCGCACAGGCACCCGCCGCCGCGCGCGTGCCCGAATCCAAGGAGCCCGCCCCGGCGCTCGCCACCGTGTCCCCGGCGGCGGCCCCGGCGACCGGCACCACGACAGGAGGCAACTAGGCCATGGCCTACCAGCCCTCGCAGAAGACCAGGAAGACCGTCCTCGGCATCGGCGGCATCGCGGTCCTCGCGGGCCTGAACGCCCCGGCCGCACTGGACTTCGCCTCGGAGCAGTACCACGAGTACAAGATCGCCCAGCCCGGGTACAAGGCGAAGTACGGCTCCTGGGACCAGGTCGCCATCCCCGAGGAGTACCGCACCAACGCCATCCACGCCGCCCTGCTGCACACCGGCAAGGTGCTGATCGTCGCCGGATCGGGCAACGAGCAGCGCAAGTTCGACAAGGGCGAGTTCGACACGGTCCTGTGGGACCCGGAGAAGAACACCTTCAAGAAGGTCCCCACCCCGGAGGACTTCTTCTGCGCCGGTCACGCCCAACTGCCCGACGGGCGCCTGCTGGTGGCCGGCGGCACCGCGCGCTACGAGCTCCTCGACGGCGAGGTGACCCGGGCGGGCGGCGGCATGCGCGTGAAGAACGAGAGTCCCGACAAGGCGGTGCACCTGAAGAAGGGCACCCGCTTCCGCTCGCCGACGGGCGTCGAGTACGTCACCAGGTTCGACGTGACCGTGCCCAAGGCCAAGCGCACCTTCAAGGTCACGTACAACAGCCGCGGCGTGATGCAGCCCTGGAAGACCAAGGTCACCGCCAGCGAGGCCCGCGTCTTCGTGGAGGCCGTCAAGAAGGGCAAGCGGTCGGTCACCGACAAGCAGGCGCAGTACGCGGTCGTCGGCCTGAAGGGCAGGGCCGCCGAGAACGTCTACGGCCTCTCCGAGAAGATCACCCTCGACAAGCAGGACTTCCAGGGCATCCGCGCCGCCTACGAGTTCGACCCGAAGGCGGAGAAGTACGTGCCGGTCGACCCGATGGACAAGGCCCGCTGGTACCCGACGCTGGTCGGCCTGGACGACGGCCGGGTCCTCGCGGTGTCCGGCCTCGACGACGTCGGCATGATCGACCCGGGCGACAACGAGATCTACGACCCGGAGACCAAGAAGTGGTCGCCCGGTCCCAAGCGCTACTTCCCGACCTACCCGGCCCTGTTCCTCACCAAGGGCGGCAAGCTGTTCTACTCGGCCTCCAACGCCGGGTACGGGCCCGCCGACCAGGGGCGTGAGCCGGGGCTGTGGGACCTGGAGACCAACACGTTCCGCAAGGTGCCGGGCCTGAAGGACGTCGACCAGACCGAGACGTCGGCCTCCGTGCTGCTGCCGCCGGCGCAGGACCAGAAGGTGATGATCCTGGGCGGAGGGGGCGTCGGCGAGTCGCGCAAGTCCACCCCGCGCACGGCCGTCGTCGACCTGAAGAAGGACAACCCGGCCTTCGAGACCGGCCCCGACCTGCCGCAGGGCACCCGCTACCTGAACAGCGTGATCATGCCGGACGACACCGTCTTCACGTCCAACGGCTCGAAGGACTACCGCGGCCGCAGCGCCAGCAACATCCTCCGGGCGCAGTTCTACGACCCGAAGGCCAACGCCTTCCGGGAGGCCGCCGCGCCCAAGGTGGGCCGCAACTACCACTCCGAGGCGCTGCTGCTGCCCGACGGCCGGATCGCCACCTTCGGCTCCGACCCCCTCTTCGACGACCAGCAGAACACCAAGCTGGGCCACTTCGAGCAGCGCATGGAGGTCTTCACCCCGCCCGCGCTGCACAAGAACGCCCGCAGCCGTCCCGTGCTGAAGGACGGGCCGCGGAAACTGGACGAGGACCACCGGATCACGTTCCGCACGGACCACCCGGAGCGGGTGGCCGCGGCCCGGCTGATGCGGCCCAGCGCCGTCACGCACACCACGGACGTCGAGCAGCGCTCCATCGAGCTGGACATCACCAGGAAGGGCGGCACAGTGACGTTCGACGTGCCGCGCGACCCGGCGCTCGTGCCGCCCGGCTGGTACATGCTGTTCGTGACGGACGCCGAGGGCACGCCCTCCAAGGCCAAGTGGGTCCACGTGGAGTGAGCGGGGCCCGGGTCAGCCCTTGGCGTTGCGCGCCAGCTCCAGGGCGTACTCGGGCCACCAGCGCCCGGCGGCCGGACCGCCCTCGCAGGTGCCGTCCGACTCGCCGGGCCGCTTGATCCACAGGTAGGCGTCGACGACGGGACGGCCGGTGGCGGTGGTGGGCGGGGTGCCCAGCGCCCTGCCCGGCGGGTTGCACCAGACGCCGGACAGGGGGCCGTTGCCGTTGCGGCTGGTGTCGACGACGAAGTGCTTGCCGCCGAGCGCCTCGGCGAGCCGGCCGCCGTAGTCGGTGCTGACCTGGTCGGTCTGGAAGTTGGACACGTTGACGGCGAAGCCGTCGGCCCGCTCGACACCGGCCCGCCGCAGCGGCTCGACCAGCTTCCGGTGGTCCCTGATCCAGTCGGCGTTGCCCGCGTCCAGGTAGACCTTGGTGTGCGGCTGCTGCTTCAGGCGGGTGATGGCCTCGGCGAGCAGCTGCTCGCGCTCGGCGTGGTACTCGGCGGGGGTGCAGCCGTCCACCACGTGCGCGACCGCGTCGGGCTCCAGGACGACCAGGGCGTCGGCCTCGCCGAGGGCCTCGGCGAACTTCCCGATCCAGTCCCGGTAGGCGTTCGCGTCCGCGGCCCCGCCCGCCGAGTGCTGGCCGCAGTCGCGGTGCGGGATGTTGTACGCGACGAAGACCGCCGTCCTGCCCTCCCGGCTCGCGGCCGAGGCCGCCGCCCGGACCGCCGGTGCCGGATCCAGCTCGCCGGCCGGCCACAGCGCGACCGGCTGGTCGGCGATCCGCTCGATCAGCTCGGCGTCCTCCTCCCGGCCCTGCTGCCGCCAGAGCCGCGCCTGCCGGGCGGCGGGGCTCTGCGGGTCGACCCAGAACGGGGAGGCCGCGTAGCCGGCCTGTGTCGTGTCGACGTCGGCGGCTTCGTCGCGGGGCGAGGACGAGCAGCCCGCGGCGAGACCGAGCGCCGCGAGCGCCGCGAGGGCGTGGATCAGCCGAGTCATGCCGCTCCCTGGAGAATGGTGACGGTGGGTGACGAACGCTAGGCAATCGTGACACACCGGAACGAAGCGCCATGGAAGGGACATGGCTCGGCCGCACTCCCGCCGGCATCCCCTCGTCGGCCCGACCGAAGGGCGAGACAGGGCTGACCGCCATGTGACCGGCCGGTAAGGTCGGGTTCGTGCCGAAGCCGCTCAGTCTCTCCTTCGACCCGATCGCGCGCGCCGACGAACGCTGGAAGCAGCGCTGGGGAAACGTGCCGTCCATGGCCGCGATCACCTCGATCATGCGGGCCCAGCAGATCCTCCTCGCGGAGGTCGACGCGGTGGTCAAACCGTACGGGCTGACGTTCGCGCGCTACGAGGCGCTGGTGCTGCTCACCTTCTCCAAGTCGGGCGAGCTGCCGATGTCCAAGATCGGCGAGCGGCTCATGGTCCACCCCACCTCGGTGACGAACACCGTGGACCGGCTGGTGCGGTCCGGTCTGGTCGCCAAGCGGCCCAACCCGAACGACGGCCGCGGCACCCTCGCCAGCATCACCGACAAGGGCCGCGAGGTCGTCGAGTCGGCCACCCGCGACCTGATGGCGATGGACTTCGGGCTCGGGGTGTACGACGCCGAGGAGTGCGCGGAGATCTTCGCGATGCTGCGCCCGCTGCGCGTCGCCGCGGGGGACTTCCAGGACCAGTGACCCGGGGCAAGATCTCCCGGAACGGGTCGTTACGCTCGACGGCATGAAAAAGAGCGTGCTGACCCGCTACCGCGTGATGGCCTACGTCACCGGCGTCCTGCTGGTCCTGCTGACCTTCGGCATGATCGGCAAGTACGTGCTCGACCTGGACGGCGCGGCCGACTTCACGCGCGTCGTCAGCATCGCGCACGGCTGGCTCTACGTCGTGTACCTGGTGTTCGCCTTCGACCTGGGCTCCAAGGCCAAGTGGCCGGTGGCCAAGCAGCTGTGGGTGCTGCTCGCGGGCACCATCCCCACCGCCGCCTTCTTCGTGGAGCGCAGGATCAGCCACGAGCTGCAGGGCCGGGTCGCGGAGGACGCGCCCGCGCCCGCCAAGGCGTAACCGCACCGCCGTACGGGCGAACGTACGGCGGTCTGCCATCGACATTTACTAGGACGTCCTAGTAACTTCGAGGGTATGGACGCTCACGCCATAGAGGAAGGCCGCCGTCGCTGGCAGGCCCGGTACGACGCCGCGCGCAAGCGCGAGGCCGACTTCACGACGCTCTCCGGCGATGCCGTGGAGCCGGTGTACGGGCCCCGGCCCGGGGACACCTACGAGGGCTTCGAACGGATCGGCTGGCCGGGGGAGTACCCCTTCACCCGCGGCCTGTACGCCACCGGCTACCGGGGGCGGACGTGGACGATCCGGCAGTTCGCCGGGTTCGGCAACGCCGAGCAGACCAACGAGCGCTACAAGATGATCCTCCGCAACGGCGGAGGCGGGCTCTCGGTCGCCTTCGACATGCCGACGCTGATGGGGCGCGACTCCGACGACCCGCGCTCGCTGGGCGAGGTGGGGCACTGCGGCGTCGCCATCGACTCGGCCGCCGACATGGAGGTCCTGTTCAAGGACATCCCGCTCGGTGACGTCACGACGTCCATGACCATCAGCGGCCCGGCCGTCCCGGTCTTCTGCATGTACCTGGTCGCCGCCGAGCGGCAGGGCGTCGACCCGTCCGTGCTGAACGGCACGCTCCAGACGGACATCTTCAAGGAGTACATCGCGCAGAAGGAGTGGCTCTTCCAGCCCGAGCCGCACCTGCGGCTCATCGGCGACCTGATGGAGCACTGCGCGGCCGGCATCCCCGCGTACAAGCCGCTGTCCGTCTCCGGCTACCACATCCGCGAGGCCGGGGCGACGGCCGCGCAGGAGCTGGCGTACACCCTGGCCGACGGCTTCGGATACGTGGAGCTGGGGCTCTCCCGCGGGCTGGACGTGAACGTCTTCGCGCCCGGCCTGTCCTTCTTCTTCGACGCCCACGTCGACTTCTTCGAGGAGATCGCCAAGTTCCGCGCGGCCCGCAGGATCTGGGCCCGCTGGATGCGCGACGTCTACGGCGCCACCTCCGAGAAGGCCCAGTGGCTGCGGTTCCACACCCAGACCGCCGGCGTCTCGCTCACCGCGCAGCAGCCGTACAACAACGTCGTGCGCACGGCCGTGGAGGCCCTGGCGGCGGTGCTCGGCGGGACCAACTCGCTGCACACCAACGCCCTCGACGAGACCCTCGCCCTGCCGAGCGAGCAGGCCGCCGAGATCGCACTGCGCACGCAGCAGGTGCTGATGGAGGAGACCGGCGTCGCCAACGTGGCCGACCCGCTGGGCGGCTCCTGGTACGTCGAGCAGCTGACCGACCGGATCGAGGCCGACGCGGAGAAGATCTTCGAGCAGATCAAGGAGCGGGGGCTGCGCGCGCACCCCGACGGGCAGCACCCCATCGGGCCGATCACGTCCGGCATCCTGCGCGGCATCGAGGACGGCTGGTTCACCGGCGAGATCGCCGAGTCGGCGTTCCGGTACCAGCAGGCGCTGGAGAAGGGTGAGAAGAAGGTCGTCGGCGTCAACGTCCACACCGGCTCGGTCACCGGCGACCTGGAGATCCTGCGGGTCAGCCACGAGGTGGAGCGCGAGCAGGTGCGGGTCCTGGCCGAGCGCAAGGCGGCCCGGGACGACGCGGCGGTGCGCGCCGCGCTGGACGCGATGCTGGCCGCCGCGCGCGACGGCTCCAACATGATCGGGCCCATGCTGGACGCGGTGCGCGCGGAGGCCACGCTGGGCGAGATCTGCGGGGTGCTGCGGGACGAGTGGGGGGTCTACACGGAGCCGCCCGGCTTCTAGGGCCTGTCGTTCGGATCACGCCGCAGACGCGTGGTCCGGCACGCACATCTGCGGCGTTGTCGTCGGTCACCGACGCTCCGCGTCGACTCCCTCCTCCGCCTTGCAGCTGCACGCACCGGACCACGCTCACCGGCATGGAACAGCAGGGTCACTTTCCTGCGACCTGATCCGAACGACAGGCCCTAGACGAGGCCGTGCAGCAGCACCTGGGTGAAGCCGCGGACCCACTCCTCGTCCACCGGCTGTCCGCTCACCAGGGTGCGGTGCACCACCGCGCCCGCCACCATGTCGAAGATCAGGTCCACCGTGCGGGCGGCCGCCCCGGGGTCCGGTTCCGGCGGGAGTTCGCCTCTCGCCTGGGCCCGGGCGCGGCCCTCCAGGACCAGGCGTTTCTGGCGGTCGACGACCGAGGCGCGCACGCGTTCGCGCAGGGCGTCGTCGCGGGTGGCCTCCGCCACCACCGCCATCAGGCCGCTCTTCGCCTCGGGGAGGGCCAGGATCGTCGCGAACTGCAGCACCACGCCCTCGATGTCCGCCGCCAGGGAGCCGCGGTCGGGGAGTTCCAGCGCGTCGAAGAGTTCCGCCACCGCGTCGACGACCAGTTCGTTCTTGCCCGCCCAGCGGCGGTAGAGGGTCGTCTTCGCGACGCCCGCGCGGGTCGCGACGTCTCCCAGGGTGAGTCCGGACCAGCCCAGTTCCACGAGCGCCTCCCGCGTCGCGGCCAGGATCGCGGTGTCCGCCGCGGCGCTGCGCGGGCGCCCGGTGCGGCTGGCGGGGCTGCGGCTCTGCATGTCCCGACGATAAACCGGGGGTTCCCCCGCGGCGCCGTGAGGGAGATCACCGGAACACGGTGTCCCGGCGGCCCGGTGGGGCATTACGCTACGACGCGTAGCGAAAGCCCGTGCGGGACGTGCGCGGGCTGCGCACAGCACGGCGTGGGGTGGGGACCCGGCGCCGAAGGGGCACCCGGTCGCCCTTGCCTTGACACCGTTTTCACACGCGCGCGCAGTACGGGGGAGGATAGGCGCATGCAGCCACGGAACATGTCCATGAGCGGAGTCGTCGACCTCGCCGCGGTGAAGGCGGCCCAGGAGGCCAAGGCGAAGGCGGAGCAGGCGCGCGCCCAAGCAGCCCGTGAGGGCGGGACCGGGGCGATCTCCCCGGCCGATCTCGTCATCGACGTCGACGAGGCGGGGTTCGAGCGGGACGTCCTGCAGCGGTCCGCCGAGGTGCCGGTCGTCATCGACTTCTGGGCCGAGTGGTGTCAGCCCTGCAAGCAGCTGAGCCCGGTCCTGGAGCGGCTGGCCGTCGAGTACAACGGCCGCATCCTGCTCGCCAAGATCGACGTCGACGCCAACCAGATGCTGATGCAGCAGTTCGGCATCCAGGGGATCCCCGCGGTCTTCGCGGTCGTCGCGGGGCAGGCACTGCCGCTCTTCCAGGGTGCCGCGGGCGAGGCGCAGATCCGGCAGACCCTGGACCAGCTGGTGCAGGTCGCCGAGCAGCGCTTCGGCCTGACCGGCCTCACCGTCGACCCCGAAGCCGAGCCCGGGGGCGCCCCGGCGGCCCCGGAGCGGCCGGCCGGCCCGCACGACGCGCTCCTCGAAGCCGCCGTCCAGGCGCTGGACTCGGGTGACCTGGGCGGTGCCGTCCAGGCGTACAAGAACGTGCTGAACGAGGACCCGGGCAACGAGGAGGCGAAACTGGGTCTCGCCCAGGCCGAGTTGCTCCAGCGGGTGCAGGGCGTCGACCCGCAGCTGGTGCGCAGGGAGGCGGCCGAGAAGCCCGCCGACGTGCAGGCGCAGATCGCCGCCGCCGACCTGGATCTGGTGGGCGGCCACGTCGAGGACGCCTTCGGCCGGCTGATCGAGACCGTGCAGCGTACGGCCGGGGACGACCGGGACACGGTGCGGGTGCGGCTGCTGGAGCTGTTCGAGGTGGTCGGGCCCGAGGACCCGCGGGTGACCGCGGCGCGCCGGGCCCTGGCACGCGCCCTGTTCTGACCAGTCGTTAAACGCGGGGGCCTGTGGTGCCCGCGTGAAAACTTCGCCCGAAGAGGGTCACTGCGGCCGCGCTTTACCAAAACTTGGTAATCGCGGCCGCTGTTACTGCGAGTAAGTCATGGGCGTTGATCTGTCGGATTCTGTCCAGCGATCAACAGCTTTGTACCGCCACCCCGGGCCACCCTGTGTCGCCGACCGAGACCGATGGGTCGTTGTTCGGTTATCCCCCCGTTACTAGCGAGTAACGAACCCCCTTGTGCGGGCGGCGAGAATGCACCACGATCGGCCACGCTCGGTCCAATCCCGTACCCCGGCAGCCGGTTGGGTCGCGGGACGTCCTGGGTCCCCACCGAGCAGAGCCGGCGGCAGTGGCGCCGGCTCTTGGACAGGGGGGTCTTCGCCCACTCGGCGAAGCCTGTCCAGCAGGTTGTGCGTGATGCGTGTCAGGCGCGACCAGTGGTTGTCGCTCGGGGGTGATCGCCGGTGATTCGGGCGCTAGTTGCGCCGCCGAGTGCAGGCGCTCTCCTTCCCGAGGACGTAGCACTTCTCCCATCCCTGCCCGGCTGAGCCACGACTCGGGGCGAGCCAGGACAGGAGATGTACGTCCGAGAAGGAGGAAATATGGAGTCCCAGGTGCGTGGCGGGACCAGATGGAAGCGGTTCGCTGTGGTCATGGTGCCCAGCGTCGCCGCCACGGCTGCGATAGGTGTCGCCCTCGCTCAGGGTGCTCTGGCCGCGTCGTTCAGCGTCTCCGGCCAGTCGTTCAAGGTCACGACCGACCAGCTCGTCGGTGAGGGCTTCTCGCAGTACGGCGCCCTCGACGAGGGATACACGCTCGACGGCAAGAAGTCGGTGCACCCGGTCGCGGTCTCGTCGTTCAAGTCGGCGACGATCAAGAACCTGTGCCAGTCGGTCGTCACCCCGAACATTCCGGTGCTCGGGAACGTCAGCCTGATCCTGCGCGCAGGCCAGGGTGCGAAGCCGGTCGAGGCCCAGAACCTCTACATCGACGTCGCCGACCTCAGCGCGGACGCGACGTTCGAGAACATCGACATCGGTGTGGCCGCCAAGGACGCCACCAAGGGTCCGGCCATGAGGAAGGGCGAGACGGCGAACCCGTACGGCTTCGCCCAGCAGGCCGACCGGGCGACCCTGACCGACGTGAAGCAGACGGCGTGGGCGACCACCGCCGGAACCTTCAAGCTCAGCGGCCTGAAGATGTCGCTGTCGACGGGTGTCAAGGAGTGCTACTAAGCACTCGCTGACGGGCGGGGGAGCCGATGGCGCCCCCGCCCGTCCACCTCCCGGCCGCGCCTTCACGCGCGGCCCACATCTCCACCACAGCAACGCCGTACCAGGGAGCTGTTTTTCCATGAGCGCCGAGACTCCTGCCGCAGGCGGCCAGTTCACTCTCCGGAGGCAGCAGTTCCGCGCCTGGCGGGGTACGCGGCCGTTCTGGGCCGGGCTGTTCGTCCTGCTCAGCGGGCTGCCCATCGCCTACTTCCCGTACGCCAACCTCCAGATCGGTCACCTGACGCTGGCGATGGCGACCACCGCGGGTGCCGGGTCCCTGATCATCGGCGTGCTGCTCGTCGTCCTGGGCGTCAGCCTCTGGTTCCAGAAGCACGTCCGCGTCTTCGCGGGAGTCGCGGCCATCCTGCTGGCGCTGGTGTCCATCCCCGTGTCCAACCTCGGCGGCTTCCTCATCGGCTTCCTGCTCGCCCTCGTGGGCGGCGCGATGGCCGTGGCCTGGGCGCCGGGCGCACCGCCGGCCGGGCAGCTCGCCACCCACGCCGGCACGGGCGCGGGCGGGGCTCCCGAGGCCACGGACCACGACACCACGGCGGCGGGGCCCGTGGGCGCGGCGGACGAGCCGAACGATCTGTCAGGAACGAACCCGGCCAACGGGGCGAACGGGAGGCACAGTGCCGGCTGACGAGGTGACCCACGGGGCTGATGTGGAGGCGTCCCGTGTGAGAACCGGGCCGCGCCACGCGGCACCCAAGAAGCCGCTGTTCACCAGGTTCAACAGGCCGGCCGGCAAGGCGATAGCCATGGCGGCGATGCCGACGGCGGTGCTCATGGGGATGGGCTTCACGTCGACGCTCGCCATCGCGGACAGCGACAGCCCGGCGAAGCCGACCTCCAGGAGCCTGACGGCCGAGGAGTACAAGGACTGCGTGGCGGCCCTGGAGGACGAGGGCAAGACCGCCGGGGACGACGCCTCGGCCTCGCCCACGCCGTCCCCCTCGGCCAGTGACGGCGCGGCGGACGGCAAGGACGACCAGAGCGGCCCGGCCCCGAAGCCGTCGCCCTCCACCGGCACGGGCGGCACGGACACGAGCGAGGGCGGTTCCTCTTCGCCGGATTCAGGTTCCGACGACAAGGACGAGCCCGCGCCCGCCCCGTCCGCGAGCGACCCGGCCCCGGGCGACGACGCGACGGCCACGCCGTCCCCTTCGCCGTCGCAGAGCGGCGGCGGTCTGCTGGAGGGCATCGGCGACGCCATCGACGGCATCCTGGGCGGCGGGGACAAGGCGGAGGCGAGCCCGAGCCCCACCCCGTCCGCCACGGCGTCCGAGACGGCCGAGCAGCCCGCCGAGGACGCGACCGGCACCGCCCGGGAGACGACCGACAAGGCCACCGGCTCCGCCGAGGACACCGTCGGGGACGGCGCGGGGAAGGCCGAGGAGCCGGCCCGCGACGCCGAGGACGCCGCGAAGGCCGTCGAGAAGGCGGCGAAGGAGAAGGCCGCGGAGGCCACCGCCTCGCCCAGCCCGACGCCCAGCGCGAGCGCCACCACGGACCCCGACGACTGCCCGGCCGCCACCGACGCCGAGGGCGGCGTCGACAACAAGGTGCCGCTGCCCGACGACCCCTGGTACCTCAACGCCAGCTCGCTGACGCTCAAGGGCGCCGACTACAAGGGCGTCGTCGAGGTGCGCACCGCCAACGGCTCGGTCAAGAAGGTCCTCAAGTACGTCATCTCCGGCGGCACCGACATCGGTGACCTCCACCAGACGGTCAAGGACAAGCAGTCCGGCAAGACCTACCACGTGCAGGCGGCCAAGGGCTCGACGTCCACGATCCGCGACGGCGACACGGTGATGTACACCGAGAGCATCTCGGGCAACCTGCTCGGGCTGATCCCGATCACCTTCGACCCGGAGCACCCGCCGCCGCTGAACATCCCGCTGATCTACTTCACCAACGTGAAGGTCACGCAGGCGGGCCAGTTCGGCGGGACCCTGCACGTGCCCGGACTGCACAACTACATCGACTGAGCGTCACCAGAGCCCGTTCGGGAGCCGCACACACGAGGGCGCCCCCTGGATCCCAGGGGGCGCCCTCGGCCTCGTGCGGAGCTCACGGGCCCCGGCGGTCAGCTCATGGTCAGTTCATGGTGCCCAGGTGGTGCACCCGCACCATGTTGGTGGTGCCGGGGACGCCGGGGGGCGAACCTGCCGTGATCACCACGACGTCGCCCGTGCTGAAGCGGTTGAGCTTGACCAGTTCCTGGTCCACCAGGTCGACCATCTCGTCGGTGCTGTTCACGAACGGCACCACGTACGGCTCCACGCCCCAGCTCAGCGCCATCTGGTTGCGGGTGCCCTCGTCGGTGGTGAAGGCGATGATCGGCTGCTGCGCGCGGTAGCGCGACAGGCGGCGGGCGGTGTCGCCGGACTGGGTGAAGGCCACCAGGCCGCGGCCGCCGAGGAAGTCGGCGATCTCGCAGGCGGCACGGGCCACCGAACCGCCCTGCGTGCGCGGCTTCTTGCCCGGCACGAGCGGCTGCAGGCCCTTGGACATCAGCTCCTGCTCGGCCGCGGTGACGATCTTCGACATCGTCTTGACGGTCTCGATCGGGTACGCGCCCACGCTCGACTCGGCGGAGAGCATGACCGCGTCGGCGCCGTCCAGGATCGCGTTGGCCACGTCGGAGGCCTCGGCGCGGGTCGGACGGGAGTTGGTGATCATCGACTCCATCATCTGGGTCGCCACGATCACCGGCTTGGCGTTGCGCCGGCACAGCTCGATCAGGCGCTTCTGCACCATGGGGACCTTCTCGAGCGGGTACTCGACGGCCAGGTCACCGCGGGCGACCATGACACCGTCGAACGCCATCACGACGTCCTCCATGTTCTGCACCGCCTGCGGCTTCTCCACCTTGGCGATGACCGGGACGCGGCGCCCCTCCTCGTCCATGACGCGGTGCACGTCCTGGACGTCCTTGGCGTCCCGGACGAACGACAGCGCGACCAGGTCGCAGCCCATGCGGAGGGCGAAGCGCAGGTCCTCGATGTCCTTCTCCGACAGGGCGGGCACGTTGACGGCCGCGCCGGGCAGGTTGATGCCCTTGTGGTCGGAGATGACGCCGCCCTCGATGACGATCGTCTTCACCCGGGGGCCCTCGACCTCGGTGACCTTCAGCTCGACGTTGCCGTCGTTGATGAGGACCTGGTCGCCCTTGTTGACGTCGCCGGGCAGGCCCTTGTAGGTCGTCCCGCAGATCGTCTTGTCGCCGGGGACGTCCTCGGTGGTGATGGTGAACTCGTCACCGCGCACCAGCTCCACGGGACCCTCGGCGAAGGTCTCCAGACGGATCTTCGGGCCCTGGAGGTCGGCGAGGACACCGACGGCCCGGCCGGTCTCCTTGGCGGCGGCCCGGACCCGGTCGTACCGGCCCTGGTGCTCGGCGTGCGAGCCGTGGCTGAAGTTGAAGCGGGCCACGTTCATGCCGGCTTCGATCAGCGCGACAAGCTGATCGTGGGAGTCGACCGCGGGGCCGAGAGTACAGACGATTTTCGAACGGCGCATGGGGGCGATCCTATCGGTTTGTTTCCCAGCGGAATATTCCGTCTGGCGGAAAATACAAAAGGGCGGGATGCCGCTCAGGTGTGATTCCCCGAACCATTTACCAGCGCGTAGGTCTGTGTCGCGATCTCCAATTCCTCGTCGGTCGGGACCACCGCCACCGCCACCCGGGCGCCCTCGGGCGAGATCAGCCGCGCGTCGTCGCCGCGTACGGCGTTGCGCTCGGCATCCACCGCGAGGCCCAGCCCCTCCAGGCCCGCCAGGGCGGCCTCGCGCACCGGGGCCGCGTTCTCGCCGACACCCGCGGTGAAGACGACCGCGTCCACCCGTCCGAGCACGGCGTAATAGGCGCCGATGTACTTCTTCAGCCGGTGAATGTAGATGTCGAACGCCAGCTTGGCGCGCTCGTCGCCCGCGTCCACGCGGCGGCGGATCTCCCTCATGTCGTTGTCGCCGCACAGACCGATCAGACCGCTCTTCTTGTTGAGGAGAGTGTCGATCTCGTCGGCGGACATTCCACCAACACGCATCAAATGGAAGATGACGGCCGGGTCCATGTCTCCGGAGCGCGTACCCATCACGAGCCCCTCCAAAGGCGTCAGTCCCATGGAGGTGTCCACACAGCGGCCGCCCCGCACGGCCGACGCCGACGCCCCGTTGCCCAGGTGCAGCACGATCACGTTCACCTCGGACGGGTCCTTGCCCAGCAGTTCGGCCGTGGCCCGGGAGACGTAGGCGTGGGAGGTGCCGTGGAAGCCGTAGCGGCGGACGCGGTGCGCGTCGGCCGTCTCGACGTCGATCGCGTACCGGGCGGCCGGCTCCGGCATCGTGGTGTGGAAGGCCGTGTCGAAGACGGCGACCTGCGGCAGGTCGGGCCGCAGTGCCTGCGCCGTGCGGATGCCGGTGAGGTTGGCCGGGTTGTGCAGCGGGGCCACCGGGATGAGCCGCTCGATCTCGGCGAGCACCGCGTCGTCGACGACGGTCGGCTCGGTGAAGGACTTGCCGCCGTGCACCACCCGGTGCCCGATCGCGGCCAGCTCGGGCGAGTCAAGGCCCAGGCCGTCCCTGGCCAGCTCCTCGGCCACGGCCTTCAGGGCGGCGTCGTGGTCGGCGATCGCCCCGCCGCGCTCGCGGCTCTCCCCGCCGGCCGGGGTGTGCTTGAGCCGGGAGGTCTGCTCGCCGATGCGCTCGACCAGGCCCATCGCCAGCCGGCTGCTGTCGCGCATGTCGAGCAGCTGGTACTTCACCGACGAGGAACCGGAGTTGAGGACGAGGACACGGGTCGGGCTCACTGGGCTGCCTTCTCGCTCGGGGACGGGGTCTGGGCCTGGATCGCCGTGATGGCGACGGTGTTGACGATGTCCTGGACGAGGGCGCCCCGGGACAGGTCGTTGACCGGCTTGCGCAGGCCCTGCAGCACCGGCCCGACGGCGATCGCGCCGGCCGAGCGCTGCACGGCCTTGTAGGTGTTGTTGCCGGTGTTCAGGTCGGGGAAGATCAGCACGCTCGCCTGCCCGGCGACCTCCGAGCCGGGCAGTTTGGTCGCCGCGACCGAGGGTTCCACGGCGGCGTCGTACTGGATCGGGCCCTCGATCTTCAGGTCGGGCCGGCGCGAGCGGACCAGCTCGGTGGCCTCGCGCACCTTGTCGACGTCGGCGCCCGAGCCGGACGTGCCGGTGGAGTACGACAGCATGGCGATCCGCGGCCGCACGCCGAACCGCGCTGCCGTGGTCGCCGACTGGACGGCGATGTCGGCGAGCTGCTCGGCGTCCGGGTCGGGGTTGACCGCGCAGTCGCCGTAGACGAGGACCTTGTCGGCCAGGCACATGAAGAACACCGACGAGACGATGTCCGCGTCCGGCTTGGTCTTGATGATCTCGAAGGCCGGGCGGATCGTCGCGGCCGTGGAGTGCACCGAGCCCGACACCATGCCGTCGGCGAGACCCTCCTGGACCATCAGCGTGCCGAAGTAGTTCACGTCCGAGACGACGTCGTAGGCCAGCTCCACCGTGACGCCCCGGTGGGCGCGCAGGGCCGCGTACTTCTCGGCGAAACCGTCCCGCAGCTCGGAGGTGGCCGGGTCGATCAGCTGCGTCTCGCCGAGGTCCACGCCGAGGTCGGCGGCCTTCTTGCGGATCTGGTCGACCGGGCCGAGCAGGGTCAGCTCGCACACGCCCCGGCGCAGCAGCACCTCGGCGGCGTGCAGCACGCGCTCCTCGGTGCCCTCGGGCAGCACGACCCGGCGCAGGTCGCTGCGGGCCTGCTCCAGCAGCTTGTGCTCGAACATCATCGGCGTGACCCGGTCGCTGCTCGGCGCGGAGACGCGGCGCGCCAGGTCGCCGGTGTCGGCGTAGCGCTCGAACAGGCCGAGGGCCCGCTCCGCCTTGCGCGGGGTGGCCGCGTTGAGCTTGCCCTCCAGGGAGAACAGCTGCTCGGCGGTGGGGAAGCTGTTGCCGGTCACGGACAGCACGGGGGTGCCGGGCGCGAGACGGTCGGCGAGGGTGAGGATGTCCGTGCCGGGCACCTCGTTCAGGGTGAGCAGGACACCGGCGATCGGCGGGGTGCCGGCGCTGTGCGCGGCGAGCGCGCCGACGACCAGGTCCGCCCGGTCGCCCGGGGTGACGACGAGGCAGCCCGGGGTGAGGGCGCCGAGGAAGTTCGGCAGCATCGCACCGCCGAAGACGAAGCCGAGCACGTCCCGGGCGAGCCCGGAGTCGTCGCCCAGCACCACCTTCGCGCCGAGGGCGTGGCTGATCTGCGAGACGGTCGGCGCGGACAGGGCCGGCTCGTCGGGCAGGACGTAACAGGGCACCGGGAGCCGGGAGTCCAGCTGGCGGGCGATCTCGTCGCGGTCCTCGCGGGCGACCCGGTTGGCGACCATGGCCAGGACGTCGCAGCCGAGGGTGTCGTAGGCGCGGTAGGCGTTGCGCGTCTCGGCCAGCACCGACTCCACCGTCTGCTTGCGGCCGCCGACGACCGGGAGCACGGAGGCGCCGAACTCGTTGGCCAGCCGGGCGTTGAGCGACAGCTCGTCCGGGAGCTGGGTGCCGGCGTAGTCGGTGCCGAGGACCAGGACGACGTCGAAGTCGCGGGCGACCCGGTGGAAGCGGTCGACGAGCGTGGACACCAGCTCGTCCGTGCCCGCCTCGGCCTGGAGGGCGGACGCCTCGTGGTAGTCCATGCCGTACACGGTCGCCGGGTCCTGGGTGAGCCGGTAACGGGCGCGCAGCAGCTCGAAGAGGCGGTCCGGCCCGTCGTGGACCAGGGGACGGAAGACGCCCACCCGGTCGACCTGCCGGGTGAGGAGTTCCATGACCCCCAGTTCGACGACCTGGCGGCCGTCACCGCGGTCGATGCCGGTCACGTACACGCTGCGGGTCACGCGAGCTCTCCGTTTCGTTCCGAATGGGGGTGCTCATCAGCCCACGGCTGTCCAGCCAGGGGCACAAAAATCGCCCACCGAGGTGAGCAGAACCCTCTTGACAATACCTCTGTCGCTATATAAGGCGCCCGTCAGGCCGGGGTGCCACGGCGTTCTCCGGAGCGTGAAAGAATCGGCAGTGGCTCACCGGTGTCAACAGCGAGCAGGAGACACAGCACGATGCGTATCGGAGTTCTCACCGCAGGCGGCGACTGCCCCGGCCTGAACGCCGTGATCCGGTCGGTCGTGCACCGGGCGGTCGACAACTACGGGGACGAGGTCATCGGCTTCGAGGACGGCTACGCGGGCCTCCTCGACGGCCGCTACCGCACCCTCGACCTGGAGTCCGTCAGCGGCATCCTGGCCCGCGGCGGCACCATCCTCGGGTCGTCCCGGCTGGAGCGCGACCGGCTGCGCGAGGCCTGCGAGAACGCCTCCGACATGATCCACCAGTTCGGCATCGACGCCCTCATCCCGATCGGCGGCGAGGGCACGCTGACGGCGGCCCGCATGCTGTCCGACGCGGGCCTGCCCGTGGTGGGCGTCCCGAAGACGATCGACAACGACATCTCCTCCACCGACCGCACCTTCGGCTTCGACACCGCGGTCGGTGTCGCCACCGAGGCGATGGACCGGCTGAAGACCACCGCCGAGTCCCACCAGCGTGTGATGGTCGTGGAGGTCATGGGCCGGCACGCGGGCTGGATCGCGCTGGAGTCCGGCATGGCCGCCGGCGCGCACGGGATCTGCCTGCCGGAGCGGCCCTTCGACCCGGCCGACCTGGTGAAGATGGTCGAGGAGCGCTTCGCCCGCGGCAAGAAGTTCGCGGTGGTCTGCGTCGCCGAGGGCGCCCACCCGGCCGACGGCACCATGGACTACGGCAAGGGCGCCATAGACAAGTTCGGTCACGAGCGCTTCCAGGGCATCGGCACGGCCCTCGCCCACGAGCTGGAGCGACGGCTCGGCAAGGAGGCCAAGCCGGTCATCCTCGGCCACGTCCAGCGCGGTGGTACGCCGACCGCGTACGACCGGGTGCTCGCCACCCGGTTCGGCTGGCACGCGGTGGAGGCCGCGCACCAGGGCCGGTTCGGCCACATGACCGCGCTGCGCGGGACGGACATCGTGATGGTGCCGCTCGCCGAGGCCGTGACCGAGCTGAAGACCGTGCCGAAGGACCGCATGGACGAGGCCGAGTCGGTCTTCTAGGCCGTTGGTCCTCCCGGCTGCTGGGCGCCCTCCCGGCCGGGGTCGTCCCGGAGCTTCGCCCAGAAGTGCTCCACGATCCGGTCGAGGAAGTCCTGGCCGGCGCCGCCCGCGTCACCGGCGCCGCCACCCCAGCTGAGGGTGGCGGCCATGTGCCCCTGGTACTCCTCGTGCAGGCTCCGCAGTGCGCCCTCCAGAAACCGCCGGTCCAGGGGCACGAGCCGGGCCACCGGGCGCACGTACGCCTGCCAGCGGGTGGTCGCGGCGCTGCGCAGCAGCTCGCCGAGGCGGGCGTCGCGGCCCGTGACCGTGACGACGTCGGGCAGGCCGAGGCCGAGCAGGTCCGCCAGCGCCGCGGACTGGCGCTCGGTGCCGCGCCAGCTGTCCGTCTCCTCCATGCGCAGATAGGCGTGCACGTCGTGCCCGACGGCCCGGGCCACGTCCTCGGGGGCCAGGCAGCGGGCGATGCGGTGCTCGCGCAGGGTGCGCGGTCTGCCGATCAGCTCGGCCGGGGAGCACCACAACACGCCGGCCAGAGCGGTCAGTTCGGAGTTGCTCGGGGCCGCGATCCCGCGCTCCCAGGCGATCACGTGATCCGGGGAGACGTGCGGGTGCCCGTAGGACACACGCATGCCGTGGGCGACGTGCTCGGGGGCCATGCCGAGGGCCGCGCGCAGCCGGCGGGCGGCGGGGGCGTTGAAGGGCGGACTCGTGGTCGTGGGGGAGGGCTCGCTCGGGCTGGGTGAAGGTCGGCGCACGCGCCACAAGCTAGGGGCGCGGGGCTGCGGCGACTACGGTCGGTTCGGCCAGGATCACGGATTGTAGGAAGCTACGGCTACCGGCGGGTTCGCCGGGGCCGGGGGGTCGCCTGTGCGGCGGACGGACGTGCGGGCGGGGCGGCGTCCGGTGCGGCGGCCGCGGCAGCCCGAGCGGCCATGGCTCCCGCGAACGGCACGCTCAGCGGGCATATGCGCGCGCCGGCGGCGCGGAGGCGCCTTGCCCGGAGGTCCCGTGCGGGGCGCCGTGGGCGTCGCTCAACCGGGCGGCTGTCGAAACCGTGTGCCTCACTGTCTGTCGCCCGGCAGGGCGGATCCGGGGAGGATTCCGCGGCGCGATCCGTACGGTCCGCTGTCTCGGCGGGGCACCTTCCCCGCAGATCGATGATCGCCGGACCATTGACCCCGGCTGTTCACCCACCTAGCCTCCATCTGCATACGTAGACGTCGTGTGCTGACCTCTCCGTCATCGAGGCAGGAAGGGCACCTGATGGGCATCGGGCAGCAGCCGACCGTCACGGCCTACGCCGTCTACCCCGTCGCCGGCCGGGACAGCATGGAGCTGAACCTGTCCGGCGCGCACGGGCCGTACTTCACCCGCAACGTCGTCGTGCTCACCGACTCCGAGGGGAGGACCGGGCTCGGGGAGGTGCCCGGAGGGGAGGCCATCACGCGCACCCTGCGGGACGCCGAGCCGCTGGTCGTCGGGGCGAGGGTCGGGGATCACAAGCGGGTGCTGCGGGAGATCGGGGAGCGGTTCGCCGACCGGGACGCGGGCGGGCGTGGTGCCCAGACCTTCGACCAGCGGACCACCGTCCACACGGTGACGGCGGTCGAGTCGGCGCTGCTGGACCTGCTCGGGCAGCACCTCGACGTGCCGGTCGCCGCGCTGCTGGGCGACGGGCAGCAGCGGGAGTCCGTGCGGGTGCTGGGCTATCTGTTCTACGTGGGCGACGCGGACCGGACCGACCTGGAGTACGTGCGCGAGCCCGGCTCCCAGGTCGACTGGTACCGGGTGCGGCACGAGGAGGCGCTGACGCCCGAGGCGATCGTCCGGCAGGCCGAGGCTGCGTACGCGCTGTACGGCTTCCGGGACTTCAAGCTCAAGGGGGGTGTGCTGGAGGGGGCCGAGGAGGTCGCGGCCGTCCGGGCGCTCAAGCGGCGCTTCCCCGGCGCCCGGATCACCCTCGACCCCAACGGCGCCTGGTCGCTGCGCGAGGCGGTCGCGCTGTGCCGGCCGCTGGTGGGGACCCTGGCCTACGCCGAGGATCCGTGCGGGGCGGAGGAGGGCTACTCGGGGCGGGAGGTCCTCGCGGAGTTCCGCCGGGCGACCGGGCTGCCGACGGCGACCAACATGGTCGCGACGGACTGGCGGCAGCTGGCGCACGCGCTGGCTCTGCAGTCGGTGTCCATCCCGCTGGCCGACCCGCACTTCTGGACGATGCAGGGGTCGGTGCGGGTGGCTCAGCTGTGTCACGCGACAGGGCTGACGTGGGGGTGCCACTCCAACAACCACTTCGACATCTCGCTGGCGATGGTGACGCACTGCGGGGCGGCGGCGCCGGGGGAGTACAACGCCCTGGACACGCACTGGATCTGGCAGGAAGGGCTGGAGCGGCTCACGGTGGAGCCGCCGCGGATCGTGGACGGGCAGGTCGCGGTCCCGGACGGGCCGGGGCTGGGCGTGACGCTCGACCGGGACCGGCTGCTGGCGGCGCACGAGCTGTACCGGGAGAAGGCGCTGGGGGCGCGGGACGACACGGTGGCGATGCGGTACCTGGTCCCGGGATGGACGTTCGACGCGAAGCGGCCGTGTCTCGTGCGGTGACCGCCCGGAACGGCACCCGTGCCGGGGGGGGCGCCCCGCGGTCAGCGGGACGTCACCTCCAGGACCGCCTTCCCGCGGATCCGGCGTCCGCGCAGTGCCTCGGCCGCCTCGTCGAACCGGTCCCAGGAGCCCTGCCAGCCGGTCTCGACGGTGAGGGCTCCCTCGGCGGCCAGCCCGGCGAGGACGGCCAAGTCCGCGCCCGCGGCCGAGTCGATGACGAAGGAGGACAGCGACTTGGCCGGGCCGACGGTCGCGTACGGCGGGAAGACCGCCGGTTCTCCCGAGGTCCAGCCGACGCTCTGGACGCTGCCGCCGGGCGCGAGCAGGTCCCAGGCGGCGACCAGCTGGGGGCCGCCGACGCTGTCGATGACGATGTCCACCGGCTCGCGCAGCCCTTCCAGCCCGGTCAGCACCTCGTCGGCGCCGGCCCCGGCCAGCCCTTCGGCGCGGGCGGCCGAGCCCACGGACGCGATCACCTGGGCCCCGGCCCGGGCCGCGAGCTGGACGGCGAACCGCCCGACCCCACCGGACGCCCCGGTGACCAGCACCCGCTTGCCGGGCCCGAGTCCGGCGGCCCGCAGCGAACGCAGGGCCGCCACTCCGGCGACCGGCAGGGCCGCCGCCTTCGCCGGATCCAGACCCCGGGGCACCTCCGCGAGGGCGGCCACGTCCACCGCGACGCGTGCGGCGAACGCCCCGGAGGTCAGGGCCACCACCGGTGTGCCGGCCCCCGGCCCGGTCCCGTCGGCCGCGGCCCGGACGACCACGCCGGCGGCGTCCGACCCGAGCACCGCCCCCACCGGGACGCGACCGGAACGGGCGTCGTTGAGGTCGCCGTGGTTCAGCGAGGCGTGCGAGACCTCCACCAGGACCTGACCGGGTCCGGGCTCGGGCTCGGGGACCCGGCCCAGACGGACGGCGGCGGGCGCGGCCGGATCGACGACCAGAGCGCTCACGGACATGTCTCCCCCTTCGGTCGATCGCGACGGCCGTCACGATCACGACGTGCAACAGCCGGAGCCCCCGGTCGCTTCCCGGCCCCGCTCAGCCCTTGACCGCACCGCCCAGGGCGAAGCCGCCGCCCAGGCGTTTCGCGACCAGGACGTACAGGAGGACGACCGGCGTCGAGTACACGACGGAGAACGCCGCGAGCCGCTCGTACGCGGCAGTTGCGAGGCGGCGAAGAAGGGGATCGTGCCGTGCACGGTGTCGAAGAGGTCGACCCGCACGAAGAGCGCGTGGACGGGCACCATGATCGCCGTGATGGGCAGGCTGGTGGCGAAGAGGATCGTCAGCAGGAACGGCCGGTTGAAGCGGGAGCGGAATCGGCCGGCTGATGGGCCGTCACTGGCCGGTGACCCAGCGGTACTGCAACTCCGGCCGCCCGACGGTGCCGTACTGCGGGCGGCGGGCCGCGCGGCCCGCCTCGACGAGGTGCTCCAGGTAACGGCGGGCGGTGATGCGGGAGATGCCCACGCTCTCGGCCACGCCCGCCGCCGTCAGGCCCTCCGCGCTGTCGCGCAGGGTGAGCGTGACGCGCTCCAGCGTCGGCGCGCTCAGGCCCTTGGGCAGGGCGGCCGGGCCCGGGGCGCGCAGGGCGGCGAGCGCCCGGTCCACCTCGTCCTGGCCGCTGGCCTCGCCGACCGCCGCGTGGAACTCGGCGTACCGCACCAGCCGGTCGCGCAGGGTCGCGAAGGTGAACGGCTTCAGGACGTACTGCACGACGCCGAGCGAGACGCCCTCGCGCACCACGGCCAGGTCGCGGGCCGACGTCACCGCTATCACGTCGGCGTGGTGCCCGGCCGCGCGCAGAGAACGGGCCAGTTGCAGCCCGTGCACATCGGGCAGGTGCAGGTCCAGCAGGAGCAGGTCGACGGGGGTGCGCTCCAGGGCCCGGCGGGCCTCCGCGCCCGTGTGGGCCTTGCCGACGGCGACGAAGCCGGGCACCCGGCCGACGTAGAGGACGTGCGCGTCGGCCGCGACCGGGTCGTCCTCCACGACCAGGACGCGGATGGCCTGCTGTCTCGTCGGGTCGCTCGTCATGCGTCGCCTCCAGAGGCCTTGGACGTCGGTCCCCCGGTCCGGGGCGCGGGCCCCGCGGACAGCGGGAGCGCGGCGGCCGGGTCCGCCGGTGCCGAACCGTCCCGGGTGGGGTCGCCGGGCGTCGCGCCCGCCGCCCGGCTCAGCGGCAGCCGTACCTCGAACTGTGCCCCGCCGCCGTCGGCCTCCGCCACCGCCAGCGTCCCGCCGTGCCGGTGCGCCGCCTGCCGGACCAGGGCCAGGCCCAGCCCCCGCCCGCCCGGCCCCGCCGGCTTGGTCGAGAAGCCCCGCTGGAAGACGGCCTCGGCGTGCTCGGGGTCCACGCCGGGGCCCGTGTCCGACACCCGCAGCACCAGCTCCGGGCGGCCGCCCGCGGTCTCGGTGTACGCGGCCACCGTCACCCGGGCCCGCACGCTGCCCTGCGCCGCGTCCACGGCGTTGTCGATCAGGTTGCCCAGGATGGTCACCAGGTCCCGCGCCGGCAGGGACTCCGGCAACAGTCCGTCGTCGAGGCTGCTGTCCTCCGACACCACCAGTTCCACGCCCCGCTCGTTGGCCTGGGCGGTCTTGCCCAGCAGCAGCGCGGCCAGCACCGGCTCGCTCACCGCCGCCACGACCTGGTCGGTCAGCGCCTGTGCCAGCTCCAGCTCGGCCGTCGCGAACTCCACCGCTTCCTCCGCCCGGCCCAGCTCGATCAGCGAGACGACCGTGTGCAGCCGGTTCGCCGCCTCGTGCGCCTGCGAGCGCAGCGCCTGGGTGAAGCCCCGCTCGGAGTCCAACTCGCCCATGAGCGACTGGAGTTCGGTGACATCACGCAGGGTCACGACCGTACCGCGCCGCTCCCCGCCCGACACCGGCGAGGTGTTGATCACCAGGACCCGGGAGGCCGTCAGATGCACCTCGTCCACCCGCGGCTCCGAGGCCAGCAGCGCCCCCGTCAGCGGGGCGGGCAGCCCCAGCTGGGCCACCGACCGGCCCACCACGTCCCCGGCCACGCCGAGCAGCTCCCGTCCCCCGTCGTTGATCAACGCCACACGGTACTGCCCGTCCAGCATCAGCAGCCCCTCGCGCACCGCGTGCAGGGCGGCCTGGTGGTAGTCGTGCATCCGGCTCAGCTCGGCCGCGTTCATCCCGTGGGTGTGCCGGCGCAGCCGGGCGTTGATGACGTACGTGCCGACCGCGCCCAGCACCAGCGCGCCGGCCGCGACGCCGAGCAGGGCCGTGAGCTGCTCCTGGACCCGCTGCGTGATCTCCTCGACCCGGATGCCGGCGCTCACCAGGCCGACCACGCGCGAACCGTCCTGGATCGGCGTGACCGCCCGGACGGACGGGCCGAGCGTGCCGGTGTAGGTCTCGGTGAAGGTCCGGCCGCGCAGCGCCTTGTCGGTGTGGCCCTGGAAGGTCTGGCCGATCTGCCTCGGGTCCGGGTGCGTCCAGCGGATGCCTCGCGGATCCATGATCGTGATGAAGTCGACCTCCGTGTCCCGCATCACCCGCAGCGCGTAGGGCTGCAGCTCGGCGGTCGGGTCGGGGGTGCGGGTCGCCGCCAGCACGGACGGGGAGTCGGCGACGGACCGCGCCACCGCCCTGGCCTGGCGCGCCGCGGCCTCCTCGGCCTGGCTGCGGTCGCTGACGTAGGTGAACAGCGCGTATCCGGCCACGACGACCGCTATCAGCACGGCCTGCATGGCGAAGAGCTGGCCCGCCAGGCTGCGGGGTCGGGGGACGGTGAGGCGCATGCCGTCAGTCTGCCTGGTGGCCGATTGTGAACTAAATGAACGGAAGGGTGACCGCGCTCACAGGGGACGACATAGTCACGGCATTCCCCATCACGCATCTCCGGGAGCCCCGCTCCCTGTTTCTCGCGGTTCCCCGGAGGTGCCCGGAGTTTTCCCGGACGTGAGCCGCACGCCGGTGATGCCGACGACGTCGTCAAGGAGGGCCGCCGTGACCAGCGCAGCCGATACGGCACCTGCCGCACCCAAGGCCAAGCGGGACCGCACGCACTATCTCTACATCGCGGTGATCATCGCCGTCGCCGCCGGTATCGCGGTGGGTCTGGCCGCACCGGACTTCGCGGTCGAGCTGAAGCCCATCGGCACGGGCTTCGTGAACCTGATCAAGATGATGATCTCGCCGATCATCTTCTGCACGATCGTGCTGGGCATCGGCTCGGTGCGCAAGGCCGCCAAGGTCGGCGCCGTCGGCGGTATCGCGCTCGGCTACTTCATGGTGATGTCGCTGGTCGCCCTGAGCATCGGCCTGGTCGTCGGCAACATCCTGGAGCCGGGCACGGGTCTGGCGGTGACCGACGCGGTCAAGGACGCCGGTCACGCGCAGGTGGACGCCGAGGCCAAGGACACCACCGAGTTCCTGCTCGGCATCATCCCGACCACGATCGTCTCCGCCTTCACCAACGAGTCGGTGCTGCAGACCCTGCTGATCGCGCTGCTCGCCGGTTTCGCGCTGCAGGGCATGGGCGCGGCCGGACAGCCCATCCTGCGCGGCATCGAGCACATCCAGCGGCTCGTCTTCCGCATCCTCGCCATGGTGATGTGGGCCGCCCCGATCGGTGCCTTCGGCGCCATCGCCGCCGTCACCGGTTCCGCCGGCCTGGACGCGCTCAAGAGCCTCGCCGTGCTGATGCTCGGCTTCTACGTCACCTGCTTCCTCTTCGTCTTCATCGTGCTCGGCGCCCTGCTGCGCGTGATCTCCGGCCTGAACATCCTCACGCTCTTCAAGTACCTGGGCCGTGAGTTCCTGCTGATCCTGTCCACCTCGTCCTCCGAGTCCGCGCTGCCGCGCCTCATCGCGAAGATGGAGCACCTGGGCGTCAGCAAGCCGGTGGTCGGCATCACCGTCCCGACCGGCTACTCCTTCAACCTCGACGGCACCATGATCTACATGACCATGGCCTCGCTGTTCATCGCCGACGCCATGGGCACCCCGATGTCGATCGGCGAGCAGATCCCGCTGCTGCTCTTCCTGCTGGTCGCTTCCAAGGGCGCCGCCGGTGTCACCGGTGCCGGCCTGGCGACCCTGGCCGGTGGTCTGCAGTCGCACAAGCCGGCCCTGGTGGACGGCATCGGCCTGATCGTCGGCATCGACCGCTTCATGAGCGAGGCCCGCGCCCTGACCAACTTCGCCGGCAACGCCGTGGCCACCGTGCTGATCGGCACCTGGACGAAGGAGATCGACAAGGAGCGGGTCAACCAGGTCCTCGCCGGTCAGCTGCCCTTCGACGAGAAGACCCTGCTCGACGACGGGCACGGCGGCCCCGCCTCCGACGACCACGTCGAGGTGCCCGAGCCGGGCGGCGAGAAGGAGCTGGCCAAGGCCTGACGGCCGCGCCGCCCCGGTGAGACCCCGGGCGGCTGGGTGTCCCCCCGTCGCTCAGCCGCCCGGTCCCCACACCGCAGTCATCGCGGAAGAATCAGTCGTTCAGCTCCGCCACCAGCCCGGTGGCGGTCGAGGCGGGCACGCCCGCCGCGGTCAGGATGGTGACCGCGGCGCAGCGGCCCGCCTCTCGCGCTGCCACCAGCCCGTCGTTCACCGCCTCCATCAACGCGACCAGCATCTGCTCGTGCACGTACGCCAGGGCCGGGGCGGGCAGCGGCGAGCTGAAGACGCCTTCGTCGAGGCCGCGCCGCAGCATGCCGGTGGCGGTCTCCCGGACCGGGGCGAGCCGTTCGCGGATGCCCTGCATGGTCACGGTGCGCTGGGCGAGCGCGATCAGCAGCCGGTACCGGTCGGCGATCTCCCACACGGCCAGCACCGAGCGGGCCACCGCCTCCGCCGGGTCCCCGACGCCCTCGCGGCCCGCGGCGTGCGCGGCCGCCAGGGCCTCCACCGCCTCGTCGACGAGGGTGCTGATGAGCGCCTCGCGGTTCGGGAAGTGCCCGTACACCGTGCGCCGGACGACGCCCGCCGCGCGGGCGATCTGGTCCATGGACGCGTCGGGGTCCCGCAGCAGCTCGGCGAGGGCGACGTCGAGGATGCGGCGCCGGTTGGCGTCGGCGCGGCTGGTGCTGCCCGTGGTCATGGACGTCATTGTGCCCCTTCCCCCGTGACTTGCACAGTGCTGTGCAACGACGTAGATTGCACATCGTTGTGTAAATGCACAGCCATGTGCAAATCAGCGAGGAAGGCACCCCTGCCATGCGACTCGTCGTGACCGAACCGGCCGAGAGGACGGGCCACCCCTACCCGCGCCGCTGGTGGGCGCTGCTCGTGCTCTGCCTGAGCCTGCTGATCATCGTGATGGCGAACACCGCCCTCACCGTCGCCGCGCCCGCCATGACCGAGGACCTCGGCCTGTCCAGCGCGGATCTGCAGTGGGTCATCGACGGCTACACCGTCCCGTACGCAGCCCTGATGCTGCTGCTCGGCGCGATCGGCGACAAGTACAGCCGCCGGGGAGCGCTGGTGCTCGGGCTCCTCGTGTTCGGCGGCGGTGCCGTCTCCGGCTACCTCGCCGGCAGCGCCACGGCGGTGATCGCGGCCCGGGCCGTGATGGGCGCCGGCGCCGCCATGATCATGCCCGCCACGCTGTCCCTGCTCGCCGCGACCTTCCCGCGGGCCGAGCGCGCCCGGGCCATCACCCTGTGGACCGCCACGGCCGGACTCGCCATCGCGGCAGGGCCGCTGGTCGCCGGGGCGCTGCTGGAGCGGCACGGCTGGTCGTCCACGTTCCTGATCAACGTCCCCGTCGCCGCGCTGGCCCTCGTCGGCGCGTTCGTCCTGGTCCCGCCGTCCAGGGCCGCCGACCGCGGGCGCATCGACTACGGCGGCGGGCTGCTGTCCGTGGTGTGGATCGCGGCACTGGTCTACATGATCATTGAGGGGCCGCACTTCGGCTGGGGCGCCAAGGCGGTCACGGCCGCGGTCGTCGCGGGGGCCGGACTCGCCGCCTTCGTGGTGTGGGAGCTGCGCCACCCGCGCCCGCTGCTGGACGTGCGCCGCTTCACCGACCGGCGGTTCGCGGGCTCCAACCTCGCCGTCGCCCTGTTCTTCCTGGCCGTCTTCGGGGCCTTCTACTACCTCACGCAGCACCTGCAGTTCGTCCTCGGCTACGACGCCCTGGACACCGGCGTGCGGATGCTGCCGCTGGCGGGCGCCGTGTTCGCCGGCTCGGCCCTCACCGGGTACCTCACGCCCCGGGTCGGCATGAAGTGGACCGTCACGGCCGGCATGGTCGGCGGCACGGCGGCGCTGGCCCTGCTCACCCGGGTCGACTCCGGCTCGGCGTACGGCGACTTCGTGGTGCCCCTGGTCGTCCTCGGCCTCGCGATCGGGCTCGCGCTCTCGCCCTGCACGGACGCGATCATGGGGGCGTTCCCGGAGTCGGAGCTGGGCGTCGGCGGCGCGGTCAACGACACGTCCCTGGAGCTGGGCGGATCGCTCGGCATCGCCGTCCTCGGCTCGCTGCTGGCCACGTCGTACTCCGGTCACCTCTCGGACGCGACGGCCGGCAGCAAGCTGCCCGCGTCGTCACTGGAGACGGCCCAGGACTCCGTCGGGGCCGGGTACGCGGTGGCGCAGGGCATCGGCGACAGGGCGCGGCAGCTGGCCGAGCAGGCCGCCGGTGCGAGCGACCCGCAGCAGGCCGAGCGGCTCAAGGCGCAGGCCGGGCAACTCGCGGACGGAGCGCGGCAGATGGCCGACGCGGTCGGCTCCTCCTTCGCCGACGCGGTCGCCCACACCAGTCTGGTCGGGGCGGTGGTCCTGGGCGCCGGCACGGTGATCGTGGCGCTGCTGCTGCCCGGCCGGGGCGAGCCGGAGACGGAACAGGCCGTCGAGGAGCGGGAGCCGGAGAACGCCGGGGCGCGCTGAGGTGTTGCCTTGACCTCGGCGTCAAGGACTACGTTCGGTGCCATGCGAATCGGCGAGCTGGCCGCACGCGCCGGGACCACCACGCGGACGCTGCGGTACTACGAGGCACGGGGGCTGCTGCCCGCGAGGCGTGCGGACAACGGGTACCGGACGTACGACGAGTGCGATCTGAAGCTGCTGGAGCAGATCCGGACGCTGCAGGACTTCGGGTTCGGCCTGGAGGAGACCCGGCCCTTCGTGGAGTGCCTGCGCGCCGGGCACCCCGAGGGCGACTCCTGTCCGGCGTCCCTCGCGGTCTACCGGCGCAAGCTGGATGAACTCGACGCGTTGATCGGCGAGTTGAGCGCCGTGCGCGACACGGTGGCGCGGCAGCTGGCGCGGGCCGAGCTGAACGCCGAGGCCGAGGCTCCGGGCGGTCCGGAGCCCCGCTGTGAACTGGGGAGGCACCCATGGTGACCGAGGTGACGGACGCCGATTTCGAGGCCGAGGTGATCGGCGCGGACCTGCCGGTCCTGGTGGAGTTCACCGCCGACTGGTGCCCGCCCTGCCGGCAGATGGCGCCGGTACTGAAGGCCCTCGCCTTCGAGGAGGGCGACCGGCTGAAGGTCGTGCAACTGGACGTGGACCACAATCCGCTGACCACCAACGCCTACAAGGTGCTCTCCATGCCGACGTTCCTGGTGTTCCGCGACGGCGAGCCCGTGAAGTCGATGGTGGGCGCGCGGGCCAAGCGGCGGCTGCTGGAGGAGCTGTCCGACGTGCTGTGAACGACGGGCCCGGAGAACGGAAAAAGCCCCCGAGTAATTGGCTCGGGGGCTTTTCTCGCGTATATTGATTCATTCGTGACTTCACATGCGTGACGTCACGGAGAAGTTCAGTGAGCACAGTATATCCGGGCGGGAGTGGAATTGTCAAACACCGAATTTCCGGACGATGAATTGCGCCAGGAACAGGAATTCATCGACGGGTTGTACGCGCGCGTGGACGCGCTGCGCGGCGACGCCGAGACCTCCGTCACGGACGCCCTCGCGCAGGGCAACACCCCCATGCAGGCCAGACTCGAGCGGGACATCCTCGTCGCCGAGCGCTCCGGGCTGCTCGCCGCGCTCAACGCGGTGGACGGCTCCCTGTGCTTCGGCCGGATCGACCTCACCTCGGGCGTCACCCACCACATCGGCCGCATCGGCCTGCGCACCGACGACGCCGAGCGCACGCCCGTCCTGATCGACTGGCGCGCCGACGTCGCCCGCCCCTTCTACCTGGCCACCGGCCACACCCCGATGGGCCTCAGGCGCCGGCGGCACATCGCCACCGAGGGCCGTCGCGTCACCCACCTGCACGACGAGATCCTCGACCTCGGTGACGAGACCCGCACCGGCCACGAGGACCCGACGGGCGACGCCGTGCTGCTCGCCGCGCTGAACTCGGCGCGCACCGGCCGCATGAGCGACATCGTGCAGACCATCCAGGCCGACCAGGACCGCATCATCCGCGCCCCGCACCGCGGCGTCCTGGTGGTGGAAGGCGGCCCGGGCACCGGCAAGACGGCCGTCGCCCTGCACCGCGCCGCCTACCTGCTCTACGAGCACCGCGAGCTGCTGGCCAAGCGGGCCGTGCTGATCGTCGGCCCCAACCCGGCGTTCCTCGGCTACATCGGCGAGGTGCTGCCCTCCCTCGGCGAGACCGGCGTGCTCCTCGCGACCGTCGGCGAGCTGTACCCCGGCGTGAAGGCGACCGGCACCGACACGCCCGAGGCGGCCGCCGTGAAGGGCCGGGCCGGCATGGCCGACGTGCTCGCCGAGGTCGTCCGCAGCCGGCAGGCGCTGCCCGACCCCGTCATCACCGTCGAGCACGACCGCGAGGTCCTCATGCTCGACGACGGCCTGGTCAACGTCGCCCGCGAGCGCACCCGCGCCGCCAAGCTGCCGCACAACGCCGCCCGCGAGCACTTCGAGGGCCACATCCTCAACACCCTCACCGAGCTGTACGCCGAACGCATCGGCACCGACCCCTTCGACGGGTCCAGCCTGCTCGACCCCAGCGACATCATCCAGATCCGCGACGACCTCGCCGAGAACCCCGAAGTGTGGTCCGCGATCGACCGGTTGTGGCCGGTGCTGACCCCGCAGCGGCTCGTCGCGGACTTCCTCGCGGCACCCGAGGAGTTCCTGCCCGCCGAGGACGCCGACGCCGTGCGCCGCCCGGTGACCCGGCACTGGACCGTCGCGGACGTGCCGCTGCTCGACGAGGCCGCCGAACTCCTCGGCGAGGACGACCGGCTGGCCCGGGAGCGCGCCGCGCGCGAGCGGGAGCGGCAGATCGCCTACGCGCAGGGCGTGCTGGACGTGTCGTACGCCTCCCGGACCTACGAGTTCGAGGACAAGGAGGAGGACGACCCCGAGGGCTCCGAGGTGCTGTCCGCGCACGACATCATCGACGCCGAGCGGTTCGCCGAACGGCACGAGGAGGACGACCACCGCAGCGCCGCCGAACGGGCCGCGGCCGACCGCACCTGGGCGTTCGGGCACATCATCGTCGACGAGGCGCAGGAGCTGTCGCCGATGGCGTGGCGGCTGCTGATGCGGCGCAGCCCGACCCGCTCGATGACCCTGGTCGGCGACCCGGCGCAGACCGCGGAGGCCGCCGGGGTCGGCTCCTGGTCGGGCATCCTCGCCCCGTACGTCGAGGACCGCTGGGAGCACACCCGGCTGGGCGTCAACTACCGCACCCCGGCCGAGATCATGGACGTCGCCGCCGCCGTGGTCCGCGCCGAGAACCCGGCGTTCGAACCGCCCAGCTCGGTCCGCTCCACGGGCGTACGCCCCTGGGCCCGGGTCACCGACGACCTGCCCGGCGCCGTCGCCAAGGCGGTCGGGGAGCTCACCCCGGCCGAGGGGCGGCTCGCGGTGATCGCGCCGCGCGACCTCCACCGGGGCATCGCCGCCCGGCTGGACGGCGTGACGGCGGGCGCCGAACCCGACCTCACCCAGACGGTCGTCCTGCTCGATCCGCGCCAGGCCAAGGGCCTGGAGTTCGACTCGGTCCTGGTGGTCGAGCCCGGCCGGTACGGCACCAGCGACCTGTACGTGGCGCTGACCCGGGCCACCCAGCGCCTCGGCGTCCTGCACACCGGGGAGCTGCCCGCGTCCCTGGCGCAGGCACTCGGGTAGCTCTCGATCCGCCTACTGCAGCTGCGACGTCGGATCCCGCAGGGCGTGCCACAGCCCGGCGCCGAGGGGGACGACCGTCAGGGCGAAGAAGACCCAGAACAGGAACTCGGCGCAGGGAACGAGGTCGTGGACGGTGCCGTCCTCCCACACGCAGTAGGCGCGTGGGGGGAAGGCCTCGGAGACCCCCGACACCTCGCCGCCGCCGATGACGCCCTCCTGGAAGGGCTCACGCGGGCAGGGGGCGGTCTCCGGGAACAGGAACGCATCGTCCGCGGCCATGATGTACGCCCAGGTGGCGGCCGAGAGCGGCGCCGCCCAGAACACCGAGGTCCGCACCCACCGGGGCAGCAGCGGATGGGTCAGCAGCCCGCGCAGCGCGACCAGGGCGACCACCAGCCCGGCGAAGACCGGCAGCAGCGTCATGACGCCACGGGCGCCCTGCGCGCCCGCAGCTCGCTCGCGCCGCCGGCGCCGATGGCGAGCAGGGCGGCGGACAGGGCCAGGGCCGCCGTCGCCCCGTTCATCCACCCGTAGTCCGGGTCACTGGCGTAGACGGAACCGTCCTCGCGGACGCAGTCGAAGCGCAGCGGCAGGTAGGAGGACCGGTGGTGGCTCAGCCCCTCGACCGTGGCCGGGTCGAAGCCGTCGCGGCAGGCCGGGGCCGGGACCGAGTTCGCGCCGTCGTTGAAGGCCGACTCCGAGTCCAGCACGGCGAAGAGGCCGAGGCAGTACACGGCGGCGGCCGCCCACGCGGCAGCCGCCGCGGCCCGGCGCATGAGATGCACGGACCACGGCTCGGGGCGCCCGGGCAGCGCCATGGCGAGGGCCCCCGCCGCGGCGACGAGCGCGGCGACGGCACAGAACGCCGAGAGACCGAGACCCACCAGCACGGGCCTCAGCCCTTTCCGGACCGGCGGGGGAGTGGGGTGGCTCGCATGCGGCCACCCCACCACTTCCGCGCAGGACGGGCTGTGACGGAGATCACTCCTGAGGTCACACCCCTGTCACAGGACGGCTAGGCCGGGCGCAGCCAGACCGTCGCCAGCGGCGGCAGGGTCAGGCGGATGCTCGCCGGGCGCCCGTGCCAGGGCTGGGCCTCGGGCTTGACCGGGTCCGGGTTGGTGACGCCGCTGCCGCCGTAGCGGGCCGCGTCGGTGTTCACGGCCTCGTGCCAGGCCGGGATGTCCTCCGGCACACCCAGGCGGTAGTCCGGGCGGACGACCGGCGCGAAGTTCGACACCGCCAGCAGCGGGTTGCCCTCCGGGTCCAGCCGCAGGAACGCGACGACGTTGTCCTCGGCCGCGTCCCCGGCGATCCACTCGAAACCGGCCGGATCCGTGTCCAGCCGCCACAGCGCCGGGGTGGCGCGGTAGACGGCGTTGAGGTCGCGGACCAGGTCCCGCACCCCCCGGTGCTCCGCCTCCGCCCCATAGCCCGGATCCAGCAGCCACCAGTCCGGGCCGTGCGCCTCGGACCACTCCGCGCCCTGTGCGAACTCCTGGCCCATGAACAGCAGTTGCTTGCCCGGGTGGGCCCACATGAAGCCCAGGTAGGAACGGACCCCGGCGCGCTGCTGCCACCAGTCGCCCGGCATCTTCGACACCAGGGACCCCTTGCCGTGCACGACCTCGTCGTGGGAGATCGGCAGGACGTAGTTCTCGCTGTACGCGTACACCATCGAGAACGTCATCTCGTGGTGGTGGTACTTGCGGTGCACCGGCTCGTGGCTCATGTACTGCAGCGAGTCGTGCATCCAGCCCATGTTCCACTTCAGCCCGAACCCGAGCCCGCCGAAGCCGCTCGGGCCCTTGTGGTGGGTGGCGCGGGTGACGCCGTCCCAGGCGGTGGACTCCTCGGCGACCGTCACCACGCCGGGCACCCTGCGGTACACCGTGGCGTTCATCTCCTGCAGGAACGCCACCGCGTCCAGGTTCTCGCGGCCGCCGTGCTCGTTGGGCGTCCACTGGCCCGGCTCGCGCGAGTAGTCGAGGTAGAGCATCGAGGCGACCGCGTCCACCCGCAGCCCGTCGATGTGGAACTCCTCGCACCAGTACACGGCGTTGGCGACGAGGAAGTTGCGCACCTCGTTGCGGCCGAAGTCGAACTCCAGGGTGCCCCAGTCGGGATGCGCGGCCCGCTGCGGGTCCGCGTGCTCGTACAGGGGCCGGCCGTCGAACTCCGCGAGCGCCCAGTCGTCGCGCGGGAAGTGCGCCGGGACCCAGTCCATCAGGACGCCGATCCCGGCCTGGTGCAGCTTGTCGACCAGGTACCGGAAGTCGTCCGGCGTGCCCAGGCGGGCCGTCGGGGCGTAGAAGCCGGTCACCTGGTAGCCCCAGGAGCCACCGAAGGGGTGCTCGGCCACGGGCATCAGCTCCACGTGCGTGAAGCCCAGGTTCTTCACGTAGCCGGGGAGCTGCTCGGCCAGCTGACGGTAGGTCAGCCCCGGTCGCCAGGACGGCAGATGGATCTCGTACACCGAGAACGGCGACTCGTGCGCCGGGGCCTCGGCGCGGCGGGCCAGCCACTCGGCGTCGCCCCACTCGTAGTGCGAGGACGTGATGACCGACGACGTGGCGGGCGGCACCTCGGTGCGGCGGGCCAGGGGATCGGCGCGCATCGTCTTCGAACCGTCGTGCCGGGTGATCTCGAACTTGTACAGCTCGCCCTCGCCGACGTCCGGCAGGAACAGCTCCCACACGCCGGACGAGCCGAGCGAGCGCATGGCGTGCCCGGTGCCGTCCCAGAAGTTGAAGGTGCCGGCCACGCGCACGCCGCGCGCGTTCGGCGCCCACACCGCGAACCGGGTGCCGGTCACGCCCTGGTGCGTCATCGGGTGCGCGCCCAGCGCCGTCCACAGCTCCTCGTGCCGGCCCTCACCGATCAGGTGCAGGTCGAGATCGCCGAGCGTGGGCAGGAAGCGGTAGGCGTCCTCGGTGTCCAGCAGCGTGCCCTCGTACTGCACGAGCAGCCGGTACTCCGGCACCTCGCGCAGCGGCAGCAGCCCGGAGAAGAAGCCCTCCCCGTCGGCGTGCAGCTCCGCCCGCACCTCACCGGCGACGACGGTCACGGACAGGGCGTACGGCCGGAACGCCCGGAAGGCGATGCCGCCGGGCACCGGGTGCGCGCCGAGCACCGAGTGCGGGTCGTGGTGCGTGCCGTTCAGCAGCCGCTCGCGGTCGCCGGCGTCCAGGGCGGGCGAGACGGCGATCTCCATCTCCGGCGGCACGACCTGGCCGGCGGCGCCCTGCTCCGGGGCGCCCGTGCCGGAAGCGGCCGGCGCGACGGAAGCCGTCCTGGCGGGTGCTTTCTTCGCCGCGCTCTTCTTCGCGGCGGTCTTCTTCGCCGCGCTCGTCTTGCCGGCGGCCGCCGCGGTGGTGGCGGCCTTGGCCGCAGCCGCCTTGGTGGTGGCGGCCTTCGCGGCGGTCTTGGTGGCTGCGGCCTTGACAGTGGTCGCCTTGGTGGACGCCGCCTTCGTGGTGCTCGCCTTGGTGGCGGTGGCCTTCTTGGCAGCGGCCTTGGTGGCGGGGGTCTTGGCGGCGGCGGTCTCAGTGCTGGCCGCCTTTGTGCTGGCCGCCTTTGTGGTGGCTGCCTTCGTGGCGGCTGCCTTGGTGGTGGTCGCCTTGGCGGTGGTGGCCGCCTTGGTGGCCGCAGCCTTCTTGGCTGTGGCCTTCTTGGCCGTGACCTTCTCAGCGGCGGCCTTCTTCGCGGTGTCTGACTTCGCGGCCGTGTCCTTGGCCGCCGCCTTCCTGGCGGTGGCCTTCTTGGCGGTGGCCTTCCTGGCGACAGCCGTCTTCGCCGTCGTCTTCGCCGGCGCCGTCTTCTTGGCGGCAGCCTTCTTCGCGGGGGCCGTCCCCTTCTTGGCCGCTGCCTGCTTCGGCACCGCCGTCTTCTGCGCGGCGCTCTTCTTCTGCGCGGCCGTGGGCTGCTCGGGGATCTTCTCCCCGGCCGTCCCCTGGGGACGCGGGCCGCTGGATTCAGGGCGGGGGGTCACGGGCGGAGCCTCCTGGGCGAAGGGTGGGTCAGTCAGGTCAGGTGGCCGGACGCGGCGAGCCGGTCTATGGCGGCCAGCGGCACCGGCAGCCAGTCGGGGCGGTGCCGGGCCTCGTAGACCACCTCGTAGATCGCCTTGTCCGTCTCGTAGGCACGCAGCAGCACCGGGTCGGTGCGCGGATCCTGGCCGGAGGCGTCCGCGTAGCCGGAGCAGTACGCGGAGCGGCAGGTCTCGGCCCAGTCCGGCTGGGGCGGGTCGACCGAGCGCGCCGCGTAGTCGAAGGAGCGCAGCATCCCGGCGACGTCCCGCGCGGTCGGCTGCGGCATGCGCCGCTCGGCCAGCGGCCGGGCCGGCTCACCCTCGAAGTCGATCAGTTTCCACTCGCCGGCCGGTGAGCGCAGGCACTGCCCGAGGTGCAGATCGCCGTGCACGCGCTGCGCGGTCCAGGTGCGGCCCTCGGCGGCCAGGTCGCCCAGCGCCGTGAACGCCGACCGCAGGCCGCCGGCGTACGGCCGCAGCGCGGGCACCGCCTGCACGGCCGCGTCCAGCCGCTCGATCATGCCGTCGACCATCAGCCGCATCTGCACATGGCCGAGCGTGACCGTCGGCAGGGCACGGGCCAGCGCGGTGTGCACCTCGGCGGTGGCCCGGCCCAGCGCCCGCGCCTCCGCGGCGAAGTCCTCACCCTTGGCCAGCTCGCGCAACGCCAGCTCCCAGCCGTCCGAGGCACCCTGCACGAACGGCTGGAGCACCCCCAGCACGTACGGCTGGCCGGCCGGGTCGGCCGGGCCCGTCGAGACGACCGGGTCCGCGGCGGGGTCCACGTCGGCCACCATCCAGGCCGTCGGCGCGGGCACCCGGGGGCAGCCCTCGCGGGCGAGGGCCAGCGGCAGCTCCAGGTCCGGGTTGACCCCGGGCACGATCCGCCGCAGCAGCTTCAGGATGAACGTATCTCCGTAGACGATCGACGAGTTGGACTGCTCCGCGGTCACCACGCGCGGCACCAGACCCGACCGGATGTCCTGGCCGGGGTCCCGCTCGAAGCGGAGCGAGCCGATACGGGCCCGGGTGCGCAGCGCCTCCAGGAGCAGCTCGGCGGGCCGGGTGTCGTGCAGGGCGTCGTACACCGTCCGGCCGGCCAGCGGGCCCGACGGCACATGTCCGATGAGCGCGGGCGCCAGCCGAGGCGGCAGCGCCTCGCGCACGCCTATGAGCAGCTGGTAGCAGTCACCGGGGTGGGCGGGCGCCCCGTGGGACGGCACGAAGGGCTGGTGGGCGCGCACGAGCAGGTGGTACAGACCGAGCTTGGCCGAGGGCGGCAGCAGCTCGGTGGCCTCGACGAGGGTGAACCCGGTGACCGGCCGTCCCTTGCCCGCGAACCAGCGCTGTCGCGGCAGCCATTCCCGCAGCAGTGGATCGAGGGAGGCAAGAAGGCCGGGCGGGGTGGTGACGGTGCGTGTGACGGCTTCCGACATGTCGTCGCGTCCTTTCACCCATTTCTGGTGCGCCTCCGGACACCTGCGGAGGGCCCCGGACGGCGCTCCTCCGGCTCACGCGGGTGGGCGGGGTGTTACTGATGCGTGCCCCGGGCGGGGCGGAGGAAACGCCCCGCCGCGGGACTTTGCGCCTCGGTCCGCGCATCGAGCCTGATCAGGCCGGAACCGGCCTCATACGGCGTCCTTGCGCAGCCGGAACCAGTAGAACCCGTGCCCCGCCAGCGTCAGCAGGTACGGCAGCTCGCCGATCGCCGGGAAGCGCACCCCGCCGAACAGCTCCACCGGGTGCCTGCCCTCGAAGGCGCTCAGATCCAGCTCCGTGGGCTGCGCGAACCGTGAGAAGTTGTTCACGCAGAGCACCAGGTCGTCCTCGTACTCGCGCAGGAACGCCAGCACCGCCGGGTTCGTCGACGGCAGCTCGGTGTAGGAGCCGAGACCGAAGGCCGGGTTCTGCTTGCGGATCTCGATCATGCGGCGGGTCCAGTGCAGCAGCGACGACGGCGAGGCCATCGACGCCTCGACGTTCGTGACCTGGTAGCCGTAGACCGGGTCCATGATCGTGGGCAGGAAGAGCCGCCCCGGATCGGACGAGGAGAAGCCCGCGTTGCGGTCGGGCGTCCACTGCATCGGCGTGCGTACCGCGTCCCGGTCGCCGAGCCAGATGTTGTCGCCCATGCCGATCTCGTCGCCGTAGTACAGGATCGGCGAGCCCGGCAGGGACAGCAGCAGGGCCGTGAACAGCTCGATCTGGTTGCGGTCGTTGTCCAGCAGGGGGGCCAGGCGCCTGCGGATGCCGATGTTGGCGCGCATGCGGGGGTCCTTGGCGTACTCGGCCCACATGTAGTCGCGCTCTTCGTCGGTGACCATCTCGAGCGTGAGCTCGTCGTGGTTGCGCAGGAAGATGCCCCACTGGCAGTTCGACGGGATCGCCGGGGTCTTGGCGAGGATCTCGGAGACCGGGTAGCGGGATTCCCGCCGGACGGCCATGAAGATGCGCGGCATGACCGGGAAGTGGAACGCCATGTGGCACTCGTCGCCGCCGGCGGCGTAGTCGCCGAAGTAGTCGACGACGTCCTCCGGCCACTGGTTGGCCTCCGCGAGCAGCACCGTGTCCGGGTACTGCGCGTCGATCTCCTTGCGCACGCGCTTCAGGAAGTCGTGCGTCGCCGGGAGGTTCTCGCAGTTGGTGCCCTCCTCCTGGTACAGGTACGGCACCGCGTCGAGCCGGAAACCGTCGATGCCCAGGTCCAGCCAGAACTTCAGCGCGGAGATCATCTCCTCCTGCACGGCCGGGTTCTCGTAGTTGAGGTCCGGCTGGTGGGAGAAGAAACGATGCCAGTAGTACTGCTTGCGGACCGGGTCGTAGGTCCAGTTGGAGGCCTCGGTGTCGACGAAGATGATCCGCGCGTCCTGGAACTGCTTGTCGTCGTCCGCCCACACGTAGTAGTCGCCGTAGGGCCCGTCGGGGTCCTTGCGCGACTCCTGGAACCAGGGGTGCTGGTCGCTGGTGTGGTTCATGACGAAGTCGATGATCACGCGCATGCCGCGCTGGTGGGCGGCGTCGACGAACTCCACGAAGTCCGCGAGGTCGCCGAACTCCGGCAGCACGGCCGTGTAGTCGGAGACGTCGTAGCCGCCGTCGCGCAGGGGCGACTTGAAGAAGGGCGGCAGCCACAGGCAGTCCACGCCGAGCCACTGCAGGTAGTCGAGCTTGGCGGTCAGGCCCTTCAGGTCACCGACGCCGTCGCCGTTGCTGTCCTGGAAGGAACGGACGAGCACCTCGTAGAAGACGGCGCGCTTGAACCACTCCGGGTCGCGGTCCCTCGCGGGGGTGTCCTCGAAGGTGTCCTGAACGGGTTCGTTGACGATCATGTTGTGGGTGACCCTCCGATCTGCGGGTTGGACGGTCGCAGAACCGAGAAGACGTGCGCGGGACGGTGGCCCGGTTCGAGGCGCACATAGTTGGCCCTGCCCCAGTGGTAGGTCTCGCCGGTGAGCTCGTCGCGCACCGGCACCGACTCGTGCCAGTCCAGGCCGAGTTGCGGCATGTCCAACGAGACCGTGGCCTCCTGGGTGTGGTGCGGGTCGAGGTTCACGACCACCAGAACCGTGTTCGAACCCTTCCGCTTCGAGTAGACGATCACCGCTTCCTGGTCCGCGTGGTGGAAGTGGAGGTCGCGCAGCTGCTGCAGGGCCGGGTTCTCCCGCCGGATGGTGTTGAGCCGGGTCAGCAGGGGGGTGATGGTGCGGCCCTCGCGTTCGGCGGTGTCCCAGTCGCGGGGCCTGAGCTGGTACTTCTCCGAGTCGAGGTACTCCTCGCTGCCTTCGCGCAGCGGGGTGTTCTCGCACAGTTCGTAGCCGGAGTAGACGCCCCAGGTCGGTGAGAGCGTGGCGGCGAGGACGGCGCGGACCTCGAAGGCGGGCCGGCCGCCGTGCTGGAGGTAGGCGTGCAGGATGTCGGGGGTGTTGGCGAAGAAGTTGGGCCGCATGTAGCTCGCGGCCTCGCCCGACAGCTCCGTGAGGTACTCGGTGAGCTCTTCCTTGGTGTTGCGCCAGGTGAAGTAGGTGTAGGACTGCTGGAAGCCGATCTGGGCCAGGGTGTGCATCATCGCCGGGCGGGTGAACGCCTCGGCCAGGAAGATCACGTCGGGGTCGGTGCGGTTGATGTCCGCGATGACCCGCTCCCAGAAGACGACCGGCTTGGTGTGGGGGTTGTCCACCCGGAAGATGCGCACCCCGCAGTCCATCCAGTGCCGCAGCACCCGGCAGGTCTCGGCGACCAGGCCGTCCATGTCCGCGTCGAAGGCGATGGGGTAGATGTCCTGGTACTTCTTCGGCGGGTTCTCCGCGTAGGCGATGGTGCCGTCGGGCCGGTGGTGGAACCACTCGGGGTGCTTGTGCACCCAGGGGTGGTCCGGGGAGCACTGCAGCGCGAAGTCCAGGGCGATCTCCAGGCCCAGCTCGCGGGCCTGCTGAACGAACCAGGTGAAGTCCTCCAGCGTGCCCAGATCGGGGTGGACGGCGTCGTGCCCGCCCTCGGGCGAGCCGATCGCCCACGGCACCCCCACATCGTCCGGCCCGGGGGAGAGGGTGTTGTTCTTGCCCTTGCGGAACGTGGTGCCGATCGGGTGGATCGGCGGCAGGTACACCACGTCGAAGCCCATCGCCGCGATCGCCGGCAACCGCCGCGCGGCCGTCCGGAACGTCCCGTGCGGTTGCTCCGGGGTGCCCTCCGACCGCGGGAAGAACTCGTACCACGACCCGTACAGCGCCCGCTCCCGCTCCACCAGCAACGGCAGCGGCTCGCTGCTCGTGACGGGGTCCCGCAGCGGATACCGGGACAGGACGGCGTCGACCTCGGGCGTCAGCGCCGCCGCCAGCCGCGTGGCCGGAGGCAGCGTGTCGTCGCGCAGCGCCTCGACGGCGGCCAGGAGCACCTCCCGCGGGCCCTCCTCCTCGGGCACGCCGCCGGCCGCCCGCTCGTACAGCCGCGCGCCCTCCTCCAGGACGACGTCCGTGTCCATGCCCGCCGGGATCTTGATCTGCGCGTGGTGGCGCCAGGTGCCGATCGGGTCGCCCCACGCCTCCACCGTGAACGTCCACAGGCCCGGCTCCCCGGCCGTGACCGTGGCGCCCCACCGGTCCGTCCCGGGCGCGAGTTCCCGCATCGGCGTCCACGGGCCGGGGCGGCCTCCGGGGTCCCTCAGGACGACGTTCGCGGCGACCGCGTCGTGCCCCTCCCGGAACACGGTCGCCGAGATCTCGAAGCTCTCTCCCGTCACGGCCTTGGCCGGCCTGCGCCCGTGCTGGACGATCGGGCGGACGTCGAGGACGGGTATGCGCCCGACGGCGGTCGTCCCGTCCGCGGGGGGTGGGTGCGGCACGGGTGGACCGGCGTCGGCCGGGCGCGCGGGGCGTGCTTCGCCGCCGGGTGCGCGCGCCCCGGTGGTGCGGTGGTCGGGGGGTGCTGGCGAGTGGTGCTTGGCGGGCATGACCGCTCCTGTCCGCGTCAACGTGGGTGGGCGGATGTGTATGGGGAGGTGGGTCCTGCGTGGTGCTCCTGAGAGGGGTACCCGGAGGAGCCTTCCCACCCTATTCGGGTGGGCAATCCGGCACTTTGTTAACTACTCACGCGTATGTCGACACACAAGACCGGCCTCGTCCGCGGCGGACGAGGCCGGTCCTGCGCGTCTTCGCTGCTTCCGCCTACCCCCGCGGCACCCGCAGTAACTTGTTCGGTGAACCGATTCCCCGGCCGGCGACCTTCCCGGTCGCCGCCGCGGCGGTCAAAGCCGCGCTGACCTGGGCCGGAGTCGCCTTCGGGTGAGCGGACAGATGAAGCGCCGCCGCACCCGCGGCATGCGGGGACGCCATCGAGGTACCCGAGTAGGCGGCCCGCGCGGTGTCGCTCGCGGCGGTCGCGGAGGTGATGGCGACGCCCGGCGCGAACAGATCGAGGGCCGCGCCGTGGTTGGAGAAGGCCGGTTTTGCATCCCTGCGGTCGGTCGCCCCGACCGTGATCGCCTGGTCGACGCCCGCCGGGGAGTACAGTCCGGCCGGCCTGCCGTCGTTGCCCGCGGCGACCGTGTACGTGACGCCGGAGGCGATGGAGGCGCGCAGGGCGGCGTCCAGCCGGTCGTTGCGCGGCCCGCCCAGGCTGAGGTTGGCGACCGCCGGTCTCCTCGCGTGCCGGGTGACCCACTCGATCCCGGCGATCACCCGGGCCGTGGTGCCCCCGCCCGCGGCGTCCAGCACCCGCACGGAGACGATCCGGGCCTTCTTGGCGACTCCGTGGGCCGCGCCCGCGACCGTGCCGGCGACGTGCGTGCCGTGCCCGTTGGCGTCCGAGGCGACCCCGTCCCCGCCGACGAAGTCCCAGCCGTGACCCGCCCGACCGCCGAAGTCCCGGTGCGTGGTGCGCACGCCGGTGTCGATCACGTAGACCGTCACCCCGGCGCCCGCCGCGGCGGGCCAGGTGTAGCCGCCGTCCAGCGGCAGCGCCGGCTGGTCGACCCGGTCGAGACCCCAGGAGGGAGGGTTGCGCTGGGTGTCCTCCAGCCGGACCCGGGTGTCCTGCACCACCGAGGCGACCCGGGGGTCGGCGGCCAGCCGCCGCGCCCGTCTCTCGTCGGCCCGGACCGCGTAGCCGTTCAGGACCGTGCCGTAGACATGGCTGATCTCCACCCCGTACCTCCGGGCCAGGCGCTGCCCCGCCGCCGACCCGGACCGGGTGCCCTCCTTCAGTGTCACCAGGTAACTTCCGTGCACGGAGCCGGGTGTTCCAGCGCCGGTTATCCGCCCCTCCGGTACGGCGTGCGCGGGCAGGCAGGTGGCCGAAAACGCGAGGGCGCACAGCGCCGCTGCCAGACCCCCCGCCCCGCGCAGACGCCGCTGTCGCGTCCGTGCCATGGTCCGCATTCCCCTCCTCGACTCGGCGTACGGCTGCCGCGCGGGGCCGCGTGCGGCCGGCGCGGGCCGGTACGCCAGGGGCAGCCTCTCGTGACGTGTGAAGCCACCACAAGGACGCCTATGGGGGCGGAATCGGCCATATCCGCACACGGGCCTGTTCAGGCCGTTCGGAGGCGCGGTGCCGGAGCTTCGGCGGTGACGCGGCCGTCGCCGGTACTGTCGTAGGAGACGTCGTTGAACCCCTGCGTCATCCAGCAACGCGCCGAGGTGGAACCCGTGAAGGCGATCCGTCGATTCACCGTCCGACCCGTGCTCCCCGAACCCCTCCGGCCACTCAGCGATCTGGCCCGCAACCTGCGCTGGTCCTGGCACGCGGAGACCCGTGACCTGTTCCAGTCCGTCGACCCCGAGCGGTGGGCCGCCTCCGGCGGTGACCCGGTCCGGCTGCTGGGCGGCGTGCCGCCCGCGCGGCTCGCCGAGCTGTCCGAGGACCGCCGTTTCCTGCGCCGCCTCGCCGCGGTCGCGGGCGACCTGAACGACTACATGACCGGCGACCGCTGGTACCAGGCCCAGTCCGAGGACCTGCCGGCCGCCGTCGCCTACTTCTCCCCCGAGTTCGGCATCACCGCCGCCCTGCCCCAGTACTCCGGCGGCCTGGGCATCCTGGCCGGCGACCACCTGAAGTCGGCCAGCGACCTCGGTGTCCCGCTGATCGGCGTCGGCCTGCTCTACCGGCACGGCTACTTCCGCCAGACCCTGTCCCGGGACGGCTGGCAGCAGGAGCACTACCCGGTCCTCGACCCGAACGAGCTGCCCGTCGTCCAGCTGGAGGAGCCCGACGGGACACCCGCCCAGGTCGCCCTCGCGCTGCCCGGCGGCAGGCAGCTGCACGCCCGCATCTGGCTGGCGCAGGTCGGCCGGGTCCCGCTGCTGATGCTGGACTCCGACGTCGAGGAGAACGACCTCGGCGAGCGCGGCGTCACCGACCGGCTCTACGGCGGCGGCAGCGAGCACCGGCTGCTCCAGGAGATGCTGCTGGGCATAGGAGGGGTCCGGGCGGTGCGCACGTACTGCCGGCTGACCGGGCATCCCGCGCCGGAGGTCTTCCACACCAACGAGGGGCACGCCGGCTTCCTCGGTCTGGAGCGCATCGCCGAACTCTGCGCCGAGGGGCTGGACTTCGACTCCGCGCTGGAGGCGGTGCGGGCGGGCACGGTCTTCACCACCCACACCCCCGTCCCGGCCGGCATCGACCGCTTCGACCGCGAACTGGTCGCCCGTCACTTCGGTCCCGACGCCGAGCTGCCCCGCATCGACGTCGACCGCGTCCTGCGGCTCGGCATGGAGAGTTACCCCGGCGGGGAGCCCAACCTGTTCAACATGGCCGTGATGGGCCTGCGCCTGGCCCAGCGCGCCAACGGCGTCTCCCTGCTGCACGGCAACGTCAGCCGCGAGATGTTCTCCGGCCTGTGGCCCGGCTTCGACGCGGACGAGGTGCCGATCACCTCCGTCACCAACGGCGTGCACGCCCCGACCTGGGTCGCCCCCGAGGTGTTCCGGCTCGGTGCCCGGCAGATCGGCGTGCAGCGCGCCGAGGACGCCCTGACGGTCGGCGGCTCGGAGCGCTGGGACTCCGTGGCCGACATCCCCGACCAGGACATCTGGGACCTGCGGCGGGTGCTGCGCGAGCAGCTCGTCGAGGAGGTGCGCAAGCGGCTGCGGGCCTCCTGGCGGCAGCGCGGCGCCGGTTCGGCCGAGCTGGGCTGGATCGACGGCGTGCTCGACCCGGACGTCCTGACCATCGGCTTCGCCCGGCGTGTCCCGTCGTACAAGCGTCTGACGCTGATGCTGCGCGACCGCGACCGGCTCATGGAGCTGCTGCTGCATCCCGAGCGGCCGGTCCAGATCGTCGTCGCGGGCAAGGCGCACCCCGCGGACGACGGCGGCAAGCGGCTGGTGCAGGAGCTGGTGCGGTTCGCGGACGACCCGCGGGTGCGGCACCGGATCGTGTTCCTGCCCGACTACGGCATGGGGATGGCGCAGAAGCTCTACCCCGGCTGTGACATCTGGCTGAACAACCCGCTGCGGCCCCTGGAGGCCTGCGGCACGTCCGGCATGAAGGCGGCGCTCAACGGCTGTCTCAACCTGTCCGTCCTGGACGGCTGGTGGGACGAGTGGTTCCAGCCGGACTTCGGCTGGGCCATCCCCACGGCGGACGGGGCCGGGACCGACCCGGACCACCGCGACGACATAGAGGCCGCGGCGCTGTACGACCTGCTGGAGCAGCGGGTGACGCCCCGCTTCTACGAGCGGGGCCGCAGCGGGCTGCCCGACCGGTGGATCGAGATGGTCCGCAGCACGCTCAGTCTGCTCGGGCCGAAGGTGCTGGCCGGGCGGATGGTCCGGGAGTACGTCGAGCGGCTCTACGCCCCGGCGGCGCTCGCGCACCGGTCGATGGACCCGGACGCGGCCCGGGACCTCGCCGAGTGGAAGGCACGCGTGCGGGCGGCGTGGCCGGGCGTCACGGTCGACCACGTGGAGACGTCGGCGTCCGAGGCGCTGGCGGAGCTCGGCACGACGCTGGGCCTGCGCGTGCGGGTCGGCCTGGGCGATCTCGGGCCGGACGACGTGGAGGTGCAGGCCGTCTCGGGCCGGGTGGACGAGGAGGACCGGATCGCGGACGCGACGATCGTGCCGCTGAAGCCGGTGGGCTCCGCCGAGCAGGACGGGCAGTGGGTCTACGAGGGGCCCTTGTCGCTGGATCGCACCGGGCCCTTCGGGTACACGGTGCGGATCCTTCCCGCGCACCGGCTGCTGGCTTCGAGCGCGGAGCTGGGCCTGGTCGCCGGGCCGTCCGAGGAGCTGGTGGCGGCCGGGGGGCTGCTGATGCGCTGAGTCCGGCTCAGGGCGTCTCGGCGCCCCGGGTGGCGAGGGCGCGCAGGACGCTGCCGCACCGGCGGGCGTACGCGTGCTGGAAGCCCCTGGTCGCCGGGCCGCCCGCCCTCGCGTACCACTTCGCCGCCCGGCTGAACGCGTTCACCGTCAGCCACACCGTGCCGTCGCCCGTGCGGTCGACGACGAAGGACTCCTCGCCGCTCTCCGGGTGGCCGGGCAGGGTGCCGTAGGCCCAGCCGGCGCGGCGGGGTTCCTCGACAGTCCAGACGACACGGCAGGGGGCCTTGATCATGCCGGCCAGCGTGACGGTGACGTCGACGCCCGGGGCGGCCCGGTCGGCGGTCGCGTCGAGGCCGACGCCCAGGGACCGGTGCAGTTCCCAGGTGAGGACGGCTTCCGACGCCCGGCGGAAGACCTCCTCGCCCTCGCCGAGCCGGGTGCGGACGTGCAGGGGGTGGAAGCCCGGCGGGCAGAAGCCCTGGTCGCGGGTGGCGCCGACATCGGCGTAGGTGAAGTCTTTCGGATCCGGATGAGACACGGGCACCAAGAGTAGGGCGGTACCCGGACCCGCCTTCGGTCCGGGTACCGCCCGTGGTCGTTCTCCGGTCAGCCGACGTTGACGGCGGACCAGGCGGCGGCGACCGCCTTGTACTCGGTGCTGGACGCGCCGTACAGCGCCGAGGCCGCGTTCAGGGTCGCCGTGCGGGCGGCCGCGTACCTGGTCGTCGACGTCATGTACGTGGTCAGCGCCTTGTACCAGATCTGCAGCGCCTTGGTGCGGCCGATGCCGGTGACCGTGGAGCCGTTCGACGTGGGGGAGTTGTAGGTCACGCCGTTGATCGTCTTCGTGCCGCTGCCCTCCGACAGCAGGTAGAAGAAGTGGTTGGCGGGGCCCGAGGAGTAGTGCACGTCCAGGCTGCCCAGGCCGGAGGACCAGGCGTCCCTGGACGAGCCGTCCTTGCTGGGCTTGTCCATGTAGCGCAGCGGCGTGCCGTCGCCGTTGATGTCGATCTCCTCGCCGATGAGGTAGTCACCGACGTCGGCGGAGTTGTTCGCAAAGAACTCCGCGCCCGCGCCGAAGATGTCGCTGGTCGCCTCGTTCAGACCGCCGGACTCGCCGCTGTAGTTGAGGCCGGCCGTGGCCGAGGTCAGGCCGTGGCTCATCTCGTGGGCGGCCACGTCGAGCGAGGTCAGCGGGTTGGCGTTGCCCGCGCCGTCGCCGTAGGTCATGCAGAAGCAGCTGTCGGACCAGAAGGCGTTGACGTAGTTGTTGCCGTAGTGGACGCGGGAGTAGGCGGCCCTGCCGTCGTTGCGGATGCCGCTGCGGCCGAAGGTGCTCTTGTAGAAGTCCCAGGTGACCTGGGCTCCGTAGTGCGCGTCGGCGGCGGCGGTCTCCAGGTTGGAGGGGCTGCCGTTGCCCCAGATGTCGTCGGCGCCCGAGAAGAGGGTGCCGGTGCCGGAGGTGCCGCGGTTGAGGTTGTACGTCTTGTGCCCGCCGCGGGTGCCGTCGGTGAGGTTGTACGAGGTGCCGGACTGGGTGGTGGTGAGGTTCACCGTGCCGCTGTACGTGGTGTTGCCGGTGCCGGTCTCGACGGCCTGGTACTCGTAGAGCTTCTTGCCGGTGGCCGCGTCGGTGACGACGTGCAGCTCGTTGGGCGTGCCGTCCTCCTGGAGGCCGCCGACGACCGTCTCGTAGGCCAGGACGGGCTTGCCGCCGGCCGCCCAGATCACCTTGCGGGGAGCGGAGTCCGCCTCGGTCTGCTCCGAGCCGGCCGCCTTGGCGAGGGTCACGGCCTGCTTCTCGGCCTTGGCGGCGGGCACGGCCGGCTTGAGCGAGGCGACCTTGATCGCGGCCTTCGTGGCTCTGGTGACGCCCTGCCGCTCGCCGGACTTCGACTCGTGCACGACGAGGTCGCCGCCGAGGACGGGCAGGCCCGCGTAGGTGCGCTCGTAGCGGGTGTGGACGGTGCCGTCGGCGTCCTTCACGACGTCCTTGACGACCAGCTTCTCCTGCGCGCCGAGGCCTATCTCGCCGGCGGTCGCGGCGGCGTCCGCCTGCTGCTCCTGGATGAGGGCGGCGCGGGCGGGAGCGCTGAGGAGGACGGGGGCGGCGGCGAGGGCCGGCTTGCTCCGCGCGTCGGCGGCGACGCTGCTGGAGGAGGTCAGGCCGGTGGTGAGCAGGGCGCCGGCGGCGACCGCGGTGGCGACGGCCAGCGTGGTGCGCTTGTGACGCGCGTAGCGGGGGCTGATCACACGAGCTCCTAGGTGTGGGGAACTGCTGGGTGCTGTGCGGCGGGTGGGGGAAGAGTGGCACCTGCGACGCGTACATGTCAGGAGGGCCACGTGATGTTGGCCGGAAATCGACGGCTCGGAGACGTCCCGGGCACGTGAAACGGGCGCCGCCCCGGGGGATTCGAACCCGCCGGGGCGACGCCCTGACTCGGGGACCTGCCCGGGGCCTACGGGAAGGTGAGCTTCCAGCTGTTGATGTAGCCGGTGTCCGCGGCCGCGTTGTCCTGGACCCGCAGCTGCCAGACGCCGTTGGCGACCTCGGAGGACGCGTTCACCGTGTACGTGGTGTTCAGGTTGTCCGCGCTGCCGCCGGTGCCGTACGCCTTCAGCGTGTACGCCGTGCCGTCGGGGGCCACCAGCTGCACCTGGAGGTCACCGATGTAGGTGTGGACGATGTCCACGGCGACCTGGAGGTTGGACGGCGCGTTGCCGGTCCGGCCGGAGACGGTGATCGACGAGGTGACCGCCGCGCCCCGGTCCGGGATCGCCACGTCGGCGGTGTTCTCGAAGGACGTGCCCCCGCCGCCTCCGCCGCCCGAGCGGGTGCCGACGTTCACACCCGCCCACGCGTCCTGGACCGCCTTGTACTCGGCGCTGTCGGTGCCGTAGAGCTCACCGGCGGCCGCGAGGGTGCCGGTGCGGGCGCCCGCGTAGTTGGTGGTCGAGGTGAACTTGGTGGTCAGCGCGCGGAACCAGATCTTCTCCGCCTTGTCCCGGCCGATGCCGGTCACCGGAAGGCCGTCCGAGGTGGGCGAGTCGTAGGCGACACCGTTGATGGTCTTGGTGCCGCTGCCCTCGCTCAGCAGGTAGAAGAAGTGGTTCGCCGGGCCCGAGGAGTAGTGCACGTCGATCGAGCCGATGCCCGAGTACCAGGCGTCCTTCGACGAGCCGTCCCTGCTGGGCTTGTCCATGTAACGCAGCGGCGTGCCGTCGCCGTTGATGTCGATTTCCTCGCCGATGAGGTAGTCACCGACGTCGGAGGAGTTCTTGGCGTGGAACTCGACGGTCGCGCCGAAGATGTCGCTGGTCGCCTCGTTCAGGCCGCCGGACTCGCCGGAGTAGACGAGCTTGGCCGTGTTCGAGGTGAGCCCGTGGGTCATCTCGTGCGCGGCCACGTCGATCGACGTCAGCGGGTTGGCGTTGCCCGAGCCGTCGCCGTACGTCATGCAGAAGCAGCTGTCCGACCAGAAGGCGTTGACGTAGTTGTTGCCGTAGTGCACCCGCGAGTACGCGCCCACGCCGTCGCCGCGGATGCCGGAGCGGCCGTGCACGTTCTTGTAGTAGTCCCAGGTGAGGGCGGCGCCGTAGTGGGCGTCGGCGGCGGCCGACTCCAGGTTGGACGGGCTGCCGTTGCCCCAGACGTCGTCCGGGCCGGAGAAGAGGGTGCCGGTGCCGGAGGTGCCCCGGTTGAGGTTGTAGGTCTTGTGGCCGCCGCGGGCGCCGTCGGTGAGGTTGTACGCCGACCCGGACTGGGTGGTGGTGAGGTCGACCGTGCCGGAGTACACCGTGTTGCCGGTGCCGGTCTCGATGGCCTCCCACGCGTACAGCTTCTCGCCGGTGGTGGCGTCCGTGACGACGTGCAGTTCCTGCGGGGTGCCGTCGTGCTGGAAGCCGCCGACGACCGTCTCGTATGCCACGACGGGCGTGCCGCTCGCGGCCCAGATCACCTTGCGGGGCTCGCGGTTGATGCCGGGGCTCTTCGCCTCCTCGGCCTTCCCGGCGGCCAGGGCCTGCTGCCGGGCCTTCGCCGCGGGCACCGCCGTCCTCGTCGTGGCCGGCTCGATGGCGGCGCGGGTGGCCTTCACGACGGCGGCGGTCTCGTCCGCCTTCGTGCTCTCCACGACGAGGTCGCCGCCGAGGACCGGCAGGCCGTCGTAGGTACGCTCGTAGCGGGTGTGCACGGTGCCGTCCCGGTCCTTCAGGACGTCACGGACGACCAGCTTCTCCTTCGCGCCCAGGCCCAGGTCCTTCGCGGTCTCCGCCTTGGCGGCGTCGGCCTCGCGGATCAGCGCGGCCCGCTGGGCGGGGGAGAGCTCGACCGGCTCCGAGCCGGGGATCGCCTTGCTCGCGGCCTGCGGTGCCTTCTCCGGGGCTGCGACGGCGGTGCCGCTCTGTACGGCCGCGGCGACCAGCGCGGCGACGCCGGCGAGGGCCACGGCCGCGGTGCGGCGGGGGGTGTGGGGAGTGCGTCTGTGGGAGGTGCCTCTGCCGGAGGAACTGCTACTCAACACGGACTCCTTCTGCGGGACCGGGGGTCGCCCGGCCTGGGGAGGTGGAGGTGTTGCTGTGGGGTTGCTGTGGAGCAGTCGTGGGAAGCGTGGCAGGCGACCGCGCTTTCTGTCAGGAGCGCGTCAATACAATGGCCGGAAACGGTTCGTTGACCGGAAGTTCATGTTCGCTATACGGACACTTAGGAGTCCCTTGCAGATCCGTTTCACGCCCGACAGCAGCAGGGACATCGGTTCCGGCTGGGAACGGGCCTGGCAGGCCGGCCGGGTGGACCTGGCGGCCCTCACGGCGACCGACCTGCGCTATGGATTCCGTCGGCATCCGGCCCTGGCCCGGAACCCGGCGATGGCCGCTCTGCGTGAACTGGCGGGCGTCCGGGCTACGCCAGACTGTCCCGCCACGCCCGGTGCAGATCCGCGAAGCGGCCCGTGCCCGCGATGAGTTCGCCCGGCTCCCCGTCCTCCACGATCCGCCCGTGCTCCATGACCAGAACCCGGTCCGCGATCTCCACCGTCGACAGCCGGTGCGCGATCACCACCGCCGTGCGGCCCTTCAGCACCGTCGCCATGGCCCGCTGCACGGCCCGCTCGCCGGGGACGTCCAGCGAGCTGGTCGCCTCGTCGAGGATCAGCACCGCCGGGTCGGCCAGCAACGCCCGCGCGAAGGCGACCAGTTGCCGCTGGCCGGCCGAGATGCGGCCGCCCCGCTTGCGGACGTCGGTGTCGTAGCCGTCGGGCAGGGCGCTGATGAAGTCGTGCGCGCCGATCTCCTTCGCCGCCTGCTCCATCTCCGCGCGGGTCGCGTCCGGCCGGCCGATCGCGATGTTGTCGGCGACCGTGCCCGAGAACAGGAACGCCTCCTGCGTCACCATCACCACGCCGCGCCGCAGTTCGGGCACGGCGAGGTCGCGCAGGTCGACGCCGTCGAGCAGCACCCGCCCGTCGGACGGGTCGTAGAACCGGGCCAGCAGCTTGGCCAGCGTCGACTTGCCGGCGCCCGTGGAGCCGACGACCGCGACCGTCTGCCCCGCCGGGAGCGTCAGGTCGAAGCGCGGCAGCACCTCGCCGCCCGTGCGGTAGCCGAAGCTGACCCCGTCGAAGACGACCTCGCGGCCCGGGTGCTCGCTGCGCAGGGGCGGGAGCGGCCGGGGCTTCTCGGGCTCGGGCACGGACGGCGTCTGGGCCAGCAGCCCGGCGATCTTCTCCAGGGAGGCCGCCGCCGACTGGTAGGAGTTGAGGAACATGCCCAGCCGGTCGATGGGGTCGTACAGCCGCCGCAGGTACAGCACGGCCGCCGCCAGCACACCGAGGGCCAGGGTGCCGCCGGCGACCCGGTAGGCGCCCCACAGCACGATCGCCGCCACCGCCGTGTTGGCGACCAGCCGCGAGCCGGTGACGTACCGGGCCATCTCCAGCAGCGCGTCGCCGTTGGTCCGCTCGTGCCGCTCGTTGAGCCGGCCGAAGTCGGTGTCGTTGACGGCCTCGCGGCGGAAGGCGCGCACCGGCCGGATGCCGTTCATGGTCTCGACGAACTTGACGATGACGGCGGCGATCGCGGTCGACCGGGCCCGGTACACCCGCGCGGCCCGCCGCTGGTACAACCGCACGAGCCCGTACAGCGGCACCATCGACGCCACCGCCACGCCGCCGAGGCCGAGGTCGAGCCAGAGCAGCATCGCCGAGATGTAGACGAACGACAGCACGACCGTCACGAGCTCCTGCAGGCCCTCGTCGAGCAGTTCGCGCAGCGACTCCACGTCGGTCGTGGAGCGGGAGATGAGCCGGCCCGAGGTGTAGCGCTCGTGGAAGTCGACGCTGAGCGCCTGCGCGTGGCGGAAGATCCGGCCGCGCAGGTCCAGCAGCACGTCCTGGTTGACGCGGGCCGCCGCGGCGATGAACGCCCACTGCAGGGCCCCCGCGGCCAGCGCGCACCCCAGGTAACCGGCCCCCACCGCGATCAGCGGCCCGTGGTCGTCCGCCCGGAACGCGGGGACGGCCCGGTCGATGGCGTACGCCACGAGCAGCGGGCCCGCCTGCACCACCGCCTGCTGGAGCAGCAGCAGGAGCGTCGTGACCGCGACCCGTGCCTTCATGGGGGCGAGCAGGGACCGGAGCAGGGCCGCGGTGGCGCCCGGGGGAGTGGGCAGGAGGTCCTGGTCGAAGGAGTCGCCCGGGGCGGGGCGCTGGTCGCCGGACGTTCCGCCGGCCGGTGCCGTGGTGGCCGCGGTCATCGGGCTCCCTCCGTTTCCCCGGACTCCGCTCCGGACATCAGGTGCGCGTACTCGGCGTTGGTGCGCAGCAGTTCGTGATGGGTGCCGACCGCGGCGATCCGGCCGCCGGACAGCAGGGCGACCCGGTCGGCCAGCAGCACGGTGGACGGGCGGTGGGCCACGATCAGGGCGGTCGTGTCGGCCAGGACCTGCCGCAGGGCGGCCTCCACGGCGGCCTCGGTGTGCACGTCCAGCGCCGACAGCGGGTCGTCGAGCACCAGGAACTCCGGCTGTCCCACGACCGCCCGGGCCAGGGCGAGACGCTGCCGCTGGCCGCCGGAGAGGCTGAGCCCCTGCTCGCCGACCCGGGTGCCGGTCCCCTGGGGCAGGTCGTGCACGAAGCCGGCCTGGGCGACGGCCAGGGCGCGCTCCAGTGCGGCGGTGTCCGCCGAATCCCCGGCCCCCATGAGAACGTTGTCGCCGACCGTGGCCGAGAAGAGCGTGGGCTCCTCGAAGGCGACGGCGACCTTGGCGCGCAGGGTCTCCCGGGGCAGGGCGGTGATGTCGACGCCGTCGAGGGTGATGCGGCCCGAAGTCACCTCGTACAGGCGGGGCACGAGCGCGGTGAGCGTCGTCTTGCCGCTGCCGGTGGTGCCGACCAGGGCCATCGACTCGCCGGAGCGGATGTGCAGGTCGACGTGGTCGAGCACGGGCGGGGAGCCGGGCGGGGCGTCGGGGTAGCGGAAGGTGACGCCGTGGAAGCGCAGTCCCCGGTCCGCCGGGCCGGCCGGGGCCGCCGCCGGTGCCGGATCCGTCTCCTCGGCCTTCTCGTCCATCACCTCGAAGTACCGCTCCGTCGCCGTGGCCGCCTCCTGGGTCATCGCCAGCAGGAACCCGATCGACTCGACCGGCCAGCGCAGCGCCAGCGCCGTCGACAGGAAGGCCACCAGCGTGCCCGCCGACAGGTCCCCGTCGGCGACCTGCACGACCCCCACCACCAGCGCGGCGCCGATCGCCAGCTCCGGCAGCGTCACGATGACGCCCCAGATCGTCGCCAGCAGGCGCGCCTTGCGCAGTTCCGTCCCGCGCAGCGTGCGCGACAGCTCGCGGAAGGCCCGCGCCTGGGCCCGGTGACGGCCGAAGCCCTTGATGATCCGGATGCCGAGCACGCTCTCCTCGACGACCGTCGTCAGATCCCCGACCTGGTCCTGGGCGCGCCGCGCCGCAGCGGCGTAGCGCTTCTCGAAGACCACGCAGGTGACCAGGACGGGCACCGCGGGGCCGAGGATGACCAGCCCCAGCGTCCAGTCCTGCAGCAGCATGATGATCACGCCGACCACGATCGTCACGCCGTTGACCAGCAGGAACGTCAGCGGGAAGGCGAGGAACATGCGCAGCAGCATCAGGTCCGTCGTCCCCCGGGACAGCAACTGCCCCGAGGCCCACCGGTCGTGGAAGGCCACGGGCAGCCGCTGCAGGTGCCGGTACAGCGCCGCCCGCATGGAGGCCTCGACGTGGGACAGCGGACGCGCCACCAGCCAGCGCCGCAGCCCGAACAGCAGCGCCTCGGCGAAGCCGAGCAGCAGCAGGTACAGCGCCCCGAGCCACACCCCGGCCGGGTCCCGCTCGGCGACCGGCCCGTCCACCATCCACTTCAGCACGAGCGGGATGACCAGGCCGACGCAGGAGGCGAGTATCGCGACGAACGCGGCGGTGAAGAGCCTCGCGCGCACGGGCCGGACATACGGCCACAGGCGCAGCAGCGTACGCACGACGGAACGGTCCTGGGCGGGTGCGGGTGTCGTGGCCATCAGCAGCGAGCCTACGGTTCACCACTGACACTGCCCACCGAGTTTTCGCCCGGCCCGTATCGGCCGTCGGTCCTGCGACCTGCGGCTCACCGCCGTCTCCACCCGGACGGCGGCTTGCCCCGCGGCGGTGCCTCAGCCCGCCACCCGCAGCAGCAGCACCGCCCGCGCCGGCACGGTGATCTCCGTCCCGGCCGGGTGCTCCACGCCCGGCGCCTCCCCCTGCTCCTCCAGACTCGTGTCGACCACGACCTCGTAGCGCGCCGCCCACGGCGGCCCCGGCAGCACGAAGCTCACCGGCCCCTCGCCCGCGTGCAGCACCGCCAGGAAGCTGTCGTCGAGGATCTGCTCCCCGAGCTCGTCCCGGCCCGGGATGTCCCGGCCGGAGAGGTACATGCCGAGCGTGGCGGCGGGCGCGTACCAGTCCTGCTCCGTCATCTCGGTGCCCCGCGAGGTGAACCAGGCCAGGTCGCGCAGTCCGTCCGCGGTCTGGGCCCGGCCCGAGAAGAACGCCCGGCGGCGCAGCACCGGGTGCCGGTGGCGCAGCGCGATCAGCCGGGAGGTCAGCTCGAACAGGGCGCGCCAGCCGGGCTCCTGGAGCAGGCTCCAGTCCACCCAGCTGATCTCGTTGTCCTGGCAGTAGGCGTTGTTGTTGCCGCGCTGGGTGCGGCCCAGCTCGTCGCCCGCGACCAGCATGGGCACGCCCGTGGACAGCAGCAGCGTGGTCAGCAGGTTGCGCAGCTGCCGGCGCCTGAGCGCCCGCACGCCCTCGTCGTCCGTCTCGCCCTCGGCGCCGCAGTTCCAGGCCCGGTTGTCGTCCGTGCCGTCCCGGTTGCCCTCACCGTTGGCCTCGTTGTGCTTGCGCTCGTAGGACACCAGGTCGCGCAGCGTGAATCCGTCGTGCGCGGTGACGAAGTTGACCGACGCGTACGGCCTGCGCCCGCCCCAGGCGTACAGGTCGCTGGAGCCCGACAGGCGGTAGCCCATCTCGCGGACGTCCGGCAGCGCGTGCCGCCAGAAGTCCCGCACGGCGTTGCGGTACCGGTCGTTCCACTCCGTCCACAGCGGCGGGAACGCGCCCACCTGGTAGCCGCCGGACCCCACGTCCCACGGCTCGGCGATCAGCTTCACCCGGCGCAGCACCGGGTCCTGGGCGATGACCGCGAGGAACGGGGAGAGCATGTCGACGTCGTGCATCGAGCGGGCCAGCGCCGCCGCCAGGTCGAAGCGGAAGCCGTCCACGCCCATCTCGCTGACCCAGTACCGCAGCGAGTCCGTGATCAGGCGCAGCACCTGCGGCTGGACCACGTGCAGGGTGTTGCCGCAGCCGGTGTAGTCGGCGTAGCGGCGGGCGTCGTCCTGGAGGCGGTAGTAGCCGCGGTTGTCGATGCCCTTGAGCGACAGCGTCGGGCCGAGCTCGCCCGCCTCGGCGGTGTGGTTGTAGACCACGTCCAGGATGACCTCGATCCCGGCCGCGTGCAGGGCGCGCACCATGCGCTTGAACTCGCCGACCTGCTGGCCCCGCGTGCCGGAGGCGGCGTAGGCCGCGTGCGGGGCGAAGTAGCCGATGGAGTTGTAGCCCCAGTAGTTGCGCAGGCTCCTGCGCAGCAGGTGGTCCTCGTGCGCGAACTGGTGGACCGGCAGCAGCTCCACGGCCGTCACGCCGAGCCGCACCAGGTGCTCTATGGCCGCCGGGTGGGCGAGGCCGGCGTAGGTGCCGCGCAGCTCCTCGGGAATGTCCGGGTGCAGCCGCGTGAAGCCCTTGACGTGCAGCTCGTAGATCACCGAGTCGGCCCACGGCGTCTTCGGGCGGCGGTCGTCGGACCAGTCGTCGTCGTCGTGGACGACGACGCCCTTCGGCACGAACGGCGCCGAGTCCCGGTCGTCGCGCACGGTGTCGGCGATGTGCTGCTGCGGCCAGTCCCGGACGTGCCCGTACACCTCGGGCGGCAGGCCGTAGTCCCCGTCGACCGCGCGCGCGTACGGGTCGAGCAGCAGCTTCGCCGGGTTCCAGCGGGCGCCCGTCCAGGGGTCCCAGCGGCCGTGCACCCGGTATCCGTAGCGCTGCCCGGGCAGCACGCCCGGTACGAAGCCGTGCCAGATCTCGTGGGTCAGCTCGGCGAGCCGGACCCGCGACTCCTTGCCCGCCTCGTCGAAGAGGCACAGCTCGACCCCCTCGGCCCCGCCCGCCCACAACGCGAAGTTCGTCCCCGCCACCCCGTCGGGGCCGACCCGGAACCGGGCGCCCAGCGGGGTCGGCGCGCCCGGCCACGCGGGCACGGCGGGCGGCGGCGCGGCCCGCCGCGTGCCGTTGACGGCGGCGGCCTGGCGCCCGTTCCCGGCGGCCTGATGACCGGCCACCGCCTCCTGCTCGGCTGCGCTGGACACCTGTCAGCCTCCCGCGGCTCGTGGGACGACGGGGGACAGAGGGGTGCGGCCCTGTGCTGCGGCCCGGGTCGCGGCTCCCCTGCGCGTCGTCCTCCCCACTGTTCTGCCCAGAGCATGGGTCGCACTCACGTTTCCCCGGGGGCGGGCATGGTCGTTTCCCGGGGACGCGGCCGGTCGTTGGGCACCTCGTGAGGCACGTACAAGGGCGCGCGCGGCGCGCGAGGGCCGCGCTGGCCGCCGTAGTGACATGGGCAGGGCTCCTCGCCGGGGCCACCGGCTGTACTTCGGACGACGGCGGCGGCGTCGCCGGGGTGTTCGGCGCGCCCCCGGCGCCCGGGGACGTCATCGAGATCACGCCCGGCGACGGCAGCAGGGGCGTGCGCCCCGGGGAGGACCTGCGGGTGCGCGTGCCCGACGGCCGGCTGGAGTCGGTGAAGGTCGTCCGGTCGCAGGACGCGCGGGAGACCCCCGTGCCCGGCCGCCTCTCCGCCGACGGCCTGACCTGGGAGCCCGACGAGCGGCGGCTCGCGCTGGGCGCCGAGTACATGGTCGACGCGGTCGCCGTGGGCAGCGACGGACGCCGCTCGGCCCGGCACACCTCCTTCACGACGTACGTCCCGAAGGAGCGTTTCATCGGCTACGTGACGCCGGAGCACCGCGCCACGGTCGGCACCGGGATGATCGTCTCGCTGCAGTTCAGCCGGCGGATCACCGACCGGGCGGCCGTCGAACGCGCGGTGCGGGTCTCCGCCCGCCCGGCCGTCGAGATCCGCCCGCACTGGTTCGGCCGGTCCCGGCTCGACTTCCGTCCCCAGCACTACTGGAAGCCCGGCACCCGGGTCACCGTCGCGTTGCGCCTGCGCGACGTGAAGGGCGGGCCGGGCCTGTACGGCCTGCAGGACAAGCGGTTCTCCTTCACCGTCGGCCGCAGCCAGATCTCCGTCGTCGACGCCGCCCGGCACTCCATGGAGGTGCGGCGCGACGGCGAGCCGCTCGCCACCGTGCCGGTGACGGCCGGGGCCCCGAAGACCACCACGTACAACGGCAAGATGGTGGTGACCGAGATGCTGGAGGTCACCCGGATGAACGGCGCCACGGTCGGCTTCAAGAAGCGCGACGGCAAGGGCGAGTACGACATCCCCGACGTCCCGCACGCCATGCGCCTGACCGACTCGGGCACCTTCCTGCACGGCAACTACTGGGCCCACCGCAGTGTGTTCGGCCGCACCAACGTCAGCCACGGGTGCGTCGGCCTGCGCGATGTGAAGGGCGGCGGCTCGGACACCCCGGCCGGCTGGTTCTTCGACCGCAGCCTCGTCGGGGACGTCGTCGAGGTGGTCAACAGCAACGACAAAACGGTCGCTCCCGACAACGGGCTCGGAGGATGGAATATGGGCTGGAACGCATGGAAGGCGGGCAGTGCGGTGAAGTAACCGGACAGGGGGGCCGGTTGACCCGGCGTTCCGTTGGGACCGAACGGTGACATTCGCGGGCGGCCGGGGCCGCTCACTTGGTGGTTACTATTCGCCGGTGCGCGGGGGACACGCGCCGGGGAGCGGGCCTGACCAGGTCCGGGGAGGGGAGTACCACTTGAACGTGCGACCGATATCGGGGGCGTCGGTTGGACGCGGGAACGGCAGGCTCGCGCTGGTCGTCGGCGCGCTGCTGTTCGCCGTGACGGCGTGCGGCGGCGGGGACGGCGGCTCCGGTTCCGGCGCGGACGGCGGCAAGGGCAAGGACGCGGGCACCGCGCAGAGCAAGCAGTCCGAGGCCGTCGTCAGCATCGCGCCGAAGGACGGGGCCAAGTCCGTCGAGACCAGCGGCGCGCTGAAGGTCACCGCCGCCAAGGGCAAGCTCTCGGAGGTCGTCGTCAAGGACGCCGAGGGCAGGAAGATCGACGGGAAGATATCCGGCGACGGCGCCACCTGGACGCCGTCCACCCACCTGGCCGGTGCCACCAAGTACACCGTCCACGCGGTCGCCAAGGACTCCGAGGGCCGCACGGCCGCGGAGGACGCCGGCTTCACCACGCTGACGCCGAAGAACACCTTCATCGGCACCTTCACGCCCGAGGACGGCTCCAAGGTCGGCGTCGGCATGCCGTTCTCCATCCGCTTCTCCCGGGGCATCACCAGCCCGGAGGCCGTCGAGAACGCCATCCGCATCAAGACCGAGCCGGCCGTCGACGTCGAAGGCCACTGGTTCGGCAACGACCGGCTCGACTTCCGCCCCGAGAAGTACTGGAAGCCCGGCACCAAGGTGACCGTCGACCTGAACCTCGACGGCGTCGAGGGCCGCCCCGGCGTCTACGGCGAGCAGGACAAGAAGGTCGAGTTCACCATCGGCCGCAACCAGGTCTCGGTCGTCGACGCCAAGAAGCTGACCATGAAGGTCACGCGCGACGGCAAGGTCGTCAAGACCATCCCGGTCACCACCGGCAAGCCCGGCATGGAGACCTGGAACGGCCAGATGGTCATCAGCGAGATGCTCACGGTCACCCGGATGAACGGCGAGACCGTCGGCTACGGCGGCGAGTACGACATCAAGGACGTCCCGCACGCCGTCCGCCTCACCACCTCCGGCACGTTCCTGCACGGCAACTACTGGGCGAGCGGCGCCTTCGGCAACTACAACGCCAGCCACGGCTGCATCGGCCTGCGCGACGTGCGCGGCGGCTGGGACAAGAAGGTGCCGGCCGCGTGGTTCTTCAACAACTCCATGGTCGGTGACGTGGTCGTCGTCAAGAACTCCGAGGACCGGATCGTCGACCCGGACAACGGGCTCAACGGCTGGAACATGTCGTGGGAGAAGTGGAAGAAGTAGCACTCCGGCGCTGACGGAGGGCCCCGGTGTGACGGACCGCACCGGGGCCCTGTCCGTTAGTCCCCGTTAACCTGCTGCCCATGACCGTCTCTCTCGAAGTCGCTGAAGGCGTCGGCACGCTCCGGCTGGACCGACCGCCCATGAACGCGCTGGACATCGCCACGCAGGACCGGCTGAAGGAACTCGCCGAGGAGGCCGCGCGCCGCGAGGACGTGCGGGCCGTGGTGGTCTACGGCGGCGAGAAGGTGTTCGCGGCCGGCGCGGACATCAAGGAGATGCAGGCGATGGACCACACCGCGATGGTCCTGCGCGCCCGCGCCCTGCAGGACTCCTTCACGGCCGTGGCCCGCATCCCCAAGCCGGTCGTCGCGGCCGTGACGGGCTACGCGCTGGGCGGCGGCTGCGAGCTGGCGCTCTGCGCGGACTACCGCATCGCCGGCGAGAACGCCAAGCTCGGCCAGCCGGAGATCCTGCTCGGCCTGATCCCCGGCGCCGGCGGCACCCAGCGCCTGGCCCGCCTGGTCGGCCCCTCCAAGGCCAAGGACCTCATCTTCACGGGCCGGATGGTCAAGGCCGACGAGGCCAAGGAGATCGGCCTGGTCGACCGGGTCGTGCCCGCCGAGGAGGTCTACGCGCAGGCGCACGCCTGGGCCGCGAAGCTCGCCCAGGGCCCGGCCCTGGCGCTGCGCGCCGCCAAGGAGTCGATCGACGCCGGCCTGGAGACGGACATCGACACGGGCCTGGCGATCGAACGGAACTGGTTCGCGGGCCTGTTCGCCACCGAGGACCGCGAGCGCGGGATGCGCAGCTTCGTGGCGGAGGGGCCGGGCAAGGCGAAGTTCCTCTGAACATCCCTCCAGGGGGTTGCAATTGACGCCGTGTCTGATCCGGGTCCCTCGATGGAGCGGTTTATGGCAGCCTTAAGGCAACCTTAAGCGTGCCGGATCGAGGGAGTCCGCCGATTGCCCCGGAATGACTCGTTCCAGCAGGTCAGCCGGGGTGCGCGAGGTCCCGATGTGCCCGTGGCATATGACGGACGGCCACCGCTTCGGAGCCCGTCCCCGGGGGCGTATTCCCCGGGAACGGCCCCGGCGGACGCCCTGGGCGGCCATGATGGGGGCATGGCGGGGCTGGAGGGTATGGAACAGCCGCGGGGACACGCTCATGCGGCCGCGGCGCGCTGGTCGCCGACCGTCGAGGACGAACACGCGCTCAAGGTGCTGGAGTTGTACGGCAACCCGACGGAGGCGGAAGTCCCACTGCCGTCCCGCCCCGAGTCCGCCGCGACCGCGCGGCGCCTCACCCAGGTCGTGGTGCTGCGGCACTGGGGACTCACGCCCAAGACCACCGAGGACGCGGTCCTCCTCGTCTCCGAACTGGTCGGCAACGCCGTGCGCCACACCGGTGCCCGTGTCTTCGGGCTGCGTCTGCACCGCCGCCGCGGCTGGATCCGGGTCGAGGTCCGCGACCCCTCGCGCGGGCTGCCGTGCCTGATGCCGGTGCAGGAGATGGACGTCAGCGGCCGGGGCCTGTTCCTCGTCGACAAGCTCGCCGACCGCTGGGGCGTCGACCTGCTGCCCCGCGGGAAGACCACCTGGTTCGAGATGCGGGTCGCCGACCGCTGAGGGCCACCGGTCGCGAGGCTCACCCGGCCGCCGGTCGGGCGAATGGCCCGTTTCCGGATCATCCGCGCCTTAAATGGTGGAATGCACCGTCACCTCGTCAAGAGTGCCCTGGTCACGGGTGCCGCACTCGCCGTCCTCGCCGCCTGCGGCACGGACGGCGAGCGGACCTCCGAGGCGCGCGGCACCAAGGCCGCCGTGCCCGCCCCGCGCGAGAAGAAGCCCGTGGCGGGACTGCCCGGCATGCCGCCGGTCCTCGACCCGGAGGACGTCTACGCGGCCGACCGCCCCGGCAAACTGTCCCCCGTCGTCAAGGACTTCCCCTCCCGGGTCTACGTCCCCAACACCGAGTCCGACACGGTCTCCGTCATCGACCCGGAGACGTACGAGATCGTCGAGACGATCCCCGTGGGCCGGCAGCCCCAGCACGTGGTGCCCTCCTGGGACCTGAAGACGCTCTGGGTCAACAACAACCGCGGTCACACCCTCACCCCGATCGACCCGAGGACCGGCAAGGCGGGCAAGGAGGTCGAGGTCCACGACCCGTACAACCTGTACTTCACGCCGCACGGCAAGTACGCCGTCGTCATGGCCTCCCTCGACCGCGAGCTGGTCTTCCGCGACCCGCACACCATGGCGGTCAGGAAGACCGTCCCGGTCTCCTGCTACGGCGTCAACCACGCCGACTTCTCCCTCGACGGACGCTACTTCATCGTCTCCTGCGAGTTCAGCGGCGAACTGCTCAAGGTCGACACCGAGAGGATGGAGGTCGTCGGGCAGCAGCGGCTGCCCTTCGAGGGCGCCATGCCGCAGGACGTGAAGATCTCACCCGACGGCAAGCGGTTCTACATCGCCGACATGATGGCCCACGGCATGTGGGTCCTGGACGGCGACACGTTCGCCGAGCCCACCCTGCTGCCCACCGGCAAGGGCTGCCACGGCCTCTACGTCAGCCGCGACTCCCGCGAGATGTACGTGTCCAACCGCGGCGAGGGCACGGTCTCCGTCTTCGACTTCACGCAGAACAAGCTCACCAAGAAGTGGCGGCTGCCCGACGGCGGCAGCCCCGACATGGGCGGCGTCTCCGCCGACGGCAAGGTGCTGTGGCTCTCCGGCCGCTACGACGCCGAGGTGTACGCCATCGACACCCGCACCGGCACCCAGCTCGCCCGCATCCCCGTCGGCAGCGGCCCGCACGGCCTCGCCGTCTACCCGCAGCCCGGCCGCTACTCCCTCGGCCACACGGGCATCTTCCGCTGACCCCATCGGCCGTCCACATCAGCGCAGTTGACACGCCCTGATCGGGTGAGGATCCCGGGCCCGCCGCGGCGGAACCGCGATCGTGCTCCGCATGATCACTCTCCGCAAGCGGCGCGCCACGGCCGCCGCCCTCTCCCTCGCGGCCGTCCTCACCACCACGGCCGCCACACCGGACCGCACCCCCGCCCGGCCCGCCGCCCCCGCGCCCGCCGCCTGCCCCGTCCAGTTCGACGACAAGGCCGAGGCCGCCGCCGACCGCCGGGTGGACCTCGCCCGGATCACCCCCGCCCCGTCCTGGCGCACCACCTGCGGCACCCTCTACCGCGCCGACGGCCGCGGCCCCTCCGTGATCTTCGAGGAGGGCTTCCGCCCCAGGGACGTCGTGAACGGCCAGTACGACCTGGAGAAGTACGTCCTGGTCAACCAGCCGTCCCCGTACGTGTCGACCACGTACGACCACGACCTGTTCAAGAAGTGGAAGTCCGCCTTCAACTACTACGTCGACGCCCCCGGCGGCGTCGACGTCAACAAGACCATCGGCGACACCCACAAGTACGCCGACCAGCAGGAAGTCGCCTTCCCCGGCGGCATCGCCCGGCAGTACGTCGTCGGCGTCTGCCCGGTCGACAAGGCGACCAGGACGGAGATCATGAGCGAGTGCGAGAGCAACCCGCACTACAAGCCCTGGCACTGACCGCGCCTTGAGTCTCCGGCCGCTGGAGGGTCCAGACTTCCGGGCATGACCGACGACGGCACCGGACTGCTCACCATCGGCGCGCTGGCCCGGGCCACCGGACTGACCGTACGCACCATCCGCTACTGGTCGGACGAGGGCGTCGTGCCCCCGGTGGCCCGGTCCGAGGGCGGATACCGGCTCTACGACGCCGCCGCGGTGGCCCGCCTGGAGCTGGTACGGACGCTGCGCGAGCTGGGGCTCGGCCTCGCGGACGTCCGCCGGGTGCTGGCGGGCGAGGCGACGGTGGCGCAGGTGGCGGCCGCGCACGTGGTCGCGCTGGACGCGCGGATCCGGTCGCTGAAGGTGACCCGTGCGGTGCTGTCGACGGTCGCGCAGCGGGGTTCCGACGCGGAGGAGACGACCCTGATGAACAGACTGGCACGGCTGTCCGCGGCCGAGCGGCGGCGCATTCTGGAGGAGTTCGTCGATGAGACCTTCCACGGGCTGGACACGGCGGACCCGGTGATCCGCGAGCGCATGCGGAGCATCGCCGCAGACCTGCCCGACGAACCGACGCCCGAACAGGTCGACGCCTGGCTGGAACTGGCCGAGATGCTCCAGGACCCCGGCTTCCGGGCCGAGATGCGCCGGGTCGCCGAGTCCAATGCGGCCGACCACGGCCACGGCACCCCCGCCGGGGCGTCCCTGTGGTTCTCCCGGCGTCTCGTACGGCTCGGAGCCGAGGCCCGCGAGCGGGGCATCGCCCCCGGCTCCCCGGAGGCCGGCCCGGTGCTGGACGCCGTGCTGGGCACGGCCGACCCCGCCCTCGTCCTGGACCGGCTGCGCTCGCACGCCACCCACCGGGTCGCCCGCTACCGGGAGTTGCTCGCCGTCGTGAAGGGCACCGGGCCCGGGGCGGCCCACCGGGAGGAGTTCGCCTGGGTGGTCGCCGCACTGGAAGCCCGCGTGGCCGGATAATCTGACCTGCGTCAGTACGACGTACAGCACGAGACGAGGGGCGATCGGTGGCGGACATCGAGGAAGCACGCAAGCAGTTCGAGCGGATCGATACGGACGGTGACGGATTCATCACCGCTGCCGAGTTCAAGACCGCCCTGGCCCAGTCGGGTGACTGGAACGTCACCGAGTCGGTCGCCGAGGTCGTCATCAAGAGCCGCGACCTGGACGGCGACAAGAAGCTGAGCTTCGACGAGTTCTGGGGCTACCTGAACAAGTAGGCCGCCCGGGAATCCGAGCGAGGGGGCCCGGTCCGTGCCCGCACGGACCGGGCCCCCTCGGCATGCCGGGTTCCGCCCCCGGCCCGGAATAGCCCGTCCGCTCCCGAGGTTGCCGGGATCACAAGGATCAGTGAGCGCTGTCCATCCCGGAGGGGCGACGACATGAAGATCGGCATCATCGGAGCGGGCAACATCGGCGGCAACCTGACCCGGCGGCTCACCGCCCTCGGTCATGACGTGTCCGTCGCCAACTCCAGGGGCCCGCACACCCTCACGGCCCTCGCGGAGGAGACCGGCGCGACGCCGGTACCGGTCGAGGAGGCCGCGCGCGGCGCGGAGGTCGTGGTGGTGACCATCCCCGTCAAGGCGGTCCCGGACCTGCCGTCCGGCCTGCTCGACGGGGCCGCCGAGGGCGTCGCGGTCATCGACACCGGCAACTACTACCCCCGCGAGCGCGACGGCCGGATCGCCGCGATCGAGGACGAGGGGCTGACCGAGAGCCGCTGGACGGAACGGCAGTTGGGCCACCCCGTCGTCAAGGCCTTCAACGGCACCTACGCCCAGGACATCCTGGACCGCCACCGCCCGGCCGGCGATCCCGGCCGCCTGGCCCTGCCGGTGGCCGGGGACGACGAGGCGGCCAAGCGGAAGGTGCGCGAGCTGATCGAGGAACTCGGCTTCGACACGGTCGACGCGGGCGGCCTCGACGACTCCTGGCGCCAGCAGCCCGGCACCCCGGTCTACGGCCTGCGCGGCGGGGTCCAGGAGGTCACGAAGGCCCTGTCGGAGGCGTCCCCGGAGCGCACGGCGGACTTCAGCGGCTAGCAGCCCGGCGCGTCAGGCGCCGGTGGCCCACTTCCGCAGCGCCGCCCTGCTCTCGAACGCGGCCACGTTCTTGTCCAGCGGGTCGTCGGTGTACTGGTGGAAACGCCACTTCGCCTTGATGCGGGGCTTTCCCGCGGAGACGTAGTCGGCTATCCACAGCCCGTCGCCGGCGTAGGAGGTCGTGTCCACGTTGAGCCAGAAGTTCCGGTTGCAGTAGAGCACCACACGGTTGTCCGGACGCAGTTCCTTCAGCTTCCGTATGAACCGGTCCTTCTCCGCGTTGCTGGCGTGGGTGCCGTCGCCGGTCGTCTCCCAGTCCACGGCGAGGATGTCGCCCGCCCGGTCCGGCGCCCTGCCGACGAAGTACTCCGCCTGGGCGGTGAGGTTGCCGGGCCACAGGAAGTGGTAGAAGCCGACGACCAGGCCGGCGTCCCGCGCCCGCTCGGTCTGGGCGGCCAGCTTGGGGTTCACGTAGGACCGCCCCTCCGTCGCCTTCACGAAGACGAAGGAGAGGCCGTCGGTGTCGTAGGAGGAGGACTGGTAGGCGCTCACGTCGATGCCGCGCAGCATGGGGGGCTCCCTGACGTGCCGGTGGGGGAGGGGGAGTTGGTGCCCACCACCATGGCACGGGCTGCCGCGGCCCGATGTGCAGATGTCAACTTCCGCCGGTCGCGGTCACGGAGCGTGCCGGGTCTTCGGTACGGGAGGTCTCCCCGTCGTCCAGGGAGACGTCCTTGGTCTCCTTGCCGAGCAGCAGCGCGACCAGCGTCAGCACGGCCATCGCCGAGAGGTAGACGCCGACCAGCCACGGCGAGCCGTCCCCGGCCTCCCACAGCGCCACGGCGATGAACGGGGCGACGGCCGCTCCCAGGATCGAGCTGACGTTGTACGAGATGCCCGAGCCGGTGTAGCGCACGCTGGTCGGGAACAGCTCGGGCAGCAGCGCGCCCATCGGGCCGAACGTCAGGCCCATCAGGGTGAAGCCGAGCACGAGCCACAGCAGCACGCCCCCGGTGCCCAGACCGATCAGCGGCTCCCAGACCAGTCCGAAGACCACGATCGCGGCGGTGATCCAGGTCAGCGTGGAGCGCCGCCCGTAGCGGTCGGCGAGCGGACCGGAGACCAGGGTGAAGGCGGCGAAGAACAGCACACCGAAGATCAGCATCAGGACGAAGGTGGTGTAGCCGTAGCCCAGTCCGGGCACGGCGGCGTCCTCCGCGGTGCGTCCGTAGCTCAGCGAGAACGTGGTCATCAGGTAGAAGAGCACGTAGGTCGCCAGCATGATGAAGGTGCCCAGGACCAGCTGCCTGCCGTGGCCGCGCACCACGGTGGCCAGCGGCAGCCGGCGCACCCCGCCCGAGGCGCGGGTCTTGGTGAACACCGCGGACTCGACGAGCCGGGAGCGCACCCACAGGCCGATGGCGACCATCACGGCGGAGAACAGGAACGGCACGCGCCAGCCCCAGTCGAGGAAGGCGTCCGAGGGCTGCGTGGGGTCGGCGCCGGCCGCGGAGGGCAGCAGCGCGCCCATGAGCAGGAACAGGCCGTTGCCGATGATGAAGCCCAGCGGGGCGCCCAGCTGCGGGAAGGTGCCGTACAGGGCGCGCTTGCCGCTGGGGGCGTTCTCGGTGGCGACCAGGGCGGCGCCGCTCCACTCGCCGCCGAGCGCGAAGCCCTGCGCGAGCCGCATCAGCACGAGCAGCGCGGTGGCCACCCAGCCGGCCTGGGCGTAGGTGGGCAGGACGCCGATGAGGAAGGTGGCGAGCCCCATGGTCAGCAGCGAGACGACGAGCGTCTTCTTGCGGCCGAGCCGGTCGCCGAGGTGCCCGAAGACGACGGCGCCGACCGGGCGGGCCACCATCGCGGCGCCGAAGACCGCGAACGACGACAGCAGCGCGGTGGTCGGGTCGCTGCTCGGGAAGAACAGCTGCGGGAAGACGAGCACCGCGGCGGTCGCGTAGATGTAGAAGTCGTAGAACTCGATCGTCGTGCCGATGAGGCTGGCGACGAGGACCCGGGAGCGGGGGTTGACGGGCGTCGGGGCGGAACCGGTGGCTGGTGCGGGCATCGCTCGGTCTTTCACGCGTGAAACATGGCTGCTGCAACGATGTCAGCCATCTTGTTTCGCGGTACAGCCTTCTCGCGATGTGAGACGCCTTCGCCGGCGCCGTCAGCACTCGATGATGTTCACCGCGAGACCGCCCCGGGCCGTCTCCTTGTACTTGACGGACATGTCCGCGCCGGTGTCCTTCATCGTCTTGATGACCTTGTCCAGGGACACCTTGTGCGAGCCGTCGCCCCGCATCGCCATACGGGCCGCCGTGACCGCCTTGACCGCCGCCATGCCGTTGCGCTCGATGCACGGGATCTGGACCAGACCGCCGACCGGGTCGCAGGTCAGGCCCAGGTTGTGTTCCATGCCGATCTCGGCCGCGTTCTCCACCTGCTCGGGCGAGCCGCCGAGGACCTCGGCGAGGGCGCCCGCGGCCATGGAGCAGGCCGAGCCGACCTCGCCCTGGCAGCCGACCTCGGCGCCGGAGATGGAGGCGTTCTCCTTGAACAGCATGCCGATCGCGCCCGCGGCGAGCAGGAAGCGGACCACGCCCTCCTCGTCGGCGCCGGGCACGAAGTTCATGTAGTAGTGCAGGACCGCCGGGATGATGCCGGCCGCGCCGTTGGTCGGGGCGGTGACGACCCGGCCCCCGGCGGCGTTCTCCTCGTTCACGGCCATCGCGTAGAGGGTGATCCACTCCATCGACAGGGCCAGCGGGTCGCCCTCGGAGCGGAGCTTGCGCGCGGTGTTGGCGGCCCGGCGGCGCACCTTCAGACCGCCCGGCAGGATGCCCTCGCGGGACATGCCGCGCGCCACGCACGCCTGCATGACCCGCCAGATCTCCAGCAGGCCCTCCCGGATCTCCTCCTCCGTGCGCCAGGCCCGCTCGTTCTCCAGCATCAGCGCCGAGATGGAAAGCCCCGTCTCCCGGGCCATGCGCAGCAGCTCGTCACCCGTGCGGAAGGGGTACTTCAGGACGGTGTCGTCGAGCTTGATGCGGTCGGCGCCGACCGCGTCCTCGTCCACGACGAACCCGCCGCCGACCGAGTAGTAGGTCTTGGTCAGCAGCTCCGCGCCCGAGGCGTCGTACGCCCACAGGGTCATGCCGTTGGCGTGGTACGGCAGGGCCTTGCGGCGGTGCAGGACCATGTCGTCGTCGAAGGAGAACGCGATCTCGTGCTCGCCGAGCAGGTTCAGCCTGCCGCCGGCCTTGATCTTCTCCACCCGCTCGTCGGCGGTCTCCACGTCCACCGTGCGCGGCGAGTCGCCCTCCAGGCCGAGCAGCACCGCCTTGGGCGTGCCGTGGCCGTGCCCGGTCGCGCCGAGCGAGCCGTACAGCTCCGCCCGGACCGAGGCGACGGACCCGAGCAGCTCCTCGTTGCGCAGCCGCCGGACGAACAGGCCGGCCGCGCGCATCGGGCCGACGGTGTGGGAGCTGGACGGGCCGATGCCGATCGAGAACAGGTCGAAGACCGAGATGGCCACGGGGGAACTCCTGACTACGGGGGTGGTGCCAAGGGGGTGGGCGCCGCGCCGCTTGTGGCGGCACGGCACCCGAAAGGTTTCTTCGCGGCCGTTGTCCGGCGCTACTTGTCCAGACCCGGGTACAGCGGGTGCCGGTCGGCCAGGGCCTTCACCCGGGCCTTGAGGGCCTCCGCGTCGTACGACGGCTTCAGCGCCTCGGCGATGACGTCCGCGACCTCGGCGAAGTCCTCCGCCTGGAATCCGCGGGTGGCCAGGGCCGGGGTGCCGATCCGCAGACCGGACGTCACCATCGGCGGACGCGGGTCGTTCGGGATCGCGTTGCGGTTGACGGTGATGCCCACCTCGTGAAGGCGGTCCTCGGCCTGCTGGCCGTCCAGCTCCGAGTGGCGCAGGTCGACCAGGACCAGGTGCACGTCGGTGCCGCCGGACAGGACGTCCACGCCCACGGCCCGGACGTCGTCCTTCACCAGACGCTCGGCCAGGATGCGGGCACCCTCCAGCGTACGGCGCTGGCGCTCCTTGAACTCCTCCGAGGCGGCGACCTTGAACGCGACGGCCTTGGCGGCGACCACGTGCTCCAGCGGACCGCCCTGCTGACCGGGGAAGACGGCGGAGTTGATCTTCTTGGCCAGTTCGGCCGTGGAGAGGATCACACCGCCGCGCGGGCCGCCGAGGGTCTTGTGGGTCGTGGTGGTGACCACGTGCGCGTGCGGCACCGGGTTGGGGTGCAGCCCGGCCGCGACCAGCCCGGCGAAGTGGGCCATGTCGACCATCAGGTACGCGCCGACCTCGTCCGCGATCCGGCGGAACTCGGCGAAGTCCAGCTGCCGCGGGTACGCCGACCAGCCGGCCACGATCAGCTTCGGCCGGGACTCCTTGGCGAGCCGCTCGACCTCGGCCATGTCGACCCGGCCGTCCTCGCCCACGTGGTAGGCGACGACGTCGTAGAGCTTGCCGGAGAAGTTGATCTTCATGCCGTGGGTCAGGTGACCGCCGTGGGCGAGGTTCAGACCCATGATGGTGTCGCCCGGCTTGAGCAGCGCGAACATCGCCGCCGCGTTGGCCTGGGCGCCGGAGTGCGGCTGCACGTTGGCGTGCTCGGCGCCGAACAGCTCCTTCACCCGGTCGATCGCGATCTGCTCGACCACGTCGACGTGCTCGCAGCCGCCGTAGTAGCGGCGGCCCGGGTAGCCCTCGGCGTACTTGTTGGTGAGGACCGAGCCCTGCGCCTCCATGACCGCCACCGGGGCGAAGTTCTCGGAGGCGATCATCTCCAGCGTGGACTGCTGGCGGTGCAGCTCGGCGTCGACCGCGGCGGCCACGGCCGGGTCGAGCTCGTGCAGGGGGGTGTTCAGGACGGACATACGGCTACGACTCCTCAGCCGGCGGAGAACGCGGTGTACTCGTCGGCGGAGAGCAGGTCGCCCGGCTCGTCCGTGACCCGGACCTTGAACAGCCAGCCGCCCTCGAAGGGGGCCGAGTTCACCAGGGACGGGTCGTTCACGACGTCCTCGTTGACCTCGGTGACCTCACCGGAGACCGGCGAGTACAGGTCGGACACCGACTTGGTCGACTCCAGCTCACCGCAGGTCTCTCCCGCGGACACCGTGTCCCCGACCTCGGGAAGCTGGACGAACACGACATCGCCGAGCGCGTTGGCCGCGTGCTCCGTGATGCCGACCGTCGACACGCCGTCCTCGGCGGCCGACAGCCACTCGTGCTCCTTGCTGTAGCGCAGCTGCTGGGGGTTGCTCATGGCCTGAATTCTCCTGTACGCGCGGGAGTGCTGGTGAAGGGACCGCTGGTGAGCGGGGTGGAGGTGCCCCGGGCGCTCGTGGCGCCCGTGGCCAGTGTCTACTTCTGCCGCTTGTAGAACGGCAGCGGCACGACCTCGTACGGCTCGTGACTGCCCCGGATGTCCACGCCCACGCCGGGCGTGCCGGGCGCGGCGTGCGCGGCGTCGACGTAGGCCATGGCGATCGGCTTGCCGAGGGTGGGGGAGGGGGCGCCGGAGGTGACCTCGCCGATCACCTCGCCGCCGGCGACGACGGCGTACCCGGCGCGCGGGACCCGGCGGCCCTCGGCGACCAGGCCGACCAGCACGCGCGGCGGGTTCTGCTCGGCCCGGGCGGCGGCCTCGCGCAGGGCCTCGCGGCCCACGAAGTCGCCCTCCTTCTCGAACTTCACCACGCGGCCGAGACCGGCGTCGAAGGGCGTCAGGGCGGTGGTCAGCTCGTGCCCGTACAGCGGCATGCCCGCCTCGAGGCGCAGCGTGTCGCGGCAGGACAGCCCGCACGGGACCAGGCCGGAGGCCTCGCCCGCCTTGGTCAGCGCCTGCCAGAGCTCGACGGCGTGCTCCGGCTTCACGAACAGCTCGAAGCCGTCCTCGCCGGTGTAGCCGGTGCGCGCGATCAGGGCCGGGACCCCGGCGACGGTGCCGGGCAGGCCGGCGTAGTACTTCAGCCCGTCGAGGTCGGCGTCCGTGAGGGACTTCAGGATGCCGGGGGACTCGGGACCCTGGACGGCGATCAGCGCGTAGGCGTCCCGGTCGTCGCGCACCTCGGCGTCGAAGCCGGCGGCCCGCTCGGTCAGCGCGTCCAGGACGACCTGGGCGTTGGAGGCGTTGGCGACGACCATGTACTCGGTCTCGCCCAGGCGGTAGACGATCAGGTCGTCGAGGATGCCGCCGTCGGCCCGGCAGATCATGGTGTAGCGGGCGCGGCCCGGCTTCACGCCGCCGATGTTGCCCACCAGGGCGTAGTCGAGGAGTGCGGCGGCCTGCGGGCCGGTGACGGTGATCTCACCCATGTGGGAGAGGTCGAAGAGCCCGGCCTTCGTGCGCACGGCGAGGTGCTCGTCGCGCTCGGAGCCGTAGCGCAGGGGCATGTCCCAGCCGGCGAAGTCGGTCATCGTCGCGCCGAGCGAGCGATGCAGGGCATCGAGCGCGGTGTGACGGAGTTCTCCTGTACTGCTCACGGTCGGTCGTCTCCCAGGGCAATGAGGGGCGAGGGCGTTCCTCCCCATCTGTCATCGGAACCTGAGAGGTTCGCCATGACCGCGCCGGTCCATGACTTGCACCTTGGGTGGGACCGCTGTGGCAGCGGCCCGCTTTTCAGATGTGCCTCGCCCGCGCGGTAACGGGGCCTGAGAGATTCAAGGGAGGGACTTGCTCCTTCGGCGCCCCAGCGTCAGCGGTGCTGGGAACTCTCCCGCGCGGATTCAAACGGCCGGTATGCAGTTGGCGCGCACATCATTGCACGCATCCTTCCGGCGCGGCAGGGGGACCTTTCCCAGGGGGTGCGCGCGTCCCGCGCACCGGACACGGTGACCTGTAGCAGCCCTGTTGCAGGAAGAGTACGGAAATGAGAGGCCTGCGGCATTACCTTCTTTTTACACTCGGCGGGGATGGGACTCCGTACCTGGCCCCAGGGGAGGACGATCACGGTGAACAGGACCAGGGCGTACGCCACGACCACGGGCATGGCGCTGCCCGAGCAGCCGGCCGCGCCGGCCCGGGCGGTGTGCGGCCCGGTGCCGGCGCCGGTCGTCCGCGATCTGCGCGACCGCGCCGGACGCGGCCCGCACGCGCTGCTGTTCGGCCCCCGGGACATCGTCGTGGTCACGGGGCTGCCCGGCAGCGGCAAGTCCACGCTCATGCGGCGTACCGTCCCGGGCCGGCGCGTCGACTCCCAGGACACCCGCGACCGCTGGGAGCGCCGCATGCCGGGCTTCCTGCCGTACGCGGTCTACCGCCCGCTCGTCCGTCTCGCCCACTACGCCGGGCTGCGCCGCGCGCTGCGCACGGGTGAGGGGATCGTGGTGCACGACTGCGGCACGCAGGCCTGGGTGCGCCGCTGGCTCGCCCGCGAGGCCCGCCGCCGGGGCGGCAGCATGCATCTGCTCCTCCTCGACGTCACGCCCGAACAGGCCCTGGCGGGCCAGCGCGACCGCGGCCGCGGCGTCTCGCGCTACGCGTTCGTACGCCACCGCGCGGCGACGGCCCGGCTGCTGCGCGCGGTGGAACAGGGCGACCTCCCCTCCGGCTGCGGCTCGGCCGTGCTCGCCGACCGCGCGGCGGCGAACGCGCTCCGCCGCATCGGCTTCACGGGGTGACGGGTGCTGCGTTGTGCGACGGGGTGGCGGTACGTGGCGTGACGACGGCCGGGCCGTGAGTCCGAGGCGACGGATGCGACGCAAGCGCCCCGTCCGGCCTGCCCGCAGGTGACTCCGGACTCCCTGCCCCCGCCGCCCGGGGCCCCCGACCCGGGGCCCGCTGACCCAAGCCCCGCCGACCCGGGCCCACCGACCCGGGGCCGGTGGGCGTCGCCTCCGCGGGTGGATCTCGTGCGCTTGCCCGGTTGCTGCGCCCGGGGCGGTGGGTTTCGAACCGGCAGGCCTGGGGCGGCGGGTTCGGGGGCGGCGGGCCTGGGCGGGCGGGCCCGAACCGGCGGGCGGGCCTCGCACCGGCAGGCCCGGGACGACAGGCCCAGGGTTGGCCGCCCCGGGTCGGCGGCCCAGGGTTGGCCGCCCCGGGTCGGCGGCCCAGGGTTGGCCGCCCCGGGTCGGCGGTCCCGGGTCGGCGGTCCCGGGGCGGCTGGCCCGGACGACGGGCCCGGATGACGGGCCTCAGAGCGGCGGGCCCACGCCGGTGGGCCAGGTCGCTGGCCCCGGCGCGGTGGGCCCCGGCGCGGTGGGCCCCGGGTCGGCGAGGTCAGGGGGCGTGGGCGCACTCGGCGGGCGAAGCCGACGGGCGGGGGCCCGCGGGGCGGGCGGTGTGCCGGCCGGTGCCGTCGACGCGGACAGCCGGGCGGTCAGCGGCCGGTCAGCCGCCGGTCAGCCGCCGGTCAGCCGCCGGTCGGCGGCCGGGCGGCGCCCTGCGTGTGCCGGCCGAGGGACCCCGTCGGCGGGCCGCGGGGACGGCGGCCGGCGCCCGAGCCGTGAGCGGTCCCTCCCGGCCCGGCCCCTTCCGGCCCCCGAGCCGTTAGCCTTTCAGCCTCAGCAGTGGTTCCAGGCAGGGGTTAGGCAGATGGACTTCCCGGCGGACTTCTCCGCGGACCTCCCGGCGCAGACGCAGACCCACCCGCACGGTGGCTGGCCCGGCAACGAGCTGGAGGAGGTGCTCTCGGCCGCCCTCGGCGCCGGACCCGCGGCCGGCGGGCGCATCGTCGAGGTGCTCGGCCGGAGCTTCGTCTGGGTCCCGCTCCCCAGCGGCGGCGGCCCGCACAGCGGCCCCCTCGACCTGCCGGCCGTCGAGATCGACGGCCAGGCGTACGTGCCGGTGTTCAGCTCCGAGGAGCAGTTCCGCCAGGTCGTCGGCGCACACATGTCGTACACCATCGCCCCCGCCGTGGAGTTCGCCCGCGGCCTGCCCCCGCACGCGGGGATCGTCGTCAACCCCGGCGGTGTGGTCGGCATACCCCTGCCGCCCCCCGCGGTCGCCGACCTGTGCCGGGCCGGCCGGACCCCGCTGGACGGCCCCGCGAGCGGCGGCCGGGTCCGCCTCTTCGAGCCCGACTGGCAGGACGACCCGGTGGACTTCCTGGCCGCCGCCTCCGCCGAGTTCGAGGCGACCGGCGTCGTGCTCACCGCCCGCCGCTGCCTCGCGGCGATCGAGACCGCCGACCCCGTGATGTTCGTCGGCGTCGAACTCTCCCAGTGGGAGGGGGACTTGAGGGCCCTTCCACTGGAGGCGCTGACCCGGGCCGTCACCAGGGCCCCGGCGCCCTGGCCCGTCAACCTGGTCCTCCTGGACGTGGCGCAGGACCCGGTGGGCGACTGGCTGAAGGACCGGGTCCGGCCCTTCTACCAGCGGTAGGACGGCCGCTCCGGGAACGCGGGCCGTGACACCGTGCACGCGGGCCGTGACACCGTGCGGCGCCACCACGTGGACGCGCCGCGCCGCGCGCGGACCCGCACGCGCCGGCGAGGTCAGGTCCCGAGTCGGTGGGCGGGCTTAAGCTAGGTCACGGTCGAGGCGTTGTACGAAGGGGCGGTAAAGGTGAGCGCGAGCGGCACGGCCGCGGCCGGACAGGTCGAGCACATGCTGCGCCAGGTCACGCCCGGGCGCTACGACGCCTACGAGGCACTCCTGCGCGCGCTCGCCACCCCGCACACCGGGCAGATCTGGATGCTCCTGTGGCAGGGCCAGGCCGGCTCCCCGGACGCCCAGTACGGAAGCATGGAGGTCGACGGCTACGGCTACGCCCCCTGCGTGACCTCCGCCCAGGAGCTGTCGGCCAGCGGCTGGAACCGCTCGTACGAGGTGGTCGACGGCCTCGACGTCGCCCGCGCCCTCTACCCCGACCGCTACGGCCTCTGGCTCAACCCGCACGCCCCCGGCGGCGGCGTCGGCATCCCCTGGCTGGACCTGCGCAGAATCGCCACGGGCCTGGACCGCCAGCCCGCCGGGCCGCTGCGGCTGTCCGAACCGGCCATCGAGGTCCCGCAGTTCTACGCCCTGCTCGCGCAGAACGCCCACCGCACCCCGGCCGTCCGCTCGCTGCGCCGGGCCTGGGTGCAGCCCGCGCTGGGCGCGCCGTACCTGGCCATCGGGCTGGACGTGTACGACACCTCGCCGCAGGCCGTGGACTCCGTGCGCGCGATGATGCAGCAGTCCCTCGGCGCCGTCCCGGACGGGCTCCCCGTCTCCACCGTCGCGATGTCCGACGAACACGACCCGGTCGCCATGTGGTTGCGGGCGAACGCCCGCCCGTTCTACGACCGCGAGGCCCACGCCACCGCCCCCGTCCAGGCCCCCGCGTCCGGCTACGGATACCCGCCCGCCCAGGGCCGGTTCTGAGCCGCCCGGAGTCCCCGCCGGCACTGGTTCGACGCCCTCCGGAAGGCGACATCAGCCGCACTCTTCGCGCGTAGATAAGGGTGAAAAAGGCGGCTATGTCCTAAAATGCCCCTAGCTCGACGCGTCCGACCCCTGTTACCCGTTGTCCGGATAACGGAACCCCCCAGACAGCATCACGTTTACGCATCCTTTCACCGCCAAGTCTGGCAACTGATCGCCAAAGCGTTGAAGACTCCCGGCAAGACGCGGGCCGGTCGGTCTCGTGTACGAGTCAAACAAAACCGCTACAGCGGCAGCCAGGGGCTAGGCGATCGCCGGCCCGAGAGGGGTCAATCGCACCGTGACCGCACCGATCGAGACCACCGGGGCGGAAGCCGGAGCACAGCCCGAGGCCGTGCTCTCCGGGGTCAAGAAGAGCCAGATCGAAGGGCGTTCGCTCACCCAGATCGCCTGGATGCGCTTCAAGCGGGACAAGGTGGCGATGGCGGGTGGCGTCATCGTCGTGCTGCTCGTGCTGATGGCGGTGTTCTCCAAGCCGATCCAGTGGATCTTCGGCCTCGATCCCAACAAGTTCAACCAGGACCTCATCGACCCCGCGCTGCTCGCTCCCAAGGGCGGCTGGGGCGGCATGAGTTGGGACCACCCGCTGGGCGTGGACCCGCAGTACGGCCGCGACATGCTCGCCCGCATCATCGACGGCTCCTGGGTCTCCCTGCTGGTCGCCGGCGGCGCCACGCTGCTGTCGGTGGTCATCGGAACCGTCCTCGGCGTGATCGCCGGGTACTACGGCGGCTGGGTGGACAGTGTCATCAGCCGGCTGATGGACACCTTCCTCGCCTTCCCGCTGCTGCTGTTCGCCATCTCGATCTCCGCCTCCGTGCAGGACGGGTTCTTCGGACTCGACGGCCTGTCGCTGCGCATCTGCGTGCTGATCTTCGTGATCGGCTTCTTCAGCTGGCCGTACATCGGCCGGATCGTCCGGGCGCAGACCATGACCCTGCGCAAGCGGGAGTTCATCGAGGCCGCCACGAGCCTCGGAGCCCGCGGCCCGTACGTCCTGTTCCGGGAGCTCCTCCCGAACCTCGTCGCGCCGATCCTCGTCTACTCGACGCTGATCATCCCGACGAACATCCTGTTCGAGGCCGCGCTGAGCTTCCTCGGCGTCGGTATCGCTCCGCCGCAGGCCTCCTGGGGCGGCATGCTCAGCAACGCTGTGGATCTCTACACGGCTGATCCGCAGTACATGTTCGTGCCCGGACTGGCGATCTTCATCACCGTCCTGGCCTTCAACCTGCTGGGTGACGGGCTGCGTGACGCCCTCGACCCTCGCAGCAAGTGATCCATCGAATGAGGGGGCTTCCTCAGGTGAAGACGAGAAGGGTGACCGCCGGCGTTGCGTCGGTCCTGGCACTGTCGCTGGGTGCTGCCGCGTGCGGCGGCGGCGGTGACGACAACGACGGGGGAGGCAGCGGCAAGAAGGACGCCGCGCTGAACTCGATCGTCAACGCGTCCGACAAGAAGGGAGGGACGGTCACGTACGAGCACTCGGACGTGCCGGACTCCCTCGACCCGGGCAACACGTACTACGGCTGGGTGCAGAACTTCTCCCGCCTCTACGGCCGGACGCTCACCACGTTCAAGCCGGCGGCGGGCAAGGAAGGCCTGGAGGTCGTGCCGGACCTCGCCGAGTCCCTCGGCAAGTCCAGCCCGGACGCCAAGACCTGGACGTACAAGCTGCGTGCGGGTGTGAAGTTCCAGGACGGCACCCCGGTGACGTCCAAGGACGTCAAGTACGCCATCGAGCGCTCCAACTTCGCGCCCGAGGCACTGTCCAACGGCCCGACGTACTTCAAGGCCTACCTCGAGGGCGGCGACAAGTACCAGGGCCCGTACAAGGACAAGTCGGCCGACGGCATCAAGTCCATCGAGACGCCGGACGACCGCACGATCGTCTTCAAGCTGAAGCAGCCCTTCGCTGACTTCGACTACCTGGCGACGTTCTCGCAGACGGCGCCCGTGCCGAAGGCGAAGGACACCGGCGCGAAGTACGTGCAGGCCATCCAGTCCACCGGCCCGTACCAGTTCCAGTCCTACGAGGAGGGCCGCGGCGCCACCCTCGTGCGCAACAAGAACTGGGACCCCAAGACGGACCCGATCCGCAAGGCCCTGCCGGACAAGATCTCGATCAAGTTCAAGGTCAACCAGGTGACGGTCGACAACGACCTGCTCTCCGACAAGATCACGGCTGACGCGGCGGGCACCGGTGTGGCCCCGCAGACCCAGCCGAAGGTGCTGCGCGGCAAGAACGCCGACCAGACGGACAGCTCCTACGCCGGCGCCACGCAGTACATCGCGCTGAACCTCAAGGTCGCGCCGTTCGACAACATCCACTGCCGCAAGGCCGTGCAGTGGGGCCTCGACAAGCAGTCGGTGCTCGACGCCATGGGCGGCGCGCCGAAGGGCGACGTGGCGACCACGCTGCTGCCCCCGTCGGTCAACGGCTACACCAAGTTCGACGCCTACCCGACCGAGGGTCACAAGGGCGACGTGGCCAAGGCCAAGGCGGAGCTGAAGGCGTGCGGCAAGCCGAACGGCTTCAACACGATCCTCACGGCCCGCTCGGACCGTCCCGCCGAGGTCGCGCAGGCCACGGCCGTCCAGGCGTCGCTGAAGAAGATCGGCATCAACGTCGAGATCAAGCAGTTCCCGGCCGGTAAGTACTTCTCCAACTTCGCCGGTGTCCCGAGCTACGTCCACGAGAACAAGCTCGGCATGCTCTCGATGGCGTGGGGCGCCGACTGGCCGACCGGCTACGGCTTCCTCGACCAGATCGTCAACGGTGCGGCCATCAAGCCCTCGGGCGGCAACAACCTGATGGAGCTGGACGACCCGAAGATCAACAAGGCCCTGACGGACGCGATCGCCAACACCGACGACGCGGCCCGCACCAAGGCCTGGGGCGACATCGACAAGATGGTGCTCGACAACGCCTCGGTCGTCCCGGTGATCTACCGCAAGAACCTGCTGCTCCGGCCGCAGTCCGCGACCAACGTCACGGTCACGCAGGCCTACCTCGGCATGTACGACTACCTGCTGATGAGCTCCTCGAAGTAACCAGCAGGCCGGAACCTTTCGAAAGGCAGGTGAAGGCACCGGGTGGCCGCGGCGGACGATCCCGCCGCGGCCACCCGGGGCCGTACAGCTGTGGCTGCGTACATCCTCCGACGCGTCATGGGCGCGGTGCTGTTGCTGCTGGTGGTCAGCGCAGTCACCTTCGCCATCTTCTTCCTGGTGCCCCGCCTCGGGGGCCAGACGGCCGATCAGTTGGCCACCCAGTACGTCGGCAAGGACGCGAACCCCGAGTCCGTCGCCGCGATCAAGAAGAACCTGGGACTGGATCAGCCCGTCTACGAGCAGTTCTGGAACTTCCTCAAGGGCCTCGTGGCGGGTGCCGACTACCGGTTCGGTCCCGAGGCGACGCACTGCAGCGCACCCTGCTTCGGGTACTCCTTCAAGAGCCACATCGAAGTCTGGCCGCAGCTGGAGCAGCGGATCCCGGTCTCCTTCTCGCTGGCCGTCGGTGCCGCGGTGATCTGGGTCGTCTCCGGTGTGACCATCGGTGTCATCTCCGCCCTGCGCAAGGGCAGGCCCATCGACCGCGTCTCCATGTTCATCGCGCTCGCCGGCGTCTCGCTGCCGATCTTCTTCACCGGCCAGGTGCTCAACGCGCTCTTCGTCTACGAGATCCCCATCTGGGACAGCATCGAGTACGTCCCGTTCACCGAGAACCCCGCCGACTGGGCCTGGCACCTGATGCTGCCCTGGATCAGCCTCGCCTTCCTCTTCTCCGCGCTGTACGCCCGGCTCACCCGGGCGGGCATGCTGGAGACGATGAGCGAGGACTACATCCGCACGGCCAGGGCCAAGGGCCTGAAGGAGACCACGGTCGTCACCAAGCACGGCCTGCGCTCCGCGCTCACCCCGATCGTCACCATCTTCGGCATGGACTTCGGCACGCTCGTCGGCACCGCGGTGCTCACCGAGACCGTGTTCTCCCTCCAGGGCATCGGTGCCTACTCGGTCCAGGCCATCAAGGACAACGACCTGCCCATCGTGATGGGCGTGACCCTGGTCGCCGCGTTCTTCATCGTCTTCTGCAACTTGATCGTCGACCTGGTGTACGCCGCCATCGACCCCCGGGTGAGGTACTCGTGAGCAAGCTCGACAAAGCCGCGCTCGGCGAACCGGACACCACCGCCCCGTCCGTCCCGGACGACGTGTTCCTGTCCGTCCGTGACCTGCGCATCCACTTCGACACCGACGACGGCCTGGTCAAGTCGGTCGACGGTGTCAGCTTCGACGTGCGCAAGGGCAAGACCCTGGGCATCGTGGGCGAGTCCGGCTCCGGCAAGTCCGTCACCTCGCTCGGCGTGATGGGCCTGCACCGCTCGGCGCGCGCCCACGTCTCCGGCGAGGTCTGGCTGGACGGCCAGGAGCTGATCGCGGCCGACCCCGACGAGGTGCGGCGGCTGCGCGGCCGGAAGATGGCCATGATCTTCCAGGACCCGCTGTCCGCGATGCACCCGTACTACACGGTCGGGCACCAGATCGTGGAGGCGTACCGCGTCCACCACGACGTGAGCAAGAAGGCCGCCAAGCAGCGCGCGATCGAGATGCTCGACCGGGTCGGCATCCCCGAGCCCGCCAAGCGCGTGGACGGCTACCCGCACGAGTTCTCCGGCGGCATGCGCCAGCGCGCCATGATCGCAATGGCGCTGGTGAACAACCCCGAGCTGCTCATCGCGGACGAGCCGACCACCGCCCTGGACGTCACCGTGCAGGCGCAGATCCTGGACCTGATCCACGACCTGCAGAAGGAGTTCGGCTCCGCGGTCATCATGATCACCCACGACCTGGGCGTGGTCGCCGAGATGGCCGACGACCTGCTGGTCATGTACGGCGGCCGGTGCGTGGAGCGCGGTCCCGCCGAGGACGTCTTCTCCTCGCCCCGCCACCCCTACACCTGGGGCCTGCTCGGCTCGATGCCGCGGCTGGACCGGGAGGAGACCGACCGGCTCATCCCGATCAAGGGCGCGCCGCCCTCCCTGATCAACCTCCCGTCCGGCTGCGCCTTCCACCCGCGCTGCCCGTACGCGGACATCCCGAAGGACAACGTCACCCGCACGGTCCGCCCCGAGCTGACCGAGGTCGGCGGCTCGCACTGGGCCGCCTGCCACTTGAGCCAGGAGCAGCGGGAGCGTATCTGGACCGAAGAGATTGCGCCGAAGCTGTGAGCGACGACAAAACGGTGAGCGAACCGGACACCAGCGCACCCACCCTCACCAAGGACACCGCCGACGGCGAGATCCTGCTCAAGGTGAGCGGCCTGCAGAAGCACTTCCCGATCCGCAAGGGCCTGCTCCAGCGGCAGACCGGAGCGGTCCGGGCCGTCGACGGCATCGACTTCGAGGTCCGCAGGGGCGAGACGCTCGGCGTCGTCGGAGAGTCCGGCTGCGGCAAGTCCACCATGGGCCGGCTGATCACCCGCCTGCTCGAACCGACCGGCGGCACGGTCGAGTTCGAGGGCAAGGACATCACGCACCTCAACACCGGCGACCTGCGTCCCATGCGCCGTGACGTGCAGATGATCTTCCAGGACCCGTACTCCTCGCTGAACCCCCGGCACACGATCGGCACGATCGTCGGCGCCCCCTTCAAGCTCCAGGGCGTCGAGCCGGAGGGCGGGGTGAAGAAGGAGGTCCAGCGGCTGCTGTCGGTGGTCGGCCTCAACCCCGAGCACTACAACCGCTATCCGCACGAGTTCTCCGGCGGCCAGCGGCAGCGCATCGGCATCGCCCGCGCCCTCGCGCTCAACCCCAAGCTCGTGGTCGCCGACGAGCCGGTCTCCGCGCTGGACGTGTCGATCCAGGCGCAGGTGGTGAACCTGCTGGACGACCTCCAGCAGGAGCTCGGCCTGACGTACGTGATCATCGCGCACGACCTGTCGGTGGTCCGCCACGTGTCGGACCGGATCGCGGTGATGTACCTGGGCAAGATCGTCGAGCTGGCGGACCGCGACAAGCTCTACAAGTCGCCGATGCACCCGTACTCCAAGGCGCTGCTGTCGGCCGTGCCGATCCCGGACCCGAAGCGCCGGGGCGTCAAGAGCGAGCGCATCCTGCTCAAGGGGGACGTGCCCTCGCCGATCGCCCCGCCGAGCGGCTGCCGCTTCCACACCCGGTGCTGGAAGGCGACGGAGATCTGCAGGACGACCGAGCCGCCGCTGGTGGAGCTGCGGCCCGGGCAGCGCGTCGCCTGCCACCACCCGGAGAACTTCGAGGACCAGCAGCCGCAGGACACCGTGCTGCTCACCGAGGCGCGGCAGGCCGCCGGCCAGGTGCCGGCCGCGGCCGTGGAGAAGTCCGCGCAGACGTCGGCCGCCGTGGCCGCCGAGACGTCCTCCGGTACGGCCGGCTCCGAGGGCGCGCCTTCCGCCGAGGCCGAGCCCACGGCGGAGGCCGAGCCCACGGCCGAGGGCGGCTGCCGGCCCGAGGAGTCCCCCGAGACCGGGAACGCCAAGGCCTGACCCCGTCCGCGTCACCGAGGCCCCCGGTTCACCGCCTGGACCGGGGGCCTCGGGCATGAGCGGGGGCGGCGCCCGGACGCCCCCGGCGCCCCCGGCGCGTCCACCGGCGACAATGTCGGCGTGCTCCAGCAACTGTTCAGTCCGTCCGTCCAGCACACGCTCGACCTGATCGGCATCTTCGTCTTCGCGATCTCCGGCGCCCTGCTGGCCGTGCGCAAGAACTTCGACGTGTTCGGCATGGCCGTACTCGCCGAGGTGACCGCGCTGGGCGGCGGGCTCTTCCGCGACCTGGTCATCGGGGCCGTACCGCCCGCCGCCTTCACGGACCTGGGGTACTTCCTGACCCCCCTGCTCGCCACGCTCCTCGTCTTCTTCCTGCACCCGCAGGTGGAGCGCATCCAGGTCGCCGTGAACGTCTTCGACGCGGCGGGCCTCGGCCTGTTCTGCGTCGCGGGCACGATCAAGGCGTACGAGTACGGGCTCGGCCTGACCGCCTCGGCCGGGCTCGGGCTGACCACGGCGGTGGGCGGCGGTGTGCTGCGGGACGTCCTCGCCAACGAGGTGCCCTCCCTGCTGCGCTGGGACCGCGACCTGTACGCGGTCCCGGCGATCGTCGGCTCCGCCCTGGTCGCCCTGTGCATCCGCTACGACGCCCTGAACCCGTTCACCAGCGCCCTCGCGGTGGTCACGGCCTTCGTGCTGCGTCTGCTCGCCATGCGGTTCCACTGGCGAGCTCCGCGGGCGTGGCACCGGCGCTCGACGGTGAGCGAGGAGGAGCAGCCCGTGCTGCCGTGACGGGCCGGGCGCCGGTCTCCCGCGTCAGCCACGCGAAGGCGGGCACGACCTGCGGTCGCCACAGCGCCATGGTGTGCCCGCCGGCGCTGTCCGGGACGTACACCACGTGCACGGTCGTCGGGGCCTGCGCGATCCGCTCCAGCGCCCGGCCCGCCTCGTAGCCGTCGCCCGGCTGGCCGGAGACGTAGAGCGCGATCCGCGGCGGGACGGGGGCCCTGTTCAGCAGCAGCCAGGGGTTGTTCGCGTCGCGCAGCGCGGGGGTCCGCGCGGCGAGCGAGCCGCGTTCGCCGATCGGGTCGTTGTAACCCGACAGGCTCACGGCGGCCCGGTAGCGGTCGGGGTGGGCGACGGCGAGCTTGGCCGCGCAGTGCGCCCCGGCCGAGTAGCCGGCGACGGCCCAGCCCCCGGGCGCGGGCTGGGCGCGGAAGTTGTCCGTGACCATTCTCGGCACGTCGACGCTGAGCCAGCTGTCGGCGTTGACCGTGCCCGGGACGTTGGCGCAGCCGGTGTCCGTCCCGGGCAGCAGGTTGGTGCGGGGCGCGACGAGGATGAACGGGGCGACGCGGCCGTCGCGCATCAGCGGCTCCAGTTGCTCGTGCGCGTGCAGCGGACCGAACCAGGCCTTCGCCGAGCCGGGGTAGCCGGGCAGCAGCTCCACCACCGGGAACCTGTGGTGCCGGTAGGCGGGGTCGTCGTACTGGGGCGGCAGCCAGACGTAGACCTCGGCGGTCACGCCGGACACCCGTCCCTCGAGCCGGGTGACGCGCACCCCGCCGGCCGCGCGCATCCCGGGCCCCCGGGCGGGCTCGAAGCTCTGCCGCACCTTGGGCAGTGCGTGCAGCGCGATGCCGCCGGTGCCGTCGGCGCCCAGGTCGGCCGCCTGCCGCACGTGGTCGCCGGTGCCGAGCAGGTCGGCCCAGTCGTCGTACAGGCCGTTGGAGTTGTTCACCAGCGTGAAGACCAGGGATACGGCCGTGACCTGCGCGAACAGCAGCATCAGCAGCCGCGCGGCGGCCCGCGGCAGCCGGGGGCCGGGCACACGCGACCAGAGGGCCAGCGGCAGCACGAGGGCCACGACGGACAGCACGGCCAGCGTGCAGAGGAACGGGGTCCCGGTGAGGCTCATGCCCCTACAGAGGGCGGAACCGGCCGCGAGGTTTACGGACGAGTCGGGCACTCGCCAAGAAGTTGCCCATGTCTCACGCCCGCGCCGATGCGCGGCCCAGGTACAAAGCTACCGCTTAGTAGTCACTTCTTGTACTGTTCAGCCATGCCAGAAGCAGCTTCCGCCCCGGCCGTCCGGGCCGCGATCGGCGACAGCGAGTTCGACCGCGACACCGCGCTCACCCGCCGCGCGCCCGGCGTCTACGACATCGACCTCTCCGCCGGCTGGACGATCATCAGCGCCGTCAACGGCGGCTACCTGCTGGCCGTGCTCGGCCGGGCGCTCGCGGACGCCCTGCCGCACGCCGACCCGTTCACGATCTCGGCGCACTACCTGACCGCGTCCCAGCCCGGCCCCGCGGTCGTCCGCACGGACGTCGTCCGCACCGGCCGCACCCTGTCCACGGGCCAGGCCTCGCTCTTCCAGTACGACGACGAGGGCCGCGAGGTCGAACGCATCCGCGTGCTCGCCTCCTACGGCGACCTGGACGCCCTGCCCGACGACGTCCGGACGACGGCCCGGCCGCCCGCGATCCCGCCGATCGAGCACTGCTTCGGCCCGGAGGACGGGCCCGCCCCCGTCGACGGCAGCTCGGCGATCACCGACCGGCTCATGCTCAAGCTCGACCCGTCGACCCTGGGCTGGGCCCTCGGGCAGCCCTCCGGCAAGGGTGAGATGCGGGCCTGGTTCGGCCTCAAGGACGGCCGCGACCCCGACCCGCTCTCCCTGCTGCTCGCGGTGGACGCCCTGCCGCCCACCGCCTTCGAACTCGGCCTCAAGGGCTGGGTGCCGACCGTCGAACTGACCGTGCACGTGCGCTGCCGCCCGGCGCCGGGTCCGCTGCGTGTGTCGATCACCACGCGCAACCTCGCCGGCGGCTTCCTGGAGGAGGACGCGGAGGTGTGGGACAGCGCCGACCGGCTGGTGGCGCAGTCCCGGCAGCTGGCGCGGGTCAGGCTGAGCTGAACCGCGGGCCGCGTCCGTGCGGCCGGCGACCGGCGGGGGCGGCACGCGTGAACGGGCGTGCCGCCCCCGCTCGTTGTGCGGGGCGTGCCCCCAGGGTGTCGTGCGGTGCGGCTCAATCCAGCCAGTGATGGCGGCCGAGGCCGATGAGCCGCATCTGACGGGTCGCCACCCGGGCGACCTCCCGCTTCCGCTCCTCGCGCGCCTCCTCCGGCCCTTCCAGCGCCTCCAGGAAGAGCGACGCCGTGATCAGCATCTGGTCGACGTAGAGCTGCGCGAGCATCAGCAGGTCGTCCTCGCTCCAGCCCGCGGAGACCGGGTCCTTGGCCAGCTCGTCCTTGACCTCCCCGGCGAACCGCGTCAGTTGGTCCCGTATGGCCTTCCGGACCGGCTGGACTCCGCCGTGCCGCTCCCGGGCGATGAACCGGACGTGGGCGGGGTACCCGTCGACGTGACGGGCGATCAGCTCGATGGCGCGCGTGATGCGTTCCTCCTGGTCACCCGTTCCGGACACCGTCGTCCGGATCATCGGGTGCAGGCTGCCCAGCGCCTCCTCGACCAGGGCCACGCCCAGGTCCGCCGTGGAACGGAAGTGGCGGTAGAAGGCGGTCGGGGCGACCCCGACGGCGCGGGTGACCTCGCGCAGCCCGAGGCTGCTCAGGCTCTGCTCCTCCAGCAGCCCCAGGGCCGCGTCGAGGAGGGCCTGCCGGGTCTTCTGTTTCTGCGCCTGCCGGATGCCGAGGGTGTGACTCATGCCATGCAGTTAACAACTGTTCTCCGGAATTGGAAAGTCATGAGAGGCGCTAGACTGGGAAGTCAGTGAACAACTGTAACTACAACCGTTCACCGAATCTCTGGGGGTTGTCTCCGTGCTGTTCATCGTCGCCGCGCTCCTGCTGCTGGGGGTCGTCCTCGGCACCGTCGCCCACGCGCCGCTCGGCTTCTCCCTCGCCGCCGGTGCCGTCATCGCCGTCTGGCTCGGCGTCTTCGCGGTGCGCGAGCGCGGCCGCCGGCGCCACCCGCAGGCCCACTGACCACCGCACCCCCGACCCGACCACGGGAGTCGATCACCATGCAGCTCACCGCTCCGGCCTCGCGCCGCACCGGGATCCGCGACACCGACGGCATGGCCGTCGCGTCCTTCGTCCTGGGTCTGCTCGGCCTGCTCGTGCTCAACATCTTCCTCGGCCCGATCGCCATCGTGCTGGCGAGCGTCGCCCTGTGGCGCGGCACCGAGCGCCGCGGCCGCGCCCTGCTGGGTCTCGGCCTGGGCGTCGCCGACCTGCTGGTCCTGGCGGCGTTCATGGCGTCCGACAGCACGGTCTCCTGGAGCTTCTGAGCCGCCGTCGGCCGCTCCCGCGCGGACGCGCCGCGGCCGGGCCCGGGGACGACGGGCCGCCGCCGCGCCGGACAGCGGTTCACCTTCGGCCGGCCTTGATCTGAGGCCCGCGGAACGGGAGCCGTAGAATCGGGCTCACCATGGCTTACCTCGACCACGCCGCGACCACCCCGATGCTCCCGGAGGCGGTTGAGGCGTTCACCGCCCAGCTGGGTGCCACCGGCAACGCGTCCTCCCTCCACGCATCCGGCCGGCAGGCCCGCCGCACCGTCGAGGAGGCCCGCGAGACCCTCGCCGAGGCCCTCGGCGCCCGCCCCAGCGAGGTCGTCTTCACCTCGGGCGGCACGGAGGCCGACAACCTCGCCGTGAAGGGCCTGTACTGGTCGCGCCGCGACGCCGACCCCGCCCGCACCCGCGTCCTCGCCAGCCCCGTCGAGCACCACGCCGTCCTCGACGCCGTGCACTGGCTCGGCGAACACGAGGGCGCCACCATCGAGTACCTGCCGGTCGACGCGCACGGACGCGTCCACCCGGACACCCTGCGCGAGGCCATCGCCCGCAACCCCGGCGACGTCGCCCTGGCCACCGTCATGTGGGCCAACAACGAGATCGGCACGATCCTGCCGATCCGCGAACTGGCCGACGTCGCCGCCGAGTTCGCGGTCCCCCTGCACTCGGACGCGGTGCAGGCCTTCGGCCAGATCCCCGTCGACTTCGCCGCCTCCGGCCTCGCCGCGATGACGGTCTCCGGCCACAAGATCGGCGGCCCCTACGGCATCGGCGCGCTGCTCCTCGGCCGCGAGCACACCCCCGTGCCGGTCCTGCACGGCGGCGGCCAGGAGCGGCACGTGCGCTCCGGCACCCTGGACGTGCCCGCCATCGCCTCCTTCGCCGTCGCCGGGCGGCTGGCCGCCGAGCAGCGCCCGTGGTTCGCCCGGGAGATCGGCGCCCTGCGCGACGCCCTGGTCGCCGCGATCCGCTCGGCCGTGCCGGACGCGATCCTCGGCGGCGACCCCGACCCCGAGGGGCGCCTGCCGGCCAACGCGCACTTCACCTTCCCCGGCTGCGAGGGCGACTCCCTGCTGCTGCTGCTCGACGCCCAGGGCATCGAGTGCTCCACCGGCTCCGCCTGCACCGCCGGCGTCGCCCAGCCCAGCCATGTCCTGCTCGCCACCGGCACCGACCCCGACCTGGCCCGCGGCACCCTGCGCTTCTCCCTCGGCCACACCTCCACCGAGGCCGACATCGAGGCCCTGGCCAAGGCCATCGGGCCCGCGGTGGAACGGGCGCGGGCGGCGGGGCTGACGTAGGCCGGGACGGAGGAGCCCTCGGCGGAGGAGGCCGGGACGCAGGCCGGCCCCGGCCCGAGTGGCCCGGGCTGACGGGGGCCCGGGCGGAGGCCGACCCGGCGCCCGGCGCGCGTGAGGGGCGTGCGGCCCTCGGCGCGTGCCCTTGCCGGGGGCCCGTGCCGGGCGGACACTCCGGACGTGAACGTCGTCACGCAGGTCTTCGCCCTGCTCGCCGCCCTGATCCACCTGGTGGTGGGCGTCCTGGAGCGCTTCTTCTACCACCGCCCGCCTGTCCGGCAGTTCCTCACCACGTCCACCGCGGACGCGCCCGAGGTGACGCTGTGGCGGTCGGGCGTCGCCGTCTGCAACATCCTGCTCGGACTCGGGCTCGTCGCCGGGGTCGTGACCCTGCACACCGGCCATGAGACCGCCGGGCGTGCCCTGATCCTGTACCTCTGCGCCTTCCTGGTGGTGTCCGCCGCCGTCTTCGCCGTGTCCTTCCCACGGCTGTGGCGCGGGGCCCTCGGCCAGGGGCCGGCACCCGCCGTCGCCCTCGTCGCCGCCCTCTTCTGACGCCGCCGGGCCGGGCTCACACGGGCGCCGTGCGCGCCCGGCGCACCAGCCGCATGTACCTGTCCCAGTCCCAGTGCGGCCCCGGGTCCGTGTGGTCCGTGCCCGGCACCTCCACATGGCCGATGATGTGCTCGCGGTCGACGGGGATGCCGTACCGGGCGCATATCCGGGCGGTCAGGCGCGCCGAGGCCTCGTACATCTCGTCCGTGAGGTCCTGCGGGCGGTCCACGAAGCCCTCGTGCTCGATGCCCACACTGCGTTCGTTGTAGTCGCGGTTGCCCGCGTGGTACGCCACGTCCAGCTCACGGATCATCTGCGTCACGTGCCCGTCCTGCCGGACGATGTAGTGCGTGGCCGCCTTGTGCCCGGGGTCCTGGAACGCCTTCACCGCGCTGTCGAAGCTGCCCTGCGTGACATGGACGATCACCATGTCTATGCCGAAGTCGTCGGGCCGGTCCGCGCGCCGCCAGTTCGCGTCCGACGCCGCCACCCAGCGCGCGCCCGCGAAGTCGACCTCCCCCTCCTTGCGCGGCTTCTCCACGCCCGGGGTGCGCCACCACAGCCGCGCCAGCTCGTCCCGGGCCAGCACGGCCGTGCCCGCCGCGGCCGCCGCGCCGCCGATCAGCAACGCGCGACGCCCGACCTTCCGGTCGCCGTCCTTCGGAGCGTTCCGCTGTCCCATGTGATCGTCAACGGATACCCGCGGGTCCTGGTTCCCGCGCCCCCTTACCCTGGAGGGGTTATGACTGACACCCCGCAGCGCCCCCGCCCCCTCCGCGTCCTCGCCGCCATGTCCGGCGGTGTCGACTCCGCCGTCGCCGCCGCCCGCGCGGCCGAGGCGGGCCACGACGTGACCGGCGTCCACCTCGCGCTCTCCGCCAACCCCCAATCCTTCCGCACCGGCGCGCGGGGCTGCTGCACCATCGAGGACTCGCGCGACGCCCGCCGCGCCGCCGACGTCATCGGCATCCCGTTCTACGTGTGGGACCTCGCCGACCGCTTCCGCGAGGACGTCGTCGAGGACTTCGTCGCCGAATACGAGGCCGGCCGCACCCCCAACCCCTGCCTGCGCTGCAACGAGAAGATCAAGTTCGCCGCCCTCCTCGACAAGGCGCTCGCCCTCGGCTTCGACGCGGTCTGCACGGGCCACTACGCGAAGGTGATCGTCCGCGAGGACGGCACCCGCGAGCTGCACCGCGCCTCCGACCTGGCCAAGGACCAGTCGTACGTCCTCGGCGTGCTCGACGACCGGCAGCTCGCCCACGCGCTGTTCCCGCTCGGCGACACGGTCACCACCAAGGACGAGATCCGCGCCGAGGCCGAGCGCCGGGGCCTGGCGGTCGCCAAGAAGCCCGACTCGCACGACATCTGCTTCATCGCCGACGGCGACACCCAGGGCTTCCTGGCGAACCGGCTCGGCCGCTCCGAGGGCGACATCGTCGACGAGGCCGGCAACAAGCTGGGCACCCACGAGGGCGCCTACGGCTTCACGATCGGCCAGCGCAAGGGACTGCGCATCGGCACGCCCGCCGCCGACGGCAAGCCCCGCTACGTCCTCGACATCTCCCCGGTGGACAACACGGTGACGGTCGGCCCGGCCGCCGCGCTGGACGTCAGCGCCCTGACCGCGATCAAGCCGCGCTGGTGCGGTGCCGCCCCCACCGGCCGCGGCACCTACACGGCCCAGCTGCGCGCCCACGGCGGCGAGACCGAGGTGACCGCCGAGCTCGTCGACGGCACCCTGGAGGTCACCTTCAGCGAGCCGGTCCGCGGCGTCGCCCCCGGCCAGGCGATCGTCCTGTACGACGGCACGCGCGTGGTGGGGTCGGCGACGATCGCCTCGACCCGGCGGGCGACGGCGGGCGTCGCCTGACGCCCGCCCGCCAGGCCGTCGCCCCGCCGCCGCGGGGCGCGGCCCTCAGCCCCGGCTGAAGAACTCCGTCAGCACCGGCGCCAGCACGTTCGGCTCCACCATGTGCGTCTGCCCCTGGAGCGTGCGGTACGACCCGTCGGGCACACAGTCCGCGATCGCCCGGGCCGCCTCGCGCAGCCAGGCCGGACTCGCGTCGCCCGCCACCGCGAGCGTGGGCACGCCGACCGAGGCCAGCCGCTCGCGGGGGACCCGGCCGTCGCGCATGACGGCGTCGTCGTGGGCGAGGCTCGGGGCGAGGGTCTCCATGCCCGCCCACATGGGGGACTGGCGGGCGCCCTGGATCACCTGCTCGGCCAGTCCGGTCAGCCGCAGGAACAGCTCGACCGCGTCGCCGCGCCGTCCCTCGCCGAGCGCCTCCGTCAGCCGCCGGGTGTACTCCGCACGCTCCCTGGCGCCCTCCTCGGACATCGCGAACGGCGTCTCGTACACCGCCACGCGCCGTACCGGCAGCCCGCTCGCCGCCGCCTCCAGGGCGAGCGCACCGCCCGAGGAGATGCCGTACAGGAACGCCTCGCCGCCCACCGCCTCGATCACCGCCGCCAGGTCCTCGACCTCGCGCTCCACCGCGTACGGCGCGGTGTCCCCGCTGGCGCCGCGGCCCCTGCGGTCGTACACCACGGCCTGGAAGCGCTCCGAGAGCGACACCGCCAGCGGCGCCAGGGTGCCGCCCGTCGACATCGCACCGCTCACCAGGACGACCGCCGGACCCCGGCCGGTGCTCTCGTAGGCGATGCGGGTGCCGTCGCGCGAAAGGATCTTCTTGTCCATGCCTGTCGAGACTGCCGCACCGCGCGGTGTTCCTGGGTGAGGCGGGCCGTGCGTCAGCCGATCACGTCACTTCCACGTCGTAGAAGCACAGGTGGTCCTTGATCCCGGCGACGTCCGGCTTGGGGTCCGGATACGCCCAGACGAGGTCCTCGGCGCCCGGCAGCGACCAGTAGGACGCCGTGCCCTTGAAGGGGCAGTACGTCCGTGTGCCGGACGGGGTCAACAGGTCCAGGCGCACGTCCTCGGCCGGGATGTAGTACCGCTCGGGACAGCCCGTCTCCCGCAGCAGCAGCGCCCGGTCGCTCTCCGCGAGGACCTGCCCCGCGCGCACCACGCGCACGTGCCGCCCGCTCCGTTCGACGGTGATGCGGTGCCCTGTCGTCACGATCGCCCCTCCTCGGGTAGCCGACTCCCGTGCTACAGCGCAGGCTGAAGCGGAGTTCTTCCCTCGCCGCAGGAGGCCCCGATGCGCGCCGAGCGACCGGCCAGGAACCGCACCAGCCCGCTCCACCAGATCCGCTACGCCCTGCGCCACCCGGAGCGGGTGCCCGCCCACGCCCGGCGGATGCTGCGGGACGCCCTGCTGCGGCTGCGCTACCGCGACCACATCGCCTACTACCGGGCCGTGATGGCCTCGGACGCGGCCCGCAGCCCGCTGGCGGCGGTGGGGCACAGTCCCTCACGCGAGGCGTGGACGCGCATCGGCCGCATGCAGTTCGAGTACCTGGTGGGACACGGCCTGCGGCCGCACCACCGCATGCTGGACATCGGCTGCGGCAACCTGCGCGCCGGCCGGCTGTTCATCGACTACCTCGACACCGGCCACTACTACGGCATCGACATCTCGCCGCACATCCTGCTCGCCGCACAGGACACCCTGGTCGCGGAGAAGCTCCAGCCCAAGCTGCCCCACCTGACCCTCGCCGACGACCTGACCTTCGCCTTCCTGCCCGAGGCGCACTTCGACGTGGTCCACGCGCACAGCGTCTTCTCGCACTCGCCGCTGCCGGTCATCGAGGAGTGCTTCGCGCACGTCGGACGGATCCTCGCGCCCGGCGGGTTCTTCGACTTCACCTTCGACCGCACGGAGGGTGAGGAGCACCAGGTGCTGCACGAGGACTTCTACTACCGGACGCGGACCCTGACCGAGCTGGCCGCCAGGCACGGCCTGGACGCCCGGTTCATGGACGACTGGGAGCGGCTGCCGCACCGCCAGTCCAAGATCCGCCTGACCGCGGCGGAGGACCGGGCCCGTACGGTGGGCTCATGAACATCTGCGTCTTCCTGTCCGCCGCCGACCTCGACGAGCGCTACACCCGCCCCGCGCGCGAGTTCGCCGAACTGCTGGGCAAGGGCGGTCACACGCTCGTGTGGGGCGGCTCCGACGTCGGCCTGATGAAGGTCGTCGCCGACGGCGTGCAGGAGGCGGGCGGCCGGCTGACCGGCGTCTCCGTGCGGTTCCTCGCGTCCAAGGTCCGCCCCGGCGTCGACGAGATGGTCATCGCCGAGGACCTCGCCGAGCGCAAGAAGCTCCTCCTGGAGAAGGCCGACGCCGTGGTCATCATGGTCGGCGGCACGGGCACGCTCGACGAGGCGACCGAGATCCTGGAACTGAAGAAGCACGGCCACACCGACAAGCCGGTGGTCCTGCTCAACACCGCGGGCTTCTACGACGGCCTGAAGGAGCAGTTCCGCCGCATGGAGGACGAGGGCTTCCTGCCCCGCCCGCTGGCCGACCTGGTGTTCTTCGCGGAGGAGCCGGTGGGGGCGATGGCCTACCTGGAGGAGAGCCGGGGCATCGTGTGACCCGGCCCTGATGCGAGCATGGCGGGCATGGCTACTCATGTGATCACCGGGGCCGGATCCGGCATCGGCGCGGCCGTGGCCCGCCGGCTGCACGCGCGCGGGGACGACCTCGTCCTGCACGCGCGCGACGCGGGCCGCGCCAAGGAGCTGGCGGCCGGGTTCCCGGGCGCCCGGACCCTGGTCGGGGACCTGGCGGACCCCGACAAGCTCTCCTGGGCCTTCTCCCACCAGTCGCTGCCCGACCGGGTGGACTCGCTGCTGCACATCGCCGGCGTCGTCGACCTCGGCCCGGTCGGCGAGCTCACCCCGAAGACCTGGCGCCACCAGCTCAACGTCAACCTCGTCGCCCCCGCCGAGCTGACCCGCCACTTCCTGCCCCAGCTGCGCGCCGCCCGCGGCCACGTCCTCTTCGTCAACTCCGGCGCCGGCCTCAACGCCCACGCCGACTGGTCCGCCTACGCCGCCTCCAAGCACGGTCTGAAGGCCCTCGCCGACTCCCTGCGCCACGAGGAGCACGGCAACGGCGTGCGGGTCACCTCGGTCTACCCGGGCCGCACGGCCAGCCCCATGCAGGCCAAGGTGCACCAGCAGGAGGGCAAGGAGTACGACGCCGCGCGGTGGATCGACCCCGAGTCGGTGGCGACCACGATCCTGATGGCCCTGGACCTGCCGCGCGACGCGGAGGTCAACGACCTGACGGTCCGACCGGGGAACTGACCCGCGCGGGCGGTTCCGTAGGCTTCTCGGGTGAGCGAAAACAGCCAGTTCAGGTTCGGTCCGGCCACCGGCGTCGGCTCCCTGCCCGGGGGCGACGCCCGGGAGGCCGCCAAGACCGCCACCGGGTCCTTCGAGGACTTCCCCTTCCTGCCCGAACTGCCCGCCCGGGGCCCCGGCGCCGACATGATCGGCCGGACCGCCGGGATGCTCGTCGAGCTGTACGCGCGCGTGGAGCCCAGCGGCTGGCGGCTCGGCGACCGGCCCGGGCGGGACACCAAGCGGGCCCGCTCCTGGCTCGGGGAGGACCTCGACGCGCTGGAGGAGTTCACGCAGGAGTACCAGGGGCCGCTGAAGGTGCAGGCCGTCGGGCCCTGGACCCTCGCGGCCAACCTGGAGCTGCGCAACGGCGAGGCGGCCCTGTCCGACCCCGGCGCCTGCCGGGACCTGGCCGCCTCCCTCGCCGAGGGGCTGCGCGGGCACCTCGCCGAGGTGCGGCGGCGCGTTCCCGGCGCACAGCTCGTCCTCCAGCTCGACGAGCCGTCCCTCACGGCCGTGCTGCGCGGCCGGGTGAAGACGGCCAGCGGCTACCGCACCCACCGGGCCGTCGACCGGCAGGTCGCCGAGCAGACGCTGCGCGACCTGGTCGGGATCCACACCGCCGGCCCGGTCGTCGTCCACTCCTGCGCCCCGGACGTGCCGTTCGCCCTGCTCCGCCGGGCGGGCGCCGCGGCCGTGTCGTTCGACTTCTCCCTGCTCACCGAGCGTGACGACGAGGCGATCGGTGAGGCGGTGGAGGGCGGGACCCGGCTGTTCGCCGGTGTCGTCCCGTCCGTGGAGGGCCCATTGTCAGACCCTGCCGGTAGCGTCATGGGTGTCAGGACGCTGTGGCGCAGGCTGGGGCTGTCTCCGGGGCTTCTCGCGGAGGCGGTCACGCTCACCCCGGCGTGCGGGCTCGCGGGGGTCTCCCCGGGGTACGCGCGCCAGGCTCTCGCCCACTGTGTCAAGGCGGCGAGATCCCTCGCGGACAACCCAGAGTAACGGGAGGACGACACGGTGGCCGGCGACAAGCAGGCGGAGACGACGACGGTGCCCGCCGAGGCACGGGAGAAGCACGCGCGCCTCGCGGAGCAGATCGAGGAGCACCGCTTCCGCTACTACGTGAAGGACGCTCCCGTCGTCAGCGACGCGGAGTTCGACCAGCTGCTGCGGTCCCTGGAGGCGCTGGAGGAGGAGCACCCGGAGCTGCGCACGCCGGACTCGCCGACCCAGAAGGTCTCCGGGTCCTACGAGACGGAGTTCACGGCGGTCGCGCACCGCGAGCGCATGCTCTCGCTGGACAACACGTTCAACGACGACGAGATGGCCGCCTGGACCGAGCGCATCGCCCGCGAACTGGGCGAGCAGGACTACCACTTCCTGTGCGAGCTCAAGGTCGACGGCCTCGCCGTGAACCTCACCTACGAGCGCGGCCGCCTCACCCGCGCGGCGACCCGCGGCGACGGCCGCACCGGCGAGGACATCACGCCGAACGTGCGCACGATCGCGGAGATCCCCGACCGCCTCGGGGGCGACGACGTCCCCGACCTCGTGGAGATCCGCGGCGAGGTCTACTTCCCGATGGAGAAGTTCCAGGAGCTCAACGCCCGGCTGGTCGAGGCCGGCGACAAGCCCTTCGCCAACCCGCGCAACGCGGCAGCCGGTTCGCTGCGCCAGAAGGACCCCCGCGTCACCGCCACCCGCCCCCTGCACATGGTCGTCCACGGCATCGGCGCCCTGGAGGGCTTCACCGGCCTGACCCGCCTCTCCCAGGCCTACGACCTGCTGAAGACCTGGGGCCTGCCCACCTCCCGGCACAACAGGGTGGTCGACGGCCTGGAAGGGGTCCGGGAGTTCATCGCCCACTTCGGCGAGAACCGCCACTCCGTGGAGCACGAGATCGACGGCGTCGTCGTCAAGCTCGACGAGATCCCGCTCCAGGGCCGCCTCGGCTCCACCTCGCGCGCCCCGCGCTGGGCCATCGCGTACAAGTACGCGCCGGAGGAGGTCAACACCAAGCTCGTCAACATCCGCGTGGGCGTGGGCCGCACGGGCCGGGTCACGCCGTACGCCCAGGTCGAGCCGGTCACGGTCGCCGGCTCCGAGGTCGAGTTCGCCACGCTGCACAACCAGGACGTGGTCAAGGCCAAGGGTGTCCTCATCGGTGACACGGTCGTGCTGCGCAAGGCCGGTGACGTCATCCCGGAGATCCTCGGCCCCGTCGCCGACCTGCGCGACGGCAGCGAACGCGAGTTCGTGATGCCGAGCGAGTGCCCCGAGTGCGGCACGCCGCTCAGGCCGATGAAGGAGGGCGACGTCGACCTGCGCTGCCCCAACGCCCGCACGTGCCCGGCCCAGTTGCGCGAGCGCCTGTTCTACCTCGCGGGCCGCAAGGCGCTGGACATCGAGCACTTCGGCTACGTCGCAGCGGCCGCCCTCACGGCACCGCTGGAGCCCGAGACCCCGCCGCTGGCGGACGAGGGCGACCTGTTCGACCTCACCGTCGAGCAGTTGCTGCCCATCAAGGCCTACGTCCTGGACCAGGACAGCGGCCTGCCCAAGCGGGACCCGAAGACCGGCGAGGAGAAGGTCGCGACGGTCTTCGCGAACCAGCAGGGCGAGCCCCGCAAGAACGCGCTCGCCATGCTGGAGAACATCGCGGCGGCCAAGGAGCGCCCGCTCGCCCGCATCCTCACCAGCCTGTCGATCCGTCACGTCGGACCGGTCGCGGCCGAGGCCCTGGCCCGGGAGTTCCGCTCGATCGAGCGCATCGACCAGGCCACGGAGGAGGAGCTGGCGAACACCGAGGGCGTCGGGCCCACCATCGCCGCCTCCCTCAAGCAGTGGTTCGCCGAGGACTGGCACCGCGAAATCATCCGTAAGTGGAAGGCCGCCGGCGTCCGCATGGAGGCGGAGAGCACCGGCGAGGACGAGGGACCGCGCCCGCTGGAAGGCCTCACGGTCGTCGTCACCGGCACCCTGGAGCACTTCACGCGGGACGGCGCCAAGGAGGCCCTGCAGAGCCGCGGTGCGAAGGTGACCGGTTCCGTTTCGAAGAAGACGTCGTTCGTCGTCGTCGGTGACAGCCCAGGGTCGAAGTACGACAAGGCGATGCAGCTGAAGGTTCCGGTTCTGAACGAGGACGGTTTCGGCGTCCTGCTGGAGCAGGGGCCGGAAGCGGCGGCCGAAGTCGCCCTTTCGTCCGAGGAGTAGCGGTTGAAGGCCACCCGTTCGGCGCATACCAGATGCATACGGGTGGCCGGGGCGCATTCGGGCAACCGTCGGCGACCGCTGCCCGTGGAAGCCTTCTGCGGCCTACTGTTGAGATGTGCGCCTGCCGTGCCCAGCTCGGTCGGGGCATCTTCGTGCTCGGGCGGAGCGCGGGGAAGGGATTTCCGGCGCGGGCCGCCCAGGGTTGTCGGGCACCGGGCCGCGGGGCGTGGGCACCGCCGGCTGTGAGAGGGACGGGAATGGAACCGACCGAGAGCGCCGTGCCGGGCGCGCGGCTGCGCCGCATGGCGGTCGCCTGGCGCGCAGTCCGCGGGACCGGCCGGCCGGCGGGGCGTCCGGGCGCGGAGGGGCGTGCCGTCGGACAGTACCCCGCGGACGCGCGCGCCGCCGGTGGGCGCGCCGCGGCGGACGGACGCGGCACCGCACAGCAGGCCGCCGAGCACCCACCGGTGATGACCGGCGCCGGCCCGGAGGGGGACACCGAACGTCACGCGTCCTGGCCCGCGCTGCCCGCGGCGATCGTCGCGGCCGCCGGGTTCGTCCTGGGCGCCGGTTTCTACCGCGCCTTCACCGGCGGCCACGCCCTGTTCCCCTCGGGCACGACCGGCTGGGCGCTGGCCCTGCTGACCGGCGTCATCGTCGGCCACCTCGTCATGCTCGGCCGCTCCCGCTGGTGGGGCGGCACCGGCTCGGGTGCCGCCCTGACCCTGGCCGTGCTGCTGCTCTACGGCTGGCTGCCGGCCGGCCTGGTCAGCCTCACGGTCGTGGTGCTGGTCGGCATCGCCCGCCGCAACCGCTGGCGCCAGGGCGTGCTGCACGGGGCGGTCGACCTGCTCGGGATCGGCGCCGGCGCCCTGGTGCTGGCCGCGTTCGGGACCGTGCCGTCCGTCGAGTCCCCCACGGACCCGGCCGCCTGGACGCTCACCACCGCGCCCGAGGTGGCCCTGGTCGCCGTCGCCTACCTGGCCGTCACCCGCGTCCTGCTGTGGTACCTGCACGCCCCGCGCCCCGGCGTGCCCACCGTCGCCCGCACCGCCCTGGTCAGGCAGGGCCTGGTCGCGGTCGCGCTGCTGGGCATCGCGCCGCTGGTGTGCGTGGTGGCGGTGGCCAAGCCGATCCTGCTGCCGCTGTTCGCCATCCCCCTCATCGCCCTGGACTCCACCCTGTGGATAGCCCGGGCCCGGGCGGAGGAGCAGTTGCGCGACCCGCTGACCGGGCTGCCCAACCGGCAGTGGCTGCTGGAGCGCATCTGGACCGCGCTGGACGACGCCGAGCGGATCGACGCGCGCGCCGCCCTGATGCTGATCGACCTCGACCGTTTCCGATCGGTCAACGACACCCTGGGGCATCTGGCCGGGGACCGGCTGCTGCTGCAGATCGCCGACCGGCTGCGGGTGGCCCTGCCGCGCGGGGCGGAGGCGGCGCGGCTCGGCGGGGACGAGTTCGCGGTCTTACTGCCGGTCGCCGACTCCACGACGTCCGCGACCCGTGTCGCCCGCCAGCTGGTCGCCGCGCTCAGCTCCCCCCTCGACCTCGACGGCCTCACGCTGGTGCTGGAGGCCAGCGCCGGAGTCGCCGTCTTCCCCGACCACGCGCTCGACGCCGAAGGGCTGCTGCGCCGGGCGGACGTGGCGATGTACCAGGCCAAGCGGGACCGCACCGGCGTCGAGGTGTACGAGTCCAAGCGCGACTCCAACACCCCCGACCGGCTCGGCCTCCTCGGTGATCTGCGCCGGGCGCTCGACGCGCACGAGGTGCACCTGCACTACCAGCCCAAGGTCCGCTTCGACGGGCAGGTCGCGGGTCTGGAGGCGCTGGTCCGCTGGGTGCACCCGGAGCGGGGCAAGGTGCCGCCGGACGAGTTCATAGCGATCGCCGAGTCCTCGGGCCTGATGCCCCACCTCACCGAGTACGTCCTGGAGACCGCGCTCGGGCAGGTCGCCCGCTGGCGGGCCCAGGGCCTGTTCGTGCCCGTCGCGGTGAACGTCTCCCCGCGCGACGTGCACACCCCCGGTTTCGCCGGCTCGGTCGCCGCCCGGCTGGCCCGGCACGGAGTGCCCGCGGGAGCGCTCCAGCTGGAGATCACGGAACACGTCCTGCTGGAGGACCCGCAGCGCGCCGCCGACACCCTCAACGGGCTGACCGGGCACGGCGTGAAGATGTCCCTGGACGACTTCGGCACGGGGTACTCCTCGCTCGTGCACCTGCGCCGGCTGCCGGTCAGCGAGCTGAAGATCGACCGCTCGTTCGTGGCCCGGCTCGCCCTGGACCACGAGGACGCGGAGATCGTGCGCTGCACGGTCGATCTCGCGCACTCCCTCGGCCTGCTGGTCGTCGCCGAGGGCGTCGAGGACGACGAGACCTGGGAACGCCTGCGCGACCTCGGCTGCGACGCGGTGCAGGGCTGGCTGGTCGCGGCGGCGATGCCCCCGGAGGAGACCACGGCCTGGCTCAGGGCCCGGGGGCCGCGGGGGTGGCAGCGCCCGCGCGCCGCGCTGCCCGCGGCGACGGCCGACGAGTGACCCTTCCGCTTCCGTGCCGTCCGTGCCGCCCGTGAGGCCCGGGGGGCCTTCCGGGGGATGAGGCGCGGTGTCGCTCAGTCCGTGCCCGGCGGCACGAAGTGGCCGATCAGCAGCGCCAGCCGCCGCTCGTGTGCCTCCTCGGGCAACCGGCCGCTGCGCATCAGGGTCACCAGGCCGTGCAGCCCGGCCCAGTACGTCTCCGTCAGCAGTGCCGTGTCCTCGCCGTCGGCCGCGATCGGCCGGACGGCCAGCAGCAGTTCCTCGAAGGCGTCCTGAAGGGGTGCGGGGGCCTCGGGCGTGGCGAACGGCAGGTCCACCGCGAGCGTGAACATCGCGTCGTAGAGGGCGGGCCGCCGCCGGGCGAAGGCGGTGTACGCGGCGCCCACCGCCGCCAGCGCCTCGCGGGGGCTCCCGGCGGCCGTGCGCGCGGCCCGGAGTTCGACGGCCATGTCCGCGCAGCCCTGCACGGCGACCGCCGCCATGATCGCCCCTTTGCCCTTGAAGTGGCTGTAGAGGACCGGCTGGCTGTACTCGATCTCGTCGGCGAGCCGGCGCGTGGTCACCGCGTCCCAGCCCTCCGCCTCGGCCAGTTCCCGCGCGGCCGTCACGATCAGCCGCTCGCGCTCGGCTCGTTCGCGCTCGCGGCGCGTCTGGATCGTCATGCCGAGATCCTAGCACCGCTAGCGTTCCTGTCGGCGCTCTGCTAGCGTCGCTCACATCCCTAGCGCTGCTAGCAAGGAGAGAGCATGACCGTCACCGCCTACACCCTGGCCGTCGGGCTCAACCTGTTCTGCCTGTTCCTGGGCTACCGCTTCCTGTTCCGGCCCGCCGCCTCCGCCGCCGGTTACGGCGTCCCGGCCGACCCCCGCGGGGACGCCGGCGCCTACCTCACGATCAAGGGCCTGCGCGACGGCACCCTCGGCCTGGTCGGCCTGGCGCTGCTCGCCTTCGCCGGAGCCCGCGCCGAGGCCTGGTTCCTGCTCGCCGTGGCGCTCGTGCCGCTCGGTGACACGCTGATCGTGCTGCGTCACGGCGGCGCGAAGGCGGTGGCCTTCGGGGTCCACTTCGCCACCGCGGTCGTCGTCCTGATCGGCGCCGCACTCCTGTTCGCGGTCTGAGCGCCCCGCCCCGCCGTCCGGCCCCGAATCCGTTTCACGGGCACGGCCCCCCGCCCCATAGGATTGGGCCACACCACATTCACTCACCCCAGAGGATCGCTGCATGCCTGGCATCACGCGCGAGGAGGTCGCCCACCTCGCCCGGCTGGCGCGTCTGGAGCTGAAGCCCGAAGAGCTCGACCACTTCGCGGGACAGCTGGACGACATCATCGGCGCGGTCGCCCGCGTCAGCGAGGTCGCCGACCAAGACGTACCGCCGACCTCGCACCCGCTCCCGCTGACCAACGTCATGCGCCCGGACGAGGTCCGTCCCTCGCTCACCCCCGAGCAGGCGCTCTCCGGCGCCCCGGCCCAGGAGCAGCAGCGTTTCAAGGTGCCGCAGATCCTGGGGGAGGACTAACAAGCCATGACGGACATCATCAAGCTCACGGCCGCCGAGACCGCCGCGAAGATCGCCTCCGGCGAGCTCACGGCCGTCGAGGTCACCGAGGCCCACCTCGCCCGCATCGAGGCCGTCGACGAGAAGGTGCACGCCTTCCTGCACGTCGACCGCGAGGGCGCCCTCGCCCAGGCGCGTGCCGTCGACGCCAAGCGCGAGCGCGGCGAGAAGCTCGGCCCCCTGGCCGGCGTCCCCCTCGCGCTGAAGGACATCTTCACCACCGAGGGCATCCCGACGACCGTCGGCTCCAAGATCCTCGAAGGCTGGATCCCGCCGTACGACGCGACGCTCACCAAGCGGCTGAAGGCCGCCGACGTCGTCATCCTCGGCAAGACCAACATGGACGAGTTCGCCATGGGGTCCTCCACCGAGAACAGCGCCTACGGCCCGACCGGCAACCCCTGGGACCTCACCAAGATCCCCGGCGGCTCCGGCGGCGGCTCCTCCGCCGCGCTGGCCGCGTACATGGCGCCCCTGGCCATCGGCACGGACACCGGCGGCTCCATCCGCCAGCCCGCGGCCGTCACCGGCACGGTCGGCGTCAAGCCGACCTACGGCGCGGTCTCCCGGTACGGCATGGTCGCCTTCTCGTCCTCCCTGGACCAGGGCGGCCCCTGCGCCCGCACGGTGCTGGACGCGGCCCTGCTGCACGAGGCCATCGCCGGGCACGACCCGCTCGACTCGACGTCCATCGACGCCCCGGTCCCGCCGGTCGTCGAGGCCGCCCGCAACGGCTCGGTCGAGGGCATGCGCGTCGGCGTCGTCAAGCAGTTCCGCGGCGAGGGCTACCAGGCCGGCGTCATCCAGCGGTTCGACGAGTCCGTCGCGCTGCTCAAGGAACTGGGCGCCGAGATCGTCGAGCTGGACTGCCCCTCCTTCGACCTGGCGCTGTCGGCGTACTACCTGATCGCGCCGTCCGAGTGCTCCTCCAACCTCGCCCGCTTCGACGGCCTGCGCTACGGCCTGCGGACCGGCGACGACGGCACGCACTCCGCCGAGGAGGTCACCTCCCTCACCCGTGAGGCGGGCTTCGGCCCCGAGGTCAAGCGCCGCATCATGCTCGGAACCTACGCGCTCAGCTCCGGCTACTACGACGCGTACTACGGCAGCGCCCAGAAGGTCCGCACCCTCATCAAGCAGGACTTCGACAAGGCGTTCGAGCAGGTCGACGTGATCGTCTCCCCGACGACCCCGACCACCGCCTTCGCGATCGGCGAGCGTGCCGACGACCCGATGGCGATGTACCTCGCCGACCTGTGCACCATCCCGACCAACCTGGCGGGCAACGCGGCCATGTCGCTGCCGTGCGGCCTCGCCCCGGAGGACAACCTCCCGGTCGGTCTGCAGATCATCGCCCCCGTCATGAAGGACGACCGCCTGTACAAGGTGGGCGCCGCCGTCGAGGCCGCCTTCGTGGAAAAGTGGGGCCACCCGCTGATCGAGGAGGCTCCGTCGCTGTGAGCGCACTGTCCAAGGCCAAGGGCTTCAAGAGCTCCAAGTCCGGTCTGTACATCTCGATGGCCACGTCGGCGTTCGGCGCCGTCGGTGTCTACAAGCAGATCAAGAAGGCCCGCGGGGACAACGACACGCTGCGGCTGCTCGACGCCGTCGTCACCGGAGCGGCGGTCGTCACCAACCTGGCCATTCTCTACCGCGAGCTGAAGCGGCTGGGCGACGACGACGTCCTGCTGGGCTGAGAGGGAACCTTCACCGTGACCACCACGACCGACCTGGTGTCGTACGAGGACGCACTCGCGTCGTACGACCCCGTCATGGGCCTCGAGGTCCATGTCGAACTCGGCACCAAGACCAAGATGTTCTGCGGCTGCTCGACCGCCCTCGGCCAGGACGCCAACACCCAGACCTGCCCGGTCTGCCTGGGCCTGCCCGGCGCGCTCCCGGTCGTCAACGCGACCGGCGTCGAGTCCGCCATCAAGATCGGCCTCGCGCTGAACTGCGAGATCGCCGAGTGGTGCCGCTTCGCCCGGAAGAACTACTTCTATCCGGACATGCCGAAGAACTTCCAGACCTCCCAGTACGACGAGCCGATCGCCTTCAACGGCTACCTCGACGTGCAGCTGGAGGACGGCGAGACCTTCCGCGTGGAGATCGAGCGCGCCCACATGGAGGAGGACACCGGCAAGTCGACGCACGTCGGCGGCGCCACCGGCCGTATCCACGGCGCGTCCCACTCCCTGCTCGACTACAACCGCGCGGGCATCCCGCTCATCGAGATCGTCACCAAGCCGATCGAGGGCGCCGGCGAGCGGGCCCCCGAGGTCGCGCGGGCCTACGTCCGTGAGCTGCGCGAGGTCATCCGCGCGCTGGGTGTCTCCGAGGCCCGGATGGAGATGGGCCAGATGCGCTGCGACGTGAACCTGTCGCTGCGCCCGCACGGCACCGAGAAGTTCGGCACGCGTTCGGAGACGAAGAACGTCAACTCGCTGCGGTCCGTGGAGCGCGCGGCCCGCTTCGAGATCCAGCGGCACGCGGCCGTGCTGTCCTCCGGCGGCACGATCGTGCAGGAGACCCGGCACTTCCACGAGGACACCGGGTCCACGACCTCGGGCCGCGTGAAGGAGGAGGCCGAGGACTACCGGTACTTCCCGGAGCCGGACCTGGTGCCGGTCGCCCCGTCCCGCGAGTGGGTCGAGGAGATCCGGGCCTCCCTGCCCGAGCTGCCGCTGGTGCGCCGCAACCGGCTGCGCGAGGAGTGGGGCGTCTCCGGCACCGACATGCAGGCGATCCTCAACGCCGGCGCGCTGGAGCCGATCGTCGCCACCATCGAGGCCGGGGCCGACGCCGCGTCCGCCCGCAAGTGGTGGATGGGCGAACTGGCCCGCAGCGCCAACGAGTCGGGCAAGGCGCTCGACGAACTGGCGATCACGCCCGCACAGGTCGCCCGCGTCACCGAGCTGGTGGCCAAGGGTGACCTGAACGACAAGCTGGCCCGTCAGGTCATCGAGGGCGTCCTCGCGGGCGAGGGCACCCCGGACGAGGTCGTCGACAAGCGCGGTCTGAAGGTCGTCTCCGACGAGGGCGCGCTGACGGCGGCCGTCGACGAGGCGATCGCCGGGAACCCGGGCGTCGCGGACAAGATCCGTGGTGGCAAGGTGGCCGCGGCCGGCGCCCTGGTCGGCGCGGTCATGAAGGCGACCCGGGGCCAGGCCGACGCGGCGCGCGTCAAGGAGCTGATCCTGGAGAAGCTCGGCGTCAGCGAGGGCTGAGCCCTCAGGCGGACACGCGGGAGGGGGGATGCGCCGGAGCCGGCGCATCCCCCCTCCCCGTCGTCTACGGGCGGCGGCCCACCACGCGGGCGAAGCCCAGCGTGCGGCCCCGGTCCACACGGAGCATCTCGGCCGACCGGCCGGCCATCTCGACATGCCAGGCGTCCGTGTGCTCGTCGGCGACGACCTCGCTCCACAGCAGCCAGTCGCGCCAGCCGTCCTCCAGCCAGTCCGCCGTCTCGACCTCCACGGCCCCGCTGCGGGTCCAGTGGCGGCGCCACCAGGCGGCCGTGTGGAAGCACCAGAAGGCGGGCTCCCAGTACGGCCTGAGGTGCTCCGGCGGCTCGACGCCGTCGATCTCCTCGCGCAGCGCCGGTACGACGACGCCGATCCGCCCGCCCGGCTTGAGCAGTCGCGTCAGCGTGGGCAGGTACAGGTCGTCGGTGCCGAAGTACTGGTAGGCGTCGACGGAGACGATCGCGTCGAAGGTGTTCTCGCCGAACGGCAGGTCGTGCGCCTCGGCGAGCACGGGCAGGACGCGACCGGCGACACCGGCCTCGGCGATGCGCGCGGCGTTCTCGCCGGGCTTGATCCACAGGTCGGCGGCGGTGACCTGGACGTCGTACTCCCTGGCCAGGAAGATCGACGTCATGGCGCGGCCGCAGCCCAGGTCGAGCACGCGCGAGCCAGGGCTCAGGGTGTCGAGCCCCAGGGCGGGGGCCAGCCACTCCAGCAGCCACAGCGCGTTCGGGCCCATCTGGTTCTCGACGGCCCAGCGGGCGTCGTAGCCGTTGCTGCGCGGGTGGCCGGGGTGGCGCACGCGGTCAGCGAGGGGGTCGTTCGGGGTCCGGGACGTGATGTCCTTCATCGGTGGACGGGCTCCTTGAGTCCTTGAGGAAGAAAGGGATGGCGGAGGAGCTCGGTCGGACCGTCAAACAACGCACCTGCTTCGGCCGGGCGGCGGGATGCCGCGGGGGTTCCTCGGACGCGCGGACGCTAGCAGGGGGTGCCCGGCCCCCGCACCCGGTTTACCGGGCCGACGCGCTACCGTCTCGGCCATGAGTGGACGCGCTGTTTCCGACACCGACCCGGAGATAGCGGACTCGGAGACGGCCGTTGAGCAGGACGATGCCGAGGACCTGTGGGAGGACGCCCGCCGGGCCCGCTGGACCGCCACCGGCACCGGCGCCGCCCTGACCCTCGCGGGCCTGGCCGCCGCACTGCTCCGCCTCACCCGCTCCGCACCCGCCCTCGTCCCGGCCGCGTACGCCGGCGGCGCCGTCGTCTGCGCGGCCGCCGCCGTCCTGGGCTCCCGGGGCCGCACCCGGCGCGCGCTGTGGCTGCTGATCGCCGGGGTCATGATCATGGCGCTGGGGGACCAGGCGGACTGACCGCGACGGACCGCGGCCGCTGTGAAGAAGCCCACGAAACAGACAAACGATCTCGTTCGCCTGTAAGAGTGGCTTTCGCATTGCTCATGCGTTCTTTGCGGGCCGTTCAGTTCATGGACGACTGTTCCCGGTCAAAGATCCACAAAAGTAACTCCGGGAGCACGTTCCGTGGCAGCCCTCGCACGCTGGTGTGTCCGACGCCGTCTGGTCACCGTACTGCTGTGGCTCCTCGCCTTCGCGGGGGTCGCCACCGGCGCCGCCGTCGCCGGCAGCACGTACTCGAACGACTACCAGGTCCCCGGCACCGAGTCCGGGCGCGCCACCGAGCTGCTGCACGAGGGCTTCCCGCAGCTCGGCGGTGACAGCGACACCGTCGTCTGGCACACCGCATCCGGCAGCGTCCGCGCCGCCGACGTCGAGCAGACGATGACCCGCACTCTGGACCGCATCGAGAACCTCCCCGGCGTGGCCTCGGTCACCAGCCCCTACGACGGGCCCGGCACGGGCCGGATCAGCGCAGACGGCCGGACCGCCTACGCCACGGTCACCTTCGACGAGCAGGCCCAGGACATCGACGTGGGCGAGGCGCGGGCGGTCGTGGACACCGCCGCAAGCGCCCGGGCCGACGGTCTCCAGGTCGAGCTGGGCGGCAGCGCCGTCGCGCTCACCCAGTCCTCCGGCGGGCACACGGCGGAGATCGTCGGCGTGCTCGTCGCCGCGGTCGTGCTGTTCCTCGCCTTCGGCTCGCTCGCCGCCTCGCTGCTGCCCATCGCCACCGCCCTGGTCGGCGTCGGCACCGCCTACGCCGGGATCGTCCTGCTCGGGCACGCCATGACCGTCGCCGACTTCGCCCCGATGCTGGGCATGCTGGTCGGGCTCGGTGTCGGCATCGACTACGCGCTGTTCATCGTCACCCGGCACCGGCGCGGCCTGAAGCGCGGACTGTCCGTCGCCGAGGCCGCCACGAACGCCGTCCAGACCACGGGACGAGCCGTCGTCTTCGCGGGTGCCACCGTTTGCATCGCCCTGCTGGGCATGCTCATCCTCCGCCTGAGCTTCCTCAACGGCGTCGCGATAGCCGCCGGCCTGACCGTCATCCTGACCGTCGCGGCCTCCGTGACCCTGCTGCCCGCCCTGCTGTCCCTCATCGGCATGCGCGCGCTCAGCCGCCGCGAACGCCGTCGCCTCGCCGAGCACGGGCCGCAGCCCGAGCTGCCCACCGGGTTCGCCGCCCGCTGGTCGGCCTTCGTGGAGCGCCACCCCAAGCTGCTCGGCGCGGTCGCCCTGGTCGTCATGGCCGTCCTCGCGCTGCCGACGCTCTCCCTCCACCTGGGCACCTCCGACCAGGGCAACGACCCGGCCACGGCCACCACCCGGCAGGCCTACGACCTGCTCGCCGACGGCTTCGGACCCGGCGTCAACGGCCCGCTCACCCTGGTCACCGAGGTCGACGGAGGCGCCGACAGGCTCGCTTTGGACAACCTGGACGCCACCCTGCGGGCGACCGACGGTGTCGCCTCGGTGACCCCGGTGACCTTCGACTCCGGCGGCCACACCGCCTACCTCACCGTCGTACCCGAGTCCTCCCCGCAGTCGAAGCGGACCAGCGACCTCGTCGACCGGCTGCGCGGGGAGGTGCTGCCGCGCGCCGAGTCCGGCACCTCCCTCGACGTGCAGGTGGGCGGCATGACGGCCGGTTACGACGACTTCGCCGACGTCATCGTCGCCAAGCTGCCCCTCTTCGTCGGGGTGGTCATCGGCCTGGGCTGCCTGCTGCTCCTGCTCGCCTTCCGGTCGATCGGCATCCCGCTGAAGGCCGCCGCGATGAACGTCGCCGCAGTGGCCGGCGCCTTCGGCGTGGTCGTGGCGATCTTCCAGTGGGGCTGGGGCAGCGAGCTGCTCGGCCTCGGCAGTGCGGGGCCCATCGAGCCCTTCCTGCCGGTGATCATGGTGTCGGTGCTCTTCGGCCTCTCCATGGACTACCAGGTCTTCCTGGTGAGCCGCATGTACGAGGAGTGGCTGGAGACCGGCGACAACCGGCGGGCCGTGCGGGTCGGCCTCGCGGAGACCAGCCGGGTCATCAACTCGGCGGCGGTCATCATGATCTCCGTCTTCCTGGCCTTCGTGCTCACCGGCGACCGCGTGATCGCCATGTTCGGCATCGCCCTCGCGGCCGCCGTCGCCCTGGACGCCTTCGTCCTGCGCACGCTTCTGGTCCCCGCCCTGATGCACCTGCTGGGCGGCGCCAACTGGTGGCTGCCCCGCTGGCTCGACCGGCGCCTGCCGCGGATCAGCATCGAACCGCCCGAGAGCCGGGCCGCCCATGAGAGGCTGGCCGCCGCGACGGACGCCGAGGTGGCGGACGTCCTGGCGGAGGAGGAGCGGCAGCGGGATGTACGCGATATCCCTGGGTGACGGCGCGGAACTGCGGCCGCTGGAACCCTGGCACGCCGGGGAGTTCCTGGCGCACCTGGACCGCGGGCGGGAGTTCATCGGCCGGTACATCCCGTTCGGCACGACCGAGACGGACCTGCCCTCGGCGCGGGCGAAACTCCAGCTCTACGCCGACATGCGGGCCGCCGACACCGGCTCCCTGCACGGCCTGTGGCTGGACGGCACCCTCGTCGGCGGTGTGCTGTTCCTCAACTTCGACGCGGCGAACGGCACCTGCGAGGTCGGCTGCTGGCTGGAGCCCGCCGGGACCGGCCGGGGCCTGGTCACCCGCGCGATGCGGGTGCTGATCGACTGGGCCGTCGGCCAGCGCGGCATCCACCGCGTCGAGTGGGTCGCCGCCTCCGGCAACCAGCCCAGCCTGAACGTGGCGCGGCGGCTCGGCATGACCCGCGACGGTGTGCGCCGCGCGGCACACCACTACGGTGGCGTACGGCACGATCTCGAGGTCTGGTCCGTGCTGGCGCCCGAGTGGCGCGAGGCACGCGCGCGTGCCGGTCACAACGATCATTAAGAGACCTCTCAGACAGCGACCCTACGGTGCGAGACATGGCAACGAACGCAGTGGACGAGACCGAGGCCACCGAGGCCACGACCGACGAGAAGGCGGTGGACATCACCGAGTCCGACGAGGTGGTCGGGTCCGGGGCCCAGGCCCCCGAGACCGAGGAGGACCGCTCCCAGGGAGTCGGCCAGGGCGCCGCTGCCGTGGTCTCCGCCGCGCTGGGCGTCGTCTCGCTCACCGGCAGCTGGGTCGGCACCGTGGCGGCCGCCCGCCGCAACCTGATCGGCCAGCTGGAGACCGCGCAGAACGCGAGCGTGGCCAAGCAGATCCAGGCCGTGTACGGCGACGCCTGGCAGACCACAGCCCTGTGGGCCGGCCTGTTCGCGCTGACCGCGCTGGTCGTCGGCGTCGTGGTGCTGGCCCGGCCGGCGTTCGGCACGCCCGGGCGGGTGCAGGCCCCCTGGATCAAGTCGGTCGCCTGGGCGGGTGTCGCGCTCGGCGTCATCGGCCTGTTCCTGGCCGTCCTCAAGTACACCGGCGTGCTGCTCGGACTGCCGTCCGCGAGCTGACCCGCAAACGCCGATCCTGAGGGGTCTTAGGCCCTCCGTGAGCACCTTACGGAGGACCTGAGGCCCCTCAGGCGCGTCTAAGGCCCCGCCGGCCTCGCAAGATGCGGAACTCTCCCGATGTGGCCGCCCCGCCTGGGAGACGAAGGTGGAGACATCGCGGAGGAACCCCTCCGGGAACGGTCTCCCACCGAGGACACGCCATGTACGAGTACGAGTTCCAGCAGCTGCGCACCGCCGAGCTCATCCGCCGTGCCGACCACGAGCGCCGCGTCCGCGAGGCCGCCCGCGCCCGCCGTGCCGCCCGCCACGCAGCCGGCCACGACTCCGCCGAGCACGAGAGCCATAGCCGCCTCTTCCGGCGGGCCCGATCGGCCCGGCCCGCGTGAACGGGCCGGCGGGAACGGCCGGTGCCGACGGGGGGACGGCCGGCGCAGGGCACAAGGACACAGGGGCCGCGGCCGCCGACACGGCGACCGCGGCCCGCCGCTTCCCCGCGGCCGTTCCTCCGGCAACCGACCCGCAACCGACGGCCCCTCCCGCCGCCGGTGCAGAGCCCGGGACTGCGTCCGGGGCTGCGTACGGGGCTGACGGTGCGGGGTGTGTGACTTCCTCCGAGGCTGTCGGTCCGGAGCGCGTGAACCGTTCGGGGACTCCCGGTGCGGGGCGGGCGCCCGGTTTTGGGGCGGCCGTGCCGGGGGCCGCGACCGGCTCCCGGGCCGTTTCCGTCGCAGGGGCCGGCGGTGTCCGGGCCGTCGCCGGGGCGAGCTGTGCCGGGGGCGGGGCGAGCCGTGCCGGGGGCGGGGCCGTGAAAACCGATGCCGCCCCGTCCGACCCGCGTGCGATGCTCGGGGCCGTGGAGACCAGGTCCGTCAGCCCCGTGTTCGTCGGCCGCGCCGAGGAGTTGGGCGCGCTGCACGACGCGCTCGTGCGCTCCCGCGAGGGAGAGCCGCAGGCACTGCTCATCGGCGGGGAGGCCGGCGTCGGCAAGACCCGCCTGGTGGAGGAGTTCGCCGACGCCGCCCGCCGCGACGGCGCGGTGGTCGCGCTCGGCGGCTGCGTGGAGATCGGCGCCGACGGGCTGCCCTTCGCCCCGTTCTCCACCGCCCTGCGCGCCCTGCGCCGCGCGCTGCCCGCCGAGCTGGCCGCCGCGGCCGCCGGGCAGGAGGGGGAACTGGCACGCCTGCTGCCCGAGCTGGGCGAGTCGGGGACCGGCCGCCACGACGAGGACGGCACGGCCCGCCTCTTCGAACTCACCGCGCGCCTGCTGGAGCGCGTCGCCGCCGAGCACACCGTCGTCCTCGCCCTGGAGGACCTGCACTGGTCGGACGCCTCCACCCGCCACCTGCTGTCGTATCTGTTCCGCACCCTGCGCACCGGCCGCCTCGTCGTCCTGGCCACCTACCGCTCCGACGACATCCACCGCCGCCACCCGCTCAGGCCGCTGCTCGCCGAGCTCGACCGGCTCCGCACCGTCCGCCGCCTCGAACTCGCCCGTTTCACCCGCGACGAGGTCTGCCTCCAGGTCGCCGGCATCCTCGCCCACGAACCCGACCCGGACCAGGTCGACGCGATCTTCGCCCGCTCCGACGGCAACGCGTTCTTCGTCGAGGAACTCGCCGTCGCCGCCCACGAGGGCTGTGCCACGGGCCTGACGGACTCCCTGCGCGACCTGCTGCTCGTCCGCGTCGAGGGACTGCCGGAAACCGCCCAGCAGGTGGCCCGGATCGTCGCCGAGGGCGGCTCCACCGTCGAGTACCGGCTGCTGGCCGCCGTCGCCCGGATCGCCGAGGACGATCTCATCGAGGCGCTGCGGGCCGCCGTGAACGCCGGCATCCTCACCCCCGCGCCCGGCGGCGACGGCTACCGCTTCCGCCACTCCCTGGTCCGCGAGGCCGTCAGCGACGACCTGCTCCCCGGCGAGCGCTCCCGGCTCAACCGCCGCTACGCCGAAGCCCTGGAGACCGACCCCACACTCGTCCCCGCCGACCAGCGGGCCACCCGCCTGGCGAGCTACTGGTACCACGCCCACGACGCCGCCAAAGCCCTGCCCGCCGTCCTGGACGCCGCCGTCGAGGCCCGCCGGCGCCACGCCTACTCCGAGCAACTGCGGCTGCTGGAGCGGGCGATGGAGCTGTGGGACAGCGCGCCCGGCGCCGTGCGCGCCACCCTGCGGCCCGTGGACTACACCGAGGCCTACCCGCCGGAACTCCCCGAACGGGACGCGGCGGCCGCCCCCGGCGCCGACCCGGCCGGCACCCCGCTGAGCCACCTCGACCTGCTCGCCGAGGCGGCCGTGGCCGGACGGCTCGGCGGGGAGCGGGAACGCGCCCTGAAGATCACCAAGCGGGCGCTGCGCCTGCTGGACGAGGAGGGAACCCCGCCCCCGCATGCGCCACCCCGCGCGAGCCGGGGAGACCGCCAGCGTGCCGCCTGGTTCTGGATCCAGCGCTCCCGGCTGGTGCAGGGGCTCGCCCGCGGTGACGGCTGGAAGGAGATCGCCACCGCCCAGGACCTGGTCCGCGGACTGCCACCGTCCGAGGTGCACGCCGAGGTGCTCGCCACCGCAGCCCACTGGGCGATGCTCCACGAGCCCGGCCCCGACGCCCTCACGGCCGCCGAACGGGCCGTGGAGTACGCGCGCATGGTGGGCGCCGACGCCATCGAGTCCAACGCCCGGCTCACCCTGGGCGGCCTCATGGTGGACGCGGGGCAGATCGAGGCCGGTCTGGCGCACATGTACGAGGTCAAGGACGAGGTGGTGGCCCGGGGACTGGCGCCGGTCGTGGGCCGCAGCCATGTGAACCTGCCGTCCGCCCTGGAAGGCGTGGGCCGCTCCGGGGAAGCCGTCGGCATCCTGCGCGAGGGCCTGCGCCTCACCTCCGAGATGGGCCTGCGGGACCCCGAGGCCTGGGTCTGGAGCAACCTCGCGGAGTCGCTCATCTCGCTGGGCCGCTGGGACGAGGCCGCCGAGGCCGCCGCCAACGCCCAGCGGCGCGGGCAGTCGGCGGGGCCGCACGGGTCCGGCGCCAACAGCCTGGCCTTCCTCGCGCTCGCCCGCGGCCGGGTGCCCGAGGCGGCCCGGCACCTCGCCGACAGCCGCGACCTGTACGGCCCCCACGACCCCATGCCCCAGCACGACCTGCCGGTCTCCTGCCTGACCCTCGCCGTCGCCGTCGCCGAGGGCCGCCTCGCCGACGCCCGCGCCGAACTGCTGCGCACCCTGGAGTCCGGCTTCCCGCCCGGCACCCAGCGCTACGCCTGGCCGCTGCTGCTCGAGGCGGCCACCGCCGAGGCCGACAACCGCGGGCTGCCCGCGGCGCGCGAGGGCCGGGACGAGGTGCTCGACCACCTCTTCGCCGCGGTCAAGCGCCTCACCACGAACGCCCCCGTCTGGTGCGCCCACGAGCGGTGGGTCCGCGCGGAACTGCACCGCGCCACCGGCCGCTCCGCCCCGGGCCTCTGGTCGGAGGTGGTCACCGCCTTCGAACCCCTGGGGCGCCCCTACGACCTCGCCCGGGTCCGCCACCGCCTCGCCGAGTCCCTGCTCACGGACGGCGGCGAGGACGGACGCGACCGTGCCGCGGAACTGCTCCGCCTCGCCCACACCGTCGCCCGCCACCTGGGGGCCCGGCCCCTCGCCGACGCCACCGGCGCCCTCGCCCGGCGGGCCCGTCTCGCCCTGGCCCCGGTGCCCGCCGCGGCCGCCTCCGCGGATCCCGCTCAGGCCCTCGGCCTGACCAGCCGGGAACGGGACGTGCTGCGTCTGGTCGCCGCCGGCCACACCAACCGCCGGATCGCGCAGGAACTGTTCATCTCCCCGAAGACCGCGAGCGTCCACGTCTCCAACATCCTCGCCAAGCTCGGCGTCTCGGGCCGCGGCGAGGCGGCCGCGGTGGCGCACCGGCTGGGGCTGTTCCCGGCCGGACAGCTCACGTCCGGCCCGGCAGGCTGAGGTATACGCTGTAAAGGACGGCGGGGGTGCCAGGGCCCAGGGAGGCTCCGTGTTCAACCTGTTCGAGGAACTCTTCTCGCCCGGCCGCAAACACACCCGTGACGAGCACAGACGCCTGGAGCTGACCCGGGAGGACGTCGGCGACGCCGATCCCGGACGCGGCCCGATAGACCTGGCGTCCGGGAAGGTCGTCGTCCGGCCCCCGGCGGACTCCGGGGACGACGCCGAGCAGGACTAGGGCCGCGCCGTCACCCCCGGGTGCTACCTCACCCGCACCTCCAGGATGCGGTCGTCACCGTCCTTCGGGGCGCCCCGGCCGTCCGTGTTGCTGGTCACCAGCCACAGCCGGTCGCCGCCCGCCGGGACGACCGTGCGCAGCCGGCCGTACTCGCCCTCCAGGAACGCCTGCGGCTCCGCCGAGGCCGCCGTGCCGTTCAGCGGGATGCGCCACAGCCGCTTGCCGCGCAGGCCCGCCATCCACACCGACCCCTCGGCGTAGGCGATGCCGCTGGGGGAGGCCTCCGCCGTCGACCACTGCTCGACCGGGTCGCGGAAGTCCGCGTCGTCGGACTCGCCTTCCGCCTCCGGCCAGCCGTAGTTGCCGCCCGGCGCGATCGCGTTGAGCTCGTCCCAGGTGTCCTGCCCGAACTCCGCGGCGAACAGCCGCTGCTCGGTGTCCCAGGCCAGGCCCTGCACGTTGCGGTGCCCGTAGGAGTACACCGGCGAGCCGGAGAACGGGTTGCCGGGGGCCGGCTCGCCCTCCGGGGTCAGCCGCAGGATCTTGCCGCCCGTGGAGTCCCTGTCCTGGGACAGGCCGGTGTCCCCGCTCTCGCCCGTGCCCACGTACAGCATCCGGTCCGGGCCGAAGGCGATCCGGCCGCCGTTGTGGACGAAGCCCTTGGGAATGCCCCGGAAGACCGTGTCGGGCGCGCCGAGCTGCTCGCCGGCGGGCTTGCCGGCGTCGTAGAGCATGCGGACGACGCGGTTGTCGCCGGCCGAGGTGAAGTACGCGTAGATCATGTGGTCGGAGGCGAAGCCGGGGGAGAGGGCGATGCCGAGGAGGCCGCCCTCGCCCTCCGCCGCGACCCCGGGCACCTCGCCCAGCTCCGTCTTCTTGCCGGTCTTCTCGTCGATCCGGACGATCGTCCCCTCGTCCCGGGAGGAGACCAGCAGGCCGCCGCCCGGCAGCGGGGCGAGACCCCAGGGGGAGTCGAGGCCCTCGGCGACGGTGCGGACCACCGTGACCGAGCCCTTGGCGGGGGGTGTCGGTCCGGCGGCCTGCCGCGGCGGTGCGGAGGAGCCCGTCGCCGTACGGCTCGGGGAGGCGCTCCGGTCGCCGGACGGGTCCCCGTCGCCGGAGGAGCAGCCGGCGGTCAGCAGGAGCGCTGCGGCGGCCAGCACGGCCGGGACGGCTCGACGTTGCACGATCATGGTCCCTTCGACGCGGCAGGGTTCTCCCTGTCATACACCGCTCGCGCCCCTCAAGTTCCCGATCACGAAACCTCGAACCGTGAACAAGGGGTATGCCCCCTACGCCCCGGGGGGCCGGTGCCCCCGCGTTCGGGCGCTCAGTCCCAGGACCCCTGCGCCGCCGGCAGCTCCGCGATCTCCCTGAGGTCCTCGGGCTCCAGCCGCAGGGCCGCTGCGGCCGCGTTCTCCGCCACCCAGCGCTCCTGCTTCGTGCCCGGGACCGGCACCACGTGCCGCCCCTGGGCGAGCACCCACGCCAGGGCGATCTGGCCGGGCGTGACGCCACCGCCGTGCCGGCCGGCCACCCGGCGCAGGCCCGCGACGATGGGCTGGTTCGCGGCCATCATCTCGGCCGTGAAGCGCGGGTGCCGGGCGCGCAGGTCGTCCGCCTCGAAGCCCGCCCCGGGCCGCAGCCGCCCGGTCAGGAAGCCGTTGCCCAGAGGCATCGCCGCGAGGAAGCCGACGCCCCGGGTCTCGCACCACGGCAGCAGCGTCTCCAGCGCCTCCGGCGACCACACCGACAGTTCCGCCTCCACCGCGCCGACGGGGAAGACCTGCTGCACCCGCTCCAGTTGCCGGATCGTCGCGTCGTGCAGCCGGGTCCCGCCCCTGCGCGAGGACCGGGCGCCCACCGCGCACAGCCCCAGCGCCCGCACCTTCCCGGCCTGGACGAGTTCCGCCATGGCGCCCCAGGTCTCCTCCACGGGCACCTCCGGGTCGGCCCGGTGCAGCTGGTAGAGGTCGATCACGTCGGTCTGCAGCCGCCGCAGCGAGGCGTCACAGGCCCGCTTCACGTACCCGGGACGGCCGTTGGCGACGATGTGCTGGTCGCCCACGAGCAGGCCGACCTTCGTCGACACGAAGGCGTCGGACCGCCGCTCCTTCAACGCCCGCCCCACCAGCAGCTCGTTGGTGAAGGGCCCGTACATGTCGGCCGTGTCCAGCAGGGACACCCCCAGGTCCAGCGCCCGGTGCACCGCCCTGAGCGACTCGTCGCCGCGCTGCCGCGAGGTGCTGTACGCCCAGCTCATCGGCATGCACCCGAGTCCGACGGCCCCCACGGCGAGTGCGCCCGCGCCGATCGTCCTGCGCTCCACCTGGTCGTGACCCTCCCTGTTCCGGCCACCCCAACCTAACCTCTGCCGTGGCGCGCTCCTGACATAGCCTCCGGAGCATGACTGCTGACGTGTGGCTGCCCATCCCGCCGGACGAGATCGAGGGACTCCCCGAGGGGCCGGACTACCGCTTCTGGGACGGCGCGGACGACTTCCCCGCCGACCCGGCCGACTGCGCCTTCTACGTCGTCCCCTATATGAAGCCCAGCCCCCTGTGCGTACGTCCCCTGCCGCGGATGAGCCGCGTGGAGGTCGTGCAGACCCTCTCCGCCGGGATCGACCACGTCGAGCCGGGGCTGGGACAGCTGCGTCCGGGGGTGCGCCTGTGCAACGCCCGCGGGGTGCACGAGGCCAGCACCGCGGAGCTCACCCTCGCCCTGATCCTCGCCTCGCTGCGCGGCATCCCCGACTTCGTCCGCGCCCAGGACCGGGGGGAGTGGCTCGGCGGTTTCCGGCCCGCGCTCGCCGACAGGAGCGTGCTCATCGTCGGGTACGGATCGATCGGCGCGGCCATCGAGGACCGGCTCGTTCCGTTCGAGCCCGCGCGGGTGGCGCGCGTCGCGCGCTCCGAGCGCACCACGGCGCGCGGTCCGGTGCACCCGCTCACCGAACTCCCCGCGCTGCTGCCCGCGGCGGACGTCGTCGTCCTGTCCACCCCGCTCACCGAGGCCACCCGCGGCCTGGCCGGAGCCGACTTCCTGTCCCGGATGAAGGACGGAGCGCTGCTGGTCAACGTGGCCCGCGGCCCCGTCGTGGACACCAAGGCCCTGCTCGCCGAGGTGGAGAACGGCCGCATCACCGCGGCCCTGGACGTCACCGACCCCGAGCCCCTGCCGCGCGAACATCCACTGTGGCGTGCGCCGGGGGTACTGATCAGCCCCCATGCCGGCGGCCCCACCTCCGCGTTCCTGCCGCGCGCCCGGCGGCTCCTGGTGGACCAGTTGAACCGTCATGTGAACCGGGAGCCGCTGCGCAACGTGATCCTTACGACGGGTGCACCCACGGACTGACGGAGTTTCGAGTACCGTCCGCAATCCTCCGGGCGCGGTGGGTACTCATATATCTGTTGATCGTCACGGAGAGTAGAGAACCTATGTCCCTGAGTGACGAGACTGGTGTATCGTCCCGGCAGGGGCTGCGCCGGGGACCGTTCGGCGCCGGGGACGGACACTTCAGACTGTGAGGGGGGCGACAGGCGATGCACGGCCTTTGGACGAGCGATCCGACGGGGCGGGGCGGCCGGCGGCGACCCTGGCGGACGGCCGCGAGCAGACGCGGTCAGCACGCCGATCACGGCGGCCACCACACCCACCACAGCACACACCGCACCGACCACCACCATCACCGCGGGGCGGGGAGCCGCCGAAGGCAGGCCCCGCCGGTGCACCGGCGCCCGCGGGACCCGGGAGCGACACGGACCGGGAGGGTCCGGTGAGCGCGCCCCCGACCACCACGCTGGACGGAGCGCTGCGGGCACAGCCTCCGGCCACGAGCGCGCTGCTGCCCCGCACGCCGGCCCCCGGCCCCCGGCCGGGCCCGGCCCTCCAGTTCGTGCTGGCCCTGCTGTGCGCGGGATACGCCGTCGGTGCCGCGCTCGGCTGGGGCTCGCACGACATGGCCCTGATCATGGGCGACTTCGGGCTGAGCGCCGCGGCGGCCACCGCCGCCGTCTCGTGCTTCCTCTACGCCCGCAGCCGCCGCACCCGCTTTCGATCCGCCTGGCTGCTGTTCGGCCTCTCCTCGGCCATGGCGTCCCTGGGCAACCTGGTCTGGGGGTGGTACGAGGTGGTCCTGGGGCTGCCCGTGCCCAGCCCCAGCTACGCCGACCTGTTCTTCCTGTGCTTCGCTCCGCCCGCCATCGTCGGACTGCTGGTCCTCGCCAAACGGCCGGTGACCAAGGCCGGCTGGGTCTGCCTCGGGCTCGACGCCTGGCTGATCGGCGGCTCGCTGCTCACCCTGGCCTGGAGCCTCGCCCTCGCCCAGGCCGCCAGGTCCGAGGGGCCCGGCGTGGCGCACACCGCGCTGTCGCTGGCCTACCCGCTCCTCGACATCGCGCTGGTCAGCATGGTGCTCGCGCTGCACTTCCGGCGGTCGGCGGTGAACCGCTCGGCGGTCAACACCGCCATCGGCGCCCTCGCGCTGACCGTGATGTGCGACGCCCTGTTCACCTCGCCGCTGATGCACCACGACTACCGCTCGGGTCAGCTGCTCGACGCGGGCTGGTTCGCCGGCTCGCTGCTGCTGGCGTACGCCCCGTGGGCCGCGCCCCGCTCGGCCGACAGCGACCGGCAGGGCCCGGACCGGCACGGCGGGGCGGGGCACACCCGCGTGGTCCACGAGCACGTCCCCGGACAGCGCAGCGGACCCCACCACCCGCCGCCCGGAGGGGAGCACAGCCGCTACCCGGCCGCCCGGCCCATCGCCGGCTCCCTCGCCGCCCTCACGCCGTATCTCGCGGCCGCCGTGTGCACCCTGGGCATCCTCTACAACGTCCTCAACGGCCGCAGCGTCGACCGCGTGGTCCTGCTGACCGGGGGCACGGTCGTGCTCGCGCTGGTCGTGCGCCAGGGCATCATGCTGCTCGACAACATCACCCTCACCCAGGAACTGGCCCAGAAGGAGAACCACTTCCGCTCCCTGGTGCAGGGCTCCAGCGACGTCATCATGATCGCCGCGCCCAGCGGTGTGCTGAGGTACGTCTCCCCGGCCGCCGCCGGCGTCTACGGCCGCCCGGCGGAGGAACTGGTGGGCACGGAACTGGCCCATCTCATCCACCCGGAGGACCTCGGCTGCGTCGTGCACGAGGTGCGCCGGTTCCTCGCCGCCAACCCGGTCGAGGAGCCCACCACGCGCATCGAGTGCCGCTTCCGCTCGGGCGACGGAGGCTGGCTCAACGTGGAGTCGACCGTCAACCGCCATCACGGCGGCCTCATCTTCAACAGCAGAGACGTGACCGAACGGGTCAGGCTGCAGGCGCAGTTGCAGCACAACGCCGAGCACGACCCGCTCACCGACCTGCCCAACCGCGCCCTGTTCACCAAGCGCGTCCAGCACGCGCTGTCGGGCCGCCGCGCCTCCGACCGGGGCGTGGCCCTGCGGAACACGGCCGTGCTCTTCATCGACCTCGACGGCTTCAAGGCCGTCAACGACACGATCGGGCACCAGGCCGGGGACGAGCTGCTCGTCCAGGCCGCCCGCAGGCTCCAGGACTCGGTCCGCCAGGGCGACACCGCCGCACGGCTCGGCGGCGACGAGTTCGCGGCCCTGATCGTCGGGGACAACACCCGCGACCGTCAGGCCCGGGAGCGGCACATCCTGGAGCTCGCCGACCGCCTCAGGACGACGCTGTCCCAGCCCTACCTCATCGACGGCAACGATGTCCGCGTCAACGCCTCCATCGGTGTGGCCTTCGCGGAGGCGGGCCTCGGCGCGGGCGAGCTGCTGCGCAACGCCGACCTGGCGATGTACCGGGCCAAGGCCGGCGGCAAGGGCCGCGTCGAGCTGTACAAGCCGCAGATGCAGCAGGACGTCGTGCGCAAGGCGGAGCTGGCCACCCGCCTGCGGGCCGCGCTGCACGACGGCGAGTTCGCCCTGCTCCACCAGCCGGTGGTGTGCCTGGAGGACGGCCGGATCACGTCGGTGTCCGCGCAGGCGCGCTGGCGTTCCTCCCAGGGGGTGCTGTTCACCCCGGCGGAGTTCCTGCGCGTGGCCGAGGACGGCGACCGGACCGCCGAGCTGGGCCGCTGGATGATCGAGGAGGCCGTCGAGCAGGCGGCCGAGCGGCACGCGAGCGGGCTGTCCGTGCCGGTCGTCGTCCGGATGAGCGCCCGCCGGCTGCTGGACAAGTCCATGCCGCTGGACACGATCGAGGCGCTGCTCACCCGGCACGGCCTGCCGTCCGGCTCACTGGTCATCGAGCTGTCCGACGCCGACCCGAGCGTCCCGCTGGACGAGCTGGAGCGGCGCCTGGGCGCCCTGCGGCGGGTCGGCGTACGGATCGCGCTCGACGGGTTCGGCAGCGGCTGTGCGGCGATCACGGCCCTCAGGAGGCTGCCCGTCGACATCCTCAAGCTCGACCGCGGCCTGGTCGAGGGCGTCGTCGAGTCCGCCCGGCTGCACAAGATCACCGGCGGGCTGCTGCGCATCGCCGGCGACCTCGGGCTGCAGTCCGTGGCCGAGGGGGTCGATCTGCCCGAGCAGGTCCTCGCCCTGCGCGCCATGGGATGCACGCACGGGCAGGGCATGGCCTTCTCCGGGCCGCTGGACGAGTACCGGCTGCGCCGGGCGCTCGCGGCAGGCCACTATCCGCTGCCGCAGACACCGGCCGAGCCGGCCCTCACGGGCGGTGCCCCGCGTGTGTACAGCGCGAACGTGTCCGCCGTCATCGGAGGCGGCACGGCCCTCCGTTCACATAATGAGACTCCCGTCCCACCCACTTGACAGTGAGTGGGCGCCGGGGGGAGGGTCTGTGCCATGCGCACCCGAATTCTCGTACTTGGAAAGCGCGTCGGCTGACGCTGAGCCTCGACCGCTCAGCGACCCCACCCGGCGCGCTCCCCTCGCTTGCCCTACGGCACGAGGGGTTTTTTGTTGCACAGACACCGTCCGTGCAGCAGCCGAAGCCCGTCCAAACCTCGCAAAAAACCCTCAGCATCTGAGAAGAGAATGCCGATGACCGAGCAGGCCACCGGGGCCCACCACCCGCAGCCCCGGCCCCGATCCGGAGGACAGCACTCCGCCCCCGAGCACGTCACGGGCGCGCAGTCCCTCATCCGCTCTCTCGAGGAGGTCGGCGCCGACACGGTATTCGGCATTCCCGGCGGTGCGATCCTTCCCGCCTACGACCCGCTGATGGACTCCACCAGGGTGCGCCACGTCCTGGTCCGTCACGAGCAGGGCGCCGGACACGCCGCCACCGGCTACGCGCAGGCCACCGGCAAGGTCGGCGTCTGCATGGCCACCTCGGGCCCGGGCGCCACCAACCTGGTCACGCCGATCGCCGACGCGCACATGGACTCCGTGCCGCTGGTCGCGATCACCGGCCAGGTGGCGTCCAAGGCGATCGGCACGGACGCCTTCCAGGAGGCGGACATCGTCGGCATCACCATGCCGATCACCAAGCACAACTTCCTGGTCACCAAGGCCGAGGACATCCCGCGGATCATCGCGCAGGCCTTCCACATCGCCTCCACCGGCCGTCCCGGCCCGGTCCTGGTCGACATCGCCAAGGACGCCCTCCAGGCGAAGACGACCTTCTCCTGGCCGCCCACCATGGACCTGCCCGGCTACCGCCCGGTGACCAAGCCGCACGCCAAGCAGATCCGCGAGGCCGCCAAGCTGATCACCCAGGCCCGCCGGCCCGTGCTGTACGTCGGCGGCGGCGTGCTCAAGGCCCGGGCCACCGCCGAGCTGAAGGTCCTCGCCGAGCTGACCGGCGCGCCCGTCACGACCACCCTGATGGCGCTCGGCGCGTTCCCGGACAAGCACCCGCAGCACCTGGGCATGCCCGGCATGCACGGCTCGGTGGCCGCCGTGACCGCCCTGCAGAAGGCGGACCTGATCGTCGCCCTCGGCGCCCGCTTCGACGACCGCGTCACCGGCAAGCTGGACAGCTTCGCGCCCCTGGCCAAGATCGTCCACGCGGACATCGACCCGGCCGAGATCGGCAAGAACCGCGCGGCCGACGTGCCGATCGTCGGGGACGCCCGCGAGGTCATCGCCGACCTGATCCAGGCGGTGCAGAAGGAGCACGCCGAGGGCCACCGGGGCGACTACGGCATGTGGTGGAACGACCTGAACCGCTGGCGCGAGACCTACCCGCTCGGCTACGACCAGCCCGGCGACGGCTCCCTGTCCCCGCAGGCGGTCATCGAGCGCATCGGGCAGCTCGCCCCGGAGGGCACGATCTTCGCGGCGGGCGTCGGCCAGCACCAGATGTGGGCCGCCCACTTCATCGAGTACGACAAGCCCGGCACCTGGCTCAACTCCGGCGGCGCCGGGACCATGGGCTACGCCGTCCCGGCCGCCATGGGCGCCAAGGCCGGGGCCCCCGACCGGGCCGTCTGGGCCATCGACGGCGACGGCTGCTTCCAGATGACCAACCAGGAGCTCACCACCTGCGCCCTGAACAACATCCCGATCAAGGTCGCCGTCATCAACAACGGCGCCCTCGGGATGGTCCGCCAGTGGCAGACCCTCTTCTACAACCAGCGGTACTCCAACACCGTCCTGCACTCCGGCCCGGACGACGTGAACCCGGAGGCCCGCGGCACCCGCGTCCCCGACTTCGTGAAGCTGTCGGAGGCCATGGGCTGCCACGCCATCCGCTGCGAGTCCCCGGACGACCTGGACAAGGTCATCGAGGAGGCGAACTCCATCAACGACCGCCCCGTCGTCGTCGACTTCATCGTCCACGAGGACGCCATGGTCTGGCCGATGGTCGCCGCCGGCACCTCCAACGACGAGATCATGGCCGCCCGGGACGTCCGCCCCGACTTCGGCGACAACGAAGACGACTGAGCGAGAGAGACGTAAAAAGACCATGTCCAAGCACACGCTCTCCGTCCTGGTGGAGAACACCCCCGGCATCCTGGCCCGGATCGCCGCCCTCTTCTCCCGCCGCGGCTTCAACATCGACTCGCTCGCCGTCGGTGTCACCGAGCACCCCGACATCTCCCGCATCACCATCGTCGTGGGGGTGGAGGACCTGCCGCTGGAGCAGGTGACCAAGCAGCTCAACAAGCTGGTCAACGTGCTCAAGATCGTCGAACTGGAGCCGGCGCAGGCCGTCCAGCGCGAACTCGTCCTGGTGAAGGTGCGCGCCGACAACGAGACGCGCTCCCAGATCGTCGAGATCGTCCAGCTGTTCCGCGCCAAGACCGTCGACGTCTCCCCGGAGGCCGTCACCATCGAGGCCACCGGATCCGGCGAGAAGCTCTCCGCGATGCTCAAGATGCTGGAGCCGTACGGCATCAAGGAACTCGTCCAGTCCGGCACGATCGCGATCGGCCGCGGTGCCCGTTCCATCACGGACCGGTCGCTGCGCGCCCTGGACCGGTCGGCGTAAGACGGAAAAAGGGCGGTCGGCGCGCCCGTCGGCCGCCCGTATTCCGAGACCCTCAGACTTCCCTTCCGCCCCCCGTCATACGGTGGGACGCAACACCTGCACTCCCGAGGAGAGAACCCAAAGTGGCCGAGCTGTTCTACGACGCCGACGCCGACCTGTCCATCATCCAGGGCCGCAAGGTCGCGGTCATCGGGTACGGCAGCCAGGGCCACGCCCACGCGCTGTCCCTCCGTGACTCGGGTGTCGACGTCCGCGTCGGTCTGCACGAGGGCTCCAAGTCCAAGGCCAAGGCCGAGGAGCAGGGCCTGCGCGTGGTGACCCCGGCCGAGGCCGCCGCCGAGGCCGACGTCATCATGATCCTCGTCCCGGACCCGATCCAGGCCCAGGTCTACGAGGAGCACATCGCCCCGAACCTGAGCGACGGGGACGCGCTGTTCTTCGGCCACGGCCTGAACATCCGCTACGGCTTCATCAAGCCCCCGGCCGGCGTGGACGTCTGCATGGTCGCCCCGAAGGGCCCGGGCCACCTGGTCCGCCGCCAGTACGAGGAGGGCCGCGGCGTTCCGTGCATCGCCGCCGTCGAGCAGGACGCCTCCGGCAGCGCCTTCGCGCTGGCCCTGTCCTACGCCAAGGGCATCGGCGGCACCCGCGCCGGCGTCATCAAGACGACCTTCACCGAGGAGACCGAGACCGACCTGTTCGGTGAGCAGGCCGTCCTGTGCGGTGGCACCGCGGCGCTGGTCAAGGCGGGCTTCGAGACGCTGACCGAGGCCGGCTACCAGCCGGAGATCGCCTACTTCGAGTGCCTGCACGAGCTGAAGCTGATCGTGGACCTCATGTACGAGGGCGGCCTGGAGAAGATGCGCTGGTCGATCTCCGAGACCGCCGAGTGGGGCGACTACGTCACCGGCCCGCGCATCATCACGGACGCCACCAAGGCCGAGATGAAGAAGGTCCTCGCCGAGATCCAGGACGGCACGTTCGCCAAGAACTGGATGGACGAGTACCACGGCGGTCTGAAGAAGTACAACGAGTACAAGAAGCAGGACTCCGAGCACCTGCTGGAGACCACCGGCAAGGAGCTGCGCAAGCTCATGAGCTGGGTCGACGAAGAGGCGTGAGCCCCCGGGCCCGGCCGCGGCACCGACGCCGCGGCCGGGCCCTTTCCCGTCCGGGTGATCCTTCCGCCAAGGCGCCGGGCGCCCCCTGTCGCACCACTACACTGCTGCATATATACGCGTCAGGCCCACAGCGTCGTGCGTCTTCCACGCGGCAAGCACCCCTCCACCGCCTGCGGCCGTCGGGACGGCCGTCCGCAGCACTGGACTTGTGAGGACTCACGTGAGCTCGAAACCCGTCGTACTCATCGCTGAAGAGCTGTCGCCCGCCACCGTCGACGCCCTGGGCCCGGACTTCGAGATCCGGCACTGCAACGGCGCGGACCGAGCCGAGCTGCTCCCCGCCATCGCCGAGGTGGACGCGATCCTGATCCGGTCGGCCACCAAGGTCGACGCCGAGGCGATCGCCGCCGCGAAGAAGCTCAAGGTCGTCGCACGAGCCGGCGTCGGCCTGGACAACGTGGACGTCTCCGCCGCCACCAAGGCCGGCGTGATGGTCGTCAACGCCCCCACCTCGAACATCGTGACCGCCGCCGAACTGGCCTGCGGTCTGCTCCTCGCCACCGCCCGCAACATCCCGCAGGCCAACGCCGCGCTGAAGAACGGCGAGTGGAAGCGCAGCAAGTACACGGGTGTCGAGCTGGCCGAGAAGACCCTCGGCGTCGTCGGCCTCGGCCGCATCGGCGCGCTCGTCGCACAGCGCATGTCCGCCTTCGGCATGAAGGTCGTCGCCTACGACCCGTACGTGCAGCCCGCCCGGGCCGCGCAGATGGGCGTGAAGGTGCTGTCGCTGGACGAGCTGCTGGAGGTCTCCGACTTCATCACCGTCCACCTGCCCAAGACGCCCGAGACCCTCGGCCTGATCGGCGACGAGGCGCTGCGCAAGGTCAAGCCGAGCGTGCGCATCGTCAACGCCGCGCGCGGCGGGATCGTCGACGAGGAGGCGCTGTACTCGGCGCTGAAGGAGGGCCGGGTCGCCGGCGCCGGTCTCGACGTCTACGCGAAGGAGCCCTGCACGGACTCCCCGCTGTTCGAGTTCGACCAGGTCGTCGCCACCCCGCACCTCGGTGCCTCCACGGACGAGGCGCAGGAGAAGGCCGGCATCGCCGTCGCCCGCTCGGTGCGCCTGGCCCTCGCCGGTGAGCTCGTGCCGGACGCGGTGAACGTGCAGGGCGGTGTCATCGCCGAGGACGTCAAGCCCGGTCTGCCGCTGGCCGAGCGCCTGGGCCGGATCTTCACCGCCCTCGCCGGTGAGGTCGCCGTCCGCCTCGACGTCGAGGTCTACGGCGAGATCACCCAGCACGACGTGAAGGTGCTGGAGCTGTCCGCCCTCAAGGGTGTCTTCGAGGACGTCGTCGACGAGACGGTCTCCTACGTCAACGCCCCGCTGTTCGCCCAGGAGCGCGGTGTCGAGGTGCGGCTGACCACCAGCTCCGAGGCGACCGACCACCGCAACGTCGTCACGGTGCGCGGCACCCTCGCCGACGGCGAGGAGGTGTCGGTCTCCGGGACCCTGGCCGGCCCGAAGCACCTGCAGAAGATCGTCGCCGTCGGGGACTACGACGTGGACCTCGCGCTCGCCGACCACATGGTGGTGCTGCGCTACGAGGACCGGCCGGGTGTCGTCGGCACGGTCGGCCGCATCCTGGGCGAGGCCGGCATCAACATCGCCGGTATGCAGGTCGCGCGTGCCACCGTCGGCGGCGAGGCGCTCGCCGTGCTCACCGTGGACGACACGGTGACCGCCTCCGTGCTGGCCGAAGTGGCCGCGGAGATCGGCGCCACGTCCGCCCGCTCGGTGAACCTGGCGTGACCTTCCCGGGGGCTCCGCCCCCGGGCACCCGTTCGCCCTGAACTCAAGCGCCGGAGGGGCTGACCCGATCAGCCCCTCCGGCGCTTCGGCGTACTGCGAGGGGCCGTCAGACGGCCGCCTTCTCCCGCTCCGGCGCCATGGGGTCCTCGACCTGGGCCCGGCGCAGTGCCGGGACCGCCGCTGCCGCCGCGCCGGCCAGCAGCACCGCCCCGGTGACCGCCGCCGCGTGCATGCCGCTGGTGAAGGCCTCGCGTGCCGCCGCCGCCAGGGCGTCTCCCGCGCGCCCCGGGAGCTGTTCGGCCACCGCCAGCGCGCCGCCCAGCGTTTCGCGGGCCGGACCGGGTGCGGCGTCCGGAATCCGGTGGCGGTAGACAGCCGTCCCGATCGAGCCGAGGAACGCCATGCTCAGCGCGCCGCCGAACTCCGTGCCGGTCTCCAGCAGGGACGAGGCGGCGCCCGCCTTCTCCACCGGGGCGACGCTCATGGCCATGTCGACCACCAGGGACATGACGGCGACGATGCCGCAGGCCAGGACGGCACACGCGGCCAGCAGCAGCCAGAGGGACCGGGTCCCGGTCAGGGCCAGCAGCACGTAGCCGCACGCGGTGACCGCGAAGCCGCCGCCGACGACGTACGCGCGGGGCACGCCCCGCTGCACGAGCTGGGCGCTGACCGGGGCCGCGAGTCCGATGGGCACCGACGGCAGCAGGCTCCACAGCGCCGCCTCGAGAGGACTCTTGTCCAGGACCGACTGGATGTACTGGGTGGTGAAGAAGGCCGAGCCCATCATGCCGAAGGCCGCCACGAGGTTGAGGACCAGCGCCGGGCTGAAGCCGCGGCGCCGGAACAGCTCCGGCGAGATCAGCGGGGACGCCGCCGTGCGCTGGCGGTGGACGAACAGCGCGGCGAAGAGCAGGCCCGCCGACACCGACATCGCGTACCGGACGTGCCAGCCCTCCGACGCGAGTTCCTTGAGGCCGTAGATCACCGGGAGCACCGCGGCCATCGAGAGGGGGACGCTCAGCCAGTCGAAGCGGCCGGGGTGCGGGTTCCTGGATTCCGTCAGCAGCAGGGGGCCCAGGATCAGGAGCATCACCATCGCGGGCAGGTTGACCAGGAAGACGGAGCCCCACCAGAAGTGCTCGACGAGGACGCCGCTCATCACGGAGCCGAGTGCGATACCGGCCGTCATCACGCCCGACCACAGGCCGATCGCCTTCGCGCGCTGCCCCGGATCGGTGAACATCGTGCGGACCAGCGCCATCGTCGCGGGCATCAGTGTCGCGCCGCCGATGCCGAGCAGGGCCCGGGCCGCGATCAGGGTCTCCGCGCTGTTCGCGTAGGCCGCCACCAGGGAGGCCGTACCGAAGGCGGCGGCGCCGATCAGCAGGAGCCGGCGGCGGCCGATGCGGTCGCCCAGCGCGCCCATCGTCATCAGCAGGCCGGCCAGGACGAAGCCGTAGATGTCGAAGATCCACAGCTGCTGGGTGGCGCTCGGTTCCAGGTCGGCGCTGATCGCGGGGATCGCGAAGTAGAGGACGGACACGTCCATCGAGACCAGCAGCAGCGGCAGCATCAGCACGCCGAGAGCCGTCCATTCGCGGCGGCCGGCGAGGGCGGGAGGGGACAGGTTCGTCGTCATGCGCAGGACTGTACGAGCGTCTTAAACGTCTGTCTAGTACGGCTGTATAAGACGGCTGTCTGGACGCGGGAGTAGGGTGGCGGACCATGGGACACCGTGAGGATCTGCTCGAAGGCGCCCAGCGCTGCCTGCTGGCCAAGGGCTTCCTGCGCACCACCGCGCGCGACATCGTCAAGGAGTCGGGGACCAACCTGGCGTCGATCGGCTACCACTACGGCTCGAAGGACGCGCTGCTCGCGCGGGCCTACATCGAGATGGTGGAAGGGATGTCCGCCGCCTTCGACGGCGGTGGTGAGCTGCGCGGCGAGCCGGGCTCGCTGGAACGGTTCGCCGAGGTGTGGACGAACATCATCGGCACCATGCGGGACCCCGGCTCGCTGTGGCGGCTCAGCCTGGAGGTCGTGGCCATGGGGGACCAGCTGCCGGAGGTGCGCGAGCATCTCGCGCGGGCCCAGCGGGAAGGGGCACGCGGCATCGTCACCCTCTTCCACGGCGGGCTCGAGGACGACGTGCCGGAGGAGCGGGTGGACACCCTCGGGTACTTCTACCTGACGCTGATGATGGGCCTGATGGCGCAGTGGACGTTCGACCCGAAGAGCGCGCCCGAGGCCGGTCAGCTCGCCGAGGGGCTGCGCCAGGTCATCGAGGCGGCCGCCCGGACGTGATCCGCCCCTCGCGCATCTCCAGCACCCGGTCCGCCATGTGCCGGACCACCGCCCGGTCGTGGCAGATGAACAGGTAGCCGAGGCCCAGGTCGTCCTGGAGGCCGGTGAGCAGGTTCAGCACGCCCGCGCGGACCGACGGGTCGAGCGAGGACACCGGTTCGTCCAGCACCAGCAGCCTCGGCCCGGAGGCCAGGGCGCGTGCGATGCCGGCGCGCTGGCACTGGCCGCCGGACAGCTCGTGCGGCCGGCGGTCGCCGTACGCGGGGTCGAGGCCGACCCGGTCGAGGAGCTCGGCGACCCGGGCGGGTCCGTCGTCGGGGTGCCAGCGGCCCTGGACCTTCAGGGGTTCGGCGATGGCGTCCCGGATGCGGTGGCGGGGGCTGAGCGAGCCGTAGGGGTCCTGGAAGACGGGCTGCATCCGGGGCCGCAGCGGGCGCAGTTCGCGTTCCGGGAGGGTGGTCAGCTCCCGTCCCTCGAAACGGACCCGGCCGCCGTCCGGGCGGCGCAGCTGGAGCACCGCGAGGGCCGTGGAGGACTTGCCGCAGCCGGACGGGCCGTTCAGGGCGAGGGTCTCACCGGCGTTCAGGGTGAAGGAGACGCCGTCCACGGCGGTGACCGGGCCGTGACGGACGACCAGGTCGCGGACGTCGAGCAGGGGATCGCTCATGCGGGTTGCCGCCCCTCGGAGAACAACTCGGCCGCCGGGTGGGGGAGTTCCGCCCAGCGGTGACAGGCGACCAGGCGGCCGTCGGCGGCCTGGGACTCCGGCTCCGCCGTGTGGCAGATCCGGTCCGCGAGCGGGCAGCGCGGGGCGAACGCGCAGCCCGGCGGGAGGGTGCCCGGGACGGGCGGGGTGCCGCGCAGGGCGGGCAGGCGGCGGCCCGGCGGTGCGTGCTGGGGCAGCGACGCCAGCAGACCGGCCGTGTAGGGGGCGCGGGGACGGGCCAGCACCTCCCGCGCCGGGCCGAGTTCGGCGAGGCGCCCCGCGTACAGGACCAGCACCCGGTCCGCGTGGCACCGGACGGCGTCCATGTCGTGCGTGACCAGGACCAGCGCGGCACCGGTCGCCGCACGCTGCTCGGCGAGCAGCCCCAGCACCTGGTCGCGGCGCTCCTCGTCGAGGGCGGTGGTGGGTTCGTCGGCGACGACGACGTCCGGTGCGTTGATCGTCGCCATGGCGATCACCGCGCGCTGCCGCATGCCGCCGGAGTACTCGTGCGGACGGGCCCGCGCCCGGCGCGCGGCGTCCGGGATGCCGACCCGGTCCAGCGCCGCGACCGCCCGGGCCCGGGCCTCCTTGCGCGAGACACCGGTCACCGACCGTACGGCGGCGGCGAGTTGGTCGCCGACCGGGTGCACGGGCGACAGGGCGGACAGGGCGTCCTGCGGGACCAGGGAGATACGGCGGCCGCGGTGGGCCGAGAGGTCCGGGCTGATCGTGCCGCTCACCGTGGCGTCGCGCGGCAGCATCCCGAGGAGCGCGCGGGCCGTGAGGGACTTGCCGGCTCCCGACTCACCGACGATCGCCAGCACTTCACGCCGGCGGACGTCGAAGGACAGGCCGCGCACGGCCTCGGTCCCGTCGAACGCGATCCGCAGCCCGCGCACCGACAGCAGTGCCTCAGACTCCAACGGGGTTCTCCTTGCGGGCCGGTGAGGGGGCGAGGCGCCGTGCCCGGCGGCCCTGAGCGAGTGCCGCGCCCGACACCGCGAGCCCTGCCAGCAGGGCCAGCGCCACCGCCGGGGCGAGGGCCGCCCACGGGGCGCGCTCCACGTAGGCGCGGGACTCGTCGAGCAGCAGGCCCCACTCGGGGGCGGGCGGCTGGGCGCCCAGGCCGAGGAAGCCCAGCGAGGCCAGGGCCAGGGCGATGCCCGGCAGGCGCAGCAGGGCGTGGCGGGCGACCGGGCCGGCCACCGACGGCAGGACGTGCCGGGTGAGGATCCAGGACGGGCTCGCGCCGATGGCCCGTTGGGCGGTCAGGAACGCCGAGGCGCGCACCTCCCGCACCAGCGCCGCCGCGTGCGCGGACAGGGCCGGCCAGGAGATCAGCGCGACGGCGAGGGCCGCGCCGCCGGTGCCCGGTCCGACGGCCGCCGCGACCAGGATGCCGACGATCACCGGGGGCAGGGCGTTGGCGATGTCCGCCGCGCCCTCCGCGACCCGGGGCAGGAAACCCAGGGCGAGGGCGACCAGCAGGCTCAGCAGGCAGACCGCCGCCGCGGTACCGACGGTGGAGGCGGCGCCGTGGCCGAGGCGGGCCAGGACGTCACGGCCCAGCCCGTCGGTGCCGAGCGGATGGGCCCGGGAGGGGGCGGCCAGCCGGGCCGCGGTGTTCACGGCGTACGGGTCGCGCAGCAGACCCCAGCCGATCGTCACCGCCAGCACGGCGAACAGCGCCGACGGGATCAGCGGACGGGCGCGCGCCGGCCGGGCCGGGGGCAGGGCCAGCGAGCCGTCCCGCAGGGCCGGGCCCAGCAGCCGCCGCCGCACCAGCGCCGCGACCGCGCCCGTGGCCAGGCCCAGCGCGAGCAGTGCCAGCACCGCGCCCTGGAGCAGCGGCAGGTCCTGGGACTTGGCCGCGCCCAGGGCGGTACGGCCGATGCCCGGCACGGCGAACACCGTCTCCACGGCGACCGCGCCACCGGTGAGCCCCACGGCGACCATCCCGAACTGGGGGACCAGGGGCGGCAGGACGCGCCGCAGCGCCGCCGCCGCGATCCGCGTCCGGCTCACCCCGGCACCCCGCCACAGCTCCGCCCACCGCTCGTCGAGCGCGGCGGGCAGCGCGTCCGCGACCAGCCGGCCGAGCAGCCCGCCCGCCGGAACGCCGAGGGCCACGGCGGGCAGGACCATGTTCCGCGGACCCGCCCAGCCCGACGTCGGCAGCCAGCCCAGCCACACCCCGAAGACCAGCAGCGCGACTGTGGCCAGCAGGAACTCGGGCACGGCGGCCAGCATCGCCGCCCACGCCCCGGCCGACGCCCGGCCCCGCACCAGCACCGGCGCGACGAGCGCGCAGGCCAGCAGCAGGGCCACGGCCAGCGCGGCGCCCATCAGCGCCAGCGACACCTGGAGCCCGGAGACCACCGAGGGCAGCACCTCGCCCCCCGACACCCAGGACCTGCCGAGGTCACCGCGCAGCAGGCCGGCGGCCCAGCCGCCCAGCAGGGACAGGGGGCCGGCGTCCAGTCCGAGGTCCCGCCGTACGGAGTCGAGGGCCTCCCGCGTCGGGTCCTGTTCGGCGGACCGGGCCCGCAGCACGGCCAGGGCCGGGTCCCGGCCGGACAGCCAGGGCAGCAGCCCGACGGCGGCCACGACGGCGGCCAGGCAGAGCAGGCGGGTCAGCGCGGCGGCGCCGGCCGACCGCCGTATGCGGGGCCTCACTTGACGTAGGTGTCCGCCGTGACCAGTTCCCGCTCGCGCGGGTCGTGGGCGGCGCCGGTCACGCCGGCCGCGTCGCCCTGGATCACGCGCTCGTGCAGCATGGGCACGGCCGCGTCCGTGCCGACCACGGCGGCCTCGGCGGCGATGACCGCCTCGCGCCGGGCGTCGCCGGTCGGCGTCTCGCCCGCCTTCCGCAGGGCCTTGTCCACGGCCGGGTCCGCGAGCTGGGAGATGTTGAAGGAGCCGTCGGAGGCGAAGTCGCTGTAGAGGTAGGCGGCCGGGTCACCGGAGTCCAGGACGGTGGCCCGGGAGAGGATGAACGCGTCGAACCGGCCCGCCAGCGCGTCGGACTCGATGTGGGCGTACTCGCGGACGTCGAGCTTCACCCTGAACCCGGCCTTCTGCAGCTGCTGTTGCAGCGCGGCGGCGACCTCGGGCAGTTCGGCGCGGTCGGTGAAGGTGCCCAGGGTGATCGTCCGGCCGGCCGGGTCCCCGGCCTCGGCCCGCCGCACCGGCCCGCGCAGGCCGGCCGCCCACGGCAGGGCGGGGCCGAGCAGTCCCTCGGCCACGTCGGCGCGTCCCTCGTAGACGCCCTTCACGATCGACGCGGCGTCGATCGCCTCGCGGGCCGCCGCCCGCAGCGCGGGGTCCTTGAACGGGCCCTTGCGCGTGTTGAGGTACAGGGTGTTGGTGCGGGGCATCGGGACCTCGGTGATCAGGTCCTGGTCCAGGACGGCGGCCTGGGACACCGGGACCGCCTCGACGATGTCGGCCTCGCCGCTGCGCAGGGCGGCGGCCCGGGCGGTGCCGTCCGGCACGAACCGGACGTCGATGCCGGGGGCCTTGGCCTTCTTGCCCCAGTAGCCGTCGTAGCGGTCGAGGGTGGCGGCGGAGGTGCCGTCGACCTTCGTCAGCTCGAAGGGGCCGGTGCCCGCGCCGACGGGGTTCACGGTCTTCCCCCGGTAGGCCCTGGCGGCCAGGATCGACAGCTGCGGGGAGCTGAGCCGCTGCGGGACGAGGGGGTCCTCGGTGGCGGTGGTGACGACGACCTTGCCGCCGTCGGCCTTCGCGGTCAGGTCCACGCCGTCGAGGATGCGGGGCTTGGGGGACGCCGCGGCGGCCTCGGTGAGGGAGGTGACGACGGCGTCGGCGGTGAGCTTCGTGCCGTCGTGGAAGGTGACGCCCTCGCGCAGGGTGAAGGTCCACGTCCGGCCGGACTGCACCCACTCGGTGGCCAGCGCGGGCCGGGCGTCGCCGTCCGCGTCCAGTTTCACCAGCGTCTCCGCCGTCGACCAGCGCGACAGCTTGAAGGCGTCGTCCGACAGCGGGGACAGCCCGGAGCGCGGTGGCTGCATCATCGCGACGCGTATGCGCCCACCCCCCGCCCCGGAGTCGTCCGCGGCCGTCTGCCCGCCGGAGAAGCAGCCGGTGAGCAGGGTGGAGGCCGCGGCGAGGGCGGCGAGGGGAGTGAGACGGGCGGGGACGCGCACGGGGACACCTCGGTCAAGGCATGGTCAAGGCAAGGTCAATGGTTGAATGCGCCACGACCGTAGCATGATGACAATCATTTTCATAAGTGTCCCGGGGTCCGCCCGTGCTGCGAGGTCAGCCGACCGGACGGAAGTACGAGCGCAGCGCCCAGTCGGCGAGCCGGCGACCGGTGGCCACCCCCACCTCGTCGGCCGTCCGGGTGTGGATGCCGCCCCAGACCCGGGCGTCGCTCACCTCCCGTTCGTAGTCGCGGGCGTAGCGGTAGTGGCGGGTCGTGCCGGTGGTGGCGGACCGGATGCGCAGGTCGACGCGGGAGGTCCCGAGGACCCCGGTCAGCATGCGCATCAGCGCGCCGCCCATCGTGGCGTGGCCGCTGAGGTAGTCGGGGTGCGCCGGGGTGGTGAGCAGCGGTTCCCAGCGCCGGTGGGGCCGGGTCGCCGGGTTGCCGTCGGTGTCCGCCTCGCGGAGGGCGGTGACGGGCCGCCAGGTGCCGTAGTGGAGTTTGGCGTCCCAGGCGGTGATGACGGCGTCCGCCTGAACCGTGTTGGCCGCCGCGTACAGGCGAGCCGTCTCGGCGATGCCGAGGCCGTGCCGCACGGCGCGGTCGCCCAGGGCCCCTTGCAGGTCCAGGGCGACGAAGAACCGTGCGGTGTCGGTCTGCCCGGGGGTGCGGTGCGAGCCGGTCCGCCCTCCGTAGGCGGCCAGTTCGTGCAGGTCCCTGGCGTAGCGGGCGGAGCGCAGCGAGGGCGGCGGGCCGGGGCGGAACCGGCTCGGGGAGTCCAGCAGCAAGGGCCGCATCCGGCCGAGCCAGGCGGTGGTGAAGGGCTCGTGCCCGGGCGGGGTGGGCCGCCAGAGGCCGGGGCGCGGGCGCACGGGGAAGGACACCGGCGCACCGCGGCCGTCGTCGCGGCGGAGGCCGATGACATGGGCGGCGGCACGCCGGCCGAAGGCCACGCCCTCGTCCTCGGCCCGCCCGTCGGGGACCCGCGCGAGGGTCTCGGCCAGGGCGTCGTCCAGCCGGGGCGCCGCGCCGGGGAAGTGGTGGCGCAGCATCCGGTGCGCCGCGGCCGCGGCGGCCGCCGCCGAGGAGGCCGTACGGGGCGCCCGCTCGTGCCACTTGTAGGGGGCGAAGCGGCCCTCGACGCCGACGACCGCGTTGTAGACGGCGGCGGACACGTACGCCTGCCAGACGAACGTGTCGGCCGGGCCCGGCCGGGCCTCGGCGTCGATGACGGCCTCGGCCGTGCGCATCCAGTCCACGACGACCGCGGCGCCCCGATCGTCCGGGCGGCCGTCCGGGCCGTCGGCGTCGGGCCCGGCACTCGCCCGGGAGCCCGGCAGCGCCAGGGCCAGCATCCCGCAGGCCAGTCCCGCCACCACCGTTCGCGACGCAGACCAGGCACGTCGGTTCCGCACGTGAGCTCCTCCCAGCCGATGGCACACCGGGAGAACCGTGACCGGGCGGGGTGGGCGACGGCACGGGTCCGTCCCGTGAACCGCCCGTCCGGGCGAGGGGCCTCACCCGGACGGCCCCGCGGCCTCACCGGGGAAGAGCCGGGCCCCCTTCAGCGCCATGTGCAGCAGCAGCCGGTCCTCGCCGTCGTCCAGGTCGAGTCCGGTCAGCTTCTCGATCCGGGACAGGCGGTAATAGAGGGTCTGGCGGTGGATGCCCAGCTCGGCGGCGGCCCGGGCGGCCTGACCGGCGCGGTCGAGGTAGACCTCGGCGGTACGGGCGAGTTCGCGGTGCACGGGGGTGAGCAGGGACCGGACGGCCGCGTCGCGGGCCACCTCCGGCGGCAGGGCGGTCAGCAGCCGGAACGGCCCGATCGCCGCCCACTCCGCGACGGGACCCAGCCGGGGCTCCGCGAGCGCGGCCCGGGCCGCAGCCGACGCCTCCCGCCAGGCCGCGCCCAGCCCGGCGAGCCCGGAACGGGGCGTGGCGACACCGGCGGCTGGCCCGCGGGCTCCCCGCGCGCCGGCGCCCGCGCCTGCGACACCGTGCCCGGGACGATTCGCTCCGCGCGAGCCCGGGCCCGTGGGTGGGGTGGTCCCTCCGGTTCCGCCCGTGCCCGGGCCCGCGGGGGTGGTGGTCCCCGAGGCCGTTGCCGCGTTCGGGCGCTCACCCGCCCCGCGTGAACCCGTGAGCGGCGTGGAGGCCGCGCCCGGTCCGCGCGCGCCGGGGGACGCCGCGGTGTGCCCGGGCTCGCCCGCGGCGCTGCCTCCGGCGGGGTCCGCCGGAGCGCCGCGCGCCCGCTCCAGCAGCCGGCCCGCCGCCGTCGTCGCCGGGGTCAGGACGTCCGCCGAGCGGAGACGGACCAGCACCGCCACGCACTGGGACGCCGTGTCCCAGGGCAGCGTGCACAGCGCCGCCGCGCCCGGCACGGTCCGTACCGACGGCGCGTCGTCGGGGTCGGCCGAGGGCCACGGCGCGACGCACACGACGGTGTGCGGGGCGTCGGCCCGCGGGCCGAGGGCGGCGCGCAGCTCGGCGACGGCCATGTCGCGCTGCCAGTCCCGCTCCGCGGTGAGCACCGCCCTCAGTTCGCGGCTGAGGTCGGCGCCGTGCTGGGCCTCGTCGGCGAGCAGGGCGCCGATCCGGGCCGTCACCCCCATGGCGGCGGACAGCTGCCGTTCGCTCGGGCCGGGGTCGTCGTCCAGCAGCCACACGTAGCCGTGGACCACACCCCGGTGGCGGACCGGCAGGCAGATCCGGCCCCGGTACACCCCCGCCTCGGGTGTCGGCGGGATACGGACCGGGCCCGTCGCCCGCGTGATGCCGAAGCCCTCGAACCAGGCCCGGACCGCGGCGGTCGAGCGCCGGGTCAGGATCGAGCGGGCGCGGACGGGGTCCAGGGCCGACGGGTCGAGGTCGCCCTCGCTGTCGTACGCGCCGAAGGCGATCAGCTCGAAGTCGCGGTTCTCCAGCGTCGCGGGCGCGCCGAGCAGCTCCGAGATCTCGTCGACCAGCTCCTCGTAGTCGCCCCTGTGTTCCGAGGTCACCCCGGCATTCTCCCTCACCACCGGGGTGGCCTCATACATCTGTCTGAGATCTGCGGCACGGATGCGTGACAGCTGTCGATGGCCGAGGATCGGAGGGATCCTTAGGTTTCACGGTGGTTCTCCGTGCCGTACCCGAGGCATCATCCGCCTGGGATACGGCCTTCACGTTGCTTGTGCTCTGGAGGTGCCCCGTGCTGGGTCCCGTGATTCTCGCCGCGTCTCGCAGCGACCGTATGCGACGTCTGATCTCGGCGGCTCCGGTGACCAAGCAGGTCGTCGACCGGTTCATCCCGGGCGAGGACGTCGACGACATCGTCCCCGTCGTCCGGGACCTCGCCGGGCGGGGCCTGGAGCTGACGATGGACGTCGTCGGCGAGGACATCACCAACCCGGAGCAGGCCGCCGCCGCCCGGGACGCCTACCTGGAGCTGATCGACCGCCTCAAGCCGCTGGAGCTCGGCACCCGCGCCGAGATGTCGGTGAAGCTGTCGATGTTCGGGCAGTCGCTGGAGGACGGCCACGAGCTGGCGCTGAAGAACGTCCGCCCGGTCGTCGAGGCCGCCGCCGGGATCGGCACGACCGTCACGCTCGACGCCGAGGACCACACCACCCTCGACTCGATGTTCGCCATCCACGAGGAGCTGCGGAAGGACTTCCCGCAGACCGGCTGCGTCATCCAGGCCTACCTCTTCCGCACCGAGGACGACGCCCGCCGCCTCGCCGCGAGCGGCAGCCGGGTCCGCCTGGTCAAGGGCGCGTACAAGGAGCCGGCCTCCGTCGCGTACCAGGACAAGCACGAGATCGACCGGGCGTACGTGCGCATCCTGCGGACCCTGATGGAGGGCGAGGGGTACCCGATGATCGGGTCCCACGACCCGCGCCTCATCGCGATCGCCCAGGAGCTGGCCCACCGCGCCGGCCGCAAGCCCGGCGACTACGAGTTCCAGATGCTCTACGGCATCCGCGCCGAGGAGCACCTCCGGCTGGCCGCCGAGGGCCACCGCATGCGCGTCTACACCGCCTACGGCACCGACTGGTACGGCTACTTCATGCGCCGCCTCGCGGAGAAGCCGGCCAACCTGCGCTTCTTCGCCCGCTCGATGCTCACCAAGGGCTGACAGCTCTTCAAGGGCTGAGACCGAACCACCGCTCAGTAAGGAGTTACGGAACCCATGGACGCTGTGACCCAGGTCCCCACCCCCGTCAACGAGCCGGTGCACGGCTATGCCCCCGGCTCGCCCGAGCGGGCCCGGCTGGAGGCCAGGCTCAAGGAGCTGGCCGACAACCCGATCGACCTGCCCTGCACCATCGGCGGCGAGAAGCGGATGGGCGGCGGCGAGGCCTTCCAGGTCGTCCAGCCGCACAACCACAAGGCCGTGCTCGGCACGTACCGCAACGCCACGCAGGCCGACGCCCAGGACGCCATCGACGCGGCCCTGGCCGCCGCGCCCGCCTGGCGCGCGCTGTCCTTCGACGACCGCGCAGCGATCATCCTGCGCGCGGCCGAGCTGCTGGCCGGCCCCTGGCGCGAGACCCTCGCCGCCTCCACCATGCTCGGCCAGTCCAAGACCGCCCAGCAGGCCGAGATCGACACGCCCTGCGAGCTGGTCGACTTCTGGCGCTTCAACGTCTCCTACGCCCGCAAGCTGCTCGCCGAGCAGCCGCCGGCCAACGCCCCGGGCGTGTGGAACCGTCTGGACCACCGTCCGCTGGAGGGCTTCGTCTACGCGATCACGCCCTTCAACTTCACCGCCATCGCGGGCAACCTGCCCACCGCTCCGGCCCTGATGGGCAACGTCGTGGTGTGGAAGCCGTCCCCGACGCAGACCCACGCCGCCGTGCTGCTGATGCAGCTGCTGGAGGAGGCCGGCCTGCCCAAGGGCGTCATCAACCTCGTCACCGGCGACGGCATCGAGGTCTCCAAGGTCGCCCTGGAACACCGCGAACTGGCCGGCATCCACTTCACCGGCTCGACCAAGACCTTCCAGTACCTGTGGAAGACGGTCGGCAACAACATCGAGAAGTACCGCACCTACCCGCGCCTGGTCGGCGAGACCGGCGGCAAGGACTTCCTCGTCGCCCACCCGTCGGCGGACCGCGCGATCCTGAAGACCGCGCTCACCCGGGGTGCGTTCGAGTACCAGGGCCAGAAGTGCAGCGCCACGTCCCGGGCGTACATCCCCGCCTCGATCTGGAACTCCGGCTTCAAGGAGGAGTTCGCGGCCGAGGTCGACGGCATCAAGATGGGTGACGTCACCGACCTGTCGAACTTCATCGGCGCCGTCATCGACGAGCGCGCCTTCGCCAAGAACAAGGCCGCCATCGACCGGGCCGAGGAGGACGCCTCCTGCACGATCGTCGCGGGCGGCACCTACGACGACTCGACCGGGTACTTCGTCCGGCCGACCGTCATCGAGTGCACCGACCCGGAGAACGAGGTGTTCCGCACCGAGTACTTCGGCCCGATCCTCGCGGTGCACGTCTACGAGGACGACAAGTACGACGAGATGCTCACCCAGATGGAAGCCGTCTCCGACTACGCCCTGACCGGCTCGGTCATCGCCAACGACCGCGTGGCCGCCGCGTACACGGCGAACAAGCTGCGCTACGCCGCCGGCAACTTCTACATCAACGACAAGTCCACCGGCGCCGTCGTCGGCCAGCAGCCCTTCGGCGGCGGCCGCGCCTCCGGCACCAACGACAAGGCCGGTGCCCCGCAGAACCTGATGCGCTGGACGCTGACCCGCGCCATCAAGGAGACGCTGGTCCCGCCGACCGACTACACCTACCCGCACATGGGCTGAGCCCCGCGCGTACCGACGGGCCGGGTCGCCGATCGACCCGGCCCGTCGGCATGCCGGGCGGCGAGCGCCGCGGTCGCGGCGGTCTCCATACTGGGGCGATGACCACCCGTGTGCGCACCGACCACACCGCCCGGCTCACCCCGGCCGAACTCGCCGCCGTGCGGGGCCTGCTGCACGACGCCTTCGACGGCGACTTCGGCGACGACGACTGGGACCACACCCTGGGCGGCATGCACGCCCTGGTGCACGACGGGCACGGGCTCGCCGCGCACGGGGCGGTGGTCATGCGACGGGCGCGGTACCGGGGACGCTGGCTGCGCGTCGGCTACGTGGAGGGCGTCGCCGTCCGCCGCGACGTGCGGCGCCGAGGGCTCGGCGGCGCGGTCATGGACGCCCTGGAGGAGATCGTCGTGCGCGCCTACGACGTCGGGGCCCTGTCCGCGAGCGACGACGGCGCCGCGCTGTACGCCGCCCGTGGCTGGCGGGCCTGGCCCGGGCGGATCCACGCCCTCGGCCCGGACGGCGGCGTCCGTCTGCCGGACGAGGAGGGCAGCACCTACCTGTGGCCCGCTCTCGCGGCCGAACCCGGGGAGGAACTGCTCTTCGACTGGCGCGACGGGGACGTGCTCTAGGAATCACCGCAGCTCAGCGCGGTGTGAGCCACTCCGCCGTCTCAGATAGTAGGAAGTCCGAGTAATTGTGGAGACAGACGCTCCGGCCTCCCTTAGCTTTGTAGGAGCCGAACGTCTCGCTCGACCAAGCGAATGGCGGTCGTGAGCCGGGCCCCCGTGCAGGCAACCCCTGCGGCACCGCTCCCCGCCCCTTCCGGCGTCTCGAAACCACCCCTCCCCTTGCACTCCACGTGCTGTCGAAGGAGCCGATGTCCCATGGCCGAGACGACCGTCCGCCGCCGAGTCCGTCACGTTTCCCGCGCCACCGAGTCCGACCGCAAGAACGCCGCCGCCGCGCTGCAGCGCGCCCTGGACCGCAGGGACAACGGCGGATCCACCGGACACTGAGCCGCACCACCCCGACCGGGAGCCGCGCCCGCCGGGGTGCGGCGCGGGGCCTCACACCCCGCGCCGCACCTCGAAATGGTCGATCCGCTCACCGCTCGACGTCAGCGCCGACACCTCGAGGCGCGGCGCGGCGCCGCTCACCGCCTCCACCGAGAGGAACGAGAAGCCGCGGTAGCGCACCCGCGACCACTGCGCCGACTCCGCCTTCGTCCCCCGCGACTTGGTCCAGCTGAACGTGTCCACCGGCTCGTGGGCGGCGGTGTTCCCCTCGTAGCTCTCCTTCACCCCGCCCGGGAAGCCGTACAGCTCCTTGCCGCCGCCGCCCGCGGTGACGTAGACGATCCCGTCCCGGCGCGGATCGGTCGTGCCGCCGATCGGTACCGGCCTGCCCACCTCGCCGTTCCGGACGGCGTCGGTCCGCTCGTAGACGTGGTTGTGCCCGTTGACGACCAGGTCCACCTCGTGCCGCGCGAACAGCGGCAGCCACGCGGCGCGCACCCCGCCGTCGGAGGCGTGCGAGGACGTCGAGTACGCGCAGTGGTGGAAGAAGACGACGATGAAGTCGACGTCCTCCGCGGCCCTCAGCTCCCCGAGCGTGCGGTCCAGCCACCGCGTCTGCCGGCCCTCCGTGTAGCCGAAGTTGGCGGGGATCTCGTACGAGACGTCGTTCGCGTCGAGCGCGACCACGCCGACGTTGCCGTACGTGAAGGAGTAGACGCCCGGAGCCGTGCGCGCGTCGAAGCCGCTGTCCGGCAGGGAGAAGCGCGCGAGCTGGCCGCCGTAGCCGTCGGGGGAGTACCAGGCCTCCATGTCGTGGTTGCCGGTCGTCACCATCCACGGCACCGACCGGGCCACCGGCTCGGTCTGCTTCAGGAACCGGTCCCACTGGCTCGCGTCGAACACGTCCGACTCCTTGCCCTTGCCGGTCGGGTCGGCGTAGCAGATGTCGCCCGCGTGGAGGTGGAAGGCGGGCTTCCGGCGCAGCAGCGTACGGTCGTTGAGGGCCGCCTCGTCGCCGACGCCCTGGTCGCCGAACGCGGTGAACACGAACCGGCCGGGCGGACTCGCCGGCGCCGTGCGGAACGACGTGACGGTCGAGCGGTGGCGCGGGGAGGCCGGGTCGAAGCCCTCGTGGCCGACGCCGTAGTAGTACGTCGTGCCCGGACGCAGGCCGTCCAGCGCCGCGTGCAGGTAGTACTGCTCGACCGCCGGCCGGACGCCCTTCAGGCCCGGGGTGTGCAGGGCGCGCAGTTCGGCCTCGACTCTGCGGCCGAGGTCGTCGGGGCGCAGGCCCACCCGGACGTACGGCTTGCGCACCGCGAGCGGCACCTGCCAGGAGATCCGCATCTGGGTCTTGGGGTCGGCCCCGAAGGCGAGGTGGCGGCCGAAGGGCGTGATGAAGGAGCCGGGTGCCTTCGAGGTGCTCGGCGACGGACTCCGCGTCGCCGCGGCGCCGCCCTGCCCGGCGGACGGGCCGGAACCGCAGCCGGTCAGCAGCCCGCTCGCCACCGCGCCCGCGGTCACCAGAGTGCGCCGCCGCGACAGACGCGTGCGCAGGTACTCGTGCTGCTCCGCCATGCTCATCCGGCGGGCGAGCTCGGGCGGGATGCCGAAGTGGGGGATCTCCATGTCCAGTGAACTTCCCAGCGGAGGCCAACGGCCGCACCACATACGGGTGAACGGCCGTCGACGGCCGCGTGCGCTCACCCGGTCGGGTGTCCGTATGACGGACACCTCGTGTCATCCCATGGGACGAGGAGTAGGGTGCCGGGCATGTCTCGCAGCATCGATCTCGCAGTGATCCCCGGTGACGGCATCGGCCAGGAGGTCGTGGCCGAAGGCCTGAAGGTCCTCTCCGCCGTCCTTCCGCAGGATGTGAAGCTGGAGACCAAGGAGTACGACTTCGGCGCCCGGCGCTACCACGCCACCGGTGAGACCCTCACCGACGCCGACCTCGACGCCCTGAAGCAGCACGACGCCATCCTGCTCGGCGCGATCGGCGACCCGTCCGTGCCGTCCGGCGTCCTGGAGCGCGGCTTCCTGCTCAAGCTCCGCTTCGCCTTCGACCACCACGTCAACCTGCGCCCGTCCAGGCTCCTGCCGGGCGTGGACACGCCCCTCAAGGGCGAGCCGGCCATCGACTTCGTCGTGGTCCGCGAGGGCACCGAGGGCCCGTACACCGGCAACGGCGGCACGATCCGCAAGGGCACCGAGCACGAGGTCGCCACCGAGGTCTCCGTGAACACGGCCTTCGGTGTCGAGCGCGTGGTCCGGGACGCCTTCGCGCGCGCCCAGGCCCGTCCGCGCAAGAAGCTGGCGCTGATCCACAAGAACAACGTGCTGACCTTCGCCGGCCACCTGTGGACGAACGTCTTCAACAAGGTGGCCGAGGAGTACCCGGAGGTCACCACCGAGTACATGCACGTGGACGCGGCGACGATCTACCTCGTCACGCAGCCCGAGCGCTTCGACGTGATCGTCACCGACAACCTCTTCGGCGACATCGTCACCGACCTCGCCGCGGCCGTCTCCGGCGGCATCGGCGTCGCCGCCAGCGGGAACATCAACCCGTCCGGCGAGTTCCCCTCGATGTTCGAGCCCGTGCACGGCTCGGCCCCGGACATCGCCGGCCAGGGCAAGGCCGACCCGACCGCCACCGTGCTGTCCGTCGCCCTGCTGCTGCGCCACCTCGGCTACGAGGCCGAGGCCGCCCGCATCGACGAGGCGGTCGCCGCCGACCTCGGCGAGCGGGCCGGCAAGCCCGCGCGTTCCACCTCGGAGATCGGCGACGCCCTCGCCGTACGCGTGGCCGGCTGACCCGCCGCCGCTTACCGCAAGCCGCCGGGTCGCATCCGCACCCGGCGGCTTCCGCATGTTCCCGCCGGGTGCCACCATCGACCACCGGGCCGGATCCACCCCGTTCCTTCCGCCGCCGCCCCCGGGCGATAATCGAACGCGAGGCCGCGGAATGAGGGAATGCTCGGACGTCCTAGCACTGGTCACCATCAGCGCAGTACCGAGCGCGGCCCGTCACTACAACCGGTGAAGGACATCAGCCCATGACGACGCCCACGATCGAGCTCAAGCCCTCCGCCCACCCGCTCTCCGCGAGCGAGCGTGAGGCGATCCTGGCCAACCCCGGGTTCGGCCGCCACTTCACCGACCACATGGTGACGATCAAGTGGACGGAGGGCCGCGGCTGGCACGACGGCCAGCTCGTGCCGTACGCGCCGATCTCCCTCGACCCGGCCACCACGGTCCTGCACTACGCGCAGGAGATCTTCGAGGGCCTGAAGGCCTACCGCCGCCCCGACGGCTCGGTCGCCACGTTCCGCCCGGAGAAGAACGCCGAGCGCTTCCAGCGGTCCGCGCGCCGGCTGGCGATGCCCGAGCTGCCGGTGGAGACGTTCATCGAGGCGTGCGACGCGCTGGTGCGGCAGGACAAGGCGTGGGTGCCGGCCCATGGTGGCGAGGAGTCCCTCTACCTGCGCCCGTTCATGATCGCGACCGAGGTCGGGTTGGGCGTGAAGCCGGCCAACGAGTACCTGTTCCTGGTGATCGCCTCGCCGGCCGGTGCCTACTTCCCGGGCGGCGTGAAGCCGGTCTCCATCTGGGTCTCCGAGGACCGGGTCCGCGCGGTGCCCGGCGGCATGGGCGACGCCAAGACCGGCGGCAACTACGCGGCGTCCCTGCTCGCGCAGGCCGAGGCGGCGGCGAAGGGCTGCGACCAGGTCTGCTACCTCGACGCGGTGGAGCACACCTGGGTCGAGGAACTCGGGGGCATGAACCTGTACTTCGTGTACGGGAACAAGATCGTCACGCCGTCCCTCACCGGCTCGATCCTGGAGGGCGTCACGCGCGACTCCCTGCTCACCGTCGCCCGTGACCTCGGCTACGAGGCCGAGGAGGGCCGGATCTCGGCCGAGCAGTGGCAGCGGGACTCGGAGAACGGGACGCTGACCGAGGTGTTCGCCTGCGGTACGGCCGCGGTCATCACGCCGGTCGGGACGGTGAAGCGGGCCGGGGCCGAGTGGAAGCAGAGCGGGGGCGAGCCGGGCGAGGTCACGCTGAGGCTGCGGCAGGCGCTGCTGGACATCCAGCGGGGCACGGCCGAGGACAAGCACGGCTGGATGCACCAGCTGGGCTGAACCCCCTCCTGGTCCCGGGGGCTCCGCCCCCGGACCCCCGGCCTTCGCCCACCCACCACCCGGATCGGCCGGACGGAGAAGCCGGGCCCGCCTCACGGACACCCGGCTTCCGGGCGCCCCCGCGACGCATCACCGCGTCGCGTGCGACGCGTCTTCCGTGCCGGCCGGGTGGGCGGGCGTCCCGTCCACCCCGAAGTCGCGTCGCAGGGTCCCCGGGGTCGCCAGCGCGTACGCCACGCCGCCCACCAGCCCCGACAGCAGGAAGCTGACGTCCACCCCGCCTGTCAGGGCCAGCAGCGGGCCCTCGTACGACGGCAGGGACACCGCCAGGACGCCCACCGTGGCGCCGGCCGCCCAGGAGAGGGTCGCCGGGACGTGCCAGCCGGCGCGGTACCAGTAGACGCCGCCCTTCGCGCGGCGGTTGAAGACCTGGAGGGCGTCCGCGTCGTAGACCCCGCCGCAGCGGGCGAAGCCGATGAGGGTGATGACCGCCCACGGCGTGCCGATCGCGGTCAGGAGCAGGACGAACGACGTCATGGCGTCCTGTGCGGTGGAGTGGTGATGCCCGGCGAAGACGGCGGCCGTGGCGACGACGGCGACCGTGTACGTCGCCCTCGCCCGGGACGCGCGCGGCAGGATCGCGTCCAGGTCCAGCCCCATCGAGTACAGCATCAGACCCGCGTTGCCGGCCGAACCCGCCGAGGCCGCGAGCAGCAGCGGCAGCAGGTACCAGGCGGGGGCCGCCTCCACCAGCGGGCCCGCGTAGTCCAGGGCGGCCCGGGCCGCGTACGCCGTGAAGGTGCCGAACAGCTGCGGCACCAGCAGGCCCAGCATCAGGCCGAGCCAGGTCGCGTGCAGCACCCGGCGCGAGGAGTGGCGGGCCGGTGAGATGTAGCGGGTGTAGTCGCCGAGCAGCGTGATGAAGGCGATCGGTCCGGACAGCCCGGCGGCCACCGCCGCGAGCAGCCACGTCGGCCAGAACCCCCCGAGCAGGTAGCCGCCGGCCTCCGGCAGCGCGGCCGTCGTGAAGCCGGGGGCGTAGGCGATCACCCCGAGGACGAGCAGGGCCGTCATGCCGAACGCCAGGGCCCGGGACATCGCCAGCAGCACCCGGTAGCCGTGGACCGCGCCCGCGACGGTGGCCGCCGCGAGGAGCCCGTAGACGATCCCGTACGACAGGTCGCCCTGCGGCAGTCCGGTCAGGCGGCCCAGCACGCGCACCATCACGTCCCCGCCGATCCACACGGTCAGCGCGGTGTAGCCGAGGGCCAGCAGCAGCCCCACCACCGAGCCGACCAGGCGGCCCCGCACCCCGAACTGGGCGCCGGAGGACGTCGACAGGTTGGTGCCGGTGCGCAGCGAGACCAGTGCCAGCGGAGCGGTGAACACCACGCCCACCACCGTGCCCGCCACCACCGCGCCGACCGAGGACCACCAGTCCAGGCCGAAGGACGGCGGCAGCCAGCCGAAGACGATCACGCCGAGGCAGAGGTTGGAGCCGAGCAGGATCGACACCAGGTCGCGTGGTCCGCTGGTGCGTTCCTCCTCGGGGATGGTGTCGACTCCGCGCTGTTCGATCGGCATGCTGGTCTCCCTCGGTTAGAGCGACGTTCAATGTGATGTGCGCGGAGGTCCGCCGTCAACCTTCCGGTCAAGGGAATTTCATGTTTAGAGTGATGCTCTAAACGGAGGGAGTGACATGCGGCTGACCCCGACCGAACGCGACCGGCTGCTGCTCTTCGGCGCCGCCGAGCTCGCCCGCGCCCGCAGGGCCAGGGGGCTGAAGCTCAACGTCCCCGAGGCGACCGCGATCATCGCCGACACCGTCTGCGAGGCCGCCCGGGACGGCCGGCGGCTCGCGGAGGCCGTCGAGGCGGCCCGGTCCGTCCTCGGGCCCGGAGACGTGCTGCCCGGTGTCGCCGACGTCGTCACCGAGGTGCACGTCGAGGCGGTCTTCGACGACGGCTCGCGGCTCGCGGTCGTCTCCGGCCCCCTCGGCGGCGGCTCGGGCCCGGACGCCCCGGGCGCGCTGCTGCCCGGCCCGGAGCACACCGAGCCGGAGCCGGACGTACGGCTGACGGTCACCAACACCGCGACCGTGCCGGTCTCCGTCACCTCCCACTTCCACTTCTTCGAGGCCAACCCACGCCTCGACTTCCGCCGCGAGCGGGCCTACGGAATGCGGCTGGCCGTGCCCGCCGGGTCGTCGGTGCGCTTCGGCCCGGGCGAGAGCGCCGAGGTCGGGCTGGTGCCGATCGGGGGCGACCGGATCGCGATCGGCTTCGCCGGGCTGGTCGACGGGCCGCTGGACGCCCCGGGCGCCCGCGAGGAGGCACTGCGCCGCGCCGCCGCCTGCGGCTACCTCGGCGTACCGGACACCACCGAGCAGGAGGCCGCACGATGAGCCGACCGGGAGGCCACCCCGCCGAGGCCCGCCGCCTCACCCCCCACGAGTACGCCGCCACCCACGGCCCCCGCGCCGGCGACCGCGTCCGCCTCGGCGACTCGGGGCTGGTCGTCCGCGTCGAGTCGGACTCCCAGCGGCACGGGGACGAGTTCCTCGCCGGGTTCGGCAAGACCGCCCGCGACGGACTGCACCTCAAGGCCGCCGCTGTCCGGGACACCTGTGACGTCGTGATCAGCAACGTCGTGGTCATCGACGCCGTGCAGGGCGTCCGCAAGGTCTCCCTCGGCATCCGCGAGGGCCGCATCCACGCCATCGGGCGGGCCGGGAACCCCGACACGCTCGACGGGGTCGACGTCGTCGTCGGCACGGGCACCTCGATCGTCTCCGGGGAGGGGCTCATCGCCACCGCCGGAGCCGTCGACACCCACGTCCACCTGCTGTCGCCGCGCGTCATGGAGGCCTCGCTCGCCTCCGGCGTGACCACGATCATCGGGCAGGAGTTCGGGCCCGTGTGGGGCGTCGGCGTCAACTCGCCCTGGGCGCTGCGGCACGCGTTCGGCGCCTTCGACGCCTGGCCGGTCAACATCGGCTTCCTCGCCCGGGGTTCCTCCTCGCACGAGGCGCCCCTGGTGGAGGCCCTCGCCGAGGGCGGCGCGTCCGGCTTCAAGGTCCACGAGGACATGGGCGCCCACACCCGCGCCCTGGACACCGCCCTGCGCGTCGCCGAGGAGCACGACGTCCAGGTCGCCCTGCACAGCGACGGCCTGAACGAGTGCCTCTCCGTGGAGGACACCCTGCGCGTGCTGGAGGGGCGGACCATCCACGCCTTCCACATCGAGGGCTGCGGCGGCGGGCACGTCCCCAACGTCCTGAAGATGGCCGGCGTCCCGAACGTCATCGGCTCCTCCACCAACCCGACCCTGCCCTTCGGCCGGGACGCCGTCGCCGAGCACTACGGCATGATCGTCTCCGTCCACGACCTCAAGACCGACCTGCCCGGCGACGCCGCCATGGCCCGGGACCGCATCCGCGCCGGGACCATGGGCGCCGAGGACGTCCTGCACGACCTGGGCGCCATCGGCATCACCTCCTCCGACGCGCAGGGCATGGGCCGCGCGGGTGAGACGGTCCGCCGCACCTTCGCCATGGCCGGGAAGATGAAGGCCGAGCTGGGCGACCCCGGCGCCGGCCACGACAACGAGCGCGTCCTGCGCTACATCGCCAAGCTGACCATCAACCCCGCCCTCGCCCACGGCCTGGCGCACGAGGTCGGGTCGCTGGAGGTGGGCAAGCTCGCCGACATCGTGCTGTGGCGCCCGGAGTACTTCGGCGCCAAGCCGCAGCTGGTGCTCAAGGCCGGCTTCCCGGCGTACGGCGTGACCGGCGACCCGAACGCGGCGACCGACACCTGCGAACCCCTCGTGCTCGGACCGCAGTTCGGCGCGCACGGGGCGACCCCGGCCGAGATCTCGGTGGCGTTCGTCGCGCGGGCCGCCGCCGACCAGGGGCACGACCTGCTGCCCACCCGCCGCCGCCGGGTCGCCGTGCGCGGCACGCGCGGCATCGGCCCGGCCGACCTGCGCCTGAACTCCCGCACCGGGTCCGTGGACGTGGACCAGCGCACCGGCCTGGTCACCCTCGACGGCGAGCCGCTGCGTTCGGCGCCGGCCGAGTCCGTCTCCCTCAACCGTCTCTACTTCCTCTGAGGTCAACGATGTCCGCAGCCGCCGACGGCTTCCGCATGCCCGCCGAGTGGGTCCCGCACGAGCGCACCTGGATGGCCTGGCCGTCCCCCAACCCCACCTTCGGCGACCCCGGGGAACTCGCCGCCGCCCGCGCGGCCTGGGCGTCGGTCGCCCGCGCGGTGCGCCGCTTTGAGCCGGTGACGGTGGTGTGCGCGCCCGGGCAGGTGGCGGAGGCCGCCGCGCTGCTCGGACCGGACGTCGACACCGTGGAGCGGGACCTCGACGACGCCTGGATGCGCGACATCGGCCCCACCTTCCTCACCGACGGGCGAGGCCGACTGGCCGCCGTCGACTGGACGTTCAACGGCTGGGGCGCCCAGGAGTGGGCCCGCTGGGAGCACGACGGGAAGATCGGCGCACACGTCGCGGACCTCGCCGGTGCCCGGACGTACGCCTCGCCACTGGTCAACGAGGGCGGGGCGATCCACGTGGACGGCGAGGGCACGGTCCTGCTCACCGAGACGGTCCAGCTCGGCCCCGAGCGCAACCCCGGGTGGACCCGCGAGCAGGTCGAGGCCGAGATCCACGCGCAGCTCGGCACCCACAAGGCGATCTGGCTGCCGCGCGGCCTGACCGGCGACTACCCTCCCCACGGCTTCGGCACCCTGGGCCACGTCGACATCGTCGCGGCGTTCGCCCGCCCGGGCGTCGTCGTGGCGCACTCCCAGCCCGACCCCGCCCACCCCGACCACGAGGTGACCCGGGAGGTCATCGGCCTGCTCAAGTCCCAGACGGACGCCCGCGGCCGGCGCCTCGAGGTCGTGGAGGTCCTCGCACCGACCGTGCTGGAGACCGACGGCCACTGGGCCGACTACTCGTACATCAACCACTACCTGTGCAACGGCGGCGTGGTGCTGTGCGCCTTCGACGACCCGCGCGACGAGCTCGCCGCGGGCGTCTTCCGCCGCCTCTTCCCGGAGCGGACCGTGACGCTGGTCGACGCCCGGACGATCTTCGCCGGTGGTGGCGGCATCCACTGCATCACCCAGCAGCAGCCGAGGACGGCCGTCGGGTAGAACGTACGGGTGAACGAAACGCTGCGCCGCACGTCCCGCGGCCACCACCCGCCTGCGCGCCCCGGGCTGCCGGTACGGCCCGGCCCCGCCCCGCGCCGCCACCCGGCCCCGACGCGGCCCGCCCCCGGGCGGCCCGCGGCGCACGCGGCCCGGGCGGGCGCGGCCCCGGCGGAGCCCCACGCGGTGGGTGCGGCGACCCGGGGGCCGGCCGGGCCGGCGACCGGTGCCGCCGGAGCGCTCGGCGGGGCGGGCGCGGCCACTTCGGCCGCCGCCCGCGGACTGAAGCCGGTGGCCTCGGGGGCGGCGGATCGTGGGGCGGGGTCCGAGGCGGGCCCGGTGGACCCGGCGCCGCGCGGGACGGCCCCCGCCACCCGCAGGCCCGGCCCGGCGGTGGGCCGATGAATTCTGCCGCCGCCCCCCGCCGCCGTACCCCGGCCCCGCCCCGCGAGGACGTGCTCGCCGCCGCCATGGCGATGATCGCCGAGCGCGGGCTGGAGAAGCTCACCATGGCCGCGCTCGGGCGCGAGGTCGGGATGAGCAGTGGCCATCTGCTCTACTACTTCGGCTCCAAGGACGAACTGCTGCTGCGCACCCTGGAGTGGAGCGAGGGCCGGCTCGGGGCCGAGCGGGCCCGCCTGCTGACCCGGGCGGTGCCCGCGCGCGAACGGCTGGACGCCTACGTCGACCTGTACGTCCCCGAGGGGCACCGCGACCCGCACTGGACCCTGTGGCTGGAGGTCTGGAACCGCTCGCAGGGCGCCGACGAGGACGCCCGCGACCGTCAGGCCGCCATCGAGGGGGCCTGGCACCGCGACCTGGTCGCCCTGCTCGCCGAGGGCGTCTCGCGCGGCGAGTTCCGCCGCGTCGACCCGGACCGCTTCGCCGCCCGCCTGCGCGCCCTGCTGGACGGCCTGTCCATCCACGTGGCGATCGGCCTGCGCGGCACCGACCGGGCGCAAGTCCTCGGCCATGTGCACGAGTTCCTCACCGAAGGCCTCTTCACGGAGGCCTGAACGCCCGCCCGGGCCCCGGCCTGGTGCCCGGCGACACGTACGACGCCACGCACGTCCACGTCCGTCACACGAGGTGACCGACCGCATCCTGAGACAACCGTGAGCGGGGCGCGGGGGTTGTGCCAGACTGCCTCCGTGCTCTCGTTCGCCATGATTATTGGCAGCAGGCGCGCCGGTCCGCAGTGACCGCCACGTACGACCAGGTACGGGCGGACACCGTCGTCCTCGACCCGCGCGCAGACCTCTCGCACCCGCGAGAGGTTTTTCGCATTTCTGGCCCACCCACAGCCGGAGGCGAGAGCGCGAGGGAGTATGTGAGGGCGGTGGAGCCGGTCATTCCGGTACGACCGAGATCCCATCCTCAGGAGCCTTGACACCATGACCGCTACCAGCGAGCTCGACGATTCGTTCCACGTCTTCGACACCACCCTGCGCGACGGCGCCCAGCGGGAGGGCATCAACCTCACCGTCGCGGACAAGCTCGCCATCGCACGGCACCTGGACGACTTCGGCGTGGGCTTCATCGAGGGCGGCTGGCCCGGCGCGAACCCCCGGGACACCGAGTTCTTCGCCCGCGCCCAGCAGGAGATCCACTTCCGCCACGCCCAGCTGGTCGCGTTCGGCTCCACCCGCCGCGCCGGCACCACGGCCGCCGAGGACCCGCAGGTCAGGGCCTTGCTGGAGTCCGGAGCCCCGGTGATCACCCTGGTCGCCAAGTCGCACGACCGCCACGTCGAACTCGCGCTGCGCACCACGCTGGACGAGAACCTGGAGATGGTGCGGGACACGGTCTCCTTCCTGACGGCGCAGGGCCGCCGGGTCTTCGTCGACTGCGAGCACTTCTTCGACGGCTACCGCGCCAACCCCGAGTACGCCAAGTCGGTCGTCCGCACGGCGTCCGAGGCCGGCGCGGACGTCGTCGTCCTGTGCGACACCAACGGCGGCATGCTCCCCGCCCAGATCCAGGCGGTCGTCGGCACGGTCCTGGCCGACACCGGCGCCCGGCTCGGCATCCACGCCCAGGACGACACCGGCTGCGCGGTGGCCAACACCCTCGCTGCCGTCGATGCGGGCGCGACCCACGTGCAGTGCACGGCCAACGGCTACGGCGAGCGCGTCGGCAACGCCAACCTCTTCCCCGTGGTGGCGGCCCTGGAGCTCAAGTACGGCAAGCGGGTCCTGCCCGAGGGGCACCTGCGCGAGATGACCCGCATCTCCCACGCCATCGCCGAGGTCGTCAACCTCACGCCCTCCACGCACCAGCCCTACGTGGGCCTGTCCGCCTTCGCCCACAAGGCCGGACTGCACGCCTCCGCCATCAAGGTCGACCCGGACCTGTACCAGCACATCGACCCCGAGCAGGTCGGCAACACCATGCGGATGCTGGTCTCCGACATGGCCGGGCGCGCCTCCATCGAGCTCAAGGGCAAGGAACTCGGCATCGACCTCGGCGGCGACCGCGAGCTGGTCGGCCGGGTCGTCGAGCGGGTCAAGGAGCGCGAGCTCAGGGGCTACACCTACGAGGCCGCCGACGCGAGCTTCGAGATCCTGCTGCGCACCGAGGTGCAGGGCGAGCCGCTGCGCTACTTCGAGGTCGAGTCCTGGCGGGCCATCGTCGAGGACCGGCCCGACGGGTCCCACGCCAACGAGGCGACGGTGAAGCTGTGGGCCAAGGGCGAGCGGATCGTCGCCACGGCCGAGGGCAACGGCCCGGTCAACGCGCTGGACCGGGCCCTGCGCGTCGGGCTGGAGAAGATCTACCCGCAGCTCGCCAAGCTGGAGCTGGTGGACTACAAGGTCCGCATCCTGGAAGGCAAGCACGGCACCAACTCGACGACCCGCGTGCTGATCTCCACGTCCGACGGCTCGGGCGAGTGGTCGACGGTGGGCGTCGCCGACAACGTCATCGCGGCGAGCTGGCAGGCCCTGGAGGACGCGTACACGTACGGCCTGCTGCGCGCGGGAGTGGAACCGGCGCAGTAGCCGGAGGCCGTCCACGGGCGGGCCCGGCCGGGACAGGGCCCGCCCCGGGCGGGCGTCACATCGCCGTGTCGCGGGAACGGGGTCCGGGCAGGTCGCCGTTGCGGTCACGGCCGGGCGTGCGGTCGAGACGGAACAGGCCCGCGGCGTGGGGGCGCTGAGCGGCGGCGTGGGACGTGGAGCGGGTCAGCTCCTCGACGCCGTCGGCCAGGTAGCCGACCCACGCCGTGCCCTCCTCCTCGATGATCCGCTGGGCGTCGGTGCGCAGCCGCTCGATCACCCCGAGCAGCGTGGCCTGCTCCTTGTCGCTGGGGGAGTCGGTGGTGCGCAGATACGCCTGCGCCCAGTCGGACTGCGCCTTCTTCAGCAACTGCTGGAGCGCCAGTTCCGTGCGGATGTAGCGGGTCCAGGAGGCGGAGAAGCCGAAGATGCGGTCGAACAGGACGCAGCCCGCCCCGCCCGCCAGGAAGACGAAGCCCCACTCGGGCCGCACGGCCGTGGGCGCCGCGGCGTGCACCAGCGGCGTGATCGTGCCGACGATGCCCAGCAGCGCGGCCAGCGCCCGCAGCGACCGCGACCACATCGCCGGGCCCCGGCGCCGGGCCAGGTACCAGCCGATCGCCGCCGTCACCTCGGCCTCCGCGTGCCGGAACAGCTCCCACAACAGGTCCGCCCGCGTCCGCGACCGGTCCAGCTCGGCGAGTGCGGACACCGTCATGTCCGCCGCTCTGCGTCTTCCGAACATGCCCTTTTTCCCGCCCCTCCCGCTGCGACCGCCCGGCCGGACCGGCCGGAACCGGCCCACCGCAGTGGGCCAGGAGGCATCGTAGGCGCAGCCGTGCCCCCAAATCCCTGCCCTCACGGATATCCGTTTCTGTACCGATTCAGGTAGCTTCGAACATATGAGGCCCGCACTGGTGCGCACTGTCGTACGCCTGCTGATCGTGCCGGTCGCCGCCGTCCTGGCGGTGCTGCTGGCCGGTGCGCCCGGGGCGCACGCGGCCACCGACCTGACCAAGATCGCCCAGGAACTGCGCGAGAACCCCGTCTACGTCGATCCGGCCGCCGCCGGCCAGCTGGCCGCGTCGGACGCGGAGGCGCTCGCCGACAAGATCAGGGACGCGGACAAGCCGGTCTTCGTGGCGGTCCTCCCGGCCGGCTATCCCACGCAGGACCTCTTCCGGAACCTCCGCACCGAGACCGGTGTGACCGGCCTGTACGGCATCCGCCTCGGTGACGCGTTCGACGCGCGCGCCGACCGCGCGGTGATGAGCCCGCAGGGCGTGTCCAACCTGGTCACGGCCGTGCGCGGGGCGGGCGACGCCAAGGCACAACTGAACGACTTCGTCGACGACGCCCTGCGCAACATGCGCGGCTCGGCGCCGAGCGGCTGGAGCGACGGCTCGGGCGGCGATGTCCCGGTCGGCGGGCTGATCACGGTCGGCGCCCTGGTCGCGGCCGGCGGCGCGGGCGCCTACGCCCTGGTCAGGCGCAACCGGCGCCGCCACGAGGAGGAGCAGCGGGCCGCGCTGGAGAAGCTGCGCGTGGTCGTCGACGAGGACATCACCGCCTTCGGCGAGGAACTCGACCGCCTGGACTTCCATCCCGGTGAACCCGGCGCCGACGACGCGATGCGCGGCGACTACGAACGCGCGCTGGACGCGTACGAGCAGGCCAAGTCCCTGATGGCCGCGGCGGTGCGGCCGGAGGACGTCAAGGCCGTCACCGAGGCCGTCGAGGACGGGCGCTTCTCCCTGGCGCGCCTCGCCGCCCGCCGCGAGGGCAGGCCCCTGCCCGAGCGCCGCCCGCCCTGCTTCTTCGACCCGCGGCACGGGCCGTCGGTGACCGACGCGACCTGGACGCCGCCGGGAGGCGCCGCACGCGAGGTGCCGGTCTGCGCGGCCGACCGCACGCGGCTCGCCGAGGGCCGCGACCCGGTGATCCGCGAGGTCGACACGGACTACGGGCGCCGCCCGTACTGGGAGGCCGGCCCGGCGTACGGCCCCTGGGCCGGCGGCTACTTCGGCGGCGGCCTGCTGCCCGGCCTGCTCGTCGGCACCATGCTCGGCAGCATGATGGCCGGCCCCGCCTACGCCGCCGACTACGGCTCCGGCTACGGCGACTTCGGCGGCTACGAGGGCGGCGACGTCTCGGGCGCCGACTTCAACACCGGTGACTTCGGCGGCGACTTCGGGGGAGGCGGCTTCGGCGGCGGCGACTTCGGCGGCGGGGGAGGCGACTTCGGCGGCGGCTTCTGAGAAGCCCCACCCCTGCCGGGAAACGGACCGCAAAGACACGGCAGCGACCCTTACGGCTCGCGCCGCGTGGCTCCCGGTAGAACGCTCTGGCCGGCCACTCAGCGCCGGGCGGCTCCTGACTGGCCGCTCGACCCGGCCGGGCCGAGCGGCGCGAGGCGCCCACCGGCCGCTGCGGTTGCCGCCGCCGGGCGCCGGGTGACACTTGCCGGCCGCTGCGCCCGGCCACTCAGTGCCGCGAGGTGCCCGTCGGCTGCTTCACCCGGCTGGGTTCAACGGCGCGAGGCGCCCACCGGCCGCTGCAGTTGCCGCCGCCGGGCGCCGCGTGACACCTGCCGGTCCGCTCCACCCGGCCATGCAGCGCCGCGAGGCGCCCACCGGCCGCTCCAGTGGCCGCCGCCGGACGCCGCACGGCACCTGCCGGTCCGTTCCGCCCGCGTTATCCAGCGCCGCATGGCTCTCGCTGGCCGCTTCGCCCGACCGGGGCCAGCGGCGCGATGCGCCCGTGGGCCGCTGCGCCCGGCCGAACTCGGCGTCGCCCGGCCCCGCCGGCCGCTCCGCCCTGCCGGCTTCGGCGTCGTGAGGCCCCCGCCGGCCACGCCGCCGAGCCGGACTCAGCGGCGTAAGGCCCCCCGCCGGTCACTCCGACCCGGCCGGTTCAGCGGCGCTCGGCGTCAACCGGCCGCTTCGCTTGCCGCCGCCGGGAGTGCCGGGCGGCCGCTGTCCCTGCCGCCGCCACGCCCCCCGCCAGCGCGACCAGCCCCGCGCTGACCCACACGGGCGACCGGTAGCCGAACCCGGCGCCGATCGCCGCGCCGCCCGCGAACGGGCCGACCGCCGCGCCCACGTTGAACGCCGCCGTGGCGAAACCGCCGGCCAGCGTGGGCGCCTCCGGGGCCGCGTAGAGGACCTGGGAGATCAGGGTCGAGCCGACGCCGAAGGACAGCGCCCCCTGTACGAAGACCAGCGTGAGCGTCAGCGCCGGGTGCCCGGCGCCCAGTGCCGTCAGGCACCAGCCCGCGCACACCGCCACGCCCCCGCCGGCGAGCACCGGCACGGGATGCCGGTCGGCGACGCGCCCCGCGACGGTCACCCCCGCGCACGACCCCGCCCCGAACAGCGCGAGCACCCCGGGAACCCAGCCGCTGCCCAGCCCCGTCACCTCCGTGACCAGCGGCGCGAGATAGGTGAAGGTGCAGAAGGTCGCGGCGTTCACCAGGGCGCCCAGCAGCAGCGTCACCACCAGCCGCGGGCTGCGCAGGGAGCGCAGCTCACCCCGCAGCGCGGGCGGCGCGTCCCCGGCCGAGCCGCCCGGCACGGACCGCGCCACCGCCACCAGCGCCGGCAGCGACACCAGCGCCACCGCCCAGAACGCGGCCCGCCAGCCCCACAGTTCGCCCAGGACGGCCCCGGCGGGCACCCCGGCCACGCAGGCCAGTGTCACCCCGCCCAGCAGCAGGGACGTCGCCCGCCCCTTCGCGTCCGGCGGGACCATGCCGACAGCGGACACGAGCGCCACGGCGAGGAACCCGGCGTTGGCGAACGCGCCCACCGCCCGGGTGACGAGCAGGACCTCGAAACTGCCGGTGAGCGCACCGGCGACATGGACGGCGAGGAAGACGACGAGGAAGGCGAGCAGCGCCTCCCGGCGGGGCCAGCGCCGGGAGAGACCCGCCGCCAGTGGCGCCCCGAGGACCATCCCCGCGGCGAACGCGGAGGTCAGCGCCCCCGCCGCGGGAACGGACACCCCCAGGTCCCGCGCGATGTCCGGCACCAGCCCGGACAGCATGAACTCGGACGTGCCTTGCGCGAACACGGCAAGGCCCAACAGCACAAGAGCCAACGGCATGGGGAAACTCCGCACCCGGAAGTCGAACGACGGACACGACTCGTCGGACGGCACACCGGCGGCGGAGCGAGCCGGGGCGGCCTCAGCGGCCCGGCATCGGCGTCACGAGCAGCCACCGGAGTGCCGGTGGCCGCGGTCTGGACGCCTCGGGGCTGGACATGCCCCGCAGGCTAGGCACGGCCGGGCGACCGGGTCCACCGGTTTTCCGCCCGCTCGCCCCCGGCCGCGATCACGCCCCCGCCCCCGCCCCCGTCCCCGCCCTCATTCCGGCTCCCGCGGTGCACGACGACGACCGCCGTGAGGCAGACCGCCAGTCCGATGGCGGTCTGGACGCCGAACGGCTCCCCGAACATCAGCGCGCCCCAGACGGCCGTCACCGGCGCCATGAGGAACATCAGGGTGTTGACCTCGGTGACCCCGGAACGCTGGAGGATGAGCCAGTACAGCCCGTACCCGCCGAACGTGGCCAGGCCCACCAGCCAGGCCACCGCGACCCAGAACCCGGGCTCCGCCGGCGGCACGGCGGCCCCGGCGCCCAGCGCGAGCACACTGAACAGGACGGCGCTGCCGGCGCAGTGCACGGTGAGCGACACCGACGGGGCGACCCGGGCGCGGGACCGGCTCTCCAGGAACGTGGCGGCGACCAGCGACAGCATGCCGAGCAGCGGCACGGCGTACGCCCACCAGGCCACGCCGGTGCCGGCGGCCGCGTCGGCCAGGGTGACCACGGCGACGCCGCTCAGCCCCAGGGCCAGGCCGAGCCACTGCCGGCCCGAGACGTACTGCCCGAGCAGCGGTCCCGCGAGGGCCCCGGCGACCAGCGGCTGGACCCCGTCGATCAGAGCCGTGGTGCCACTGGAGACGCCGAGCTGGATGGCGTAGTAGACGCTGAGCAGATAGCCGCTCTGCGACAGCAGGCCGATGACGGCCTGCCGGGTGACGTCCCGCGCGGTGAGCCCCCGCCAGGCCGATCGCATGACGACCGCGACGGCGGCGAGGACGACGGCCAGCGGCAGGAAACGCCACATCAGGATCGTGAGCGCGGACGCGCTGCCCGCACCGAGCTTGGCGCCGATGAAGCCGGAGCTCCAGCACAGGACGAAGGCGAGCGAGAGCAGGATGTTCACGACATCACAACCAGTAGACAGATCGGTATACCCGTTCTCCGCCCACTATACAGATCGGTATACTCTGGTGTCATGGGTGCCACCGCTGAGACCCCGCGCCGGATCGTCATGACCCCCGCCGCCCGCCGCGCCCTGGACGCCGCCGCCCGGCTGTTCTACGAGCGCGGCATCCACGCGGTCGGAGTCGACCTGATCGCCGCCGAGGCGGGGGTGACGAAGAAGACCCTCTACGACCGGTTCGGCTCCAAGGAGCAGATCGTCGTGGAATACCTCGCGGACCGCGACGAGCGCTGGCGCGCGTTCCTCGCCGAACGCCTCGACGCGGCGGGCCCGGACCCACGCGACCGCGTCCTGGCCGTCTTCGACGCCACCCGCGACTGGGCACGCGATCTCAGTCCCAAGGGGTGCAGCATGGTCAACGCGCACGCGGAGATCAGTGACCCGGCCCATCCGGCCCACCCGGTCATCACCGGCCAGAAGCGGTGGATGCTCGACCTGTTCACCCGTCTCGCCGCGGACCTCGCGCCCGGGCGGGCGGACGCGACGGCCCGGGCCCTGATGCTGCTCCACGAGGGCGCCCTCGTGGCGCACGGCCTCGGCATCTTCCCGGACGCCCTCACCGGGGCACGCGAACAGGCGGCCGCGCTCCTCACATAGAGGACGGCGCACATAGAGGACGGCGCACATGGAGGACGGATCCCGGCCTCGACACCTCCTACGGTGGCGGCATGACGACCTCCGAGGCGCCCGTCCCCTTCGCCACCGCCGCCGACCTGGACTCCTGGCTGACCGACCATCCCGCCCCGCACCCCGGCCTCTGGGTCAAGGTGGCCAAGAAGGGGTCGGGCATCGCCTCCCTCAGTGCCGCCGACGTCAACGACGTGGCGCTGTGCCACGGGTGGATCACCGGGCAGCGCAAGGGCCTCGACGCGTCGTACTACCTGCAGCGGATCACTCCCCGGCGCCCCGGCAGCCTCTGGTCTCTGGTCAACGTCCGCCGCGTCCAGGAGCTGACCGAGGCCGGGCGGATGCGGCCCGGCGGGCTCGCGGAGGTGGCGGCCGCGCGGGCGGACGGCCGGTGGGAGGCGGCCTACGCGTCGCAGAAGGAGGCCGAGGTTCCACGGGAACTGGCCGCGGCGCTGGCCCGCAGCCCCCGGGCCGCGGCGGCCTTCGAGAAGCTGGGCCGGACGGAGCGCTACCTCGCGATGCTCGGAGTCCTCCGCGCCCGTACACCGGACGCCCGGGCGGCCCAGGCGGACGCGGCGGTCAGGAAGCTGGAGTCCGGGCGGTGAGCCGGCCCGGACGGTGGGCCGGCCCGGGCGGGTCGGCCCGCTGGGTCAGCCCCGTGCGTTTCCCGCGGTGGGTCCCCCCTGCCTGGCCCTTCGAGCGGAACGGGCCCGGCGCCGCACGGCACCGGGCCCGCCAGGCAGAAGACTCAGAGGGTGGCCGCAGCCGAGGCGATGGCGGAGGCGAACGTCGAGACCTCCGTGTAGACGCCGGGCGCCTCGGGCCTGGCGCAGCCCTCGCCCCAGCTGACGATGCCGACCTGGATCCAGGCGCCGGCGTTGTCCTTGCGGAACATCGGGCCGCCGGAGTCGCCCTGGCAGGTGTCCACGCCGCCCGCGTCGAAGCCGGCGCAGATCTCCTCGCTCGCGACCAGGCCGCTGTAGAGACCGCCGTAGGCCTTGCACGCGGCGTCGCTGACGAACGGCACGGTCGCCTTCAGCAGGTACCGCTGCTGCGCGCCGCCCTCGCGGTTCGCGCCCCAGCCGGCGACGGTGAAGTCACCGGTGTTGTACTGCGTGGTGGTGGCGATCTTCAGGGTCGGCAGATTGATGGGCTGGGCGAGCTTGATGAGCGCCCAGTCCTTGCCGGTGCCGTTGTAGCCGGGGGCGCGCAGCACCTTGGTGGAGCGGACCTGGACGCGGCCGCTGGTGGACTGCAGGTCGACGACCCCCGCGGTGGCGGTGATGCTCGTGTTGTTGCCGGAGCCGCCCACGCAGTGCGCGGCCGTCAGCACGATCTGCTGGGTGTAGAGCGCGCCGCCGCAGCCCATGGAGAGCCGCACCATGAACGGGAACTCGCCCTGCGCGGCGCGGGTTCCGCCGACGACGGGGGAGGGGGCGGCCTGTGCGGTGGAGACGGGCTGGAGGCTGGCGATCGCGAGGGCGGCGGCGCCCAGGACCGCGCATCTCTTGAGTGCGGTGAGGAGTCTCTTCAACGTGATGCCTTCCGTGGGGGGTTGACCGGGGAGACGTGCAACCGAAGCATCAATTTGACGAGTACATGACAGCATTGCGGCAAAAAAGAACGTCCATGTGCTGGCATGGACTGGTCAAAATTCTGCTGCTGGATTATGGGAACGCCGACGGTTCTCGCACAAGGGGCGTGATCCGGCCAGGCCGGCCCGGCGAGGAGTCGCCGGGCCGGTGCCGCGGGTTCACGCGTTCCTGATCGCCGAGATGTCGAAGCTGAGCTTGATCTTGTCGGAGACCAGCACGCCGCCGGTCTCCAGCGCGGCGTTCCAGGTCAGGCCCCACTCGGAGCGCAGGATCTGCGCCTTGCCCTCGAAGCCGACGCGCTCGTTGCCGAAGGGGTCCTTCGCGGCGCCGTTGAACTCGAGGTCGATGGTCAGCGGGCGGGTCGTGCCGAGGATCGTCAGGTCGCCGGTGATGCGGTAGTCGTCACCGCCGAGCGCCTCGGCCTTCGTGGAGCGGAACGTCATGGTCGGGAACTCGTCCGCCTTGAAGAAGTCCGCGCTCTTGAGGTGCCCGTCGCGGTCGGCGTTGCCCGTCTCGATGCTGTCCATCACGACGTCGAGGGAGGCCGTGGAGCGCGAGGGGTCGGTGCCGTCGAGGTGCAGCGTGCCGGTGAAGTCCTGGAAGCTGCCCTTGACGTTCGTGACCATGGCGTGGCGCGCGACGAACCCGATCGTCGAGTGCGCGGGGTCGATCGTGTAGTCGCCGGTCAGGGCGGCGAGCTCCGGGGTGACGGCGGTGCCCGTGGCGGTCGCGGTCTCGGTGTCGGTGCGGCTGAAGATGCTCATGGGGTGCCTCCTGCGGCGTATGTTGAACGTTGAACTACCCAACGCGCACCACCGTAGACCTATTCCGTTCAACCTTCAACATCTTCGGCGGGTGTGTTCGCATCGGATCTCGCGCGGGTCGTCCGTACCGCCGCGGGGCGGCCCCGTACCGCCGCCTGGCGGCACGGGGCCGCCCCGCGAGGGTGGTTCCGCGCCGCCCGGGGGAGCGGCGCCGCGACCTGCGGTTCAGCGGGGCGGCGGGACCCGGCGGACGGCCGGCGCACACCCCGGGGACGGCGAGGTGCGGTGGCGGTGCCCCGGAAGTCGGGGTTCCGTAGCAAAGGACCGTAGGGAGACAGACGAGGCACAGCGCAGGGGAGACGACTCGTGACACTCACCGGCTCCGGCCCGGCCTACGACCCGCCGGCCGACGCGACCCCACGCCGTGCCGGCGCCCCCGCGCCCGCCCGGACGCGCGTGTACGGGCCCGAGCGCCGCCTCGACCGGCGCGTGGCCCTGGTCACCGGGGCCTCGTCGGGCATCGGGGCGGCCACGGCACGGCGCTTCGCCATGGACGGCTGGCAGCTCCTGCTCAACGGGCGCGACCGGTACCGGCTGGAGCGGACCGCCGCCGGCACGTCGGCCGTCGTGCTGCCCGCCGACCTCGCCGCCCCGGACGGACCGCGCCTGCTGGCCCGGTCCGCGCTGCACACGACCGGCCGGATCGACGTCCTGGTCGCCGGCGCGGGCATCGGCTGGACGGGCCCCTTCGACACCATGCCGCACACCGACATCGACCGGGTGCTGACCCTGGACCTCAACGCCACGCTCCACCTCGTGCGCGAGGTGCTGCCGACCATGATCGCGGCAGGACGGGGCCGCGTGGTGCTGCTCGGCGCGCGCGAGGGCCGTACCGGCGTGCCGCGGGAAGCGGTGCACTCGGCGGCCAGGGCCGGACTCGCCGCCTTCGCCGAGGCACTCCGCCGGGAACTGCGTGGCACGGGCGTCGGAGTGACCCTCGTCGACCCCGGCCCCGCGGACCCGGAGTCCCGCACCCGGCGCGGCGGGCCCCGGGACGGCTCCGGCACCGGCCTCCTCACCCCCGGCCACGTCGCCGGCACCATCTTCGAGGCCGTCGCACACCATCACGACGAGGCGTACGCCGGCCCGGCGGTCCAGGACCGCGCCCGGGGAATCGGACCGGGCCTGTACCGACGTCTGCGGGACCGCTTCACCTGACCGGCCGTCCGTGCGGCTCGCCGCTGCCCGGACGGACGGTCCACCCGTTGCGCCATCCCGGTCACTCCGGCCGGATCCTCCGTTCAGGTGAGTGGCCGGCCATGGTAGGGCAGGGGCATGACTCCCCGGCGTCGCGTGTTCCCCCGTCGTGCGGGCAGGGCCGCCCGCCTGCCCCGCCCGAGCCGGCGTGCCCTGCTGCTGGCCGCCGCCGCACTGGCGGCGACCGGGGGAGCCACGCCCCGGGACCGGGGCGGCGAAGCGCCCGGCGACCCGTACGACACCCTGCGCCGGCGCTGGCTCGGCATCGCCCTGGGCACGGGCTACGACCCGGCCGCGGAGCCGTACGCCTCCCGGCTCGCCCGGACCGGCGCGCTCGCCCGGGATCTGCTGGCGACCATGGCCCCGGCGGCGCACTCCCTCTGGGATGGGCACCCCTTCGACCCGCCGGCCGGCATCACCCGCAGCTACAGCCGCCTGTGGACCATGACCCAGGCCTACGTCCAGCCGGGCACCGGCTCGACCGCCGACCCGGAGCTGCTCGCCGGCGTCCTGCGCGGCCTCGACCACGTCTCCGGCGCCGTCTACCACCCCGGCACCACCCGCTACGGCAACTGGTGGGAGTGGCAGATCGGCAGCCCCCGCCTCCTGCTGGACATCACGGCCGCCCTGTACGAGCACCTGGGCGAGGCGCGGATCCGGGCCGTCTGCGCCGCCGTCGACCACTTCGTCCCCGACTCGGCCCTCGGCGACTACTCCGGCACCTCCACCGGCGCCAACCGCGTCGACCTGTGCCGCTCCGTCGCCCTGCGCGGCATCCTCGGCCGCGCCCCGGACAAGATCGCCCTCGCCCGCGACGCGCTCTCCCCGGTCTTCCCGTACGTCACGCGCGGCGACGGCCTCTACGAGGACGGCTCCTTCGTCCAGCACACCTGGGTCGCCTACTCGGGCACCTACGGGCAGGTCATGCTCGACGGGCTGGGCAGACTCCTCGCCCTGCTCGCGGGGTCGGACTGGGAGGTCACCGACCCGAACCGGCAGACCGTGTACGACAGCGTCGAGCGGGCCTACGCGCCGCTCATCCACGACGGCCTGGTGATGGACAGCGTCAACGGCCGCGCCATCAGCCGGGGCCGGCTCGCCTCCGGCGACCGGCAGGTGCTGCGCTCGGACCACTTCCACGGCGGCCAGCTCATCGCCGCCATCGCACTCCTCGCACAGGGCGCGAGCCCGGCGGAACGCGACCGGTGGCACGCCCGCGTCAAGGGCTGGATCGAACGCGACACCGTGACGCCGCTGCTGACGGCCCCCCAGTTCGGCGTCGCCGACCTCGCCCGGCTGCACGCCGTCGCCGCCTCGCCCGTCCCGGCCGCGCCGGAACCCCCCGGCCACCACCTGTTCGCCGCCATGGACCGCGCCGTCCACCGCCGCCCCGGCTTCACCGTGAACATCGCCATGGCCAGCGACCGCATCGCCCACTACGAGTGCGGCAACGGCGAGAACCCGCGCGGCTGGCACACCGGCGCCGGCATGGTCAGCTGGTGGTCCGGCGCGAGCGACCAGTACACGGACTGGTACTGGCCGACCGTCGACTGGTACCGGCTGCCCGGCACCACCGTCTCCACCCGGCGCCTGGCCGACCGGGAGGGCGGCGAGTGGGGCACGGCCCGCCCGGACGCCCGCTGGGTGGGCGGCACGACCGACGGCACGTACGCGGCGCTCGGCCAGCACCTCAAGGGCCTCGGCTCCACCCTCGAAGCCCGCAAGTCCTGGTTCTGCGCCGCGGACGCGGTGATCTGCCTGGGCGCCGGCATCAGCTGCTCCGACGGCGTCCCCGTCGAGACGGTCGTCGACAACCGCAACCTCGGCGCGCACGGCACCCAGCGCTTCGTCCGGGGTCCGGGCTGGGCCCACCTGGAGGACCACGGCGGCTGGCTGCTGCTCGACGGCGAGCCGCACACCCTGCGCGAGGACCGCACCGGCGCCTGGTCCGACATCAACACCGGCTCCTCCACCGAGCGCCGCACCCGCCGCTGGCAGACCCTCTGGCTCGACCACGGCACCGACCCGGCCGACGCCCGCTACGCCTACGTCCTCATGCCCGGGGCGTCCCGCCGCACGGTCGCCCGCCGCGCCGCCGGCCCCGGGTGGCTGTCGGTCCTCGCCAACGACGCCGCGTGCCAGGCGGTGCGGGTGCCCGCGCTCGGCCTGACGGCGGCGAACTTCTGGCGCCCCGGCACCGCCGGTCCCCTCACCGCCTCGGCAGGCGCCAGTGTGCTGGTCGTCCGCCAAGGCCGTACCGCTAGGCTCTGCGTGAGCGAACCACCCCGCACGGGCGAACCGCTGGAGATCACCTGGGACCACCCGGTGGGCCGGGTCGTCCGCGCCGACGAGACCGTCGAGATCCTGGCCACGGGCCGCCGGCTCCGGCTGCGCGTCACCCCGGGGACGGCGTGCGCCACCCACCGATGTGACGTGACCCTCCACTGAGCCGCTTGTGTGACCCCTACAAGGTGCACGCCCCCTGAGCAGTCGGAAAGGCTGCACGCCACCATGGTTCTGTTCAGGGGTACCAGGAAAACACGCCGGAGACTGTGAGGAGTCGACGGCCCGCTTTCCTCGGTCGGCTTCGTAAGGTCGCTACATGACCGTTTTGGATGAGGCGCCGGGTGAGCCGACCGACGCGCGCGGACGCGTGGCCGAACTGCACGAGATCCGTGCGCAGGCGGTGGCCGGACCGAGCGAGAAGGCGACCGAGGCGCAGCACGCCAAGGGCAAGCTGACCGCGCGCGAGCGCATCGATCTTCTCCTCGACCCGGACAGCTTCCGCGAGGTCGAGCAGCTCCGCCGGCACCGGGCCACCGGCTTCGGCCTGGAGACCAAGAAGCCGTACACCGACGGTGTGATCACCGGCTGGGGCACGGTGGAGGGCCGGACGGTCTTCGTCTACGCCCACGACTTCCGCATCTTCGGCGGCGCGCTGGGCGAGGCCCACGCCACGAAGATCCACAAGATCATGGACATGGCCATCGCGGCCGGTGCCCCGCTGGTCTCCCTCAACGACGGCGCCGGCGCCCGCATCCAGGAAGGCGTCTCCGCCCTCGCGGGCTACGGCGGCATCTTCCAGCGCAACACCAAGGCCTCGGGCGTCATCCCGCAGATCAGCGTCATGCTCGGCCCGTGCGCCGGCGGCGCCGCCTACAGCCCGGCCCTCACCGACTTCGTCTTCATGGTCCGCGAGACCTCGCAGATGTTCATCACCGGCCCGGACGTGGTCAAGGCGGTCACCGGCGAGGAGATCACCCAGAACGGCCTGGGCGGCGCCGACGTGCACGCCGAGACCTCCGGCGTCTGCCACTTCGCCTACGACGACGAAGAGACCTGCATCGCCGAGGTCCGCTACCTGCTGTCCCTGCTCCCGCAGAACAACCGCGAGAACCCGCCCCGCGCGGAGGCCTCCGACCCGGTCGACCGCCGTTCGGACGTCCTGCTGGACCTGGTCCCGGCGGACGGCAACCGGCCGTACGACATGACCAAGGTCATCGAGGAGATCGTCGACGACGGCGAGTACCTGGAGGTCCACGAGCGCTGGGCCCGCAACATCATCTGCGCCCTGGGCCGGATGGACGGCCAGGTCGTCGGCATCATCGCCAACCAGCCGCAGGTGCTGGCGGGCGTCCTGGACATCGAGGCCTCCGAGAAGGCGGCCCGCTTCGTCCAGATGTGCGACGCCTTCAACATCCCGATCATCACCCTTCTGGACGTCCCCGGCTTCCTCCCGGGCGTCGACCAGGAGCACGGTGGCATCATCCGCCACGGCGCGAAGCTGCTGTACGCCTACTGCAACGCGACCGTGCCGAGGATCTCCCTGATCCTGCGCAAGGCCTACGGAGGTGCGTACATCGTCATGGACAGCCAGTCCATCGGTGCCGACCTCACCTACGCCTGGCCGACCAACGAGATCGCGGTCATGGGCGCGGAGGGCGCCGCCAACGTCATCTTCCGCCGCCAGATCGCCGAGGCCGAGGACCCCGAGGCCATGCGCTCGCGCATGGTCAAGGAGTACAAGTCCGAGCTCATGCACCCCTACTACGCGGCCGAGCGCGGCCTGGTCGACGACGTCATCGACCCCGCCGAGACCCGCGAGGTGCTGATCAAGTCCCTCGCCATGCTCCAGACCAAGCACGCGGACCTGCCGTCCCGCAAGCACGGCAACCCGCCGCAGTAACCCGGCGGACATCTCAGCCACGGAGACTGACACCCATGGACACGCCTGACATCCGCGTCGAGAAGGGGCACGCCGAGCCCGAGGAGGTCGCCGCCATCACGGCCCTCCTCCTGGCCCGCGCAGCCGCCCGCCCCACGGACCCCACCCCGGCCCACCGAGGCCGCGTCAAGGCCGGCTGGCGCCGCCTGGAACGCGAGCCGGGCTTCCGCGCCCCGCACAGCTGGCGCTGAGCACAGAACCAGCAAGCAGGCCCCTCACAGAGGGGCCTGCTTTTTTTGGGGGCGCGGGGAACTGCGCGACAAGCCCCCACCGAACCGCACCCGGCAACGCGACAGCCCCCGGCAGCACACTGGCCGCCGGGGGCTGTCCCACAGTCCGTATCAGCGCAGACGCGCCATCAGGGCATGCTCCACCAGCGTGATCAGCGCCGACTTCGCGTCGGCCCGGTGCCGGGCGTCGGTGGTGATGATCGGGGTGTCCGGACCGATCTGGAGCGCCTCCCGGACCTCGTCCGGGGTGTAGGGCTGCTGGCCGTCGAAGCCGTTGAGGGCGATGACGAACGGCAGACCCGAGTTCTCGAAGTAGTCGACGGCGGGGAAGCAGTCGGCGAGCCTCCTCGTGTCGACCAGCACGATCGCGCCGATGGCGCCGCGCACCAGGTCGTCCCACATGAACCAGAAGCGGTCCTGACCGGGCGTACCGAAGAGGTACAGGATCAGGTCCTGGTCCAGGGTGATACGGCCGAAGTCCATGGCCACCGTGGTGGTGGTCTTGTCCCCGGTGTGGGTGAGGTCGTCGATCCCCGCGGAAGCGGACGTCATGACGGCCTCTGTGCGCAGCGGATTGATCTCCGAGACGGCGCCGACGAACGTGGTCTTGCCCACGCCGAAGCCGCCAGCCACCACGATCTTCGCGGACGTGGTGGAGCGGGAAGGCCCTCCGCTAGAGCTTGCGAAGTCCACTGAGCACCCTTTCGAGCAGTGTCACGTCTGGCTGGCCGCCGGCGTTCTCGTCGCCGCCGGGCTGATGAATGGCGACCAGTCCCGCCTCCGCCAAGTCGGCGACGAGGATCCTGGCCACGCCGAGAGGGATCGTGAGGAGCGCCGAGATCTCGGCGACCGACTTGATTTCCCGGCAGAGGTTGCAGATCCGCTGATGCTCGGGCAGTTGGCCCTGCATCTGGTGCGGCTGCGCAGTGGTGTGCACCAGCGCCTCGATGGCGAGCTGGTAACGCGGGCGGGTCCGGCCACCGGTCATGGCGTACGGACGCACCAGCGGATTGTTCGACGCCCCGGCGGGCGCCGGCTCGGGGGTGCGGCGCTGCGGCTGCACGGGCTGGATGCGCGGAGCCGGCGGCTGGTCGTACGGCGACGGGCCGGGGCCCTGCGGCGCGTACGGCTGCCGGTGGCTGGGTGCGGAGGGGAAGTTGTAACGGTTCGGGTTCTGACCACCGTCGCCCTGACCCTGGGCAGGGCCGTACGACCAGTTGCCCGACGAACCGCCTGGGGGTGTTGCCACTTTCTCCTCCTCCGACTGTGCCTGGCACCCATCGCTGTGGAGCCGCGTCCCGAAACCTTACGGCCACGGGACGCCAAAACGCACCGTCCGTCGATTAGTTGAGCAGGCTCCCCTGGAGCTCCGCGCGAAGGTCCGGGGTCAGGACCGTCCCCGCCCGGTCCACCAGCAGGGCCATCTCGTACCCGATGAGGCCGATGTCCGCCTCGGGGTGGGCGAGAACCGCGAGCGACGATCCGTCGGAGATGGACATGATGAAGAGGAATCCCCGCTCCATCTCCACAACCGTCTGGTTCACGCTGCCGCCCTCGAAGATCCGGGACGCGCCTGCCGTCAGAGACGTCAGACCGGAGGCGACGGCCGCGAGCTGGTCGGCGCGGTCGCGGGGGAAGCCTTCGGACATCGCCAGAAGGAGTCCGTCGGCGGAGACCACCACCGTGTGGGACACCCCCGGGGTGTTGTCCACGAAGTTGGTGATCAACCAGTTCAGGTTCTGTGCCGCCTGGCTCATCGGGCTCACACTAACGCTCCTGGTTGTAGGTGCTGTCAGGACCGAAGCCCTGGCCGTTCGTTTCACTGCCTGCGCTGCGTCCGCGTTGGACACCCCGGCGCAGGTTGCTCAGCCTGCCCCGGACGTCCTCCGGGGCGCGGGAGACCTGTGGGCCTCCCTGGGGAGTGCTCTCGGCGGACCCCTCGATCAGGTTGGCCTTGGGGACCCGCCGCGGCAGGCCGGAGGAGGTGACCCCGCCCGCCTTGGGCTTCCGGAGCTGCGAGGCCTGCTGCCACCGCTCGTCGTTGGCCGAGCGCCAGTCGCTGTCGCCGTTGCTCTCCTGCGTGGAGGCCGGCGGCTCCTGGCTCACGTGCCGTGCGCCACCCGTGCCGTTCGCACCGCCGGCGGTGGCTCCGCGGCGGGGAAGCCCGGCGTCGGTCAGCGCGTGTGCGGCGGGGGAGGCCGGTCCCGGACGGTCGAAGCCTACGCGGTCCTGCTCACTCGCGTCAGCGGCCTGCGCAGATTCCGTTTCCTGGGCCTCAGAAGGGTACTGGTTCGGGTAGCCGTTCTGGTAACCCTCCTGCTGCGGCCAGTCGTCCTGGTGACGCCGCTGCTCGAACGCGGGGAAGCTGTCGGGCACGCCCGCGCCCTGCCCCCCGGGCTCCTCGCGGGACGGCTCCGCATAGGCGGGGTCCGGGTAGCCCCCGTTCGGCGAGAAGGTGTCGTTCTGCGGCAGGCCGCCGTTCGGCGCGTAGTACTGCTCGTCGTACGCCGCCCGCTGCGGCTCCTCGTACGCCGCCTGCTGCCCCTCGTACGCCTGCTGGGAGTCGTACGGGGAGGGCTGCTGCTCCGGGTAGCCGGTCCGGCCGGTGTCGTAGTTCTGGCCGTAGTCCTGCTGCCCGCCGAACTCGTCCTGGTAGGCGGGCGCTTCGGCCTGCTCCTGGGCGTTGCCGCCGGGCAGGGCGGTCTGCTCGCCCTGGTTGTGGGCCTCCAGGGCCGCCCGGCGCTCCTCACGCATCAGGGAGCGGCCGACCGGGTCCAGCTCGCGTATGTCGTCGGGGACGTCCGCGTAGCGGCTGTCGTCGAAGCCCAGCTCCGCGGCCGTGCGCATCGGCTGGCCGAAGTTCTCGCCGCCGAAGTTCTGCTCGGGGATGATCTGCGAGACGGTGAACTCGTCGCGGTCCACGTGCTGCTCGCCGCCACCGCCGTGCGTGATCGCGTCGGGCAGCATGACCAGCGAGGTGGTGCCGGCCTGCTCGCCCGAGGGGCGCAGCTGGACGCGGATGCCGTGCCGGTCCGACAGCCGGCCGACCACGAACAGGCCCATGCGCTGGGAGATCGCGGCGTCCACGGTCGGCGGGTTGGCCAGCTTGTGGTTGATGTCCGCGAAGTCCTCGGCGGTCAGGCCGATGCCCTTGTCGTGGATCTCGATCATCACGCGGCCGTCGGGCAGCCGGGTCGCGGTGACGCGGACCTTGGTCTGCGGGGAGGAGAACGTGGTGGCGTTCTCCAGCAGCTCGGCGAGCAGGTGCACGAGGTCGGTCACGGCCCGGCCGTGGATCTCGGCCTCCGGCACGCCCGACAGCTCGATGCGCTCGTACTGCTCCACCTCGGAGGAGGCGGCGCGCAGCACGTCGACCAGCGGCACCGGCTGGTCCCAGCGGCGGCCGGGCTCTTCGCCGGCGAGGACGAGGAGGTTCTCGCCGTTGCGGCGCATACGGGTCGCCAGGTGGTCCAGCTTGAAGAGGTTCTCCAGCTGGTCCGGGTCGGCCTCGTTGTTCTCCAGGTCGGTGATCAGGGTCAGCTGGCCCTCGATCAGCGACTGGTTGCGGCGCGAGAGGTTGGTGAAGATCGCGTTGATGTTGCCCCGCAGCAGGGCCTGCTCGGCGGCGAGCCGGACGGCCTCGCGGTGGACCTGGTCGAAGGCGCGGGCGACCTCGCCGATCTCGTCGGTGGTGGTGATCGGGATGGCCTGGACGCGGGTGTCGACGCGGCCCGGGTCGGTGCGCGAGAGCTGGTCGACCAGCATCGGCAGGCGCTGCTCGGCGATGCCGAAGGCGGCGTTGCGCAGCTGGCGCATCGAGCGGCTCATCTGGCGGGCGACCGCGCCGGCCAGGATGAAGGCCAGCAGCAGGGCGACGACGACGGCGGCACCGGTGATGTAGGCGTCGCGCTGGGCGCTGTCGGCGATGTCGGACGCTTCGCTCACGGCCTTGTCGGCCAGGTCCGTCTCGATCTTCTCGTACGCGTTGAACTTGAGCGTGTTGACCGCCCACCAGTTCTCGGCGGTGATGCCCCTCTCGGCGAGGGCGGCGCGGGCGCTCGGGTCGGTGCTCTGCAGCGTCGCGACGGCGGAGATCATCGTCGTCGGGTTGGCCGGCGGGGGGACGTAGTCCGGGTTCTTGGCCTTGGCCTCGCGGGCCATCGCGGCGCCGTCGGCCTTGAGCTTGGCCTCGGCCTCCTCGAGCTTGGCCGCGTCCTGCTCGGTGCCACCGCCGATGTACTCCTGCACGGCGATGCGCTCGAGGTAGGCGTACGAGGACAGGGCGACGCGCTGGCTGGCCAGGTTGCCGTCGTCGGGGCCCGGCTTGATCAGGATGTGCATGCCGATCGAGCGCTGCAGCGACAGGGCCGCCTTGGTGAGCTCGATGGCGTACACGGTCCGGCCGTAGCTGGTGATGTTGCCGGTGCCGAGACCGAGCTCGTTGGCGAACTCGGTCAGCGGGTGGGCGACCTCGACGTAGCCCTCTTCGGTCTGGACGCCCTTCAGCTTGGAGGTGTAGGCGACCTGGCGCAGCGTCTGCAGCTTCGGCTCCGCCTCGCGGAACAGCTTCAGCCGGCGCTCCAGGCCGGGTTTGGCCGGCATGTTCTGGGCGGCGGCGTCGAAGGCGTCGGCGGCCTCGTCGGTGGCCTTGCGGACCTGGGTGACGGTCGCCTTGTCCTGGGCGGTCTGGGCGCTGCCCTTCAGCAGCGGCGCGGCCGAGGCGTCCCGCTCGTTGTAGAGGGCGTTGGCGTAGAGCAGCGAGGCGCGGACCAGGCGCGCCGTGTTCTCGGCGTCCTCGGCCTCCTGCCAGGTGTCGATCGAGCTCTTCACCTGGAAGCCGCCCATGACGAGGCCGACCAGCACGGGTATGAGCAGGATCGCGTTCAGCCGGGTCGCCACGCGCCAGTTGCGGGGGGAGAGGCGGCCACCGCTCCGGGCGGGCGCGGCCGACGGCTCCGAACCGGGCACGGGGGCGGGCGCCGCTGTGCGCGGCGGCGGGGTGAAGTTGCCCCGGGCCGACGGCTCGGGACTGTTCTTGCTTCGCCTCACTCGACCAACAACCTCTCGGCGGTCGGCACCAACCATGTGCCGCAGTGTCTCAGAGCCCAACCACGTCCTCGTCGGACGAGTACGTCATTGACTATTGGGCAGTTCAGGCATTCCAGCACGACGACCTGCGCTCTTCCAAACAGTCGAGGGCAGGGATTCAGGGGGGTGTGAGCCCCAGATAAAACGGTCATAAAGAGCGAGCCCCGCCAAAAGGCGGGGCGATCGTGCGCGCAGCGAGACCGGATGTGCGCGACGCGTGGCCGTACCACCCCATTCCTCTGCCGAAACGTTATGAACACCGTGGCCGACCGTGTCAAAGGACACAGCCGGCTCCGGTGTATCTACGACAACTGCCGTATAGCGCTTCAGAATTGGGTGCTACCTCAGCCGAGCCATCAGAGCGTGCTCCACCAGCGTGATCAGGGCACTCTTCGCATCGGCGCGGTGCCGGGCGTCGGTGGTGATGATCGGGGTGTCCGGACCGATCTGGAGCGCCTCGCGCACCTCGTCCGGGGTGTAGGGCTGCTGGCCGTCGAAGCCGTTGAGGGCGATGACGAACGGCAGACCCGAGTTCTCGAAGTAGTCGACGGCCGGGAAGCAGTCCGCCAGGCGCCGGGTGTCCACGAGCACCACCGCGCCGATGGCGCCGCGCACCAGGTCGTCCCACATGAACCAGAAGCGGTCCTGACCGGGCGTACCGAAGAGGTACAGGATCAGGTCCTGGTCCAGGGTGATACGGCCGAAGTCCATGGCCACCGTGGTGGTGGTCTTGTCCCCGGTGTGCGTCAGGTCGTCGATCCCCGCGCTGGCCGAGGTCATCACGGCCTCGGTGCGCAGCGGGTTGATCTCCGAGACGGCGCCGACGAACGTGGTCTTGCCCACGCCGAAGCCGCCCGCCACCACGATCTTCGCGGAGGTGGTGGAACGACCCGCGTCAGAGCTTGCGAAGTCCACTGAGCACCCTTTCGAGCAGTGTCACGTCCGGCGCACCGGTGGCCTCGTCGCCGCCCGGCTGGTGGATCGCGACGAGACCGGCCTCAGCGAGGTCCGCGACCAGGATGCGCGCCACACCCAGCGGCATGTTGAGCAGGGCGGAGACCTCGGCCACCGACTTGACCTCACGGCACAGGTGGCAGATCCGCTGGTGCTCCGGGAGCAGTCCCATGAGCGCGGCGGGGTCCGCGGTCGTACTGATCAGTGCCTCGATGGCGAGCTGATAGCGCGGCCGGGTCCGGCCGCCGGTCATGGCGTACGGCCGTACCAGCGGCTGGTCGCCCTCGTCCTCGTACGGCTCCGCGTACGGATCATGAGAGGCGGTGGGCGGGGTCATGGGTCCTCCGGGCGGGACAGCAAGTCGGTCAGATCAAGCCGTCTGACGGGGCCTGTGTGGGGTGTGTGGCGGCCGGACGGTGATGTGGTGAGACGGGTGGTGCCGGGGCCGATCAGTGGAGCAGACTGCCTTGGAGCTCGGCTCGCAGGTCGGGGGTCAGGACCGCGCCGGCGCGGTCGACCAGGAGCGCCATCTCGTAGCCGACGAGGCCGATGTCGCACTCGGGGTGCGCGAGGACGGCCAGGGACGAGCCGTCGGAGACGGACATGAGGAAGAGGAATCCCCGCTCCATCTCCACGACCGTCTGCGCCACGTCGCCGCCCTCGAAGATCCGGGAGGCGCCCGCGGTCAGGGACGTCAGCCCCGAGGCGACGGCCGCGAGCTGGTCCGCGCGGTCGCGCGGGAAGCCCTCCGACATCGCCAGGAGGAGGCCGTCGGCGGACACGACGACGGTGTGGGACACCCCGGGGGTGTTGTCCACGAAGTTGGTGATCAACCAGTTCAGGTTCTGTGCCGCCTGGCTCATCGGACTCAACTAACGCTCCTGCTGGTGAGTGGGCCGCGGGAAGCTGCCGGTCTGGGTGGATCCGGCCTGACGACCCTGTGCGATACCTCGACGGAGGTTGGTCAGCCGGCCGCGCACGTCATCAGGGGCGCGCGAGACCTGCGGACCGCTTTGGTGCGGTTGCTGCTGAGCCGTGCCCGGGACGAGGTTCGCCCGGGGCACCCGGCGGGGCAGGCCGGAGGTGGTGACCCCGCCCGCCGCGGGCTGGCGGACGCGCTCTGCCTGGCGGACGAGGTCGTCGTTCGGCGAAGTGCGCCAGCCGGCGGGGGTGGACCGCTGAGGACCGGTGGGTCCCTGCGGCTGCTGCGGTTGCTGGGGAGCGGCCGGAGCCGAGCCGTTGCCCTGCGAAGGCTGCTGCTCCTGCTGCCCGTGGAACCAGTTGGTCTCGAGCGTGTCGTACAGCGGGGTACGCCCGTCGCCCGGGCCGGTGGCCGGCGGCAGCGCCTCGGGCTCCTGCCGGACGGGCCGGGGCTGCGGGGCGGGCGGACGCGGGGCGCCGAAGTCGGAGCCGTCGCGGCCGCCGTTGACCTGAGGCCGCTCGAACTGGCCCGTGCCCGCCGGGTCGGCCGGGGTGGCCGGACCGGGCAGCGGGGGACGGCCGGAGCCGTTGCCCTGCCGCTGTGCGGGGTACTGGCCCGTGGAGCCGTTGTCCTGGCGGGGAGCCGGGTACTGCCCGGTCGAGCCGTTGTCGTAGGCCTGCGGAGCCTGCGGGGCCGGGTACTGGCCCGTGGACCCGTTGTCGTAGGCCTGCGGGGCCTGCGGGGCCGGGTACTGGCCCGTCGCGGGGGACGGGTCGCGGCGGCCGGCCGGGGCGCCGAAGACGTCCGGCCGGACGAACTGGCCCGTGTTCGGGTCGTACTGGTCCTGGGAGCCGCCGAAGTCGGCCGGGTTCTGGCGGTCGCCGCCGCGCGGCACGGCCGGCATCTCCGCCGTCGAGCCGGGGCCCTGGCGGTCGTCGACGCGCGGCAGGGCGGACGTCCGGGAGACGTCCGGCTCCTCGTGGCCGCGCGGGGCGTCCGCGGAGGGGCGCACCTGCGGCTGGGCGTTCTCGTCGCTCCAGCTCGGCACGCGCGGCTGCGGGTCGCCGCCGGGCAGCTCGGCCCGCGGGCCACCGCGCGGCGGCAACTGCGGCCGACGGCCCTTGCCCTGCTCGCGGTTGCCGCCCTGCTGCGGCCGGCCGCGGCCGCGGCCGCCGCCGAAGGCGTCCTGCGGCCCGCCGGTGCCCGCGGCCTGCAGGCCCTGCGGGGCGCCCGGCGCCTGGCCGAACCCACCCGCACCCGCCGATGCGGGCGCCCCCTGCTCGAACGGGGCCGAGGGCTGGGGGGAGGGGCGGCCCTGCGCGGGCGGACCCTGCTCGAACATCGAGGTGCCCGGACCCTGCGGTCCGCGCGCGCCCCCCTGACCGGCCGGCCGGCCGGCGTCGCCGTCGCGTCCGGGCAGCGCGGCCCGCGGGCCCTGGCCGGCACCGAGCCGGCCGCCGGCGTTCGCGCCGCCGCCGAAGGCACCGCCGCCGGAGGCCCCGGCGCCGAGGGCGCCGCCGTTCTGGCCGGCACCGGCGGCCCGCCGGGCCGCCGCCGCACCGGCCGCGGCCTGCGCCGCGGCCGGACCGCCACCGCCGAGCGGCGGCTGGCCGGGCTGCTTGGGCTGGGGCTTCTTGCCGCCCTGGGCGACGTCGACGGGGAGCATGACCAGCGCGGTCGTGCCACCGGAGTCGGACGGGCGGAGCTGGATGCGGATGCCGTGCCGCTGGGACAGCCGGCCGACCACGAACAGACCCATGCGCCGGGAGACGGAGACGTCCACCGTCGGGGGAGAGGCGAGCCGCTCGTTGATCGCCGCGAGGTCCTCGGGGGACAGGCCGATACCGGTGTCGTGGATCTCGATCAGCACCCGGCCGTCGGGCAGGGCGTGACCGGTGACCTTGACCTTGGTCTGCGGCGAGGAGAACGAGGTCGCGTTCTCCAGCAGCTCGGCGAGCAGGTGCACGAGGTCGTTGACCACGCGGCCGGCGACCTCGGTCGTCGGCACGGAGGCCAGCTCGATGCGCTCGTACTGCTCCACCTCGGACGCGGCGGCGCGCAGCACGTCGACCAGCGGGACCGGGCGGGTCCAGCGCCGGCCGGGCTCCTCACCGGCGAGGACGAGGAGGTTCTCGCCGTTACGGCGCATGCGGGTGGCGAGGTGGTCGAGCTTGAACAGCGACGACAGCTGGTCCGGGTCGGCCTCGCGGGACTCCAGTTCGGAGATGAGCGACAGCTGACGCTGGATGAGGCCCTGGGAGCGGCGCGAGAGGTTGGTGAACATCGCGTTGACGTTGCCCCGCAGCAGGGCCTGCTCGGCGGCGAGGCGGACCGCCTCGCGGTGCACGTCGTCGAAGGCCGCGGCCACCCGGCCGATCTCGTCCCGGGAGTGCACACCGACCGACTCCACGGACGTGTCGACGTCCTGCGGGTCGGACTCGGACAGCTGCTTGACCAGCTCGGGCAGCCGGTCGGAGGCGACCTTGGTGGCGGTCTCCTCCAGCCGGCGCAGCGAGCGGATCATGGAGCGGGCCACCACGAAGGCGCCGACCAGCGACACACCGAGCACGATGAGGATCAGGGCACCGGAGATGATCGCGTCGCGCTCGGTGGCGCTGCGCAGCTCGCGGGCCTTCTGTTCCATCTCCTCGAGCAGGGTGTGCTCGATGTTCTTCATCTGCTGGATCTTGGTGGAGCTGTCGTCCAGCCAGTCGCGGTAGGAGCGCTTGTCCTGCTGGGCGAGACCGCCCGCGGAGATCAGGGCGCGGCCCGCGTAGGTGTCGGTCGCCTTGATCGTGGAGTTGCCGCCGTCCTCGATCGGCTTGAGCAGCTCGGCGGCGGTGTCCTCGCCGTAGATGCTCTTGAAGCTGCGGATCTCGGACTTCTGGCTCTCCAGGGCCGACTGGGCGTAGAGCCGGTCGTTAGGGGAGAGCTTGCCGGTCGTGGTGTTGCTGGCGGGCAGCGCCGCGGCGAGGGCCGCGCGCTGGATCGAGGAGTACTCCTTGGCGGAGGAGAACGCGGCCAGCGCACGCGTGCGCTGGATCATGTCCGGGTTGCTGGTCGCCTCGGCCATGTCCTGGGAGAGGTCGATCAGGTTCTCGATCAGACGGTGGTAGGCCTCGATCGTCTGGGTCGAGTTGTCCTCGGACGCGTAGGCGTTCTTGCGGATCTGCTCCAGGTCGCCGAGCTCGCCGGCGATCTGGATGAGGTACTCGCGGACGCCCCTGAGGTTGCCGTCCTTGCTGGCGCTGTCGATCTCCTCTGAGCTGTCGAGGAAGTTCTTGCGCGCCCGGTCGGTCTTCTCCCGCAGGCCCTTGACCGTGAAGTCGGTCGCCTTGCCGCCGTGCGCGAGCGGGCCGGCCGACTGGTCGCGCTCCTCCTGGAGGGCGGCGGACAGCTCGGTGGCCTGCTTCGTCATGTCCGTCAGCAGCTTCATGTTGTCGAGCTGCTGGATGTCGTCCATGGACTGGTTGATGCGCAGCGCGCCCAGCGAGGTGGCCGCGACCACCGGGAGCGCGAGCAGCGACACCAGACGGGTGGAGATGCGCCAGTTGCGCAGGGCTATTCGCGGGCCGGGGCCGGTGGGGCCGGCCGGCGGCTTCAGGGGCGGGGCCGGGTTCGCGGGCCCCGAGGGGGCCGACGTGCCGGGGCGCCCGGGGCGCTCACCGCCGTCACCGGCGGGGCCCGGGTTCTGGGCGTGCTGGGGCGAGGGGCCGCCATTCATGGGGCCAGTCCCGCCGTGCGGCTCCGGCTCCGCCGAAGCGTTGCCATCCCTCTTGAAACGTCCCTGCACTAGCGTCGCAACCTCTGGACCAGGCACCCCGTCGGATGAACGGCGGGGCACGGTGTCGGCGTTCTGGGGACGCCCTGAGTACGCCCCCGTGGTGGTCGTGAGTGACCGGCGCTGGCTCCCCCTTCTGGCCGCCACTCGGCGCGTCTGTGCGCCCCCTGTGCGCCGGCTCGATCCCGCGGCGGTCCGTGGCATTCCAGCACAGCACAGGATCTCCAACAAGGCTCGTAGGCCAGGCCGTGACATAGGTGACACCACGTGAGGACCGGATCACCGGTCGTAGAAAGGGAGTTGCCCATTTCGGGCATATGCCCGCGAGTCGCTGAGCGGTGACAGGTGTCCCAGTCGCCATGATCAGGAGCGGAATGATGGCTTCAGGGGGTCAATGTCCGCTTCGTCGCAGTGCGGCGTGCGTCCGGATTGACCGTTTCGCCCCCTACTTCGTGAGCAAACTCACACGCTGATCGCGACCTCTCCGCGATCCGGCCGGGAATCCCATGTTTAGCCTGACGCTTTACAGAGATGGCAAAACCGACAACCCGCGCCCGGGCGGGGGTCACGCACCCTCGCGGCGCCCGTCACAGGACAGGGTCACGTAAACAGTGAAGACGACGACGATGTTCCACAAGATCGCCAACCCGCGGCGCACGACGCTGGCGCACCTCGCCGGTGCCGACGCACTGCAGACGCCGGAACAGCCGGAGCACCGTGTCGAACTGCCCACCCAGACCGCCAACCCCAAGCGCACCGTCCTCATGGAGATCCCCGTCGCGGCCGGCGCGGCCGCGGAGTGACACCGGGACATACGCGTGCCGGCCGCGGGATGCTCACCGCGGCAGGATACGAACTTCGAGGGGCGCCCCCGCGACGGGGGCGCCCCTCGGTCGTGCGCGCTGCGGGGACACCTCCCCGCGTTAGCCTGGAGCGTCAGACTCCAGCCGCTTCAGTCAAGGGGCCAAGCATCCCGTGCGCATCGCCAGATTCTCCATCGACGGGAACGTCGCCTTCGGCGCCATCGAGGGTGAGAAGCAGGACGAGCTCGTCCTGGACATCATCAAGGGCATCCCGTTCGCGGACTACGAGCTCTCCGGCACGAAGGTCCCGGTCGGCAAGGTGAGGCTGCTGCCGCCGGTGCTCCCCAACAAGGTCGTGGCCTTCGGCCGCAACTACGCGGAGCACGCGCGCGAGCTGGGCAACGAGGTGCCCGAGGCCCCCTTCGCCTTCTTCAAGCCGTCCACCTCCGTGATCGGCCCCGGCGACGAGATCCAGTACCCCTCCTTCTCCGAGGAGGTGCACCACGAGGCCGAGCTGGCCGTGGTCATCGGCCGGATGTGCCGCGAGGTCCCGCGCGAGCGCGTCAAGGACGTGATCTTCGGCTACACCTGCGCCAACGACATCACCGCCCGCGACGTCCAGAAGCGCGAGAAGCAGTGGGCCCGCGCCAAGGGCTTCGACAGCTCCTGCCCGCTCGGCCCCTGGGTGGAGACCGACCTCGACCCCTCCGACCTGACCATCCAGCTCACGGTCAACGGGCAGCAGCGCCAGCTCGGCCGCACCAGCGAGATGATCCACTCCGTCGAGGACCTGATCGTCAACATCTCCGAGGCCATGACGCTGCTCCCCGGCGACGTGATCCTCACGGGCACCCCGGCTGGGGTCGGCCCCCTGAACGTCGGCGACGAGGTCGCCGTCACCATCGAAGGCATCGGCACTCTCACCAACAAGGTTGTCAAGCGTGGCTAGCGCATCCGCCCCAGCAGTCCGTGTCCGTTTCTGCCCGTCGCCCACCGGCAACCCCCACGTGGGCCTGGTGCGCACCGCCCTGTTCAACTGGGCGTTCGCCAAGCACCACCAGGGCACCCTGGTCTTCCGCATCGAGGACACCGACGCGGCCCGCGACTCCGAGGAGTCGTACACCCAGCTGCTCGACTCGATGCGCTGGCTGGGCTTCGACTGGGACGAGGGCCCCGAGGTCGGCGGCCCGCACGCGCCGTACCGCCAGTCGCAGCGCATGGACCTGTACAAGGACGTCGCCGCCAGGCTGCTCGACGCCGGCCACGCCTACCACTGCTACTGCTCCCAGGAGGAGCTGGACACCCGCCGCGAGGCCGCCCGCGCCGCCGGCAGGCCCTCCGGCTACGACGGCCACTGCCGCGAGCTGACCGACGCGCAGGTCGAGGAGTACAAGGCCCAGGGCCGCGAGCCGATCGTCCGCTTCCGGATGCCCGACGAGACGATCACCTTCACCGACCTGGTCCGCGGCGAGCTCACCTTCACCCCGGAGAACGTCCCGGACTACGGCATCGTCCGCGCCAACGGCGCCCCGCTGTACACCCTGGTGAACCCGGTCGACGACGCCCTGATGGAGATCACCCACGTCCTGCGCGGCGAGGACCTGCTCTCCTCCACCCCCCGCCAGATCGCCCTGTACAAGGCGCTGATCGAGCTGGGCGTCGCCCAGGAGATCCCCTCCTTCGGCCACCTGCCGTACGTGATGGGCGAGGGCAACAAGAAGCTCTCCAAGCGCGACCCGCAGTCCAGCCTGAACCTGTACCGGGAGCGCGGCTTCCTCCCCGAGGGCCTGCTCAACTACCTCTCCCTGCTCGGCTGGTCCCTCTCGGCCGACCAGGACGTCTTCTCCATCGACGAGATGATCGCCGCGTTCGACATCTCCGACGTGAACCCGAACCCGGCCCGCTTCGACCTGAAGAAGTGCGAGGCCATCAACGGCGATCACATCCGCATGCTGGACGTGAAGGACTTCACGGAGCGCTGCCGCCCGTGGCTCCAGGCGCCGTTCGCCCCATGGGCCCCGGAGGCCTTCGACGAGGCGAAGTGGCAGGCCATCGCCCCGCACGCGCAGACCCGCCTCAAGGTGCTCTCCGAGATCACCGACAACGTCGACTTCCTCTTCCTGCCGGAGCCGGCCGAGGACGAGGCCTCCTGGAACAAGGCCATGAAGGAGGGCTCGGACGCCCTGCTGCGCACGGCCCGCGAGAAGCTGGAGGCGGCCGACTGGACCTCCGCCGAGTCGCTGAAGGAGGCCGTCCTGGCCGCCGGTGAGGCCCACGGCCTCAAGCTCGGCAAGGCCCAGGCGCCCGTCCGGGTCGCCGTCACCGGCCGCACGGTCGGCCTGCCGCTGTTCGAGTCCCTGGAGATCCTGGGCAAGGAGAAGACCCTGGCCCGGATCGACGCGGCGCTGGCGAAGCTGGCCGCGTAACGACACGGTTCCCCCGAGGGCGGCGTCCGGTTCGGGCGCCGCCCTCGCCGTGTCCGCCCAGCCGTCACCCGGAGTTCACCGGTCCGGCCGACTTCCGTCCCCGATGGGGACGTTGGATGCCTCCTGTGCACACGGAACGCGTGTGCGCCCTGGTGCAGGGGGAGAGGAACATGAGCCGTTCACGAAGACTCGTCCACGCGGCCGCGGGCGGGGTGCTGGCCCTGGCCTGCTCCGTGCAGGCCGTGCCCGCGCAGGCCGCCGCGGCGGCGGGCGAACCGGCCGGCACGGTGCAGCTCGTCACGGAGAAGCGCGTGACCGTCGACTACCCGTGGGCCGGAGCGTCCGGCTTCCAGTACCGGCCGGGCACCACCTCGGTCACCACGGTGGACTACCCCGACGCGGTCCCGCCCGCCCACGCCGGCCCCGAAGACCCGGCGAGCGGCACGGACGTCGTGACCACGCGCGACGGGCAGAAGGTCGTGCAGAAGCACCGCTCCACCGGGGTCACCGCCACCGTCACCGTCCCCTCCGGCCAGACCTACCGGGCCGCCGTGGGCTGGAGCGTGCTGACCCTGGACTCCGCCGGCGCCCTGCACGTCCTGCGCGCCGACGGCACGGCCACCGCGGACACCCCGGTCACCGGCTTCCCCACGGGCGCCCGGCCCGTCCTCTACCGCACCGGCGGCTCGGCCACCCGCCTGGCGATCGTGCACGTGCTGGACGGCAGGACATCCGTGGGCCTGGTCGACCTCACCGACGGCACCTTCCGCACCTACGTCACCGGAGACGAGCCCACCCCGGAGTTCGCCTTCAACGACCGCTGGCTCGTCGCCGACTGGCGGGCGATCCGGGTCGACTCCGCGCCCGGCACCGAGCCCACCGCCCTGACCAGGACCGACGGCCGGCCGGAGGCGGTCGTGGGCGACTGGCTCCTGATCGGCAACCCGAGCTTCGTGCTGGGCGGCACCGAGGCGGCCCTGACCGCCCGCTCCCTGACCACCGGCGCCACCGAGACCGTGCTGCGCTCGTCGTTCGGCGGCATCGGCCCGACGCTGGACGGCGGCGCCCTGGCCACCGCGGGCCCGTCCAGCCTCGACTGGAACATCCACCGCATCCGCCTCACCGCCGACGGCGGCCTCACCACCACCGAGGCGGCCCGGGTCCCCGCCGCCCCGACCGCCGTCCAGGGACTCGCCGTCGCCGGCGGCGAACTGCTCCTGCACGGCGCCACGCCCGGGGCCGCACTGCGCTACAGCGGCTTCCAGCTGGACGCCACCGGCCGGCCCACCGGCCGTCAGACCCCCCGCAGCCCGGCTCTGTCCGCCCCCACCTGCCTCGGCGGCGACGCCGCCTGCCCCCAGCTCGAAGCCCTGGGCGACGGCCGGGTCAGCCACCTGCACACCGACGCGAACGGGGAGGAGTCCGTGGTGAACACCGGCCTGGACACCACCACCCTCCTCACCGCGCCCACCGACGGCGACTCCGGCGGCCGCATCGCCGGCAGCACCGGCCGCTACGTGCTCTACAACGGCGCCTCCGGCAAGCAGCGGGTCGTCGACTTCCCGCGCGGCGCCACGAGCGGCACGACCGTCCTCACCCGCGACCGCACCGCCGCCGCGGTCTGGGGCCAGACCCTGTGGACCCCGGGCACCGCCCAGGGCACCGCCACCGGCCGCAACCTCAAGACCGGCACGACCACCACCGTCACCACCGGCGCCCCCTGCACCCCCACGGACCTGCAGGCCGTCAACGCCTGGCTCTACTGGACCTGCGGCGGCACCGCCGGCGTCCTCGACCGTGCCACGAACCGCAGGATCACGGTCCCGGCCGACCACGGCCCGGCCCGCCTCGGCGACGGCTTCCTGCTCCGCGAGAACCGCACCACGCACGAACTGCTGCTCACCGACTTCCACACCGGCACCGCCACCACCCGCACGCTGGTCACGCTGCCCGCCACCGACCAGAACACCGGCGGCAGCAACGGCCGCTGGGCCGTCGACCGCTTCGGCGGCCACATCGCCTACCTCAACGGCACGTACGGCGAGGTGTCGATCGTCCCCGGCGGCGTCCCCACCTCGCCCCTCGCGCAGATGGAGGCCCAGGTCCCCTCGCCGTCCGTGATCGGCAGGTCGTTCCCCTGGGCGCCGGTGTGGCAGCTGAACAAGCCGTCCACCTGGACCCTGACCCTCACCAACGCCTTCGGCACGGTCGTGCGCACCCTGACCGGCTCCTCCACCGGAGCCGCCGTGCGCCCCGCCTGGGACGGCACCACGGACACCGGAAGCCCCACGGGCGGCACCCACACCTGGAAGCTCACCGCCCACCCCCGTGACAGCCAGGGACCGGACCTCACGCTCACCGGCACCATGACCGTGGGCTGAGAACGGGAGGCGGCGGGTACGGTCGGACCATGAGCATCCGAGCCGTGGTCTGGGACGTCGACGACACCCTCTTCGACTACACCTCCGCCGACCGCCTCGGCATGCGCGCCCACCTCACGGCCGAGGGCCTGCTCGACGACCACGGCAGCGTCGAGCAGGCCCTCGCCCGCTGGCGGGAGATCACCGAGGCGCAGTGGGCGCGCTTCGCCGCCGGGGAGGCCACCTTCGAGGACCAGCGGCGCGACCGGGTGCGGGTCTTCCTGGGCCGGGAGCTCACCGACGCCGAGGCCGACGCCTGGTTCCAGCGGTACGTCGCCCACTACGAGACGGCCTGGACCCTCTTCCCTGACGTCCTGCCCGTCCTCGACGCCCTCGCCGCCAGCCACCGGCACGCCGTGCTCTCCAACTCCAGCCTGCACGTCCAGGACCGCAAGCTGCGCGCCCTCGGAGTCCACGACCGCTTCGAGCGCATCCTGTGCGCGGCCGAGCTCGGCGTCTCCAAGCCCGACGCCGGCGCGTTCCTCGCCGCGTGCGAGGCACTGGCCCTGCCGCCGCACGAGGTCGCCTACGTCGGCGACCACCCGGAGATCGACGGACGGGGCGCCGCGGACGCCGGGCTGCTGTCGGTGTGGATCGACCGCGGCGGCCTCCACGCCACGATCGACCCGCCCGCCGGGCCGCACCGCATCGCGTCCCTGGCCGAACTGCCCTCTGTGCTGGGTGCGGATACTCGTTTTGGAGCCCCGTCCACCTTCGGGTAATGTTCTTCCTGCGCCGCGGGGAGCGGGCCGGAAGGCCGGAACCCCAGGGCGCAAAGCTAGAACACGATCCCCCCAGGGGCTTGCGTTCCAGTGGCCTATGGTGTAATTGGCAGCACGACTGATTCTGGTTCAGTTAGTCTTGGTTCGAGTCCAGGTAGGCCAGCTCGCAGAGTTCATCTGCAAAGCCCCCGTTGTGTAGCGGCCTAGCACGCTGCCCTCTCAAGGCAGTAGCGCCGGTTCGAATCCGGTCGGGGGTACTGGTTCCGAAGATCGGCAGATCGGCGATCGTCTCGGGACTGCTAGGGCCCCCGTTGTGTAGCGGCCTAGCACGCCGCCCTCTCAAGGCGGTAGCGCCGGTTCGAATCCGGTCGGGGGTACTGACTGGTCTAAACCACATTGGTCTATGGTGTAATTGGCAGCACGACTGATTCTGGTTCAGTTAGTCTTGGTTCGAGTCCAGGTAGACCAGCTCGGACCTGCGGAAACGCAGGCTCCACGCCCCCGTTGTGTAGCGGCCTAGCACGCCGCCCTCTCAAGGCGGTAGCGCCGGTTCGAATCCGGTCGGGGGTACACAGGGAAAGGCCCTCCACTTCGGTGGAGGGCCTTTTCGCGCTCAGCCATGGACGGGCCGCAGCCGACGACCAACCCGCCACTGTCGCGGCGCCGACTCGGGGAAGACCTGCCGCGGCGTCGAGGCCGGCCTTCCCCGTGTCGCTCAGCCGCGTCGCAGCGCCTCGGAGAGACGCCCCGCCGCGTCGATCACCGCCTGCGCGTGCATCCGCCCCGGGTGCCGCGTCAGCCGCTCGATGGGCCCGGAGACGGACACCGCCGCCACCACCCGGTTCGACGGACCCCGCACCGGCGCGGAGACCGACGCGACGCCCGGCTCCCGTTCACCGATCGACTGGGCCCAGCCGCGCCGCCGTACGCCCGACAGGGCCGTCGCCGTGAAGCGTGCCCCCTGCAGGCCGCGGTGCAGCCGCTCCGGCTCCTCCCAGGCCAGCAGGATCTGCGCCGAGGAACCGGCCTTCATCGTCAGCGTCGAACCCACCGGGACCGTGTCCCGCAGTCCGGACAGCCGCTCCGCCGCGGCGACGCAGATGCGCATGTCGCCCTGGCGGCGGTAGAGCTGCGCGCTCTCGCCCGTGACGTCCCGCAGATGCGTGAGCACCGGGCCGGCGGTGGCGAGGAGACGGTCCTCACCCGCGGCCGCGGCCAGCTCGGCCAGGCGAGGGCCGAGAATGAAACGGCCCTGCATGTCACGCGCCACCATGCGGTGGTGTTCCAGGGCCACGGCCAGGCGGTGAGCCGTGGGTCGAGCCAGTCCGGTGGCGCCGACCAGGCCCGCGAGGGTGGCCGGACCGGACTCCAGAGCGCTCAGGACGAGGGCCGCCTTGTCCAGAACGCCGACGCCGCTACTGTTGTCCATGCAACGATACTCGCGTCTCACTCTGTGAAACGCAAGTTCAAATTTCTCCGGAACCCGCCACCCTGGAATCACGAAGTCACAACGGCCCGTGACGTAAGGGCCTGGTGGTGTGTGCCCGCGAACAGGGGAACGGGCACCGCCTCTCAAGATCTCTAGTTGGGTCGGCGGATGGCCGTCGGCCGGAGGGAACAGCGATGGGTAGGACACTCGCGGAGAAAGTCTGGGACGACCATGTCGTCCGCCGCGCGGAGGGCGAGCCCGACCTTCTCTTCATCGATCTGCACCTGCTGCACGAGGTGACCAGCCCGCAGGCCTTCGACGGTCTCCGCAAGAGCGGCCGCCCCGTGCGGCGCCTCGACCTCACCATCGCGACCGAGGACCACAACACCCCGACGCTCGACATCGACAAGCCCATCGCCGACCCCGTCTCCCGGGTCCAGCTGGAGACGCTGCGCAAGAACGCCGCCGAGTTCGGGGTGCGCCTGCACCCGCTGGGCGACGTCGAGCAGGGCGTCGTGCACGTCGTCGGCCCGCAGCTGGGCCTGACCCAGCCCGGCATGACCGTCGTCTGCGGCGACTCCCACACCTCCACGCACGGTGCCTTCGGCGCACTGGCCTTCGGCATCGGCACCTCCCAGGTCGAGCACGTGCTGGCCACCCAGACGCTGCCGATGGCCCGCCCGAAGACCATGGCCATCACGGTCGACGGTGAACTGCCCGAGGGCGTCACCGCCAAGGACCTGATCCTCGCGATCATCGCGAGGATCGGCACGGGCGGCGGCCAGGGCTACGTCCTGGAGTACCGCGGCGAGGCCATCGAGAAGCTCTCGATGGAGGCCCGCATGACCATCTGCAACATGTCGATCGAGGCCGGTGCCCGCGCGGGCATGATCGCCCCGGACGAGACGACGTTCGCGTATCTCAAGGGCCGTCCGCACGCCCCCGAGGGCGAGGACTGGGACGCGGCCGTCGCCTACTGGAAGACCCTGAAGACGGACGAGGACGCCGAGTTCGACGCCGAGGTCGTCATCGACGCCGCCGAGCTGTCGCCGTTCGTCACCTGGGGCACCAACCCCGGGCAGGGCGCACCGCTTTCGGCGTCCGTCCCCGATCCCGCTTCGTACGAAGACGCATCGGAGCGCCACGCCGCCGAAAAGGCCCTGGAGTACATGGGGTTGGAGGCCGGGCAGCCGCTGCGCTCCATCAAGGTGGACACCGTCTTCGTAGGCTCGTGCACCAACGGCCGCATCGAGGACCTGCGGGCCGCCGCCGAACTGCTCCAGGGCCGCAAAGTCGCCGACGGCGTACGGATGCTGGTCGTCCCGGGCTCGGCGCGGGTCGGTCTGCAGGCCGTCTCCGAGGGGCTGGACGTGGTCTTCAAGGAGGCCGGCGCCGAGTGGCGGCACGCGGGCTGCTCGATGTGCCTGGGCATGAACCCGGACCAGCTGGCCCCGGGGGAGCGCTCCGCCTCCACCTCCAACCGCAACTTCGAGGGCCGGCAGGGCAAGGGCGGCCGTACGCACCTGGTGTCGCCGCAGGTCGCGGCGGCCACCGCCGTCCTGGGCCACCTGGCCTCCCCGGCCGACCTGGCCGACGCCGACGTCCCGACGCCCGCTGGAGTCTGATCAGTCATGGAAGCATTCACCACCCACACCGGCCGGGCCGTCCCGCTGCGCCGCAGCAACGTCGACACCGACCAGATCATCCCCGCCCACTGGCTCAAGAAGGTCACGCGCGACGGGTTCGAGGACGGGCTGTTCGAGGCCTGGCGCAAGGACGCGTCGTTCGTGCTCAACCAGCCCGAGCGGCAGGGCGCGACCGTGCTGGTCGCGGGCCCCGACTTCGGCACCGGCTCCTCCCGTGAGCACGCCGTCTGGGCGCTGCAGAACTACGGCTTCAAGGCCGTGATCTCCTCCCGCTTCGCCGACATCTTCCGCGGCAACTCGCTCAAGAACGGCCTGCTCACGGTCGTCCTGGAGCAGAAGATCGTGGACGCGCTGTGGGAACTCACCGAGAAGGACCCGCAGACCGAGATCACGGTCGACCTGGTCGCCCGCGAGGTGCGCGCCGAGGGCATCACCGCCGCCTTCGAGCTGGACGAGAACTCCCGCTGGCGGCTACTGAACGGCCTCGACGACATCTCGATCACCCTGCAGAACGAGGCGGACATCGCCGCGTACGAGGCGAAGCGCCCGTCGTTCAAGCCGCGGACGCTTCCGGTCTGATCCGGAGCACGGTCCGCCGCCCCTGAGCAAGGCGACTTTCGGCCACCGCAACACCCCCGCCGTACCCCCGATCAGCCCGATCGGGGGTACGGCCGTTTCTGCACCCGAACGGCCCTGTCCGCCCCCGAGACGGCAGTCAACTGGCCACGTGTCACCGGTGGTTGCCTGGGTACGTGAGGGGTACAGCCGTGACTTCCAGGTGTGCCCGGAAGGCCGTATGAGGCGGCAGTTGTCCCCTGCGCAGGCGACAACTCGCCCCAGATGGCACAATCTGTGCATGGAACACGACGGCCAACTCGAGCTCTATGCGGCGGTCGCGGACCAACTCAAAGAAGCGCACGCAAGAGTGCGCGCACTGCAAGTCCCGGAGGGCGTACGGATGGCGCTGACCCGGAAGCTGCTGGTCATTACGGCCGCGGCCAAGCACGATCTCGCCGACGCGGCAAGGCGGCTGGAGCGGTTCACCGCGGACCTCGACGAGGGGCGTCTCCCCGGCGAGGAACGCTGAACCCCCGGCACCGCCGAGTTCGTTGCGGCACAAGGGTGATAAGCCCGTTTCGTGTTTGATTTGCGGTATATATCTGCCTAACGTGCGAAAAAGCTTGAACACTTTCGTTCGGGCGATGTCTCCGAAGGGGAAGACGTGAACAAGGCGCAGCTCGTAGAAGCGATTGCCGACAAGATGGGCGGCCGCCAGCAGGCCGCCGATGCTGTCGACCATGTACTGGACGCCATCGTCCGCGCGGTGGTCGCGGGGGACCGGGTCTCGGTCACCGGCTTCGGTTCCTTCGAGAAGGTCGACCGTCCGGCACGCTACGCCCGTAACCCTCAGACGGGCGAGCGGGTTCGGGTCAAGAAGACCTCCGTTCCGCGTTTCCGCGCGGGTCAGGGCTTCAAGGACCTGGTCAGCGGCTCGAAGAAGCTCCCGAAGGGTGACATCGCCGTCAAGAAGGCCCCGAAGGGCAGCCTGTCCGGCCCGCCCCCCACCATCGCCAAGTCCGCGGGCAAGAAGGCCGCGGCGAAGAAGACGGCGGGCGCCGCGAAGACCACCACGGCGCGCAAGACCGCCGCGAAGAAGGCCACCACCACGAAGACGGCGGCCGCGAAGAAGACCACGGCGAAGAAGGCGCCCGCCAAGACCACGGCGGCGTCCAAGGCCACCGCGGCCAAGAAGACCACGGCCAAGAAGTCGTCCCCGGCGAAGAAGGCCACGGCCACGAAGGCGCCGGCCAAGAAGTCGACCGCGCGCAAGACCACCGCCAAGAAGACCACCGCCCGCAAGAAGTAGGGCGCCCCGGTACTCACGCGACGGGCCGGACTCCATGACGGAGTCCGGCCCGCGGCGTGTTCGGGAAGTGCTGCGTGTGCTCAGAGAGTCTGCAGGGTCACCAGGGTGATGCGAAGGTCCTGGTCGGAGCCGCCGGCCGGGCGCTCCACCTCGATGCGCACCCGCTGCCCGGGGCGCAGCAGCAGCAGTCCGCCCGCGTCGAACGCCGCCGCGTCGAAGGGCACCGGCGTGCCGTCGTCCAGGAGGACCTGCCCGCTGCGGCTGTCGGGGTCGTAGGTGTACGCGGTCGCCTGCATGCCCGCAGCCTACTGCCCGGGGATCAGCAACCGCGCGGCGGCCGCGGCCGTATGAGGGCCCACGCCCAGGGCCAGCGCGCTGCGCAGGTCGTCGCCGGTGTCCACGTCCTGGCGTACGGAATCCACGGCGGTCAGGGACAGTTCCACGGCCCCCGACGCCCGGTGCCGGGCCCGTGAATCGGTGCCGAAAGCCGGGGCCAATTCCCGGCCCGGGGCGGCGGTCAGCAGGGTGGTGCCGATTGCGGCCGCATCCGGGAGAAAAGCACGCGGGAATTCCGCCGCGGCGTCGAGTACCCGGGACAATTCCCCGGGGCGCAGCGCCGGCAGATCGGCGTTGAGCGCGGCCACCGGACTCGCCGGCCGCGCCGCGCGCACGGCCGCCGCCGCGTGTGCGAGTGCGGCGTTGAGGCCGCCGCCGGGCTCGTCGGCGACGATCGCGGCGCCGAGCGCCGCCAGCGCGCGGCCCGCCCGGGCGTCGTGCGTGACGACTGCCACACCCCGTACCCGCGGACAGGCCAGCACGGCCGCCACCGTGTCCTGTGCGAAGGCCAGCGCCAGGTCCGGCCGCAGCCCGTCGTCGGCGGTGTCCGCCAGCCTGCTCTTGGCCCGGGCCAGGGGCTTCAGGGGTACGACCAACGTCCACTGCACAGGGGTTCCGTCCTCCTCTTGTCGCGGTCATTGTCACCCGGGGCCTGAGGGGCGCGGCGTGCCGGGGCGTACGGTGTTCTCGACAGACCGGCGGCCTGGGGCGACACTTGTGCGGCCCCCCGTGGCCGCCACTTCAGGCCCTAGAGGAAGGTGTCCGCGTGCCCCGCCGCAGAATCGGCTTCTGGTACCGCTTCGCCGCGGTGATCTGCAAACCGCCGCTGGTGGTACTGCTCAGGCGGGACTGGCGCGGAATGGAGCACATTCCGGCTGAAGGTGGATTCATCACCGCGGTGAACCACAATTCACACATCGATCCTTTCGCTTACGCGCACTTTCAGTACAACACCGGACGCGTCCCGCGTTTCCTCGCGAAGAGCGGGCTATTCAAGAAGGGATTCGTCGGTGCCGCGATGCGCGGCACCGGGCAGATCCCCGTCTACCGGGAGAGCACGGACGCGCTCAGCGCCTTCCGGGCCGCCATCGACGCCGTGAACCGCGGGGAATGCGTCGCCTTCTATCCCGAGGGCACCCTCACCCGCGACCCGGACGGCTGGCCCATGACGGGCAAGACCGGGGCCGCCCGCGTCGCCCTGCAGACCAAGTGCCCGGTGATCCCCGTGGCCCAGTGGGGCTGCAACGAACTGCTGCCGCCGTACGCGAAGAAGCCGCACCTGCTGCCGCGCAAGACGCATCGGGTCCTCGCCGGGCCGCCGGTCGATCTCTCCCGGTTCTACGACCGGGAGATGACCGCGGACCTGCTGAAGGAGGCGACGGAGGTCATCATGGCCGCCATCACCGCCCAGCTGGAGGAGATCCGCGGGGAGAAGGCGCCCGAGACGCCCTACGACCCGCGCCGGGAGCGGATCGAGCAGCGGCGGCGCACACAGGCGCAGACACAGCGGGGCGGGCAGGAGCCGGGGCGGCCGGTGCGGTCGGCGCGGTCGCCGAAGTCGGTGCAGGAAGAGGGGCTGGGCACGTGAGCAAGCCGGTCAAGGCAGCGGTTCTGAGCGCCGGTTCGTGGGGCACGGCCTTCGGCATGGTGCTCGCGGACGCGGGGTGCGAGGTCACCCTGTGGGGGCGCCGCCCGGAGCTCGTGGAGGCGATCAACTCCACACGCACCAATCCCGACTACTTCCCGGGCGTCGAGCTCCCGGAGCGCGTGCGGGCCACCACGGACCCCGCCGAGGCCGCGGCCGACGCCGACTTCACGGTCCTGTCGGTCCCCTCGCAGACCCTGCGCGGCAACCTCGCCGAGTGGACCCCGCTGCTCGCCCCGGACACGGTCCTCGTGTCGCTGATGAAGGGCGTCGAGCTCGGCTCCGCGATGCGGATGAGCGAGGTCATCGACGACGTCGCCAAGGTCGGCCAGGAGCGGATCGCCGTGGTCACCGGGCCCAACCTGGCCCGGGAGATCGCCGCGCGGATGCCGGCCGCCGCCGTGGTCGCCTGCACCGACGAGGCCGTCGCCCAGCGGCTCCAGGCCGCCTGCCACACGCCCTACTTCCGCCCCTACACCAACACGGACGTGGTCGGGTGCGAACTGGGCGGAGCCGTGAAGAACGTCATCGGCCTGGCCGTCGGCATCGCGGACGGCATGGGGCTCGGCGACAACGCCAAGGGCTCGCTCATCACCCGCGGCCTCGCCGAGACCACCCGGCTGGGCATGGCGCTCGGCGCCGACCCGCTGACCTTCTCCGGACTGGCGGGCCTGGGCGACCTGGTGGCGACCTGCTCCTCGCCGCTGTCGCGCAACCACACCTTCGGCACCAACCTCGGCAAGGGCATGACGCTGCAGGAGACCATCGCGGTCACCAAGCAGACCGCCGAGGGCGTCAAGAGCTGTGAGTCGGTGCTGGACCTGGCCCGCAGGCACGGCGTCGACATGCCGATCACCGAGACGGTCGTCGGCATCGTCCACGAGGGCAAGCCTCCGGTGGTCGCCCTCAAGGAGCTGATGTCGCGCAGCGCGAAGCCCGAACGACGCTGAGCGACGCGAGGCGGAGGCCGCTGTCTCCGGGCCCTACCACCGGGTACTCTCAACGCGATATGAGCACCGAGAACCTCCCCCAGAGCCCCGAGCAGCCGCCTCGCAAACCGCGTGTGGCCGTCGTGTTCGGCGGGCGCAGCTCCGAACACGGGATCTCCGTGGTCACCGCCGGAGCCGTCCTCAAGGCCATCGACCGGACGAAGTACGACGTCCTCCCGATCGGCATCACCCAGGACGGGCGTTGGGCGCTCACGGCGGACGAACCGGAGCGGATGGCGATCGTCGACCGGCGCCCGCCGAGCGTCGACGCCCTCGCCGAGTCCGACGAGGGCGCGGTGATCCTCTCCGTCGACCCCGCCAGCCGCGAAGTCGTCTACAGCGAGCCGGGGTCGGTGCCCAAGGCGCTCGGGGACGTCGACGTGGTCTTCCCGGTGCTGCACGGCCCGTACGGCGAGGACGGCACCCTGCAGGGCCTGCTGGAGCTGTCCGGTGTGCCGTACGTGGGTTCGGGAGTGCTCGCCTCGGCCGTGGGCCAGGACAAGGAGTACATGAAGCGGGTGTTCGCCTCCTTCGGGCTGAAGGTGGGCCCGTACGTGGTGATCCGGCCGCGCGAGTGGGAGCGGGACGAGGCCGCGGCCCGCAAGAAGATCGTCGACTTCGCCGGCGAGCACGGCTGGCCGCTGTTCGTGAAGCCCTCGCGAGCCGGTTCGTCGATCGGCATCACCAAGGTGGACGAGCTGTCCGGCCTGGACGAGGCGATCGCCGAGGCGCAGCGCCACGACCCCAAGATTCTGGTCGAGGCGGCCCTGCGCGGCCGCGAGATCGAGTGCGGTGTCCTGGAGTTCGAGGACGGTCCCCGGGCCTCCGTGCCCGCGGAGATCCCGCCGCCCCAGGCGCAGGCGTACTACGACTTCGAGGCCAAGTACATCGACTCCACGCCCGGGATCGTGCCGGCGCCGCTGACGCCCGAGGAGACGGCCGAGGTGCAGCGCCTGGCGGTCGACGCCTTCGAGGCGGCCTCCTGCGAGGGCCTGGTCCGCGCGGACTTCTTCCTCACCGAGGACGGGGAGTTCGTGATCAACGAGATCAACACCATGCCCGGCTTCACGCCCATCTCGATGTACCCGCAGATGTGGCAGGCGAGCGGGGTGGGCTACCGGGAGCTGATCGACCGGCTCGTGAGCGCGGCGCTGCGGCGTTCGACGGGTCTGCGCTGAGGCAGCCGCCCGAGCGGCCGGCAGGTGATCAGGAGGCGATCCCCTCGGGGATCGCCTTTTTCACAGCCGGGGCCAGATCGATCAGGACACCGGAGCTGTCCACGCCCTCCGGCACCCGGACCTCGACGTAGGCCTTGCGGCTCGCGGTGGTGAACCGGTGGCCGTCGCCCTGCTTCTCCATCAGCCAGTCGACGCCGTTCACACCCCCCGCGACGGCGTCCGCGTCCCGCCCCTCCGCCACCTTCGGATCGACCATCTTCGGCGGCTGCGGCACACCGCAGCGAAGTATGATCGCCGGGCTGCCCCAGCCGGCCGTCAGCGCCGACGCGGGCTCGGGGTCCTCACGGCGCTCACCGCCCACCTTCGCGGGCAGTACCTTGTCCAGGTTCCGGCACAGTTCCGTGACCCCGGCGTCCGGAGTGGGAACCGCCGCCGACGCGCTGTCGTCTGCTGAGGAGCAGCCCGCGGCGGTGATCAACAGCGCGAGAGCGGGCAGGCGGAAGACGCGGAACACGCGGAAGACACGGCGGTGCCGGGGACGCAAAGAGTTCACCGGCACAGGGTAGACGGGGGCTACAGATGGACCACCGGGCAGGTCAGGGTGCGGGTGATGCCGTCCACCTGCTGCACCTTGGCGACCACCATGCGGCCGAGGTCGTCGACGGTGTCGGCCTGGGCCCGCACGATCACGTCGTACGGTCCCGTGACGTCCTCGGCCTGGATGACCCCAGGGATCTTGCTGATCGTCTCGGCGACGGTCGACGCCTTGCCGACCTCCGTCTGGATCAGGATGTACGCCTGTACCACGGAACCTCCAGGGCGGCCACGAGGATCATGTGGGGAAAAGGAACGCCACGGTATCGCGTTGCCGCTCGCCGCGGGGAGACCTGCGGATACCGGGTCTTGCGCGCCGGGGTGCGGGTCCGGCAGAACGTGACGGTCACCTCGACCGTAGCGAGGACCGAGATGCCCCGCGACCGGCGGGCACGGACAGGGACAGAAGGGGAGAAAGGGCAATGAAGGGCACTGTTGGTGAGCTCGGTGAGTTCGGGCTCATCAGGGAGCTCACCTCCCGTCTGACCACCACCCCGGCGGTCCGGGTCGGCCCCGGCGACGACGCCGCCGTGGTGGCCGCGCCCGACCGCAGGGTCGTGGCGAGCACGGACATCCTGGTGGAGGGCCGGCACTTCCGCCGGGACTGGTCGACGGCCTACGACGTGGGCCGCAAGGCCGCCGCGCAGAACCTCGCCGACATCGCCGCCATGGGCGCGGTGCCGACCGCGCTGCTGCTCGGTCTGGTCGTCCCGGCCGAACTGCCGGTGACCTGGCCGAGCGAGCTGATGGACGGCCTGCGCGACGAGTGCCAGGTGGCGGGCGCGGCCGTGGTCGGCGGGGACGTCGTCCGCGGCGACTCGATCATGGTGTCCATCACCGCGCTCGGCGATCTGCGCAACCAGGAGCCGGTGACCCGGGCGGGCGCCCAGCCCGGCGACCTCGTCGCGGTGACCGGCTGGCTCGGCTGGTCGGCGGCCGGGTACGCGGTGCTGTCCCGGGGGTTCCGCTCGCCGCGCGCGTTCGTGGAGGCCCACCGGCGGCCCGAACCGCCGTACCACGCGGGGCCGGCCGCGGCCGGGCTCGGGGCGACGGCCATGTGCGACGTGAGCGACGGGCTGATCGCCGACCTCGGGCACATCGCCGAGGCCAGCAAGGTCCGCATCGACATCCGCTCCGGGGCGATCGACATCCCGTCCCAGATGAACGACATCGGGCAGGCCGTCGGGGTCGACCCGATGCAGTGGGTGCTGACCGGGGGAGAGGACCACGCGATCGTGGCGACCTTCCCGCCGGACGTGAAGCTGCCCGCCCGCTGGAAGGTCATCGGCGAGGTCCTCAACCCGTCGGCGCTGCCCCAGGTGACGGTCGACGGGGCGCCGTGGACCAGCAAGGGCGGCTGGGACCACTTCGGAGACCTGGACTCATGATCCCCAACGTCCTCACGGTGGCCGGCTCCGACTCGGGCGGCGGCGCGGGCATCCAGGCCGACCTGAAGACGATGCTCGCGCTCGGCGTGCACGGCATGAGCGTGATCACGGCGGTGACCGCGCAGAACTCCCTCGGCGTCCAGGGCGCCTGGGAGCTGCCCGTGGAGGCCGTGCGGGCCCAGTTCCGCAGTGTCGTCGACGACATCGGCGTCCACGCGGTCAAGACCGGCATGCTCGCCTCGGCGGAACTCGTCGAGACCGTCGCCGAGTTGATCGCCGGGACGGACGCGCCGGCGGTCGTCGACCCGGTCGGCGTCTCCAAGCACGGGGACTCCCTGCTCGCCGCCTCCGCGCTGGACTCCGTGCGTACGAAGCTGCTGCCGGTGGCGACGGTCGCCACCCCCAACCTCGACGAGGTGGCCCAGCTGACGGGGGTGCGCGTCGAGTCGGAGGAGCAGATGCGGCGGGCCGCGGCGGCCGTGCTGGCGTACGGGCCGCGCTGGGCGCTGATCAAGGGCGGCCATCTCGCGGGGGACGCCGTGGACCTGCTCACGGACGGCTCCGAGGAGCACTGGCTGCGGGCGCCCCGGCATGACAACCGCCACACCCACGGCACCGGCTGCACGCTCGCCTCCGCGATCGCGGCACGGCTCGCCCGGGGCGACTCGGTGCCGGAGGCGGTGGCGGCGGCGAAGGAGTACGTCACCGGGGCCGTCGCGGCCGGGTTCGCGCTCGGCGGCGGCATCGGGCCGGTGGACCACGGCTGGCGGTTCCGCGACGGCTCGTGACCGCAGGCCCAGCCTGCGGTCACGCCAAAGAGCCGGTCCACCTGGGGTGGACCGGCTCTACAGCGAACCAGCAGTGGTTGCGCGCTAGCTGAGCGTCAGCGCGAGACCTTGCCGGCCTTGATGCACGAGGTGCAAGCGTTCACGCGCTTCGGCGTCCCGCCCACCACGGTACGCACACGCTGGATGTTCGGGTTCCAGCGGCGGGACGTACGGCGGTGCGAGTGCGAGATGTTGTTGCCGAAGCCCGGCCCCTTGCCGCAGACGTCGCAGTTGGCAGCCACGGGTCACTCCAAAGACTTCAGATGCACTTACGGTTAATCCCGGCATGCCGGGATCGAGATCCTGTGGCTCCAGGAGCCGGCGAGATCTGAGTGGCGCTGCCAGGTGGGAAAGCCCGATCGGATCGGGCAACCGGAGCAGCATACAACGGCTGCACCCGTACAAGAAAACTAGCACGGCAGCTCAGGGGCCCGCCCCCGGCCCTCTTCCGGCGGGGACCGTCCCAAGGTCTACGCTGCCTGCCACGTCCAGCAGCTCAGGGAGGCGCGGTGGCGCAGGTGCCGCAGACATTCTTCGATGCTCTCGCGGTGCGCACCTGGTGCGGTCTCGCGCTCGAGACACTGGGCCGGGCGCGTGAGGAGATCGACGCGATCAACGTCTACCCGGTGGCCGACGGGGACACCGGCACGAACCTGTACCTGACGGTGGAATCCGCGGCCGCGGCGGTCGAGGCGGTGTTCGCGGGGCACGCGGCGGGCTCCCCCGCGGCCGGGGCGCAGGACCGTGCTCCGGAGGGGCCGACCCTGGCCGACGCGGCCCGGGCGATGGCGCACGGGGCGCTGATCGGTGCCCGCGGGAACTCCGGCACGATCCTCGCCCAGCTGCTGCGCGGCATGGCACAGGTCCTGGCGGACGGCTCCGGCGCCCGGGCCGACGGCCCGGGGCTGCGGCAGGCCCTGCGGCACGCGGCCGATTCCGCACGCCAGGCCGTGTCCCATCCCGTGGAGGGCACCGTCCTCACGGTCGCCTCGGCCGCCGCCGACGCCGCCCGCGCTGCCCCGGGCGACTGCGGGAGCGTGGCCCGGGCCGCCTACGAGGGAGCGCGCGAGGCGCTCGCCGCGACCCCGCACCAGCTGCCCGTGCTGGAGCGCGCGGGAGTGGTCGACGCGGGCGGGCGGGGACTGGTGGCGGTGCTCGGAGCGCTGGTGGAGACGTTCACGGGGGAACGGCCGCGCGGACCGGCGCCGGGCACGGGACGCGTGCCGGAGACGAGGGGGTCCGGGACGGAGGCGTGGACGTCCGCAGTGGGCCCCGGGGAGCCGGCCGGGGCGCACGCGCGCGGGGCGGGCGGCCCGGTGAGCGAGGAACCGCTCGTGACCGCCGCGCCCACGCCGGTCGAATCCGCGGAGCCCGCGGAGTCGGCGGACGGTCCTGTGGCGGCCTGTGCCGAGCCGGGCGGGGGCAGCGGCACGGCCGTCATGTCCCACCGGGACGGGCCCGCTTTCGAGGTGATCTACCTCCTGGAGGCCGAGGACGCGGCCGTCGCGCGGCTGCGGCGGCGGCTCGACTCCCTCGGGGACTCCCTGGTCGTGGTCGGCGGTGACGGGCTGTGGAACGTCCACGTCCACGTCGACGACGCGGGTGCCGCCGTCGAGGCCGGTATCGAGGCCGGGCGCCCCCACCGGATCCGGATCACCCACTTCGGCGCCGGTGACGTGCACACCACGGGCGCCGAGCGGCCGCCCCGGGAGCGCGCGCAGCGGGCCGTCGTCGCCGTCGTGCCCGGCGAGGGCCTGGCCGGGCTGTACGCGGAGGCCGGCGCGACCACCGTGCTCGCGCGCCCCGGGGAACCTCCGGTGAGCGGCGAGCTCGTCCAGGCCGTACGCCGGGCCCACGCGCGCGAGGTCGTGCTGCTGCCCAACGACGCCGAGCTGCGCCACACCGCCGCGGCGGCCGCCGAGCAGGTCCGTGCGGAGGGCGTCCGAGTCGCCCTCATCCCGACCCGCTCGGCGATCCAGGGGATCGCGGCGCTGGCCGTGCACGAGCCGGGGCGCCGCTTCGACGAGGACGTCGTGTCGATGACCTCGGCCGCCGGGGCCACCCGCTACGCCGAGGTCACCGTCGCCGAGGCCGAGTCCTGGACGATGGCCGGCATCTGCCAGGCCGGTGACGTCCTCGGCCTGATCGACGGAGACGTGGCCGTGATCGGCTCGGACGTGACGGCCACCGCCGAGGCCGTCCTGGACCGGATGCTCGCGGCCGGGGGAGAGATGGTCACCCTGGTGCTCGGCGACGACGTCCCCGGCACTGTCGCCGAGCGTCTGGAGGGCCGGGTCCGCGAGGGTTACCTCGCCGTCGACACGGTCGTGTACCGGGGCGGGCGGCAGGGGGCGCTGCTGCTCATCGGTGTCGAGTAGGGGGAGGCGTTCCCTCCGGGTCCTCCGCCGCGAGGCGGAGCAGCCGCCGGGCCTCCGACCGCCGGGAGCGGACCATCCGGGCTTCCGCGTCTTCGCCGTCCGCGCCGTCCGCGCCGTCTTCGTCGTCTTCGCTGCCTTCGTTGCCTTCGCCGGTGCTGCCGGTGCTGCCGGTGCTGCCGGTGCCGGACGCGTCGGCACCGGCGTACGCCGCCAGCACCGCACGCGCGCGTGCGGTCGCGTCGGTGCGGCGGCCCGTCTCGATCTCCAGCCATCCCGCGGTGAGTTCGGCCGCGGTGCGGTCGTGCAGGGCGGCGTCCCCGAGACCGGCGAAGACCTCGGCGGCCCGGTGCAGTTGCCACAGGGCCTCCTCGTGCGCCGCGGGGTGCGTGGGGGCACCGGTGGCGCTCCCGGCGCCGGACGGCGCCAGCAGCTTGCCGAACTGCAGGTGTGTGTGCCCGAGTTCGGCGGTGAACCCTTGCCGGGAGACCTGGTCGGCCGCCGTGTCCCGGGCCGTCTCGCACGCCCGGACGGCGTCCGCCATCAGGGCACGGGCCTCCGCTGTGCCGTCCGGTGCCCGCAGCGCCAGCCAGGCCCGGGCCCGCAGGGAGCGGACGAGCCCGGTGACGTCGCTCAGGGAGCGCCAGAGCTCCCCCGCGCGCGCGTAGGCACGGTCCGCCTCGGCGGTCAGCCCGGCCTCCGCGAGCGACTCCCCGGCCAGGTGCGCGAGGGTCGCGTGGTCGTGCTGCTCCGGCCAGGCGCGGGCGAACTCGGCGGCCCGCAGACGCCGTTCGGCGGCCGCGCGGTGCTCGCCGAGTTCGCTCAGGCAGTCGCCGAGCCACCACAGCGTCTGCACGACCGCCCCGTCGCCGTGCGTCTCCGCGGTCAGGTCCGGCAGCGCCGACTCCAGCACCTCCGCCGCCTCGGCCCACCGCCCCTGCCGCAGCAGGAAGCCGCCGAGCTGCTGCCGCGCCCAGGCGCCCAGCGTGGGGCCCAAGCCCGCCGCGTCGGCCCAGTGCGCGGCCTCCAGCGCGTGCCGCGCGGCCTCCACGGCCTCGTCCCGGTCGCCGAGCAGCTCCGCGAGCTGGAGGTGCAGCTGGGCCCGCCCGGGTGCCTCCAGCTGCGCGCCGCCGTGCTCCAGGGCCGCCCGCACCGCCCGTTCCGCCTCGGCCATGTCACCCAGGTGGTGCGCCAGGGACGCCAGCCGGGCCTCGTACTCCACCGCGAACCAGGGCAGCCCCGCCGCGACGAACGCCGCCGCGCCCCGCGCGAACAGCTCCACGGAGGCGGCCAGGTCCCCGCGCAGTCCCGCCAGTTCGCCGAGCATCGCCTGCCCCTCGGCGGCCCGCGCGGCCAGCCGCACGTCCTCCCCGGTGCGCCCGTCGACGAGCGCCAGCAGTTCACGGACGGCGGTCTCGGCGGCGCCGTACACCGCCTCCGCCCCGGGCCCCTGTGCCGCGTGGGCCCGGCGCAGCAGGACCCGCGCCCGGCCCATCAGGACGCCCGCCGTCTGCCGCAGACCCGTGCCGCCGGCGGCGTACAGCGCGAGGACCTCCTCGTACGGCTCCTCCACGGCCGCGACCGCCGCGGCGACGTCACCCCCCAGGGCACGGACGTACGCCGCACGCGCGCGTGCCGCCAGGGCCTCGCCCGGGTCGCCGGCCCGCGTGTACAGCGCGGCGGCCCGTTCGAACAGCTCGGCACCCTCCGGGCCGAGGCCCATGGCCTCGTGGTCGGCGATCTCGGCCCGGTCGCGGGCGTCCAGCTCGGCGCCCTCCGCGGCCCGGGCGACGGCCGCCCACGCCTCCACGGCGTGCGGTCGCAGGTGGTCCGACAACCGCCGCGCCTCGGCCAGCAGCGCGGGCAGGTCCGGCTGCTCACCGGCGCGGGCCGGGGCCGGCGGGGGAGCGGGCGCCGGGACCGGCCCGGCCGACCGCACGCCCAGCGGCAGCCGCTCGGCGAGCGGCTGCCGCGCCATGCGCGCGCGTGCCCGCTCGCCGACGTGGGCCGTGCCGTTGCGCGCGTCGAAGCGGGCCGCCAGCGCGAGGGCGTCCGCGCGCGCGTGTGCGGCCAGTTCCCGGGCGGTCCACTCCCGGCCGGCCGGGCCAGGCACCGCCCGGTCGCCGAGACCGAGCGCGGTGAGGCGGTCCATGAGCAGGGCCACCACGCTCAGGAAGTCCAGCCTGCTCTGCGGCTGCCCGTCGTCCGTGAAGTACGCCGGCCGCTCCGCGAGCAGTTCCAGCCCCCGTGCCTCGTTGCCGGTCAGCGCGCAGAACTCCACGTGCTCCGCGTAGGCGCCGCGCATGGACTCCATGCCGCGGACGAGCCGGAGTCCCCGCAGATGGTTGCCGCGGGCCTCCTCGAGGCGGCCCAGCCGCAGCAGCGGCAGCAGGGACGACGCCAGGACCGTGTGCGGCTCGTGGGCACAGGTGTAGCGGCCCTCCAGCACCGGCCCCCACAGCTCCAGGGCCTGTGCGTCCCTGCCCTGCTCGGCCTGCCACCAGCCCCGCGCGTGCAGTTCGCACGCGTGGCAGTCGGACATGGCGTCCCGGTCGGCGGCCAGCCACGCGGCGTACGCCCGCTCCGCGCGCGCCACGTCCCCGACATGCGCGGCCACGTTGTGCTCGGCGCGGCGCACGGCTGCTTCGGAGTATCCGGCGAGCCGGTGGCGGCGCTCCATCTCGCCGAGCCACTTCTCGATGGAGGCGAGCGGGATGTGCGGCTGGTCGAGCATGCCGGACGACACCCACTTGAAGACCCAGTGCAGGGAGTGCGCCTCGAACTCGTCGAAGTCCTCGGGCCGTTCGTCCCACATGCGCAGCAGCCGCGAGAAGGGGACGAACATCTTCCCCTTCTCGGAGCTGTAGTTGTACACCTTCAGCTGGTGCCCGAGCGCCTCGATCACGGCGAGCGGGACGTTCAGCTTCTCGGCCGCCGCCAGCAACTGCTCCGCGCGCGCGTTGCGGGCCGGCCCCTCCGGCTGCCCGGCGTTCTCCGCCATCGCCGAACGCAGCGCGTCGACATCCGTGATCTCCGTCATGCCGGGCCGTCCTCGCTGTGAGTGGCCCACTCCAGCAGGCCGGTGAACGCGCGGTCGAGCAGTGCCGAGTCGGCGGGTCCGAGCGGCCGCTGCGCCCTCAGCAGCGCCTGCCCGTAGAGCGACTCCATGGCCGTGCCGGCGAGCTCCGCGTCGGTCAGGGAGCCGATCCGCCGCACGAGCGGGTTGAGGTGGTTGAGCACCAGACGCGCCCGGGGCGCGCCGCCGCGCAGGGACCCGAGGATGCCCGCCCACAGGTCGTCGGCCCGCTCCTCGGCGTCCGCCCGGGCCCGTTCGTGCCGGGCGTCCCGGTCGTCGAGGTGCAGCGCGGGCACGGACAGCGGATGGAACGCCCGCAGGACGACGTCACAGCCCAGCGGGTCGAGTCGGGCCCGCGCCACGGCCAGGAAACCGGACAGGGCCAGTTCCTCGGCCGGGTCCACCGCGTCCAGATGCGCGGTCACCGTCTCGGCGTCCAGCTCGGCGACCACGGTCCCCGGCCGCACCGACGGCAGTGCCTCCACCAGCTCGCCGTCGTACGTGTAACCGCCGTTGATCACGCCGATGCCCTGCGCGGAGGCGATCGGCGCGACCTGCCGGTACTCCTCCACCGTCCGCGTGAAGTGCACCACCGGGTGCCGCCGCGCGAACTCCTCCAGCGACAGCCGCCCGTCCGTCGTCTCGAACGGCAGCCACGGCAGCATCGTGCGCAGCATCTCCCGGTCGTGCCGGGCCAGGGACTTCACGCCCAGGTGGTGCACCGCGAGGAACGCGGCGAGCCGTTGCGGATCACCGGTCGCGAGGCCCGTCAGCCACGCCCGGATCCGCTCGCCCAGCGCCTCCCGCACGGCCGCCAGCGTCTCGTCCTCGTACAGCGCCTCGCGCGAGGCGGTCGGCCGCAGGCTGTCCGTGTCGAGCACGCAGCGCACGAAGAACGCCCAGCCGGGCAGCAGCTGTTCGGCCCGGTCGGTCAGCAGCATGCCCTTGAGGTGCACGCGATGCCCCGCGCGCTGCGCCGGGCTCACCGCCGCCGGCAACACGTACGCCACCCCGCGGACCCCCGCCACCGGCACGGACAGGTCGACCGTGTCCAGCGGCGCGAAGCCGAACAGCTCCTGGCAGTGCCGGGCGAGGGCGGCGCGGCGGGCGGCCGGGCCCGGGTACGGGCGGTCCCAGGGCGCGGGCAGGCCGGTGACCGCCTCGCCGCCCACCCGGACGTCGTACGGCAGCAGCGACCCGAAATCCCGGGCCAGCGCCTCGACCCGCTCGGGCGTGAGCCACTCGGCGGCCCCGGGCCGGGCCACCAGGTGCACGGTGGTGCCCGGTTCGGGCCGCTCGGCGTCCGGCAGGGTCCGCACGGTGTACGAACCGTCGTCGGACGCCGTCCACTCCACCGGCGGTGCCCCGGGCGTACGGGCGCTGCGGCTGACCACCCGGATCCGCTCGGCGACGACGAAACAGGCCAGCAGGCCGATGCCGAACTGCCCGAGGAAGTCCGACCGGGCCTCCTGGAGCCCCTCGGCCCGCTTGGAACTGCGCCCGATCGTGGCGAGCAGGCTGTGCACGTCCGCCTCGGTGAGCCCCACACCGGTGTCCTCGACGCGCAGCGCGCCGTCCTCCGCGTGGAGCCGGACCCGGGCCGGAGCGTCGGGTTCCGCCGTGCGTCTCGCGGTGATCGCGTCCACGGCGTTCTGCAGCAGCTCCCGCAGATACACCTTGGGGCTGGAGTAGAGGTGGTGGGAGAGCAGGTCCACCAGGCCGCGCAGGTCGACCTGGAAGGTGTGTGGGGGCGGAGGGGGAGGCGGGGATGCCGGTGAGGTCTGGGAGTCCATCTTCACGGCGCCGGTGGGGGACTCGCGACGGCGCGGGGTCGGGCGGTCCCTGAGCGTGCGGTGACCGCGAAAGAGGGCCGGGAGCGCGTCATCCTACGGCCCGGACGAACCGCCTGACCAGGGATTTCCGCGATCTTTACAGCGACGGGGCCGAGGCCCGCGGGTCATTGTCAGTGGCGTGGTGTGCAATGGATCTCGTGCCCGCACTGGAAGAACCGCTGCAACAACCCCTGAAGTCGGTGCTCGGCCCCGCCACCGCGAAGGTGATGGCCGAGCATCTCGGCCTGCACACCGTCGGCGACCTGCTCCACCACTACCCGCGCAGATACGAGGAGCGCGGCCAGCTCACCCACCTCGCCGACCTCCCCATGGACGAGCACGTCACGGTGGTCGCCCAGGTCGCCGACGCCCGGCTGCACACCTTCGCCTCGGCCAAGGCGCCGCGCGGCAAGGGCCAGCGCCTGGAGGTCACGATCACGGACGGCAGCGGCCGCGTCCAGCTGGTCTTCTTCGGCAACGGCGTGCACAAGCCCCACAAGGAGCTCCTGCCGGGCACGCGCGCGATGTTCGCGGGCAAGGTGTCCGTCTTCAACCGCCGGTTGCAACTCGCCCACCCGGCCTACGAGTTGCTGCGCGGCGACCCGGACGAGCCGGGCGCGTCCGTGGAGACCTGGGCGGGCGCCCTGATCCCCATCTACCCGGCCACCGCCAAGCTGGAGTCCTGGAAGATCGGCAAGGCCCTGCAGACGGTCCTGCCCACGGCCCGCGAGGCCGCCGACCCGCTCCCCGAGAGCCTGCGCCGGGGCCGCGGCCTGATCCCGCTCCCGGAGGCCCTCCTCAAGATCCACCGCCCGCACACCAAGGCGGACATCGAGGACGCCCGCTCCCGCCTGAAGTGGGACGAGGCCTTCGTCCTCCAGGTCGCCCTCGCCCGCCGCCGCCACGCCGACGCCCAGCTCCCCGCCGTCCCCCGGAAGCCGGCCCCCGACGGTCTCCTCACGGCGTTCGACGCGCGCCTGCCCTTCACCCTCACCGAGGGCCAGCAGCACGTCTCCCGCGAGATCTTCGCCGACCTGGCCACGGACCATCCGATGCACCGGCTGCTGCAGGGGGAGGTCGGCAGCGGAAAGACCCTGGTGGCGCTGCGCGCCATGCTCGCCGTCGTCGACTCCGGCGGGCAGGCCGCGATGCTCGCGCCCACCGAAGTGCTCGCCCAGCAGCACCACCGGTCGATCGTCGAGATGATGGGCGAGCTGGCCGAGGGCGGCATGCTGGGCGGGGCCGAGCAGGGCACCAAGGTCGTGCTCCTCACCGGCTCCATGGGCACGGCCGCCCGCCGCCAGGCCCTGCTCGACCTCACCACCGGCGAGGCCGGCATCGTCATCGGCACGCACGCGCTGATCGAGGACAAGGTGCAGTTCCACGACCTGGGCCTGGTCGTCGTGGACGAACAGCACCGCTTCGGCGTCGAGCAGCGCGACGCCCTGCGCGGCAAGGGCAAGCAGCCCCCGCACCTGCTGGTCATGACGGCCACGCCCATCCCGCGCACGGTCGCCATGACGGTCTTCGGCGACCTGGAGACCTCCGTCCTCGACCAGCTCCCGGCCGGCCGCTCCCCGATCGCCAGCCATGTCGTCCCGGCCGCCGACAAGCCCCACTTCCTGGCCCGTGCCTGGGAGCGGGTCCGTGAGGAGGTGTCCAACGGCCACCAGGCCTACGTCGTCTGCCCCCGCATCGGCGACGAGGAGGACGACCCGAGGAAGGCCGGCCGCAAGAAGCCCCCGGAGTCCGCGGAGGACGCCGCCGAGAAGCGCCCGCCCCTCGCCGTCCTGGAGGTCGCCGACCAGCTCGCCAAGGGCCCCCTGAAGGGCCTGCGCGTCGAGGTGCTGCACGGCCGTATGCACCCGGAGGACAAGGACGCCGTCATGCGCCGCTTCGCCGCGGGCGACACCGACGTCCTGGTCGCCACCACGGTCGTCGAGGTCGGTGTGAACGTCCCCAACGCCACCGCCATGGTGATCATGGACGCCGACCGCTTCGGCGTCTCCCAGCTCCACCAGCTGCGCGGCCGCGTCGGCCGCGGCTCGGCCCCCGGCCTGTGCCTGCTGGTGACCGAGATGCCCGAGGCGAGCGCCGCCCGCCAGCGCCTGAACGCGGTGGCCTCCACGCTCGACGGCTTCGAGCTCTCCCGCATCGACCTCGAACAGCGCCGCGAGGGCGACGTCCTCGGCCAGGCCCAGTCGGGCGCCAGGACCTCCCTGCGCATGCTCGCCGTCATCGACGACGAGGAGATCATCGCGGAGGCGAGGCAGGAGGCGACGGCAGTGGTCGCCGCCGACCCGGAGCTGACCCGCCTCCCGGCCCTCCGGACGGCTCTGGACGCCCTGCTGGACGAGGAGAGGGAGCAGTACCTGGAGAAGGGGTGAGGGTGACCGACTCTCCTTCAGGAGCGCGAGGAACCGCGCGACCAGCCACACTGATACCCAAAGCCGCCCACGACCAAGGACCGAAGATGACCCGCGTGATCGCCGGCGCCGCCGGCGGACGTCGCCTGGCCGTACCCCCAGGCACCGGCACCCGCCCCACCTCCGACCGCGCACGCGAGGGCCTCTTCTCCACCTGGCAGTCCCTCCTGGGCGGCCCTCTGGACGGCGAACGCGTCCTCGACCTCTACGCGGGCTCCGGCGCGGTCGGCCTGGAGGCCCTGTCCCGGGGCGCGGGCCACACGCTCCTGGTCGAGGCCGACGCCAGAGCCGCCCGCGTCGTCCGCGAGAACGTGAAGAGCCTCGGCCTCCCCGGCGCCGAGGTCAGAGCGGGCAAAGCGGAACAGATCATCCGTACCGCGCCCCCCGGTGACCCGTACGACCTGGTCTTCCTCGATCCCCCGTACGCCGTGACGGACGACGATCTTCGCGAGATCCTCCTCACACTCCGCTCGGAAGGGTGGCTCGCCGGGGAAGCCCTCGTCACCGTGGAGCGCAGCACCAGAGGCGGCGAATTCCGGTGGCCCGAGGGGTTCGAACCCCTGCGGGCCCGTCGCTACGGCGAGGGAACGTTTTGGTACGGTCGCGCCGCCTCTACGTGCGAAGACGCACGATGACCGGACCGGAGAGCGAGGGATCACAAGTGCGCCGTGCCGTCTGTCCCGGGTCGTTCGACCCGATCACCAACGGACACCTCGACATCATCTCCCGCGCCTCCAGGCTGTACGACGAGGTCTACGTCGCGGTGATGATCAACCAGGCCAAGAAGGGCCTGTTCGAGATCGAGGAGCGGATCGACCTGATCCGCCGGGTCACCGCCGAGTACGGCAACGTCCGCGTGGAGGCCTTCCACGGCCTCCTCGTCGACTTCTGCAAGCAGCGCGACATCCCCGCCATCGTCAAGGGTCTGCGCGCCGTCAGCGACTTCGACTACGAGCTGCAGATGGCCCAGATGAACAACGGCCTGTCGGGCGTGGAGACCCTCTTCATGCCCACCAACCCCACCTACAGCTTCCTGTCGTCCTCCCTGGTCAAGGAGGTCGCGACCTGGGGCGGCGACGTCTCCCACCTGGTGCCGGCCGAGGTGCTCCGGGCCCTGACCGGGCGGCTGCGCAAGGACTGACCGCGTCCCGCCGCGTCCCGCGCGGACCTGACCACCCGTCACCCGGTGTCCGGCGGGTACCCCGTGGCCGTACAGTCGTCCCGTCCGTCTCCAACGCATCTGTAGAGAGTGGCGAGCACACGGTGGACGTGCAGAAGAAGCTCGACGAGATCGTCACCACGATCTCCGGCGCCCGGTCCATGCCCATGTCGGCCTCGTGCGTGGTCAACCGCGCCGAGCTGCTCGCGATGCTGGAAGAGGTGCGCGCGGCGCTGCCCGACTCCCTGGCCCAGGCCCAGGAGCTGATCGGCGGCCGTGAGCAGATGGTCGAGCAGGCCCGCCAGGAGGCCCAGCGGATCATCGAGAGCGCCCACGCCGAGCGCGGCTCGCTGATCTCCGACACCGAGATCGCCCGCCGCTCCCAGGCCGAGGCCGACCGGATCCTCGCCGAGGCCCGCAAGGAGGCCGAGGAGGTCCGCGCCGAGGCCGACGAGTACGTCGACTCCAAGCTCGCCAACTTCGAGGTCGTCCTCACCAAGACCCTCGGCTCCGTCGGCCGCGGCCGCGAGAAGCTCCTCGGCACCGGCCCCGGCACCGACGAGCAGGGCTACCAGGACGAGGACGCCCCCGAGCGCAGCCACGACCCGGAGACCCAGCGCCGCACCGCCGACGAGTACGTCGACGCCAAGCTCGGCGCGTTCGAGGCGGTCCTCGCCAAGACCCTGGAGGCCGTCGGCCGCGGCCGGCAGAAGCTGCACGGCCGGATCGCCACCGACGACCTGGGCGCCCTGGCCGACGACACCAGCACGGTCCAGCACTCCAGCGACGCCGACTACCTCGCCGACCTGGCCGCCCTCGCCGAGCAGCCGCCGGCGCCCGCCGAGCGGCCCGCGCCCCAGCAGCAGGACTACGCCCGGTCCCAGCCGGCGTACGGATACCAGCAGCAGCCCGACCCGTACGGCGGCTACCCGCAGCAGCCCTACGCGGCCCAGCAGGACCCGTACGGCTACCAGCAGGCCGATCCGTACGCCTACCAGGGCTACGACTCGCAGCAGGCCGCCTACGACCCGGCGCAGGCGCAGCAGCAGCCGCAGCAGGACCACCAGGGCCACCAGAGCCACCAGGGATACGCTCTAGACGAGACCAGCCTCTTCGACACCGGCATGATCAGCGCCGAGCAGCTGCGGGCCTACGAGCAGGGCCGCGGTCAGGGCTGAGCACCGGATTGGGCCGACAGCGAAAGGTCCAGTATCCTGGCTCTTCGGTCGCGTGTACGTCCGCGATCAACGCTGCCCGGGAACACCGCAGGGCGGCGTTTCCTCCGAGCTCGAAGATCGAAAGCAGGAATGGCTCTGAACGCCCGCCTCGACCACCGCAACCCCCTCGTGTTCGACACGCACGAGCTGGGTCGGCGGCCTGGTGCGCTGCAGCGCCTGACCCGCACGGTCGACGCTCCCCAGGACCTCGGTATCAAGGGAGTCATCGGAGTGCCGCAAGGCGCCCCGGTCGAGCTCGAACTCCGGCTGGAGTCGGTCATGGAAGGGGTGCTCGTCACAGGCACCGCCCGTGCCACGGCCGAGGGGGAGTGCGTAAGGTGTCTGGAGCCGCTGGAGCAGGAGCTCGAAGCGGACTTCCAGGAGATGTTCTCGTACCCTGACGCCGACGACCGGGGCCGTGTGATCGCGGAACCGGGCGACGACGCCGAGGACGACGAGGACAGGCTCTTCCTCGAGGACGGCTTGTTCGACCTCGAGCCCGTGCTGCGTGATGCGGTGGTGCTCGCACTGCCGATGCAGCCGGTGTGCCGGGAAGACTGCCCCGGGCTGTGCGCCGAGTGCGGCGCGCGGCTGGCGGACGACCCGGACCACCACCATGACGCCGTCGACATCCGTTGGGCGGCATTGCAGGGACTCGCCGGCACCATGTCGGACGGCGAGAAGGACGAGATGAGCGGCGCCGAAGCGGGCGTCGACGAGAAGCAGGAGAAGTAGCCGTGGCTGTTCCGAAGCGGAAGATGTCGCGCAGCAACACGCGCCACCGCCGGTCGCAGTGGAAGGCTGCGGTCCCCACCCTGGTTGCGTGCGAGCGCTGCCACGAGCCCAAGCTGCAGCACATCGCGTGCCCGTCGTGCGGCACCTACAACAAGCGCCAGGTCCTCGAGGTCTGAGCGGTCGGTGAGAGGCACTGTGTCCACGCCTAAGAACAAGACTTCCCGCGTGAGCGGGAGTGCTCCGGCGGACAACCAGGCCTCGTCCCACACGCTTCTGGAAGGGCGGCTCGGCTACAAGGTCGAGTCCGCCCTTCTGGTGCGCGCGCTGACCCACCGGTCGTACGCATACGAGAACGGCGGTCTGCCGACCAACGAGCGCCTGGAGTTCCTCGGGGACTCCGTGCTCGGCCTCGTGGTCACGGACACGCTGTACCGCACCCACCCCGATCTGCCGGAAGGCCAGCTGGCCAAACTCCGGGCCGCGGTGGTCAACTCGCGTGCGCTCGCCGAGGTGGGCCGCGGGCTCGACCTGGGCTCCTTCATCCGGCTCGGCCGCGGTGAAGAGGGCACGGGCGGGCGGGACAAGGCGTCCATCCTCGCCGACACCCTGGAAGCGGTGATCGGCGCGGTCTACCTCGACCAGGGCCTGGACTCGGCGGCGGAGCTGGTGCACCGCCTGTTCGACCCCCTGATCGAGAAATCCTCGAACCTCGGAGCCGGCCTGGACTGGAAGACCAGTCTCCAGGAGCTCACCGCGACCGAAGGACTCGGCGTCCCCGAGTACCTGGTCACGGAGACCGGCCCCGACCACGAGAAGACCTTCACTGCTGCCGCCCGCGTCGGAGGCGTCTCGTACGGCACCGGCACCGGCCGCAGCAAGAAGGAGGCGGAGCAGCAGGCCGCCGAGTCCGCCTGGCGGTCCATCCGGGCCGCCGCGGACGAGCGCGCCAAGGCGGCGAAGGCCGCCGAGGAGACGCAGTCGGCGGCGGCCCAGGCCGCCCACACGGCCGTCGACGGCAGCACCGTCGACGGCTGACGAGCCGGCCGCCCGTACCGGGTGTCCGGCCACAGCACAGCGCACCCGAGCGCCCGCCCCTGCCCGGGGCGGGCGCTCGGGTCGTCCGCAGGTTCGTGACGGGGGATCCCCATGCCCGAGTTGCCCGAGGTCGAGGTCGTACGGCGCGGTCTGGAGCGGTGGGTCGCCCACCGGACCGTCGCCGAGGCCGAGGTGCTGCACCCGCGCGCGGTGCGCCGCCACCTCGCGGGCGCCGACGACTTCGCGCACCGCCTCAAGGGCCACCGCATCGGCGTACCGAGCCGCCGCGGCAAGTATCTGTGGCTGCCCCTGGAGGACACGGACCAGTCGATCCTGGCCCACCTCGGCATGAGCGGCCAGCTCCTGGTCCAGCCGCACACGGCCCCCGACGAGAAGCACCTGCGCATCCGGGTCCGCTTCACCGACACCGCGGACACCGAACTCCGCTTCGTCGACCAGCGCACCTTCGGCGGACTGTCGCTGCACGAGAACACCCCGGCCGGGCTGCCCGACGTCATCGCGCACATCGCCCGCGACCCGCTCGACCCGCTCTTCGACGACGAGGCCTTCCACCAGGCGCTGCGCCGCAAGCGGACCACCATCAAACGGGCCCTGCTCGACCAGTCGCTCATCAGCGGCGTCGGCAACATCTACGCGGACGAGGCCCTGTGGCGCTCCCGCATCCACTACGAGCGCCCCACCGCGACCTTCACCCGCCCGCGCACGCTGCTCCTGCTCGGACACGTACGGGACGTGATGAACGCGGCCCTGGCGGTGGGCGGCACCAGCTTCGACAGCCTGTACGTCAACGTCAACGGCGAGTCGGGCTACTTCGACCGGTCCCTCGACGCGTACGGCCGCGAGGGCCTGCCCTGCCGGCGCTGCGGCACTCCGATGCGGCGACGGCCCTGGATGAACCGGTCGAGCTACTTCTGCCCGCGGTGTCAGCGGGCGCCGCGCGTGGCGTCGTAGCGCTCGCGGGCGGCGAGCACGTCGTCCATCTGCCCCTCCACGAAGTGGATGAGGCTCAGCAACCGCTCGGCGACACCGCGCCCGAGCGGCGTCAGCTCGTAGTCGACCCGTGGCGGGTTGGTGGGCTGCGCCTCGCGGTGCACCAGGCCGTCGCGCTCCAGGGCGTGCAGCGTCTGGGAGAGCATCTTCTCGCTCACGCCGTCGACGCGGCGGCGCAGCTCGTTGAAGCGCAGCGGGCCCTCGTACAGGGCGCCGAGGGTCAGCCCGCCCCAGCGGCCCGTGACGTGCTCGAGCGTGCCGCGCGAGGGACAGGCCTTGGCGAACACGTTGTACGGGAGGTCGTCCAGCCCCTCCGTGAGCTCCTGGGTGGTGGTCATGAGGCCAGCCTACGCCAGCACAGCGCTAACCGACAGGTTGCACTAACTAGTAGTTAGTGCTTTCCTTTGGTCACCGTAAGCCATCTGCCGTGTTCGAGGAGCCCTTCCATGACCACTCCCGTCGTCTCCCTCGCCTACCACTCCGGCTACGGCCACACCGCCGTCCTCGCCGAAGCCGTCCGGGCCGGGGCCGTCGAGGCCGGGGCCGAGGTGCACCTGATCAGCGTCGACGAGATCACCGAGGAGCAGTGGGCCATCCTCGACCGCTCGGATGCCATCGTGTTCGGATCGCCGACCTACATGGGCACCGCGTCCGGCGCCTTCCACGTCTTCGCCGAGGCCACGTCCAAGCGCTGGGCCACGCAGGCCTGGAAGGACAAGCTGGCCGCCGGCTTCACCAACTCGGCCTCCAAGAGCGGGGACAAGCTGCACACCCTGCAGTACTTCCAGATCCTCGCGGCCCAGCTCGGCATGCACTGGGTCAACCTCGGCCTGCTCCCCGGCTGGAACAGCAGCACCGCGTCCGAGAACGACCTGAACCGCCTCGGCGTCTTCACGGGCGCCGCCGCGTCGACCAACGCGGACGAGGGCCCGGAGGCCGTCCACAAGTCCGACATCGCCACGGCGGAGCAGCTGGGACGCCGGGTGACGGAGACGGCGAGGACGTTCCTCAGGGGCTCGGCCGCGGCGTGAGCCCCGCGGGCTGTCCCACGCGGATCTCGAAGCCGGCCCGGGCATGGGCGCCGCCGTGCGGTCGGCCGACCGCGGACTTCCGGACGCCGTGCCGAGCCGTCCCACCGCTACGCTCATCGGGGCAGTCCACACTGAGCCGTACCCGGGGGAGACCGTGAACCGACCGCTGCTGTTCCTCGACGTGGACGGGCCACTCAACCCCTACGCCGCCCGGCCGGAGAGGCGCCCCCACGGCTACACCACCCTCAGGGTCCCCCGGAACAACGCCGATGAGGACGACAGGAGCCTCTCGTCCCGACGACGTCCCCTGCGTGTCTGGCTCAACCCGGAGCACGGACGAATCCTGTTCCAGCTCGGCTTCGACCTGTGCTGGGCCACCACGTGGATGGACGACGCCAACCGGTGGATCGCTCCGGTCCTCGGCCTTCCGGCACTCCCCTTCGTGGACTTCGGCGACGCCCTGCTCAAGGAACGCCCTGATGGAGTGCACTGGAAGACCGGACCGCTGGTGGACTACGCGGCAGGCCGCCCCTTCGCCTGGGTCGACGACGAGCAGAGCGAGCTGGATGAGACGTACGTGATCGCCCACCACCAAGGCCCCGGGCTCCTCCACCACGTCAATCCGCGAGTCGGCCTACGGGAGGACGACTTCCGTGCACTCGCCGACTACGCCCGGTCCCTGAACGCCTCCCGGACCACCGGCTAGGCGCGGTTCCCGGCTCGTGCGGTACCGACGAGCTGATCGACGACCTTGATCTGCTCACGGACGGCTTCCTGGAGGGGTGCGAGTGGACATGCTCGAGCTGATGGCGTGGCTGGCGGAGCGGGGAGTCACGTCCGTGTTCAAGGTCGACGGTGATCGCATGACCGAGCACAGGCAGGCCTGGATGGTCATCGTCAGTGGGGGGTCGCTCGGTGAGGACTCGTTCTTCCGCGCGGACCTGGCCACGGCAGACGCGTGCCTCGATGCGTTGCTCGCTCACCTTGAGCGCAAGGGCTTGTCGCCGTTCGCATGACCGCGTGTCTCCGGCCGCACTGTGTGCGAAGGGCGAGATCAAGCGACTCCGGAGCGAACGTCGCCCGGCACAGGTCGCGGACTTCAGCGGAGAGCGGCATACCCCGAGGATGAACGCTGCGGGCCCCGAACGGCAGAGAACGGCCCGGGAAGGCAGTCAGCTCTCTGACCTCCGGCTGTCTCAGTAGCCGAAGTTCTGCGTCCACCACGGACCGCCCGAGCCGAGTTCCACGCCGACGCCCAGGGTCTTGAAGTCGCAGTTCAGGATGTTGGCGCGGTGGCCGGGGCTGTTCATCCAGGCGTCCATCACGGCCGCCGCGTCGGCCTGGCCGCGGGCTATGTTCTCGCCGCCGAGATTGCTTATGCCGGCCTTCTCCGCCCGGTCCCACGGAGTCCGGCCGTCCGGGTCGGTGTGGTCGAAGAAGCCCCGCGCGGCCATGTCCTCGCTGTAGCTCTGGGCCAGGTCGGTCAGGGCGCTGTTCGCGGCGACCGGGCTGCAGCCCACCTTGGCCCGCTCCTCGTTCACGAGCGCCAGCACCTGCGCGGCGGCCGCGGTCTCCCCGGGGAGCGCGACGGAGGCGCCGGGGCTGCGCGGTGCCTTCGTGGCCGTGCGGGACGGCGTGCTGTCCGGCTTCTTGCTGGGCGTGGCGGCCGGCTGCTTCTTCTCCGGTGCCTTCTCCGGCGTCTCGTCGGCCTTCTCCGGCGTCTTCGTCGGCGCTGCCGACGACTTCGAGGCGGAGGGCGAGGGCGGGACGGAACGCCCGCTGTCCCGGCTGGCCGGGGCGTCGTCCCGGCTCTCGGCGCTGCCGGAGGTGCCGCCCTGCTCCGTCGGGAAGCTCGTCGCCGTGTCGCCGGCCTGGACGTCCTCGGTGTTGCTGCCGCCGCCGAGCTTGTAGTTCTCCAGGCCCGGGACCGCGCCCGTGGCCACCGCGACCGTGCCGAGCGCGACGGCGGCGGACACGCCGAGCAGTCCGGTGCGCATCGGGCGGGCGGTCTTCTTCCGGCGGCGGTGCGCGCCCGCGCGGCGGGTGCCGCCGTCGGGAGTGAAACCGTCCGACGCGAAACCGTTTGAGGCGAATCCGTCCGAGCCGAAACCGTCGCTCGCGAAGACGGCCGTCTCCGTGAAGCGGTCACCGGGCGCGGACGCCTCCGCCCCGTACAGGTACGCCTCGCTCCTGGCGTAGGTCTCGGCGTACGCCTCCGGGTTCAGGTAGGGCGCGATGCCCATCGTCGGGGCGTCGTCCGCGGTGGAGTGCAGCGGGTCGTGGCCCTCCGCGAAGCCGTCGGCGTGGCCCGTGGCGGCGCGGCCGTCGGCGGAGCGTCGGTGGCGTCCCATGTCCTGGCCTTCCTCGTCCTGGCGGTCGACTCGTCCTCGAGATCAACACCAAACTCACTCGATCGTGTGAGTTTCATATGAGATTCGTTGATGGGGGACGGTACCGCATGGCGCAAGGGGAGGAAGTGCCCGGAGGGAGATCGGGCGGTTAGGTTGCAGTCATGAGCGAGGATGTGCGACTGGTCGCCTGGGTGCGGGGACGCGTCCAAGGTGTGGGTTTCCGCTGGTTCACGCGGGCCAAGGCCCTGGAGATCGGCGGCCTGAGTGGTTTTGCTCTCAATTTGGGCGACGGACGGGTCCAGGTCGTCGCCGAGGGCGCGCGCGAGGGCTGCGAAGGGCTGCTGGAGTGGCTCCGCGGTGACGACACGCCCGGCCGCGTGGACGGTGTCACAGAGATCTGGGACACACCCCGAGGCGGCTACGAGGGCTTCGCCATCCGCTGACCCCGCCCGGGCGGACGGCCTCCGGGCCGCCCCCGAAGAGGCCCGGGGCCGTCGGCCCGCCCGGAAAGTCGCTGGTGATTGCGGGAACCGCTTGCCTCGGCGGGCTCCAGACGCAAGGATGATCGCCACGCCCCGAGGGCCCACTGAAACCGCCGCGCCGCCGTTCCAGGCCGTGTGCGCCAGGGATGCCCGCCAATACGGGGCGTGATCGTGTTGACCGTCAAACTTTTTGGTGAGACGCTGAAAGCACCCCGCGCACCTTAGCTGTTTGGCATGGCTGAACGGCAGCACAACTGAAGGCCCTGCCAAGCTGCGGGTGCGAATCCCTCACGACCCAACCGCATCGGTCGGTCACTCATTGTGGAGGACCATCCATCATGGCAAAGGCGCTTCTCGGTTACGTCGGCGGCTCCGACCCTCGACTCCTCGCCGAGATGCGACGGCTCCAGCAGCGCGTCCAGGACCTGGAATCCGAGCTCGTACGGATCCAGGCCGAGAACGAGGCGCTGACGGCTGCCGCTTCTCACGACAGGATCATGGAGAGCGTTGACGCACACCAGGCGGAGCCTGCGCTCACCTGATCACTGCACCGCTCCACATCGGCACGCAGTGGTGAAGGAAGCCCGTCACAACCGCTGAGTTGTCAGAAGTGCAAGGGACGCCACCGGCGTCCCTTCTTTCTTTCCCCCGCGCATCCTTTCACCGTCTTTAACGTCTGGTCTGCCCTGCGCGTTCAGGGGCGAAACCGCGGGTTCATGGAGTGAGACGAAGCCGGGCGGTAAAGTCCGGCGGCGTGCACCTCAAGGCCCTGACCCTCCGCGGGTTCAAGTCGTTCGCCTCGGCGACCACCCTCCGGTTCGAGCCGGGGATCACGTGTGTCGTCGGACCGAACGGCTCGGGCAAGTCCAACGTCGTCGACGCGCTCAGCTGGGTCATGGGGGAGCAGGGCGCCAAGTCGCTGCGCGGCGGCAAGATGGAGGACGTCATCTTCGCCGGCACCACCGGCCGCCCGCCGCTCGGCCGCGCCGAGGTGTCCCTGACCATCGACAACTCCGACGGGGCCCTGCCCATCGAGTACGCCGAGGTCACCATCACGCGGATCATGTTCCGCAACGGCGGCAGCGAGTACCAGATCAACGGCGACACCTGCCGTCTCCTCGACATCCAGGAACTGCTCTCCGACTCCGGCATCGGCCGCGAGATGCACGTCATCGTCGGCCAGGGCCAGCTCGACTCCGTGCTGCACGCCGACCCCATGGGCCGCCGCGCCTTCATCGAGGAGGCCGCGGGCGTCCTGAAGCACCGCAAGCGCAAGGAGAAGGCGCTGCGCAAGCTCGACGCGATGCAGGCCAACCTCGCGCGCGTGCAGGACCTCACCGACGAACTCCGGCGGCAGCTCAAGCCCCTCGGCCGGCAGGCCGCCGTCGCGCGCAGGGCCGCCGTCATCCAGGCCGACCTGCGGGACGCCCGCCTGCGCCTGCTCGCCGACGACCTCGTACGGCTCCGGGCGGCGCTCCAGGCCGAGGTCGCCGACGAGGCCGCGCTGAAGGAGCGCAAGGAGGCCGCCGAGCAGCAGCTGCGCCGGGCGCTGCAGCGCGAGGCCCTGCTGGAGGACGAGGTCCGGCGGCTCGCGCCGCGCCTGCAGCGCGCCCAGCAGACCTGGTACGAGCTCTCCCAGCTCGCCGAGCGGGTGCGCGGCACGATCTCGCTCGCCGACGCCCGCGTGAAGAGCGCCACCTCCGCGCCCCCCGAGGAGCGGCGCGGCCGCGACCCCGAGGACATGGAGCGCGAGGCCGCCCGCATCCGCGAGCAGGAGGCCGAGCTGGAGGCGGCCCTGGAAGCCGCCGAGCGGGCCCTGGAGGACACGGTCGCCCACCGCGCCGAGCTGGAACGCGAACTGGCCCAGGAGGAGCGGCGCCTGAAGGACGCCGCCCGTGCCATCGCCGACCGGCGAGAGGGCCTGGCCCGGCTCAGCGGCCAGGTCAACGCGGCCCGCTCCCGCGCGGCCTCCGCCCAGGCCGAGATCGAGCGCCTGGCCGCCGCCCGCGACGAGGCGCGGGAACGTGCCGTCGCCGCCCAGGAGGAGTACGAGGCCCTCAAGGCCGAGGTCGACGGCCTCGACGCCGGCGACGCGGAACTCGCCGAACAGCACGAGGCGGCCAAGCGGCAGCTCACCGAGGCCGAGGCCGCCCTCACCGCGGCCCGGGAAGCCGCCACCGCCGCCGAACGCAGGCGCGCCGCCACCCAGGCCCGCCACGAGACCCTGGCCCTCGGCCTGCGCCGCAAGGACGGCACCGGGATGCTGCTCGCGGCCAAGGACCGCCTCTCCGGCCTGCTCGGCCCGGCGGCGGAACTCCTCACGGTGAGCCCCGGCCACGAGGTCGCCCTGGCCGCCGCGTTCGGGGCGGCGGCGGACGCCGTCGCGGTCACGTCCCCCACGTCCGCGGCCGACGCGATCCGGCTCCTCCGGAAACAGGACGGTGGCAGGGCCACCCTGCTCCTGGCGGGCGATGACGTCCCCGGGGACGCGGGGAACGACGCGACCGGTCACACCGACGCCGCGGACGCCCGCCACCGCTACGCCGCGGACCTGGTCCGCGGCCCCGCGAACCTCATGCCCGCCGTCAGGCGGCTCCTCCACGGCGTCGTCGTCGTCAGCACGCTCGAAGAGGCCGAGGACCTCGTCTACGCGCACCCCCACCTCACCGCTGTGACCGCCGAGGGCGACCTCCTCGGCGCCCACTTCGCCCACGGCGGTTCGGCCGGCGCACCCAGCCTCCTCGAAGTGCAGGCCTCCGTGGACGAGGCCGCCGCCGAGCTGGCGGAGCTGGCCGTGCGCTGCGAGGAACTCGCCGAGGCCCAGCGGGAGGCCGGGGAACGGCGCAAGGAGTGCGCCGCGCTCGTCGAGGAGCTGGGGGACCGGCGCCGGGCCGCCGACCGGGAGAAGTCGGCCGTGGCCCAGCAGCTCGGCCGGCTCGCCGGGCAGGCGCGGGGCGCGGCGGGGGAGGCCGAGCGGTCCAGCGCCGCCGCGGCCCGTGCCCAGGAGGCCCTGGACAGGGCGCTGCAGGAGGTCGAGGAACTCGCCGAGCGGCTCGCCGTCGCCGAGGAGATGCCGATCGAGGAGGAGCCCGACACCTCCGTGCGGGACCGGCTCGCCGCCGACGGCGCCAACGCCCGCCAGACCGAGATGGAGGCCCGTCTCCAGGTCCGTACGCACGAGGAACGGGTCAAGGGCCTGGCCGGCCGGGCCGACTCCCTGGACCGGGCCGCCCGCGCGGAGCGCGAGGCACGCGCGCGTGCCGAGCAGCGGCGGGCCCGGCTGCGCCACGAGGCGGCCGTCGCGGAGGCCGTCGGCTCGGGCGCCCGGCAGCTGCTCGCGCACGTGGAGGTCTCGCTCGCCCGCGCCGAGGAGGAGCGCACCGCGGCCGAGGCCGCCAAGGCCCGCCGTGAGCAGGAACTCGCCCGCGCCCGCACCGAGGGGCGTGACCTCAAGGCCGAACTCGACAAGCTGACGGATTCGGTCCACCGCGGTGAGGTACTCGGCGCCGAGAAGCGGCTGCGGATCGAGCAGCTGGAGACCAGGGCACTGGAGGAGCTGGGTGTGGAACCGGCCGGGCTGGTGGCGGAGTACGGTCCGCACCAGCCGGTGCCGCCCTCGCCCCCCGCCGAGGGCGAGGAGCTGCCGGAGGACCCCGAGCACCCGCGCAACCGCCCCAGGCCGTTCCACCGCGCCGAGCAGGAGAAGCGCCTCAAAGCCGCCGAGCGCGCCTACCAGCAGCTCGGCAAGGTCAACCCGCTCGCCCTGGAGGAGTTCGCCGCGCTGGAGGAACGCCACCAGTTCCTCAGCGAGCAGCTGGAGGACCTGAAGAAGACCCGCGCCGACCTGCTCCAGGTGGTGAAGGAGGTCGACGAGCGCGTCGAGCAGGTCTTCACCGAGGCCTACCGGGACACCGCCCGGGAGTTCGAGGGCGTCTTCAGCAGGCTCTTCCCCGGAGGGGAGGGGCGGCTGGTGCTGACCGACCCCGACAACATGCTCACCACGGGCGTGGACGTCGAGGCCCGGCCGCCGGGCAAGAAGGTCAAGCGGCTGTCGCTGCTCTCCGGCGGGGAGCGGTCGCTGACGGCGGTCGCGCTGCTCGTGTCGATCTTCAAGGCGCGGCCCAGCCCGTTCTACGTCATGGACGAGGTCGAGGCCGCTCTGGACGACACCAACCTCCAGCGGCTCATCCGGATCATGCAGGAGCTGCAGGAGGCCTCGCAGCTGATCGTGATCACCCACCAGAAGCGCACGATGGAGGTCGCCGACGCGTTGTACGGCGTCTCCATGCAGGGCGACGGTGTGTCGAAGGTCATCTCCCAGCGCCTCCGCTAGATCGGTGTGCTCTACACCGGTCTCACCTGCACCGCTTCATGGCTTCAACACTTGAACACATTCCTGTCACACTGCTGCCGCAGATTCACAGCAGCCGACCTATTGACTTCGAAACTTGAAGGCATAGTCTCGGCAACGTTCCTTTTACCTTCAGGTACCTTCAGGTGGACCTCGAAGGGCTGACCCCCTCCGGCAGCGTTGCCGGTGGCCCGAGGAGTACACGTGACCAGCACAGCGCAGGCACCCAAGTCAGGAGCCGGGACGGCTCACCCCGATCATCTCGGGCACGTCATCTTCATCGCGGCGGCGGCCGCGATGGGCGGTTTCCTCTTCGGCTACGACAGCTCCGTCATCAACGGTGCCGTCGAGGCCATCCGTGACCGCTACGACGTCGGCTCCGCGGCCCTCGCCCAGGTCATCGCCATCGCCCTCATCGGCTGCGCCATCGGCGCCGCCACCGCCGGCCGGATAGCCGACCGCATCGGCCGCATCCGGTGCATGCAGATCGCCGCGGTCCTCTTCACCGTCAGCGCCATCGGCTCCGCGCTCCCCTTCGCACTGTGGGACCTCGCCTTCTGGCGCGTCGTCGGCGGTTTCGCCATCGGCATGGCCTCGGTGATCGGCCCGGCCTACATCGCCGAGGTCGCCCCGCCCGCCTACCGCGGCCGGCTCGGCTCCTTCCAGCAGGCCGCGATCGTCATCGGCATCGCCGTGTCGCAGCTGGTCAACTGGGGCCTGCTCAACGCCGCCGACGGTGACCAGCGCGGCAAGCTGATGGGCCTGGAGGCCTGGCAGGTCATGCTCGGCGTCATGGTCGTCCCGGCCGTGCTGTACGGCCTGCTCTCCTTCGCGATCCCCGAGTCCCCGCGCTTCCTCATCTCCGTCGGCAAGCACGAGCGCGCCCGGCAGATCCTTTCCGAGGTCGAGGGCAAGGACGTCGACCTGGACGCCCGTGTCGCCGAGATCGAGGGCGCCATGAAGAGCGAGCACAAGTCCAGCTTCAAGGACCTGCTCGGCGGCAGCTTCTTCTTCAAGCCGATCGTCTGGATCGGCATCGGCCTGTCGGTCTTCCAGCAGTTCGTCGGCATCAACGTCGCGTTCTACTACTCCTCGACGCTGTGGCAGTCGGTCGGCGTGGACCCGACGGACTCGTTCTTCTACTCCTTCACCACGTCGATCATCAACATCGTCGGCACCGTCATCGCGATGATCTTCGTCGACCGGGTCGGCCGCAGGCCGCTCGCGATCATCGGCTCGATCGGCATGGTCGTCGGCCTGGCGCTGGAGGCCTGGGCGTTCTCCTACCACCTGGTCGACGGCAAGCTGCCCGCCGCGCAGGGCTGGATCGCCCTGATCGCCGCGCACATCTTCGTGCTCTTCTTCGCCCTGTCGTGGGGTGTGGTCGTCTGGGTCATGCTCGGCGAGATGTTCCCCAACCGGATCCGCGCCGCCGCCCTGGGCGTGGCCGCCGCCGCGCAGTGGATCGCCAACTGGGCCATCACCGCGAGCTTCCCGTCGCTGGCCGACTGGAACCTGTCCGTGACGTACGTGATCTACACGGCGTTCGCCGCGCTCTCCATCCCGTTCGTCCTGAAGTTCGTCACCGAGACGAAGGGCAAGTCCCTGGAGGAGATGGGCTGAGCCCGTCCCGCGCACTCGGGGAGAAGGGCCAAGTCCCCGCTGCCCCTCTCCCCGTAACCCGCCGCCGCCCCGGTTCGGCCACTGCCCGAGCCGGGGCGGCGGTCCGTCGTTCCGACGGGACGACACGTCCCACCGGACGATGACGCCGCCCGCGATCACCCGCGCGTGACCTCCAGGCCGTCACCGGACGGCACCGGCGACGTCGACCAGCGGTCCGTCCGGCTCGCGCAGGAACACGTCCACCGGCGAGGTCGTGCCCCCAGTGGAGCACCGGGCGGACACCGCGGGCCGCCTTTGGCCGAGGCCCGGCCGCGCACTGCGGGCGCGGGGATCCGGTACGGCCGGGTGGTGTCCGGGGGGACGCAAGGCTGACGGAGTGTCAGGCATCCAGGGGTGTGCAGATCCGGCGGCCCCGGCCTTTCGGGGCGGTGCGCGCAGGGTGACCCGGGGCCCCATGACTGATACTGGACGCGTTATGGACATCGTCATCCTTGCTGTAGTCATCGCCGTGGTCGTGCTCGGCGCGCTCGGCGGGCTCATCGTCGGCAGCCGGCGCACGAAGCAGCTGCCGCCGCCCCCGCCCGCGGCGCCCGACATCACCGCCCCACCGGCCGAGCCGCACGTCGGCGACGAGGCCGAGACGCCGCGGGAGGAACCGCGGCGCACGATAGAGGAGGTTGATCTCCCGGACGGCTCGGCTCCGGTCGTCGTCGAGGAGCCGCCCGCCGAGGCTCCCGCGATCGAGATCCCGGAGCCCACCGCCGGCCGCCTGGTCCGGCTGCGGGCCCGGCTCTCCCGCTCGCAGAACGCCCTCGGCCAGGGCCTGCTGACCCTGCTGTCCCGCGAGCACCTCGACGAGGACACCTGGGAGGAGATCGAGGACACGCTGCTCACCGCCGACGTCGGCGTGCAGCCAACCCAGGAGCTGGTCGAGCGGCTGCGCGAGCGTGTGAAGGTGCTCGGCACCCGCACCCCCGAGGAACTGCGCACCCTGCTCCGCGAGGAGCTCATCACCTTGGTCGGCCGCGACATGGACCGCGCGGTCAAGACCGAGCCGGAGGACCGCAAGCCCGGCATCGTGATGGTCGTCGGCGTCAACGGCACCGGCAAGACCACCACCACCGGCAAGCTCGCCCGCGTCCTGGTCGCCGACGGCCAGAGCGTGGTGCTCGGCGCCGCCGACACCTTCCGGGCCGCCGCCGCCGACCAGCTCCAGACCTGGGGCGAGCGCGTCGGCGCCTACACCGTGCGCGGACCGGAGGGCGGCGACCCCGCCTCCGTGGCCTTCGACGCGGTCAAGGAGGGCAAGGAGATGGGCGCGAACGTCGTGCTCATCGACACCGCCGGCCGCCTGCACACCAAGACCGGCCTGATGGACGAGCTCGGCAAGGTCAAGCGGGTCGTCGAGAAGCACGCCCCGGTCGACGAGGTGCTGCTCGTCCTCGACGCCACCACCGGCCAGAACGGCCTGGTCCAGGCCCGGGTCTTCTCCGAGGTCGTGGACATCACCGGCATCGTGCTCACCAAGCTGGACGGCACGGCCAAGGGCGGCATCGTGGTCGCGGTCCAGCGTGAGCTGGGCGTCCCGGTCAAGCTCATCGGGCTCGGTGAGGGCGCGGACGACCTCGCGCCGTTCGAGCCGGAGGCGTTCGTTGACGCCCTTATCGGGGAGTGAGCTCGGCACCAGCCGCCGCACGACCTGCGAAGAACCGTACCTGCGCGAGAAGCGCCCGCCCCCGAGGTGCAGTCGGGGACGGGCGCTTCGCTCTGTGTCCCGGCCGCCGCTACGCGCGTGAGCGATGGGCCACGTACGCCAGCGTGCCCAGCACCAGCCGGGCCTCCGGCGGCCGGGAGGCGGAGTCCAGGGCGGGGGAGCGCAGCCAGCGGACCGGGCCGAGGCCCCCGCGGTCCGAGGGCGGCGCCGTGATGTGCGTGCCCGGGCCGAGGCCGCGCAGGTCGAGGGCGTCCGGGTCGTCCCAGCCCATGCGGTAGAGCAGCCCGGGCAGGTCAGCGGCGGCGCCGGGGGCGACGAAGAAGTGGGCGCGGCCGTCCGGCGTGGCCGCGACCGGGCCGACGGGCAGGCCCATGCGCTCCAGCCGGGCCAGGGCACGGCGGCCGGCCGGTTCGGCCACCTCGATGACGTCGAAGGCGCGGCCGACCGGCAGCATCACCGAGGCGCCGGGGAACTCGCCCCAGGCGTCCGTCACGTCGTCGAGCGTCGCCCCGGCGGGGATCACCGGGGCGAAGGCCAGCGGGTGCGCGCCGGGAGCGGCGCAGTCACGGCGTCCGCAGGAGCAGGCGCCTCCCGCGGCCCGGGCCCCCGGCACCACGTCCCAGCCCCACAGCCCGGTGTACTCGGCCACCGCCGTGCCGTCCGGCGTACGGCTGCGGCGGCGCGAGCCGGACCGGATGTCGCGCATGCCCCGGCTGATGCCGATCGTGAAGCCCATACCCCCTCCAACGGGTCCGGCGCACCCGTGGTTACGCAGCGGACGCGATACGTGACTCTCTGTTTCCGCCTTCCCGGCGGCGGTCCGTTCACTCCGCGCCAGGAAGTGCCCAGGGTGGTGTGCCCGACGGCGCGCGCCCCTGCGTGCCTCGCTGCACCCGCTCCTGGGTGTGCTGTGTCAAGTGAATCGCGCGTTGACGCACAGGAGTTCATCCGATGGGGTGGCGAATGGTGGCGTTTCCGTGTGAGCCATGGCTGGACGGGTGATCGTAGGATTACTTTGTGTGCACGAGGCCTGGGGGCACATGCACTCGCGGGTATGCCGGAGGCAAGTCGTCTTTCCGTTCGAAGGGTGACAAGGCCCGGACGGGCGGCCGTACGAACCGGCATGCTGATAGGGCTTGGCGCACTCGGCGACAAGTGGTCTCAGGGATGGGGGCGTTCCAGTGAGCGGCAACGGCGAGAGCGGGACGAACGCTGCGAGCGCGACGCACGCCGACAAGCGCCCCAACGAGCTGCTCACCTCCTGGTTCGTGCGCAGCGGCTGGTCCAAGGGCGAACTCGCCCGCCAGGTCAACCGCAGGGCACGGCAGTTGGGCGCCAACCACATCTCCACGGACACCTCGCGCGTGCGCCGCTGGCTCGACGGGGAGAACCCGCGCGAGCCGATCCCCAGGATCCTGTCCGAGCTGTTCTCGGAGCGCTTCGGCGTCGTCGTATCCGTCGAGGACCTGGGCCTGCGCACCGCGCGCCAGTCACCCTCCGCGACCGGCGTCGACCTGCCCTGGACGGGCCCGCAGACGGTGGCCCTGCTCAGCGAGTTCTCGCGCAGCGACCTGATGCTGGCGCGGCGCGGCTTCCTCGGGAGCTCGCTGGTCCTGTCTGCGGGCCCGGCCCTCATCGAGCCCATGCAGCGCTGGCTCGTGCCCTCGCCCCCGGCTCCGCGCTCCGAGCCGGAGGCGGCCGCCTCCGGCCGTCGCGGCCGCCTGTCCAAGCCGGAGCTGGACCTCCTGGAGTCCACCACGGTGATGTTCCGGCAGTGGGACGCCCAGTGCGGCGGCGGGCTGCGCCGCAAGGCGGTCGTCGGCCAGCTGCACGAGGTGACCGACCTGCTCCAGGAGCCCCAGCCGGAGGCGACCACCCGGCGCCTGTTCAAGGTCGCCGCCGAGCTCGCCGAGCTGGCCGGCTGGATGTCCTACGACATCGGGCTCCAGCCGACCGCGCAGAAGTACTTCGTCCTCGCGCTGCACGCGGCCAAGGAGGCCGGTGACCGGCCCCTCGGCTCGTACGTGCTCTCCAGCATGAGCCGTCAGATGATCCACCTCGGCCGGCCCGACGACGCGCTGGAGCTGATCCACCTCGCGCAGTACGGCAGCCGGGACTGCGCGAGCCCGCGCACCCAGTCGATGCTGTATGCGATGGAGGCCCGCGCCTACGCCAACATGGGCCAGCCCGGCAAGTGCAAGCGGGCGGTGCGGATGGCCGAGGACACCTTCGCCGAGGCCGACGAGTGGGACGAGCCGGACCCCGACTGGATCCGCTTCTTCTCCGAGGCCGAGCTCCACGGGGAGAACTCGCACTCGTACCGCGACCTCGCCTACGTCGCCGGCCGCAGCCCCACCTACGCCTCGCTGGCCGAGCCCTTGATGAAGCGGGCGGTGGAGCTGTTCGCCGAGGACGGCGAGCACCAGCGGTCGTATGCGCTGAACCTGATCGGCATGGCCACGGTGCACCTCCTGCAGCGCGAGCCCGAGCAGAGCACGGTCTTCGCCACGCAGGCCATGCAGGTCGCCAAGAAGGTCCGCTCCGAGCGTGTCAACACCCGCATCCGCAAGACCGTGGACACCGCCGCACGCGACTTCGGCGACCTCGGCGAGGTCGTCGACCTCACCGAACGGCTCGCCGCCGAACTGCCCGAGACCGCCGAGGCGGTCTGACCAGCCGCACCCCCCAAGACCCCGGCCGCGGCCGGCCCTCCCGAACTGCCCGACTCGGCTCCCCCAGCCAGGTCATCGGAAGGCCGACCGCGGCCGGTCCGTGTGCCCCGCGGACAGCGGGCGCGCCGAAGATTGCGCCACGATAACGATCGGCGCGCCCGCCCTCCGGCAGTTCATCGACGCGTAACACGCCACGCGCCTTCGTCACGGCCGCGAAACAACGAGGGGCCTCCACCGAAACCGCGCTGCGCCAATCTCGTGGCGCATAACCGGCCCACCCCCTCACTCCGCTCCAGGCTTCGCCCGCACGGGGCCGTACCAATGACGAGGAGACGCCGATGGCACCAGCCATCACCCTTGCCGCAGAAGCGCCCAAGCTGTCTGCCGCGAACACAGGGTTCATGCTCATCTGTTCCGCCCTGGTGATGCTCATGACCCCGGGCCTGGCCTTCTTCTACGGAGGCATGGTCCGCGTCAAGAGCACCCTGAACATGCTGATGATGAGCTTCATCAGCCTCGGGATCGTCACCGTCCTGTGGGTGCTGTACGGCTTCTCCATGGCGTTCGGCACCGACTCCGGCAGCCTCATCGGCTGGAACTCCGACTGGGTCGGCCTCGGCAACATCGGCCTGACCGAACTGTGGGACGGCTACACCATCCCGGTGTTCGTCTTCCTGGTCTTCCAGCTGATGTTCGCGATCATCACGCCCGCCCTGATCAGCGGCGCCCTCGCGGACCGCGTGAAGTTCAGCGCCTGGGCCCTGTTCGTCGCCCTGTGGGCCACGGTCGTCTACTTCCCGGTCGCGCACTGGGTCTGGGGCGCCGGCGGCTGGGCCTTCGAACTGGGTGTGATCGACTTCGCCGGCGGTACGGCGGTCCACATCAACGCCGGTGCCGCCGCGCTCGGCGTGATCCTGGTCATCGGCAAGCGCGTCGGCTTCAAGAAGGACCCGATGCGCCCGCACAGCCTCCCGCTGGTCATGCTCGGCGCCGGTCTGCTGTGGTTCGGCTGGTTCGGCTTCAACGCCGGCTCCTGGCTCGGCAACGACGACGGCGTGGGCGCGCTGATGTTCGTCAACACCCAGGTCGCCACCGCCGCCGCCGTCCTCGGCTGGCTCGCCTACGAGAAGATCCGGCACGGCGCGTTCACCACCCTCGGCGCCGCCTCCGGCGCGGTCGCGGGCCTGGTCGCCATCACCCCGGCCGGCGGCGCGATCTCCCCGCTGGGCGCCATCGCCGTCGGTGTCATCGCCGGTGTCCTGTGCGCCATGGCCGTCGGGCTGAAGTACAAGTTCGGCTACGACGACTCCCTCGACGTCGTCGGCGTCCACCTGGTCGGTGGCATCCTCGGCTCCCTGCTCATCGGCTTCTTCGCCACCGGCAAGGGCCAGTCCGACGTCGCGGGCCTGTTCTACGGGGGCGGCCTGGACCAGTTCTGGAAGCAGTGCGCCGGTGTCTTCGGTGTCCTCGCCTACTCCCTGATCGTCTCCGCGATCCTCGCCTTCCTCCTCGACAAGACCATGGGCATGCGGGTCTCCGAGGACGACGAGGTCGCCGGCATCGACCAGGCCGAGCACGCCGAGACCGCATACGACTTCAGCGGCGCCGGTGGCGGTGCCGCCAAGACCGCCGCCGTCGCGGCCGCCGTGGCCGGGGCCGAGAGTAAGAAGGTGGACGCATGAAGCTCATCACCGCCGTCGTGAAGCCGCACCGGCTCGACGAGATCAAGGAGGCCCTCCAGGCCTTCGGCGTACACGGCCTGACGGTCACCGAGGCCAGCGGCTACGGTCGTCAGCGGGGGCACACCGAGGTCTACCGGGGTGCCGAGTACACCGTCGACCTCGTCCCCAAGATCCGCATCGAGGTCCTGGTCGAGGACGACGACGCCGAGCAGCTGATCGACGTCGTGGTCAAGGCCGCCCGCACCGGCAAGATCGGTGACGGCAAGGTCTGGTCCATCCCGGTCGAGACGGCCGTACGGGTCCGGACCGGCGAGCGCGGTCCCGACGCGCTCTGAGGCAGGAAAACAGAACAGGAGTCGCCGGGTGACGGGTACGGACGTGCGGAACGAAGCAGAGGACTCGGGACCCAGCGGCTACGCGGCGGCCCGGCTGCGCCTCCTCACCGAGGAGGTGCGGTCCGGGCCGCCGCGCCGTGCGGCCCTGGCCGAACTGACCGACGAGTGGCTCGCGGGCCTGTTCACCGCGGGCGCCGAGGGACTGCGCGGCGCCTCCCTGGTCGCCGTCGGCGGGTACGGCCGCGGTGAGCTGTCCCCGCGCAGCGACCTCGACCTGCTCCTGCTGCACGACGGCGGCGACACCAAGGCGGTCGCCGCCCTCGCCGACCGGCTCTGGTACCCCGTCTGGGACCTCGGCCTCGACCTCGACCACTCCGTGCGCACCCCGGCCGAGGCCCGCAGGACCGCCGGCGAGGACCTCAAGGTCCAGCTCGGCCTGCTGGACGCCCGGCACATCGCCGGTGACCTCGGCCTCACCGCGTCCCTGCGCACCGCCGTCCTCGCGGACTGGCGCAACCAGGCGCCCAAGCGCCTGCCCGAACTCCAGGAACTCTGCGCCGAGCGCGCCGAGCGGCAGGGCGAGCTGCAGTACCTGCTGGAGCCCGACCTGAAGGAGGCCCGCGGCGGGCTGCGCGACGCCACCGCCCTGCGGGCCGTCGCCGCCTCCTGGCTCGCCGACGCCCCGCGCGAGGGCCTCGCCGACGCCCGGCGCCGCCTCCTCGACGTCCGCGACGCCCTGCACCTGGCCACCGGGCGGGCGACCGACCGGCTCGCCCTCCAGGAGCAGGACCAGGTCGCCGCCGAGCTCGGCCTGCTCGACGCGGACACCCTGCTGCGGCAGGTCTACGAAGCCGCCCGGGTCGTCTCGTACGCCAGCGACGTCACCTGGCGCGAGGTGGGGCGGGTGCTGCGGTCACGCGCCGTGCGGCCCCGGCTGCGCGCCATGCTGGGCGGCGGGAAGCCGACCGCCGAGCGCTCCCCGCTGGCCGAGGGCGTCGTCGAGCAGGACGGCGAGGTGGTGCTCGCCCGCGCCGCGCGCCCCGAGCGTGACCCCGTCCTGCCGCTGCGCGCCGCTGCCGCCGCCGCGCAGGCCGGACTGCCGCTGTCGCTGCACGCCGTACGGCGCCTCGCGGCCACCGTGCGCCCGCTGCCCACGCCCTGGCCCGCCGAGGCGCGCGAGCAGCTCGTCACCCTGCTCGGCTCCGGCCGCCCGACCGTGGAGGTCTGGGAGGCGCTGGAGGCCGAAGGGCTGATCACCCGGCTGCTGCCCGACTGGGAGCGGGTCCGCTGCCGCCCGCAGCGCAACGCCGTGCACCTGTGGACCGTCGACCGGCACCTCATCGAGACCGCCGTGCGCGCCTCCGCGTTCACCCGCCGGGTCAGCCGCCCCGACCTGCTGCTGGTCGCCGCGCTGCTGCACGACATCGGCAAGGGCTGGCCCGGCGACCACTCGGTGGCCGGCGAGATCATCGCCAAGGACGTGGCCGCCCGCATCGGCTTCGACCGGCACGACGTGGCCGTCGTCGCCACCCTCGTCCGCCACCACCTGCTCCTCGTCGAGACCGCCACCCGGCGCGACCTGGAGGACCCGGCCACCGTGCGCGCGGTCGCCGACGCCGTCGGCTCCCCGGGCACCCTGGAGCTGCTGCACGCGCTCACCGAGGCGGACGCCCTGGCCACCGGCCCGGCCGCCTGGTCGTCCTGGCGCGGCTCGCTCGTCACCCAGCTGGTCGAACGGGTCGCGGCGGTGCTCGCCGGCGACCTCCCGGACGACCCCGAGGACGCGGCGCCCACCGCCGAGCAGGAGCGGCTCGCCCTGGAGGCGGCCGCGACCGCCAGCCCCGTGCTGTCCCTGCGCGCCCAGACCGAGCCGCCCGCCGGGCAGGAGCCGTCCGGCGACCCCGAGCCGCTCGGCGTGGAGCTGCTCATCGCCGTCCCCGACCAGCCCGGGGTGCTGCCCGCGGTGGCCGGGGTCCTCGCCGTGCACCGGCTGACCGTACGCACCGCCGAGCTGCGGTCGCTGACCCTGCCCGACGGGGTCGACGGATCCGTCCTGCTGCTGGACTGGCGGGTCGCCGCCGAGTACGGCTCGCTGCCGCAGGCCGCCCGGCTGCGCGCGGACCTGGTCCGGGCCCTGGACGGCTCGCTGGACATCGCCGCCCGCCTCGCCGAGCGGGACGCGGCCTATCCGCGCCGCCGGGGCGTGGTCGCGCCCCCGCCGAGGGTGTCGGTCCACCCCGCCGCCTCCCGGCTGGCCACCGTCATCGAGGTCCGTTCCCAGGACGCCCCCGGCCTGCTGTTCCGCATCGGCCGCGCCCTGGAGGACGCGGGCGTGCGGGTGCGCAGCGCCCACGTCTCCACGCTCGGCGCCAACGCCGTGGACGCCTTCTACGTCACCGGCCCGGAGGGCGCGCCGCTGCCCGGTGACGAGGCCGAGTCGGTGGCGCGGAAGCTGGAGGAGACACTGCGCGGGTGAGGGCGACCCGGCGACTTGTCACGCCGGGATACCCTGGAGGGCGATTCCCCAGTCTGTCTCCGACCCCGAGGACCGCGAGCGCCGTGTTCGATACTCTCTCCGATCGCCTCTCAGCGACCTTCAAGAACCTGCGCGGCAAGGGACGGCTCTCCGAGGCGGACATCGACGCCACGGCGCGCGAGATCCGCATCGCGCTGCTCGAGGCGGACGTGGCGCTCCCGGTCGTCCGGACGTTCATCAAGAACGTCAAGGAGCGCGCCCTCGGAGCCGAGGTCTCCCGCGCGCTGAACCCGGCCCAGCAGGTCCTCAAGATCGTCAACGAGGAACTGGTCACCATCCTCGGCGGCGAGACGCGGCGCCTGCGCTTCGCCAAGCAGCCGCCCACCGTGATCATGCTGGCCGGTCTGCAGGGTGCCGGTAAGACCACCCTCGCGGGCAAGCTCGGCCGCTGGCTGAAGGAGCAGGGCCACTCGCCGCTGCTCGTCGCCTGCGACCTGCAGCGCCCCAACGCCGTGAACCAGCTCAGCGTGGTCGCCGAGCGCGCCGGTGTCGCCGTCTACGCCCCGGAACCGGGCAACGGCGTGGGCGACCCGGTCAAGGTCGCCAAGGACTCCATCGACTTCGCCAAGTCCAAGGTCCACGACATCGTGATCGTGGACACCGCCGGCCGGCTCGGCATCGACCAGGAGATGATGCAGCAGGCCGCGGACATCCGCGACGCCGTCTCCCCGGACGAGATCCTCTTCGTCGTCGACGCGATGATCGGCCAGGACGCGGTCAACACCGCCGAGGCCTTCCGCGACGGCGTCGGCTTCGACGGCGTGGTGCTCTCCAAGCTCGACGGCGACGCCCGCGGTGGTGCCGCCCTGTCGATCCGGCAGATCACCGGCAAGCCGATCATGTTCGCCTCGAACGGCGAGAAGCTCGACGACTTCGACGCCTTCCACCCGGACCGGATGGCCTCCCGCATCCTCGACATGGGTGACCTGCTCACCCTGATCGAGCAGGCGGAGAAGACGTTCAGCCAGGAAGAGGCCGAGAAGATGGCCTCCAAGCTGGCGTCCAAGAAGGGCCAGGACTTCACCCTGGACGACTTCCTGGCCCAGATGGAGCAGGTCCGCAAGATGGGCTCCATCTCCAAGCTGCTCGGCATGCTGCCGGGCATGGGCCAGATGAAGGACCAGATCCAGAACCTGGACGAGCGGGACGTCGACCGCACGGCGGCCATCATCAAGTCGATGACCCCGGGCGAGCGCCAGGACCCGACGATCATCAACGGCTCGCGCCGCGCCCGTATCGCGCGGGGTTCCGGTGTCGAGGTCAGCGCGGTGAAGAACCTGGTCGAGCGGTTCTTCGAGGCCCGCAAGATGATGTCCCGCATGGCCCAGGGCGGCATGCCGGGGATGCCCGGGATGCCGGGCATGGGCGGCGGTCCCGGCCGGGCGAAGAAGAAGCAGAAGCAGGCCAAGGGCAAGCAGCGCTCCGGCAACCCGATGAAGCGCAAGCAGCAGGAGCAGGAGGCCGCCGCCCGCCGCGCGGCCGCCGCCGAAGGCGGTGCGTTCGGTCTGCCCCAGCAGGGCGCCAAGGACTTCGAACTTCCCGACGAGTTCAAGAAGTTCATGGGCTGACGACCCGCTCCCGTACGACGACGCCGAGGGCGCTCCTTCCCTGAAGGGGCGCCCTCCGGTCGTGTCAGGCGCCGTACGTCACGGCGTCCGGGCGATCAGGTAGCGGAACACGTTCGGCATCCACACGGTGCCGTCCCGGCGCTGGTGCGGGTGCAGGGCCTCGGTCAGCTCCTTGTCCACCTGCACCTGGTCCGTGGCCCGCATCGCCGTGTCGAAGAGCCCGGTCGACTTCAGTCCGCGCACCGCGCTGTCCACGTCGGCGTAGCCGAACGGGCAGGCCACCCGGCCCGAGCCGTCCGGCTTGAGCCCGGCCCGCCGGGCCACGTCCTCCAGGTCGTCGCGCCGGGCCGGGCGCCAGCTGCCCGGGGTGCGCAACGGCTCCGCCAGCTTCGTCGCGACCCGCAGCACGGACGCGGTGGCGCACCGCTCCGGCGGACCCCAGCCGGCCAGCACCACGGCGGCACCGCGCTCGGCGAGCGGTGTCGCCTCCGCGAGCAGTCCGCCCAGTCCCTCCGAGTCGCCCGCCAGGCACCCGATCGGCTCGAAGGCCGTCACCAGGGTGTAGCCGGCGGCGTCCGGCTGCGCCGTGTCCCCGGGGGAGCCGTCCACCAGCCGGGTGTCCGGACGTGTACCGGTACCGGACGCCCCGGGCAGCAGCCGCTCCCGCGCGAGGGCCACTCTTTCGGGGGATGTGTCGACACCGGTGACCGCCGCTCCCCGGGCGGCGGCCATCAGCAGGGCGAGTCCGGAACCGCAGCCGAGGCCGAGCAGCCGCGTGGCAGGACCCACTTCCAGTCGCTCGTAGACGGCCTCGTAGAGCGGTACGAGCATCCGCTCCTGGATCTCGGACCAGTCACGCGCGCGTGCACGCAGGTCCACGCGGGGTGCCGCCCCCGCGTGAGGCTGGTGCTGCCGCACGAGCGTAGGTGTCATAAGTAAGCGCCCCAATCCGCCGAGAGTTGCCTCTTGCCGCTTCCATGGCCCCCGTGACAGTGCGCTCGCACTACCCCCGTATGCCAGGAAACTCCCCCCTCGACCCGTCGTCCAGTGGAATGCGGCAGGGCTTGTGAGATGTCATGTGCCGGTGGCGAGATTTCACATTCCGGCAACCTCCGCCCGTACCATCGCGCCATGGCCAAGGCACCCGTACTCACGCCCCGCGCGGACGATTTCCCGCGCTGGTACCAGGACCTGATCACCAAGGCGGAGCTCGCCGACAACGGGCCGGTGCGCGGCACCATGGTCATCCGGCCGTACGGGTACGGGCTGTGGGAGCGGATGCAGTCCGAGATGGACGCGCGCATCAAGGCCACGGGCACCCAGAACGCCTACTTCCCGCTGCTCATCCCGCAGTCGTACCTCACCAAGGAAGCCGAGCACGTCGAGGGCTTCGCGCCGGAACTGGCCGTGGTCACCCACGGCGGCGGCAAGGAACTCGAAGAGCCCGCGGTGGTCCGCCCCACCTCCGAGATGATCATCAACGATTACTTCTCCAAGTGGGTGCAGAGCTACCGCGATCTGCCGCTGCTCATCAACCAGTGGGCGAACGTCGTGCGCTGGGAGCTGCGGCCGCGTCTCTTCCTGCGCACGACCGAGTTCCTCTGGCAGGAGGGCCACACCGCGCACGCCACGTACGAGGAGGCGCGCGACTTCGCCGCGCACATCCACCGGCGGGTCTACGAGGACTTCATGGTGAACGTCCTCGCGATGGACGTCGTCCCCGGCCGCAAGACGGCCAGGGAACGCTTCGCGGGCGCGGTCAACACCCTCACGCTCGAAGGCATGATGGGCGACGGCAAGGCCCTGCAGATGGCCACGAGCCACGAACTGGGCCAGAACTTCGCCAAGGCGTTCCAGACGCAGTACCTGTCGAAGGACGGCAGGCAGGAACTGGTCTGGCAGACCTCCTGGGGATCCACCACGCGCATGATCGGCGCGCTGGTGATGATGCACGGCGACGACGACGGCCTGCGCGTCCCGCCCCGGCTGGCGCAGATCCAGGCCGTGGTGCTCGCGATCAAGGGCGACGAGCCGGTTCTGGCCAAGGTCCGCGAGGTCGGCGACCGGCTGCGGGCGGCCGGGGTCCGCGTGCACGTCGACGACCGCACCGACACCCCCTTCGGCCGCCGCGCGGTCGACTGGGAGCTCAAGGGCGTGCCCGTCCGCATCGAGATCGGCCCGCGCGACCTGGAGAACGGCACCGCGATGCTGGCCCGCCGCATCCCGGGAGGCAAGGAGCCGGTTTCCCTGGACGACCTGGCGGAGCTGCTGCCCAAGGTCCTGGAGGAGGACCAGGGCCTGCTGCTGAGGCAGTCCCGCGAGCGCCGCGAGTCCCGCACGGCCGACGTCACGACGACCGAGGAGGCCGTCGAGGCCGCCACGGCCGGCGGCTGGGCGCGCATCCCGTGGGCGGTGCTCGGCGAGGCGGGCGAGGCCGCGCTCGCCGAGCACGGGGTGACCGTACGGTGTCTGGTCGCCGAGGACGGGTCGGTGCCGGCCGACGGTGACGCACCCGGTAACGTCGCGGTCGTCGCACGCGCTTACTGAAGCGCGCACCCAACGGCCGGCCGAGGCGCAAGGCGACCGAAACGCCTCTTGCGTCCCGGCGGACCCCTGGCTCCCCGGCGCGCGGACATCCCCTACGCGCCGGGGCGTACGCGTGGCTACGCACCACCTTGTGGTGAGCTGTGAGGCTTCTCCACAGATCAGCGCACGCGCCCTCGTCAGGACGCATCAGAGGCAACTGACGGGTACGTGCAAATTATTTGGGATGGCCCGGAATCGGAACACTGGGGCACCCCGGCTCGTTGTCATTACGTGAGCACGACACAGACACCACCTGTTCTCGCCGCAGAGCTGGCACAGGCGTGGGCCGACATTCAGCGGTACCACCCCGAGCTGCCCGACCTTGCCGCGCCAGAGTCCCTGATCGGGGAGTCGTCGTCCGCGTGCGGTCACGAGCTCTCCTTCGAGCGACTGCTCCATGAGGCAGTCCATGGCATCGCCGCCGCGCGCGGCGTCCGCGACACGTCCCGTGCCGGCCGCTACCACAACCGCAGATTCCTCGCGATCGCCGAGGAGCTGGGCCTTGACCACCCCGAGGAACCGCACCCCAGCAGCGGCTTCTCCCTGGTCACGCTCACGCCCGAGGCGAAGCGCCGCTACCGCCCGACGATGGAGCGCCTCCAGCGCGCCCTCAAGGCCCACACCGCCGCGACCTCCTCCGACACCTCCCGTACCTTCCGGGGCCCGGCCGCGCGGCACGGCTCCTCGGGCGGCGGCGTGCGCGTCAAGGCGGTCTGCGACTGCGGGCGCAACGTCCGCGTCGTCCCGTCGGTCCTCGCCCAGGCCCCCATCGTCTGTGGTGGCTGCGGCAAGCCGTTCCGGATCCCCGAGGTCGTGGGAGCCGTCGCGAGCTGACGTCGCGCACCGGCATCTCGTGGCTGCCGGTCGAGACGGACCGCCGGAACGGGCCGGCACCCGGCGTGCCTCACCCGCACGCCGGGTGCCGCTTCGGCGTGCCCGGGCGCGGCACACCCCTGGCCGGAGCGACCCCCGGGGTGTGGCACAATGGCTAGCTGTACTCGACAGCCGCACAGGAACCCTCTCGCCTCCGGCTGACGCGTCCATCGGGCACTCGGGTACCGCAACCCCACGCGGCTCTCTCGCCGTGCCCAACCACGTCAAATCCAGGAGAACCCACTCCCGTGGCAGTCAAGATCAAGCTGAAGCGTCTGGGCAAGATCCGTTCGCCTCACTACCGCATCGTCGTCGCCGACTCCCGCACCCGTCGTGACGGCCGTGCGATCGAGGAGATCGGCAAGTACCACCCGACGTACAACCCGTCGGTGATCGAGGTCGACGCGGACCGTGTCGCGTACTGGCTGGGTGTCGGCGCGCAGCCGACCGAGCCCGTGCTCGCCATCCTCAAGAAGACCGGCGACTGGCAGAAGTTCAAGGGCGAGCCGGCTCCGGCCCCGCTCCTGACGCAGCCCGAGAAGGCCGCGCGTCCGTCGTTCGAGGCTCTCGGCGGCGACGACGAGGGCAAGGGTGAGGCCATCACCCAGAAGAAGAAGGCTGAGAAGAAGGACGACGCCGCCGCTGAGTCCGCTTCGACCGAGGCCTGAGCATGCTCGAGGAGGCTCTCGAGCACCTCGTGAAGGGCATCGTCGACAACCCTGACGATGTGCAGGTCGCCTCGCGCAACCTGCGTCGCGGGCGGGTGCTCGAGGTCCGGGTCCACCCGGACGACCTCGGCAAGGTGATCGGCCGCAACGGCCGCACCGCACGCGCCCTGCGCACCGTCGTGGGCGCCATCGGCGGTCGCGGCGTCCGCGTCGACCTCGTCGACGTGGACCACGTCCGCTGACGCTTATCGCGCAACCGGCTCGGGCCGGGGAGGGCCACAGGGCCGTCCCCGGCCCGCAGTCGTATGACAAGGAGACTTGGACAGGTGCAGCTGGTAGTCGCACGGATCGGCCGTGCCCATGGCATCAAGGGTGAGGTCACCGTCGAGGTACGGACCGACGAGCCCGAGCTGAGGCTCGCCCCCGGGGCCGTCCTCGCCACCGATCCCCCCTCCGCGGGACCGCTCACCATCGAGACGGGCCGCGTCCACAGCGGCCGTCTCCTGCTGCGCTTCGAGGGCGTCCGCGACCGCACCGGCGCCGAGGCCCTGCGCAACACCCTCCTGATCGCCGAGGTCGACCCGGAGGAACTGCCCGAGGGCGAGGACGAGTACTACGACCACCAGCTCGTCGACCTCGACGTGGTCACCGCCGACGGCACGGAAGTGGGGCGGATCACGGAGATCTCGCACCTGCCCACCCAGGACCTGTTCATCGTCGAACGGCCCGACGGCAGCGAGGTGATGATCCCCTTCGTGGAGGAGATCGTCGCCGAGATCGACCTGGAGGAGCAGAAGGCCGTCATCACCCCGCCGCCGGGCCTGATCGACGACCGCGCCGAGATCGCCTCCAGCCGGGACGAGTCCTGATGCGCCTCGACGTCGTCACGATCTTCCCCGAGTACCTGGAACCGCTGAACGTCTCCCTCGTCGGCAAGGCACGCGCGCGAGGACAGCTCGACGTCCACGTCCACGACCTGCGGTCCTGGACCTACGACCGCCACAACACCGTCGACGACACCCCCTACGGCGGCGGCCCCGGCATGGTGATGAAGACCGAGCCCTGGGGCGACGCCCTGGACTCCGTCCTGGCCGACGGCTACGAGACCGGCTCCCGCGAGCCCGCGCTCATCGTGCCCACCCCCAGCGGCCGTCCCTTCACCCAGGAACTCGCCGTCCACCTCTCCGAACGCCCCTGGCTGATCTTCACCCCGGCCCGCTACGAGGGCATCGACCGGCGCGTCGTCGACGAGTACGCCACCCGGATGCCGGTCTACGAGGTCTCCATCGGCGACTACGTCCTGGCCGGCGGCGAGGCGGCCGTGCTCGTCGTCACCGAGGCCGTGGCGCGGCTGCTGCCGGGCGTCCTGGGCAACGCCGAGTCCCACCGGGACGACTCCTTCGCGCCCGGCGCCATGGCCAACCTGCTCGAAGGGCCCGTCTACACCAAGCCGCCCCAGTGGCGCGGCCGGGACATCCCCGACGTGCTGCTCAGCGGGCACCACGGGAAGATCGCCCGCTGGCGCCGGGACGAGGCCCTCAGGCGCACCACCGCCCACCGGCCCGACCTCATCGAGCGGTGCGACCCGAAGGCCTTCGACAAGAAGGACCGCGAGATGCTCTCCATCCTGGGCTGGGCCCCGGACCCGGCGGGGGAGCCGTACGGCCGATTTTGGCGCAGGACCGAGGGCATGGAAGAATAGCCAGCTGTTGTGCGTCCGTCCGGCGTGCGCCCCTGCCACAGGGGGAGACGACGTCCGCCCCGACCCGCACACACCTGATCCCGAAACACCTAGTTTCCGTTGATGACCTGTGGCATCAGCGAGGAAAGCAGACGAAATGTCTCACCTGCTCGACACCGTCGACTCCGCGTCGCTGCGCAGCGACGTCCCCGCCTTCCGCCCGGGCGACACGGTCAACGTGCACGTCCGCGTCATCGAGGGCAACCGCTCCCGTGTGCAGCAGTTCAAGGGCGTCGTGATCCGCCGCCAGGGCTCCGGCGTGCGCGAGACCTTCACGGTCCGCAAGGTCTCCTTCTCCGTCGGCGTCGAGCGCACCTTCCCGGTGCACACCCCGATCGTGGAGAAGATCGAGCTCGTCACCAAGGGTGACGTCCGCCGCGCCAAGCTGTACTACCTGCGCGAGCTGCGCGGCAAGGCCGCGAAGATCAAGGAGAAGCGCGAGAACTGAGCGCTCTCCGGGGTTCACGTCGGAGCCGGATAGCATCTGGCTCCGATGGACACCGAAGCACAGCACACGGAGCGCGACCGCTCCTCCCGCCCTTCCGGCTCCGGGGACACCCCCTCGGACTCCGCGGGGCCGGAGGAACGGTCGCGTTCCGCGTTGCTGTCGCGGGCCGGCTCCTGGCTGCCGGGCGGCCGGATCACCCTCACCCTGCTGACCTGCCTGCTGTTCCTGCTGTTCCTCAGCACCTTCGTGCTGCGGCCCTTCCAGATCCCGAGCGGATCCATGGAACGGGGATTGAGGATCGGGGACCGGGTTCTCGTAAATAAGTTGGCGTACCGTTTCGGTGCCGCGCCGCAGCGGGGAGACATCGTCGTGTTCGACGGGACCGGGTCCTTCGGGCACGCGGACTACATCAAACGCGTTGTCGGCGTGGGGGGAGACCACGTGGTCTGCTGCGACAAGGAGGGGAGGATCCGGGTGAACGGCCGGCCGGTCGACGAGTCGGGCTTCCTGTACCCCGGGGACAGCCCGTCCGAGGTGTCCTTCGACGTCGTGGTGCCCGACGCCAGGCTCTTCGTCCTCGGCGACCACCGCGGCGACTCCAGCGACTCCCGCGACCACCTCGGCTCGCCCGGCGGCGGCATGGTCCCGGTCGGCGACGTCATCGGCCGCGCCGACTGGATCGTCTGGCCCTTCGCGCACGCCACCCGGCTGCACCGCCCCGACGCCTACGCGCGCGTGCCCGCCCCCGCCGCGAAGGCGGGCGCCCATGGGTAACCGCGGCAAACCGCGCGGGGTGCCCGCGAGCCCCGCGGACAACCTGCTGCCCACCGGCGCCCGGCGCGCCTCCGGCCCGTCCACCGGCCGCTCCCGCGCCGAGCGGCGCAAACTGCAGAAGAAGGTCAAGCGGCGTCGCAGGCGCGGTGCCGTCAAGGAGATACCCCTTCTCGTCGGCGTCGCGGTCCTCATAGCCCTGGTGCTGAAGACCTTCCTCGTGCAGGCCTTCGTGATCCCGTCGGGCTCCATGGAGCAGACGATCCGGATCGGCGACCGTGTCCTGGTCGACAAGCTCACCCCGTGGTTCGGCTCGGAACCGAAGCGCGGGGACGTCGTCGTGTTCAAGGACCCCGGCGGCTGGCTTCAGGACGAGCAGCCCACGGCCAAGAAGGACGACCCGGTCGTCATCAAGCAGATCAAGGAGGGGCTCACCTTCATCGGTCTGCTGCCGTCGGAGAACGAGAAGGACCTCATCAAGCGGGTCGTCGGCGTCGGCGGCGACCGCGTCAAGTGCTGCGACGCGCAAGGACGCGTGACCGTCAACGACGTCCCGCTGAACGAGGACTACCTGTACCCGGGCGCCGCGCCGTCGGACACGCCGTTCGACATCACCGTCCCCGAGGGGCGCCTGTGGGTGATGGGCGACCACCGCAACAACTCCGCCGACTCCCGCGCCCACCAGGACACCGACTACGGCGGCACCGTCTCCGAGGACGAGGTCGTGGGCCGCGCCATGGTCATCGCCTGGCCGCTGGGCCACTGGACCACCCTGGAGGAGCCGAACACCTACGCCTCGGTGTCCGACTCGGGCACCGGGTCGACCGCCGCTCCCCGGCTGTCGCATAGGGTTGCCTCCGACGATTCGAACGAGACGATCCAGCTCCCGACCCCTGCGGAACTCCCGCTCGTTATGGGAGTGGTGGGCCTGCGTCGTGTGTGGGGCAGGCGGCGGCACAGAGTGAGGAGTTGGCGTGGGGGATGTGGCGGTTGGCGCACGGTCCGGACACGACGGCGAGGAGGACCGCGGACGCCCCGCGGAATCCGCCGTCCCGGCCGCGGACAGCGCCGTGACCTCCGGGAGTGACTCCGGGACAGCCGAGGGCGACAGGGTGACGGACGAGCACAGCACGGCCGAGGGCCAGGAGCCGGGCGGTACCGCCCGGACACCGAAGAAACCGCGCTCCTTCTGGAAGGAGCTGCCCATCCTGATCGGTATCGCGCTGGTGCTGGCGCTGCTGATCAAGACGTTCCTGGTGCAGGCGTTCTCCATCCCCTCCGACTCGATGCAGAACACCCTCCAGCAGGGCGACCGCGTGCTCGTCGACAAGCTCACCCCCTGGTTCGGCTCCGAGCCCGAGCGCGGCGAGGTCGTCGTCTTCCACGACCCGGACAACTGGCTGGCGGGCGAGCCGACCACGGACCCGAACGCCCTGCAGACGTTCCTCAGCTGGATCGGCCTCATGCCGTCGGTGGAGGAGAAGGACCTCATCAAGCGCGTCATCGGCGTCGGCGGCGACACGATCGAGTGCAAGAACACCGGCCCGCTGACGGTGAACGGCAAGGCCCTGAACGAGGCGTCGTACGTCTACCCCGGCAACACGCCGTGCAGCGTCGACGACCAGGGCGGCCAGTTCAAGGTCAGGGTCCCCGCGGGCTACATCTGGGTCATGGGCGACCACCGGCAGAACTCCCGGGACTCCCGCTACAACCAGTCGGACAAGAACCACGGCATGGTGCCGGTGAAGGACGTCGTCGGCCGGGCCATCGTCGTCGCCTGGCCGGTCAACCGCTGGGACACCCTGCCGGTGCCCGACACCTTCGGCCAGCCCGGTCTGAACGCCCAGCCGGCCGTCTCCCCCCTCCCGATGGCGCCGCAAGGGCTGGCGCTGGCCGCGATGGTGCCCGTGGTGTGGTGGCGGCGCCGCAAGCCGTAGCCCGCCCGGGCAGGGAAGCGCTGATTCCACCCGTCTGCTGACCCCGGCCCGTACCCCCGGGTAGGGTGCGGACCCATGGGTGGCGAGAGCATGACGCACACGGCCCCGCGCGGCAGCGGCGCGGGCACGGGCCCGGTGGGCAGCCGGACCGGACAGCGGTTGTCCGGGCTGGCCGTCGCACTGGGCCTGGTGCTTTTCCTCGGCGGGTTCGCCTGGGGCGCGGTGGTCTACCGGCCGTACACCGTGCCGACCAGCTCGATGACGCCGACGATCGACGCCGGCGACCGCATCCTCGCGCAGCGGATCGACGGCGACGCGGTCCGCCGCGGTGACGTCGTCGTCTTCAAGGACGCCACCTGGGCCAACGCACCCATGGTCAAGCGCGTGGTCGCCGTCGGCGGCGACACCGTCTCCTGCTGCCAGGACGGCAGGCTGCGCGTCAACGGCAAGGAGATCGACGAGACGTACCTGCCCGCGGACACGCCCGCCGGGACGAACAACTTCCCCACCGTGACCGTCCCCGAGGGCCGTCTCTTCCTGCTCGGCGACGAGCGCGGCAATTCCGTGGACTCCACCGCCCACCTCACCGACGCCGCCGGCGGCACGGTGGCCCGCTCCGCCGTGGACGCGCGCGTGGACGCCGTCGTCTGGCCCATGAAGGGCATGCTGGAGCGCCCCACCGGCTTCGCACCGCTCGGCGCCCTCTCCTCGCCGGGCCCGCTGCGCACGATCACCCTGCTCGTGATCGCCGGCGCCGTGCTCGTCCTGGGCGGTGGCGCGTACGGGCCCATCGCCAAGCGGACCGGCGCGGCCCGGGCCCGCCGGGCCGGCACGGAGCCCGCGGGTGTCCGCTGACGCCGTGCCCGTGGGCCAGGACACCTACGCGGGCGGGCTGCGCAAGGTCGCCCGGGTGGTCCTGCTCGACCCGCGGGACCGCATCCTGCTGCTGCACGGGCACGAGCCGGACGATCCGGCCGACGACTGGTGGTTCACCCCCGGCGGCGGCGTCGAGGGCGACGAGACCCGTGAACAGGCCGCCTTGCGGGAACTGGCCGAGGAGACGGGCATCACCGAGGTCGAGCTGGGGCCGGTGCTGTGGCGGCGGACGTGCTCCTTCCCGTTCGCGGGCCGCCGCTGGGACCAGGACGAGTGGTACTACCTCGCCCGGACGGAACGCACGGAGATCGCCGCCGCAGGGCTGACCGAACTGGAACGGCGCAGTGTCGCCGGAGCGCGCTGGTGGACGTGTCCGGAACTGAGCCGGGCACATGAGACGGTGTATCCGACCAGACTCGCCGGGCTGCTGCGCACGCTGCTCGACGAGGGTCCCCCGGCCAGGCCTGTGCTCCTCGACACGGAAATCGTCTAGGGGCTCACGGTACTGGCGCACAATGGGGGGATCGCACGGCTGAAGGGGAACATGCCATGAGCGCCGAGGACCTCGAGAAGTACGAGACCGAGATGGAGCTGAAGCTCTACCGGGAGTACCGCGATGTCGTCGGTCTGTTCAAATACGTGATCGAGACCGAGCGGCGCTTCTACCTCACCAACGACTACGAGATGCAGGTGCACTCGGTTCAGGGCGAGGTGTTCTTCGAGGTGTCCATGGCGGACGCCTGGGTGTGGGACATGTACCGGCCGGCGCGCTTCGTGAAACAGGTCCGGGTGCTGACGTTCAAGGACGTGAACATCGAGGAGCTGAACAAGAGCGACCTGGAGCTGCCGAGCGGGTGAGGCCGGGTGAGGTTCACCCCCGCGGGTGACGGGGTTGTCCACAACCGCTGAGCCGTCCACCAAGATCCACTTCGTGGTGGCGGCTGCGTGATCGTTGGCACCGGAGGTGGTGCCGACATGAACGCACGCGGTGCGATGGGCAGGTACGGAGAGACCCTGGCGGCCCGGCGGCTGACGGAGAGCGGCCTGACGGTCCTGGAGCGCAACTGGCGCTCCGGCCGTGCCGGGGAGATCGACATCGTGGCCAGGGACGGGGACGTCCTGGTCGTCTGCGAGGTCAAGACCCGCAGGGAAGGTCCCTTCGAGCATCCGATGGCAGCCGTCACCCCGCGGAAGGCGGCACGGCTGCGGGACCTCGCCGAGCGCTGGATCCAGACCCACGGAGGCGCGCCGCCCGGCGGAGTGCGCATCGACGTGGTCGGGGTGCTGCTGCCGTCCCGCGGCGCGGCCGTGGTCGAACACGTGCGGGGGGTGGCCTGATGGCGTTCGCCCGTACGTGTTCGGTGGCTCTGGTGGGCGTGGAGGGCGTGGTCGTCGAGGTCCAGGCCGACCTCGAACCGGGAGTGGCGGCGTTCACGCTGGTGGGGCTGCCCGACAAGAGCCTCACGGAGAGCCGGGACCGGGTGCGCGCCGCGGTCGTCAACTCGGGAGCGGCCTGGCCGCAGAAGAAGCTCACGGTGGGACTGAGCCCCGCCTCGGTGCCGAAGTCCGGCAGCGGCTTCGACCTGGCCGTCGCGGCGGCGGTCCTGGGCGCGGCGGAGCGCATCGATCCCCGGGTCCTGGCCGACATCGTGATGATCGGCGAACTGGGACTGGACGGCAGGGTGCGGCCGGTCCGGGGGGTGCTGCCGGCGGTGCTGGCGGCGGCGGACGCCGGGTACGAGCAGGTGGTGGTGCCGGAGTGCGCCGCCGCCGAGGCCTCGCTCGTGCCCGGAGTGTCCGTGCTGGGTGTCCGCAGCCTGCGTCAGCTGATCGCCGTCCTGGCCGACGAACCCGTACCCGAAGAGGAACCCGACGAGCGGGGACGCCCGGACCCGCTCCTCGCCGGTCTGCGGGTGCCGGGCACGGGCGCGGCCACCGGCATGCACAGCGCAGGCGCCGCCCAGCACGACCACGGGCAGGATCTCGCGGACGTCGTCGGCCAGACCTCGGCGCGCACGGCGGTGGAGGTGGCCGCGGCCGGTGGGCATCACCTCTTCCTGGAGGGGCCACCGGGGGCCGGCAAGACGATGCTCGCCGAGCGGCTGCCGGCCATCCTGCCCCGGCTCGGCCGCCAGGAGTCGCTGGAGGTCACGGCGGTCCACTCGGTGGCGGGACTGCTGCCGCCGGGCAAGCCGCTGATCGACGTCGCCCCCTACTGCGCCCCGCACCACTCGGCCACCATGCAGGCCCTCGTCGGCGGCGGCCCGGCCGTCGCACGGCCCGGCGCGGTGTCGCTGTCCCACCGAGGCGTGCTGTTTCTGGACGAGACGCCCGAATTCAGCAGCCGGGCGCTGGACGCGCTGCGCCAGCCGCTGGAGGCCGGGCACGTCGTGATCGCCCGCAGCGCCGGCGTGGTGCGCTTCCCGGCGAAGTTCCTCATGGTGCTGGCGGCCAACCCCTGCCCGTGCGGCCGCTTCTCGCAGCGCGACGACCTGTGCGACTGCCCGCCCTCGGCGATCCGCCGCTACCAGGCCAGGCTGTCCGGCCCCCTCCTCGACCGGGTCGACCTGCGCGTCGAGGTGGACCGCGTCACGCGCACGGAATTGACCGCGCGCGGCGCCCGCGGCGAGACCACCGCGACGGTCGCCGACCGGGTCCGGGCCGCCAGGGAGCGCGCGGCGCAGCGCCTGGCCGGAACCCCCTGGCGCACCAACAGCGACGTGCCCGGACGGGAGCTGCGCAGCCGCTGGTACGCCCTGCCCGGTGCGATGGACGAGGCCGAGCGGAACCTGGAGCGGGGCGTCCTGACCGCCCGCGGCCTCGACCGGGTCCTCCGGGTGGCCTGGACCGTCGCCGACCTGGTGGGCCACGACCGCCCCGACGCCACGGACGTCGCCCTGGCGCTGCAACTGCGCACCGGAGTGCCCCGGGGCGTGCCCATGGCCATCGGGGCGCTGACATGAGCGCCGTCGACGCACCGGACGACGACCTGCTCGCCCGCGTCTTCCTCACCCGGGTCATCGAGCCCGGCGACGAGGCCGGAGGGCGCTGGGTGCGGGAGTTCGGGGTCCGGGAGGTGGCGCGGCGGCTCCGGAAGGGCGGGACGGCCCTGCCGGGCGTCAGCGGGAAGCGGTGGGCCGGGCTCCTCGCCCGGGCCGCGGTCGCGCGGCCGGGCCAGGACCTCGCCGCCGCCCGCGACGCCGGGGTGCGGTTCGTGCGCCCCGGCGGCACCGAGTGGCCGGCCCAGCTCGACGACCTCGGGGACGCCCGGCCCCTCGGACTCTGGGTGCGGGGCGGGGCCGCCCTGCGGATGTGGGCGCTGAGGTCCGTGGCCGTCGTCGGCGCCCGCGCCTGCACCGAGTACGGGGCGCACATGGCGGCCGGCCTCGCCGCCGGCCTCGCCGAACAGGGCTGGGTCGTGGTCTCCGGCGGCGCCTACGGCATCGACGGCGCCGCCCACCGCGGAGCGCTCGGCGCGGGCGGCGCCACGATCGCCGTCCTCGCCTGCGGGGTCGACCGTCCCTACCCGCGCGGACACACGCAGCTGATCGGCAGGATCGCCGAACAGGGCCTGGTCGTGGGCGAGCTGCCGCCCGGTGAGCATCCGACCCCCAGCCGGTTCATCCTGCGCAACCGCGTGATCGCGGCCCTCACCCGCGGCACCGTGGTCGTCGAGGCCGCCCACCGCAGCGGTTCCCTCGTCACGGCCCGGGCCGCCCAGCGGCTCGGGCGGCACACCATGGGCGTCCCGGGGCCCGCCACCAGCGCCCTGTCCGCCGGAGTGCACGAGCTGCTGCGCGGCGAGGCCACCCTGGTCACCGACGCCGCGGACGTCGTGGAGCTGGTCGGAGCCATCGGGCAGCTGGCGCCGGACCGGCGCGGCCCCGTGCTGCCCCGGGACCTGCTGGAGCCCGCCACCCGGCAGGTGCTCGCCGCGCTGCCGGGGCGCGGGGCCGCCCCACCGGACGAGATCGCGCGCCGCGCGCAGACCGCGCGGGACGACGCGATCGCGAGACTGTACGAACTCCGAGCACTCGGTTACGTCGAACGACACGGCGACGGCTGGAAGTTGACACGCCAGGCGGTGATGTCGGTGCGCGGTGATCCGGGGCCTGGCTGACCGCCCGGGTTCGGCCGTCCGGGGGAACCCCTACACCCCTTGGAAATGCGCCCAGTTGGGCCTCTCGGGTGATCAGGCCGGGCGACCGTTAGGGCCTGGCGGAGCGCCTTCCGGAACGTATCTGCGCCCCCCTCGACCTCCCTCCTTCGCGCACCGCGACGCCGCAGTCACGCTACGCTCACGAGGATCCCGACACGGACAGGCAACGCGACATCAGACAGACAGCTCACCTCGGCAGCACCACTCCGCAGCAGAACGGCACAAGGCGACGAATGCCCCAGCACACCTCCGGGTCCGACCGGGCGGCGATCCCCCCAGCCGCCCGTGACGGTGGCAGCGTGCGGCCGCCCGCTCCCTCGACGCTCGACGAGCTGTGGCGGTCGTACAAGGCGACGGGGGACGAGCGGCTGCGGGAGCAGCTGATCCTGCACTACTCGCCGCTCGTGAAGTACGTCGCGGGCCGGGTCAGCGTGGGCCTGCCGTCCAACGTCGAGCAGGCGGACTTCGTCTCCTCGGGAGTGTTCGGGCTGATCGACGCGATCGAGAAGTTCGACCTCGACCGGGAGATCAAGTTCGAGACGTACGCGATCACGCGCATCCGCGGCGCGATGATCGACGAGTTGCGGGCGCTGGACTGGATCCCCCGCTCGGTGCGGCAGAAGGCGCGCAACGTCGAGCGGGCCTACGCCACGCTGGAGGCGCGGCTGCGCAGGACGCCGACCGAGGGCGAGGTCGCGGCCGAGATGGGCATCGCGGTGGAGGACCTGCACGCCGTGTTCAGCCAGCTGTCGCTGGCCAACGTGGTGGCGCTGGAGGAACTGCTGCACGGCGGGGCCGACGACGGCCTGAGCGTCATGGACACGCTGGAGGACACCGCCGCCGACAACCCCGTGGAGGTCGCCGAGGACCGTGAGCTGCGGAGGTTCCTGGCGCGGGCGATCAACACGCTGCCCGAGCGGGAGAAGACCGTGGTCACGCTCTACTACTACGAGGGCCTGACCCTGGCCGAGATCGGCAACGTGCTGGGCGTGACCGAGAGCCGGGTCAGCCAGATCCACACCAAGTCCGTGCTCCAGCTGCGAGCCAAACTGGCCGGTTTCGGCCGCTGACCAGGTCGGTCGGGGCCGGGCGGGCAGGAGCCACTCCCGCCGGGCCCGGCGCGTCCGTAGAGTGGTTGACGTGCCAAGGATTCGAGCGGCCTCCGTGGCCGAGCACCGGTCGATGCAGCGAGCCGCCCTGCTGGACGCGGCTCGTTCCTTGTTGTCCGAGGGTGGTACGGAGGCGCTGACCTTCCCGGCCCTCGCCGAGCGGACGGGCCTCGCGCGGTCGAGCGTCTACGAGTACTTCCGGTCACGGGCGGCCGTGGTCGAGGAGCTGTGCGAGGTCGACTTCCCGCTGTGGGCGGCGGAGGTGTCGGCCGCCATGGAGCGGGCGGAGACGGCTGAGGCCAAGGTCGAGGCGTACGTGCGGCAGCAGCTGGAGCTGGTCGGGGACCGGCGGCACCGCGCCGTGGTCGCGATCTCGGCGAGCGAGCTCGACGCGGGGGCCCGGGAGAAGATCCGGGCGGCGCACGGCGGGCTGGTCGCGATGATCGTCGAGGCGCTGGCCGAGATGGGGCACGAGCAGCCGCGGCTCGCGGCGATGCTGGTGCAGGGAGTGGTGGACGCGGCGGTCCGGAGGACCGAGCTCGGAGCGGCGGAGGAGCCCGGGGCGATCACGGAAGCCGCCGTGTCCATGGTTCTGCGGGGCGTGCGGGGCTGAGGTCGTCCGGGCCGGGGTGCGCGGGGCCCGGACCGTTTCTGCCGGTCCCGGTCCGAGCCGGGTCCCGCGGGGGCTCGTCGTCACGCCGGTACCGGGAGCAGCCTGGACGGTCCGCCGCGCAGCAGCCACGGAGGCAGGAGCGTCAGCGGGTTCAGGTACGTCCCGTCCCTGCGCAGGCCCCAGTGCACGCACGTGGCCGCGCAGTGCGAGCCCCTCGCGTCCACCGTGCCGATCACCTGGCCCGGAGCCACCTGGTCGCCTTCCTCGACGGACGCCGTGACCGGCTCGTACGTCGTGCGCAGCGGGGGATCGCCGGTCCCGGTGAGCTCCACCGAGACCACCCCCTTGCCCGCCACCCGGCCCGCGAAGGTCACCCGCCCGGCCGCCACCGCCCGCACCGGTGCCCCGGGCGCCGCCGCCAGGTCCACGCCCCGGTGGCCCGGCCCGTAGACCGTCGCCGGCGGTTCCCAGCCGCGCAGCACCGGGGGGCGCAGGCCGACCGGCCAGGCACGCCCCACCGCCGGCACGGTGCCGCCCGCGCCCGGCCCCGTGCCGCCCGCGCCCGGCCCCGTGTCGTCCGCGGCCGCCCCGGTGCCCTCCCCGGCCGCCACAGCGACTGCCGCGGCCGTGACGTCAGCGGCCGTGACGTCAGCGGCCATGACGTCCGCGGACGGCGGCCCGGCGGCCGGCCGCGGGCCCGCGGCGAACAGGGGTGGCGGGGGTGCCAGCAGGACGGCCGCCGTGAGGGTCGGCAGCAGGACCAGACGCGTGGTCACGCGCACACATCGCTTCGCTCGCATGGCCCGAAGCCTTCCGGAAAGCCGCACTCACCGCCCGGGCCTGTGGACCGGCACCCGGTTGTGGACAACGGCGTCACCCGGGGCCTCGCCGGTCCCGTACACTTCTGGTGGCGACCCGGGCCACCGGGTCGACTTCGCACGCCCCGATACGACGTCCGGCAACGGGCCGTATCTGCGCCCCTCGGTCCCTCGTGGCACGGCGCGCAGCGGGCGTCAGGCGCGGAAGCCGTCCGGCATCCGCGGCACAACCGAGAACATTCAAGGAGATACGGCCATGGCCGTCGTCACGATGCGGGAGCTGCTGGAGAGCGGCGTCCACTTCGGTCACCAGACCCGTCGTTGGAACCCGAAGATGAAGCGCTTCATCTTCACGGAGCGCAACGGCATCTACATCATCGACCTGCTCCAGTCGCTGTCGTACATCGACCGCGCCTACGAGTTCGTCAAGGAGACCGTCGCCCACGGCGGCACGGTCATGTTCGTCGGCACCAAGAAGCAGGCGCAGGAGGCCATCGCCGAGCAGGCCACCCGCGTCGGCATGCCCTACGTCAACCAGCGCTGGCTGGGCGGCATGCTCACCAACTTCTCGACCGTCTACAAGCGCCTGCAGCGCCTGAAGGAGCTCGAGCAGATCGACTTCGAGGATGTGGCCGCGTCCGGCCTCACCAAGAAGGAGCTGCTGGTCCTCTCCCGCGAGAAGGCCAAGCTGGAGAAGACCCTCGGCGGTATCCGCGAGATGCAGAAGGTGCCCAGCGCCGTCTGGATCGTGGACACCAAGAAGGAGCACATCGCCGTTGGTGAGGCCCGGAAGCTGAACATCCCGGTCGTCGCGATCCTCGACACCAACTGCGACCCCGACGAGGTCGACTACAAGATCCCGGGCAACGACGACGCGATCCGCTCCGTCACCCTGCTCACCCGCGTCATCGCCGACGCCGTCGCCGAGGGCCTCATCGCCCGCAGCGGTGTCGCCACCGAGGGCAAGGGCGAGAAGGCCGCCGGCGAGCCGCTGGCCGAGTGGGAGCGCGACCTGCTCGAGGGCGAGAAGAAGGCCGACGAGGCCGCCCCCGCCGCCGAGGCCGCTCCGGCCGCCGAGGCTGCCCCGGCCGCCGAGGCCGAGCAGCCGGCCGAGGGCGAGAAGCCGGCCGAGGCCGAGCAGGCCTGACCCGTCAGTCCGCGTTGACGGCGGGAGCGGCACTCCATCACCAGGCGCCTTCGGCGCGATGAAGTCCGCTCCCGCCGTTCACCCGTAGGTCAGCGGAAGGACAGCACCCCCGGGCTCCATGGGGGTGCATCCCGCAGATCTTCGATCTTCCAGACTTCGAGAAAGATTCACAGACTCATGGCGAACTACACCGCCGCCGACGTCAAGAAGCTCCGCGAGCTCACGGGCGCCGGCATGATGGACTGCAAGAAGGCGCTGGACGAGGCCGACGGCAACGTCGAGAAGGCTGTCGAGGCGCTCCGCATCAAGGGCCAGAAGGGCGTCGCCAAGCGCGAGGGCCGCTCCGCCGAGAACGGCGCCGTGGTCTCGATCATCGCCGACGACAACTCCTCCGGCGTCCTCGTCGAGCTGAAGTGCGAGACGGACTTCGTCGCCAAGGGCGAGAAGTTCCAGGCCGTGGCCACCGCCATCGCCGAGCACGTCGCCAAGACCTCCCCGGCCGACCTGGAGGCCCTGCTCGCCTCCGAGATCGAGGCCGGCAAGACCGTCCAGGCGTTCGTGGACGAGGCCAACGCCAACCTGGGCGAGAAGATCGTCCTGGACCGCTTCGCGCAGTTCGCCGACGGCTACGTCACCGCGTACATGCACCGCACGATGCCCGACCTGCCCCCGCAGATCGGTGTCCTCGTCGAGCTGGACAAGCCGAACGCGGAGATCGCCAAGGGCGTCGCCCAGCACATCGCCGCCTTCGCGCCGAAGTACCTCTCCAAGGAGGACGTGCCGGCCGAGGTCGTCGAGTCCGAGCGCCGCGTCGCCGAGGAGACCACCCGCGCCGAGGGCAAGCCCGAGGCCGCCCTGCCGAAGATCGTCGAGGGTCGCCTCAACGGCTTCTTCAAGGACGCCACGCTGCTCGGCCAGCCGTACGCGCTCGACAACAAGAAGTCCGTCCAGAAGGTTCTGGACGAGGCCGGTGTCACCCTGAAGCGCTTCACGCGCATCAAGGTCGGCATCTGAGTCCGTACCGCGATCGACGCGCGACCCCGATAGGGTCGACAGCAGTCGTCCGCGTACGCCGTCACAGGGGTGACGGACGACAGCAGATCTGACGAGGAGGCCATTGCCGTATGGGATGCGAAACACGCCCCACCGGCAATGGCCTTCCTCGCATGTGCACCACGTGAAAGAGGCGGGATCCCCCATGACCACCAAGGCCCAGAAGAGCGACGACGGCAAAGTACGCGGCCGGTTTCTGCTGAAGCTGTCCGGAGAGGCCTTCTCCGGCGGTGGGGGCCTGGGCGTCGACCCCGACGTGGTGCACAAGATCGCCCGCGAGATCGCGGCCGTCGTGCGCGACGGAGCGCAGATCGCGGTGGTCATCGGCGGCGGCAACTTCTTCCGCGGCGCCGAACTCCAGCAGCGCGGCATGGACCGGGCCCGCTCCGACTACATGGGCATGCTCGGCACGGTCATGAACTGCCTCGCCCTGCAGGACTTCCTGGAGAAGGTCGGCGTGGACTGCCGCGTGCAGACCGCCATCACCATGGGCCAGGTCGCCGAGCCCTACATCCCGCTGCGTGCCGTACGGCACCTGGAGAAGGGCCGTGTGGTGATCTTCGGCGCCGGTATGGGCATGCCGTACTTCTCCACCGACACCACCGCCGCCCAGCGTGCCCTGGAGATCGACGCCGAGGCGCTGCTGATGGGCAAGAACGGTGTGGACGGGGTCTACGACTCCGACCCGAAGACCAACCCGGACGCCGTGAAGTTCGACCACCTCGGCTACGGCGAGGTCATCACCCGCGACCTGAAGGTCGCCGACGCCACGGCCGTGACGCTGTGCCGCGACAACAAGCTCCCGATCGTGGTCTTCGAGCTGCTCGCGGAGGGCAACATCGCGCGCGCCGTCAAGGGTGAGAAGATCGGCACGCTGGTGGGGGAACCCGGCAGCCGGGACTGAGGCACCGCACCAACCCCGTCCGGGGGACGGACGGGACGGAGCCGGGCCGGGGGATGGACAATGTCCTGCCGGTCGGGAACCGTGCAGGAAGAAGACGCGACGCAGCCGGCCGCCGCCCCACATGGAACCGCAGCCGGGCCTACTCAAGACACGCAGGAGCAAGTGGTGATCGAAGAGACCCTCCTCGAGGCCGAGGAGAAGATGGAGAAGGCCGTCGTGGTCGCCAAGGAGGACTTCGCCGCGATCCGCACCGGCCGTGCGCACCCGGCGATGTTCAACAAGATCGTGGCCGACTACTACGGCGCGCCGACGCCGATCAACCAGCTGGCCTCGTTCTCCGTGCCCGAGCCGCGCATGGCCGTGGTGACGCCGTTCGACAAGAGCGCGCTGCGCAACATCGAGCAGGCCATCCGCGACTCCGACCTGGGCGTCAACCCCAGCAACGACGGCAACATCATCCGGGTGGTGTTCCCCGAGCTGACCGAGGAGCGCCGCCGCGAGTACATCAAGGTCGCCAAGGGCAAGGGCGAGGACGCGAAGATCTCGATCCGCTCCGTGCGCCGCAAGGCCAAGGAAGCCATCGACAAGCTGATCAAGGACGGCGAGGTCGGCGAGGACGAGGGCCGCCGTGCGGAGAAGGAGCTCGACGACACCACCGCGAAGTACGTCGCGCAGGTGGACGAGCTCCTGAAGCACAAGGAAGCGGAGCTTCTCGAAGTCTGATGAACGACTCTTCCTGGGGGGCGCCGCCACAGGCCGGGTACTGGGGGCCCACCGATCAAGGGCTCGGCCACGGACCCGCGCAGGGTCATGGCCCGGGGCCTGTGCACGGTCATGGCCACGGGACCGTGCAGGGGCAGGGCCACGGACACGTCCGGGGGGCGGCCCCGGCGGGTCCCGCATACGATGCGCGAGAAGCGCCTCACACTCGCCCCATGCCCATCGTGCCCGACGTAGCCGCACACGGCGGAAACCAGGACGACGACCGGGGGGCCGCTTCGCCGAGCGGCCCCCCGGTCCGGAACGAGACGAACCCGGAGCCCATGCCCGACGCCTCGCAGCCGGCACCCAAGCCGAAGAAGAGCGCGGGTCGCGACCTCAGTGCCGCGATAGGGGTCGGCGTCGGGCTCGGCGCGGTGATCGTCGCCTCGCTGTTCATCGTCAAGGCCGTGTTCGTCGGGGTCGTCGCGGTCGCCGTGGTGGTGGGCCTGTGGGAGCTGACCAAGCGGCTCGACGAACGCAAGGGCATCCGGGCACCGCTCGTGCCGCTCGCGCTCGGCGGTGCCGCGATGGTCGTCGCCGGGTACGTCCGGGGCGCCGAGGGCGCGTGGGTCGCGATGGCGCTCACGGCGCTGGCCGTCCTCGTCTGGCGCATGACGGAACCGCCTGAGAACTACCTCAGGGACGTCACGGCCGGCGTCTTCGCGGCGTTCTACGTGCCGTTCCTGGCGACGTTCGTCGCGATGATGCTGACCGCGGACGACGGCCCGCAGCGGGTGCTCACCTTCCTGCTGCTCACCGTCGTCAGCGACACCGGCGCCTACGCCGTCGGCTGGCGCTTCGGCCGGACGAAGCTCGCGCCGCGCATCAGCCCCGGCAAGACCCGTGAGGGCCTGCTCGGGGCGGTCTCCTTCGCCATGGCCGTGGGCGCGCTGTGCATGCAGTTCCTCATCGACGACGGCGCCTGGTGGCAGGGCCTGGTCCTGGGCCTCGCGGTCGCGGTCAGCGCCACGCTCGGCGACCTCGGCGAGTCCATGATCAAGCGGGACCTCGGCATCAAGGACATGGGCACGCTGCTGCCGGGGCACGGCGGCATCATGGACCGGCTCGACTCGCTGCTGCCGACGGCTCCGGTCGTCTGGCTGCTGCTGGTCCTCTTCGTCGGCTCCGGCTGAGCCGACCGGTACACGTGAGGCGAGCTCCTGCCCGGTCCCGGGCGGGGGCTCGCCGCCGTTTCCGCGGGTGCCGCCGAGGGCCCCGGGTGGGACGATGCAGATATCCCTCCCCGAGGAGGCCATCGTGTCCGCCATCAAGGAAACCGTCGACGTCGACTGCCGTCCCGAGGACGTCTACGACTACGTCACGAACACCGAGAAGATGCCGGAGTGGCAGCTGAGCGCCGTGTCCGCGGAGCGCCTCGACGAAGGGCCCGTCGGCGTCGGCACCCGGGTCCGCGTCACCCGGCACGTCGGCCGTCGTGTCATGCCGATGACCATGGAGGTCACCGAGTACGACCCGCCGCACAGCTGGGGCATGCGCGGGGTCGACGGCCCGGTCCGCGCCCGGGTGCACGGCGAGGTCGAGCCGTTCGACGAGGGCCGCCGCTCCCACGTCACGATCGCCGTCGACTTCGAGGGCCACGGCGTCGGAAAGGCCCTGGTCCCGCTCGTCGTCCGTCCCCAGGTCCGCAAGGAGCTGCCGCGCAATGAGCGGCTGCTGAAGGAGCGGCTGGAGCACGCGGGCGGATAGGCCGGGGCGCCCGATGCCGCGGGTCACCCGATTTGATCTGCGACACTGGTACAGCCATGCCTAAGCCCGGAGAACTCACTTTCGTAGCCCCGCGCGGAGCCAAGAAGCCGCCGCGGCATCTCGCCGATCTCACTCCTGCCGAGCGCAAGGAGGCCGTCGCTGCTGCCGGGGAGAAGCCGTTTCGCGCCAAGCAGCTCTCGCAGCACTACTTCGCGCGGTACGCGCACGATCCGGAGCAGTGGACCGACATCCCGGCCGGGTCCCGCGAGCGGCTGCGGGAAGCGCTGCTGCCCGAGCTGATGACCGTCGTGCGGCACCTGTCGACCGACCAGGGCACCACGCGCAAGACCCTGTGGCGGCTGTTCGACGGGACGCTCGTCGAGTCCGTGCTGATGCGCTACCCGGACCGGGTGACCATGTGCATCAGCTCGCAGGCCGGATGCGGGATGAACTGCCCGTTCTGCGCGACGGGGCAGGCGGGTCTCGACCGGAACCTGTCCACCGCCGAGATCGTGCACCAGATCGTGGACGGGATGCGCGCCCTCAGGGACGGCGAGGTGCCCGGCGGTCCCGCGCGGCTCAGCAACATCGTCTTCATGGGCATGGGCGAGCCGCTCGCCAACTACAACCGGGTCATCGGGTCCATCCGGCGGCTCACCGACCCCGAGCCCGACGGGCTGGGGCTCTCGCAGCGCGGCATCACCGTCTCGACGGTCGGGCTCGTCCCGGCCATCCACCGGTTCGCCGACGAGGGCTTCAAGTGCCGCCTCGCCATCTCGCTGCACGCCCCGGACGACGAGCTGCGCGACACCCTCGTGCCGGTGAACACGCGCTGGAAGGTGCGCGAGGTGCTGGACGCCGGCTTCGAGTACAGCGCCAAGTCCGGGCGCCGGCTGTCCATCGAGTACGCCCTCATCCGGGACATCAACGACCAGGCCTGGCGCGGCGACCGGCTCGGCCGGATGCTCAAGGGCCGTCCCGTGCACGTCAACCTCATCCCGCTCAACCCGACGCCGGGGTCGAAGTGGACGGCCTCGCGGCCGGAGGACGAGAAGGCGTTCGTGGAGGCCATCGCCGCGCACGGTGTGCCGGTGACGATCCGGGACACCCGTGGTCAGGAGATCGACGGGGCGTGTGGTCAGCTCGCGGCCACCGAACGGTAGTCTGATCGCCGTACCCACACCTTCATATTCCGACAGGGGAGCGCCACAGCGCTGAGAGTGCGGCACGGCCGCAGACCCTCCGAACCTGGCCCAGGTCATTCTGGGTAGGGAGATCGGTCATCACTCGAGCTGTTGCGCCCTGCCCGGGACCTCGGACGTCCCGGGCGGGGCCGCGTCTTCTCCTGGTCACTCCAGGAGGAATCCAGTGATCCACACCATCAAGCGGCTGACGGCGACGGTCGTCGGACTCGGCATGGCCGGCACGCTCGCCGCGTGCGGCTCGTCCGGCGGCGACGAGGCCTCCGGCGACTCCAAGACCGTGACGCTCGTCAGCCACGACTCGTGGGCCGCGTCCAAGGACGTGATCGCGGCGTTCGAGAAGCAGTCCGGCTACAAGGTCCGCGTCCTCGAGGACGGCGACGCCGGGCAGGCCGTGAACAAGGCCATCCTGACCAAGGACAACCCGCAGGGCGACGTCTTCTTCGGCGTCGACAACACCCTGCTGTCCCGCGCCCTCGACAACGGCCTGTTCCAGCCGTACCGGGCGAAGGGCTCGGAGCGGATCAAGGCCGAGTACCGGGCCGATCCGGAGCGGCACCGTGTCACGCCCGTCGACACCGGCGACATCTGCGTCAACTACGACAAGAAGTACTTCGCCGACCGCGACCTGGAACCGCCGCGCAGCTTCGACGACCTGGCCAAGCCCGCGTACAAGAACCTGCTGGTCACCGAGAACGCCTCCGCGTCCTCGCCCGGCCTCGGCTTCCTGCTCGGCACCGTCGCACGGTACGGGGACGACGGCTGGGAGGGCTACTGGCTGAAGCTCAAGGCCAACGGCGTGAAGGTCGTCGACGGTTGGGAGCAGGCCTACAACGAGGAGTTCTCCGGCTCCGCCGGCGGCAGGAAGGCCAAGGGCGACCGGCCGCTCGTCGTGTCGTACGCCTCCTCGCCGCCCGCCGAGGTCCTCTTCGCCGACCCCAGGCCTGGCACCGCCCCGACCGGGGTGGCCGAGGGCACCTGCTTCCGGCAGGTCGAGTACGCCGGTCTGCTGAGCAACGCCCGCAACGCCGAGGGCGGCAAGGCCCTGCTCGACTTCCTGGTCGGCAAGCGGTTCCAGGAGGACATGCCGCTCAACATGTTCGTCTACCCGGTGACGGAGGATGCCCAGGTGCCGCCGGAGTTCGGGAAGTACGGGCCGCAGGCGAAGGCCCCGGAGACCATGGACCCGGCGAAGATCGCCGACCGCCGTGACCAGTGGGTCAAGTCGTGGACCTCGCTCGTCCTCAAGTGACCGGCCGCACGCGGGGCGCGGCGGCGCGGCTCGGTCTGCTGGCCGTGCCCGTCGCGTTCTTCGCGGTCTTCTTCGCCTACCCCGTCGCCGCGATCGTCGCGCGCGGTCTGAAGGCCGACGGGGTGTGGCACCCCGGGCGGATCGCGGAGGTGCTCGCACAGTCCGACGTGCGGCACGTCCTGTGGTTCACCACCTGGCAGGCGCTCGTCTCCACCGCGCTCACCCTGCTGCTCGCGCTCCCCGGCGCGTACGTCTTCGCGCGCCTGGAGTTCCCCGGCAAGCAGGTGCTGCGGGCGGTCGTCACCGTGCCGTTCGTGCTGCCCACGGTCGTCGTCGGCACGGCGTTCCTGGCGCTGGTCGGGCGCGGGGGGCTGCTCGACGAGCTGTGGGGCGTACGGCTGGACACCACCGTGTGGGCGATCCTGCTCGCCCACGTCTTCTTCAACTACGCGGTCGTCGTGCGGACCGTCGGCGGGCTCTGGGCGCAGCTGGACCCGCGGCAGGAAGAGGCCGCGCGGATGCTCGGCGCGTCCCGTGCGCGAGCCTGGCGGCAGGTCACCCTGCCGGCCCTCGCCCCGGCCGTGGCGGCCGCCGCGCTCATGGTTTTCCTGTTCACCTTCACCTCCTTCGGGGTCGTCCAGATCCTCGGCGGGCCCACCTTCTCCACCTTGGAGGTGGAGATCTACCGGCAGACCTCCGAGATCTTCGACCTGTCCACGGCGGCCGTGCTGACGCTGATCCAGTTCGGCGCGGTGGGCGCGATCCTCGCCCTGCACGCCTGGACCGTACGGCGGCGCGAGACCGCGCTGCGGCTGGTGGACCCGTCCGTGACCGCGCGCCGGCCGCGCGGCGCCGGGCAGTGGGCGCTGCTGGGCGGGGTCCTCGCCACCGTCGCCGTCCTGCTCCTGCTGCCGCTCGCCGTGCTGGTGCAGCGGTCCCTGGACGCGCCCGGCCTCGGCTACTACCGGGCGCTGACCCGGGAGGACGGGGGAGTGTTCCTGGTCCCGCCGATCGAGGCGATCGGCAACTCCCTGTCGTACGCGGTCGCCGCCACGCTCATCGCCGTGGTGATCGGCGGGCTGGCCGCCGTCGCGCTGACCCGGCGGGACGCCGGGCGGTTCGTGCGCGGCTTCGACGCGCTGCTGATGCTGCCGCTCGGGGTGTCGGCGGTGACCGTCGGGTTCGGCTTCCTGATCGCCCTCGACGAGCCGCCGCTGGATCTGCGCTCCTCGTGGATCCTGGTGCCGCTCGCGCAGGCGCTGGTCGGGGTGCCGTTCGTGGTGCGGACCATGCTGCCCGTGCTGCGGGCCGTGGACACCCGGCTGCGGGAGGCGGCCGCGGTGCTCGGGGCCTCGCCCTGGCGGGTGTGGCGGGAGGTGGACCTGCCGCTGGTGCGGCGGGCGCTGCTGATCGCGGCCGGGTTCGCCTTCGCGGTGTCGCTCGGGGAGTTCGGGGCGACGGTGTTCATCGCGCGGCCCGACAACCCGACGCTGCCGGTGGCGGTGGCCCGGCTGCTGGGACGGCCCGGGGAGCTCAACTACGGGCAGGCGATGGCCCTGTCGACGATTCTGATGGTGGTGTGCGCGGTGGCGCTGCTGGTGCTGGAGCGGCTGCGCACGGACCGGACGGGGGAGTTCTAGATGCTGCTGAGCCTGGAGGGCGCGACGGTCCGTTTCGGTGGCCGGGCCGCGCTGGACGCCGTCGGTCTCGAGGTCGCCGAGCACGAGATCGTGTGCGTGCTCGGGCCGAGCGGCAGCGGCAAGTCGACGCTGCTGCGGGTGGTGGCCGGGTTGCAGCCACTGGACTCCGGCCGGGTCCTGCTCGACGGGCGTGACCAGGCCGGCGTGCCCGCGCACCGGCGGGGCGTGGGGCTGATGTTCCAGGACCACCAGCTCTTCCCGCAGCGGGACGTGGGCGGGAACGTCGCCTTCGGCCTGCGCATGCACGGGGCGTCCAAGCGGGAACAGGGCGAACGCGTCCGGGAGTTGCTGGAGCTCGTCGGGCTGCCGGGTGCGGGGCGCCGGGCCGTCGCCGCGCTGTCCGGCGGGGAGCAGCAGCGGGTGGCGCTGGCCCGGGCCCTGGCGCCCAGTCCCCGGCTGCTGATGCTGGACGAGCCGCTGGGCCAGCTCGACCGCTCGCTGCGGGAGCGGCTGGTCGTCGAACTGAAGGAACTGTTCGGGAGACTGGGCACCACCGTGCTCGCCGTGACGCACGACCAGGGCGAGGCCTTCGCGCTCGCCGACCGGGTCGTGGTCATGCGGGACGGGCGGATCGCCCAGTCCGGCACGCCGCTGGAGGTGTGGCAGCGGCCCGCCGACGCGTTCGTGGCCCGCTTCCTCGGCTTCGAGAACGTCGTCGAGGCGACGGTCGGCGCGGCGGCGGCGGACACGCCGTGGGGCAAGGTGCCGGTGCCCGAGGGCGCGCCGCAGGGCACGCGAACGCTGCTCGTGCGGCCGGCCGGGGTGCGGCTGGTGCCCGCCGACGCGGGACTGCGCTGCACGGTGGCCGCGCGCACCTTCCGGGGCACGCATGTCGCCGTCCACCTCCAGCCCGCCGGCGCCCCGCGCCTGGAGGCGGCGTGCGCGCTGCGGGCGGCGCCCGAGGTGGGGGAGGAGGTCGGCGTGGAGTTCGATCCGGCGGACATCGTGGTGCTCGACCGGGGGCCGGCCGCCTAGGGCGCCGGGCATTGCCGGAGTTCTGGCTGGAGCGGGCGACGTCCGGCCGAGGGCGGACCCGGCGACGGCCACCCGCGGGACGCGGCCCGCCTCCCGATCGGAGGACGGGCCCCGTACGGGACGTGGCCCGCCCCCCGGTCGGGGAACGGGCCACGCGTGGATCGGGGGAGGCGTCAGCTGTCGCTCTTCGCCCCGCGGCGGCGCATGCCGAAGAACACGGCACCGCCACCGACGACGACCAGGGCCGCCGCGATGCCGGCGATGACGCCGGTGTTGGAGTCGGCACCCGTCTCGGCGAGGTTCGAGTCACCGGCCGCCGGGGCGGGCGCGTTGCCCGCCGGCGTGGTGCTCGCGCTCTCCGACGGCTCGGGGGCCGGCGTCCCGGGCTCCTCGGCCGGCTTCGACGGGGAGGCCTCCGGGGCCGACGGGGCCGGAGTCGCCGGCGGGGTCGAAGCCGGGGGCTCCTCCTCCTTCTTGCAGGCGGTGGCCGGGGTGACGAGGTTCGGCTTGATGTCCTCGTCGACGTACGGGGTGGCCTTGACGTGGATGCGGTACTCCGCGTTCGGCTTCCAGTTCTCGGTGAAGGTGATGGTGGTGCCCTCACGCGAGCCCTTGACGACCTGCTCGCCGACCTTCTTCGCGTCGGCGCCGTTGTTCTGCAGGTACACGGAGACGGTGGCCGGGACACCGGCGGGGTCCACGTCGGTGACGGTGATGACGCCCTTGTCGCCGTCGCACTTCGCCTCGGCGGAGAACTCGTTGATGTTGCAGGCGAGCGCGGTGCCGGAGGCACCGAGCGCGAGCGCGGCCGAGGCCGAGGCGACGCCGAGGACGCGCAGGGAGCGTGCGACGGTACGGCGCGAGGCCGTACGGCGGGATACGGACAGAACTGCCACGTTTGTCCTTACGGGGATGCGTAATGCGGGGGGTTGGAGGCAGTGGTGACAGAGCATCAGCACTACCGGGAGGCTCACAGGTCTATAAGCGCTGCATAAGTAGTGTCAACGCATATGCTGCTTGCAAGCACTTGCTTTGCCAGCTTATTAACCACCGAGACGTTTCAACGCCCCGGGCGCCTCCTCGATCCGGTCCACCAGCGCGATCCGCGTCTCCATCGACCGCTCTGCCGCGAGGGACTTGAGCAGCGGCCAGGCCGGCAGCCGGTCCGTCCAGTGCGCGCGGTTCACGAGCACCATGGGCGTCGGCTCACCGCGGGACTCGTAGTAGTTCGGCGTCGCGTTGTCGAAGATCTCCTGCACGGTCCCGGCGGCGCCGGGCAGGAACACCACACCCGCGTTGCACCGGGCCAGCAGGCCGTCCTCGCGGGTGGCGTTGGCGAAGTACTTGGCGATGTGCGAGGCGAAGGCGTTCGGCGGCTCGTGGCCGTAGAACCAGGTCGGGATGCCGACGGAACGCCCGCCGCGGGGCCAGCGGGCGCGTATCTCGAAGGCGGCCGTCGCCCACTGGGTGATCGACGGGGTGAAGTGCGGTGCCTTGGCGAGCAGTTCGAGGGACTCGGTGAGCATCTCCGCGTCGAACGGGGCGGCGTAGGCGCCGAGGTTGGCCGCCTCCATCGCGCCGGGGCCGCCGCCCGTGGCGACCGTGAAACCGGCCCGGGCCAGTTCCCGGCCGAGCCGGGCGGCGCCCGCGTACTCCTCGGTGCCGCGGGCCATCGCGTGGCCGCCCATCACGCCCACCACCCGGGCGCCGGCCAGGAGTTCGTCGAGGGCGTCCGAGACGGAGTCGTCGTGGATCGCGCGCAGCATGGACGCGTGGATGTCGCGGTCCGCCTTGGTGCGCTGGAACCAGGCGTAGGCGCGGGCGTCGGGCGTGGCCTCGTAGCCGTCCGCGAGGGACGCGAACAACTCGTCCGGCGCGTACACATGGCCGCGGTACGGGTCGAAGGGCAGGCCGGGCACCGGCGGGAAGACCAGGGCACCGTCGGCGCGGATCTTGGCGGCCGCGTCCTCCCGCATGGCACAGCCGAGGAAGACCGCGCCGGCCGTGTCCGTGGAGAGCAGTTCGCGCGTACGGTCCGTCAGGTCGACCGCCTGGACGCGGTAGCCGGCGAGTGTGCCGCGCGCCGAGACGGTCGCGTCGAACTCGTCGAGGGTCTCTATCTCACGGTCGTCGTGGTGGGCCGCATGGGCGGGCATCGTCTGCACCCGCCCATGCTGGCACAGCGGCCCTCAGCCCTGGACGGCCGCCGGGTCCATCCACACGACCTCGAAGGTGTGGCCGTCCGGGTCGTCGAAGGCGCGGCCGTACATGAAGCCGTGGTCCTGGGTCTCGCCGCTGACGGAACCGCCCGCCGCGACCGCCTTGTCCACGAGCTCGTCGACCTTCTCGCGGCTCTCGGAGCTCAGCGCGATCAGCACCTCGCTGGTCTTCGTCGCGTCCGCGATCTGCTTCTTCGTGAACTGCGCGTACTTGTCCTTGGTGTGCACCATCACGACGATGGTGTCGCTGATCACGACCGAGGCGGTCGACTCGTCACTGAACTGCTCGTTGATCGAGTAGCCCAGCTCCGTGAAGAACTTCTTCGAGACGTCCAGGTCGGCGACGCACAGGTTCACGAAGATCATCTGCTGGTACATGCGGGGTCGCTCCCAACGGGTCCGTGTCGTTACGTGGAATCAGACCGGACCTGCGGGCCGGACTCATCGCTGTTTGGGATTTTTTTCGTACGAGTTTTTCCGCGGGCCCCCGCGGGCACGGCCGTTCAGCGTGCCAGGGGCAGGGCCGCCAGCTCGGCGACCGTCAGGGTGAGCGGTCCGAACAGGGCGAGCAGCGCGCCCGCGCGCAGGGCCGCGGCGCTGCGCAGCATCGTCGCCGGGGCGCCGAGGCGCAGCAGGGCGGACGTCGTGTCGGCGCGCGCCTGCCGCGCCTCGACGGCGGCCGTGAGCAGCGTCCCCAGCGTGCAGCCGGCCACCAGGAGGACGCCGAGCAGGGTGAGCGGGCCGAGGGACAGACCGTCGGGGGCGTGCAGCAGCGCCATCGCCCACGCGGCCGACAGCACCGCGCTGACCACGCCCAGGGGACGGCCGATGCGCCCCGCCTCCGCCATGAGGATGCGTCCGGCCAGCAGCCGCAGGGCGCCGGGCCGGGCCGACTGGAGCAGCCGTCCGCACAGGTGGGTCAGGCCCGGTCCGGCCACCGCCAGCCCGACGGCGGCCAGGGCCCAGCCGGCCAGGACGCCGGGGGAGGCACCGGAGAAGGTGAGGTCGGGGGCCGCCGGCGCGGTGCGGCTGGTGTAGGTCTCGACGGCGAGGCCCGCGGCCAGCAGGGTGACGCCCCAGGGCAGGCCCGTCGGGGCGGCGGTGGGGGAGCCGCCGGTCCCGGGCACCTCCGGCAGGGCCGCCGCGAGGGCGGCGGGATCGTCGGCGCCGCGCGCCAGGGCCGGGAATGCGGCGGACCGCGGGACGGGGCTTCCGTCCGTGCCCGCCGCGTCCGCCGGGTCCGGTGCCTGCGGGTTCCGGGCGGCGACGCCTTCGGGTCCTTCCGGGGCGTCCGCCACCGGCGGCCGGGCCGGGGCGGCGCCGGGGCCGGATGCCGCCGGGGACCGGACGGCATCACCGACGGGCGGGACAGCTCCTCGCGGGTCCGGCGCGGACGGGTCCCGGTCCGGGCCGCCGTACGGGATCACCGCGCTCACCGTGTCGCGTGCGGCGGGGTCCGCGAGCGCGCTCACCGCGCCGCCGGAGCCCGGGCCCTCGGCCGGGCCGCCACCGGCAGCCGAGGCGGAACCCGTGCCGGCGACGGTCGCCGCCGAGGCGGGTTCGCCGGTGCGTGCCTGCGGAGGACCGCCCTGCGCGGCGGAGTCCGTGTCCTGGCCGGGCGCGGGCCGGACGATCTGCCGCCCGAACCTGCCGTACGCCCCGAAGGTCTCCCGCGCGCTCTCACGCCGGTACGCGCCGAACCGGCCGTACGTCCGGGGAGCCCGGGGCGCGGCCGGGGCCGCCTCCCTCGGGCGCAGGACCAGTGCCACGGCCGCCGACGCGCCGACGGGGACGATCGCCAGCAGGGTCAGGGTGCCCGCCAGCGGCAGGGGCCGGCCGGAGGCGAGGGGCCCGGCGGCCGCGCCGTCGAAGGGCAGGCCGGACAGATCGCCGCGCAGGTGCAGGAAGACCAGCAGGGCCAGCATGGAGCCGAGCGTGCAGGACAGTGCCGTCGTCGCCGCCGAGACGGCCATCAGCCGCAGCGGGCCGAGACCGATCGCGGACAGGCCGGGCCGGGGTTTCGTGGCGGGGTCGGTGCGCGCCACCGCGACGGCGAAGTAGACCGTGGCGGCCAGCGGGGCCGCGCACCACGCCAGGCGTGTCACGGACTCGCCGCCGGCGCCGGGGTGCCCGAGGGCGTGGCCCAGGGCGCACAGCAACAGGAAGCTCGTGCCCGCCGAGGCCGCCGCGACCAGGAGGCGGCGCAGCTGGACGGCGGGGTGGGCGCCGCGGGTCAGACGGAGAGCGAGCACGCGGCCCGGCCTTCCGGCTCGGCGGTCTCGGCGACCGGCGGCAGGTGCACCGTCTGCACGCGCCGCCCGTCGAGCAGTGAGACCGTGCGGTCGGCGAGCGCCGCGGTGTCGGGGTCGTGGGTGGCCAGGACCACGGTGATGCCGTGAGAGCGGGCCGCGGTGGTGAGGGTGCGCAGCACGTGCGAGCGGTCGGCGCGGTGCAGGGGCGCCGTGGGCTCGTCGGCGAACAGCACCGAGGGGGCGGTGGCGAGCGCGCGGGCGATGCACACCCGCTGCCGCTCGGCCTGCACCAGCTGGTGCGGGCGCTTGCGGGCGCCGTCGCCGATGTCGAGGCGCTCCAGCCACTCCAGGGCCGCGGTCTTGGCGCGGCGGCGGCCGGTGCCGCGCAGCATCAGCGGCAGGGCGGTGTTCTCCCAGGCGTTGAGCTCCGGGACCAGGGAGGGGGCCGGGTCGATCCAGCCGAAGCGGTCGCGGCGCAGCCGTTCCCGGGTGAGCGGGCCCATGGTGTGCACGGGCACGCTGTTGAACCAGACCTCGCCGCGCCGCACGGGCACCAGGCCGGACAGGCACCGCAGCAGGGTCGTCTTGCCGCTGCCGCGCGGGCCGCTGACGGCGAGGATCTCGCCCTCGCGGACGCCGAGCGAGACACCGCAGAGCGCGGGCGAGCCGTCGTCGTGCTGGAAGTGCAGGGCACGTGCCCAGAGCACGTCGTTGTCCGGCGGGGCCTCCATGGGCGTACACCTCGGTTCAGATCCGTAGTTCCCGTGCCATCCCCCGTGCGGGGGAACGAAGGCAGGGCCGATCGGTCACTGGGCACGCTAGGCAGAAAGGCGGCCCGGCTCCGGACAGCACGCGGCCCCGGGCCGCCGTTTCTCACTCGAACGGGCGGCACCGGGGCCGGTGTTGATCATCCAGGCAGACGATCGGAGCGACGGCCGGTCAGAGCTTGGTCCACGCCTCCGAGAGGGTGGCCCGCAGGATCTGCTCGATCTCGTCGAACGTCGACTGGTCCGAGATCAGCGGCGGGGCGAGCTGGACGACCGGGTCGCCGCGGTCGTCGGCCCGGCAGTACAGGCCGTTCTCGTACAGCTTCTTCGAGAGGAAGCCGTACAGGACGCGCTCGGTCTCGTCCGCGTCGAAGGACTCCTTGGTGGCCTTGTCCTTGACGAGCTCGATGCCGTAGAAGAAGCCGTTGCCGCGGACGTCGCCGACGATCGGCAGGTCGTGGAGCTTCTCCAGGGTCGAGCGGAAGTTGCCCTCGTTGTCCAGGACGTGCTGGTTGAGGTTCTCGCGCTCGAACAGGTCGAGGTTGGCCAGGCCGACGGCCGCGGAGACCGGGTGGCCGCCGAAGGTGTAGCCGTGCAGGAAGGTGTTGTCGCCCTTGTAGAACGGCTCGGCCAGGCGGTCGGAGATGATGCAGGCGCCGATCGGGGAGTAGCCCGAGGTCATGCCCTTGGCGCAGGTGATCATGTCCGGCACGTAGTCGAACTTGTCGCAGGCGAAGTACGTGCCCAGGCGGCCGAAGGCGCAGATGACCTCGTCCGAGACGAGCAGCACGTCGTGCCGGTCGCAGATCTCGCGCACCCGCTGGAAGTAACCGGGCGGGGGCGGGAAGCAGCCGCCCGCGTTCTGCACGGGCTCCAGGAAGACCGCGGCGACCGTGTCCGGGCCCTCGAAGAGGATCTGCTGCTCGATCTGGTCGGCGGCCCAGCGGCCGAAGGCCTCCGGGTCGTCGCCGAAGAGCGGGGCGCGGTAGATGTTGGTGTTCGGGACCTTGTGCGCGCCCGGCACCAGCGGCTCGAACGGGGCCTTCAGGCCCGGCAGGCCGGTGATGGACAGGGCGCCCTGCGGTGTGCCGTGGTAGGCCACCGCGCGGGATATGACCTTGTGCTTGGTGGGCTTGCCGACCAGCTTGAAGTACTGCTTGGCGAGCTTCCAGGCGGTCTCGACGGCCTCGCCGCCACCGGTGGTGAAGAAGACCTTGTTCAGGTCGCCCGGCGCGTGGTGGGCCAGGCGCTCGGCCAGCTCGATCGCCTTGGGGTGGGCGTACGACCACACGGGGAAGAACGCCAGCTCCTGCGCCTGCTTGAAGGCGGTCTCGGCCAGCTCGACGCGGCCGTGCCCGGCCTGCACCACGAACAGGCCGGCGAGGCCGTCCAGGTAGCGCTTGCCCTGGTCGTCGTAGATGTACGTGCCCTCGCCCCGGACGATGGTGGGGACGGGGGCCTTCTCGTACGACGACATGCGCGTGAAGTGCATCCACAGGTGGTCGTACGCGGACTGGGAGAGGTCCTTGCTCACGGCTATCGGGTCCTCACGGTTATCGGGTTCCCCACATGTAGGTCTGCTTCTTGAGCTTGAGGTAGACGAAGCTCTCGGTGGAGCGCACTCCGGGGACGGCCCGGATGCGTCGGTTGATGACCTCGAGAAGGTGGTCGTCGTCCTCGCAGACGATCTCGACCATCAGGTCGAAGGAGCCTGCGGTCATCACCACGTACTCGCACTCGGACATGGCCGTCAGCGCGTCGGCGACCGACTCCACGTCCCCCTCGACGTTCACGCCGACCATCGCCTGTCTGCGGAAGCCCACGGTGAGCGGGTCCGTGACGGCGACGATCTGCATCACGCCCTGGTCGAGCAGTTTCTGGACGCGCTGGCGCACGGCCGCCTCGGACAGGCCGACGGCCTTGCCGATGGCGGCGTACGGCCGGCGGCCGTCCTCCTGCAGCTGCTCGATGATGGCGAGGGAGACGGCGTCCAGCTGGGGCGAGCTGCCGTTCCTGGACTCGCGGGAGGGCTCGCGGTGCTCCCGCGTGCCCTTCTGGTCTGCGCTTCGACTGGCCACGGGGTCACTGTGCACGAGGTCTCGACACTTCCGCAAGCCTCGATCGATGAAATCCGTTGTTTCGATAGTCCAGTCCTGCGGATTCCGCACCAGCGGAGGGAGTGGGGGTGTTGAAAACGTGGGACTGCCGACTAGGGTGGGTGTCTCAAGTGATGGACATCCGAACTGGAGGGCCGGCAGTGAGCACCGAGCTGCGTCGTCTGCGCAACTACATCGGCGGTGAGTTCCGGGACGCCGCCGACGGACGGACCACCGAGGTGGTCAATCCCGCGACGGGCGAGGCGTACGCGACCGCTCCGCTGTCCGGGCAGGCGGACGTGGACGCCGCCATGGCGGCGGCCGCCGAGGCCTTCCCCGGCTGGCGCGACACCACGCCCGCCGAGCGTCAGAAGGCCCTGCTGAAGATCGCGGACGCCTTCGAGGAGCGCGCCGAGGAGCTGATCGCGGCCGAGGTGGAGAACACGGGCAAGCCGGTCGGGCTGACCCGCTCCGAGGAGATCCCGCCGATGGTCGACCAGATCCGCTTCTTCGCGGGTGCCGCGCGGATGCTGGAGGGCCGCTCGGCCGGTGAGTACATGGAGGGCCTCACCTCCATCGTGCGCCGCGAGCCGGTCGGTGTCTGCGCCCAGGTCGCGCCGTGGAACTACCCGATGATGATGGCCGTGTGGAAGTTCGCCCCGGCGATCGCGGCGGGCAACACGGTCGTGCTGAAGCCGTCGGACACCACCCCGGCCTCCACGGTCCTGATCGCGGAGATCCTCGGCGGCATCCTGCCCAAGGGCGTCTTCAACGTCATCTGCGGCGACCGCGAGACGGGCCGCATGATGGTCGAGCACCCGGTCCCGGCGATGGCCTCCATCACCGGCTCGGTGCGCGCCGGCATCCAGGTCGCCGAGTCCGCCTCCAAGGACGTCAAGCGCGTCCACCTGGAGCTGGGCGGCAAGGCGCCGGTCGTGGTCTTCGAGGACACCGACATCGCCAAGGCCGTCGAGGACATCTCGGTCGCGGGCTACTTCAACGCCGGCCAGGACTGCACCGCGGCCACGCGCGTGCTCGTCCACGAGTCCATCCACGACGAGTTCGTCTCCGCGCTGGCGAAGGCCGCCGCCGACACCAAGACGGGGCAGCCGGACGACGAGGACGTGCTGTACGGGCCGCTGAACAACCCCAACCAGCTCAAGCAGGTCGAGGGCTTCATCGAGCGCCTGCCCGCGCACGCGCGCGTGGAGGCGGGCGGCAAGCGGGTCGGCGACCAGGGCTACTTCTACGCGCCGACCGTCGTCTCGGGCCTGAAGCAGGACGACGAGATCATCCAGAACGAGGTCTTCGGCCCGGTCATCACCGTGCAGTCCTTCCGCGACGAGGACCAGGCCGTGGAGTGGGCCAACGGCGTGGAGTACGCGCTGGCCTCCTCGGTGTGGACCAAGGACCACGGCCGTGCCATGCGGATGAGCAAGAAGCTCGACTTCGGCTGCGTGTGGATCAACACGCACATCCCGCTGGTCGCGGAGATGCCGCACGGCGGCTTCAAGAAGTCCGGCTACGGCAAGGACCTGTCGGCGTACGGCTTCGACGACTACACGCGCATCAAGCACGTGATGACGTCGCTGGACGCGTAACCCCCGGCGCAGTGCCGAGCGGCCCCGGACGGTTCTCCTCCGTCCGGGGCCGCTCGTGCGTCCGGGGCCGGGGAACCGCCGTTTTTGAACATGTTCAATTGTCGGCGTAGGGTGCGCTCCATGAGCGACAGAGCCGCCCTGCTCAAGGGCATCCGCGCGTGGCTGGTCTTCTTCGTCGTGTGTCTGGTGCTGAGCGGCGCCACCGCCTTCCCGCTTGTCCACGAACTGCGGTGGGCCGAGAGCCTGTCGGAGGCGCTGTCCGTGGGCGAGTACCTGCCCGGCCTGACGGAGTGGATCGGGCGGGTGCGCGAAGGGCTCGACCAGGCGGACGCCGAGTACCCGTTCCTCCTGTACGGCACGGACTGGCTGGCCTTCGCGCACCTGGTGATCGCGGTCGCCTTCTACGGGCCCTACCGCGACCCGGTGCGCAACATCTGGGTCGTCGAGTTCGGGATGATCGCCTGCGCGGGCATCGTCCCTCTCGCCCTCGTCTGCGGGCCGATCCGCGACATCCCCTTCTGGTGGTCGGTGATCGACATGGCGTTCGGCGTGTTCGGGGTGGTCCCGCTGTACGTGGTGCGGCGGCGGATCAAGCTGCTGGAGGCGCTGACCGCGCCGGTGGCCGCTGTTCCGGTGCCGGGTGCCTGACGCGGCCGGCCGTCATGCGGCCGGCCGTGGCACGGCGGTCAGGCGTGCGGTCCCCGCCGGTCCAGGGCCGGGACCGTGTCCGCGCGCAGCGCGCACAGCACGTCGACGCGGTTGGTCGTGATCGAGTCCACGCCCGCGGCCAGGAGCCGGCGCATCGAGCGGCGGGTGTCGGGGGTCCAGACCGACAGCAGGTAGCCGTCGCGGTGGACGCGGTCGGCGAGGGGGCGGTCCACCAGGGGGAAGCGGTAGTTGAGCCAGCGCGGGCGGATCGCCTCCAGCAGCACGGGCCGCGGCGGGGCCAGGGTCGTCCAGGTGAGGGCGATCTCGGCGGCCGCGTCGGCCGCGCGCACCGCCAGCATGGCATCGGCGCCCGCGCAGTAGTAGACGCGGTCCGCCGCCCCGGCCTCCCGGGCGGCGTCCATCACCCGCCGCACCGCCCGCACGTCGGGCGAGCCGGGCAGGTCGATCATCACCCGGTGCCCGCCGGTCGCGGCCAGTGCCTCCGTCAGCGTCGGCACCCCGCCGCCGGTCAGCCCGCGCACCTCGGCCAGGGACAGCGCGAGCACCGGCCGCTCGTGGTCCCAGAGCCGCTTGAGCGTCGCGTCGTGCAGCAGCACCGGCACGCCGTCCCGGGTGAGCCGTACGTCGACCTCCACCGCGTCCGCGCCCCGGGCCAGCGCGGACCTGAGCGAGGGCACGGTGTTCTCGCGGACGCGGTAGGGGTCGCCCCGGTGGGCCACGGCGGTCACCGGCCGCCCGGGGCGCTGTGCGGCGGAGGTCACCGGCCGAGCCACCCGGCGGTGTACGTGTCGATCTCGCCCTTGATGCGGGCCTTGCCGGCGTCGTCCAGGAAGGACACGTCCACGGCGTTCTTCGCCAGGTCGGCCAGGCCCCGTTCGTCGAGGCCGAGCAGCCGGGCCGCGACGGCGTACTCGTTGTTCAGGTCGGTGCCGAACATCGGCGGGTCGTCGGAGTTGATCGTGACGACGACCCCGGCCTCCGCGAACTCCCTGACCGGGTGCTCGTCGAGGGTGCGGACCGCGCGGGTGGCGATGTTCGAGGTGGGGCACACCTCCAGGGCGATCCGGTGCTCGGCGAGGTGCGCGAGGAGCTTCGGGTCCTGCGCGGCGCTCGTGCCGTGCCCGATGCGCTCGGCGCGCAGGTGCGTCAGCGCGTCCCACACCGTCTCCGGGCCGGTGGTCTCGCCGGCGTGCGGCACGGAGTGCAGCCCGGCCGCGATCGCGCGGTCGAAGTAGGGCTTGAACTGCGGCCGGGGCACGCCGACCTCCGGGCCGCCGAGCCCGAAGGAGACCAGGCCCTCGGGGCGCAGCCGGTCGTCGGTGGCGAGCCGGGCCGTCTCCTCGGCGGCCTGGAGACCCGCCTCGCCGGGGATGTCGAAGCACCAGCGCAGTACGGTCCCGAACTCGGCCTCGGCCGCCTTGCGGGCGTCCTCGATCGCGTCCATGAAGGCGCGCTCGTCGATGCCGCGCCGGGTGGAGGAGAACGGCGTGATGGTCAGCTCGGCGTACCGCACCTGCTGCCGGGCGAGCTCCCTGGCCACCTCGTAGGTCAGCAGCCGGACGTCCTCCGGGGTGCGGATCAGGTCGACGACCGACAGGTACACCTCGACGAAGTGCGCGAAGTCGGTGAAGGTGAAGTAGTCGGCCAGGGCCTCGGGGTCGGTCGGCACCTTCGAGTCGGGGTGCCGGGCGGCCAGCTCGGAGACGATCCGGGGAGAGGCGGAGCCCACGTGGTGCACGTGCAGTTCGGCCTTGGGCAGGCCGGCGACGAAGGCCTTCAGGTCGCGCGGGGCCTGGGGGTCGACGAGTTGCTCGGTCAAGGTTCCTCCCCGGAACGGCGCCGGGCCGGCACGAGGGCGGCGGGCGCGGGTGATCGGCTGATCGATGACTCGGACTCATCCTAGGCGGGACGGTGGCGCCCCACGGGCGGCGGGGCCGTACGGCACCGCATCGCCGGGCCGGTCCTCGGCTCGGCCGTCGGGGGGGAGGGGGACGGGCCGCCGCGGGCCCCGGCCGGCCTGCTCGGCTTCCGGTTCGCCGAGGAGCGCGCACCACCCCGCGCACCCGCCCTGTGGTCCGCGCCGAACGGCCCCGTAGCATGACGGCACGATCGACCCAGGGGGGATGCACAGATGACGGACCCGACGCAGCCCGGCGGGGGCGGCGGCCACGACCCGTGGGCGCCCCCGGAGCACCAGCCGTCGCTCGACAAGGACCAGCCGCCCGTCCAGGGGCCGCCCTCCGTGCACGACCAGGCCACGGTCACCTCGATGCCGAGCGCCGGTTTCACCCCGCCCGCCGGCACGCCCCCGTACGACGCCTCCGGCACCGGGGCCCTCCCGCCCCCGCCGGTCGCCCCGGGCGGTCCCGGCGGTTACGGGTACCCGGGCTATCCCCAGTCGGGTTACGGCTGGCCCGGCATGCCCCCGGCGCCCCAGAACGGCATGGGGATCGCGGCGATGGTGCTCGGCATCGTCTCCTGCACCCTCTTCTGCCTGTACGGCGTGGTCTCCCTGGTCACCGGCATCCTCGCCGTCGTGTTCGGCATCAAGGGCCGCAAGCGGGCCGAGGCGGGTGTGGCCACCAACCACGGGCAGGCCCAGGCCGGTCTCATCATGGGCATCATCGGGATCATCCTCGGCATCACGGTGATCGTCCTGATCGCGGTCGGCATCACGGCCGCGATCAACAGCGACGAGTACGACGACGACCCGTACTACGGTGCCGTGGGTCCCACCGTCACCGCACCGGTCCTGCGCTGAAACTCCCGTACTCCCCGGCCCACTTGACCACTACGATTCCCTGGTCTGACAACGGAGGGGAGCTCGTCCATGTCCAACACCAATCCCATGCCCGGTGGCTTCGGCCCGCCGTCCCAGCCTCCGCAGCAGCCGGCCCCCGGCTACGGCTACCCGCAGCAGTCCGGTCCGGGCTACGGCTACCCCCAGAGCGGCCCCGGCTACCCGGCCGCGCCGCCCGTGGGCTACCCGCCGGCCGCCGGCTACGGGATGCCGGCGCAGCCGAGCAACGGCATGGGGACCACGGGCCTGGTGCTGGGCATCATCGGCGTGGTGTGCAGCGTGACCTTCCTGCTGTGGTTCTTCGGCGTGATCCTCGGCATCCTGGCGATCATCTTCGGCGCCGTCGGCCGGGGCAAGGCCATCCGCGGTGAGGCCACCAACAAGGGCGCGGCGACCGCCGGCCTGGTCTGCGGCATCATCGCCACCGTGATCCTTCCGCTGCTGGGCTTCCTGCTGTTCGCCAGCATCATGGGCGGGCTCGGCGCGGCTTCCTGAGCGAGGCCGCCGCGTCACCGAGGGGGCCGGTCCTGGACCGGCCCCTCACTCATGCCCCGGCCGCCCGCAGCCGCTCACGCGCCGCCATCAGCGCGAAGCCCAGCAGGTTCGGGCCCCGCCACCGCTCCGGGTCCGCCGCCGCCTCGTCGTCCGCGGCCAGCCCGATGCCCCACACCCGGTCCACGGGGCTCGCCTCGACCAGCACCCGGTCGCCCGTGCCGAGCAGGAAGCCCTGGAGCTCCGGATGCGCCGCGAACTTGTGGACGCTGCCCGCCACGACGATTGCGAACCGCTCCCGGGCCCACGCCGCCTCGTCGAAGCCGCGCACCAGCCGCCCGGCCTTCTTCGCCTCGGCGGGATGAGCGGCGGCCAGCACGGCGCGCTCGGCCGCCGCGTCCTCGAAGAGCCGGGCCTTGCCGGCCATCATCCAGTGCTCGGCGGTCGCGTACTCCACGCCGTCCACCGTGAAGGGCGACGGCCACCACTGGCTCAGGCAGCCCGGGCCGATCCGGCCGTCCGGCCGCGGCCGGTGCCCCCAGAAATGCAGATACTTGACCCTGGCCCCCGCGCGAACCGCCCTGATCAGGGCTTCCCGCGAGTCGACCGCCCCCGTGATCTTCTCCATGCACGGGAGTCTGGCACGCACCACTGACACAGCGTCCTGCCTTTTCCTGGCGGACTCGACACCTGGTCGACAGATTCCGTCGCGTAACCAAAAATCAACAACGGAATCACTTGTTGGAGTCCCATCCCTCTGTCAGGATCGGCACTCAAATCGAGCCTGAGCCACGCCGGCCCCATCGTGGGGACACGGAGGAGAGCGACATGCACAACCCGGGCAACGCCACCCCGGACCGATTTCCGGCCGAGGAGCGCTTCCAGCAGGGCGCGCAGTACATCGCGGGCCGCCTGAGCAGGGGCACCTCCGGCCGTACGCACGCGGTCGTCGACCCGGCGTCGGGCGAGGAGGTGCTCCGCTACGAGCTGGCGGGCACGGCCGACGTCGACCGGGCCGTCGCCGCCGCCCGCGAGGCCTTCCCCGGCTGGGCGGGTGCCACCCCCGGCGAGCGGTCCGACGCCCTGCACCGGTTCGCCGCCGTGCTGGCCGACCGGGCCGAGGACTTCGCCCGTGCCGAGTCCCTCCAGTGCGGAAAGCCGCTGAAGCTGACCCGTGAGTTCGACGTCCCCGGGACCATCGACAACACGGAATTCTTCGCCGGTGCCGCCCGGCATCTGCAGGGGCAGTCCGCGGGCGAGTACTCCGGCGACCACACCTCCTACGTCCGGCGCGAGCCGATCGGGGTCGTCGGGTCGATCGCGCCCTGGAACTACCCGCTGCAGATGGCCGCCTGGAAGATCCTCCCGGCGATCGCGGCGGGCAACACCATCGTGCTGAAGCCCGCCGAGCTCACTCCGCTGACCTCGCTGCTCTTCGCGCAGGCGGCCACCGACGCCGGGATCCCGGACGGCGTGATCAACATCGTCACCGGCACCGGGCGGGAGGCCGGGGAGCACCTCGTCGGCCACCCCGACGTGGCCATGACCTCCTTCACCGGCTCCACCGCCGTCGGCAAGCGCGTCGCCGAGGTCGCCACCGCCACCGTCAAGCGCCTCCACCTGGAGCTCGGCGGCAAGGCGCCCTTCGTGGTCTTCGACGACGCCGACCCGGAGGCCGCCGCGCACGGCGCGGTCGCCGGCGCCCTCATCAACACCGGGCAGGACTGCACGGCCGCCACGCGCGCGTACGTGCAGCGGCCGCTGTACGACGCCTTCGTGGAGCGGACGGCGACGCTGATGGAGACCGTGCGGCTCGGCGACCCGTTCGCCGCCGGAACCGACCTCGGCCCGCTCGTCTCGCACGCGCAGCGCGACCGGGTCGCCGGCTTCGTCGACCGGGCGCGCGGCTACGCGCGCGTGGTGACCGGCGGCGAGGCGCCCGGGGGCGAGCTCGCCAAGGGCGCCTACTACCGGCCCACCCTGATCGCCGACGCGGCCCAGGACAGCGAGGTCGTCCAGTCGGAGATCTTCGGACCGGTCCTGGTCGTGCTGCCGTTCGACACCGACGACGAGGGCATCGCCCTCGCCAACGACACCCCCTACGGGCTGGCCGCCTCCGCCTGGAGCCGGGACGTGTACCGGGCCAACCGGGCCACGCGCGAGATCAAGGCCGGCTGCGTGTGGGTCAACGACCACATCCCGATCATCAGCGAGATGCCGCACGGCGGCTACAAGTCCTCCGGCTACGGCAAGGACATGTCCGCGTACTCGTTCGAGGAGTACACCCAGATCAAGCACGTCATGTTCGACAACACCGCGGTGGCCGCCAAGGACTGGCACCGCACCGTCTTCGGGGACCGCTAGCCGTATCAGGCCGCCTGACCAGCGGCCGCCCACCCTCCGAAAGGGCACCACGCGCATGGAGCAGTACGAGCCCGACCGCCTCTCCGCGGCCCAAGTGGCCGCGATGCGGCGCAGCCTCACCAACGGCAGGGCCGCCCTCACCCGGCGGTCGCTGCTGCGCGCCTCCGCGGGCGGCGCGCTCGCCGTCGGCGGTCTCGGGAGCCTGAGCGCCTGCGGCATCCCGGCGGCCGGTCAGTCGCAGGGCGGCGTCCCGGCCGAGGACCGCTCGGCCAAGGAGAAGACCGTGAACTTCTCCAACTGGACCGAGTACATGGACGTCGACGACAGCGGCAAGCACCACCCCACGCTGGAGCAGTTCACGAAGCGCACCGGCGTCAAGGTCAAGTACACCGAGGACATCAACGACAACAACGAGTTCTTCGGCAAGATCAAGCCGCAGCTCGCCGCGGGCCAGGACACCGGCCGTGACCTGATCGTCCTCACCGACTGGCTGGCCGCCCGCCTCATCCGCCTGGGCTGGGCGCAGAAGCTCGACGCGAGCAACCTGCCGCACGCCTACGCCAACCTGTCCGCCCAGTTCCGCAACCCCGACTGGGACCCGGGCCGCGCCTACTCGTACGTCTGGCAGGGCATCTCGACGGTCATCGCGTACAACAAGAAGGCCCTCGACGGCGTCGAGGTGACGTCGGTCTCCGACCTGCTCGACAACCCCAAGCTCAAGGGGCGCGTCGGCTTCCTGTCGGAGATGCGCGACAGCGTCGGCATGACCTTGCTCGACATGGGCAAGGACCCGGCGGACTTCACCGCCGACGACTACGACGCGGCCATCGCCCGGCTGCAGAAGGCCGTCGACAAGGGCCAGATCCGCCGCTTCACCGGCAACGACTACACCTCCGACCTGACCAGCGGCGACTTCGCCGCCTGCGTCGCCTGGGCCGGGGACGTCGTCCAGCTGAAGGCGGACAGCCCCGACATCGATTTCCTCATCCCGGACAGCGGCTACATGACGTCCACGGACAACCTGCTGGTCCCCAACAAGGCCCGGCACAAGACGAACGCCGAGCGGCTCATCGACTTCTACTACGAGCCGAAGCCGGCCGCCGAACTGGCCGCGTACATCAACTACGTGTGTCCCGTCGACGGTGTGAAGGCCGAACTGGCGAAGATCGACGAGGACGCGGCGAACAACCCGCTGATCATCCCCGACAAGGCCATGGCGGCCAAGTCGCACGCCTTCCGCTCGCTGAGCTCGAAGGAAGAGACCGAGTTCGAAGAGAAGTTCGCGAAGCTGACGGGGGCGTGACCACCATGACGAACACGACGGACCCCGGCGGCGACGTCCGCCTCACGGGCATCAGCAAGACCTACGGCTCCTTCACCGCCGTCCACCCGCTCGACCTGACCGTCCCGCAGGGCTCCTTCTTCGCCCTGCTCGGCGCCTCCGGCTGCGGCAAGACCACCACCCTGCGCATGATCGCCGGGCTGGAGGAACCCTCCGCCGGCACCGTCTTCCTGGGCGACCAGGACGTGACGGCCCTGCCGCCGTACAAGCGGCCGGTGAACACGGTCTTCCAGTCCTACGCCCTCTTCCCGCACCTCGACATCTTCGAGAACGTCGCCTTCGGCCTGCGCCGGCGCGGCCTGAAGTCGGTGAAGAAGCAGGTCGAGGAGATGCTGGAGCTGGTCCAGCTCGGCGAGCAGGCCCGCAAGAAGCCGCACCAGCTCTCCGGCGGCCAGCAGCAGCGCGTCGCCGTGGCCCGCGCGCTGATCAACCACCCCAAGGTGCTCCTGCTGGACGAGCCGCTCGGCGCCCTCGACCTGAAGCTGCGCCGCCAGATGCAGCTGGAGCTCAAGCGCATCCAGACCGAGGTCGGCATCACCTTCATCCACGTCACGCACGACCAGGAGGAGGCCATGACCATGGCCGACACGGTCGCCGTGATGAACGGCGGCCGCGTCGAGCAGCTCGGCACACCCGCCGATCTGTACGAGAACCCGCGCACCACGTTCGTCGCCAACTTCCTCGGCACCTCCAACTTCATCGAGGCCGAGGTCGACGCCAGGAGCGGCGGGGACATCGTGCTGAAGGCGGGCGGCGGCAAGCTCGTCCTGCCCGAGGCGCGATGTTCCGCCCCCGCGACCACCGGCGGCAAGGTCCTGGCCGGCGTCCGCCCGGAGAAGATCGCCCTCACCCACGCGGACGACGCCGGCGAGATCCCGGAGGGCCGCAACCGCATCACCGGCCGGATCGCGGACTCCAGCTTCATCGGCGTCTCCACGCAGTACGTCGTCGACAGCCCGGTCTGCCCGGACTTCGAGGTCTACGCCCAGAACATCGACCGCGACCCCCGGCTCGTGCCCGGAACCGAGGTCGTCCTGCACTGGAACCCGGCCCACACCTTCGGCCTGGACGCCGCGCAGGACGCCGACGCCGGAGTGGAAGAGGCGGCCTGATGTCGACCCTCACCGAGGCGCCACCGCCGCTCACCCCGCAAGCACCCGAGGCGAAGCCGCCCAGGCGCCGGGGCCGTCTGACCCCGTACTGGCTGCTGCTCCCGGGCATGCTCTGGCTGGTCGTCTTCTTCGCGCTGCCGATGATCTACCAGGCCTCCACGTCCGTGCAGACGGGCTCCCTGGAGACGGGTTACGAGGTCACCTGGCACTTCGCCACCTACTGGGACGCGCTGTCGGCCTACTGGCCGCAGTTCGTCCGCTCGGTGCTCTACGCCGGCACCGCCACGATCCTGTGCCTGCTGCTCGGCTACCCGCTCGCCTACCTGATCGCCTTCCGGGCGGGCCGCTGGCGGAACCTGATCATGATCCTGGTGATCGCGCCCTTCTTCACCAGCTTCCTGATCCGCACCCTGGCCTGGAAGACGATCCTCGCGGACGGCGGCCCGCTCGTCGGCGCGCTCAACTCGCTGCACGTGCTGGACGTGACCAGCTGGCTGGGCCTGACCGCGGGCGACCGTGTGCTGGCCACCCCGCTGGCGGTCATCTGCGGCCTGACGTACAACTTCCTGCCGTTCATGATCCTGCCGCTGTACACCTCGCTGGAGCGCATCGACGGCCGGCTGCACGAGGCCGCCGGCGACCTGTACGCCCGGCCCTGGACGACGTTCCGCAAGGTCACCTTCCCGCTGTCGATGCCGGGTGTCGTCTCCGGCACCCTGCTGACCTTCATCCCGGCGGCCGGTGACTACGTCAACGCCGACCTGCTCGGCTCGACCGACACCCGCATGGTCGGAAACGTCATCCAGACGCAGTTCCTCCGCGTGCTCGACTACCCGACCGCGGCGGCACTCTCCTTCATCCTCATGGCGGCCATCCTCCTCATGGTCACCTTCTACATCCGCAGGTCCGGGACGGAGGATCTGGTCTAAATGCCCTTCGTCAACTGGCTCAAGAGGAATCTCGTCGTCATCGCGGGTCTCTTCACCCTCGCCTATCTGCTGCTGCCGAACGTCATCGTGACGGTGTTCTCCTTCAACAAACCGAAGGGGCGCTTCAACTACGAGTGGCAGCAGTTCTCGCTGGACGCCTGGAAGGACCCGTGCGGGGTCTCCGACCTGTGCGGCTCGCTGTCCGTCAGCCTCCAGATCGCCTTCTGGGCGACCCTCGGCGCCACGCTCCTCGGCACGCTGATCGCCTTCGCCCTGGTCCGCTACCGGTTCCGCGCCCGCGGCGCCGTGAACTCGCTGATCTTCCTGCCCATGGCGATGCCCGAGGTCGTCATGGCCGCCTCGCTGCTCACCCTGTTCCTCAACATGGGCGCACAGCTCGGCTTCTGGACGATCCTCATCGCGCACATCATGTTCTGCCTGAGTTTCGTGGTCACGGCCGTGAAAGCACGTGTGATGTCGATGGACCCGAAACTGGAGGAGGCGGCACGCGACCTGTACGCGGGCCCGTTCCAGACCTTCGTCCGGGTCACCCTGCCGATCGCCGCGCCGGGTATCGCGGCCGGTGCGCTGCTCGCCTTCGCGCTCTCCTTCGACGATTTCATCATCACCAATTTCAACGCGGGCTCGACCGTCACCTTCCCCATGTTCGTCTGGGGCTCGGCGCAGCGCGGAACGCCCGTCCAGATCAATGTCATCGGTACGGCCATGTTCATCGTCGCCGTCCTGCTCGTCCTGATCTCGATGGTCATCGGAAATCGCCGCAACAGACAAAAGGCATAACCGTAGGGAGTTGAAATCATGGCCGCTGGCGCCATGAATCAGTGGACCCGTTCGCTCTCCGACGCCCAGCCGGTCCCGTACTGGCTGGACGACCCCGGCCGGCCCCGCCCCGAACCCGCCCTCACCACCTCCGAGACCTGTGACCTGCTGGTCGTCGGCGGCGGCTACAGCGGACTGTGGACGGCGCTGATCGCCAAGGAACGCGACCCGCGGCGGGACGTGGTGCTGGTGGAGGGCCGCGAGGTGGGCTGGGCCGCCTCGGGCCGCAACGGCGGGTTCTGCGCCGCCTCCCTCACCCACGGCCTGCCCAACGGCCTCGCCCGCTGGCCCGGCGAGATCCACACGCTCCAGCGGCTGGGCGCCCGCAACCTCGACGCCATCGAGGCGGCGGTCGCCCGCCACTCCATCGACTGCGATTTCGAGCGCACCGGCGAGATCGACGTCGCCACGGAGCCCTACCAGGCGCGCGAACTGCGCGCATGGCACGAGGAGACGGTCCGCCGGGGCCTGTCCGAGGGCGTCGAGTACCTGGACGCGGACGCCGTACGGGAGCAGGTGAACTCACCGACCTTCCAGGCGGGGCTCTGGGACCGCACGGGCGTCGCCATGCTGAACCCGGCGAAACTCGCCTGGGGCCTGAAACGGGCGTGCGCCGCCCTCGGCGTCCGCGTCTACGAGCACACCCCCGCGCTGGACCTGAGGCCCTACGGCGCGGGCATGGCCGTCCGCACCCCCTACGGCCGGATCCGCGCCCGCCGGGTCGCCCTCGGCACCAACATCTTCCCGAACCTGGTCCGCCGCGTGCGCTCCTACACCGTCCCGGTCTACGACTACGCCCTGATGACCGAGCCGCTCACCGGCGACCAGCTCGCCTCCATCGGCTGGAAGAACCGCCAGGGCCTCGGCGACAGCGCCAACCAGTTCCACTACTTCCGGCTGTCCGCCGACAACCGGATCCTGTGGGGCGGCTACGACGCGATCTACCCCTACGGCGGACGCGTCCGCGCCGAGTACGACGACCGCCCCGAGACCTACGCCAAGCTCGCCGGGCACTTCTTCACCTGCTTCCCGCAGCTGGAGGGCGTCCGCTTCTCCCACGCCTGGGGCGGAGCCATCGACACCTGCTCCCGCTTCTCGGCGTTCTTCGGCACGGCCCACCAGGGCAAGGTGGCCTACGCGGCCGGGTACACGGGCCTCGGCGTCGGGGCCACCCGGTTCGGCGCCGAGGTGATGCTGGACCTGCTGGCGGGGGAGCGCACCGAGCGGACCGCACTGGAGATGGTCCGCAGGAAGCCCCTGCCGTTCCCGCCCGAGCCGTTCGCCTGGACGGGCATCGCCCTCACCAAGTGGTCACTGGCCCGCGCGGACGCCCGGGACGGCCGGCGCAACCTGTGGCTGCGGACGATGGACCGGCTGGGGCTGGGCTTCGACAGCTGAACGGGCCCCCTGTGCGGGTGTGAGCCGGTTCACTCCAACGAGAGGCCGGAACCCGCGTAATGACCCCGGCGGACCCCCTTCTCCCTCGTGACGCCCTCGGGACGCGCCGCGCGTCCGCGAGAACCACGCGCTTCACGGAGAGAAGGGGGTCCTCCTCATGACAGGGGCCAAGACGGCGGTCGAGTGGCTCGCATCCGTCGCACCCGATCCCGAGGCCTGCCGCTGGGAGTGGGAGCGCAACCCGCTCGGGGTCGCGCTGCTGCCCGCCGGCAGTGCCTGGGACGTGCTCATCCTGCCCGGCGAGCTCGGCTACGCCACGCTCGACGTGCTCAGCCGCGTCCTCGACCGGCCGGGGCCCGTGCTCGTCGACTTCGGCGACGCGCGGATGGGGTTCTTCGTACCGCCGGGCACCGCGGCCCGCTGGCTCGGCACGGGCATCCGCACGGCGGGCGCCGGCACCTGGATCGTCGTGCCGTACCCGGGCCGCTCCTCACCCGGCGGCGTTCGCTGGCTGGTCCCGCCGGACGGCTCGGGACTGCTCACGGACCCCGCCCTGCTGGAACTGGCGATGCACGAGGCGGCGGCGGGGCTGGCGACGGAGAACGGTGACTAGGCGCTGCCCGGCGGACGGCCCGGGCGCGCCGTCCGCCGCCGCAGGAAGAGCCACAGCCCCGTCAGCAGCACCGCGCACAGACACCAGCTGCCCACCACGTCAAGCGGCCAGTGGTAGCCGCGGCGGACCAGGCCGTAGCTCACGGCGAGCACGAGGGCCGCGCAGACGGTGACGAGTGCGCGGCGGGCGAGGGCGGTGCGCAGCCCGGGCAGCAGGAGCAGGGTCGCGCCGCCGTAGGCGACGGCGGCCGTGGCGGTGTGACCGGAGGGGTAGTAGCCGGTGCCCGAGGGGACGACCGGCGGGCCCGGGCGGTCGGTGAGTTCCTTCAGCGGGACCACCAGTGCCGGAACCAGCGCCATGAGCAGGGCGGCGGCGGCCACCGGCAGCCACCAGCGGCCGGTGCCGTCCCGGCGGCCGCGTACGGCGGCGTAGCCGAGGGCGGCGGCCAGGACCGGGACGGCGACGCCCACGTTGCCGAGGTCCGACAGCAGTTCGGAGAACCGGTCGGGGTTGAGCAGCACCCGGCTCAGGCGCGCGTCGAGCCGCAGCAGCGGGCCGTCGGCGACGACCTGCCAGGTGATGAGCGCGAACAGCAGGGCGGGAAGGCCGAGCAGCAGGACCAGGGCGCCGGGGTGTGCGCGGGAGGGGGCGTGTTCCCGCTGCGCAGAGATCGGCATGGGGCACAGCTTTCCACGAGCGCGGACGCCCGCGAGCGCGCCCTGTCAGTGCCGGGTGCGACACTGCCCGGCATGACCGCATCGAACGCGAAGGCGGACCTCCTGCGCTACCTGCAGGAGGCCCGGGACGCGCTGCTCTGGAAGCTCGAAGGGCTCTCCGAGTACGACGCCCGCCGCCCGCTCACCCCGACCGGGACCAACCTCCTCGGGCTGGTCAAGCACGTCGCGGGGGTGGAGCTCGGATACCTCGGCGACACCTTCGGACGGCCGTACTTCGAGACGGAACCGCCACCGCCGTGGTGGTACACGCGGGACCCCGGGCCCAACGCGGACATGTGGGCCACCCCGGACGAGTCACGCGAGCAGATCACGGAGCTCTACCGGCAGGCGTGGCGGCACTCGGACCGGACGGTCGAGGCGCTCGCCCTGGACGCGACCGGGCAGGTGCCGTGGTGGCCCGAGGAGCGGCGGGAGGTGACGCTGCACCACGTGCTGGTGCGGGTGATCTCCGACACGCAGCGGCACGCCGGACACGCGGACATCGTGCGCGAGCTCATCGACGGGAGCGCCGGCCACATCCCGGCCGGGGACAGCCTGCCGGAGGGCGACCCGGCCTGGTGGGACCGGTACCGGGACCGGCTGGAGCGGTCCGCGCGGGAGGCCTCGGACGGCTGAGCGGCGGGGAGAGCGGAGAAGGAGGTCGGCCGCCCCGGAACAGGGGGGGTGGTTCCGGGGCGGCCGCTGGACCGGAACGTCGCGCGCCCCGGGGGGTTTGGGGCGGGCGACCGTCCGATCGGTGAGGAGATCCAGAGCCTCAGGCTCCGGTTGTGTGCGCGAGGGCACGACCAGGTCGAAGCTGGGGAGGCCCCGGCCTGATGTCACCCACAGTCCCCTGTGGGCGGGGTGTATCTCTCATCTGGGTAGAACCTACGACAGGGGCAGGGCTCAGGACAGGCCGTGGGGCGCCCTGTCATCCACCCCGCACACCTTCTTCACACGCTCTGCCGCTCGCCGCCCCGGTGACGGAACCGGGGCGGCTCACCTGCCCCGGCGAGGGCTCAGATGCGCGCGGCGCGGGGTCAGATGCGGGCGAAGCCCTGCTCGATGATGTCGAGGCCCTCGTTCAGCAGGTCCTCGCCGATCACCAGCGGGGGCAGGAAGCGGAGGACGTTGCCGTAGGTGCCACAGGTCAGGACCAGCAGGCCCTCCTGGTGGCAGGCCTTGGCGAGGGCGGCGGTCGCCTCCGGGTTCGGCTCCTTGGTGGCGCGGTCCTTGACCAGCTCGATGGCGATCATCGCGCCGCGGCCGCGCACGTCGCCGATGATGTCGAACTTCTCCTGCATGGCCGAAAGGCGCGCCTTCATCACGGCCTCGATGGACTTGGCCCGGGCGTTGAGGTCGAGTTCCCTCATGGTCTCGATCGCGCCGAGCGCACCCGCGCAGGCGACGGGGTTGCCGCCGTAGGTGCCGCCCAGGCCGCCCGCGTGCGCGGCGTCCATGATCTCGGCACGCCCGGTCACGGCCGCGAGCGGCAGCCCGCCCGCGATGCCCTTGGCGGTCGTGATCAGGTCCGGGACGATCCCCTCGTCCTCGCACGCGAACCACTGGCCCGTGCGGCAGAAGCCGGACTGGATCTCGTCGGCGACGAAGACGATGCCGTGGTCGGAGGCGAACTCGCGGATCGCCGGCAGGAAGCCCTTGGCCGGCTCGATGAAGCCGCCCTCACCGAGGACCGGCTCGATGATGACCGCGGCGACGTTCTCGGCGCCGACCTGCTTGCTGATCTGGTCGATCGCCTGGGCGGCGGCCTCGGGGCCGGCGTTCTCGGGGCCGGTCGGCCAGCGGTAGCCGTAGGCCACGGGCACCCGGTAGACCTCGGGCGCGAACGGGCCGAAGCCGTGCTTGTACGGCATGTTCTTGGCGGTGAGCGCCATCGTCAGGTTGGTGCGCCCGTGGTAGCCGTGGTCGAACACGACGACGGCCTGCCGCTTGGTGTAGGCGCGGGCGATCTTCACGGCGTTCTCGACGGCCTCGGCGCCGGAGTTGAACAGCGCGCTCTTCTTGGCGTGGTCACCCGGGGTCAGCTCGGCGAGCGCCTCGGCGACCTCGACGTACCCCTCGTACGGCGTGACCATGAAACAGGTGTGGGTGAAGTCGGCGAGCTGGGCCGACGCCCGGCGCACGACGGCCTCGGCGGAGGCGCCGACGGACGTCACGGCGATGCCGGAGCCGAAGTCGATCAGACGGTTGCCGTCGACGTCCTCGATGATCCCGCCGCCCGCGCGCGCGGTGAACACGGGCAGCACGGAGCCGACACCCTGCGCGACCGCGGCGGTACGGCGGGCCTGCAGCTCCTGCGACTTCGGGCCGGGGATGGCGGTGACGACGCGACGCTCCTGCGGCAGTGCGCTCATGCGGGGCTCCTGGGGGGGGTGGTGCGGACGGACCTGTACGGACACTGTGACTTCTTTTCCCGCAGGCTAGGGCGGGGGGAGGGGAGTGGGCATGCTCCATGTGGGCGTTGTCGGCGCCGCGGCTTGTCCGGGGTGGACATGGCACTCCCGGCCACCCGTGCCCACGACGCGGCCGTGCAATCGGTGAACTCCCCAGGGGAGGGCGTTAGATTGACTCGCTGATGGTGGACGGCGCGGCTGGTCAGGGGGCAAGAGGGATGGACAGCGACGGGACGCAGGAGGCCCGGGGCACGCACGCGAACCCGGTGCCGCGTCCGGCGGGGCCGCCGGAGGTGCCCGCGATGCCTCCCCGGCCGCCCCTGGCACCGGCGGCGCCACCGCCGCCGGACGGCTCGGCCTTCCTCGCGTGGCTGCGCACGCCGCGCCCGGAGGCCGCGCCGGGCGTGTGGCGGTTCGGGCACCGGCCCCGCCCCGCGGAGGAGCCCGACATCACGCCCACCCGTCAGTTGCTGAGCGGGGCGGTGATCGCCTTCCTCGTGGGGTGGCTGATCTGGTCGCTGCTGCAGAACGGGTACCTCGGCAACTGGTGGTGGGTGCCCTTCGACCTGATCGTCCCCGACGCCTGGCGCGGCGCCGACAGCGACCTCGGCGAGACGGGCACGTTCATGGTCTACCGGGGGTACGAGCTGCTCGTCGCCCTGGCGATCATGGTCGGGGTGGCCCGGCTCGGCCGCTGGGGCGAGATCTGGCGCCGCTTCGTCGCCCCGCGTTTCCGCCGGCCCGAGGCGCCGGTGGACCCCACGGCACCCCAGGACGACCCGGCCCAGTGGAACGAGCTGCGCGCCGCCGGTGCCGTCGACGCCGCCGAGCGGCTCGCGGCCGACGCCCGGTCCGGCCTCATGCGGGACGTCGACCACGCCCGGATCCAGCGGGCCTGGCAGGGCGTGCGCACCGGACGGCACAGCCTCGCCACCTTCAGCGGCGCGGTCCTGAAGGACGGCGCCGCCGCCTGCCTCCACCCCTCCGGCGCTCGCGACCTGCCCGCCCGGCTGGCCCGTCACGACCTCCTCACCGGGCAGGTGAGGCTGGGGCTCAGCGCCGACGACCCCCGCAACCCGTACGCCTACCGCGGTGCCGGCCTGGCCCTCGGCCCCGAGCTGCTGGGGACCTCCCTGCTCGCCGTCGGCCCTGCCGGATCAGGCAAGACCGGGGCCGTCGTGCGGCCGGTCGCCGAGTCGTTGTGCCTGCACGCGCTGGCCGGGCGGGCCGCCGTGGTGGTGGTCGGGGCGGCCGGGGCCGGGCTCGGACCCGCCGACGCCTACGACGTCGTCGTACGCATCGGCAACCAGGACTCCGCGTACGACCTCGATCTGTACGGCGGCAGCAGTGACCCGGACGAGGCCGCCGCGGTGCTCGCCGAGGGGCTGGTCGGGGACCTCGCCGACCCGCATCCGGGCAGCGACAGCCGGCGTTCGACCACCGTGCTGGCGCAGCTGCTCGGCCCGTTCCGCGCCGTGCACGGGCGTTTCCCCTCCGTTCCGGAGCTGCGGCAGCTGCTGGACGGGGCGCCGGGGCCGTTCGCCGCGCTGCGGCAGGAGCTGGCGGAGTCCGGGCAGGAGTCGCTGCTGCGGGAGCTCGACGCCAGGGAGCGGCAGATGGGGCAGCCCGGCGACGTCGGCGGGGTGCTCGCCGACCGGGTCGCGCTGCTCGACCGGCCGGCCTTCGCCGGGTTCTTCGACACCTCCGGGCAGTCCCGGCCCTTCACGCTCAAGGCACTCGACCATCCGGTGCGGGTCCGTATCGACCTGCCCGAGCGGGGGCACGCCGACGCTTCCCGGATGCTCGCGCGGCTGGTGCTCGCGCAGTTCACGGCCAGTGTCGCCGTGCGCGAGGACCGGTCGCTGTTCGCCTGCCTGGTGCTCGACGACGCGACCGGCGTGATCACGCCCGAGGCCGTGCGCGGCATCCAGCGGCTGCGGTCCGGGAACGCCGGCGCGGTGCTGACCCTGCGGACGCTGGACGACGTGGCCCGGCCCCTGCGCGGGCCGCTGCTCGGCGCCACGGGCTGCCGGATGGCGCTGTCGGGGCTCACGCCCTGGGACGGTCAGGACTTCGCCGAGGTGTGGGGCAAGGAGTGGACCGAGGCCCGCGACGTGACCGACCGGCAGATCATCGCCGAGACCCCGGCGGGCAAGGCCCTGCACGCGGTCCGGCGGGTGATCACCGGCAAGGCGCCGACCGCCCGGGCGGTGACCGTGCGGCAGGTCGAGCGCGAGCGCTGGTCCGCCTCCGAGCTGGCCCATGCGGTTCCGGCCGGGCACGCGGTGCTGTCGCTCACCACCGTGCAGGGCGAGCACGCGCCTCCCCTGCTGGTGAACCTCCGGGCCTGAGATCGTCACCGGCTGTGCACCGGCGCGGTACGCGGAGACCGTACGGTGAGGCAGAATCGTCACAGGTCGTTCATACGCGGCGGCCAAAAGAGCACAACGATCACACAGCCCTGACGCAGACCTGAAGGCCTCATGCCCCCGACGCTCGCCTCGCTCGTCCACCACTCCGCGCTGAAGCTGACCGTGCGGGCGGGCGGGGACCGCCTCGACGTGCCGGTCCGCTGGGCGCACGTCAGCGAGCTCGCCGACCCCGTGCCCTACATGGAGGGCGGGGAGCTGCTGCTGATCACCGCGCTCAAGCTGGACGCCGAGGACCCGGAGGCCATGCGGCGCTACGTACGGCGACTGGCCGGCGCCGGTGTGGTGGGGCTCGGCTTCGCCGTCGGTGTCAACTACGAGGAGATCCCCGAGGCGCTCGTCGACGCGGCCGAGGAGGAGGGCCTGCCGCTGCTGGAGGTGCCGCGCCGCACCCCGTTCCTCGCCATCAGCAAGGCCGTGTCCGCCGCGATCGCCGCCGACCAGTACAAGGCCGTCACCGCCGGCTTCGCCGCCCAGCGCGAGCTGACCCGGCAGGCGCAGAGCGGCGGGCCGGAGGGGCTGCTGGCGGCGCTGGCCGCCCAGGTCGACGGCTGGGCGGCGCTGTACGACGCGTCGGGTGCCGTCGTCGCCGCGGCCCCCGAGTGGGCGGGGCGGCGGGCGGCACGGCTCACCGGTGACGTGCAGCGGCTGCGCGACCGCCCCGCGCCGGCCTCGTCGGTGGTCGGCGGGCCGGAGAACGAGGACCGGGTCGAACTGCACACCGTCGGGACCGGACGGCGGCCCCGCGCGGCCCTCGCCGTGGGCACGGCCGCCACCCTGGGCACCGCCGAGCGGTACGCCGTCCACTCGGCGATCGCCCTGCTGACCCTGACCACCGAGCGCTCCCGGTCCCTCCAGGCGGCCGAGCAGCGCGTCGGCGCGGCGGTGCTGCGCATGCTGCTGGCCGGGGAGCCGGACCACGCGCGCGCGGTCGCCGGAGACCTGTACGGCGGGCTGCTGGACGCGCCGTTCCGGATGATGGTCGCCGAGCGCGTGCCGGTGTCGGCCTCGGCGGCGCTGGCCCGTGCCGAGGCCCGGCCGGGCGCACCCGCCCTCGACCGGCCCTCGGCCGCCGCCCTCGCCGCGGCCGGCCCGGGCGGCGATCCCCTCGCGGCGCTCGCCGACGTCGTGGAGTCCGCCGCGGCCCGGGCGGGCGAGGCCGTGCTGGTCGTGCCGGAGGGGGAGCGGCTGGTGGTGCTGGCCGCGGACGGCGGTGCCGCGGCGGCGGCCTGCGCCGCGTACGCCGCCGCCCTGGAGACGGGCAGGGCCGGACCGCGCGAGAAGGTGCCGGGCGGCGAGGAGGACGAACTGGTCGTGGGCCTGTCGGCCCCGGCCGGGCCCATTGCCGCCTCCGCCGCGTACAAGCAGGCCGAGCAGGCCCTGTCGGTGGCCCGGCGGCGCGGGCGGGTGCTGGTGGAGCACGAGCAGATGGCGGCCGGGTCCGTGCTCCCGCTGCTCGCGGACGACGCCGTACGGGCGTTCGCCGACGGCATGCTGCGCCCGCTGTACGAGCACGACGCCACCGGCCGCGGCGATCTGGTCGCCTCCCTGCGCGCCTGGCTGTCCAAGCACGGCCAGTGGGACGCGGCGGCGGCCGAGCTCGGTGTCCACCGGCACACCCTGCGCTACCGCATGCGCCGCGTGGAGGAGATCCTCGGCCGTTCCCTGGACGACCCGGACGTGCGCATGGAGCTCTGGCTGGCTCTCAAGGCGACCCACTCCGACTAGCCAAACCGTAGTGTCCGCGGCTTCCACTGCTACGCGCCGGACAAACGCTGTTCGGCCGCTGCGCCCCTACCGTTGGTCCGTAGCTCAGGATCACCCCCAACGCCGAAGGGCCGGAACGAACATGACCTCCACCCACGCCTTCTGGCTCGCCGGCCGCCAGGCCACCGGCGAGGACACCTTCGACGTCACCTCCCCGTGGGACGGGCGGGTCGTCGGCAAGGTCAGCGTGCCGACGGACGCGCAGGTCGAGGAGGCCGTGGCCGCCGCGTACGCCGTGCGCGACGAGTTCGCCGCCACCCCGGCGCATGTCCGCGCCGCCGCCCTCGACCACGTCAGCCGCCGCCTCGCCGAGCGCACCGAGGAGATCGCGCGGCTGATCTCCGCCGAGAACGGCAAGCCCATGAAGTGGGCGCGCGGCGAGGTCGGCCGGGCCGTGTCCGTGTTCCGGTTCGCGGCCGAGGAGGCCCGGCGGTTCAACGGCGGCGAGGCCCAGCGCCTCGACACCGACCTCGGCGGCCAGGGCCGGCTCGCCTTCACGCGCCGCTTCCCCAAGGGCGTCGTGCTGGGCATCGCCCCGTTCAACTTCCCGCTGAACCTCTGCGCCCACAAGGTCGCCCCGGCCATCGCCGCCGGCGCCCCGATCATCCTCAAGCCGGCCCCGGCCACCCCGCTGTCCGGCCTGATCATCGGCGACCTGCTCGCCGAGACCGAGCTGCCCGCCGGCTCCTGGAGCATCCTGCCGGTCGCCAACGACAAGATGCCCGCGCTGGTGCAGGACGAGCGCCTGCCCGTGATCTCCTTCACCGGCTCCGAGAAGGTCGGCTACGCGATCATGGACTCGGTGCCGCGCAAGCACTGCACCCTGGAGCTGGGCGGCAACGGCGCGGCCGTCGTCCTGGCCGACTGGGCGAGCGACGAGGACCTGGACCGGGCGGCGAACCGCATCGCCACCTTCTCCAACTACCAGGGCGGCCAGTCCTGCATCTCCGTCCAGCGCGTCATCGCCGACGCCTCGGTGTACGACCGGCTGCTGCCGCGCATCGTCGCCGCCGTCGAGGCCCAGGTCACCGGCGACCCGAGTGACGACGCCACCGACGTCGGCCCGCTGGTCAGCGAGGACGCCGCCCAGCGCGTCGAGAAGTGGGTCCAGGAGGCCGTCGACGCCGGGGCCCGGCTGCTCACCGGCGGCAAGCGCGACGGCGCCACCTACGCGCCGACCGTCCTGGCCGAGGTCCCGGCCGATGTGACGATCTCCTGCGAGGAGGTCTTCGGGCCGGTCCTCACCGTGCAGAAGGTGGACGGCGAGGCGGCGGCCTTCGCCGCCGTCAACGACTCCAAGTACGGCCTCCAGGCGGGCGTGTTCACGCACGACCTGCAGACCGCCTTCCGCGCCCACCGGGCCCTGGAGGTCGGCGGCGTGGTCATCGGGGACGTGCCGTCCTACCGCGCCGACCAGATGCCGTACGGCGGCGTGAAGCAGTCCGGCGTGGGCCGCGAGGGCGTGCGCTTCGCCATGGAGGACTACACCTACGAGCGCGTGATGGTCCTGACCGGCATCACCCTCTAGCCTCCGCCCCCTGGCTCATGGGAACCATTTTCATATAGGCTCCGCGAAGGGGCCCGGCACCGATGCCTTCCGGTGCCGGGCCCCTTCTGTGCGCCGGCCTGTGTCCGGACCCTCAACCGGAGAAGCCGGCGTGCGCGAGCCGCAGCGGGCCGCGCAGCCCGAGGTGCAGGTCGTGGACGCCCGCGGCGGCGACGGCGGCCACGAGCGGGACGTAGTCGTACGGGCCCGCGGTGGGCACCGCGGTCGACAGCACCGCGAGCACCGGGCCGCCGTCCAGGGACAGCTCGACGGTGCCCGAGCCGGACACCAGGAGCGTCACCCCGGAGACGCCGCTGCCGAAGTCGCAGGCGCGGTAGACCAGTTCGCCGCCGGCCGGATCCGCCGGCGTCACGGCGTCGCCCGACACCTTCGTCCGGTCGACGATCTCGATGCCGCGCTGCTCGTCGAAGGAGGCCGCGTCCACGCCGTCGCTGACCACCGGGCGCGGCAGGGCCGGCTCGCCGGGCAGCGTGACGGTCGTCCGCAGCCGGATGTCCTCGCTGGACGCCCCCGCCAGCAGTTCGTACGCGCCCGGCTCCACCCGCCACCGCCCCCGGGCCACGTCCCAGAAGGCGAAGGCGGACAGCGGGACGTCGAAGGCCGCCTCCGCCGACTGCCCCGGGGCGAGCGTGATCCGCCGGTGGTCCAGCAGCTCGCGGCGCGGACGGGGGACGGCGGGACCGAGGGCCCGCAGGTACACCTGGGCGACCTCGTCGGCGGTGACCTCGCCGGTGTTGGTGACGGAGAAGGAGACGCGCACCGACCCGTCCCCCACCCGGGCGGTGAGGCCGTCGTAGGAGAACGCGGCGTAGGACAGGCCGTGCCCGAAGGGGAACAGGGGCGTGCCCTCGAAGTAGAGATACGTCTGGCGGCTGCCGATCACGTCGTAGTCGAGCAGGTCCGGCAGGTCGGCGTCGGAGGCGTACCAGGTCTGCGGGAGCCGGCCGCCGGGGGAGACGTCGCCGGCCAGGACCCGGGCCAGGGCGGTGCCGGCCGCCTGGCCGCCGTGCGCGGTCCACAGCACCGCCGGCAGGTCCGCCGGGTCGACGGCGTAGGGGTAGGCGGAGACCAGGGCCAGCACGGTGGCCGGGTTCGCCGCGCGGGCCGCGCGCAAGAGCCGCTGCTGGTGTTCCGGCAGGCGCAGCGTCGTACGGTCCTCGGTCTCCCGGCCGTTGAGGTGCGGGTCGTTGCCCGCGACCACCACGACCACGTCGGCCGCCGCGGCGACGCGCGCCACCGCCTCCTCGCCGCGCTCGGTCACGACCAGCTCGAAGACCTCCGGTTCCCCGTCGGCAACCTTCACGCCGCCGGCGGAGACACAGACGTGGCGACCCGTTCCCAGGTGCTTGAGGAGGTGCCCGTCCCCGTGCGGTTCCAGGGTGAAGGTCTCCTGCACGACCCAGCCGCCCGGCTGGTCGGCGGAGGCGCGGACGTACCCGTCCCCGGCGACGGAGAGGTAGCGGCCGTCGGGCGCCCGCAGGGTCAGCACGCCCCCGCCCCAGTCGACGAGCGCCAGTTCGGTGCCGGACGCGTCGGTGGTCAGCGGCGGCAGGTCGGTGCGGCCCGCGAGCAGCGCCGGGTCGAGCGCGCCTTCGGCGCCGCGTACCCCGTCGCCGGTGTCCCCGGCCTCCGGCACGTGCAGGAACGCGCCCGCGGACGTCCGCAGCCGCACGCGGTCCACGCCCTCGGCGAAGTCGACCCGGTCCGCCCCGAACCGCTCGTACAGGCCCTCCAGCGGCGTCGAGCGGTGGATGAGCGTCCCGCTGTACCAGTCGAGCTTGCACTCGTCGGCGAGCAGTCCGGCCACCGCGACGCGGGCGCCGGCGGCCAGCGGCAGCAGCCCGTCGTTCTTCAGCAGCACGATCGCCTGCTCGGCGGCCTCCCGGGCGAGGGCGCGGTGCTCCGGGGTGTCGAACGCGGCCGTCGCCTCGTGCGGGTCGTCGCGGGGGTCGAACTCGCCGAGCCGGAAGCGCACCGAGAGCTGGCGGCGGACGGCCCGGTCGAGGTCCGCCTCCGTCAACAGGCCGCGCTCCAGGGCCCGGCGCAGCCGTCCGGTGATCTGCGAGGAGTCCGTGCCGTGGTCGGTGAAGCTGTCGACGCCCGCGACGAGCGAGGCGGCGGTCGCCTCCTCGTGCGTGTCGAAGTAGTGCTCGGAGTCGACCAGGTTGCTCGGCGCGCCCGCGTCCGAGCAGACCAGCAGCTCCTCGCCGGTCCAGGTGCGCAGGTGCTCGCGCAGATACGGGGAGACGTGGTTGGGGCGGCCGTTGACCAGGTTGTACGCGGGCATCACCCCGGCCACCGCGCCCGCCTCGACGGTGTCCCGGAAGGCCCGCAGGTCGTACTCGTGCAGCACGCGCGGGCGCACCGAGCTCGACGTGGTGGCGCGGTCCGTCTCGTTGTTGTGCGCGAGCCAGTGCTTCAGCACGGGCGCGGTGCGCCAGTACACCGGGTGGTCGCCGCGCAGGCCGTGCGTGTAGGCGGTGGCGATCGCGGAGGTCAGCTTCGGGTCCTCCGAGTAGCCCTCCTCGTTGCGCCCCCACAGCGGGTGGCGCAGCAGGTTGACCGTCGGGGCCCACACGTTGAGGCCGACCCGGTCGTCCTTGGCGCGCATCGCACGGACCTCCCGGGACACCGCGTCGCCGACCCGCCGTACCAGGTCGGTGTTCCAGGTCGCGCCGAGCCCGACGGCCTGCGGGAACACCGTCGCCGGGCCCATCCAGGCGACGCCGTGCAGCGCCTCCTGGCCGGTGCGGAACGCGGCGATGCCGAGCCGCTCGACGGCGGGAGCGAACTGGTGCAGGAAGGAGATCTTCTCGTCCGGGGTGAGCCGCCCCAGCAGGTCGTCGACGCGCTCCGCGAACGGCAGGCGCGGATCGCGGAACGGTTCGGTGGGCGGCGTGTGTGCGGTCACGTGGGGATCCCTTGCACTGGATCGGCGAGGCGCTTTCGAAGCGCTTCGATGCTCAATCGGCAAGCAGTCGCTGTCAAGAGACCGGTGCCATCCCGTCAAGTCGTGCATGAGAAAAGGTCGGCCTCCGAGGTCGGGAGGAAGTTTGGGAACGACTCTTGTGCGCCCTGGGGCGTTCACTTAACCTCGCAGCAACATCGAAGCGCTTCGACTGCGGAACCCCCGGGTGCAGCGGCCGAGAGCGCGCCTCAGCTCAGCCAGTTCCACTCGAGACACCGCAGCCGACGGCCTCCGCCGGGTGTCCTGGTGTGCCATGAAGGGTTGACGCAATGACGCCGAACGCCGCCTCCGCCTCCTCGGGACCGAGCCGGAGAAGTTTCCTCGCCTCCACGGCGGTCGCCACCGCAGCGGTCGCGGGCGGGATGCCCCTGCTCGCCGCGTGCGGCGGATCGGACAGCGGATCGCGGGACGGCACCACCTCGGGCAAGGACGCCGAGAAGATCCTGCCCGCCTTCGTGGCCAGCAACGTGGTGAAGCCGGACATCCCGTCGAAGAACGGCTCGGCCGCCGGCTTCACCGGCAAGCTGGACCTCGCCACCCTCAAGACGTCCGTGCCGAAGAAGCTCGGCAAGGGCGGCAAGGTCACCGTCATGGCACCGTTCTGGGGCTCGCCGCCGAAGCAGGGCAACGCCTACTACACGGCGATGAACGACCTGATCGGCGTCGACGTCGTCTGGCAGAACCAGGACGGCAACACCTACGACCAGAAGCTCGGCGCGGTCCTCGCCTCCAGCGACGTCCCGGACGTGGTGGTCGTCCCCGGCTGGAACATGGGCGGCAAGATACCCAGCGCCATCATCAGCAAGTTCGCCGACCTCGGCCCCTACCTGTCCGGGGACGAGGTCAAGCGGTACCCGAACCTCGCCGCGATCCCGACCGACGCCTGGCGGCGCTCCATCTTCGGCGGCAAGCTGCGCGGCCTGCCCATGCCGGCGCCGTCCGCCCCCTCCATGGTGCCCCTGTACCGGCAGGACATCTTCGAGAAGGAGGGCTACGAAGTCCCCAAGTCCTGCGACGAGTTCATGGAGCTGGCCAAGGAGATCACCAACGCCCGGGCCAGGCGGTGGGCCTGCCTGGACATGAAGTGGACCGCCTTCCAGGCCTTCGGTGTGCTCTCCGGCAGCGAGAAGCCGCTCGGCTGGAACCTCGTCGACGGCAAGCTGATCAACCGCATCGAGACCGAGGAGTTCCTCGAGGCGCTGGAGTGGTCCCGCAAGCTCTTCGCCGCCGGGGTCGTCCACCCCGACTCCAAGATGGGCAAGAACGCCCCCGACGCCGGCCCGAAGTTCGCGGCGGGCGAGTTCCTGATCTACCCCAACAACATCTCCCAGTGGTGGGGCCGCACCGCCGAACAGGCCACCCAGAACCCGGACTTCAAGATCTGGGGCATGGACGTCTGGGGCCACGACGGAGGCGACCCCGTCCTGTGGGCCGATCAGCCCGCCGGCATCTTCGCCTTCGTCAACAAGAAGGCCTCCGAGTCGGTCGTGCGCGACGTGCTGGCCGTCGCCAACGTCACCGCGGCGCCGTACGGCACCAAGGAGTACATGATGACCAACTACGGCGTCGAAGGCACCCACTACACCGTCAAGGACGGCGTCCCCGTCAAGACCGACAAGGGCAACATCGAGGTGATGAACGCCTACGTCATGGTCGCGTCCCCCGCCGCGACCCTCGCGCACCCCGACTTCCCCGAGGTCGCCAGGGGCCAGGTCGAGTGGCAGCAGCGGATGGGCGCGTTCACCAGGAAGTCCGCCTTCTGGGGCATGCAGATCACCGAGCCCGCCCGGTACACCAACCTCACCAACGACGTCGAGCAGCTGGAGGACGACATCGTCCGCGGCCGCAAGAAGATCGGCGACATGCAGCAGTTCGTCTCCGACTGGAAGAGCAAGGGCGGCGACAAGCTCCGCGACTGGTACCGGAAGCTCCTCGACGAGAACGGCTCGGCGGCGAGCTGACCCGGCCCTGAGGCAAGGAGAACAGCCGTGTCGCACAGCACGGTGCCTCGGAGCGGTACCGAGGCCGCAACGCCCCGGAAGACCCCGGTGGCCTCCGCCGGCGCCACCGGTTCCCCCAAGAAACCGCCCGAGGGCAGGCTCAGCCTCCGGCACCGGTTCCGACGCGACCGCGTCCTGGTCCTCATGACCCTGCCGGCCGTCCTGCTGGTGCTGGTCTTCAACTACCTGCCCATCCTCGGCAACGTCGTCGCCTTCCAGGACTACGACCCCTACATCAGCGACAACGGCGTCGTCTCCATCCTGAACAGCCCCTTCGTGGGCATGGAGAACTTCCAGCGGATCGTCGAGGACTCGGCCTTCTGGAACGCCGTCGAGAACACGCTCGTGCTGTTCTTCGTCCAGCTGGTGCTGTTCTTCCCGATCCCGATCCTGCTCGCGCTGCTCATCAACAGCGTGGTCCGGCCCCGCGTGCGGGCCGTCGCGCAGGCGGTGCTCTACCTGCCGCACTTCTTCTCGTGGGTGCTGGTCATCGCCGTCTTCCAGCAGATGTTCGGCGGCGCGGGCATGCTCTCGCAGCTGCTGCGGCAGAACGGGTACGACGGCATCGACATCATGACCAACCCGGACACCTTCGCCTTCCTGCTCACCGCGCAGAGCGTGTGGAAGGACGCCGGGTGGGGGATCATCGTCTTCCTCGCCGCCCTGGCCTCGGTGTCCCAGGACCACTACGAGGCGGCCGCCATGGACGGGGCCGGACGCTGGCGCCGCATGTGGCACGTCACGCTGCCCGCCCTGCGCCCGGTGATCGCGCTCCTGCTGGTGCTGCGCGTCGGTGACGCCCTGACCGTCGGGTTCGAGCAGATCCTGCTGCAACGCGACGCCGTCGGGCCGGGAGCGGGGGAGGTCCTCGACACCTTCGTGTGGTGGAACGGCGTGCGCAACCAGGACTTCGGCTACGCGGCCGCCGCGGGTCTGATCAAGGGCGTGGTCAGCATCGGCCTGGTCCTCGCCGCGAACAAGGTGGCCCATCTCATGGGCGAGCAGGGGGTGTACAAGAAGTGAGCACCGTCGTCGGGAAACCGGTGGACAAGCCGCGCCCGTGGGCCGCACCGCCCCGGCCCGCGTGGGAGGAGGAGCCCTCGAAGGCCGGTCTGGCGGGCAAGGGCATCGCCCTGTCGTTCGCCTGCCTGGCGATCCTCTTCCCCCTGTGGATCGTCATCGTCACCAGCCTCTCCTCACGGAAGACCATCGACGAGGCGGGCGGCCTGGTGCTGGTGCCCGAGGGCATCACCTTCATCGCGTACCGGGAACTGCTCAGCGGCGGCCAGGTCACCCGCGCCGCGGTCATCAGCATCCTCGTCACCCTGGCCGGCACGCTGTTCTCCATGGCGGTGTCCGTGCTGTGCGCCTACGGCCTGTCCCGCAGCGGGTCCCTCGGCCACCGCTGGATCCTGATGACGCTGCTGGCGACCATGTTTTTCAGCGCCGGCCTCATCCCCACGTACCTGCTCGTGCAGTCCCTCGGCCTGACGGACAGTTACCTCGCGCTGGTCCTGCCGAGCGCGGTGAGCGTCTTCAACATCCTGGTGCTGCGCGGCTTCTTCATGGGGATCTCGCAGGAACTCGTCGACAGCGCGCGCATCGACGGTGCCGGGGACTTCCGCATCCTCTGGCAGATCGTCATGCCGCTGTCACGGGCCGTCCTCGCGGTGATCACGCTGTTCTACGCCGTCGGCTACTGGAGCGCCTGGTTCAACGCCTCGCTCTACCTGAACGACCAGGACATGATGCCGTTGCAGAACGTGATGATCCAGCTCGTGCAGAAGCAGGAGGCACCGGTCGGTCTCGGCCAGGCCATCAAGACGGGCCAGCTATCGGGGCTGGCGGTGCAGATGGCGGTCATGGTGATGGCCCTGCTGCCGGTCGCCGTGCTGTCGCCCTTCGTGCAGAGGCACTTCAAGAAGGGGATGCTGACCGGCGCGGTGAAGGGCTGACGCCCCCGGGCCGTCCGTCGCCGTACCGGTGCGGCTCCCGCCGTGGCTGATCGCGCAGTTCCCCGCGCCCCTTCCGGGCGCTTCCCCCCTCCCCCCAGATGCCGAGGTGTGTGTCATGCATGCGTCCAGCCCGAGCAGAAGAACCGTCCTGGCCGGGACCGCCGTCGCCGCGCTCACCGTCCCCTTCCTGCCCGGGCGCGCGCACGCCGCCGTCCCGGCCGCGAGCGGTGCCTACCGCTGGCGCAACGTCGTCCAGGGCGGCACCGGATTCATCACCGGCGTGCTGTTCCACCCGGCCGTGCGCGGCCTCGCCTACGCCCGCACCGACATCGGCGGCGCCTACCGCTGGGAGGACCGGGCCGGCCGCTGGGTGCCGCTCGTCGACCACCTCGGCTGGGACGACTGGAACCTCCTCGGCGTGGAGGCCATGGCCGTCGACCCGGCCCGTCCGGACCGGCTCTACCTCGCCCTCGGCACCTACACCCAGTCCTGGGCCGGCAACGGGGCCGTGCTGCGCTCCGACGACCGCGGCGCGACCTGGCGGCGCACCGACCTCGCCGTGAAGCTGGGGGCCAACGAGGACGGCCGCGGCTGCGGTGAGCGGCTGCTCGTCGACCCGCGCGACAGCGACACGCTGTGGCTCGGCACCCGGCACGACGGGCTGCTCAAGTCGGCCGACCGCGGCGCCACCTGGCAGGCGGTGGACTTCCCCGCCGCACCGAGCGCCACCGGCCAGGGCGTCACGCTCCTGGTCGCGGCGGGCCGCACCGTCTACGCCGGCTGGGGCGACTCCGATGGCACCACCGCGAACCTCTACCGCACCGCCGACGGCACCACCTGGGAGGCCGTCCCCGGACAGCCCACGGGCAGGGCCGCCAAGGTGCCGGTCCGCGCCGCGTACGACCGGCACACGCGCGAGCTGTACGTGACATACGCCGACGCCCCGGGCCCGAACGGCCAGTCCGACGGCAGCGTGCACAAGCTGCGCACGCCCGACGGGAAGTGGACCGACGTCACCCCGGTGCGGCCCGGCGGCACGACGGGCGACGGCGGCACCGACTCCTTCGGGTACGGCGGTGTCGCCGTCGACGCCCGCCGCCCCGGCACGGCCGTCGTCTCCACCAACAACCGCTGGGCGCTGGTCGACACCCTGTACCGCACCACCGACGGCGGCCGCACCTGGACCTCCCTGAAGGACACGGCCGTCCTGGACGTCTCCGAGACGCCGTACCTCGCGTGGGGCGCCGACAAGCCCAAGTTCGGCTGGTGGATCCAGGCCGTCGGCCTCGACCCGTACGACTCGAAGCACATCGTCTTCGGCACCGGCGCCACCCTCTACGGCACCCGCGACCTCACCCACTGGGCCCCGCAGATCCGGGGCCTGGAGGAGGCCTCCGTCCGCCAGCTCCTCTCGCCCCCGGCCGGCGAGGCGCACCTGCTCAGCGGGTCCGGGGACATCGGTGTGATGTACCACGAGCGGCTCACGGCCTCGCCCTCGCGCGGCATGGCGTCGAACCCGGTGTTCGGCACGTCGACGGGTCTGGCGCTGGCCGCCGCCAGGCCCGCGTACGTGGTCCGGGCGGGCTGGGGCGACCACGGCAACGGAGCCCGGTCGGACGACGGCGGCAGGACCTGGGCCCCGTTCGCGTCCCAGCCGGCCGTGGCCGCGAGCGCCCCCGGGCCGATCGCCACCAACGCCGACGGCAGCGTGCTGCTGTGGTCCTTCGGCCCGGGCAACCCCGGTTTCCGCTCGGCGGACGACGGCGGCACGTGGTCCGAGGTCGCCTCCTTCCCCCGGGGTGCCGTCCCGGTCGCCGACCCCGTCGACCCCTCGCGCTTCTACGCCTTCGACACCACCACCGGCACGCTCTTCGCCAGCACCGACGGCGGCCGCACCTTCTCGGCCCGGGCCACCGGTCTCAGCTCGGGGGACACCGAGTTCCAGCTCGCCGCCGCCCCGGGCCGCTCCGGCGACCTGTGGCTCAGCCTGAAGGGGAACGGGCTGTACCGCTCCACCGACGGGGGCGCGACCGTCGGCAGGGTCGGCAGCTGCCGGGCCTCGTACACCCTCGGCTTCGGCAAGGCAGCCGAGGGCGCCTCCTACCCGGCGCTCTACATGGTCGGCTCCACCGGGAGCATCACCGCCGTGTACCGCTCGGACGACGAGGCGAGGACCTGGGTGCGCGTCAACGACGACCGGCACCAGTGGGGCTGGACCGGCGCCGCCATCACCGGCGACCCGCGCGTGTACGGCCGGGTCTACGTCGCCACCAACGGGCGCGGTGTCCAGTACGGGGATCCCGTCTGATGCCCGGCCTGAGCGACGCCACCCGGGGCCGGCTGCTCTTCGGCGGCGACTACAACCCGGAGCAGTGGCCGGAGGAGACCTGGCACGAGGACGTCCGGCTGATGAAGGCCGCCGGGGTCAACTCGGTCACGCTCGGGGTGTTCTCCTGGTCGAAGCTCGAACCGGAGCCCGGGGCGCGCGTGTTCGGCTGGCTGGACACGCTGATGGACCTGATGCACGACAACGGCATCGGCGTCGTCCTCGCCACCCCGACCGCCTCGCCCCCGCCCTGGATGGGCCGGCTGCACCCCGACACCCTGCCCGTCACCGAGGACGGCCGCACCGAGTGGTGGGGCGGCCGGCAGCACTTCTCCCACTCCAGTGCCACCTACCGGCGCTACGCCGCCGCCATCACCGAGGACCTGGCCGCCCGCTACGGCGGCCACCCGGCCCTGACCCTGTGGCACATCAACAACGAGTACTGCACCTACGACTACGGCGACGAGGCCGCGGCCGCCTTCCGGCGCTGGCTGCGCGCCAGGTACCGCACGCTCGACGCCCTCAACGAGGCCTGGGGCACCGCCTTCTGGAGCCAGGGCTACGACACCTGGGACGGCATCCTGCCGCCCCGCCTGCCGCACTACCTGCGCAACCCCGGCCAGGTCCTGGACTTCCGGCGCTTCACCTCCGACATGCTCCTGGAGTGCTTCACCGCCGAGCGGGACATCGTCCGCCGCCACACCCCGCACACCCCGGTCACCAGCAACTTCATGCCGCTGTGGTCCGGACAGGACGCCTGGCGCTGGGCCCGGGAGGAGGACGTCGTCTCCGTCGACCTCTACCCCGACCCGCGCGACCCGCTCGGCGCGCAGAGCGGCGCCCTGGTCCAGGACATGACCCGCTCCCAGGCGCGCGGGCCCTGGATGCTCATGGAGCAGGCGGCCGGGCCGGTCAACTGGCGGGGCGTGAACCACCCCAAGCCCCGCGGCCTGAACCGGCTGTGGTCGCTGCAGGCCGTGGCCCGGGGCGCCGACGCCGTCTGCTACTTCCAGTGGCGGCAGTCCCGGCAGGGCGCCGAGAAGTTCCACTCCGGCATGGTCAGCCACGCGGGGGAGGAGGGCCGGACCTACCAGGAGGTCAAGCGGCTCGGCGCCGATCTGGCCCGGATCGCCCCGGAGGTGGCCGGCCGGCACGTCACGGCGCACATCGCCGTCCTGCACGACTGGCACGCCTGGTGGGCCGGCGACCAGGACGGCCGCCCGTCCCGCCGCGTGCAGTACCCGGACGTCCTGCGAACCTGGCACCGGGCCCTGTGGCAGGCGCACCTGGCCACCGACTTCGCCCACCCGGAGCACGACCTGACGCCGTACGCGGTCGTCGTCGCGCCGCAGCTGTACGCGCTCACCGACACCGCGATCGGCAACCTCCTCGCCTACGTCCGCCAGGGCGGCACCCTCGTCTGCGGCTTCCAGACCGGAGTCGCCGACGAGGACGACCGGATCCGCCCCGGCGGCATGGACGCCCGGCTGCGGGCGCTGTTCGGCATCCGCACGCTGCACGAGTGGTGGCCGCTGGAGGAGGGGGAGACTGCCGCCTGCGAGGGCTTCCATGGCACGCTGTGGTCCGAAGAACTGGAGGGCGACGGCACCGCCGACGAGACCCTGCCCTACCAGGGCGGTGAGCTCGACGGACTGCCCGCCGTGCTGCGCAAGGGCCGGGCCTGGTACGTGTCGACCCTCCCCGAGGAGGGGGCACTGCGCGGCCTGCTGGCCCGGATCGCCGAAGGCGCGGGTGTCCGGCCGGTGCTGGAAGCGCTGCCCGACCAGGTGGAAGCCCTGCGCCGGGGAGAGGTGCTGTTCGTGCTCAACCACGGCCGTGAACCGGTCACCGTCGAGGTGCCCGGGACCCACCACGACCTGCTGACCGGGACCGAGGTCACCGACCGGATCACGCTCGGCCGCCACGGGGCGGCGGTGCTCCGGCCATGACCAGCTCCGCCCCCGTCCACGGCACCTGGGAGCCGCACCCCGCCGGCCGCTGGGAGGACGCCTTCCTCAGCGGCAACGGCCACCACGGCGTCCTCGTGTTCGGTGACCCGAACGCCGAGCGGGTCGTCGTCACTCATCACACCCTCGTGCGGCCCAACGGCCGGAACGCCGCTCCACCACAGCTCGCGGCCGGTCTCGCCGCGCTCCAGGACCGCCTCCTGGCGGGCGACACGAGCGCCGCCGAGAGCTTCACGGACGGCCGCCCGCTGGAATGGGTGCAGCCCTTCCACCCCGCCTTCCAGATCCGTGTGAACCGGCCGCCCGGTGAGCACCCCGGCTACCGCCGGGACGTCGACTTCACCACGGGCGTGGTGAGCGCCACCTGCGAGGGCTGGACCGGGCGGGTCTTCGTCTCCCGCGCCGACGACGTGATCGTCCAGCACGTCACGGGCCCCGCCCTCACCCTCGACATCGACCTGGACCACCGGCTGCCCGGCGCCCCCGCCGGACTCGGGGTCGGCCACGGAGCCGTCCTCACCCCCGAAGGCGCCCTGCTCAGCCTGCGCGCCCGCTACCCGGACAGCGACCGCGCCTGCACCGGCGTCACCCAGGTCACCGTCACCGGCGGCACGACCACCCTGGTGCCCCCGGGCGTGCACATCGAGGGCGCCCGGTCGGTGCTGCTCCTCACCCGGGTGTTCCGGCACACCGGTGACCTCGACGTGGTCGCCGAGGGCCGTGCCCTGCGCGACCTGCCCGGCCACGGCGAACTCCTCGACCGCCACACCGCCCTGCACCGCACCGCCTACGAACGCGTCACCCTCGACCTCGGCGCCGACCCCGCCGAACGCGCCCTGCCCGGCTCCGGGCTGCTCGACCGGCCGGACAGCCCCGCCCTGCTGGAACGCCTCTTCGCCGCCGGCCGCTACCACCTGCTCAGCGCGAGCGGCCTCTTCCCGCCCCGCCTGACCGGACTGTGGACCGGCGACTGGAACACCGCATGGTCGGGCGCCTTCACCCAGGACGCCAACCTCAACCTCCAGACGGCCTCGGCCGCCGCAGCGGCCCTCCCCGAGGTCACCGAGGCCCACGCGCGCCTGGTCCAGCGCCAGTTGCCCGACTGGCGCGACAACGCCGGCGCGATCTTCGGCACCCGCGGCGCCGTCGCCCCCGCCCACACGGACGGCGAGTCGGGCCACTCCTACCACTTCGACCGCGAGTACCCGCTGCACCTGTGGACCGCCGGCGCCGACTGGCTGCTCAAGCCGCTCGTCGACCACGACGAGACCCGGGGCGCCCGCGACCCGCGCACCGCCGCCGCCCTCGCCGAAGTCGCCCTGTTCTACCAGGACTTCCTCACCCGCACCGACGACGACGGCCACCTCGTCGTCGTCCCGTCCTACTCACCCGAGAACCGCCCCGCCAACGCGAGCTGGGGCACGATCAACGCCGCCATGGACCTCTCCGCGGCCCGCCACGCCCTGCGCACGGCCGCCGCCTACCACCCGGGCACCCCGGACGCCGAGCGCTGGAACGCCCTCGCCGACCGGCTCCCGCCGCACCGCGTCAACGCCGACGGGGCGCTGGCCGAATGGGCCTGGCCGGGCCTGGAGGACTCCTACGACCACCGCCACCTCAGCCACCTCTACGGCGTCTGGCCGCTCGACGAGATCACCCCCTACGACACCCCTGCCCTCGCGGCCGCGGCCCTGCGTGCCCTGGAACTGCGCGGCGCCGAGAACGACTCCGCACACGGCCACCTGCACCACGCCCTCGTCGCGGCCCGGCTGCGCGACGGCGACCGTGTCGCACACGCCCTCGGCCGGGTCCTGCACGGCGACTTCTTCCACGCCTCCCTGATGAGCGCCCACTACCCGGGGCGGGACGTCTACAACGCCGACGCGGCGCACACCCTGCCCGCCGTGCTGATCGAGATGCTCGTGCAGTCCACCCCCGGCCGGTTGGTGCTGCTGCCCGCGCTTCCGGCGGACTTCCCCGGCGGAGCGCTGCGCGGCGTGCGCACCCGCTTCGGCGCCGCACTCGACCTCACCTGGAGCCGGGACGGCAGCGCCACCGCCGTGCTCCGGCCGAGCCGCAGTGTCCGCGTCGAACTCAGGACTTCCTCCGGTGGCGAGCCCCTCGACCTCGTCGCCGGAGAAGACCGCGTCCTCACCGTGAGAGCGCGGTGACCCCACCTCCGCGATTCCCCCCACCCATGGAAGGGACACCATGGCAACACGCACCCTGAGCAGGTTCGGCAAGGCCCTGCTGGCCCCGGCCCTGGCGCTCGGCGCCACCGTCGGCCTCGCCGCCGCCCCCGCCTCCGCCGCCGTCTGGAACTCCTGCGACCAGTGGGGCAACACGAGCCTGAACGGCTACACGCTCTACAACAACATCTGGGGCTCCGGCGCCGGCAGCCAGTGCGTCTGGGCCAACTCCGGCACCAACTGGGGCGTCTGGGCCGACCACCCCAACACCGGCGGCATCAAGTCCTACCCCAACTCCAAAAAGGTGATCAACAAGACGATCACCTCGCTGACCTCACTCACCAGCAGCTACAACGTGACGGTCCCGTCGTCCGGCGCGTACAACACGTCGTACGACATCTGGGACACCGACTACGACTACGAGATCATGCTCTGGGTCAACCACAACGGTGCCGTCGGGCCCCTGGGCACCTTCCAGGGCAGCGTCACCCTCGGCGGTCACACCTGGAACGTCTACAAGGGGAACAACGGCGCCAACGAGGTCTTCTCGTTCCTGCGGACCTCCGACTCCACCTCCGGCAGCGTCAACATCCTGCCGATCCTGAAGTGGATCAAGGACACCAAGAAGTGGATGGGCAACGAGACCATCGGTGACGTGCAGTTCGGCTACGAGATCACCTCGTCGTCGGGCGGCCTGAACTTCACCACCAACAATCTGACGGTCAGCGGCGGCTGACCCGCGGGAACCGGGGCCGGCCACGCCGGCCGGCCCCGGCCGGGGCGGCTACTCCACCACCGGCAGCCGTGCCCCGTCCCGCAGGAACAGCGGGATCCGGTCCAGCGGGGCGTCGACGGTCACGGCCCGGCCGCCCTGGTACGTCTCACCCGTCCAGGCGTCCGTCCAGACGGCCCCCGCCGGCAGATAGGCGGTCCGGGTGGTGGCGCCGGCCGTCAGCACCGGGGCGACCAGCAGGTCCGGGCCGAAGAGGTAGCAGTCGTCGACCGGCCAGGCGGCCTCGTCGCCGGGGAACTCCAGGAACAGCGGCCGCATCACCGGCAGCCCCTCCTCGTGAGCCGCGCGCATCACGTCCAGCACGTACGGCTTCAGCCGCTCCCGCAGCCGCAGGTACCTCTCCAGCACGGCCCCGGCCTCCTCGCCGTAGGACCACACCTCGTTCGGGCCGCCGGTCATGTCCGGGCCCAGGGGCATGCCCGGGTCGCGGAAGCCGTGCAGGCGCATCAGCGGGGACAGCGCGCCGAACTGGAACCAGCGCACCATCACCTCCCGGTACGCCGGGTCGTCCGGGTCGCCGCCGTGGAAGCCGCCGATGTCGGTGTTCCACCACGGGATGCCCGACAGCGCGGTGTTGAGGCCGGCCGCGATCTGGCGGCGCAGGGTGGGGAAGTCCGTGCCGATGTCGCCGGACCACAGGGCGGCGCCGTAGCGCTGACTGCCCGCCCACGCCGAGCGGTTGAGGGTCACCACCTCGCTCTCGCCGGACGCGGTCAGGCCCTCGTGGAAGGTGCGGGCGTTCTCGGCCGGGTACAGGTTGCCGACCTCCAGGCCCGGACCCGCCCAGTAGCGCAGGTTCTCCTGGAATCCCGGCTTCAGCTCCGGCTCGCAGGCGTCCAGCCAGAACGCCGTGATGCCGTACGGATGCAGGTAGTTCTCCTTCACCTTCGACCACACGAACGCCCGGGCTTCGGGGCGGGTGGCGTCGTAGAAGGCGACCTGGACCGTGGAGGCGACTCCCTTGTCCGGCCAGTCGGCGTGCGCCGTCGGGCCGTACTGGGTGCCGATGAAGTACCCGCGCTGCTCCATGACCGGGTGGTTCTCGCTCAGCGGCGACACCGACGGCCAGACGCTCACCACCAGCTTGACGCCGAGCTCGTCCAGCTCCCGCACCATCGCCGCCGGGTCCGGCCACTCCTTCGGGTCGAACCTCCACTCGCCGAGGTGCGTCCAGTGGAAGAAGTCGCAGACGATCGCCGAGATCGGCAGGCCACGCCGCTTGTACTCGCGGGCCACCGCCAGGAGTTCGTCCTGCGTGCGGTAGCGCAGCTTGCACTGCCAGAAACCGGCCGCCCACTCGGGCAGCATCGGCGTCCGCCCGGTCACCGCGCTGTAGCGGCGCTGACCGTCGGCCGGGGTGCCCGCGGTGATCCAGTAGTCGATCTGGCGGGCCGAGTCGGCGACCCACCGGGTGCCGTTGTGCGCCAGCTCCACGCGGCCGATCGCCGGGTTGTTCCACAGCAGCGTGTAGCCGCGGCTGGAGGTCAGCACCGGGATGCCGACCTCGGCGTTGCGCTGCACCAGGTCCAGCACCAGGCCCTTCTGGTCCAGCCGCCCGTGCTGGTGCTGGCCGAGGCCGTACAGCTTCTCGCCGTCGTATGCGGCGAAGCGCTGCTCCAGGCGGTGGTGGCCGTTGCCTACGGCCGTGTAGAGGCGGGGGCCGGGCCACCAGAAGTGGGCGCGCTCCTCGGCGAGCAGCTCGCCGCCGTCCTCGGTGCGCAGGAAGCGGATCATGCCCTCGGCGTCCACCTCCACGGTGAGCGCGCCCACGGTCAGCCGGCCCGCGCCGTCGCCGGTCCACACCGCGGACGGCGCCGCCGGGGCCTCGTCGAGCAGGGCGCCCGGCAGCCCGTCGAGCAGGGGGCCGCCGAGCCGGGCCCGCACCCGGACCGCGTCGGGACCCCACGGCTCGATCCGTACGGTCTCCTGGCGGCCGCTCCACTCCAGCGCGCCGTCCCGCTCGCGGCACGTGCCGACGGTGGGGGAGGACTGCGCCAGGCTCACCTGGGGCTGGATCTCAGCAGGCTGGTTCACGCGTGCTCCTGTGCTCCTGGAGGAGTGCGGACAGGGTGCCCCCGGGGAGGGGGCGAGGTGCGCAACGAGGCCGGGGAGAGCAGAAGCAGGCAGGGGGCAGGGGGTGCCTACGGGCGGCTCGGCGCCGGTCCCGTGCTGGCCCGTACCGTCAGCTCGGGTGCGAGCAGCACGACCTCGTCGCTGCCGCGTCCCTCCAGCTTGGCGACCAGGTGTTCCACCGCGCGCCGGCCCATCTCCTGCGCGGGGAGGGCGACCGACGTGAGCCGCACCGAGGCCTGCGTCGCCACCTGGTCGGGGCAGATCGCGACCACCGACACGTCCTCGGGCACGGCCCGGCCCTGCTGCCGCAGCAGGGCGAGCAGCGGCTCGATGGCCGACTCGTTCTGCACGATGAGCCCCGAGGTGCCCGGGCGTTCGTCGAGGATCCGGGCGAGCGTGACCGCCACGGCGTCGTACCCGCCCTCGCAGGGCCGGTGCAGCAGCCGCACGCCCAGTTCCCGCGCCCGGGACCGCAGCCCGTCCAGGGTGCGCTCGGCGAAGCCCGTGTGCCGTTCGTAGACCGCCGGTGCCTCACCGATGACAGCGATGTCGCGGTGGCCCTGCCCGGCCAGGTGCTCCACGCACAGCGCGCCCGTCGCCCGGAAGTCCAGGTCGACACAGGTCAGTCCGGCGGTGTCGGCGGGCAGCCCGATGAGCACGGACGGCTGGTCCGTCGCCCGCAGCAACGGCAGCCGCTCGTCGTCGAGTTCGACGTCCATCAGGATCATCCCGTCGGCGAGCCCGCTGCCCGCGACGCGGCGCACCGCGTCGGGCCCCTCCTCGCCGGTGAGCAGCAGCACGTCGTAGCCGTGGGTCCGCGCGGCGGTCGCCACCGCGATGGCGATCTCCATCATCACGGGCACGTACATGTCCGTGCGCAGCGGGACCATCAGCGCGATGATGTTCGACTTGCTGCTCGCCAGGGCGCGGGCCCCGGCGTTCGGGTGGTACCCGAGTTCGCGGATGCTCCGCTCGACCCGCTGCCGGGTGGGCGAGGAGATCGACCGCTTGCCGCTGAGGACATAGCTCACCGTGCTCGCCGAGACTCCGGCGTGCTGGGCGACCTCGGCGAGGGTGACCATCCAGCTCTCCAAGTTTTTTGTGAAGCGCTTCGACAGCGCGCCTTGCTGATAGGGAGGGGCGAGGGTGGTTCGACAGTAGCTCCAGCGCGAGTGGGTGTCCATAGGCTGTCGAAGCGCTTCGATTCCGGTTTCCGGGAGCGGTCCCGGCCTCCGGGAAGGCACCTCGATGCAACACCGTCCGCGTCCCCCCGGGCAAGTCTCGCGCCCGCCGCGCCCCTTCGGCCGAACGGACGCGCGAGGACTGGTGAGGGCGTCCGCTTTCGGGTACCAACGATCCAGTAGCACCGGTCGGTAACGTCAAGTCATCACTCATCCTAGATGCGGCGAGGTGACCCTCATGTCCGCTTCCACCACCCCCTCATCCCGTCCCGCCGTCACCGAGCGGGAGGCCCGAGAGGTGGCGGAGGCCGCCCGGGAACAGCACTGGCGCAAGCCCAGCTTCGCCAAGGAGCTGTTCCTCGGCCGCTTCCGGCTCGACCTCATCCACCCCCATCCCGTCCCCGAGGACGAGGCGGCCGAGCGCGGCGAGGAGTTCCTCGCCAAGCTGCGCGACTTCGTCGAGACGAAGGTCGACCCGGCCCTCATCGAGCGTGAGGCCCGGATCCCCGACGAGGTGATCACCGGGCTGAAGGAGCTCGGCGCCTTCGGCATGAAGATCGGCACCAGGTACGGCGGCCTCGGCCTCACGCAGGTGTACTACAACAAGGCACTCGCCCTGGCCGGCTCCGCCAGCCCCGCGATCGGCGTGCTGCTCTCCGCGCACCAGTCGATCGGCGTGCCCCAGCCGCTGAAGCTGTTCGGCACCGAGGAGCAGCGCGAGCGCTTCCTGCCGCGCTGCGCCCGCACGGACATCAGCGCCTTCCTGCTCACCGAGCCCGACGTCGGCTCCGACCCGGCCCGGCTGGCCACCACGGCCGTGCCGGACGGCGACGACTACGTCCTGGACGGCGTGAAGCTGTGGACCACCAACGGCGTCGTCGCCGACCTGCTGGTCGTCATGGCCCGCGTGCCGAGGTCCGAGGGCCACCGGGGCGGCATCACCGCCTTCGTCGTCGAGACCAACTCGCCGGGCGTCACCGTCGAGAACCGCAACGCCTTCATGGGCCTGCGCGGCATCGAGAACGGCGTCACCCGTTTCCACCAGGTCCGCGTCCCCGCCGCCAACCGGGTCGGCGAGGAGGGCCAGGGCCTGAAGATCGCCCTGACCACCCTCAACACCGGGCGGCTGTCCCTGCCCGCGTCCTGCGTGGCGGCCGGCAAATGGTGCCTGAAGATCGCCCGCGAGTGGTCGGCGGCCCGCGAGCAGTGGGGCAAGCCCGTCGCGCACCACGAGGCGGTCGGCTCCAAGATCTCCTTCATCGCGGCGACCACCTTCGCCCTGGAGGCCGTCACGGACCTCGCCTCGCAGATGGCCGACGAGGACCGCAACGACATCCGCATCGAAGGCGCCCTGGCCAAGCTGTACGCCTCCGAGATGGCCTGGACGATGGCCGACGAACTCGTCCAGATCCGCGGCGGCCGCGGCTTCGAGACGGCCGCGTCCCTGCGGGCCCGCGGCGAACGCGGCGTCCCCGCCGAGCAACTGCTGCGCGACCTGCGCATCAACCGCATCTTCGAGGGCTCGACGGAGATCATGCACCTGCTGATCGCCCGTGAGGCCGTCGACGCCCACCTCTCGGTCGCCGGCGACCTCATCGACCCCGAGAAGTCCCTCGGCGACAAGGCGAAGGCCGGCGCCAACGCCGGCGCCTTCTACGCCAAGTGGCTTCCCAAGCTGGTCGCGGGACCGGGCCAACTGCCCACCTCCTACGCCGAGTTCAAGCACGGCGTGGACCTCTCCGGGCACCTGCGCTACGTCGAGCGCACCTCCCGCAAGCTCGCCCGCTCCACCTTCTACGCCATGTCCCGCTGGCAGGGCCGCATGGAGTCCAAGCAGGGCTTCCTCGGCCGGATCGTCGACATCGGCGCCGAGCTGTTCGCCATGAGCGCGGCCTGCGTCCGGGCCGAGCTCCTGCGCAGCCAGGGCGACCACGGCCGCGAGGCCTACCAGCTCGCCGACGTCTTCTGCCGCCAGGCCCGCATCCGGATCGAAGAGCTCTTCACCCGCCTGTGGACCAACACCGACGACCTCGACCGCAAGGTCGTCAAGGGCGTCCTGTCCGGCACCTACGCGTGGCTGGAGCACGGCATCGTCGACCCGTCCGGCGACGGCCCCTGGATCGCCGACGCCACCCCGGGACCGTCGCGGAGGGAGAACGTCCACCGGCCCGTCCGGTAGCTCAGGCCTGGGGGCGCGAACCACTGCGGCGCGCGCCCCCGGGAAGGGGACGCGCTGTCCTCACACACGGGGCTTACGGCAACAATGGAGGGATGAGCGACAGTCCAGCCCCCCTCGCCGACCCGCACCTCGTCTACGACCCGGTGGCGGGCGACGGCCCCAAGGACGTGGTGATCCTCGGCTCCACCGGGTCCATCGGCACCCAGGCCATCGACCTCGTGCTGCGCAACCCCGACCGGTTCCGGGTCACCGGCCTCTCGGCCAACGGCGGCCGGGTCGCCCTCCTCGCCGAGCAGGCCCACCGGCTCCGCGTGCGCACGGTCGCCGTGGCCCGGGAGGACGTCGTACCGGCCCTGCGCGAGGCGCTCACCGCGCGGTACGGCACCGGCGAGCCGCTGCCCGAGATCCTCACCGGCCCGGACGCCGCCACGCAGCTCGCCGCCGCCGACTGCCACACCGTCCTGAACGGCATCACCGGCTCCATCGGACTCGCCCCGACCCTCGCCGCCCTGGAGGCGGGCCGCACCCTCGCGCTCGCCAACAAGGAGTCGCTCATCGTCGGCGGCCCGCTGGTCAAGGCCCTGGCCAAGCCCGGCCAGATCATCCCGGTCGACTCCGAGCACGCCGCCCTCTTCCAGGCCCTGGCCGCCGGCACCCGCGCCGACGTGCGCAAGCTGGTGGTCACCGCCTCCGGCGGCCCCTTCCGCGGCCGGACGAAGGAGGAGCTGTCCCACGTCACGGTGGAGGACGCCCTCGCCCACCCCACCTGGGCCATGGGGCCGGTCATCACGATCAACTCCGCGACCCTCGTCAACAAGGGCCTGGAGGTCATCGAGGCGCACCTGCTCTACGACATTCCCTTCGACCGCATTGAGGTCGTCGTGCATCCCCAGTCGTATGTCCACTCGATGGTTGAGTTCACGGATGGATCGACACTGGCCCAGGCGACCCCGCCCGACATGCGCGGGCCCATCGCCATCGGCCTCGGCTGGCCCGAGCGCGTGCCCGACGCGGCGCCCACCTTCGACTGGAGCAAGGCCTCGACCTGGGAGTTCTTCCCGCTCGACAACGAGGCGTTCCCCTCGGTGAACCTCGCCCGGCACGTCGGCGAGCTCGCGGGCACAGCCCCGGCGGTGTTCAATGCGGCCAACGAGGAGTGCGTCGAGGCGTTCCGCGCAGGCGCACTGCCGTTCAACGGGATCATGGACACCGTCACCCGGGTCGTCGAGGAGCACGGCACCCCGCGCGCGGGAACCTCGCTCACCGTGTCGGACGTCCTCGAAGCGGAGACCTGGGCGCGCACCCGGGCCCGGGAACTGGCGGCACAGACGGCGGAGGCCCGTGCATGACGACCCTGATGTTCATCCTCGGCATAGTCCTCTTCGCGGTCGGCCTGCTGTTCTCGATCGCGTGGCACGAGCTGGGGCACCTGTCGACCGCCAAGCTCTTCGGCATCCGCGTGCCGCAGTACATGGTCGGCTTCGGCCCGACGCTCTTCTCGCGCACGAGGGGCGAGACCGAGTACGGCGTCAAGGCCATCCCGTTCGGCGGCTACATCCGCATGATCGGGATGTTCCCGCCCGGCCCCGACGGCCGCCTGGAGTCCCGCTCCACCTCCCCGTGGCGCGGCATGATCGAGGACGCCCGCTCCGCCGCGTACGAGGAGCTGCGGCCCGGCGACGAGAACCGCATGTTCTACACGCGCGCCCCCTGGAAGCGCGTGATCGTGATGTTCGCCGGCCCCTTCATGAACCTCATCCTCGCGGTGGTGCTGTTCCTCACCGTGCTGATGGGCTTCGGCATCACCCAGCAGACCACCTCGGTCAGCTCGGTCTCCCAGTGCGTCATCGCCCAGAGCGAGAACCGCGACAAGTGCGAGAAGGGCGACCCGGCCTCCCCGGCCGCCGCGGCGGGCCTCAAGGCGGGCGACAAGATCGTCTCCTTCGGCGGCACGCCCACCGACGACTGGAACGAACTGTCCGACCTGATCCGCGCCAACCCCGGCAAGGAGGTGCCGATCGTCGTCGAGCGGGACGGCCGCGAGGTCACCCTGCACGCGAAGATCGCCTCGAACCAGGTCGCCAAGAAGGACGCCGGCGGCCAGATCGTCGAGGGCGAGTACGTCCAGGCCGGCTTCCTCGGCTTCAGCGCCGCCACCGGCGTGGTCAAACAGGACTTCGGTGACTCCGTGACCTGGATGGGCGACCGGATCGGCGAGGCCGTCGACTCCCTCGCCGCCCTCCCCGGCAAGATCCCGGCCCTGTGGAACGCGGCCTTCGACGGCGCCGAGCGCGAGGCCGACTCCCCGATGGGCGTGGTCGGCGCGGCCCGCGTGGGCGGTGAGATCTTCACCCTCGACATCCCGCCCACCCAGCAGCTGGCCATGGCCCTGATGCTGGTCGCCGGCTTCAACCTCTCCCTGTTCCTGTTCAACATGCTGCCGCTGCTGCCGCTCGACGGCGGCCACATCGCGGGCGCGCTGTGGGAGTCGCTGCGCCGCAACACGGCCAAGCTGCTGCGCCGGCCCGACCCGGGCCCCTTCGACGTGGCGAAGCTCATGCCGGTCGCCTACGTGGTCGCGGGGATCTTCATCTGCTTCACGATCCTGGTCCTGATCGCGGACGTGGTGAACCCGGTGAGAATCTCCTAGTCATACAGAGTTCACGGCGGCCCGGCAGGCTTTTCGCCGGGCCGCCTCCCATCGGGTGGCACCACGGGTGGGATGTGCCCGTGCCCGCGCCCGTGCCGTAATCTCGAAGCTCGGAGCCCGCTGCTCACGGGACCGGACCTTGATCCACGACTTGGGGTTGCACAGCAGATGACTGCGATTTCTCTCGGCATGCCGTCCGTTCCGACCAAGCTCGCCGAGCGCCGGAAGAGCCGCCAGATCCAGGTCGGGTCCGTCGCGGTCGGCGGAGACGCCCCCGTCTCGGTCCAGTCGATGACCACCACGCGCACGTCCGACATCGGCGCGACCCTCCAGCAGATCGCCGAACTGACCGCCTCCGGCTGCCAGATCGTCCGCGTCGCCTGCCCGACCCAGGACGACGCCGACGCCCTGTCGACCATCGCCCGCAAGTCGCAGATCCCGGTCATCGCCGACATCCACTTCCAGCCCAAGTACGTCTTCGCCGCGATCGAGGCCGGCTGCGCGGCGGTCCGCGTCAACCCCGGCAACATCAAGCAGTTCGACGACAAGGTAAAGGAGATCGCCAAGGCGGCCCGCGACCACGGCACCCCCATCCGCATCGGCGTGAACGCCGGCTCCCTCGACCGCCGCCTGCTGCAGAAGTACGGCAAGGCCACCCCCGAGGCCCTGGTCGAGTCGGCCCTGTGGGAGGCGTCCCTCTTCGAGGAGCACGACTTCCGCGACATCAAGATCTCCGTCAAGCACAACGACCCGGTCATCATGATCGAGGCGTACAAGCAGCTCGCCGAGCAGTGCGACTACCCGCTGCACCTCGGCGTCACGGAGGCCGGCCCCGCCTTCCAGGGCACCATCAAGTCGGCGGTCGCCTTCGGCGCCCTGCTCTCCCAGGGCATCGGCGACACGATCCGGGTCTCCCTGAGCGCGCCGCCCGCCGAGGAGGTCAAGGTCGGCATCCAGATCCTGGAGTCGCTGAACCTGCGCCAGCGCGGCCTGGAGATCGTCTCCTGCCCCTCCTGCGGCCGCGCCCAGGTCGACGTCTACAAGCTGGCCGAAGAGGTCACCGCCGGCCTCACCGGCATGGAGGTCCCGCTGCGCGTCGCCGTCATGGGCTGCGTCGTCAACGGTCCCGGCGAGGCCCGCGAGGCCGACCTCGGCGTCGCCTCCGGCAACGGCAAGGGCCAGATCTTCGTCAAGGGCGAGGTCATCAAGACCGTCCCCGAGTCCAAGATCGTGGAGACCCTCATCGAGGAGGCCATGAAGCTGGCCGAGCAGATGGAGAAGGACGGCGTGGCCTCCGGCGAGCCGTCGGTGGCGGTCGCGGGCTGAGGCGGGTCTCCCGCGCCCCGCAAGGGGCGCGGGGCCGTGCCGCCACGCGGCTCCGCCGCGTGGGCGCGACAGGCCACAGGCGTCCCCCGACCGCCCGGCGACCACGAGCCCTGAGCTCCGGGACGCCCCGCCCGGGCACCGCAGCTATAGTGCGGAGACCAGCCGACCCCAGTGTGTGAGGCCCCGCACGTGTTGACCCAGACCACTTCACGGGTCCTCGAACCGAGCGACCTGGACGCCGCGCTCGCCGTCCTCGACCGCGAGCCGGTCACGAACGCCTTCGTGACGTCCCGGGTGCAGATCGCCGGACTCGACCCGTGGCGGCTCGGCGGCGAGATGTGGGGCTGGTACGAGGACGGCATCCTCACCTCCCTGTGCTACGCGGGCGCCAACCTCGTGCCGATCTGCGCCGGACCGCGCGCCGTCCGCGCCTTCGCCGACCGCGCCCGCCGCTCCGGCCGCCGCTGCTCCTCCATCGTCGGCCCCGCCGGCCCCACCGCCGACCTGTGGCGCCTCCTGGAGCCGCACTGGGGCCCGGCCCGTGAGGTCCGCCGCCACCAGCCCCTCATGGTCACCGACCGGCTGCCGGACGGAGTCACCCCCGACCCCTACGTGCGCCGCGTCCGCAAGGACGAGATGGAAACGATCCTGCCGGCGTGCGTGGCCATGTTCACCGAGGAGGTCGGCGTCTCGCCGCTGGCCGGCGACGGCGGGCTCCTCTACCAGGCCCGCGTCGCCGAACTTGTCGGCTCCGGCCGGTCCTTCGCCCGTTTCGACGCGGACGGCAAGGTCGCCTTCAAGGCCGAGATCGGCGCCGCGACCGACCGGGCGTGCCAGATCCAGGGCGTGTGGGTGGCCCCCGAGTACCGGGGGACCGGCCTGGCCGCCCCGGGCATGGCGGCCGTCCTGCGCTACGCCCTGGCGGACGTCGCCCCGGTCGTCAGCCTCTACGTCAACGACTTCAACACCGCGGCCAGGAGGACGTACCAGCGCGTCGGCTTCCAGGAGGTCGGCGCGTTCATGAGCGTTCTGTTCTGAAGCGCCCGGACGACGACCGGAAGCCCCCTGTAGGCTCCCCGCCATGGACCTGGTGATCGGCCCCCTCGACCTCTCCGCCCACGTTGACGAGGCCCTGGCCGTCCAGGCCGTGGCCTTCGGTCTCGGCCCCGACGAAGTCGCCGTCCGCCGCCAGATCGTCCTGCGCCACATGACCTACCCCGGCGCCCGGGCCCTCGGCGCGACCGTGGGCGGACGCCTCGTCGGGTTCGTGTACGGCATGCCCAACGACCGCACCCACTGGTGGTCCACCGTCGTGGAGCCCTACCTGCGCGCCCAGCACCACGACCACTGGCTCGACGACTCCTTCGTGATCACCGAGCTGCACGTGCACCCCGGCCACCAGAACCGCGGCATCGGCCGCTCCCTGATCACCGAGATCACCGACGGCGCCGCCGAACCCCGCTCGATCCTCTCCGCGATCGACACCGACAGCCCCGCCCGCGCCCTGTACCGCTCCCTCGGCTACCGGGACCTGGCCCGCCAGGTCCTCTTCCCGAGCGCCCCGAAGCCGTACGCCGTGATGGGCGCCCCGCTCCCGCTGCTGCGCCGCTAACCGATTTCCGCCGCCCCGTGCCGCCCGGCTAACCTCCTGCCATCACCTACACGTAGCAGGAGCAGACGAACCATGGCGAACGCACCGGTCCAGCGCATGTCCCAGTTGTTGGCGAAGACGTTGCGCGACGACCCGGCCGACGCCGAGGTCCTCAGCCACAAGCTCCTCGTCCGCGCCGGCTACGTCCGCCGCACCGCCGCCGGCATCTGGAGCTGGCTCCCCCTCGGCAAGAAGGTCCTCGCCAACGTGGAGCGCATCGTGCGCGAGGAGATGGACGCCATCGGCGCCCAGGAGGTCTCCCTGCCCGCCCTGCTGCCGCGCGAGCCCTACGAGGCGACCGGCCGCTGGAACGAGTACGGTGCCGAGCTGTTCCGCCTCCAGGACCGCAAGGGCGGCGACTACCTCCTCGGCCCCACCCACGAGGAGATCTTCACCCTGCTGGTGAAGGACCAGGCGTCCTCCTACAAGGACCTGCCCGTGATCCTCTACCAGATCCAGAACAAGTTCCGCGACGAGGCCCGGCCCCGCGCCGGCATCCTGCGCGGCCGCGAGTTCCTGATGAAGGACTCCTACTCCTTCGACACCGAGGACGAGGGCCTCGCCCGGTCCTACGCCCTGCACCGCGAGGCCTACCAGCGCGTCTTCGCCCGGCTCGGCCTGGACTACCGCATCTGCGCCGCCACCGCCGGCGCGATGGGCGGCTCCAAGTCCGAGGAGTTCCTCGCCCCGGCCGAGGCCGGCGAGGACACCTTCGCCGACTGCCCGAACTGCGACTTCGCCGCCAACACCGAGGCGATCACGTACGAGCTGAAGCCCGTCGACGCCACGGACGTCCCGGCCGCCGAGGACATCCCCACCCCGGACACCCCGACCATCGAGACCCTCGCCGCCTCCCTCGGCGTCCCGGCCTCGGCCACGCTGAAGAACCTCCTCGTGAAGGTCGACGGCGAGATCGTCGCGGTCGGCGTCCCCGGCGACCGCGAGGTCGACCTGGACAAGGTCGAGGCGCACTTCGCCCCGGCCACCGTCGAGCTGGTCACCGAGACCGACTTCGCGGCCCGCCCCGACCTGGTCCGCGGCTACGTCGGACCGCAGGGCCTGGACAAGGTCACGTACATCGCCGACCCGCGCGTCGCCCCGGGCACCTCCTGGATCACCGGCGCGAACAAGCCCGGCACGCACACCAGGAACGTCGTCGCGGGCCGCGACTTCGAGGTCGACCAGTACGTCGACGTCGTTGTCGTGCAGGAGGGCGACCCCTGCCCGAAGTGCGGCACGGGCCTCGTCCTGGACCGCGCCATCGAGATCGGTCACATCTTCCAGCTGGGCCGCAAGTACGCCGACGCCCTCAAGCTCGACGTCCTCGGCCAGAACGGCAAGCCGGTCCGCGTCACCATGGGCTCCTACGGCATCGGCGTCTCCCGCGCGGTCGCCGCCCTCGCCGAGCAGAGCGCCGACGACAAGGGCCTGTGCTGGCCCAAGGAGGTCGCCCCGGCCGACGTCCATGTGGTCGCCGCCGGCAAGGCCCTGCAGACGGAACTGGCCCTCGACATCTCCGGCAAGCTGGCCGCGGCGGGTGTCCGTGTCCTGGTCGACGACCGTGCCGGCGTCTCCCCGGGCGTGAAGTTCACGGACTCCGAGCTGATCGGCGTCCCGCAGATCCTGGTGGCGGGCCGCCGCGCCGCCGAGGGCGTCGTCGAGCTGAAGGACCGCCGCACCGGCGAGCGCGAGGAACTGACGGTCGAGGAGGCCGTCGCCCGCCTCACGGCGTAAGGGCCCGGGGGGTGCAGGCGTGAGCGCTCCGCGCGGCCGGGGCGCTCACAGCCAGCCCGCGAACTCCAGCAGCAGCTCGGCGTCGCGGGGCCGCCCCACCCGCCCCGCGCGCACACCCGACTCCACGGCCCGGAACAGGGTCCAGCCGCGCAGCCGTTCCTGGTCCACGTCCAGCGACTCGGCCAGCCGCTTGATCCGGCGCCGGGTCGTCGCCGCGCCGGACGGCTGGGCGATCAGGTCCTCCACCCGGTCACGGACCAGCCGGGCCAGGTCGAACGCGCACTCGCCGACCACCGGGTCCGGCCCCACGGCCAGCCAGGGCATCCGTTCCCCGGCGAGCACCTTGCTCTGCCGGAACGTGCCGTGCAGCAGCCGGTGTTCGGGCGGTGCGGCCAGCAGCTCCTCGCGTGCCGCGAGCGCCAGATCGACCAGCGGGGCCACCTCGGGATCGGTCCGCGCCCGGGCCCGCATCGCCTCGGCCTGCCGCCCGGTCCGCTCGGCCACCGTCTCGAAGGGGAAACCGGCGGGCGGCTCGACCCACAGCCGCCGCAGCGTCCCCGCCGCCTCCAGCAGCGCCTTCGCCTCCGGCAGCGACCGCACCGACACGTCCGGGTGCAGCCGCTCCAGCAGCAGCACCCCCTCGGCCGACGGGGCTCCGTCACCGTCCGCCGCGAGCCCGGCCCCCGGCGCCGCTTCGAGCAGCTGCACGGCTCCTCGCCCGGCCCAGTGCGCGAGCGCGGCCCGCTCCGCCTCCGGCCGGGCCCGCCCCGGCGCCAGCTTGAGCACGGCGGGCGTTCCGTCGGCCGTCCGCACGAGCACGACCAGACTGCTGCGCCCGCCGGGCACCTGCACCCGCTCCACGGTCAACTCGCGTAGCGCGACGGCCCGCCGCGCCGTCTCCGGCAGCTTCTCCAGCCAGTCGTCGCCGTCCGGGGCCGTCTCACCGAGCGCCCTGACCAGGCGCTGCGGCGGTTCGAGAACCATGCGCGAGTCGTTCCCTTCGTGCTCGTGGCGGTGCGTGCCCCGCGCGGGTCACGCCGTGGGCGCCGCCGAGGGCGGAGCCGTGCCCGCCCGCTCGGCGAGCCCAGGGAAGGCTACGCTCTCCCCGCGCCAGCGCACCGCCCGGACCGCCGCCTCGCGCAGCGCCTCGGCGGCCAGCGCCCGCCGCTCACCGGCCGCGGCCCGCACCAGGTCGGAGTAGACCCCCGCCACCCGGTCCTCCAGCTCGGCGGCCAGCCGCGCGGCCGCCGCCGCGTCCGCCACCGGGAAGGGAAGCGCGTACCCGGCGGCCGCCGCCACGGGCCGCCCGCCCGAATCCTTCACCTCGCGCACCAGCGCGTCCCGGCGCGCCCGGTGCGCGTCGTACGCCGTCCGTGCCTCCGCGCGCCGCCCGTCGCCGATCCTGCCGCCGACGACGCCGTACCCGTACACCACCGCGTGCTCGGCCGCCAGGGCCGCCTGCAGGGCCCGCAGCTCCCGGTCCTTCGCCTCGCTCACGCGTCCCCCTCCGTCAGCAGATACACGTGCGCCGCCCCGGCCGCCGCCGCCGACGCCAGCAGCCGCGCCAGCTCGCCCGGGACGCCGAGCAGGTCCTCCGACCGCCGGTCGGCCAGCTCCCGCTCCGCGGCGGCCAGCCCGGCCAGGGCCTCCTTGTCGTTCCCCGGCACGCCGGCCGGCGGGGAGGCGGAGGCCGAGGGCGCCGCCGAGGCCGACCCCGACGGCGATGCTTTCCGGCCACCTCCGAACGCCTGGGCGTGCCGTTCGACGTTCTCGCGCAGCGGTCCCAGGCGCCCCGCCAGAGCCGGCCGCGCGGCGATCACGGCGTCGTACCGCTCCAGGAGCCTCTCGCTGTCCCGCGCCGCACGCGCGCGTGCCCGGCGCTCCGCGGCCGAGGAGCCGTCTCCCGCGCCCGCGGACTTCTCCGTGCCCGCCGTGCAGCCCGCCAGGGCGAGGGCCGCGGGCGCGGCAGCGAGCAGACTCCTTCTGCGCGGCCCCGAACGGGCGCGCGGCGGTGAGGGGAACGGCACGTCAGACGTCCTCGGGGGCTCGTGGCGGGAAACATGCGGGAAGGCAGGGAAACCACTGGGCTGCATGCCCGTGATCACGGTACCCGGGCCGTCGCCCGGGACCACTCAGCGGCACCGTTCGTGACCGGGTGGACGGCAACACTCCCCGCGACCGGATACCCTTTGACCAGACACGCGACCCATCCCACAACAGCACACGCGGCCGAGGAGTCACCCGGATGAGCACCACCCAGAGCGAGAGGCTGCGAGAACTGCTGGAACCGCTCGTCGCCTCCCAGGGTCTGGACCTCGAAGAGATCGAAGTGGACTCCGTCGGCCGCAAGCGTGTGCTGCGCGTCGTCGTCGACTCGGACACCGGTGCGGACCTGGACCAGATCGCCGATGTGAGCCGCGCGCTCTCGGCGAAGCTCGACGAGACGGACGCGATGGGCGCGGGGGAGTACACCCTCGAGGTCGGCACCCCGGGCGCGGAACGCCTCCTCACGGAACACCGGCACTACGTCCGGGCCACCGGCCGGCTGGTGAGGTTCCAGCTGGCCGAGGGCGGCGAGCTGGTCGCCAGGATCCTGAAGGTCGACGACGACGGCGTCGACACCGAGGTGCCCGGAGTCAAGGGCCGCAAGGCCACCGCGCGCAGACTCGCCTTCGACGAGATCGTCCGGGCACGCGTCCAGGTCGAGTTCAGCCGCAAGGACAACAAGAAGGAAGAGGAGGCGTAGCCGTGGACATCGACATGAGTGCCCTGCGGGGCTTGGTTCGGGAGAAGGAGATCTCCTTCGACCTGCTGGTCGAGGCGATCGAGTCGGCCCTCCTCATCGCCTACCACCGCACCGAGGGAAGCCGCCGTCACGCGCGCGTGGAGCTCAACCGGGAGACCGGCCATGTGACCGTGTGGGCGAAGGAGGACCCGGACGACCTCGAGGAGGGCCAGGAGCCCCGCGAGTTCGACGACACCCCGTCCGGCTTCGGCCGTATCGCCGCGACCACGGCCAAGCAGGTCATCCTGCAGCGCCTGCGCGACGCCGAGGACGACGCGACGCTCGGCGAGTACGCCGGCCGCGAGGGCGACATCGTCACCGGTGTGGTCCAGCAGGGCCGCGACCCGAAGAACGTGCTGGTGGACATCGGCAAGCTGGAGGCCATCCTGCCGGTGCAGGAGCAGGTGCCGGGCGAGACCTACCCGCACGGCATGCGGCTGCGCTCGTACGTCGTCCGGGTGGCCAAGGGCGTCCGCGGCCCGTCCGTGACGCTGTCGCGCACGCACCCCAACCTGGTGAAGAAGCTGTTCGCCCTGGAGGTGCCGGAGATCGCCGACGGAAGCGTGGAGATCGCCGCGATCGCCCGTGAGGCCGGTCACCGCACCAAGATCGCCGTACGGTCCACCCGTTCGGGCCTGAACGCCAAGGGTGCCTGCATCGGCCCCATGGGCGGCCGGGTGCGCAACGTGATGGGCGAGCTGAACGGTGAGAAGATCGACATCGTCGACTGGTCGGACGACCCGGCGGAGATGGTCGGCAACGCGCTCTCCCCGGCCCGCGTCTCCAAGGTCGAGATCGTCGACATGTCGACCCGTTCGGCCCGGGTGACCGTGCCGGACTACCAGCTGTCCCTGGCCATCGGCAAGGAAGGCCAGAACGCCCGTCTCGCGGCCCGGCTGACCGGCTGGCGGATCGACATCCGCCCGGACACCGAACCGGCCGCGGAGTAGGCCGCACGGTCCGGGAATGGATCCCGGCCGTGGGTCGTTCAGATCACGACAGGTTCACGCGCTGCAACTGATCGAATGCTGCCCCGCAGGAGTGAGGCGCGTACGGGGAGGTAGACTTAACTGTGTCTGGCCGGACACGCGACCGCGTGTGCCCTGAACGTACCTGTGTGGGGTGCCGGGAGCGAGCGGCCAAGGCTGAACTGCTGCGGATCGTGGCGATCGAGGACGCGTGCATCCCTGATCCTCGCGGTACGCTGCCCGGCCGGGGTGCGTACGTACACCCCGCCCAGGTCTGTCTGGACCAGGCGGTACGCCGCCGGGCGTTCCCGAGGGCACTGCGCGTCCCGGGACCGCTCGACACAAAGGCGTTGCGCCGATACGTCGAGCAGACAACAGTTGCCGATCAGGCAACACCGTAAGAACGTGCCGCACGGAACCCCGTGTGGTCTAGGTACCTCGCGAGTCGAAAGCAGGTCGAGATTGCGATGAGCACTCGATGAGTACGCGATGAGTACGCCCATGAACTAGCGACGGTCCGGACGCAACCCGGACCTCAAAGGAGCGAAGTGGCTAAGGTCCGGGTCTACGAACTCGCCAAGGAGTTCGGTGTCGAGAGCAAGGTCGTCATGGCCAAGCTCCAGGAACTCGGTGAATTCGTCCGTTCGGCGTCTTCGACCATCGAAGCGCCCGTTGTACGCAAACTGACGGACGCCCTCCAGCAGGGCAACGGCGGCGGCAAGTCCGCCCCCGCCCGCAAGGCTGCCCCGGCGAAGCCGGCAGCCCCCTCCCCGGCGCAGGCTGCCCGTCCGGCCGCCCCGCGCCCGCCGGCCCCCAAGCCGGCAGCCGCCGAGAAGCCCGCGGCTCCCGCCGCGCCGGCGACTCCCGGCCCCCGTCCCACCCCGGGCCCGAAGCCCGCGCCGCGGCCCGCCCCGGCGTCCCCGGCTCCGACCACGCCCGAGTTCACGGCACCGCCGTCGGCTCCCGCCGAGCCGTCCCAGGGTTCCGGCCCGCGTCCGGGCGCCCCGCGTCCGGCCGGTCAGGCCCCGCGTCCCGGTGCCCCCCGTCCGGGTGGTTCCGGCCAGGGCGGCCAGGGCCGCGGCGACCGTGCCGGAGCTCCGCGCCCGGGTGGCGGCGCTCCGCGTCCCGGTGCCCGTCCGGCGGGTCCCCGTCCGGGCAACAACCCCTTCACCTCCGGCGGCTCCACCGGCATGGCGCGCCCGCAGGCGCCCCGTCCCGGCGGCGCCCCGCGTCCCGGCGGTCCCGGCGCACCCGGTGGTGCCCCGCGCCCGCAGGGCCAGGGCCAGGGCGGTCCCCGTCCCCAGGGCGCCGCGGGCGGTCCCCGTCCGCAGGCTCCGGGCGGCGCGCGTCCCACGCCGGGCGGCATGCCCCGTCCGCAGGGCGGCCCGCGTCCCGGCGGCGGCCCCGGCGGTCCGCGTCCCAACCCCGGCATGATGCCGCAGCGTCCGGCTGCCGGCCCGCGTCCCGGTGGCGGCGGCCCCGGTGGCCGCGGTCCCGGTGGCGGCGGTCGTCCCGGTGGCGGCGGCGGTCGCCCGGGTGGCGGCGGCTTCGCCGGCCGTCCCGGTGGCGGCGGTGGCGGTTTCGCCGGCCGTCCCGGTGGTCCCGGTGGCGGTGGCGGCGGTTTCGCCGGCCGTCCGGGTGGTCCCGGCGGCGGCGGTGGCCGTCCCGGCTTCGGTGGTCGTCCCGGTGGTCCGGGTGGCCGTGGTGGCACGCAGGGCGCCTTCGGCCGTCCCGGCGGTCCCGCGCGTCGTGGCCGCAAGTCGAAGCGGCAGAGGCGCCAGGAGTACGAGGCCATGCAGGCCCCGTCGGTCGGCGGCGTGATGCTGCCTCGCGGCAACGGCGAGACCGTTCGCCTGTCGCGCGGTGCGTCCCTCACCGACTTCGCGGAGAAGATCAACGCCAACCCGGCGTCGCTCGTCGCGGTCATGATGAACCTCGGCGAGATGGTCACGGCCACGCAGTCCGTCTCCGACGAGACGCTCCAGCTCCTCGCCGACGAGATGAACTACACGGTTCAGATCGTCAGCCCGGAGGAGGAGGACCGCGAGCTGCTCGAGTCCTTCGACATCGAGTTCGGCGAGGACGAGGGCGACGAGGAGGACCTGGTGGTCCGCCCGCCGGTCGTCACCGTCATGGGTCACGTCGACCACGGTAAGACCCGGCTCCTCGACGCCATCCGCAAGACGAACGTCATCGCGGGCGAGGCCGGCGGCATCACCCAGCACATCGGTGCCTACCAGGTCGCGACCGAGGTCAACGACGAAGAGCGCAAGATCACCTTCATCGACACCCCGGGTCACGAGGCGTTCACCGCCATGCGTGCCCGTGGTGCCCGGTCGACCGACATCGCGATCCTGGTCGTCGCGGCCAACGACGGCGTCATGCCGCAGACGGTCGAGGCGCTCAACCACGCCAAGGCGGCCGAGGTCCCGATCGTCGTCGCGGTCAACAAGATCGACGTCGAGGGCGCCGACCCGACCAAGGTGCGCGGCCAGCTCACCGAGTACGGGCTGGTGGCCGAGGAGTACGGCGGCGACACGATGTTCGTCGACATCTCCGCCAAGCAGGGTCTGCACATCGACTCCCTGCTGGAGGCCGTGATCCTCACCGCCGACGCCTCGCTCGACCTGCGGGCCAACCCGCACCAGGACGCGCAGGGCATCGCGATCGAGTCCCGTCTCGACCGCGGCCGCGGTGCCGTGTCGACGGTCCTCGTCCAGCGCGGCACGCTGCGGGTCGGCGACACCATGGTCGTCGGCGACGCGTACGGCCGGGTCCGGGCGATGCACGACGACAACGGCAACCTCGTCACCGAGGCGGGCCCGTCGACGCCGGTCCAGGTCCTGGGCCTGACCAACGTCCCGGGCGCGGGCGACAACTTCCTGGTGGTCGACGAGGACCGTACGGCCCGTCAGATCGCCGAGAAGCGCGCCGCCCGCGAGCGCAACGCCGCGTTCGCCAAGCGCACGCGCCGCGTGTCGCTGGAGGACCTGGACAAGGTGCTCAAGGCCGGCGAGGTCCAGCAGCTGAACCTGATCATCAAGGGTGACGCGTCCGGATCGGTCGAGGCCCTGGAGTCCTCCCTGCTCCAGCTGGACGTCGGCGAAGAGGTCGACATCCGCGTCCTGCACCGCGGCGTCGGTGCGGTCACGGAGTCCGACATCGACCTGGCCATGGGCTCCGACGCCATCGTCATCGGCTTCAACGTGCGCGCCGCCGGGCGTGCGCAGCAGATGGCCGAGCGCGAAGGCGTGGACGTCCGGTACTACTCGGTCATCTACCAGGCGATCGAGGAGATCGAGGCGGCCCTCAAGGGCATGCTCAAGCCGGAGTACGAAGAGGTCGAGCTCGGTACGGCGGAGATCCGCGAGGTCTTCAAGTCGTCCAAGCTGGGCAACATCGCGGGTGTTCTCATCCGCTCCGGCGAGGTCAAGCGGAACACCAAGGCCCGCCTCATCCGCGACGGCAAGGTGGTCGCGGAGAACCTCAACATCGAGGGCCTGCGTCGCTTCAAGGACGACGTCACCGAGATCCGCGAAGGGTTCGAGGGCGGTATCAACCTCGGCAACTTCAACGACATCAAGGTCGACGACGTCATCGCGACGTACGAGATGCGCGAGAAGCCGCGGGTGTGACACCCACGGTTCGCCAGCCGGCCGACGCGGCACCCGCCGCGTCGGCCGGCTGGCCGTTGGGGCGCGGTGCGCACCGGAAAACCCGATCGAGCCCCCGGCCCGTTCGCGGTAACGTTCCTGGTGTTCCCGCGCCTCGACGCGCGGGCCATCGATCCCGTACCGGCGGGTCATCCGGACACACATGTACGTGGGGACTCTGTCCTTCGACCTGCTTCTCGGCGACGTACGGTCGCTGAAGGAGAAGCGCTCCGTCGTCCGCCCGATCGTCGCCGAGCTCCAGCGCAAGTACGCGGTGAGCGCGGCCGAGGTGGACCACATGGACCTCCACCGCAGGGCGGTCATCGGCCTCGCGCTGGTGTCCGGCGACGCGGGGCACGTGAGCGAGGTGCTCGACCGGTGCGAACGGCTGGTCGCCGCCCGCCCCGAGGTGGAGCTGCTGTCCGTCAGGCGGCGCTTCCACGGCGAAGACGACTGACGAACCGAGAACGAACCGGACAGGAAAGAACGGGAGACGGACCAGTGGCCGACAACGCGCGGGCTAAGAGGCTGGCGGACCTCATCCGAGAGGTGGTGGCCCAGAAGCTGCAGCGCGGGATCAAGGACCCGCGGCTCGGCTCGCACGTCACCATCACGGACACCCGGGTCACGGGTGACCTCCGGGAGGCGACCGTCTTCTACACGGTGTACGGGGACGACGAGGAGCGCGCGGCGGCCGCCGCCGGCCTGGAGAGCGCCAAGGGCATCCTGCGCTCCGAGGTGGGACGGGCCGCCGGTGTGAAGTTCACGCCGACCCTGACCTTCGTCATGGACGCCCTGCCGGACAACGCCCGCACCATCGAGGACCTCCTCGACAAGGCGCGCCAGTCCGACGCGAAGGTGCGCGAGGCGTCCGCCGGGGCGAAGTACGCCGGTGAAGCAGACCCGTACCGCAAGCCGGACGAGGACGACGAGACGGACGACACCGCCGAATGACCCGGAAGCACACCACGCCCGACGGCCTCGTCATCGTCGACAAGCCGTCGGGCTTCACTTCGCACGACGTCGTCGCCAAGATGCGCGGCATCGCCAGGACCCGCCGCGTCGGGCACGCCGGCACCCTCGACCCGATGGCGACGGGCGTCCTCGTCCTCGGCGTCGAGAAGGCCACCAAACTCCTCGGCCACCTCGCGCTGACCGAGAAGGAGTACCTGGGCACCATCCGCCTCGGGCAGAACACCCTCACGGACGACGCCGAGGGGGACATCACCTCCTCCGCCGACGCCTCCGGGGTCACCCGGGACGCCATCGACGCCGGCATCGCCGAGCTGACCGGCGAGATCATGCAGGTGCCGTCCAAGGTCAGCGCCATCAAGATCAACGGCGTGCGCTCGTACAAGCGGGCCAGGGAGGGCGAGGAGTTCGAGATCCCGGCCCGGCCCGTGACGGTCTCCTCCTTCGGCGTGTACGACGTACGCGACGCCGTCGCCGAGGACGGCACGCCCGTGCTCGACCTGGTCGTGTCGGTCGTCTGCTCCTCCGGCACCTACATCCGGGCCCTCGCCCGCGACCTGGGCGCCGGCCTCGGCGTCGGCGGTCACCTCACCGCCCTGCGCCGCACCCGGGTCGGCCCCTACAAGCTGGACGCGGCCCGCACCCTGGACCAGCTCCAGCAGGAGCTGACCGTGATGCCGGTCGCCGAGGCCGCCGCGGCCGCGTTCCCCCGCTGGGACGTCGACGACCGCCGCGCCAAGCTGCTCACCAACGGTGTGCGGCTGGAGATGCCCGACCAGTACGCGGGCTCCGGCCCGGTCGCCGTCTTCGACCCGGAGGGCCGCTTCCTCGCCCTCGTCGAGGAGCAGCGGGGCAAGGCCAAGAGCCTGGCCGTCTTCGGCTGAGCGCCTGCCCGGGGCGGTCCGCCCGTGGAGCGGCGGTCACGGGGTACCTCCACTGCCGCCGCTCCACGGTCCCCCCTCGGTTCCCCCACCCCTAGGGTGTATCCAGCCGCCCCCGTCCGTTCACCCGTCCGTGCGGGCGCTCGGAGTGAACCGGGGGAGCGGAAGGGGGCGCTTTCGCGAAGCGATCTGTCCCGCTGATCATCCCGCCCCTAACGTCGAACACGAGGGCACGGGTGTACGGCGGGGAGGCTCGACGATGACGTCGCGGAACCGGTCCCGGGAGACGGACGACAGCGCACCGGACCCCCCGGACCGCCCCGGACCGACGGAGTGCGAGGACCGGGCGGTCCCGGACGGGGCGCTCGTGCGTATCCACGACCTGGCGGGCCGCCCGCGGGGCACCGGGTTCCTCGCCGACCACCACGGCACCCTCGTCACCAGCCACGAGGCCGTCGACGGCCTGCCCCGGCTGGTGCTGCACGGAGCGGGGGAGCGCCGCCGGGTCGTGGCCGCCGACGCGATCACGCCGCTGCCCGCGCTCGATCTGGCCCTGGTGCGGACCGAGGGTCTCGGCGTGCCGCCGCTGCCCGTCACCGCGCGGGGCGGGGCCCGGACGGGCACCTATGTGCGGATCGCCGCCGGCGGCTGGCGCGAGGCGCGGGTCCTGGGAGCGACGGGCGTGACATACGCGGCCACGGACCGCTTCCACCGCATCGACGGGGCGCTGGAACTCGCGGTCGGCACGGCGGGCCGGGACGCGCTGCGGCTCGGCGGGGGAGCGGCCGGCGGTCCGGTGCTCGACGCCGCGACCGGGGCCGTCGTCGCCGTCCTCGGCACCGCGCTCCGCTCCGGCCACAGGGACGTCGGCTTCGCCGTCCCGCTGCATCCGGAGATGCCCGGTGCGGCCGGCCCGCTCGCCGACCTGCTGGCCGAGAACGCGGCCACGGTCCCCGCGTACGGCGACGACCTCAACCTGGCGGCGGTGCTGGCACTGACCGGCGTCCCGGTGGGGCTGGACGGCCCGCCCTGGCCGCCGGGCCTCGCCGAACCGGTCGAACGGGCGGCCCTGGCAGCCGGGTTCCATGCCTTCACGACAGGCCGTGAGACCGTCCTCGGCCTGGTCGGTGCCCCCGGCAGCGGCCGTACGACGGAACTGGCGGCGCTCGCGGCCCGCCGCGCCCGCGACGGGCACCCCACCCTGTGGCTGCGCGGCTGCGACCTAGGGGACGACGACACGTCGGTGGCGGACGCGGCCCGCCGGGCGCTGACCCGCGCGGCCCCGCTCGTGGCCGCCGCCCGGGCGTCCTTCCCGCCCGGCCCGGGCGACCTGTCACCGGACCGTCTGGCCCGCCACGCCGACGCGCTCGGCCGCCCGCTGCTGCTGCTCCTCGACGGCACCGAGGAGATGCCGCCCGCCCTTGCACGCCGGTTCGCCGCGTGGGCGGACGGGACGCTGCGGTGGCTGCGGGAGACGGGGGCGCGGCTCGTGACGGCCTGCCGGCCCGAGTTCTGGGAGGAGGCGGCGGAGGCGCTGCACCGGCCCGCATGCGTGCGCGCGGGCGACCTCACCGAGGACGAGGCCCGCGAGGCGCGCGAGCGCCTCGGCATCCCGGAGGGCGCGCTGAGCGGCCCCGACGCCCGGCATCCGCTCACGCTCCGGCTGCTCGCCGAGATCCGGGCCGCGCTCCCCGAGCCCCCGGACCGGCCCGCCGCCACCGTCGACCGGCACGACGTCTTCGCCGCCTACGTGGACCTGATGTCCCTGCGGATCGCCACACGCCTCGCCACCGTCGACGGCCTGCGCGGCACCGCCGTCCGCAGGCTGGCCGCGAAGGTCGCCCGTCAGGTGCACGAGGCCGCCCGGCGCAGTCTCGGCCCGGGCGGCGGCGACCTGGACGCGGAGGCGTTCGCGGCCCTGTTCCCCTGGGGACGCGCCCCGGACCGGCTCGGGGGCGGCACCGGCTGGGCCCCGGCCGTGCTCGCCGAGGGCCTGCTCGTGCCCTCCGGACCGGGCTACCGCTTCGCCCACGAGGAACTCGCCGACTGGCTCCACGGCCTCCACCTCGACCTCGACGAGGCCCTGCACGCTCTCGTCCACCGCGGCCGGGAGGACGAGACCGGCGAGCCCGTGCCGCACCATCGCATCGGGCCCGTCCTGCAGGCCCTGCTGTGCCTGGAGCGGCAGCACGGCAGCGGACCGCCGGCCTCCCGCCTGGCCGACCTGGTGCACGCCCTGGACGCCGACCCGGGGTCCTGGTGGGCGGCCCGGCTGCTCGCGGGGACGCTGACGGCCGTGCCCGACGCGACGCCGTACACGGACGTGCTGCGGCTGCTCGCGGACCGGCTGGTGGCCTGGCGGCGGCAGGAGCGGCCCGTGCCGGACGTGTTCGGGCCGGACTTCTGGACCGGCCTGCGGCTGGCCGACGGGGCGCGCTTCGGGCTGCTCAGGCGGCTCGTGCACGCCGACGGGCCGCCGTGCGAGGCCGGCCCGCGCTTCCTGGACGCCGTCGCGCGGCTGCTGGCGGCCGACCCGGTCACGGTGCAGCCGCACCTCGTCCGCTGGTTCGACGACGAGCAGCCGCTGCCCGCCACCCCGCACGCGACCGTGGCCCTGGCCGCGCAGGCCCTGCTGCACACCCACCGCGGCCGGGCCCCGGACGAACTGGCCGACGTGCTCGCCGACCGCGCGCACCGGCGGGCCGACGAACTGCTCGCGGTCCTGGCCGAGGAGGAGCCGTCGGTGCTGTGCCGGGCCGCCGACCGGTGGGCGCGCGACGAACGCCCGGCCCGACGGGCCGCCGCCGTGACCCACGGCCTGCGCGTCGCCCCGTACGTGAGCACCGGGGCCGACCGGGCCCTCCTGCGCTACGCGGCCCTCACCCTGCTCGCCCGCCCCGCCGACCGGGCCCTGCACGGCGGGGCCCTCGCCCTCCTCGTGCAGGACCCGCACACCCGGATCCGCTACCTGCCCCGGGCGCTCGAGCACTTCGCGGCCGGTGACCCGCACCTGCCGCCGGACGCCCTGGCCGGGGCCCTGCTCACCCACCCCGAGCCGGTGCTCGGCGCCTTCGCCGCACGGCTTCAGCGGCCCGGCGCGGACGAGGCGCTGCGAGCGCTCGCCGACGCCACCCCACCCGGCCTGGCCCGGCCCGTCGCGGCGCTGCTCCGCCAGGCCGAGGAACGGCGACCGGAGCTGGCCGGGCAGATCGCCGCCTACACCGACCAGCGGCTCGACCGGGGGCCCGCCGCACGCGCCGTGCTCCTGCCCCTGGTCACCGGCCTGCTGGAGGGCGGATCCGTACGGCTGCGCTGCGCCCTGGCCGGTGTCCTCACCCCGCCCGGCATCCCGGCCTCCCGCCCGCTGCGCCGGGAACTGCGTGAGGCGCTCCTGGCCCGCGAACACGACACCGACGTCCTGGACGCGCTGCTGCACGCCGCCGCCCGCAACGGCGGTGAGGACCTGCGCGACCTCGTCCACCGCATCGGCCTGCTGCTGGGCCGCACCCCCGAGGGCGCGGGCCGCTTCGACCGCGCCCTGGTCGACCTCGGCCGGCACGTGCCCGGCTTCGCCGCCCGCGTGGCCGGCTGGCTCGCCGAGGAGCCGGGGGAGTGGGCGGCGCTGGTCGGGCCGAGTTCCCACCGCACGATCGAGCACCTGGCGGGCGCCGGCGTCCCCGCCTGACGGCGCGGGGGCCGTGCGCCCGGTCACACCTTGATGCCGATGCGGGCGGGGGCGACCCGGCATGGCACCCTTAGACCTGCGTACGCGTCACCACGGACAACCGACCGGACACGGGTTCGACGAGCTTTCGACAAGGAGCAGGCACAGTGCAGCGCTGGCGTGGCTTGGAGGACATCCCCCAGGACTGGGGGCGCAGCGTCGTCACCATCGGCTCCTACGACGGAGTCCACCGCGGACACCAGCTGATCATCCGGCATGCCGTGGACCGCGCCCGGGAGCTGGGCGTGCCCGCCGTCGTCGTCACCTTCGACCCGCACCCCAGCGAGGTGGTCCGCCCCGGCAGTCACCCGCCCCTGCTCGCCCCGCACCACCGCCGCGCCGAACTCATGGCGGACCTAGGCGTGGACGCGGTGCTCGTCCTCCCCTTCACGACCGAGTTCTCGAAGCTGTCCCCGGCCGACTTCGTCGTCAAGGTCCTCGTCGACAAGCTGCACGCCAAGGCGGTCGTCGAGGGCCCCAACTTCCGCTTCGGCCACAAGGCCGCCGGCAACGTGGAGTTCCTCGCCACGCAGGGCAAGACCTACGACTTCGAGGTCGAGGTCGTCGACCTGTACGTGACGGGCGAGGCCGGCGGCGGGGAGCCGTTCTCGTCCACGCTGACGCGGCGTCTGGTCGCCGAGGGCGACGTCCGGGGCGCGGCGGAGATCCTCGGCCGGCCGCACCGGGTGGAGGGCGTCGTCGTCCGCGGCGCCCAGCGCGGACGCGAACTGGGCTTCCCCACCGCCAACGTGGAGACGCTGCCGCACACGGCCGTCCCGGCCGACGGGGTGTACGCCGGCTGGCTGCACGCGCAGGGTGAAGCGATGCCCGCGGCGATCTCCGTCGGCACGAACCCGCAGTTCGAGGGAACCGAGCGGACGGTGGAGGCGTACGCCATCGACCGGGTCGGGCTGGACCTGTACGGCTTGCATGTCGCGGTCGACTTCCTGGCGTTCGTGCGGGGGCAGGCGAAGTTCGACACGCTGGACGCGCTGCTGGAGCAGATGGGGCGGGACGTGCAGAAGTGCAAGGAGCTGGTGGCGGCCGAGCCGGCTGCCTAGTCCGCTCGTGGAGCGTCCGAGGGTGCGTTGGGGCTCGTCGCGCCGTTCCCCGCGCCCCTGAGGGACGTCGCCCAGTGGCAGGCGACCTGTGACTCCCCGCCCCCGCCCAGCACCTCCAGGTCCCGGTTCCTGCACGCCTCCGCCACGCCCGCTGCCTCCGCCTCTCCACCGGCCAGGACCTGGCAGCGGGCGTGGAAGCGGCAGCCGGACGGCACATGTGACGGGTCCGGGGGCTCGCCCGTGAGGATCACCGGGGCGCCCGGGGCCTCCGGGAGGACCGACAGCAGCGCCTGGGTGTAGGGGTGCCGGGGAGCCGTCAGGACCTGCTCCACCGGCCCCGTCTCCACGATCCGGCCCAGGTACATCACGGCGACCCGGTCCGCGATGTTCCACGCGAGGCCCAGGTCGTGCGTCACCACCAGGGCGGACAGGCCCAGTTCGGTCCGCAGCCGGAGCAGCAGGGCGAGGATCTCGCCGCGCACCGAGGCGTCGAGGGACGCCACCGGCTCGTCGGCCACGAGGAGTTCGGGTTCCAGCACGAGCGCGCCCGCGATGACGACGCGCTGGCGCTGCCCGCCGGACAGCTCGTGCGGGTAGCGCAGGAAGAACCGCTCCGGGGGACGCAGCCCGGCCCGGGACAGGGCCCCGGCGACCGCCGAGCGCTCGTCGCCTCCGTGACCGTGGATGCGCAGTCCCTCGGCGACCGCGTCGTACACCGTGTGCCGTGGGTTGAGCGAGCCGCTCGGGTCCTGCAGGACGAGTTGGACGCGCTTGCGGTAGGCCTTGAGGGAGCGGCCCGAATAGTCCAGGGGGCGGCCGTCGAAGGTGACGGTGCCCGCGGTCGGCTCGACCAGGCCCAGCAGGCTGCGCGCCAGGGTCGTCTTGCCGCAGCCGGACTCGCCGACGAGCGCGACGATCTCGCCGGGCCGGATGTCGAGGTCGACGCCGTCGACCGCGCGGGCCCGGGGACCGCCGTGCCGCCCGGGGAAGGTGACGTGCAGGCCCCGGGCGCTCAGCAGGGGTGCCGTGGCGACCTCGGGGGCCGTGGGGGAGAGGGTCATGGCGTGCCGGGCCTCGCTTCCTCGAGCGCTTCCGGATCCTGCGGGTCCGGGCGGGGCTCCCGCGGCGGTGGTCCGGCCAGGACACAGGCGGCCCGGCGCTCCGTCCCCGCCTCCCGCAGGGCCGGGTCCTGCTCGGCACACGACTCCAGCGCCACGGGGCAGCGCGGGTGGAACGTGCACCCGGACGGCAGCGCGGCCGGGTCGGGCGGGTCGCCCGCCAGCCCTTGCGGCGCGAACCGGGAGGCCGGGTCGCCGATGCGCGGGAACGCCGCCGACAGGGCCCTGGCGTACGGGTGCCGGGCGTCCTCGTACACCTGGGCCGCCGGGCCTTCCTCGACCACCCGGCCCGCGTACATCACCGCCAGCCGGTCGCATGTGTCGGCCAGGACCGCCAGGTCGTGGCTGATCATGATCAGGCCCAGGTCCTGGTCCGCGACCAGCTGCTCGATGAGCCGGAGGATCTGCGCCTGGATCATCACGTCGAGCGCGGTGGTCGGCTCGTCGGCGATGACCAGCCGCGGGTCGCAGGCCAGGGCCATGGCGATCATGACGCGCTGGCGCTGGCCGCCGGACAGCTCGTGCGGGTAGGCGCCGGCGCGGGCCGCGGGCAGGCCGACCTGCTCCAGCAGCTCGCCGGTCTTCTTCTTCGCCCCGGCCGGGGTCGCCTTCCGGTGCAGCAGGATCGGTTCGGCGATCTGGTCGCCGATGCGGTGCACGGCGTTCAGCGAGTGCATCGCGCCCTGGAAGACGACGGAGGCCCCGGCCCAGCGGACCGCCCGCACCCGGCCCCACTTCATCGTCAGCACGTCCTCACCGTCGAGCAGGACCTCCCCGGTGACGCGTGTCCCGGCCGGCAGCAGCCGCAGCAGGGCCAGCGCGAGGGTGGACTTGCCGCAGCCGGACTCCCCGGCCAGACCGAGCTTGCGCCCCGCCTCCAGACGCAGGTCCACCCCGCGCACGGCGGCCGCGCCGCCCGGGTACGTCACGGTCAGGTTCCTGACGTCGAGCAGAGTCAACGCGACACCCCCAGCCTGGGGTTGAGGACGGACTCCACGGCCCGTCCGCACAGCGTGAACGCCAGCGCCACCACGGCGATGGCGATGCCCGGCGGCACCAGGTACCACCAGTCCCCGGCGCTGACCGCGCCCGCCTCACGGGCGTCCTGGAGCAGCCCGCCCCACGACACGACCGTCGGGTCGCCCAGCCCGAGGAAGGCCAGCGTCGCCTCGGCGAGGATGGCCGAGGAGATGATCAGCGTCGTCTGCGCGAGCACCAGCGGCATCACGTTGGGCAGCACGTGCCGGGACATGACGTGCCAGTGGCCGCCGCCGAGCGCCCTCGCCCGCTCGATGTACGGCCGGGTCTCCACGGCGAGGGTCTGCGCGCGCACCAGACGGGCCGTGGTCGGCCAGGTGGTGACGCCGATCGCGACGACGATCGTGGTCAGCGAGCGGGACATCACCGTCGCCAGGGCGATCGCCAGCACCAGCGTCGGCATGACCAGGAACCAGTCGGTGATCCGCATCATCACCGTCGCGTACCAGCCCTTGAAGTGCCCGGCCGTGACCCCGATCAGGGTGCCGATCGCCACCGACAGCACGGCCGCGAGCAGCCCCACCAGCAGCGACACCCGCGAGCCCCAGATCACCAGGCCCAGCAGGTCCCGCCCGAACTGGTCGGTGCCCAGCGGGAAGGCGGCGCTCGGGCTCTGCATCGGACGCCCCGGCGCAGCGGTCACGCTGCTCACGTCGGAGCCCACGAACAGGGGTGCGCACAACGCCAGCAGCGCGCACAGGGCGAGCACGGCCAGGCCGTACAGCCCCGCGCGTTCGGCGCGGTACTGCCGCCAGAAGCGGGCGACGGAGGCCCGGCGGCGCTGCCGGGCGAGGGCACGCGGGCCCGTGCCCGCGCCGGTCGACGTCGTCATCGGGCCACCCGGGGGTCCAGCAGCGGATAGACCAGGTCGGCGAGGGTGTTCATCAGGATCACCGCGGCGGCGAACACGAAGAACAGGCCCTGCACCAGCGGCAGGTCGGGCACGCTCAGCGCCTGGTAGAACAGCCCGCCCAGGCCCGGCCAGGAGAACACCGTCTCCACCAGGATCACGCCCGCCACCGTCCGCCCCAGGTTGATGAAGACCAGGGTCACGGTCGGCAGCAGCGCGTTCGGCACGGCGTGCCGGCGGCGCACGAGGTCGTCGCGCAGCCCCTTGGCCCGCGCGGTCGTCAGATAGTCGCTGCCCATCTCGTCCAGCAGCGCCGACCGCGTGACCAGCAGCGTCTGCCCGTACTCCACCGCCACGAGCGTCACCACCGGCAGCACCAGGTGGTGCGCCACGTCGAGGACGTACGCGAAGCCCTCCTCGCCGCCGGACTCCATGCCGCCGGTCGGGAACAGGCCCGGCAGCGGGCCGACGCCGACCGACAGCACGATGATCAGCAGCAGTCCGAGCCAGAAGGACGGGATCGAGTACAGAGTCAGCGCGAGCCCTGTGTTGACCCGGTCGCCCAGGCCGCCGCGCCGCCACGCCGAGCGCGTGCCCAGGAGGATGCCCAGCGCGGTGTAGAGGACGAAGGCCGTCCCGGTGAGCAGCAGGGTGTTCGGCAGCGCCTCGGTGATCTTGTCGACCACCGGCGCGCGGAACTGGTACGACGTCCCGAAGTCGCCCGTGAGGGCCTTGCCGCAGTAGTCGGTGAACTGCCGCCACAGCGGCAGATCGAGCCCGAACTCCTCGCGGTACGCGGCCAGTTGCTCCGCCGAGACCTGGCGGCCGCCGGTCATGGTCTTCACCGGGTCGCCGGGGATGAGCCGGAAGAGGAAGAAGCTGGTGACGAGGACGGCCAGCAGCGACACGGCCGCGCCGGCCACCTTGCCGGCCAGGTAGCGCGGGTACGCGGAGCGCTTGCGCACCCGCGGTCCGGCCGCCTGCTGTCTGTCCTCGACCAGCGCGGGGGTCGCGTCGGCGGTCATCGGCGCCCGGTCATTCCCGGTCGTCGGCACTGGCCCGGCGACGCACCGCCACGACCGTGCCGAGACCGATGAGCAGGACGAGACTCGTGGCGACGACGGCCACGACCGTGGTGGACGAGCCGCTGGAGGAGTCGCCGGAGTCCGCCGGGACCGCCGACCACCAGCTCCAGTAGCCGTCCTGCCCGTAGATGTTCCCCGCCTTCGCCGGCATCGTCGTGATCGACTCGATCTGGTCCGTCCGGTAGGCCTCGACCGCGTTCGGGTACGCCATGACGTTCATGTACCCGAGGTCGTACAGCCGCGACTCCATCTGCTTGACGATGTCCGCCCGTTTGGCGGGGTCGTACTCGGCGAGCTGGCGGGCGTAGAGCTCGTCGTAGGTCCTGTCGCAGATGAAGTTGTCGGTCGCGCCCGTGTCCTCGGGGGTGGCCGGGAGCGCGCCGCAGGTGTGGATGGAGAGCACGAAGTCCGGGTCGGGGTTCACGGACCAGCCGTCGAACGCCAGGTCGTACGTGCCGGCCAGCCACGGGTCGGTGACGTTGTCCAGGCAGGTGAGCCGGACGCCGATGCCGAGGTCGCCCCACCACTCCTGGAGGTACTTGCCGACCGCCTTGTCGTTCGGGTCGGTGGCGTGGCACAGGACGCGGTAGGAGATCGGCTTCCCGTCCTTCCCGACGCGCTTGCCGTCACCATTCTTCCGGTAACCCGCCCGGTCGAGCAGCTGAGCGGCCTTCGCCGGGTCGTACGCCAGCTTCTGGCTCGCGGAGGGCTTCCAGAAGTAGTCCTGGAAGCGGGGCGGGATGTACCCCTCGCCCTCCACCGCGTGGCCGCGGAACACCTTCTCGATGATGGCCTCGCGGTCCACGGCCATGAACAGCGCGTTGCGCACCCGCCGGTCCAGCAGGGACGGGTGGCCGTCGCCGAACTTCTCGCCGTTCTTCGCCCTCGCGCCCGGGTTGGTGGCCAGGGCGTAGAAGCGGCGGCCGGGGGCGTCGTTGACCTTGATGTCCTCCGCGCCCTTCAGGGACTCCGCCTGGGCCGGCGTCAGGGACGGCGACCCGGCGACGAACGACACCTCGCCCTTGCGCAGCGCCGAGACGGCCGCGTCCTGGTCCTTGTAGTAGCGGAAGACCAGCTCGTCGAACTTCGGCGCCCCGCGCCAGAACGTCTTGTTGGCCTTCAGCCGGACATAGCTGTCGGCCTTGTAGCCGGTCAGCACGAACGGCCCGTTGCCCACGACCGGGAAGCTCTTGTCGTTGTTGAACTCGGAGAAGTCCGAGACCTTCTCCCAGACGTGCTTCGGCACGATCGGCACGTCCAGCGCGGTCATCGTGGCCTGCGGCTTCTTCAGCCGGATCACCAGCTTGGTGGGGCTCGGCGCCGTCACCTTCTCGAAGTTCCCGACGTAGCTGCCGTTCGCGGTGGCCGCGCCGTCGTCCGTCATCATCGTGTTGAACGTCCACGCCGCGTCCTCGGCCGTGACCTGCCGCCCGTCGGACCACTTCGAGTCCGAGCGGATCGTGTACGTCCAGGTCAGCTTGTCCGCCGACGGCTCCCACTTGGTGGCCAGGCCCGGGACCGCGTGACTGTCCTTCGGGTCGTAGTTCGTCAGGTACTCGTACATGAGCCGGTGGATGCTCGTGCTGAGCAGCCGGACCGCCAGGAACGGGCTGAGCGAGTCCACGCTCTGCGCGACCGCGACGGTCAGCACCTTCTTGCCGTCGTCGGCCGCGCGGGCCTGCCGGGGCGCCGGATCGAGCGGGGTCGCGAGCCCGGCGGTGAGGGTGAGCGCCGCCGCACCGGCCGCGGCGACGAGCCTGAGGCCGCGCGGGAGGCTGCGTGTCTGATCGTTCGTGCCCATGGTCGGACCTCGCGTCATCGCTCGGACGGGAAGGACGGGTTGATCAGCTGTCAGGGGATGCTGAGTGTGTATCAGCGGCCGTCTCCACCCGTCAACGGCGCGTTCACCCCTTGTGGCCTGCGGAAATAACGAATTGGCGAGCTTTTCCGGCCCATTGGTGGAGACCACTGACGCGCCCCTGGCCAGGGCCTGGCAACGGATTTCACGCCGGACGGTCCCCGAACGGAGGACGGCCCGCGCCGAATCGGAACGGCGCGGGCCGGAACGGGGATCGGCCCCTCGAAAGGGGCCGACCGGGTGAGGCGATTACTGCATCGGGGGCGGGGGCGGCGGGGTCTGACCCGGACCGCCGGGCTGCCCCGGGTCACCGGGCTGCCCCGGCTGCGGGTAACCGTAGCCGGGCTGCGGCGGGACGGCCGGGGGCTGTCCCGGCTGTCCTGGCTGGGGCTGCTGCGGGTAGGGCGGCTGCCCCGGCTGACCCGCGGCCTGGGGGTACGGCTGCTGGCCCGGCTGGGCGTAGGGCTGGCCGGGCTGGGGGTACGGCTGCCCCGGGTGCTGCGGGTGTTGCGGGTACGGGCCCGGCTGCTGCTGTCCGGGGTGGGGAGGCTGACCGGGAACCGGCTGACCGGGAACCGGCTGACCGGGAACGGGCTGGCCCGGAATCGGCTGGCCGGGGACGTGCTGGCCCGGCAGCGGCGGGGCGGCGACCGGCGGCGGGTTGCCGTCGGAGGTCCACAGGCCGTGCGACTGCTGGTGCCGGACGAAGTCCTCGGCCACCATCGCCGCGAGGTTGAAGTACGCCTCGCGCACCTTCGGCCGCATCATGTCGAGGTCGACCTCCGCACCGGCGGCCAGGTGCTCGTCGAACGGCACGACGATGACGCCCCGGCAGCGCGTCTCGAAGTGGGACACGATGTCCTCGACCTTGATCATCTTTCCGGTCTCGCGTACCCCGGAGATCACGGTGAGGGACCGCGAGACGAGGTCGGCGTACCCGTGCGCCGACAGCCAGTCCAGCGTGGTGCTCGCACTGCTCGCCCCGTCCACGGACGGCGTCGAGATGATGATGAGCTGGTCGGCGAGGTCGAGGACCCCGCGCATGGCGCTGTAGAGCAGGCCGGTGCCCGAGTCGGTCAGGATGATCGGGTACTGCTTGCCGAGCACGTCGATCGCGCGCCGGTAGTCCTCGTCGTTGAACGTGGTGGACACGGCCGGGTCGACGTCGTTGGCGATGATCTCCAGACCGGAGGGCGCCTGTGACGTGAAGCGCCGGATGTCCATGTACGAGTTCAGGTACGGGATCGCCTGGACGAGGTCGCGGATGGTCGCCCCGGTCTCCCGCCGCACCCGGCGCCCGAGGGTGCCCGCGTCCGGGTTGGCGTCGATCGCGAGGATCTTGTCCTGCCGCTCGGTGGCGAGCGTGGAGCCGAGCGCGGTGGTCGTGGTCGTCTTGCCGACGCCGCCCTTGAGGCTGATCACCGCGATCCGGTAGCAGGACAGGACGGGCGTGCGGATCAGCTCCAGCTTGCGCTGCCGCTCGGCCTCCTCCTTCTTGCCGCCGATCTTGAAGCGCCCGCCACCGGCCGCCGGACGGCTGCTCTTCGCCTTCTGCTTCTTGCTGTTGAGCAGACGGTCCGAGGACAGCTCCACGGCAGCGGTGTAACCGAGCGGTGCGGCGCCGGGGTTGGTCGGCTGCCGCTGGTCGTGCTGCATCGGCTGCGGCCAGGCGGTACCGGTGCGGGGGTCGACCGGGGGCTGCGGCTGACCGGGGTGCCCCGCCTGGACGGGCTGCCCGGACGGCTGCGGGCCACCCGGCTGCGGGGGCTGGGCCTGCGGGGGCACGCCGGGGTGCTGAAGGGGCACACCGGGCTGGGGCTGGGACTGCGCGGGCTGAGGCTGCGCGGGCTGGGGCTGCTGAGGGAAGCCGTAGCCGCCCTGGGGGCCCGGCGCCACAGGGGCCGGGGCCGGGGCGCCGGGGTGCGGGAACCCGTATCCGCCCTGCGCGTCGGGGGCGGGGGCGGGCGGGGTGCCGGGCTGCTGCGCCGCTGCCGCCGGCGGTTGCGGCGTGCCGGCGGGGGCGGGGCCGCCGGGGTGCGGGAACCCGTATCCGCCCTGCGGGTTCGGAGCAGGGGTCGACGCGGCGGGCTGCTGCTGGGCCGGGGGCATGCCGGGCTGCGGCTGCGGGCCGGCGGGGGCGGGTGCGCCGGGGTGCGGGAAGCCGTAACCGGCCTGGGCGTCCGGGGCCGGGGCCGACGGCTGCGGGGCGGTGGTTGGAGCCGGGGCGCCGGGGTGGGGGAAGCCGTAGCCGCCGGGCTGAGGCGCGGGCGCGGGCTGAGCGGGCGGCTGGTTCGGCGGCGTCGGCATGCCCGGCTGGTTCCACGCGGCGGGCGCGGGCTGCGGCGCCTGCGGCTGGAACGGCGGCTGCTGGGCCGGCACCGACGGCTGAGGCGGCACCGGCGGCTCTCCCTGGGCAGCGGCCGGCTGGGGCTGGGGCTGCGCGTCCGTCGGCCGGGCCGGCGGTGGGGACTGCTGCGGTTGCTGCTGAGGCTGAGCGGGCCACTCGCTCGCCGGTGCCGGAGCGGCCGGCTGATACGAGGGCGGCAGCGGGGGGACGCCCTGCGGGGCCGGGGGAGTCCAGGCCTGCTGGGCATCGGACGGCGCGGGCACGGCGGCGTCCTGCGGCGCGCGGTGCTCGTCCTCGTCCTTGTCCCCGGCTTCGGGAGAGGCCTCGGCGGGCACGGCGTCCGACGGCTCGTCGTCCGCGGGCCCGGCGTCCTCGGGCACGAGGTCCGCCGGCTCGGCGTCCGAGAGGGGGGCGTCGTCGGTCACCGGCGAGCCGGCGTCCGCGGCGTCGGCCATCTCGGCGACGGCCGGGGGCTCACCCGCGGGCACGGCATCGGCCGGGGCCGCGTCGGCCGGGCCCTCGCCCGTGTCGTCCGCAGGGACGGCGTCGGCGGGAACCGCGTCCGTGGGGGCGGCTTCCTCGGGCACCGCGTCCCCGGGAACGGCGTCGACCGGCTCGGCGTCCGCGGATGCCGTCTCCTCCTCCGGCGCGGCGTCCTCCGGCGCGGCGTCCTCGGACACCGGCTCGTCGCTCTCCGCCTGCGGGCCTTCTTCATCTGGAGCGCTGTCCGCCACGACGGTCACCGCAGGTTCGGCGTCCCCGGACCCGGTGTCCCCGGACCCGGTGTCCCCGGACCCGGCGTCCTCGGCCCCTGCCCCTTCGGAAACGGCGCTGTCCACACGGTCGCCCGCGCCGGACGCGTCGACGGCATCCGCCGCTTCCTCCGCGCTGTCGTCCGCAGCCCCCTTCTCCACGTCCCGGCCCTCGTCGGCCGAGTCCGACCGCGCCTCGGCCGCCTCGGCACGCTCCGCGATCTCCCGCTTCAGCGCGACGGCGGAGAAGCGCATGGTCGCGCCGCTCTCCAGGTCACCGTCGGAGGACCCGGACTCTTCGGGGGCAGGCGCGTCCGGAGCGCCCGGAGCGTCCTGCGGGGCCGGAGCCGCCGGAGCCGCCTCCGGCTGAGCGGGCGGCGTCCACTGCGCCTGATAGCCACCGACCGGGATGTTCGGCACGGCCGTGGGAGACGCCGGACCGGATACGGGCTCCTCCGCCCGCCCGTCGGACTGGTCGGACCGGGCCGCCTGCGGCTCGAACCCCGTGGGCAGCCTGGGAACGCCGGACGGCCCCCCGGCAGACGGCGCGGGAGGCGTGAAGGGCGCACCCGGAGCGGGCGCGGGAGGAGTGAAGGGCGCACCCGGAGCAGGCGCGGGAGGCGTGAACGGAGCACCCGGAGCGGGCGGAGGCACAGGAGGCGTGAAGGGCGCCCCGGGCGCCGGAGCCGGCCCGGGAACGGACGCGTGCCCACCGGAGGGGGACGGCCCACTGGAAGGAACAGGCGGATACGCGTACCCCCCGGAGGGATTCGCGTGCGGCGGCGGCGTCAGACCGGGCAGCGGAGGAACCGGCCCCTTCGGCGCACCGGCAGGGCCACTCCCGGCGGCATCCCCGGACGCGCCGGGCCCTGCGGCCGCACCCGGGGAAGAGGACTCCCCGGACGCCCCCGCGCCCGGCCCCTGCCCCGAACTCCCCGAGGCGTTCTGCGTGTACCAGGCGGGCGGCGCGTAGTCGATGGTGAACTCGCCCGTCACCTCTGCCGCGGACTCCGCGTCGGGCTGGTCATCGCCGGGTGTCGCCCAGCCCCCGCGGATCCCGTCCCGATCGCTGCTCACAGTGTTCCTCCTGGTGTGGTCGAGCACCCTCATGCCGTGCTGGGGCGACCCTTGCTTGTCGTCCGACGTCGTGCGAAGCCGTGCGAAGTCGTATGAGGCGTACCGAGGTCGTCCGAGGCAGTCGATCCACAAACTCCCCCGTGTTCCCCCTGGGACACCGACGCCCGCTCCACGGATTCCGGCGCCGCGCCCCGTCCCAGCCTAATCACCACAAGCCCCGCCCCGGCAGGCCCGTCCACCCCCGAGCACCTGTCCGCCGCGTCACAACCTGCACGGAAGGTGCCCCGAAGTGACGTACACGGCACACACGTTGCGGAACAAAAAGGGGCGAGAAACGTGAAGAACCCGAAACCCCCTTGTCCGGAAGGCCGTTGCGCCCCCGGACAGCACAACGAGGGGCGGCCGTCCTCCGGCTCACCCCTCGCTCCGCGTCCGCGCGTCTACTGCCCGGCCGGGGACCCTCCGCCCCGCTGCCGCGGCTCCAGGTCGAACTCCCCGTCCCGCGCTCCCAGCACGAAGGCCCTCCACTCCGCCTCCGTGTACCGCAGCACCGTCCCCGGGTCGAGGGAGGACCGCATCGCGACGGCCCCCTCGGGCAGGTACGCGATCTCGACCCGCTCCTCGTGCTCCTCGGTGCCCGGCGCGCAGTGCCACTCCACTCCGGAGATGTCGAGGGCGTAGAGCTCGTCCCGCTCCCGCTCCTTGCGTGCCTTGATCTCCTCAGCCGTCTCCGCCATGCCGCAGCGACCCCTTCCCGACGTACGAACGATCCGAGCCCGCCCACCCTAGTGGCCCCCTCCGCCCCGGCCGGGAGCTTCCGGGACCAGGGCAAAAAGGCCCCCGACCACCTGGTACTCTGGTCGACGGCCGTTTGTGTACGCACCCCCGGAACCAGCCGTTCTGGAGGCCGCGCCCAGCGGATCCCCGCCTTCCGAGTCATGGAAGCTCCCCCGAGAAGCAGACCGGGGGCACTCGGTGGCCATCGCAGACCAATGAGGAGTACGCGTGTCGCTCGACGCCGCTACGAAGAAGCAGATCATGTCCGAGTTCGGTACCAAGGAGGGCGACACCGGCTCCCCCGAGGTCCAGGTCGCTCTGCTGTCCCGTCGGATCTCCGACCTGACCGAGCACCTCAAGACCCACAAGCACGACCACCACTCCCGCCGTGGCCTGCTGATCCTCGTGGGTCAGCGTCGCCGCCTTCTCCAGTACCTGGCGAAGAAGGACATCCAGCGCTTCCGTGCGCTGGTCGACCGCCTCGGCATCCGCCGCGGTGCGGCGGGCGCCAAGTAAGACGCCGTGAAGGGAGCGGTTCCCGGGAGAAACGGGGCCGCTCCCTTTGCTGTACGCGCGCACCTGTACGTCCTGTACGTGCGGAGTGTCACCGCCCCTTTGTAGTGTGGTAGCACAACGCACGACGGACGACACAGCACGACCAGAAGAAGAGGAGAGGCGCACCACGCCGCCGCCGGTCCTCGGTAGTGGCCCCCGGGGGGAAGCGAGCCCCGGGTGCTTCGATCGAAGACCGGCCCGCACAGCACGGCGCGCATCTCCGGAATGTCCCCCTGCCACACGGGCAGTCGAGGGACAGAAGACGACAAGCAAACGGAGAGATCGCTAGTGGAGAACGAGACCCACTACGCCGAGGCCGTCATCGACAACGGCGCCTTCGGCACCCGCACCATCCGCTTCGAGACGGGCCGCCTGGCCAAGCAGGCCGCCGGCTCCGCCGTGGCGTACCTGGACGACGACACCATGGTGCTGTCGGCCACCACCGCCTCCAAGAACCCCAAGGACCAGCTCGACTTCTTCCCGCTCACGGTGGACGTCGAGGAGCGGATGTACGCCGCCGGCAAGATCCCCGGCAGCTTCTTCCGCCGTGAGGGCCGCCCCTCCGAGGACGCCATCCTCACCTGCCGCCTCATCGACCGCCCGCTGCGCCCGTCCTTCAAGAAGGGCCTGCGCAACGAGATCCAGGTCGTCGCCACGATCATGGCGCTCAACCCCGACCACCTGTACGACGTCGTGGCGATCAACGCCGCCTCCGCGTCCACGCAGCTGGCCGGCCTGCCCTTCTCCGGCCCGATCGGCGGCGTCCGCGTCGCGCTGATCAACGGCCAGTGGGTGGCCTTCCCGACGCACACCGAGCTCGAGGACGCCGTCTTCGACATGGTCGTCGCGGGCCGCACGCTGGAGGACGGCGACGTCGCGATCATGATGGTCGAGGCCGAGGCCACCGAGAAGACGATCCAGCTGGTCAAGGGCGGCGCCGAGGCCCCGACCGAGGAGGTCGTCGCCGCCGGTCTGGAAGCCGCGAAGCCCTTCATCAAGGTGCTCTGCAAGGCCCAGGCCGACCTCGCCGCGAAGGCCGCCAAGCCGACCGCCGAGTTCCCGATCTTCCTCGACTACCAGGACGACGTCCTGGAGGCGCTCACCGCCGCGGTCAAGCCCGAGCTCGCCCAGGCGCTCACCATCGCCGGCAAGCAGGAGCGCGAGGCCGAGCTGGACCGCGTCAAGCAGCTCGCCGCCGAGAAGCTCCTGCCGGAGTTCGAGGGCCGCGAGAAGGAGATCTCCGCCGCGTACCGCTCGCTCACCAAGCAGCTGGTCCGCGAGCGCGTGATCAAGGAGAAGAAGCGCATCGACGGCCGCGGGCTGACGGACATCCGTACGCTCGCCGCCGAGGTCGAGGCCATCCCGCGGGTCCACGGCTCCGCCGTGTTCGAGCGTGGCGAGACCCAGATCCTGGGCGTCACCACCCTGAACATGCTCCGCATGGAGCAGCAGCTGGACACCCTCTCCCCGGTGACCCGCAAGCGCTACATGCACAACTACAACTTCCCGCCGTACTCGACCGGCGAGACCGGCCGCGTCGGCTCCCCGAAGCGCCGCGAGATCGGTCACGGCGCCCTCGCCGAGCGCGCCCTGATCCCGGTCCTGCCGACCCGCGAGGAGTTCCCCTACGCGATCCGCCAGGTCTCCGAGGCGCTGAGCTCGAACGGCTCGACGTCCATGGGCTCGGTCTGCGCCTCCACCATGTCGCTGCTGAACGCCGGTGTGCCCCTGAAGGCCCCCGTCGCCGGTATCGCCATGGGCCTGATCTCGCAGGAGATCGAGGGCGAGACGCACTACGTCACCCTCACCGACATCCTCGGTGCGGAGGACGCCTTCGGCGACATGGACTTCAAGGTCGCCGGCACCAAGGAGTTCGTGACCGCCCTCCAGCTCGACACCAAGCTGGACGGCATCCCCGCCTCCGTCCTGGGCGCGGCCCTGAAGCAGGCCCGTGACGCCCGCCTCCACATCCTCGACGTGATGATGGAAGCGATCGACACCCCGGACGAGATGTCCCCGAACGCCCCGCGGATCATCACCGTCAAGATCCCCGTGGACAAGATCGGTGAGGTCATCGGCCCCAAGGGCAAGATGATCAACCAGATCCAGGAGGACACGGGCGCCGAGATCACCATCGAGGACGACGGCACGATCTACATCGGTGCCGCCGACGGCCCCTCCGCGGAGGCCGCCCGCGCCACGATCAACGGCATCGCCAACCCGACGATGCCCGAGGTCGGCGAGCGCTACCTCGGTACGGTCGTGAAGACGACCACCTTCGGCGCGTTCGTCTCCCTGCTGCCCGGCAAGGACGGTCTGCTGCACATCTCGCAGATCCGCAAGCTGGCCGGCGGCAAGCGCGTGGAGAACGTCGAGGACGTCCTCGGTGTGGGCCAGAAGGTCCAGGTCGAGATCGCCGAGATCGACTCCCGCGGCAAGCTCTCCCTGATCCCCGTGATCGAGGGCGAGGAAGGCGACGAGACGAAGAAGGACGACGCCGACCAGTGACGTCCCGTGGCTCCAAGGCGACGGCCCGCACCTCCTCGGAGGCGCGGGCCGTCGCCCGTACCCAAACCCTCATCAAGGGCGAGAACGGCATCGGCACGGTCCGCAAGACCACCCTCCCGGGCGGCCTGCGCATCGTCACCGAGACCCTGCCCTCGGTCCGCTCCGCCACCTTCGGCATCTGGGCGCACGTCGGCTCCCGCGACGAGACCCCGGCCCTGAACGGCGCCACCCACTACCTGGAGCACCTGCTCTTCAAGGGCACGAACCGCAGGTCCGCCCTGGACATCTCCTCCGCCGTCGACGCGGTCGGCGGCGAGATGAACGCGTTCACGGCGAAGGAGTACACGTGCTACTACGCACGCGTGCTCGACACGGACCTGCCGCTCGCCATCGACGTCGTCTGCGACATGCTGACCGGCTCGCTCATCCTCGAAGAGGACGTCGACGTCGAGCGCGGCGCCATCCTCGAAGAGATCGCCATGACCGAGGACGACCCGGGCGACTGCGTGCACGACCTGTTCGCGCACACGATGTTCGGCGACAACCCCCTCGGCCGCCCGGTCCTCGGCACGGTCGACACGGTCAACGCCCTCACCGCCGACCGCATCCGCCGCTTCTACAAGAAGCACTACGACCCGACCCACCTGGTCGTCGCCTGCGCCGGCAACATCGACCACGCCAAGGTCGTCCGGCAGGTCCGCGCCGCCTTCGAGAAGGCCGGCGCGTTCCAGGACCTCACGGCCGAGCCCGTCGCCCCGCGCGGCGGCAAGCGCGCCGTGCGCACCGCCGGCCGCGTCGAGCTGGTCGACCGCAGGACCGAGCAGGCCCACGTCGTGCTCGGCATGCCGGGCCTGTCCCGCACCGACGAGCGCCGCTGGGCCCTGGGCGTGCTGAACACCGCCCTCGGCGGCGGCATGTCCTCCCGCCTCTTCCAGGAGGTACGGGAGAAGCGCGGCCTGGCTTACAGCGTGTACTCGTACACGTCCGGCTTCGCCGACTGCGGCCTCTTCGGCGTCTACGCCGGCTGCCGGCCCTCCCAGGTGCACGACGTGCTGAAGATCTGCCGCGACGAACTCGACCACGTCGCCGAGCACGGCCTCACCGACGACGAGATCGCCCGGGCCATCGGCCAGCTCCAGGGCTCCACGGTCCTCGGCCTGGAGGACACGGGCGCGCTGATGAACCGTATCGGCAAGAGCGAGCTGTGCTGGGGCGAGCAGATGTCCGTCGACGACATGCTGTCCCGGATAGCGTCGGTCACCCCGGACGACGTCCGCGCGGTCGCCGGCGAGATCCTGGGACGCAAGCCCTCCCTGTCGGTCATCGGCCCGCTGAAGGACAAACAGGCGGCCCGCCTGAACGACGCCGTCGCCTGACCAACCCCTGGTGAAAGAAGCACAAGAGATGAGCAAGCTGCGCGTGGCGGTCCTCGGCGCCAAGGGCCGGATCGGCTCCGAAGCCGTCCGGGCCGTCGAGGCCGCCGAGGACATGGAGCTGGTCGCCGCCCTCGGCCGGGGCGACAAGCTGGAGACGCTGACCGAGGCCGGCGCCCAGGTCGCGGTCGAGCTGACCACGCCCGACTCGGTCATGGCCAACCTCGACTTCCTGGTCGGCCACGGCATCCACGCGGTCGTCGGCACCACCGGCTGGACCGAGGAGCGCCTCGCGCAGCTGACCAGCGGGCTGGAGAAGTCCCCGGGCACGGGCGTGCTCATCGCGCCGAACTTCTCCATCGGGGCCGTCCTCACCATGAAGTTCGCGCAGCTCGCCGCCCCGTACTTCGAGTCCGTCGAGGTCGTCGAACTGCACCACCCGAACAAGGTCGACGCCCCCTCCGGCACCGCCACGCGCACCGCGCAGCTCATCGCCGAGGCCCGCCGCGCCGCCGGCACCGCCCCGGCCCCCGACGCCACGGCCACCGCCCTCGACGGTGCCCGCGGCGCCGACGTCGACGGCGTCCCGGTGCACGCGGTCCGGCTGCGCGGACTCCTCGCCCACCAGGAGGTCCTGCTCGGCGGCGAGGGCGAGACCCTGACGATCCGGCACGACTCGCTCCACCACAGCAGCTTCATGCCGGGCATCCTGCTCGGCGTCCGCCGCGTGGTGGGCACCCCGGGCCTGACCTTCGGCCTGGAACACTTCCTGGACCTGAACTGAGCCCCTGACGTCATGCGCGCGAAGCTCACCTACGCCCTCACGGCAGCCGTCCTGGTCGTCTACTTCGTCCTGGTCGGCAGCCGCGGCGTCCTGCTCATCGAGACCGGCACGCCCGTCACCGTCACCTTTGGCGTGGCCGTGCTGATCCTGCCGGGCATCGGCCTGTGGTTCCTGTGGAAGAACACCCAGTTCGTCCGCAGGGCCAACGCCCTCGCCGCCGAACTCGACGCCGAGGGCGGCCTGCCCGTCGACGAGTTGAAGCGCACCCCCAGCGGCCGTATCGACCGGGACTCGGCCGACGAGGTCTTCGCCCGGCGCAAGGCCGAGACGGAGGCCGCCCCCGACGACTGGCGCACCTGGTTCCGCCTGGCCGTGGCCTACCACGACGCCCGCGACACCCCGCGCGCCCGCAAGGCGATGCAGCGCGCCATCGCCCTGCACGACGGCAGGCAGCCCGGGACGGCCTGAGACCGGACCTCCTCATGCCGATGGGGCCGGACCGCACAAGCGGTCCGGCCCCATCGGCACGACAGCGGGACGTCAGTGCGGGCGGTACTCGTCCGCCCAGGCCTCCACCGAGTCGGCCGCCCGGTCGAAGGCCTCCGTGCGGCCCAGGAAGTCCAGGTCGTGCGTGGACATCAGCGGCGGCACACCGTCCGCCGCCCGGCCCTGCCACGTCAGCAGCAGCGCCTGTCCCTGCACGGTCCGGGGGAGCCCCAGCCAGCGCACCGGCTGCTGCGCCGTGCGCACGGAGACGACCTGCTCCCAGGGCGCCGTACGCGTGGTCAGGAAAGCCACCTGGCGCAGCCCGCGCGCACTCACCCACACGCCCACGCGCAACAGCCGCAGCGCGGCGGCGATGACCAGCAGCGCGAGGCCGAAGACCAGACCGGCCGAACCCAGGTCGGCCGTCGCCGCGATGATGACGGCGGCGAACAGCACGAAGGAGGCGAGCAGCAGCGCGAGCGCCGCGGCCGCCACCCGCCAGGGCCCGGGCCGGTACGGCCGCCGCCACCGGTCACGGTCGTCGTAAGGGAGCGGAACGTCGTCCGCCGCCTCGAAAACGCGGTCGGCCGTCAGAAAGGGCAGGGGCACGGCGGGTCCTCACTCGATCCATGCGCGGGCTGTGCCCGGTGAGGCTACCGATCTGTGTCCCGGGTCACCACCGGCGGGGGGCCGGATGGAGTCACCGCCGGCCCTGGGGCGGTTCAGCGCCTCTCGGACGCCTGGGAGTGCTGCGGCTGCTGGGCCGAGTGGTCGGGCGACAGCGCGGGCGTCCCGATGACCAGGGACCCCACGAGTCCCGCCACGATGGTGAGTCCCATGAGCCATCGGCCGGCCATCTGGCCGACGGACAGCCGCTCGGGCGGCGGGGGAGTGACATTGCTGCGGAACCTGTCGGCCTCGGCGACGAAGGCGAACGGTACGGGTTCACGCCGACCGGACATCAGGGGTGCGTCTCCCTTCGAGGGTGGAACGGATCACGTGCATCTGTAGAGACGAACGAACTCCCACAGAGGTGCCCTGTTTCACCGACTTCATTGCGGCCCGTCACCAAACGTAGAGTGGCGTCGCCAAGAGACGCGATGGGAAGGCCCTGCGAACCGTGACCGACACCCCCGACGACTTCAAGATCGACCTGCGCAGTGATGTCACCGTCGAGCTGGTGAAACACAGCGCGGCCGACTCCGACGTGCTCTTCGCGGCACGGGTTTCCACCCTGGGGGAGCAGTCCCTTGACGAGCTGAAGAAGGACCCCGAGCGCTCCAAGGGCCTGATCAACTACCTGATGCGGGACCGGCACGGTAGCCCCTTCGAGCACAACTCGATGACCTTCCTCATCAGCGCCCCGATCTTCGTCTTCCGCGAGTTCATGCGGCACCGCGTCGGCTGGTCGTACAACGAGGAAAGCGGCCGCTACCGGGAGCTCCAGCCGGTCTTCTACGTCCCGGACACCTCCCGGAAGCTGATCCAGCAGGGACGGCCCGGCAAGTACGAGTTCGTCGAGGGCACCCCCGAGCAGCACCGGCTGGTCGGCGAGGCCATGGAGGCCTCCTACCGCCAGGCCTACGTGAGGTACCAGGAGATGCTCGCCGCCGGCGTCGCCCGTGAGGTCGCCCGCGCGGTCCTGCCCGTCGGCCTGTACTCCTCCATGTACGCCACCTGCAACGCCCGCTCGCTGATGCACTTCCTCGGCCTGCGCACCCAGCACGAGCTGGCCAAGGTGCCGTCCTTCCCGCAGCGCGAGATCGAGATGGTCGGCGAGAAGATGGAGGCCGAGTGGGCCCGGCTCATGCCGCTCACCTACGCCGCCTTCAACGCCAACGGACGCGTGGCGCCGTAACACGGCCCGCTTCCCCGGTCAGGCACAGATGTACGGTTCAGCCGTGCGAAGTGTCCGTATTGCGGCATTTCTAGAAGTTCATCTAGCCTGATCAAACGGGTCCGGCACTGCTTGAACCCCCGAGCAGGCAGTGCCGGGCTCCACCTTTGTCACGACCTGTCGCCCGCCCCGAGGGCAGACCCGGTCCTGAGCAACGAGTAGCGTGTAACCCATGGCTCCGACCTCGACTCCGCAGACCCCCTTCGGGCGGGTCCTCACCGCCATGGTCACGCCCTTCACGGCGGACGGCGCACTCGACCTCGACGGCGCTCAGCGACTCGCGACCCACCTGGTGGACGCAGGCAACGACGGCCTGATCATCAACGGCACCACCGGCGAGTCCCCGACCACCAGCGACGCGGAGAAAGCGGACCTCGTACGGGCCGTCCTGGAAGCCGTCGGCGACCGCGCCCACGTCGTGGCCGGAGTCGGCACCAACGACACCCACCACAGCATCGAACTCGCCCGCGCGGCGGAGCGCACCGGCGCCCACGGCCTGCTCGTCGTGACGCCGTACTACAACAAGCCCCCGCAGGAGGGCCTGTACCGGCACTTCACGGCCGTCGCCGACGCCACCGGCCTGCCGGTCATGCTCTACGACATCCCCGGCCGCAGCGGTGTCCCGATCAACACCGAGACGCTCGTCCGCCTCGCCGAGCACCCGCAGATCGTCGCCAACAAGGACGCCAAGGGCGACCTCGGCCGCGCCAGCTGGGCCATCGCCCGCTCCGGCCTCGCCTGGTACTCCGGCGACGACATGCTGAACCTGCCGCTCCTCTCCGTCGGCGCGGTCGGCTTCGTCTCCGTCGTCGGCCACGTGGTCACGCCCGAGCTGCGCGCCCTGGTCGACGCGTACACCTCGGGCGACGTCCAGAAGGCCACCGAGATCCACCAGAAGCTGCTCCCCGTCTACACGGGCATGTTCCGCACCCAGGGCGTGATGACCACCAAGGCGGCGCTCGCCCTCAAGGGCCTGCCCTCCGGACCCCTGCGCGCCCCCATGGTGGAGTGCGCGCCGGACGAGATCGAGCAACTCAAGATCGATCTTGCCGCCGGCGGGGTAGAGCTCTGACACCAGACTTCGCGCGGCCTCCGCGTATGTGCTTCACAACTGAATAAGCGGGCCACCGGTGCCCGCACACCCCACACGACAACTGCTTCTGCACGAACGTCACGCGCGCCACGTGCCCCACCGGTACGTGGCGCGCGTGGTGAGGAGAGTCTTTTGAGTCATCCGCACCCCGAACTCAGCCCGCCCCCGCCCCTCCCCGAAGGCGGCCTGCGGGTCACCCCGCTCGGCGGCCTCGGCGAGATCGGCCGCAACATGACGGTCTTCGAGTACGGAGGCCGCCTGCTGATCGTCGACTGCGGAGTGCTCTTCCCCGAGGAGGAGCAGCCCGGAATCGACCTGATCCTGCCGGACTTCTCGTCCATCAGGGACCGCCTCGACGACATCGAGGGCATCGTCCTCACGCACGGCCACGAGGACCACATCGGCGGCGTCCCCTTCCTCCTGCGCGAGAAGCCGGACATCCCGCTGATCGGCTCCAAGCTGACCCTCGCCCTCATCGAGGCCAAGCTCCAGGAGCACCGCATCCGCCCCTACACCCTGGAGGTGGCGGAGGGGCACCGCGAGCGCATCGGCCCCTTCGACTGCGAGTTCGTCGCGGTCAACCACTCCATCCCGGACGCGCTGGCCGTGGCCATCCGCACCCCCGCGGGCATGGCCGTCCACACCGGCGACTTCAAGATGGACCAGCTCCCGCTGGACGGCCGCCTCACGGACCTCCACGCCTTCGCGCGCCTGAGCGAGGAGGGCATCGACCTCCTCCTGTCGGACTCGACGAACGCCGAGGTCCCCGGGTTCGTCCCGCCGGAGCGGGACATCTCCAACGTCCTGCGGCAGGTCTTCGCCGGAGCCCGCAAGCGCATCATCGTCGCGAGCTTCGCCAGCCACGTCCACCGCATCCAGCAGATCCTGGACGCCGCGCACGAGTACGGCCGCCGGGTCGCCTTCGTGGGCCGCTCCATGGTCCGCAACATGGGCATCGCCCGTGACCTCGGCTACCTCAAGGTCCCGCCGGGCCTGGTCGTGGACGTCAAGACGCTCGACGACCTCCCCGACAGCGAAGTCGTCCTGGTCTGCACGGGCTCCCAGGGCGAGCCGATGGCGGCCCTGTCCCGGATGGCCAACCGCGACCACCAGATCCGCATCGTCCAGGGCGACACGGTGATCCTGGCGTCGTCCCTGATCCCCGGCAACGAGAACGCGGTCTACCGCGTGATCAACGGCCTCACCCGCTGGGGCGCCAACGTGGTCCACAAGGGCAACGCCAAGGTCCACGTCTCCGGCCACGCCTCCGCGGGCGAACTGCTGTACTTCTACAACATCTGCCGCCCCAGGAACCTGATGCCGGTGCACGGCGAATGGCGCCACCTGCGCGCCAACGCGGAACTCGGCGCCCTGACCGGCGTCCCGCACGACCGCATCGTCATCGCGGAGGACGGCGTCGCCGTCGACCTCGTCGAGGGCAAGGCCAAGATCTCCGGCAAGGTCCAGGCGGGCTACGTCTACGTCGACGGCCTCTCGGTCGGCGACGTCGGCGAGCCGGCCCTGAAGGACCGGAAGATCCTCGGCGACGAGGGCATCATCTCGGTCTTCGTCGTCATCGACGCCTCCACCGGGAAGATCACCGGAGGCCCGCACATCCAGGCCCGCGGCTCGGGCATCGAGGACTCCGCCTTCGGCGACGTGATCCCCCGGATCACCGAGGTACTCGAACGCTCGGCGCAGGACGGCGTGGTCGAACCCCACCAGCTGCAGCAGCTCGTGCGCCGCACGCTGGGCAAGTGGGTCTCCGACACGTACCGGCGCCGGCCGATGATCCTGCCCGTGGTGGTGGAGGTCTGACGGTCCGTCGGCTCCGAGCCGGGACCAATTGGGAGCGGGGCGCCTCGATTTGCATCGGGGCGCCCCGCTCCAGTACGTTTACAACTCCTCCCGACGGGGCACCCGAGCCAACTCAGGCAACGGGGACCATGCCCGGCCGGGGCGGGAAAATCCGACTCAGAACTTCTGATAAAGTCGGAACCGCCGGAAAGGGAAACGCGGAAGCGGAAACCTGGAAAGCACCGAGGAAATCGGGTCGAGAAAAGATCTGATAGAGTCAGAAACGCAAGACCGAAGGGAAGCGCCCGGAGGAAAGCCCGAAAGGGTGAGTACAAAGGAAGCGACCGTTCCTTGAGAACTCAACAGCGTGCCAAAAGTCAACGCCAGATATGTTGATACCCCGTCCATCGGACAACC
>NZ_JBIBUF010000001.1:1128037-1337941 GCF_043079125.1 Streptomyces sp. NPDC015242 | reverse complement strand
ACGTTTCAGAGAGTCGTCCGGCCCTAGTCGAGATCCCGCAGGCCAGAGGCTCTCAAGTCGTCGACGCAGGCCTCACCTCTGGCTGGTCGTGACACCGTGGCACCCGGCCTCCTCCGTCCGCACCGTGCTGCGTTTCGGCACCCTTTGGATGCTTAAGCTCTCGCTCGGCCTGCGCATCACCAACTCCCGCCGGGCAAACCTCCGCAAGGAACTGCACCGCGGTCCGCAGGTGCACCGGCTGCTGCAGGCGCTGCACCGCGGTCCGGAGGTGCACCGGCTGCTGCAGGCGCTGCACCGCGGTCCGCAGGTGCACCGGCTGCTGCAGGCGGGGCTCGCCGCCGCCTGGCGGGCCGCGCACCCCGGCTTCGACATCGCCCGCGACCCCGCCCGGGTCGGCCTGGACGCCTCCGGCCTGCCCGACCCCACGGGCCTGGACACGGTGCTGCGCCGCCAGCCCTTCGGCCCCGGCGACCGGGTGCACTGCGTCGCCGGGCTGGTCGGCGAACAACCGCTCGGCGACACCCCCGGCTCCGCCCCGGCCCACGTGCCTGCGCGGCCCGGCGGCCCGCACCGCCCAGCCGGTGCCCGCTGTCGCCGCCGCAATGGTTGTGGCGCTACCTCGACGCGGTGGTGCTTCCCGTCCTGTGGCTCGACGGCCAGGGCGGCATCGCCCTGGCGGCCCATCAGCAGAACACCCTGGTCCTGCTGAACGCCGACGGCTGGCCCGCAGGCGGCCGCTACCGGGACAACCAGGGCTACCACTTCCGCCAGTCGAAGGCAGGCACCCTGTCCTTGACTGCCCGGCATCGGCAAGGCCAGCAGCACCTTCGTCTGCGACCAGGTCACCGACGAACGGTTCCGCTGCTCCCTCGGCATCAACCACCTCTTTGGCCTGATCGGCGCGTTCGGCTCCCAGCACCTCGCGGACGAGCAGCACCTGCTCACCCTGCCGCGCCGATTCCTCGCCAGCCCCGCCGCCAACGCGACCGGCTCCAGCCTGCCCGCCCACCTGCTCCACGCGCCGACGCAGCGCTGCAAGGCCAACCTGCTCACCCGCCTGGAGGGCCTCGACGAGCGGGCCGACCCCGGTGTCCGCCCAGTCGGTGTACGTCACCCTGCCCGACCCGGTCGCGGTCCCGTGACCCACCCCGCGCTCCCCTGCGCGCTCAGGACAGCTGCCGGAGAGTCAAGGCTGCGCCCCGTGCGGCCGGGCAACCTGCAGCTGATCACCACCTGGATGAACGACCCCGCCGTCGCGGAGTACTGGTCGCTCCGCGGGCCGGCCGAGCGCACCCGGCAGCACGTGCGCGCCCAGCCGGCCGGCGACGGCCGCAGCACCCCCCGCCTGGGCCTGCCGGACGGCACGCCGATGAGCTACCGGGAGATCTGCCACGCAAACCCCGACCCGCTGACCCGCCACTACCGGGCGCAGCCCCACGACACCGGCATCCCCTTGCTGCTCGGGCCGCCCGAGACACCCGGCCGGGGGGCCTGGGCGGCCTTCTGCTCACCGCCCTCGCCGACCACCTGCTGCGCTTCGCCCCCGGCTGGCCGGTGAGCCCGACGTCCGCAACACCCGGCCCATCCGGGCGTTCTGCACAGCGGGCTTCCGGCGCACCGCTGAACTCGGCCTGCCCGGCAAGCGGGCCGTGCCGATGACTCGCCGGCCCAGCCCAGCCAGCCGAAAGGACCCCCACCGCATGCACCAGTTACCGACCGCACCGTACGACCTGCTCGGCACCGGCATCGGCATCGGCCGGTGAAAACGTTCGGCCTGGCCGCCGGTCCACGGTCACCAGGGACACCGCCAGCGCGGGCTGATGCCCAGCTGCTGACACGTGCCGCGCCAGACGCCCTCCGTAGAAACCCAGGCGTTGCCGGTCAACACCCGCTCAACGGTCACACCACACCCGGCGAACACCACGACCACTGGTCACAAGAAAACCGCCCAGGCGGACACCTTCCCATCGCGCAGATCGCCGGTGCAGGCGAGCCGTGAGTGATCGTCCAGGGCGGTGTGCAGGTAGGCGTATGCGGTGCCGGTGCGGCGGTTCTGGTCGGCCCGGCCGGCTGCCCGGCCGAGGACCTTGTGGCCGCCGCCGCCGGGGATGCGGCCGGGCTTTGTGACGCCGACGTGGGGCGGAGCCGTCCAGCCCCTTCCCGCGATGCTCGCACTGGATCACCCACAGCCGGCCGAAACGGATCGTGCCCCTTCGCGCCGGCGCCGCAGTCGCCCCGGCCCCCGCAGCGCAGCGCGTCGCGGGAGCCGTGCCGGGCCGGCAGGTCACGTACGGCGTGTTTGAAGGCGCTGTGGTGCAGAGCGTCCAGCCGGCCGAGCGAGTAGGTCAGGCCCTCGACCCGCAGCTGTGCGGACCTCTCTGGTCAACCTGCCGGTGGATCCAGCCCGCGAGGGCCAGGAGCGCCAGCAGGCCGAGTACGACCAGGACCCACCAGTGCGCTGACACCCACTGTTCGATCTTGACCAGCACCAAGTCGACGACCACGAGGCCGCCTGAGCGACGAGAGAATCGCCGGCGCTCCCGCACCGCCGCCGACGCGGGCTCACCGCACGACCGTCGCCGCCCCGGGGCACAGCCTCCCGCGCCGATCCCGGCCGGCGTGACCGACGTCCTCGTCTCCCCTGTTCCCGGGCACGTTCCCCCATGTTGCCAAGAACCGCCGCTTCCCTGACAGCCCCCGGCACTGACAGTCGGCCCGCCATCGGGATCACCCGTCCGAAAATCGCTGACCGCCTCCCAACGGCTGCGCACAGCCGAGGAGTTGGCCGCCCTGGATTGTCAGTGCCGGTCACTACCGTCGAATGTCACGCCGAGACACTCCCGGCCCCGCCTGGGGGCCTTGCCCCCTTTTCACCGCCGAGGACCGCCCGTGACCTACGTACGCCCCCACTACCGCCGTGACGGCACCCACATGCGCGGCCACCACCGGTCCATCAGCCCGCGCACCGCGCAGCCCCGTACGGCACCCCGACGCACCACCCAGCGGCCCCGCCCGGTCCGCACCGGACCGACGACCTACATCCGCCCCCACTACCGCCGTGACAGCACCCACCTGCGCGGCCACCACCGGTCCATCAGCCCGCGCACCATCGCCGTGGCCGCAGGCACCGGGGGCGGAGGCCTGCTGCTGCTCCTGTCACTGCCGGCCCTGGCTGGCTGACCGGGAACCAGCAGCACGGCACCGGCCGACACCACGCCGTCGCAGCCGGCCTCAATCCCGGCCACTCACCACCGGTAAGCCTCGCCCCGCACAGCGAACAGATACAGCACAGGTCCCCGGGCAGCGAACCGTCCGGAGACCTGTGCCGTCTGACGGTCAGCCCGCACATCCGGAACACCATGCCAGACCGAAACGCTTCCTGCTCATTCTCAGCGCCTCACCGCGCTACCGAGGATGAACAGTAGGCGCTCCACTGGGCTGGGGCAGGTGGTCAACGTTTGACGCGGTTACGGATCGCGAAGCTGGCCAGACTGAAGAAGACGAGTTCGGTCAGGCGGAAGGTCATCTCGATGGAGATGCCGGCGGTGGTCAGGTCCTGGCCGAAAGGAGCCGAGCACGACCGAGTCGAAGATCACGTTCAGGGCAAGCGGGCCGTCACCCCCGAGGTCTTCGCCGACCACGCCGCGGCTCTCGGCACCCACGACACCGGCGTGATCTTCCTCTGCGGTCAGGACCACGCGGCACTCCTGCGCCCCGCCATCCCCCCGCCCACACGCGCCCCTGTCCGGCGGCTCAAGACGAGCACCGGGGCCTCCTGCAAACGGGCCCGCGAGAACCCCGCGCTACGCGAGGCGTGGTGGACGGCGGCCACTGACAGGACCATCGTGAAGTGATCGACGCGATCACCTTCCAGTGCCACACCGGATGTCACCGATCGTCACGTCGTACGGCCACAGCAGACGCTCGAGATCGACCGTCCCGGCCGGCCGGGGGCAAGGACACCTTCGACATCGACAAGAGCGATCCCAACACCCCCCCCCCCGCCCCGGTGCCTGCGGCCACCGCGACGGTGCACGCCCCGCTCCGGCGTCCGGTCCGGAAGTAACGAAGCGATCCGCGCCCACCGCGCGTCGGTCACGGCCGCCGCACTGCACGACAGGCACTCCGCGAGGTGACCACCCACCCGCACCACCGCCCCCTGCTCACTGCCCGACCGGACACGAAGGAAGTCCCCCGGCCCCAGCTCACCCCGCACGGCCCACGCACCCCCGACCACAACGACAACGACGTCATCTCCGGCCACCCCACCACGATGACCAAGGCGCCGGCCCACGCCATAGCCCCAAACCGCAGCGGAGAGCAGTAAGACCCACCACCACCGCCACCGCCACCCCCCGCCTCAGAACCGGGCTGAGGCCGGGGGCAACCGACAGGCACGCCACGGTCGAGGCAACCGGATTCGAAAACCACTGGTATACGGCTAGCGTTTACGGCAGCCGCTCCAGAAACCAGATGAACAGCTCCTCCGTGATCAGCGCGTATGTCTCACTCTGCTTTCCACCCGGCTGGCTACTTGTCGCCCACCGCCCCGGAAGCAGCCCTGGGCAGCCCGACCCGCACAGCGACCCGTCCGCCATGCCCCACTCAGCTCCAGCACCCCAAGAGCAAGCGTGGACGCCGGTGCTGGTCATCAGCGACAGCCCGGACACCGACCCACCCGCTCGGTCTGCTGCCCTGCGCCGTTCCGCTGCGAACCCTTCCCCTCCCCGCTGTTCAGCGCCGGGGAGTACCGGCGCGCCCCGCTCGTGATCCTGGACGACCGCAGCTACAACGCCTTCGCGCTGCGCCGCATGCCCCACCGTCCCGGACTGATCCTCGCCCTCGCCGACCCCGGCGACGACACCGCCCAGCCCCGGGCCGCTGCCATCGGCGCCGAAGGCGTCCTGCGCGCCGGGCAGGGCCTGGCCTGGCTGCACCTGCGCCTGCGCCTTCGCCTTCGCCTTCGCCTGCACGAGGCGACCGGCTGCCGCTACGTCCGCTGGGAAGACGCCCTTCCTTGATGGGTAAACCGTCCCGCTTGCCGCTGCTGGAGTGTCAGGATCATCCCAAGCCCTGACCAGTGGACCGAGGGGGACGGCTCGGATATGGCTCGATGGATCGTGCTGGCCTCGAAGCTCGATGCGGAAGCATCCAGCTATCGCACTCTCGCTGAACTGGACGGCAGCGTTGAGGTGGCGATGACCGCACTTCGAAAAGCGGTCAACACCTATGACCGCGGCGTCTCAAAGGTAGTCCGGCGGGAGGTATTCAGGTGCTCGGACCGGTCGTACTTCGTTCGCATCCATGGGCGTCTCACTGAAAGAGAGTGCCTCATCCAGCTGTGTGAACTGGTCGCTGACACCGCAGCCACTGACCTTCCGGACACCGTCGGCTAGGCGGTTTCGTTTGGATCATCGGGCGGACCAGAGGAAGACGCCCGCAATGTGGAGTCCGGCCAGGTAGAGGCCTCCTCGACTCGGCCGTCCGGGAACCATGATCCCGACTCGCTCACAGATACGACGAAGCCACCTGCCGAGCCCCCCGACAAGACCGCAGCCGCGCCGTCCACGAAACCCACGCCACCCTCGACAGCTCCGACGGGCGCGGTGGTGCTCCGCGTTATCTCGATCTGTCCTTCCCACCAACGCGGAGTTCCGGTCAAGGACCGCAATCCGCCGGGAGCAGCCCTTGCGCCGTCACCCCTGAGGCCAGCCGTGATGCTGAGCGGTCAGGTCTCCCTGGGCGAGGTGAGCAGAGGCTGCGGCGAGCAAGATCGCGTAGAGACGAGACGTACTGCGCCGCGGGTCTGTTGAACGGAACGTGAACGCCGCACGTCTGCCGTGTCAGGCACATCATGGCTCCCCCATCGCTCCGACCTCTCAGGAGATCAAGTGCGATCCACTGCCCAACGGGGACTTGCCTGTCTGGCGAGTCTGTTCTTCCTGCTGACCCTCACAGTGGCTGTACCCGCAACGGCCGCCCCCCGTTCTCTGACAGTCTCCACCGACAAAGGTCTGGTCGCGGGAGGCTCGGCAGACCAGGTCGACCGCTTCCTCGGCATCCCCTACGCGGCCCCGCCCATAGGTGCCGGACGCTGGCAGCCTCCGACACCCGCCCCTGCCTGGACAGGCACTCGATCGGCCACGTCGCCCAGCTCTCGCTGCATGCAGTTCGGCGGGGACACGGGCAGCCCGGTAATGAGTGAGGACTGCCTGTACCTGAACGTCTACACCCCGGCCCACCGCACGAACCGTCCGCTGCCGGTGATGTACTGGATCCACGGCGGCGGCTTCTCCTCCGGTTCGGGGGACAGGGAAGACGGGTCGCTGATCGCCAGGACCAACAACGTCGTGGTCGTCACGGTCAACTACCGCCTCGGCGTCTTCGGCTTCCTCGCCCTCCCCGGGCTGAGCCGGCACGGCGCGGGCAACTACGGCCTGCTCGATCAACAGGCCGCGCTGCGCTGGACACAGCGCAACATCGGTGCGTTCGGCGGAGATGCGAGCCGGGTCACCATCGCCGGTGAGTCGGCCGGAGGCCATTCCGTCTGCGCACTCATGGCATCGCCCTCGGCACGAGGACTCTTCTCCGGCGCGATCATCCAGAGTGGCGGGTGCCCGAGTCACACCGTCGGGCAGGCCGTCGACCGCGGGAAGAAGTACGCGGCAGCCGCGGGTTGTTCCAGCACCTCGGCCGGCCTGTCCTGTCTGCGGGCCAAGTCCGCCGGTGCACTGCAGGCAGCCGCGGGGGACTTCGTCGGCGGCGTCCTGAGCGGTCCGCTGCCCGTGTCCGGAGTCCCGGAACTGCCCCTCCCACCGATCGAAGCCGTACGCACCGGCCGGACCGCCGACGTCCCCCTCCTCATCGGACACACCCGTGACGAGGTGCGCGCATGGGCCCTGCCGTTCGCGCAGGCGACGAAGGAGCAGTACGAGCGAGCCGTCCGGATGGAGTTCGGGGACGCAGCCGACGCCGTACTCGCGACCTATCCGTTCGACGCCTATGGCGACTCGTACACCGGGGCTTACGCCTTCGGCGCGCTGTGGGGGGACAGCAGCGTCTTCTACGGACTCGGGGGTTGTCAGTACCAGAACCTCGCGGCCCGGTTCGCGATGCGGCAACCACGGACATACTTCTACGAGTTCAATGACCCGCACCCGCCCACCGGCCGGCCCTCGACCGGCTTCGACGCGGGTGCCTCGCATGCCAGCGAGATGGCGTACCTGTTCCCCTCGGCGGTCTCGAAACTGCTGTCTCCCGAGCAGCGGCAGCTGTCCGGGGAGATGGTGCGCCATTGGGGTTCGTTCGTGAAACACGGGAACCCCGCTGCCCCCGGACTCGCCGCCTGGCCTTCGTACCGGGCGGGCAAGTTCATGTCCCTGCTGCCGGGTGGTGAGAGCCGGGCCCTGAAGACCGGAGCATATGAGGCGCGCCGTCAGTGCGGCTTCTGGAACTCCGTCGACTACGACTGGCTGCCCGTGGACCCGGGTCGGCTCGCCGCACAGGCAGGCGTTCCCCAGTCCTGACCCGGTATGTCGAGCGGGCCCTCTCCCGCGGAGAGGGCCCGTTCGACGTGTTCCGCCGGGGGGAGGGCGTCAGTCGCCGGTGCCCCCCAGGTCGAGCACGATCTTGCCCACCGCCGTCCCCGTGCGCAGCCGCTCCACCGCCTCGTCGAGCGCGTCCATGCCATAGCGCTCGTACGGCAGCGACAGCGCTCCCGAGGACAGGTCTGGCAGCAGGCGCAGCACCTCGGGGGCAACCTCCTGGCCACGGGAGATCATGTTGACCGGCAGGAGGGAGACGTCGGCGAGGAAGAAGTCCGCGAGGTCGAGGGTGAGCTCGCGGCCGGCCGTGTATCCGAGGAGCGCGGCCCGGCCACGCGGGCGGACCAGGGCGAGGGCGTCGCGCAGGATCGTGCCGCCGACCGTGTCAATCAGTACGTCGACCTTGCCGCCGATCGCTTCTTCGGACAGTTCCGAGGCCAGCAGCGCCTTGGCGACGCCGGGTACGTGGGGCAGCTTCGCGGGCCTTCCGACCGCGCCGACGACCTCGGCGCCAGCACGCGCGGCGAGCTGCACGGCCATGGCGCCGACCGCGCCGGACGCGCCGGTGACCAGTACCCGCTCCCCTGGGCGTACTCGAGCGATGGGGTGGACGGTCGCCCAGGCGGTGCCGACCGGCGAGAAGTAGATGCAGGCCATAGCGGGGTCGGTGCCCTCGGGCATGGGCTCCGCGGCGGCGTCCGGTACGAGCACGTGCTGGGCCCAGGCGCCGTCGCGGCTGAGGCCCAGCCCTTCACCGCGCAACCGGACCAGAGCGCCTTCGGGGTGCGTGTCGGAGGCGACGACGTAGCCGCTGCCCTGGGTTCCGGGGATGAACGGCAGCTCGGGCAGGATGCCGAACTTTCCGTCGAGGATGTTCAGGTCCAGATGAGCGACGGTGGCCGCCACCGTCCGGACGAGGGTGTGTCCGGGCCGCGGTTCGGGCGCGGATCCCTCCTTGAGGCGCGGCAGGGTGCCAAACGCTTCGAGGACAAGGGTGCGCGAGGCGGACGAGGAGGTACTCACGTGCTGGTCTTCTCCGTTCTTCCCCCGTCGGTCACTGCGCTCCCCCATTGATCTCCACGGCTCCGTTCACACCTTAACTCCATACTTGTGCAGTACACGCATCGCGATCAGGCGCAGTATGCGGTCGTAGACGAGGCCCAGGATGCCGAGGGTGATGATGCCGACGAAGACCCAGTCGATGCGGCCGTAGTTGCGGGAAGTCCAGATGAGGGAGCCGAGGCCCACCTGGGCGGCGACGATCTCGGCGGAGACGATCGTCAGGAAGCTGTTGCCCATGGCCAGACGGGCGCCCGTGAGAATGTAGGGGACCGTGGAGGGCAGCACGACGCGCTGCAGGATCTGGCGGCGGCTGGCCCCGAGACTGGCGGCCGCGCGCAGCTTGGACTCGTTGACGGCCATCACACCGGCACTGGTGTTGAGCGTGACGATGAAGACGGCCGTGTAGAAGATCAACACCACCTTCGACGACTCGCCGATGCCCAGCCACACCACCGCCAGGGTCACGAAGGCGACCGGCGGGATGAAGCGGAAGAACTCGATGTACGGCTCCAGGAGCTGGCGGACTATCCGGATCTGCCCGATGAGCAGTCCGACCGGGGCGCCCACCATGACGCCGAGGCCCCAGCCGATCAGGATGCGCCGGCTGGAGGCGATGACCGAATTGCCCAGGGTGCCGTCGGACGCCAGTTCACGCGCGGCCGACGCGGTCTGCCTCGGCGAGGCGACCAGGGAAGGGCCGTACTTCATGGCCACGAGTTGCCAGACACCCAGGCCGGCCAGGACCGCGAAGGCGTACAGGCCGAAGGTGCCAAGTGCTTGCCCGCCACCCGCACCGTCGGCGCGGCGTGAGCCGGTGCGTGGGCGGGCCGGGGCCTCGGTCGTGGTGATCGTCATGCGCCGTTCGCCTCTCGGTCGAGTTGGTCGTCGAGCCCTTGATCACGCATGGCCTTGCGGACCTCTTCTGCGATGTCCTCACGCAGCTTGTCGCGCAGGCGCAGGGCGGCGGGGTCGGACTCGTCGCGAGGGCGCGGCAGGTCGACCGTGTACAGAGATTTGATCGAGGCCGCTGGGCCTGCCGTCATGACGGCGATCCGGTCGGCGAGGAGGATCGCCTCGTCGATGTCGTGCGTGACGAAGACGACGGTGCAGCCGGACGCGCTCCAGATGCGGGCCGTCTCCTGCTGCAGCACCTGCCGGGTCTGCGCGTCGAGCGCGCCAAAGGGTTCGTCCATGAGGACGACGCCCGGTTCGTTGGCCAGGACACGGGCGATCTGGACGCGCTGGCGCATGCCGCCGCTGAGCTGGCCGGGGTAGCGGTCCGCGCAGTGACGCAGGCCGACCAGGCCGAGGAACTCGTCGGCCGCCCGGTTCTGTTCGGTGCGGCTACGGCCCCGCATGCGGGGCCCGAAGGCGACGTTCTGGTGCACCGTCATCCAGTCGAAAAGGGCCTCGCTGCTCTGGAAGACCATGCCGAGTTCGGGGCCGGGGCCGCTGACCGGGACACCGTCCGCGGTGAGAGACCCCTCATCGACCTGAACGAAGCCGGCCATGGCCGACAGCAGCGTGGACTTGCCGCAGCCGCTCGGACCGAGCAGGCAGAGGAACTCGCCCGCCGGGATGTCCAGGTCGATTCCCTGAACGGCCCGGAAGCCACCGAAGGAGATGCCGGCCCCTTCGACACGCAGGGCCGCGCCACGTCCGGCCGCCGCTTCGGTACGCGGGGCTGTCACGGTGGCCGCAACTCCGATGCCCTTCGCTGGTGCCGTCTTCTCCTCGGCTCCCTTGGTCACCTCGGTCATCAGGACCCCTTCGTGACGTCGGAGAACCAGCCGCGCTGGACGGAACGGGACACATCGGGGCGGGCCTTGACCTTTCCGGTGTCCAGGTAGAAACGAGCCGTGTCCTCGTAACCCTTCAGGTCCTCGGCCGTGAAGTCGCGCACGGCGAAGTCGATGTCCTTCACCGCGTTCAAGGTCTGCGCAGGGGGGATTTTCGCTGCGTTCCGGGTGGCCTGTGCCGCGGACTGCGGATCGCTCTCGGTCTTCTCGGCCGCTTCCGCGAGGGCTGCGGCCACCTTGGCGGCGGTGTCCTTGTTCTCCTCGAGCCAGGGTGAGGTCGACAGGAGCCAGTGCTGGTAGCGAAGGCCGTAGTCGCCCGTGGTCTCCAGAACCCGCGCACCCACTTCCTCCCCCTTGGCCGGCCACGGCTCCCACAGGACGTACGCGTCCACGTCGCCCTTCTTCGTGAGCGCCGGAATCTCGGCGGGGTCGGCCGTGACGAATTCGACCGCGTCGGGCTCGATGTCCTTCGACTCGAGGAACCGGGTGGCGGCCAGTTCGGACAGGCCCGGGACGACGGCGATCTTCCTGATCTCGGCCGGAGACTTCACATGAGGGCCCATCACGACCTTGAGGTACTGCCCGGAGTCCTCGTAGACGAGGAGCGAGCGCAGGTCCGGGTTCTGCCCGAGCAGCCCGATGGTGGTGGCGTCGGAGTTGCCTGCCAACTGGACCTGCCCGGCATTGAGGGCGTCGACTCCCTCGCCTCCCTTGGCGAACTGGACCAGGTCGACTTGGACCCCGTGCTTGGCCCACAGCCCTTCGGCGCCGGCCACGAAGAACGGCGCGTAAGAGGCGTCGACACCGACCGCGACGCGAACGTGGGATCCGCCCGCCCCTCCGGAGCCCGAACCGGCCCCCGCATCGGTGGTGCCCGCGCCGCACGCGGTCGCCGTGAGCAGTGTGGCGGTGAGGAGGGCGGAGTGGGTGATGTGTGGTGCCGAGCGGATTTTCGAGCGGGACGCAGTCTTCATGGCCACCTCAGATCGGGACGCTTTTCGGCAGGTCATCGGGGGGCGGGCTCGCGAGTTGGCGCACGCTACTGCCGGTCGGAGGGCAGGTGCATGCGCGTCGGTCCGCTCAGTGGGACGGCATGGGAATGGTTCGTCCCATCCGGTCACCCGGCGTACTGGTCGTACCAGCCGCGCAGCAGGACCGTGCCGAGGTCGGGGGCGCTCCTGATGAGATGCCGCTCCAGAAGGAAGTCCACGATCCGACGTGAGGACGTGACATCGGCCGAGGTCAGGGACCGGGACTCGAAGGAAATCTCGCCGATGGCCTTCTCCGTACCCGCCACCGGCAGTTGGGCCTGCTCGCGCGCCGCGAGGGCAGCCGCGTGCGGGTCCTCGGTCACCGTCCTGCCCGCCTCGGCCACCACTGCGAACACCTTCCCGGCGAGTTCCTGGTTGCTCTCCAGCCACTTCTGGTCGGCGATGAGCCACTGCACGTAGGTGACCCCGAAGTCGCCGATGGATCCAGCGAGACGACCGCCCGCTTCGACGCCCTTGTTCACCCAGGGCTCGAAGAGGATGTAGGCGTCGATGTCGCCGCGCTGGAGCATCGTGGGGATCTCCTGGGGCGCGCTCTGCTGGATCTTCACCGACTGTGGGTCGATGCCGTGGTGCCGCAGGTACTCGTGTGTCGCGTACAGGCCGATGCCCTGAATCGAGCCCATCGTCTCGATCTGGCGCGGTGAGGTGACTCCTTCCCGCAGGACGACCTTGAGGTATCGGCCTGAGGACTGGAAGGCGCCCAGGGCGCGCAGGCGCGGGTTGTTCACCATCTGCGGCAGCGCGGTGGAGTCGGCGTTGGCGGAGATCTGCGCCGTGCCGGCCGTGACCGCCTGGGCGGCGGCCGGTCCACCCTCCACCTTCATCAGCTGCACGTCGAGGCCGGCCTTTTCGAACATGCCGCGCTCGGCGGCGAGGTAGAGCGGGGCGTACGAGGCATCTACGCCGAGGGCGATCCGCACGGTCGGGTGCTTGCCGCCCCCAGATCCGGACGAGTCGGTGGTGCCGACCCCGCAGGCGGTGGTGAGAAGGAGAGCGAGCAGCGTGGCGAGGGCGGCCGCCGGGCGCCCTTCCGTGCCGTGATGGCGGAACATCGGATGCGACCTCCGGGTCGGAGCGGGATCGAGGTGGCGGCACGCTGGCACTCCGGGTGCACCGGGGAAAGTGCCGTGTCCCACCTGGCGGACCGGCCCGATTGAGGCGGCATGGTGCCGTTCGTACGCTCCACCGATCTCACGCTCGAACGGCAAGGAGCACACATGCCCCGCAAGAGCACGACCGAGGGCGCGTCCACGACGCGGCGCGTGGTCATCGCGTCCGTCGCCGGCAACATGATGGAGTGGTACGACTTCTTCCTCTACACCACCGCTGCCGCGCTGGTCCTCGGCACGGTCTTCTTCCCTTCCGGCGGGCATCCGCTGCTCGGCACCATCGCGGCCCTGGCCGGTCATGCCGTGGGGTTCGCCGCCCGGCCCATCGGGGGCCTGGTCTTCGGCCACATCGGTGACCGGTGGGGACGCAAGACCGCGCTCATGGGGACGCTCTCCCTGATGGGCGGCGCCACCTTCTGCATGGGGCTGCTGCCCTCGTACTCCACGGCCGGTCTGCTCTCCCCGCTGCTCCTGGTACTGCTGCGGGTCCTCCAGGGAGCGGCGGCCGGCGGCGAATGGGGCGGCGGCGTCCTCATCATCACCGAGAACGTCCCGGCCGAGCGCCGTGGGTTCCTCGCCTCGTTCAGCTCCTGCGGCATGGGCCTGGGCTTCGTGCTGTCATCGTTGGCGCTGTGGCTGGCCGAGCAGGTGTCCGGGGACGGCTTCCTGGCCTGGGGCTGGCGACTGCCGTTCCTGGCCAGTGCGGTGATCTTCGTGGTGGGGATCTACATACGCAGGAACCTCGGCGAGACGGACAGCTTCGAGGCCGAGTCAGCCAAGGCCGAGAGCGCGCCTCACTCTCCGTTGCGGGAAGTGCTGCGGCGGCATCCGCGGCAGGTGCTGTTCGCGATGGCGCTGCGCTTCGCCGACAGCGGCGCCAGCTACATCTTCATGTCCTTCTCCCTCGTGTACGGGGCGTACGTGGGCATCTCCTCGACCGTGCTGCTGTGGGGCGGCATCGTCGGGATGCTGGTGGACTCGGCGATGATGGTCGTCTTCGGCCGGCTCTCCGACCGGGTGGGCAGGCGTCCCGTCTACCTGGGCGGGGCGATCGGGATACTGGTGTGGGCGGCGCCCTTCTTCCTCCTCATGGACACGGGACACCTCGCAGCGGTGTGGGCGGCGTTCATCGTCGGTCACATCGCGATCGCCGCGATGATCGGCGTGCAGCCCTCGTACTTCTCGGAACTCTTCAGCACCAGCACCCGGTACTCCGGGATGGCACTCGGCCACGAGCTGTCGTCGGCGATCGCCGGGGGCATGTCGCCGGTCGTGGCCACCGCGCTGCTGGCCGCCACCGGGCACTTCCTGCCGGTCGCGCTGCTGACTGTGGCAATGGCCGTGGTCACGCTGGTGGCACTGGTGTTCTTCGCGCACGTACCTCAGGCAGAGGGGGCAGGGGAGCGTGAGACAGGGGACACCGGAACAGGCAAAAAGGAAGTAGACCCGTCTGTTGCCTGAAATTAACCTTCCCGCCTCTCTATGCAACATGGCGTTGTTGCACTTCAAATGGCCTTGGCCGCCATGCGACGAAGTGAGGACGCCGATGCAGTCGAACGCCGACGACGATGTGCTCCTGCCCAATTCGGTACTGGGCAAGGCTCAGCTGCTGCTCGCCGCGTTCGAGTCGGGGGCGGACCGGTTGCGCCTGAGCGAACTGAGCCGCCGGTCGGGCGTGCCGAAGGCATCGGCGTACCGGCTCGCCCAGGAACTGGTGCGATGGGGCCTGCTGGACCGGCACGGGGAGACGTATGAGCTCGGCATCAGACTCTTCCACCTGGGGCAGCGGGTCCCCGCTTCCGCCGTGCTGCGCTCGGTCGCGCGCCCACTGATGACCGACCTGTACACCCGGACCCGCGCCGCCGTGCACCTGGCTGTCCTGGACGGCGTCCACGTCCTGTTCCTGGAGAAGATCGCCGGTGAGGCGAACGTGCTCACCCACTCGTACGTCGGCGGCCGCCTCCCCGCTTCCTGCACGGCGACCGGTCAGATGCTGCTCGCCCTGGCCCCGGACGGGCCCGAGCGGGTCGCGGCCCTCGTCCGCACCGGGCTTCCCGTGCTGACCCCCCGTTCCGTGACCGATCCCGGAGTGCTGGCCCAGAGGCTGGCCAGGGCTCAGCGTCAGGGGTACGCGCTGGAGGTCGAGGGGGTCAGGGCCGGGTACGCCAGCCTCGCCGTGCCGGTGTCCATGGGCGGGCAGGAGTACGGGGCGCTCTCGGTCACCGCGCCCGTCGCGCAGGTGTCGGTGGACCGGTGGCTGGCGGCCCTGCGGGCCACGGCGGAGAGCATCGAGCGCGGCGTGGCGCGGAAGACCGCACCCAGGGCGTCGTGCGAGACGGTCCGTCCGGCGCGCGTACGCGAAGCACCCGTGGCGCGCGGCGCGCCGGCCGTGAGCTGATCCGCGCGGCGCGGGTTGCCGGCCCGGTCGGTTCAGTCAGCAGAACACCCGGGTGGTCCCGCCTCCCCTCCCCCAGTGATCGTGACACTCCGCAAAGGCTGCGGACACGTATGGGGAGGAGCCGTGATGCGACCGGACACGGACCCGCCGGCACTGCGCGTGCTGGACCTGACCGATGAACTCGCCTTCCAGGGCGCCAGACTGCTTGTCGGAGTCGGCGCCGACGTCGTACGGACTGAACCGGGCACCGGCCTCGGTCCGGCGGCCCGTACGCACTGGCACGCGGGCAAGCGGTGGGTGCCGGTGGACGACCCGGCCGGCCTCGACACCCTCGCGGCGGCCGCCGACGTCGTCCTGGAGAGCGGGCCCGTGGCGAGATTGCGCGGCCTGCGGAAAGACGGTTCGTCCCGTTGGCCGCACGCCGTGCACGTGGTGGTGACACCCTTCGGGCTGACCGGGCCGCGCCGCGACTGGGTCGGTGACGATCTGATCCTGGCGTCGGCGGGTGGCATGACGTGGCTCGGCGGACGTCCCGACGGTCAGCCCAAGCCTCCCCCGCGGGAGCAGGCACTGCAGACCGCCGGGGCGCACGCGGCGATCGGGGCGCTGTTGGCCGTGGTGTCGGGCACCCCCCAGCTGGTCGACGTCTCCGTGCAGGAGGCCGTCGCGGCGACCCTGGAGACCGGCGCCATCGCATGGATCCACGCCGGACGTTTCCCCGTACGCACCGCGGGCGTGTACGAGCACGTGGCGCATCGGATCTTCGAGACGGCGGACGGCCATGTCGCCGGGGGCTACTCCGGCAGTGACCGGATGTGGACGGATCTGCTGGAGTGGATGGCGGAGCGGGGCGAGGCCGGTGACCTCCTCGACGAGCGCTGGCAGGACCCCGCGTTCCGGTGGCGGCAGCGCGCCCACGTGGACGCTCTCGTGCAGCGGTTCGCAGCGCGGCAACCCGCCGCCGAGCTGGCCACCGAGGCGCGGGCGCGGGCCCTGCCGTGGGCGGAGGTCGTACCGGCCGGACGCCTGACGGACAACCCGCAGCTGCGCGACCGCGATTTCCTCGTCACGATCACCGGTGCGGGGCTGCCGGACGGCGGGGTCGAGAACGTCGGCTTCCCGTGGGCGGCGCTCCCCCGCCCGGTTTCCCTGCCGCCGCTCCGCGAGGCGGCGCCGGGCGAGGCCCCATGGCGCGGTTCCGGGCCGAGCCGGGTGCGCGGCAACGGTGGGACGGCCAGGTCCAGAGCGCTTGAGGGAATCCGTGTCCTCGACCTGACCTGGGTCCTCGCCGGCCCGTATGTCACCAAGCAGCTGGGGGAGCACGGCGCGGACATCGTCAAGATCGAGTCACGGCACCGCCAGGACCCCACGCGTTTCGCACCCTCGATGCATCTACGACCGGGCTCCGACCCCGACGACAGCGGCTACTTCCTCAACTTCAACCGCAACAAGCGCGGCGTCGCCCTGAACCTGCGGACCGATGAGGGCCGGCGGTTGCTGCGGGCGCTGGTCCCGCACTGCGACGTCGTCGTGGAGAACTTCAGCCCGGGTGTGCTGGCCCGGTGGGGCATGGACCACGCGTCGCTGCGTCAACTGAACCCGGACGTGATCCTGGTGTCGATGGCGGGAGTCGGGCAGACCGGGCCCTGGCGCAACGCCGTGACGTTCGCCGACACGCTCGCCGCCATGTCGGGCCTGTCCGACGAGACCCGCGACCCGGGCGGGCCGCCGCAGGGACTGACCTTCGGACTCGGTGACATGGTCGCGGCCAATTCCGCGGTACTCGCCACGCTCGACCTGCTGGCGCGGGGACGTGGCGGCCACGTGGACCTGTCCCAGCTGGAGGCGATGGCCGCGACGATGGGCCCCGCGGCCCTCGAACCCGTTCTCGACACGGACGCGCCCGATCCCCGGACCGCCGAACACCCGAACCGGTCACCGCATGCCGTGCCGCACGGCGTCTATCCAGCGGCCGGGGACGACCGATGGGTGGCGGTGTCGGTGACCGACGAGGCGCAGTGGCACGCCATGACACGTCTCGTCGACCTGCCGTGCGCCGACGGCGACTTCGACACTCGACGGGCGAACGAAGACGAGATCGACGCCGCCCTCGCCGCCTGGACGAGTCGGCATGACGGTCACAAGCTGGCCGAACTGCTCCAGAGTGAGGGCGTGGCGGCGGCGGTCGTGGCGACCGGGGAGGACCTGGTGGAGGCCGACGAACACCTGGCGGCCCGCGCCTTCTATCCCGTACTGGACCATCCCCTGACCGGGCCGGTCCGGCACGAAGGCATCGTCGCGCGGCTGACCGCGACACCCGGAGAACTCGACAGGCCCGCTCCCCTCCTCGGCCAGCACACGCACGAGGTACTGCGCGAACTGCTCGGCCTGAGCGACGAACAGCTGGCAGCGCTGGCCGTCCAGGGAGTGACGGAATGAGGGAAGTGAAGATGACCCGGCATATGACCCAGAAGAAGCGCTCCGTACTGCACGTGACACGTGACGGCGCGGTGGCTGCCGTCCGCGTCGACCGGCCCAAGGCGAACGCCGTCGACCCGGCGATGATCGAGGAGTTCCTCACCGTCCTGGCCCCGCTGGCCGCCGACCCGGAGGTGAGGTGCGTCGTCATCACCGGAACCGGCCGGTTCTTCATCGCGGGCGCCGACATCGCGGTCATGCGGGACCTGTCCGCGGACAACCAGGCGAAGATGCGCCGCTGGATCGACGTACAGCGGTTGATCGAGCAAGCTCCCAAGCCGGTGGTCGCCGCGATGAACGGCCACGCGCTGGGCGGGGGCGCCGAGTTGTCCCTCGCCTGCGATCTGCGGATCATCTCGGCCGACGCCACGTTCGGCTTCCCGGAGATCAGGCTCGGACTGTTCCCGGGAGCCGGCGGCAGCCAGCGTCTGCCCCGGCTCGTCGGTCCGCACGTGGCGAAGCGCCTGATGATGGAGGGGGAAGGGCTGACGCCACAGCGTGCCCTTGAGCTCGGACTCGTGGACCTCGTGGTGGAGCAGGACGAGTTCGACGCGGTGGTGTCCGAGCGTGCCCGCCGTCTCGCCGCGCAGCCGACCGCCGCCATCGGTCTGCTCAAACGGGTCGTCGACGAAGGGTACGGGCTGCCCGTCGAGCAGGCCCTGCGACGCGAGGAGAGAGGCGTCGCGGACCTGACCCGGACCGCCGACGCGGCGGAGGGACTTCAGGCTTTCCTCGACAAGCGCTCCCCGGTGTTCACGGGTCGGTGAGGGCAGGCGTGCAGCACACCGAGGAATCCGTACAGAGCGGGCCGGTGCTCGTCACGGGCGGCACCAGCGGGATCGGGCTCGCGATCGCCGAGGCCGTGGCTCGCGACGGACGGCCGGTGGTGGTGACCGGGCGTTCCGCGGAACGGTGCCGATGGGCGAGGCAACGGCTCCACCACGTGTGCGGCGAGAGGCAGCTGGCGCTCGTCGCGGACACCACCGACCCGGGCGCGCTGGCGGAGGCCGTGGGCCGGGCCACTGACCGGTGGGGTCCGGTCACCGGCCTGGTGACGGCTGCCGGCCGTCTGGCCCGTGGCTCGGTGCTCACCCTGACCTCCGAAGAATTCCACGCCGCCCTCGACACCAACGTCATCGGCACCTGGCTGGCCATCCGCGCCGTCCTGCCCGGCATGACCGGCGCCGGTCACGGACGCATCGTCACGATCGGCTCCGTGCTCGGCTCGACCGGCGCCCCCGAGCGGTCCGGCTACGCGGCCACCAAGGCTGCGGTCGCCGCGCTCACCAGGTCGGTGGCCCTGGAGGTCGCCGGGACCGGCGTCACCGTGAACTGCGTCGCTCCGGGCCCGGTGCGCACCCCGATGAACGAGGGCGACGCCGATACCGACGCCGCCGCGCAGGTCGCCTTTACCGCGAAGGTGCCGATGGGCCGCTGGGGCAGACCCGAGGACGTCGCGCACGCGGTGCTCCCCCTCCTCGCCGCCGGTTCGTCCTTCACAACCGGTGCGGTGGTGCACGTGGACGGCGGCTACACCGCGCAATGAACCGCGCCATGAGCCGCCCAGCGGAAGAGGTTCGCTCAGCGGACCGCGGGGCTGGGCCCACGCCCGGCGCGGTGATGGGCTCGACTCCGCCCCCCCCCATTCGCACGGAAAGGAATCGCATGTCACCAGCACCGGAGAGTCGTTACGCGGACGGTTCGGGCATCCGCTATCACTACCACGACCTCGGCTCGGGTCCTGACACCATGTTCCTGCACGGCGGCGGCCCCGGCTGTACGGCGTGGAGCGACTTCGGGCCTGTCGCGCCGCTGTTCGCGGCCGACCGGCGCTGTCTGCTCGTCGACATCCACCAGTACGGCAAGTCGGAGAAGTCCCGCATCGAGGGCCCGATGTGGGACCACCATGCGGCGAAGACGGTCGGTCTGCTCGACACGCTCGGCGTCGACCGTGCCGACTTCGTGTGCAACTCGTGGGGTGGCACCATTGCCCTCAACCTCGCCGCGAAGTACCCGGAGCGCGTCCGGTCCCTCGTCATCACCGGCAGCATGCCCGTCTTCTACGGACCGCTCGCCCCGCTGCCCGAGAACGGTCACCGCGGGCGCACGGCCCGGGACGTCTATTACGGCGGTGAGGGCCCCACCCGCGAGAAGATGCGGCAGCTCATCACGAAGCTGGAGTGGTACGACGGCGCGCAGCTTCCCGAGGAGACGCTGACGATGCGCTACGAGCAGAGCCTCGACGAGGGCGAGCGCGCGCTCGCGGCGATGTCCGACTCGCCGCGCGGCGACTGGCAGGACCTCACCGAGGAGCTGGGCCGGATCACAGCTCCGACGCTGTTCGTGTGGGGCATGCAGGACGCGTTCCTCACCCCGGACTACCCGCTGATGCTCGCCCGCATGGTGCCCAGCGGAAGTCTCCACGTGATGGACCACGCCTCCCACCACCTCCAGGAGGAGCGCCCGGAGGCGTACCACTCGGTGGTCAGCGGCTTCCTCGACTCCTTCAACTGAACTCCCCCCGCCCCCTCGTAACCGTCCTACGGAGCAGAGCCCATGTCGATCTGGACCGAGATCAGCCCCACCCCCTTCCGCGTCGAGTACGTCGACGCCGCCGGTGTTCCCACGCGCACCCTGCGCTCCGGCGACCCGCACGCCCAGGCCGTCGTGTTCCTGCACGGCACCAGCGGCCACCTGGAGGCGTTCGCCCGCAACATCACCGCGCACGCCACCTACGACCTGCACGCCCTCGACATGCTCGGCCACGGCTACACCGGCAAGCCCGACAAGCCCTACGAGATCGCCGACTACGTGACCCACCTGCTCGACTACCTGGACGCCGTCGGTGTCGACAGCGCCCACATCGTCGGTGAGTCCCTGGGCGGCTGGGTCGGCGCACGTGCAGCCATCGAGCACCCCGAGCGCGTGCGCAGTCTCCAGCTCCTGTGCTCCGGCGGCACCGTGGCCAACCCGGAGGTCATGGAGCGCATCCGCACCAGCACCAAGAAGGCCGTAGCCTCCGACGACATCGACCTCACGCGCAAGCGGATGCGGCTGCTCATGGCCGATGACGCCTCCGCCACCGAGGAACTCGTCGAGGTCCGGCACGCGATCTACCACACGCCGGAGTTCGTCGCGGGCGTCGACAATCTGCTGTCCCTCCAGGACATGGAGCGGCGCCAGCGCAACCTGCTGCGCCCCGGGCAACTGGCGCGTATCACCCAGCCGACGCTGGTGGTGTGGGGCCGGCAGAACCCGTTCGGTGAGGTGCCCGAGGCGACGGCGCTCCACCAGAACATCCCCGGCTCGCGCCTGGAACTGTTCGAGGAGTGCGGGCACTGGCCGCAGCACGAGCAGGCCGAGCGGTACAACGCCCTCAGCCTCGAGTTCCTCGCCAAGGCCGCCGGCTGATGCGGGCCGTACGGTTCCACGCGTGGGGCGACGCTCCGGTTCTCGACGAGGTGCCCGAGCCCGTCCGCGCGCCGGGCGAGGTCCTCGTCCAGGTGACGGCAGGCGGCGTCTCGCACCTCGACGCCACCGTCGCCACCGGCGGCTTCGAGTTCAAGCCGGTCCTGCCGTACGTCGGCGGCGTCGAGGGTGCGGGCACCGTCCTGGAAGCCGACGCCGAGTCCGGGCTCACGCCGGGCACGCAGGTCGTGCTGCGCGGCGGCGGCCTGGGCCTCCTGCGCGACGGCACCTGGGCCGAGCGGGTCAGCGTGAAGCGCAAGTCCGTCACCCCGCTCGCGGCTCCGCTCGACCCCTCGGTGGCGGCGAGCTTCTTCGTCCCCGCCACGACCGCGTATGTGGCGCTGCACGACATCGCCCGGCTCGGGCCCGACGAGGACGTCGTCGTGGTGGGCGCCGCCGGCGCGGTCGGCGCGATGGTGGCCCAGCAGGCGCTGGCGGCGGGCGCGCGGGTGACCGGTGTGGTCGGCCGGCAGGACCAGCTGGCCGACGTGCCGAAAAGGGCGCAGGCCGTGACGCTGGACGACGCGCACGGTCTCGCCCGGGACCGGTCGGCCTCGCTGCTCGTCGACACGCTCGGCGGCGCTGGGCTGCCCGGCCGCAGCCGGTGGGTGCGGCCGGGCGGACGTGCCGTGGTCATCGGGTACGTGGCGGGCCCGCGCGTCGAGCTCGATCTGCCGAGCTGGCTGCTCGACGAGGTGGCGCTGCTGCCGGTGAACATGATCCGCCAGGAGCGCCGGGCCCGCGAGGTCTCCGACGACCTGGTCCGGCAACTCTCCGCGGGAGAGCTGACACTCGCGGTGGAGCGCTTCGGTCTCGCGGACGCCGCGGCGGCGCTGGACGTGCTGAGGACCGGGAGAGTCCGGGGGCGGGCAGTGCTGCTGCCCGGGTGAGAGCCCGGAGCGATGGGCGGTCGGCCGGGCGCGGGTCGTGTACGGCTGGTCACGCCCCTGAGATGCCCGCACTTCGTGCGGGCATCTCCCTGATGAAGCCGCCTGACTTCAAGGGCGCGGGGAACCGCGCGACCAGCCCCGACGTGCCGCACCCGGCCGACGGCCCAAGACACCCCCTAGCCGCACCGGTCCCACGTCACCCCGGTGACACCCCGCTCCCTCAGCACGGACTTGCGGACCTTCCCGGTTTCCGTGAGCGGCAATTCCGCGACCACGTCCACGTACCGCGGAACCGCGAAGACCGGCAGCTCGCGCGCACAGTGCCGCGCCACCTGGGCCGGGTCCAGCACACGGCCGGCGCGCGGCACCACCGCCACCATCACCTCGTCTTCGGCGAGATCGGACGCGACCGGGAAGGCGGCGGCCTGAGCGACGTCGGGATGGGCGCACAGAGCGGTCTCCACCTCGTAGGACGAGATGTTCTCCCCGCGGCGCCGGATGCAGTCCTTGACCCGGTCGACGAAGCGGAACCAGCCGTCGGCGTCACGCACCACGCGGTCCCCGGTACGGCGCCACGAACCCGGGGCCGGCTCGGCCTCGCCGACGTAGCCCGTGGCGAAGGCGTGTTCCTGGTCGGTGCGGACGACGAGCTCACCGGGCGTTCCGTCCGTCACGCACGAAAGGTCCGTGTCGACGACCCGTGCCTCGAAGCCGTCGCGCACCGTGCCCATGTAACCGGGACGACAGTCCTCCGGTACGGAGCCGATGACCAGGTTGGTCTCCGTGGAGCCGAACCCGTCGACCAGAGTCACCCCGAACCGCTCACGGAACACGTCCCACAAAGCGCCGGGCGTGCCCGGGCCCAGTCCCCGCCGGGCCCCGTGCGCGCGGTCCCCGGGCCCGGGCGGCTGCGCGAGCAGCATCGGCACCATGGCGCCGAGCAGGTACACGCAGGTGGCCCCCGCCTCGGCGGTCCGCGACCAGTACCTCGACGCGGAGAACCGGCGGTCCACGACCACGGAGGCCCCCACGGTCATCGCCTGCGCCAGCGTGTTGAGGGCGTTGGTGTGGAACAGGGGGAGACACGTGTAGAGCGTGTCGTCGGCCGTCAGCCGCAGTGAGTCGGCCACGTTCCGGCCCCACCAGGCGAACTGGGCGTGCGGGCAGCGCACCCCACGGGAGGGTCCGGTGGTGCCGGAGGTGAACAGGATGGCGGCCGTGTCGCCGGGACGGGACGGGTGGGGGTCGAGTGCCCGCTCGACTCCGGGGACGGGCGCTTGCGGCGAGCCCGGCCCCGTCACCCACACCTGCCCCGAGTACCCCACTTGCTCCACCCGCTCGGCCCGTTCCTCCTCCACGTACAGGAACCGCGGTTGCGACTCGTCCAGCGCGTGCTGCAGCAGCCGTCCATGCAGTGCCGTGTTGAGCGGGACGACGACCGCCCCGAGCCAGGAGCACCCCAGCACCAGATCCACCAGCTCGACGCGGTTGGACAGCAGCGCGGCGACCCGGTCGCCCGGCCGGCAGCCCCGGGCCGCCAGCGCCCCGGCCATCGTGGCCGCGGCCGTACGGGTCTGCGCGTAGGTACGCCGGGTCCCGTCGACGGTGAGGAAGAGGCGCTCGCCATGGTGTGCTGCCGCCGCGTCGACCAGGCCGGGGATCGTCATGCGGTTCATGAACCGATGCTGTGCTCCCGACCCTGAACGATCAAGGCCGACGGTTCGCTGACCGGTCCGCCGCAGGTCACGGTCCGTTCACCGGAACAGGTTCATAGGCGCACGCCGCACGGCGCCGGATGCTCGTGGCGCACATCCACCGGAGCAGGAGGCCATGACGAGATGACGACGAGCGAACGACCCCCCGCGGTGAAGAAGAACGCCGCCAAGGAGTCCTCTCAGGAGCGCCGGGGATCCGCCGATAAGATCGGCCGGCAGGACTGGTCGTCCTGGCCCCACTACGACGCTGCGGCGTCGGGCTTCCGCGGTTACTGGTACCCGGTCACCTGGGCGAGCCACATCACCGGTGATCCGAAACCGTTCACGCTCTGCGGTGAGAAGATCACGCTGATCCGCGACAGCGGAAAGGTGTACGCGCTGCACAATCGCTGCCCCCACCGCGGCGTCCCGCTGTCCGAGGGCAACCAGCAGTTCCCCGGCACTGTCAGCTGCCCTTATCACGGCTGGACCTTCGACCTGCCCACCGGGAAGCTCTCCGCTGTCATCACCGACGGCCCCGGGTGCCGCCTCACGGGCAAGCTGGGGGTGCGCACGTACGCCGTCGAGGAGCGGCTCGGCATGGTCTGGGTGTACGTTCCCGTCGCCGACGAGGAGCCGCACCCGATCGACGAGCAGCTTCCCGAGGAACTGGTGTCGAACGCCTTCGTGATGGGTGGCCGCATCGAGGCGCGCGGCGGCAACTGGCGCTTCGCCTGCGAGAACGGCTTCGACGAGGGACACGCCAAGTACCTCCACCGGACGGCGCTGTGGCGACTGTTCAAGCCGATGCCCACGTGGAACATCACCCGCATCGTGCCGAAGGACCGCTGGATCTACCGCGTCCAGGACGAGGTCTACTGGGAGGCCGACTTCCCGGGCGTGGGCCGCTGGACCAACAAGCGGTGGTGGAAGAAGCAGCCCCCCAAGGAGACGTTCAACCTAGGCAACACCGGAAAGACCGACACGGTGGACCCGGTCATCGAGGCCCAGGAGTTCCCCGGCTTCGCCTCGCTCTCGATGCCGGGCGTATTGCGCATCGCCTACCCCAAGTTCATCCACTACGAGTTCTACGTGCCGGTCGACGCCGACAACCACCAGTACGTCGGTGTGATGGTCAACTTCAAGCAGGGCTGGGACACGCTCCGCTTCTACGCCAAGTACCTGGGTGCGGTTCGCTGGCTGTTCCACGGCCAGTTCTCCGGCCAGGACGCCTGGATGGTGGACGTGACCGACGCGCCCCCGGAGAAGCTCTACCGCCCCGACGTGTCACTGACCTCCTGGCGCAATCTCAGCGAGGAGGAGTACGGCAAGAAGCTCGCCACCACCGGAGTGACCGCACCCGCCACGAACACTACGGAAACGGACGCCTGATCATGACCCGCACTCTGTTCAAGATCTTGCTCGGTGTCGCCCTCGCGGTGGCACTCCCCCGCGCGAAGAAGCGCTTCGCCCAGACGACGATGACCCAGGTACACCGGGTCAACCAGTGAGCACCGACGACGGACTCGCCGGACTCGACGACCGGCGGCGCACCTGGGTGACGGAGGCTTGGCGGCACGTCTCCGAGGAGCGGCTGCGCGAGCTGATCGTGGGCCTCGTCGGCATCCCCAGTCCGACCGGTGACGAGCGACCGCTCGCCGAACACATCGCCGGGACCCTCGCCTCGGTCGGCCTGCGCGCAGCCTGTCAGACCCTTGACGGACGCCAGGCGAACGCCTGGGCCCGGCTCCAGGGTGGCGGCACCGGGCCCGACCTGATGCTGTACGCGCCCATCGACACCCTCACCGTGGGTGACGAGAGCGAGGACGTACCGTGGATCGGCCCGGAGCTGCGCGAGGACATGCGCCCCGCGGCCACCGTCTACGACGACCTGGTGACCGGCCTCGGCGCCTCCAATCCGAAGGGTCACGCGGCCTGCGTGATGATGGCCGCCGAGGCGATCGCCCTGGCCGGTGTCCCCCTGACGGGGAACCTGGTGGCCGCGTTCGGCGCCGGCGGCATGCCCACCAACGCCCGGCCCGGCAGCGAACGCCTCAACACCGGGCAGGGCGTCGGCTGTTCCTTCCTCCTCGAACAGGGGGTGTGGACCGACTACGCCGTCATCGCCAAGCCCGGCTGGACCGTGTCGTGGGAGGAGGTCGGACTGGTGTGGTTCGAGGTCACGGTGCATGGGACCCACACCTATGTGGGCTCGCGCCACCGGCTCCCCTATGAAAACGCGATCAGCCGGGCCGGGGATGTCGTACGGCACCTGGAGGGATGGTTCGCCGAGTATGCGAAGCGGCACACCGCCGGCACGGTCGCGCCGCAGGGCATCGTGTCGTCGGTGCGGGGCGGCTGGCCGCGCATGGCCGCGGTGACCACGGCGGCCTGCACCCTGCGTGTGGACCTGCGGATCGCGCCCGGGACGACGCCCATGCAGGCCAAACGTGAGTTCACCGCGGCGGTGGCAGAGCTGAAACGCTCCCTGCCGGGGCTCGACGCCACGGTCGAGATGGTCCTCGCCATCCCGGGCACCAGCACCAGCCGGGAGAGCTGGATCTTCCGCAGCGCGGTCGCCGGATGGGAGGCCCTGGAAGGACGCCCACATCAGGTCGTGGACGGCAACAGCGGGGCGACCGACGCCAACATCCTGCGCGGACGCGGCATCCCGACCGTCCGCGTCGGCATGCCGAAGGTGTCGGAGGCGCCCTTCGACATCGACTTCGCCCGCGGTATGAACACCGTCTCCGTGCGGGAGATGCAAAGACTGACCCGCCACCTGATCCGCACGGCGGTCGACACCGTCACCCGTTCCCACGAGGAGTGCGCCTCCGCCGTGGAACAGGAAGGAGCAACGGCATGAGCGAGATCGTGTTCGGTGTGGGGGCCTCCCACAGCACGCTGATGAATACCCACTGGGAGGAGACCCTCCACAAGGATCGCGCCGAACGCTTCCGGGACGCGCTTGGCGCGGCGCGCACGGAACTGGCGAGGACCCGCCCCGACACGGTCGTCCTGATCGGCTCGAATCACTTCCGCGGGTTCTGGCTCGATCTGATTCCGGCGTTCACCCTCGGTGTCGGGGAATGCATCGCGAGCGGCGAGTCCGGGACGCCGAAGGGCCCGCAGCCGGTGGACGTCCCGCTCGCGCAGCACATCGCCGACTCGTTGGTGGAGGGCGGACGGTTCGATCCGGCCTTCTCCGCCCGGCTCCAGATCGACCACGGGCAGTCGCACGCCATCCAGTATCTCCTCGACGGGCTCGACGTGGAGATCGTGCCTTTGGTGGTGAACGTCTTCGCTCCTCCGCTGCCGACCCTGGCGCGGTGCGAGGAGTTGGGGCGCGCCATCCGCCAGGCCGTGCTCGCCTTTCCCGGCGAGCGGCGCGTCGCGGTGGTCGGCTCGGGCGGGCTCTCGCACCGGCTGCCCTGGCCGGACTGGCGCGAGCCGCACGGCGAAGACGAGGAGTTCATGGTCGGCGCGTGGCTCAACGGCCGCGAGAACTGGCAGGACTACGACGCGCGTCGCCGCGAGATCATCCGGGCCGCCGAGGCGTCCCTCACCCCGGAGTTCGACCATGAGTTCCTCACCCTCCTCGAACGCGGCGAGGCCCACCGCCTCACCGCGTACACGTCGGAGGAGTTGGAGAAGGCCGCGGGCAACGGCGCGCAGGAGCTGCGGACCTGGCTGCTGATGGCCGCCGTTCTCGACCACGCGCCCGCACGACGCCTGGCGTACGAGCCGATGCCCGAGTGGCTCACCGGCATGGGTGTCGCGGTCGTCGATCCGGCAGCCGTGGACGCGGGGCAGTCGGCATGACAGCGCCGGCCGGGATGGAGAGGGCCGGTGATCACTCCTTCGCCGGCCCGGTGCCGCACGACTGCGTGTTCTCCGCACACCGTGCGGTGCCGGATTCCGAGGCGGTTCCGGGAGCTTCCGCGGGTGGCGCCGACCCCATGAACTCCGTGCTGGGGAAGGTCCGTCCCATCCTGGAGGCTTTCACCTCCGACGACGCCGCCCTCTCGCTCGCCGAGCTGGTGCGCCGGTCGGGGGCGGCCAAGGCCACGGTGCACCGGTTGGCCCAGGAACTGGTCAGCTGGGGGCTGCTGGAGCGGGAAGGGTGCGACTACCGGCTCGGTCTGCGCCTGTTCGAGCTGGGGCAGCGGGTGCACCGCCAGCGCATCCTGCGCGAGGCCGTGCAGCCGTACATGGAGGATCTTCTCCTGATCACCAGGGAGACCATCCACTTCGCCATCCACGACAGCCTCGACGTCGTGTACCTCGACAAGATCTTCCCGCATCGCGGGCTGAACGCCGAGTCACGGGTGGCGGGGCGCCTGCCGCTGTACTGCACGGGCACCGGCAAGGCGATCCTCGCGTACTCGCCACCGTCCCTCTTCGTCGACGTGGTGCGGGGCGGCCTCAAGCCGATCACCAGGCACACCGTGGTCTCGCCGGGCCGCCTGCGCGCCCAGCTCGACCGGGTCCGGGAGGAGGGCATCGTCCTGGAGTCCGAGGAGATCAGACTCGGTTACGCGAGTCTGGCAGTCCCGGTGTTCGCCAGCAGCACCACGCTGGTAGGCGCGTTGTCCATCACGGCGCCCACCTATCGGATGGACGCGGTGGGGTACGCGACCGCGCTGCGGACGGCCGCGCTGGGCATCGGCCGGTCACTGGCCTGAGCCGCCGGACAGGCCGGAGCGGAGACGCAGGACAAGCAGTACGAACACGAAGGGGCCCGCCGGACGGCGGGCCCCTCGCCGCATCACAAGGCCGAGCAGGGCGGCCGTCCTGCTCACCGGAACGACTCCATAGGGAGAACCGCCGCCTCGTTCCTACGCTCACCCCATGAGCCAACTCACCGACGAAAGCGGCGTCCTGACCACCGACGTCCTGATCATCGGCGCCGGTCCGGCGGGCCTCTACGGCGCGTACTACGCCGGGTTCCGCGGCCTGACCGTCACCGTCATGGACGTGCTGCCGCAGCTCGGGGGGCAGATCAGCGCGATGTACCCCGAGAAGCCGATCTTCGACATCGCCGGCTTCCTGTCCGTGCGCGGCCGCGATCTGGTGGACGGTCTCGTCGCGCAGGCCGAGCCGTACTCCCCGCGCTACCTCCTGGGCCACCGAGCCGCAGAGTTGACGCACGACGCCGACGGCCTGCCGGTCGTCCGCAGCGACAGCGGAGCGACGGTGCGGGCCGGTGCCGTCGTCATCACCGGTGGCGTGGGAACGTTCACCCCCCGCCCGCTGCCCGCCGGAGAGCAGTTCCTCGGGCGCGGACTCGAGTACTTCGTGCCGGACCCTTCCGTGCACGTGGGTCAGGACGTAATGGTCGTCGGCGGAGGCGACAGCGCCTTCGACTGGGCGGGCCTCCTCGCGCCGATCGCCCGGTCGGTCACCCTCGTGCACCGCACCGCCCGCTTCCGCGCCCACACGGCGTCCGTGGAGAAGGTCCGCGCTCTCGGGGTGGAGATCGTCACGGACAGCGAGGTGAGCCGGCTCATCGGCACCGAGCGGGTGGAGCAGGCGGAGATCCGGCACCGCACGACCAAGGAGACCCGTCTCGTCCCGGCCCAGGCCGTGATCGCCGCGCTGGGCTTCCTGGCCGACCTCGGCCCCTTGCAGCACTGGGGGCTCGGCCTCCGGGCCCGGAAGATCACCGTCGACACCCACATGGCGACCAACCTGCCCCGGGTCTTCGCGGCAGGCGACATCACCGACTACCCCGGCAAGGTCCGCCTCATCTCGGTCGGCTTCGGCGAGGCCGCCACGGCCGTCAACAACGCGGCCACCGTCATCGACCCGGAGGCGGCCCTGTTCCCCGGGCACTCCACCGACAAGGAGCACTGAACACCATGGCGTACGTCATCGGCGCGTCCTGCGTCGACATCATGGACCGGTCCTGCATGGAGGAGTGCCCGGTCGACTGCATCTACGAAGGCGAGCGCAAGCTCTACATCAACCCCATGGAGTGCATCGACTGCGGGGCCTGCGAAGTCGCCTGCCCCGAGCAGGCGATCACGGTGGACCGCAAGGCAGACCCCGAATTCCGCGAGGACAACCGGCGGTTCTTCACGGAGGTCCTCCCCGGCCGGCACAGCGCGCTCGGCTCCCCCGGCGGAGCGACGCCGCTGGGCCCGCTGGGCATCGACACCCCGCTGGTGAGTGCCCGGTGAGCGCCGCCGACGCGACAAAGGCGGCCGACGCCCTGCGGGCCGCCGAGCGTACGGGCGAACCCTGTCCCCCCGTACGGTCCCTGCTCCCCGAGGGCGACGTCGATGCCGCGTACGGCGTTCAGCGCATCAACGTCGAGCGCGGGCTGGCCACGGGACGCCGCATCGCCGGACGCAAGATCGGGCTGACCTCCCCCGCCGTCCAGACGCAGCTCGGCGTCGGTCAGCCGGACTTCGGCACGCTCTTCGCCGACATGGCCGTCCCCGACGGCGGCACCGTCGCGGCCGGCCGGCTCATCCGGCCGAAGGTCGAGGCGGAGGTCGCGCTCGTGCTCGGCGCGGACCTGCCGCACCGCGACTGCACGGTGGCGGACGTGATCCGGGCGACCGACTTCGCGCTCGCCGCCCTGGAGATCGTGGACAGCCGCATAGCCGACTGGGACATCACCATCGTCGACACCGTCGCCGACAACGCGTCCAGCGGCCTCTACGTACTCGGCGGCACCCCCGTGCCGTTGTCGGACCTGGATCTGCGTGCCGTGCGGATGACCATGACGCGCGACGGCTCGGCCGAACCGGTGTCCGAGGGCACGGGTGCCGACTGCCTGGGCGGCCCGCTCAACGCCGCCGTCTGGCTCGCCTCGACGCTGGCCGCGGCAGATGACCCGCTGCGCGCCGGGGACGTCGTGCTCACCGGGGCGCTCGGCCCGATGACCGTCGCCTCGCCCGGCGACCGCTTCGAGGCGCGCATCAGTCAACTGGGCCGCATCAGCGTGCGATTCGCGCCGGAAGGAGGCGCCGCATGAGTGCCACGAACGTCCCGAGCGGGCGCACGAAGGTCGCCGTCATCGGCTCCGGCAACATCGGCACCGACTTGATGATCAAGGTGCTCCGGCTCTCCGAGAAGCTGGAGATCGCCGCGATGGCCGGCATCGACCCGGACTCGGACGGGCTGGCCCGCGCCCGCCGCCTCAAGGTCGCCACCACCCACGAAGGCGTCGCGGGCCTGGTGAGGATGGACGAGTTCGCAAGCGTGGAGTACGTCTTCGACGCCACCTCGGCCGGCGCCCACCACCACCACGAGGACGTCCTGCGCCCCCTGGGCCGTACGCTGATCGACCTGACCCCGGCGGCCGTCGGCCCGTACGTCGTCCCGCCGGTCAACGGCGACGCCCACCTGGACGCCCCGAACGTCAACATGGTCACCTGCGGCGGTCAGGCCACCATCCCCGTCGTCGCCGCGGTCAGCGCAGTCACCCCGGTCCATTACGGCGAGATCGTCGCTTCCATCTCCTCCCGCTCGGCAGGCCCCGGCACCCGCGCCAACATCGACGAGTTCACAGAGACGACCTCGTCCGCCATCGAGCAGGTCGGCGGCGCCGCACGCGGCAAGGCGATCATCGTCCTCAACCCGGCAGAGCCCCCGCTGATCATGCGGGACACCGTGCACTGCGTCGTCTCCGCCTGCGCCGAAGAGACCGTCACCGCCTCGATCGAGAACATGGTCGGCCGCGTCCAGGCGTACGTACCCGGATACCGCCTCAAGCAGAAGGTGCAGTACGAGACGGTCCGCCCGGGCGACCCGCTGCACGCCCTCGCGCCGGCCGGGACCGGCGAGGCGCTGAAGGTGTCGGTCTTCCTGGAGGTCGAGGGCGCAGCGCACTACCTGCCCGCCTACGCCGGGAACCTCGACATCATGACGTCGGCCGCGCTGCGCACCGCGGAACGCATGGCCGCGCACCACGCCACGGAGGCCGCCAAGTGACCAGTCTTTACGTGCAGGACGTCACCCTGCGCGACGGCATGCACGCCGTACGCCACCGCTACACCATCGGTCAGGCCCGCGCCATCGCCACCGCCCTCGACGCCGCCGGAGTCGCCGCCATCGAGATCGCGCACGGCGACGGGCTCGCGGGCTCCAGCGTCAACTATGGCGTCGGCGCGCACACCGACTGGGAGTGGATCGAGGCCGTCGTCGACGCCACCGACACCGCCATCCCCACCACGCTCCTCCTCCCCGGCATCGGCACCATCCACGACCTCAGGCAGGCTCATACGCTCGGCATCCGCTCGGTGCGCGTCGCCACGCACTGCACCGAGGCCGACATCGCCGCCCAGCACATCGCCGCCGCGCGCGAACTGGGCATGGACGTCGCCGGGTTTCTGATGATGTCCCACATGGCCGAGCCCGCCGAACTGGCCCGTCAGGCCATGCTGATGGAGTCCTACGGCGCGCACTGCGTCTACGTCACCGACTCGGGCGGCCGACTCACCATGGACGGTGTTCGCGACCGCTTGCGCGCCTACCGCGACGCCTTGCACCCCGCCACCGAACTGGGCATCCACGCCCACCACAACCTCGCCCTCGGAGTCGCCAACACCGTCGTCGCCGTGGAGGAGGGCGTCACCCGCGTCGACGCCTCCCTCGCCGGCCAGGGCGCGGGAGCCGGCAACTGTCCCCTCGAGGCGTTCGTCGCCGTCGCCGACCTGATGGGATGGGAACACCACTGCGACCTGTTCCCCCTGATGGACGCTGCCGACGATCTCGTCCGTCCCCTGCAGGACCGCGACGTCCGTGTGGACCGGGAGACGCTGAGCCTCGGTTACGCGGGCGTGTACTCCAGCTTCCTGCGCCACGCGGAGACCGCCGCCACCCGATACGGCCTGGACACCCGCAGCATCCTCGTCGAGGTGGGGCGGCGCGGGATGGTCGGCGGCCAGGAGGACATGATCACGGACATCGCTCTCGACCTGACGACGAGGGCCGGCAAGTGAGGCAGTCGGTGCCTCGGTCATGCTGCCCCCGTGACGAGAGAGACCTACGCGTGAGGGACAAGACGTATACGACCACCTTGCGGAAAGGCTATACGCCCAGCCGCTTCGGTCAGTTGCACTACGTGGAGTGCGGTAGCGGTGAGCCCGTGCTGTTGCTCCACCAGACGCCCCGCTCCTGGACGGAGTACCTGGATGTACTCCCCCTGGTCGGAGACTCGTACCGAGCGATCGCCATGGACACGCTGGGCTACGGAGCATCCGCGAAGCCCACCGGGCCGCACACCATCGAACGCTTCGCGAACGCGGCGGAGGAGTTGGTCGAAGCACTCGGCCTGGACCGGTTCCACCTGGTCGGGCACCACACGGGCGGGGTGATCGCCGTCGAGCTGGCGGCGCGCCTCCAGTACCGCGTGGCCAGCCTCATACTGTCCGCGACACCGTTCGTCGACGACGAGAAGCGCGCCGGCGCGGTCCCCCACGGACGCGTCGACCATGTCGACCCCACGCCAGACGGCACGCATCTGCGGGAGTTGTGGGACAAGCGACGCGCCTTCTACCGTCCCGGCGAGGAGGCGGCTCTGGGGCGGTACGTCGTGGACGCGCTGACCGTCCTCGACCGCGTCGAGGAGGGCCATGAGGCGGTACGCCGCTATGTCATGGAGCCCCGCCTGCCACAGATCACCGCACGCACGCTCGCGGTGTGCGCGCCCGACGACCACTATTCCCTTCCGTCCCTGGCCAAGTTCTCAGCAGCGCTCGGCTGCCCGACGAGAGTGCTGTCCGACGGGCACGTCGCGGCACCGGAGCAGGTGCCCCAGGAGTTCGCCGCGACCGTGGTGGACTGGATCGGTCACAGCTGCACTTGAAATCCAGCTGCTTCTTTCTGCGCCGCCCACGTCGGCGGTCTCGGTCCGAACCCGGATTTCAATAGGGCGCCGGGACACGGGTGTGTCGCGGACGAGATCTTCACCGCCGTCCACTCGGCGATGTACCGGCGGTCACCGCGTCCAGCGCGCGGGTCGCCGGGGTCGTTGGCGCAGTATTCGCGGCGCTCGGGGCTCCAGGCGGAGGCGCCGGAGTCGTAGGCCTCGGCGAGCGGGACCAGTGGTCGATGTCCAGGGCGCGGGCGCCGGTGACGGTGGTGTCGTCGTACCGGGAATGCCAGGTGCCGGTGCCGGGGTTGCCGATGTTGTCCCCGAGGAGGCCGGCGAGCTGCCGGTGCTGGGCATGGGTGTCGTACAAGCCCAGTTCGAGGAACCACAGCAAGGCACTTCCGCCGTCGTCACGGGAGTCCCGGCCCTGGTCCGCTTCGGGCGGATGGGTCTCCTACGATGGCACGAAGGTGGCAGAGGCGGGCGCAGATCCCGGTCGGAAGGGCCACTCCCTCAGCGAACAGCTTGTCGGACCACTCTCAGAGACGATTCAGAACATGCGCGTGCTCCTGGTCGAGGACGATGAAGACCTGCGGGATGTGATCTCGGCCGGCCTGAAGGACGCCGGGTATGCCGTCGACGCCGTAGACGATTGGCCGGACGCGGACGTCCTCCTCGACCTCGCGCCGTACGGCTGTGTGGTACTCGACCGCATGGTGCCGTCCGGAGACACTCTTCACCCTCTGCGAGAGCGCCGCCGCCGTGGCTGGACCACGCCGGTCCTGTGTCTCACGGCGCTGAACGAAGTGCCGGACCGTGTGGAAGGGTTCCGTTCCGGAGCAGACGACTACCTGGTCAAACCGTTCGCCATGGTGGAACTGGTGCTGCGCGTAGGCAGCCTCGTTCGCCGAGCACCGGAGCGGCTGCCCGTACATCTGCGCCATGCCGACATCGAACTGGACGAGGCCCGGCGCGAGGTACGCCGCGCCGGTGTTCTGCTGTACCTGACCCCCAAGGAATACGCGGTCCTGCACCAGCTGCTGCTGCACCGAGACGAGGTGGTCACCCGTACCTCACTGATAGACCACTGCTGGGATCAGATGGCCGACCCCGTCTCGAACGTCGTGGACGCGGTCGTGGCGGGACTACGCCGCAAGCTCGGCCCACCCGCGCTGATCCAGACCGTACGCGGTCACGGATTCCGGCTCACGGAGCCGTCATGACGAAGGGGCCGCCCTCCCCGGCGCGCCGGGGCCTGAGCCGTCTCCAGCTACGGCTGACCCTGGCGTACACGCTGATCACCCTGGCCGGTGTAGGAGCGCTCTCCTGGCTGGTGATCCGCACGGACGGACGATCCTGGCAGGCTGCCGAGTACGAGGAGATGCGCCGTCGGGCCGCGGTGACGGCCTCGCTGATCTACTACACCGACGCCGGGATACAACTCGACGGCCTGTATGACGACGAGGCGACGAGCGGCCGTCCCCAGGTGCTCGTACTCCAGGCTCGCAGTGACGGGCTCCGGCGGGTGTTCATCTCACGGGGCCCGGTGGCCGACGTCGAGGCGGGCGCGGTCACCCGGGCGGCACGCGCTGCGATGGGCAGCGACGACACCGTGCGAACGGAGGCTCGCTCGCATGCGGGCGAGCCTGTGTACCTGCTGGCGCTGCCCTTCTACCATGACCGGACACAGAAGACGTCGGGCGCCGTGGTCGTGGTCGGCGACCCCGCGAAGGGACAGGCCGAACACCGTCGGCTGGCGCTGGCGGTGCTGTCGGGTTCCGGTCTCCTGGTGTTGCTGGCTGCCGTGACCGGTCATGTGCTGTCCGGACGCAGTCTGCGTCTCGCGGCGGAGGCGCTCGACGCTCAGGAACGACTGCTCGCGGATGCGGCACATGAACTGCGCACACCGGTGGCCGTGATGCGCGGTTCGGTGGACCTCGCCGACGCCCACCCGGAGCGGCTGCCTTCGCACCTGCCGCGCCTGCGGAGGGCCACGGACCGGATGTCGGACGTCGTCGACAACATCCTCACCCGCGGCCGACTTCAGGCGGGGAACCCGTTCCGTCCCGTCCCGCTGCGCCTGGACCAGCTCGTCGAGCAGGTATGTGAGGAACTACCGCCCTCCCGACACACGGTGACGCCGCACCTCGACCCGTCGGTGGTGACCGCCGACCCAGAACTGGTGCGGACAGCGGTGCGCAACCTGCTCGCCAACGCACTGCGGCACGGCCGAACCCCTGGCGACCCACACAACCGGGCCGACGTGGACGTCACTGTCAGCGGCGACACGGTGACGGTGGCCGATCGGGGTGTCGGCGTGGATCCGGACTGTCTGCCCGGTCTGCTGGTCCGGTTCCGGTCTCCCGGTGGCGGCACCGGCATCGGGCTGTCGCTGGTGCAGGAGGTGGCGACCGCACACGGCGGAGACGTCACCGTGCGGCAGCGGCCCGGCGGCGGTGCGGCATTCGTGCTCACGCTGGGGCCGGCGCGACGGCCGACAGGACGCCGCCGCACACTGCGCCGGTCCCCTGACCGGGGTCCTGCCTCATGAATTCCTCACGGTTCCCCGCTCAGGATGTGTGCGTCAGTACGTAACTTGCGCAGGAACCCTCATGTCGAACCACGCGTCCATACCCTTCCACCGCCGCAAGAGCACCATCGTCGCCGGGGCCGTCGGCGCGGCAGTGGCGGTGGGAGCCGGTGTGACCTTGTCCCACGGTTTCGCGGCCACCACGGACGCGAAGGCAGCCCCGAAAGCAGTGCTCCCCACGGCCAACGCCACGTTCGACTATCAGATCGGCGGCGCCTACAACCCGGCGAAGGGCGTGACCGCCGTGTCACGCGACCGCTCCGCCAAGCCCGTGAAGGGCCTCTACAACGTCTGCTACATCAACGCGTTCCAGGTACAGCCCGATGCACTGGGCTGGTGGCAGAAGCACCACCCCGACCTGATCCTGCGCGGCAAGGACAAGCGTCCGGTGATCGACGAGGACTGGAACGAAGCGCTCCTGGACACGTCGACTGCTGACAAGCGCACCCGGCTCGCCGCGGTGATCGGGCCGTGGGTGGACGGCTGCGCCACAAGCGGCTTCCAGGCCGTGGAGCCGGACAACCTCGACTCCTACGAGCGTTCGGGAGGCCGCCTGGCCAAGGCGCACAACGCGGCTTTCGCCAAGCTCCTGGCCGGCCGGGCGCACGCTGCGGGCCTTGCCATCGGGCAGAAGAACACCGTCGACATGCTCGCGGACCGCACGAAGATCGGTTTCGACTTCGCCGTCGCCGAGGAGTGCGGCGAGTACAACGAGTGCGGGGACTACGCCAAGGCCTACACGAATCGTGTCTTCGTGATCGAGTACGGGAACGGCGGCTTCAGCACAGCATGTTCGCGCTTCAGCACCAAGCTCGGCATCGTCCAGCGCGACCGCGACGTCGCCCCCAGCGGATCCGGTGGCTACACCTTCCGGACCTGCTGACGCAGGCAATCCCTCTGGGTGCCCTTTCCCCGGATCGGCGACGTCGCCGGAATCTTGGCTGTTCCATCCGGTTGAGAGACGTTCAGACGTGACGGACCTGTCGGATCGCTTCAGCGATCTGCGTTCTTACGGCCAGGGGTATTCGGAGGCTCGGACGCCGGACATGGACTTCACGGTGCTGATCCTGACCTTCCGGGGCCGAGGTCGAAGTTGTGACCATGGACGACCTCGTCGTGTTCACGGGCGGCTTCGCCCTGGACACGGATCGGGCGTGGGGCCGGGTGCCCGACTTCCTCCAGACGCGGCCGGCCTTCCGGGCGAGTGGCGTGAGGTGCAGCTGAAGGCTCGTGACACGCTCACGACCGGTGCTTCCTCGGTGACCTTCAGCGGGCCTCAGCGCTTTGCCGGGTACCTCGATCCGGCCGACAAGGCCGGCCGCTTCCTCACGCCGGACGGCGCCCCCGACTCAAGCTGCGACGCCGGATTCGGGTTGGAGCGCGGGGCCGAGCAGCAGGCCACCGTCCAGGACGAATTCCGAGCCCGTGGCGAACGATGCCTCCTGGGAGGTGATGAAGAGCAGCAGGCGGGTGACGTCGGACGGTTCGGCGAGCCGGGGAATGGCGAAAGGATCGGGCGAGTAGAGGTCGGCGATGGCCGGCTGGCCTGCGACAGTGGGTTCGTTGATCAGCGGTGTGGAGACGACGCCGGGGTGGATGGAGTTCACACGGATGTTGTCCCGCCCCAGCTCCAGTGCGGCCGTCTTGGTCAGCCCGCGCACGGCCCACTTGCTGGCGGTGTAGGGGGCGTAGAAGGCCGTACCGACGTGGGCCATGGTCGAGGCGATGTTGACGATGGTCCCGCCCCCGCCCCTGCGCATCGACGGAGCCACGGCCCTGATGCCGAGGAACTGGCCGGTGACGTTGACACCGAAATTCTGCTCCCAGGTGCGGAGTTCGGTGCGCTCGATAGGGGCCGCCGGGTTCTGGATGCCCGCGTTGTTCACCAGAACCGTGATCGGCCCGAACTCGGCTTCGACTTCTCGTAACAGTGCCGCCCAGTCGTCCTCGCTGGTGACATCCAGGTGAACGGGCAGAGCCCGATGGCCGAGCTGAGCAGCGAGATCGCGGCCAGCGGCGTCGTCGCGGCCGGCGATGACGACATTCGCCCCCTCGGCGTGGTAGCCCCGCACATGACTGCTGCCCATACCCCCGCTGCCGCCGGTGACGATGACGGTCTGACCCTTGAAGCGTTCCATGCTGCTTCCCTCCAGGCTTCCGGAGAGGTGAGCTGAGTGACTCACCTCCCTTCTCACGGTAGGTGCAGGGCTAGAGGTGAGTCAAGCGACTCACCTCATGGTGCGGGGCATACTGGAGGGCATGACGGCACAGCCTTCGGATTACCACCGGCGCGTGGCAGCGCAGAAGCGGACGTCCATCATCGAGGCGGCGACGAAGCTGTTCCTCGACTCGGGCTACGACGGCACCTCGCTTGCCCGCATCGCAGAGGTGGCCGGCGTGTCGCGGGCGACTCTGTTCAAGCAGTTCACCACCAAGGCGGCCCTGTTCGAGGCGATCGTCACCGAATACTGGAAAGTCGACGACGGGAAGGCACCCCTCCCCGAACCCGGGAACCTCCGCGCCGGGCTCGAGACCATCGGACGCCGATACGTGGGCCTGCTCACCCAGCCCGGCATGGCCGCCCTTTTCCGCATCGTCATCGCAGAGATCCCCCGCTTCCCCGAACTCGGCGAAACCCAGTTCAAGCTTGGCAAAATGCCCTACTTCGAATCGGTCCGCCGCTACCTGGCAGCGGAGAACGCCGCCGGTACAGCCCGGCTCGACGATGCAGAGGTGGCGGCGACCCAGTTTCTCGGGATGATCTCCAACTACGTCTTCTGGCCGCGGATGCTGCTCGCGCGTTGGGAGCCCGACGACACCGCCGTCACCAACGCGGTCGACCAAGCAGTGCTGACCATGCTCGCCCGATACGGCGCGGAGGGGACCCACCGCGCCTGAGACACCAGGCACACCTCCGCTCTGCGTAACGAGACGGCTCCGGCGGCCGGAGTGCGCCCTTGGTACCGCGTCAGCTCGTCGCCAGCCGGCTCACGTGTTCATCGCTCGTCCGCCGACGGGTGGGTGACGCGGTTCCGCCTGCCCGCCAGCGACCCCTGAGGGAGGGCTTGTGCGCACCAGATCGTCTCGCCGTTGGTCATGTGCCGGGTTCCCCACCCCTGCGTGAGCTGGGCGACGGGCAACAGACCCCGGCCGCCCTCGTCGAAGACACGGGCCCGGCACTACGAGTTCGGTCACCCGGGGAGCGTCGGCGGTGCCGGCCACGCTCGCGCGGAAGGCCTGTCGTCGGGTCTGGTGCGGTTCGTCTTCCCGGGCAAGGCCGCGAACGCCGCCAGCAAGGGAGCGATCGAGCCGCTGACCCGCTGTCTCGCCGCGGAGCTCGCTCCACGCGGCATCCGTGTGAACGCCGTCGCGCCCGGGGCGACCGCCGGCGACTTCAGCGGTGGCATCATCCGCGACGATCCGGAGTACCGCGAGCGCGTCGGCGTCGTCATCGCTCTCGGCCGGCCGGCCGAGTCGGACGAGACCGGCTCCGCGATCGCCGCCCTGCTGTCCGACGATCTGGGATGGATCAACGACGAGCGCATCGAGATCTCCGGCGGTATGCGCCTGTGACGACGAGCAGTCCGGACGCACGGGCCCGTCCACGTGATGGCACTCCTGATGGAGAACTCGGTTCTGCCAGGGCCCGGCCGACGTGCTCTTCCTGGCAACCACCTCGACCTCCGCCCATCTGACGGCCGACGCCGCCGCCACCCGGGCCGCGCAGGTCGGGTTCCTGCGGTGCCCCGGTGGCCCCTCCAGGCACACCAGCGACCGCAGGACCTCGGCCGGCCGGCTCAGTCGAGGATCGCGGTCGCCTCCACCTCGACCAGGACGTCGGGCTCGAACAGGTAGTCAACGCCGATCAGCGAGGAAGGCGGAAGCGGCAGCGCCAGCCCGATCTCCTCCGCCACCTGCCCGACCCCTGCCATGAACGCGTCGATCTTCTCGGGGGCCCAGTCCGTGACGTAGAACGTGAGCCTCAGGACGTCGTCGAACGACGCTCCCGCCCCTGCAAGGCCCTTCGCGGTGTTCCGCAGCGCGTGAGCGACCTGTCCCGCGAGGTCGCCCGGAGCGACGGGTGTCCCGTCCGCCGACCGTGCGACCTGGCCGCTGACGTGCACGTGACGCGTTCCGGTACCCACGGCCACATGCTCGTACGGGGTGGGCTGCAGCATGCCTTCGGGCGTGAAACGACGGACGGACATGGAGGTCTCCTCAGTTCGACCAACTCGGTATACCTTTGCTACCTGGTGGACGAAGGACACTTCAAGGAGACCAGGTATCGTGCCGGATACTGCACACAGCCACGACGACGAGCTCAGGATCGAGCACCCCCACAGAGAGCTTCTCGACCAAGTGCTCGACAAGTGGTCGCTGAGCGTCCTCAACGAACTCTGCGAACGTCCCTGTCGCTTCAACGACCTGCGCCGAGCCATCCCCGCAGTGACCCAGAAGTCCCTCACCGCGACGCTGCGCAGGCTGGAACGGAACGGCATCGTGGAGCGCGTGCTGCTCAGTTCCCGCCCTGTCGCCGTCGAGTACCGCATCACCCCCCTGGGCAAGACCATGCGGCAGCCCGTCGAAGTGCTCCTGGAGTGGGCCGCGACTCACATGCCCGAGGTGGAACGAGCCCGCCGCGCCTTCGACCTCGCATGAACCGGCTCGCACGGCCACAGCGGCATTCCGTCGACCGGACCGTGCAGCACAGGAAAGCAGGCGGAGGGCCGACGGCACCGCGAACGCCGGCTGCGACCACACCACCATGCTCTCCCAGGTCAGGGCCCCGGTATTGCTCACCCACCACTTCCACATGACCGGCCCTGACACCGGGCGGCTCCATGGGCGCCATGACCGACATCCAGGCCCCCAGGCCCGCCGTCTCATGGAGTCCACCGGCCAGCCCGTGACGTTCACCCCACTGGACGCCCCGCACACCTCGCACACGCCCAGGCCGTCTCCGGCGGCGTCGGCCCGCTCGTCGAGGTGCCGGTTTTCGTGGCGCTGGCGTATGTCTCGCTTGCCTGGCGGCGGAAGTTCACGGCGCCCCCACTGGAGCGGGGTGTGCGTCGTGGTGCTCGGGGTGGTTTCCAGCCTTACGTCAGGTGCCGATGCCGTGGGCCAGGAGGCTGTTTGCGGTGTCCGCGATGGTCTCGTCGATCGGGCGTGCTTTCCAGCCCAGGAGCGTTTCCGCCTTGGCGCTGGTGGCGTCGAGGTTGCGGCCCAGTTGGTGCTTGAGCAGGCGTAGTTCGGGATTGACGGTGGCCAGGGCGCGGGTGAGCCAGACGGGCAGTTCGCGGGTGGGGGCCTTCGCGGCGCGTTCGCCCATGCGGTCGCGCAGGATGCGTGCGATGTCGGCCACGCGCAGGCTGACCACCTGACAGCGACTGCCTGAGGCGGTCGGGGGCGGTACGGCGGGGCCCGGCCACCCCTGACTACCGACAGCAACCTGATCGCGGTGCGGCATGTGGGCGAGGTTCCTGCGGGCCAGCTGGGCGGTTTCATCGGGGTGATCAGTCGGTCGTCGGTCCAGGTGTGCCGGGGCGGCGGCAGTAGGCGTCGCTGACGGCTGCGGTGGTGTAGGACATCACGGCGAGAGCGGTGTCGCTGCAGGTGCCGTCGCTTCGAACGAACGAGGCGGTCGCCCCCCCCGGGGGGCCTTCGGCGCGATCGTGAACGGGAGCGCCTGAACGCCGACCTTGTTCGCGGCGTTCACGCCGCTGCCGAAGTTCGTGTCGTCGGCCGCGAAGGCCGACGTGGTCGCCGGGAGCGCTGCCATGGTGAGGACCGCTCGCACCAAAGGGTGGTTTACCGCTGTCGGCGGGGCCCGGCCGTATGTGGCCGGGGTGTCCTGGAGTACGCGGCGAGTGCCGCGGTGTGACGGGACGGAGGACGAAATGCAGAAGCGGGTAGCCCTCCCGGCCATCCGGCCGAGAAGCGACAGCACCACCGACGGGACCGCAACCTGCGGGAAAGCTGTGCGAGGCGCCTGCGGGCAGCTCGAGTCGGGCGGGTCATGACCGGTCACGCGCGGACGAGCGAGGTCCTGGTCGCCATCCCCGCCGACCGTCCACGGCCGGATGGCGGCACGGCGGGGACACCGGAGGCGGTGTGCAGCCCGGACTGGGTTCAGGCGGAACGTCAGGTGCGGTCCTGGGCGGCACGGCACGCTCTGGTCACCGGCGAGGAGGAACTGCGGCGGCTGGCACGGATGGGGCACGGGCGGATGGCCGGCTGGCTCGCGCCCAGGGCCAGTCCGGCGGAGCTGGGGCTGCTCGCGCAGTGGGGTGCCTTCATCGCGCTGGTCGACGACGGGTTCGACCGGCACGGCCAGTCCCCGGCGCACGTCCGGGCCGTGCTGGACGAGCTGCTCGGTGTGCTCGAGGCCGCCGACGGAAGCCGGTGCCCCGGGTCGGCGTCGCCGGCGGCGCGTGCGCTCACCGACCTGTGGGGGCGTAGCCGGGTCGCGGCCCGGCCCGGGTGGAAGCAGCGATTCGTCGCATCGTACCGGGACTTCGCCGATGCCACGGTCACCGAGACGCGGCTGCGCGCGTGCGGCGAGCTGTTGGGCCTTCAGGATTACCTGGCGCTACGTCGGCGCACCATCACGGTGCTGCCCGTACTGGCCGTCGTGGAACGCTCGTTCCCCGCCGAGGACAGGCTTGACGGGTTGCGTGAAGCGGCCGCCGACATCGTCGCCTGGACCAATGACCTGCGCTCCGCACCACGGGAGCAGGAGGAGGGCGCCGAGAACCTCGTCGGCGTGCTCGCCCGCCACCACCGCTGCAGCCGCTCCAGGGCCGCGGCGCACGCCCGTGCCATGCTGGACGAGCGCATGGACGACTTCGACCGGGCCACCCTGCACGGGGAGCGGGCGGCCGTGATCCGCCGCGTGCGGGACGGCTCCCTGGCCTGGCAGCGGGAGACCCATCGCAACCCGGCAGGCGGCGGCCATGCCGCCGACGCCGAGGAGCGGGGCACGGCTGCGCTCGTGCAGCACTTGGCCGTCGCCGTCGACGCGGCCGGCCACGTCGAGGACCGGTGCGGCAGTCGCGTGCTGGAGTCCGCGTTGTTGCTGGCCCTGCTGCGCGAACAGGGCCTCGCGCCCGGCGAGCAGGCGCGCCTCACCAGGTTCCTCGAACGGCGACGGGCCGGAGCGAGCGCCGTGGACGCGCTGCTGATCGACGCCTGCCTCGACCCGGCGGGCACGGCCGAGCACGTGTCCGGCCGGGCCGCCGGACTGTCCATGGGCCTTGGCGGGGGCACCGCTGGGCGGGGGCGGCTGAAGTCCGTGATGCTGAGCACGGTGCTGCACCTGCTGTGCGGTGCGCCGCTGACCGCCGGCGACGCCCCGGCTCCGGCCGGGCCGGAGGGCATCACCACCTTCACCGACGTGCACGTGCTGTCGGCGCGGATCATCCACGCGCACGCCTGCAACCGACCCGGCACCGTCAGCGACGCCGAACGCAGCCGTCTGGTGTCGCTGCTGTCCCGCGGGCGCAACAGGGTGCTGTGGGAGGCCAGCGCCACCACCCACCTGCTCGGCCTGCACGCGGCGCGCACCTTCCGGCCCGACCATCCCGTTGTCGACGACGGTGTCCTGAGGCTGTGCCTGGCGATCAACGCTGATGGCGGCGTGCCGTTCCTGGACAGCCAGGATCTGTGGCTGACTGCCGTGGCGGGCTTGGCCTTCACCGGCGAGCAGGCTCTCGCGCCGTACGTGGCACGAATGGCTGATCTCGTGGCCGCCTGGCAGGCACCGGACGGGGGCTGGCCTTTCGCCACCGGGATGCGGCAGACCGACGTGGACACCACCACCCGGTGCATGGAATTCCTGCACGCCGCCGGCCCTGACCGGTACCGCCAGGCGCTGGCCCGGGCCGATGGGTACCTGAGCGACATCGCCGGGCCGGACGGCGGTTTCCCCACCTGGGTGAGCGGTGACGCACCGGATCTGGACATGACCGCCGGCGCCATCCTCGCCCTGGCCCCGCGAGCCGACGAGAACGAGCAACTCCTCTCCGGTGCGCTCGGCTTCGTACTGGACGCCCAGCACGACGACGGCACCTTCGAGCGCAGCTGGACCGTCAGTGAGTCCAGCGCCATCCTGCGCGCCGTGGACGCCCTGCACGCGATCCCCGCGACAGATGCCGCTCTCGCCGCCCGGATCGCCGCCGCCACCGCCCGGTCCGTGGCGCGGCTCGTCGCCTCGCAGCACGCCGACGGCGGCTGGGGACAGCATCCCGACGATCCCAGCGACGTGCTCTCCACCGCCCAAGCCGTCCCCGTCCTCGCGCGGCACGGGGACCCGTTGTCGGTGAGCCGGGCGGTGACGTATCTGCTGGCGAACCAGGATGCCGACGGTGGTTTCACCGCGCCGCCCGACCAGGTCGGCCCCCGGCCACTGCCGTTCGACTATCCCGTCCTCACCGACATCCACACCCTGTCCGCGCTACGCGCCGCCCGCCTGCCGACCGCAGTCATTCCGCCAGCGCCCTCTCGGGAACCGGCCGCGCGAGCCCGGCCGACGCCGTCCCGGACGCGGCGGGCCGACTGGTCAGCTCTGCAGGCGAGCCTTCAGGGCGTGCTGCTGACACCCGAGCAGGCCGCCTACGAACAGGCCCGCCTGCTGGTCAACCAGCGCTTCGACGCATCACGGCCGCAGGCGATCGCCTACCCGGCCGACGTCCATGACGTCGTCACCTGTATCGACTTCGCCCGCACCAGCGGCGTCCCGCTCGCTCTGCGCTCCGGCGGGCACAGCTACGCCGGATACTCCACCGGCCCCGGACTCGTCCTCGACACCAGCTCCCTGAACTCCACCGCCGTCGGCGGCGGCCGGGCCGTGTTCGGGGCCGGCGTCAAGGGCGGGCAGGCCCATCAGGCGCTGGCCGCGGCCGGAGCCGGCCTGCCGCTGGGCCGCTGCCCCACCATCGGCCTGGCCGGGGTCACGCTCGGCGGCGGCCTGTCCGCCTTCACCCGGGCCTGGGGCCTGGCCTGCGACCACCTCGAAGAAGTCGAGATCGTCACCGCCGACGGCCGCATCCGCCGCGTCCGCGCCGACTCGCCCGCGCCGGAGGGCGACTTGTTCTGGGCTCTGTGTGGCGGAGGAGGCGGCAACTACGGCGCCGTCACCGCACTCACGTTCACCACCGAAGACATCCGCGACCTCACCTACGCCAGGTTCCTGGTCAGCTGGCCGGCCACCGCGTCCTCGGACGTCATCCGCGGCTGGTCGCAGTGGAACGCCGACCCGGCCGTACCACGTGAGGTCACTTGCGCCTTCGAGCAACTCAGCGACTCCGGCATGCCCGCACTGCCGACGGTGACCGGAACCTTCATCGGCACGCCCGGCGACCTTCAGCCGGCGCTGGACCGGCTGGCCGCCACGGTGGGCCTGCCCGAGAACCGCCGGGTGATCGTCCCGTGCGACTACACGCGGGCCGCCAGCGAAGCGGACCGCTGGGGCGCCGGCACCCTCGGACCCCGGGTCGCCTTCGCCGCCAAATCACACATCGTGCGGCACCCACTCGAGTCGGCAACGGCGGACCTGATGGCCTCGGCCCTCGAACAACTGCACTCCTTCACCGGCGTGGGCGGGGCCGGCGGCCTGCTCATCGACGCCCTCGGCGGCGCCGTCAACGACCGGTCCTCGCACGCCACCGCCTTCCCCCACCGGAACGCCGTCGGGGTCGTGCAGTACCACTCCTACTGGCACCAGTTCACCGACCACCGACACGTCGACCGGCGGCTTCACTGGCTGCGCGACGTGCATGCCACGATGCAGCCCCACCTCGGCACCGGCGGCTACACCAACGGCATGGACCCGGAACTCACCGACTGGCCCGCCGCCTACCACGGCGACAACTACCCGAGAATGCAACACGTCAAGGCCACCTGCGACCCCGAGGAGCTGTTCACGTTCCCGCAGGCGGTCGCGCCCCGGCCAGCCGGTTCATGAAGCACGCTCACCGTAGCGCTCGGCTCGGGGCACACGAACAGTGATGGCCGCGTGTGCGTCATCGTCGGCGCTGACGCACACCCACAGGACCGACTGAGCCCCTTCGACGGGGATGCCGAGGGCGGCACCCTGGACGACGGCCTCGCCGGTCAGGGCGTAGGCGTCGCTGAGGAGGCCCACCGGCGGAGCGACCGCCGCCGGCTCGTGCGTGACCTCGTGGCAGGCGGGCGCCGGTGCGTCCGGGACGCGCTGGGGCGAAGTCGCACTATCGGTCGGGGTCTCCGGATCGTGTCGGCTGATCAGCTGTGTGCTGGGAGCGGTCCTGGCGCCGGGTGGCGTGGAGGGAGCCGAGCAAGTGGAGGGAGTGGGCGCTGGGGCTGCCCGGCTCGGCGTGGTAGATGACGAGCTGCTGGCCGGGTGCGTCGCGTACGTCGAACGCCTGGTAGGTGAGCGTGAGCGGACCGACGTCCGGGTGGAGGAAGTGTTTGGCGTCCTGCGTCTTGCCTCGCACGGTGTGGGACTGCCACAGGCGCGCGAAGTCCGCGCTGTGCTCGGTGAGGGTGCCGACGAGTTCGCGCAGCCGCGGGTTGTCCGGTTCGAAGCCGGTCGCCTCGCGGAGGTTGGCGACGATGGCTTGTGCCGCCCGGTTCCAGTCCGTGTAGAAGGCGGGGCCGGCGGGGTCGAGGAAGGTCATGCGGGCGAGGTTGTCCGCCGGGGTGAACGCCGAGTAGAGGGCCTGGGCCAGCGCGTTGACCGCGAGGAGGTCGAGGGTTCGGTTCATGACGAACGCCGGGGTGTTGGGGTAGCCGTCCATCAGCTGTCGCAGGGCGAGGCTGACGCGCCCGGTGGAGCGAGGTGAGAGCCGGCCGCCGGGCGTGGCCCCGGCCAGCCGGTACAGGTGCGACCTGGCGTCCTCGTCGAGGTGCAGCGCATGGCTGAGAGCGTCGATCACCTGGGGTGAGGGGTTGCGTTCGCGGCCCTGTTCCAGGCGGGTGTAGTAGTCGGCGTTCACTCCGGCCAGGACGGCGACCTCCTCGCGGCGCAGCCCGGCGACTCTGCGGGTGCCGTGGCTCGGCATCCCGACGTCGTGCGGGCGCAGGGCGGCGCGGCGTGCGCGCAGGAAGTCCCCCATGCGGTTGTCGTCCATGTCTTCAGGCTAGGTGGCGCGCCGCCGGGCTGCCTGGGTGTGCTGCACCCAGGCAGCACGCGTCCTGGTTGGCCGCCGCTGACCTGCGCAGACTCGGTGGAGCGGGAGGGACCGCACCGTTCGGGTTGAGGGGGCCGCCATGGCCGCGCCCGAGAGGACGGCCACGTGCTCGTGGTCGGTATGTGGGTGACTGAGACCGGGCGCATCCGCGCCGGAGTGCTCCACCACGAACACCGGAGCGGACCGACTGCCGGGGCAGGCAGCAGCCGCTGACAGACGTATCAAACGCGAGGGAAGGACCGTATTCATGACCGGAGGACGTCTTGAGGGCAAGGTGGCCCTGATCACGGGCGCGACCGGGGGGATCGGTGCGGCGACCGCCGAACTCTTCGCCCGGGAGGGCGCCCGGCTGGTGATCACCGATGTGGCCCGGGAGCCCCTCCAGAAGCTGGCGCGGCGCATCGAGGCGGGTGGCGCGGAGGTGGCGACCGCCCTCCTCGATGTCTCCTCCGCCCGGCAGTGGGAGGAGGTGACGGCCCTCGTACGCGATCGTTTCGGCGTGCTGGACGTGCTGGTGAACGTCGCCGGAATCCTGGACTGGCCGGGTATCGAGGACACGCGGGAGGAGGTGTGGGACCGCGTGATCGACGTGAACCAGAAAGGCACCTGGCTCGGTATGAAGGCGGCGATGCCGCTGCTGCGAGCGAGCGGCAACGCGTCGGTGATCAACACCTCGTCCGTGCTCGGCCTGGTGGGCAGCGGCGCGGCCGCGGCCTACCAGGCGTCGAAGGGCGCGGTGCGCCTGCTGAGCAAGACGGCCGCGGTCGAGTACGCCCGGCAGGGCGTACGGGTCAACTCGATACATCCCGGAGTGGTCGCCACACCGATGATCCAGGACCTCCTGGAGGAGCAGGGCGACCGGCAACCGGACATCCAGCGCACCCCCATGCGCCGAGCCGGCCGCGCCGACGAGATCGCCACCGCCATCCTCTTCCTCGCCGGTGACGACTCCTCCTTCGTCACCGGCTCGGAACTCGTCGTCGACGGCGGCCTCACCGCGCACTGAACAGGCCGCTCGCCGGGCGTCCCCGACGCCACCCGTGGGCACGCCCGGCAAGCGCGCTCATCTCCTGTGCCCCGCCTCGTGAGGGCGTGACCGTACAGCAGCCCGGACAGCCGGCGCAGGAAACTGCGCTACCCCGATCTTTGAGAGAGGACCTCATCATGACGCCCACCGCCGCGTCTGCCGAAGCAGGCGAGTTCGCCGGGAAGACCGCCCTGGTCACCGGAGCCGCGCGCGGCGTCGGCAGGGAGACCGTGGCACTGCTCCATGCCCGCGGCGCCCGCGTCGTCGCCGTCGACCTGCGTCCCGACGTCACGGACCTGCAGGACGCATTCCCCGGCATCCTCGCGATGCGGGGCGACATCACGCGGGAGGAAACCGCCGTCCACGCGGTCCGCTCGGCGCAGGACACCTTCGGAGGGCTGGACATCCTGGTGAACAACGCCGGACGCGCCCTGAACAAACCCGTCACCGATACCACCGCCGAGGACTGGGACACCGTGATGGCCGTCAACGCCCGCGGCTCCTTCCTCTGCGCCCGGGAGGCCTTCCGGGCCATGCAGAGCCGGGGCGGCGGGAGCATCGTCAGCACCGGGTCGTACGCCGGCACGGTCGCCCTGCCCGAAGGCGCCGCCTACAGCGCGTCCAAAGGCGCCCTGGCCCAACTGACCAAGGTGCTCGCCGTCGAAGGCGGACCATGGGGCATCCGCGCCAACCTTGTCGCCGCGGGCGTCATCGAGACCGATTTCCTCGACACGATCCGACCCGACAGCCGCGCCTACCTCGCGTCGTTCGCCGACGCCCAGCCCCTGGGCCGAGTCGCACAGCCCGAAGAGATCGCCGAGGTTCTCTGCTTTCTCGCCTCACCACGCTCCGGCTTCGTCACCGGAGCCGTGGTACCCGCAGACGGCGGCTTCACCGCCGTCTGACGTGACGGGCGGGGCCGAGGCAGCTGATACACACCCTCTGACGGTAAGTCAGGCATGCGCCTGGCGCGGTGCGGCCGTCTTCCGTGAGGCGGCGTGGTGCGCGGGCCTGGCCGGAGCCGCGGCCTCCAGGCGCCGCAGCCATAGGGACGCCGTGAGCAGGAGGCCGGTGAAGACGATCAGGAGAAGGGTGGACACCCACATCTGACGGCTCCCGGGGGCTTCCAGGCCCGTCCAGGCGGTGGACGCCGCCCACAGCAGGAGGCCCGCCGTGTAGAAGGCGCGGATCCGGCGCAACTGCCGTACGGCCCGCAGGGACATGACGCGATCAGTTTTCGATGCCATGCCGGCCCGTGTACCCCGAAGTGCGCCGCTCACCGATCACGCATTCGGTGTTCTGCCGTGTCCGTCATTCGTGGTCGCCCCCCGGCGGCGGACTGCCCGGTGCGTCCTTCGACGTCGCGTCGCACCGCCGCCGTGCGGACGCGCGCTACCTCGTCCGGGCGGCCAGCCGCTCCAGTGCGGGGATGATCGTACGGAGGTCGTCGCCGTCCACGGCCGTGGTCGCCAGGGCGCGGACGTCGTCCGGAGCGTTGAAGGCGATGCCGATGCCCACCACGTCGAGGAGCGGGCCGTCGGCCGGGCACGCCCCGACGGCGGCGCAGTCGGTGAGAGGCACTCCGAGTTCGTCGGCCCGTCGGACCGCGAACTCGCGTTGCGTCAGGACCCGCACCGGGGCGGTCGCGCGGCCCGTGAAGTGGCCCGACCTGACCTCCAGGGGCCGGCCGTAGTAGGAGTGGAAGCCGAACCGGTCGGCCAGGTGAGCGGCGATCGGCGTCCAGGTGAGGAACAGGGCGACCGGGACCAGTCCGCTGCGCCAGCACCAGTCGGTGGTCTCCTGGACGCCGGGGAGCGGTGCGAAATCCTCCAGTGAGGCGCGCAGCGCGTCCTCGGACACTCCGGCCCAGCGGGCGGCGTCGGGGCGCGCGTCGTCCGGCTCGGCAGCGGTCGTGGACGCGCGCAGGCCGAGACGCTCCTCGACGACATGGGTGAGGGTTCGTCCCCGCACCAGGACGCAGTCCAAGGAGAAGAAGACGGCGCCGACGTGATCGACCATGAACACGATCCCATCATGCCACCGGGGGCGCGGCCCCTGCGGATATGTGCACGATCGCTCCGCAAAGCGTGCACGGACGGGCAGGCGGCTCAGGGGCGGTCGCGCGAGGGTTCCCCGGGGTGCAGGCGTCGTGACCACTCGGTGGTGCGCAGGGCTTCGGCCGCCTCGCGGGGGACGCTGAGGTGCACGTCGCGGCTGTGGTCGTCGTCCGGTGTGGGGGTGATGAGGACGGTCCACGGGATGGGGATGGCGGGGTACTCGAACCAGAACGGCCGGCCGGCGCCGAACTCGATCGCGTACACCGGCAGCCGGCTGACGTTGTTGAGGGCGACGGTGCCTTCGAAGGCGTCCAGGGCCATGCGGCTGAGTACCCGGTTCGTCCGGCCCGCGCGCCGCTGCGCCTCCAGGAACGCGGTCTCCTCGCTGATCCGGCGCGCGGTGACACGGTCGAGGGCCTCACGGACCGCTGAGGCGGTGTGCGCCAGGGGTTCCTCCCGCAGCGCACGGGCCGGCAGTGCGGCGGTGGTGTTGGAGACGGCGTTGCCCCAGTATCCGCGCGGCAGCCGGTCCGCCAGTGCGGTGCGCAGACCGACCACGATGCCCAGTCGCTCCGTCGCCTCCGGGTCCCGGTCGCGCAGCCGGCCCAGGACCCGCCACACGTGGGCGCCGAGGGCGTCGCCGCTGGACGCCCGGGTGCCGTCGCCCCCGGTGCGTGCGGTGTCCCGCAGCGCGAGGACCTCCGCCGAGGAGAAACGGGTGGTGAGGGTCTGGATGCGGCGGGCACGCGCGTTGACCCGCCAGAGGAAGCCGAACTTGCCCCGTCCGGTGACCACCGTGTACTGCGGGTCGTCCGGAGCGGGTGGCGTGCCGGCGGCGAGGCCGTCCAGGAGGGTGCGGTCGTGGGACGGCGCCGGATGGTCCAGTCCCCGGTGCGTGCGCGACCAGTGCAGGAGGAAGTCGAGGTATGCGCCGCCGTCGACCAGGCTGTGGTTGATCGTGACGCCGAGGACGGAGCCGCCACGCAGGTGCGTCACCTTGACCGTCAGCAGCGGGGTGTCGTGACCGACGACCCGGAAGGGGTTGACGGAGTGGACGTAGTGGCGCAGATCGGTCCTGGCCGGTCGGCCGGGGCCGTAGTCGGGCATGGGCCGGTCGCGGTGGCCTTCGGCGAACACGGCACCGGCGTCGTTGCAGACGACGCTCAGGCCGCCGTCCGTGTCCCGTTCGAGGCGCCCGGTGAGCAGCGGGTAGTGCACGAGGGTCCGGCGCAGCGACTCGCGCAGGGCGGCGGCGTCCAGGCGCTGCCGGTAGTAGAAGGTGCGGGCCGTGGCGAAGGTGCCGGTCATCAGGTCGTAGACGCTCAGCCGGACGCGTTCGCCACTGGCCGCTCCGGACCGCAGGAGCACGGTACGGTCGGCGTCACCTTCCGCGGGGCCGCGTTTCATGAGCGTCTCCAGATGGTCGGTCGGAGGGGCGGTGGCCGGAGGCTCCAGCCTGTCCGGAACGGGGCGAGGAAATCCCTAGACCCGGGGCGGGGCCCGCCTTTTGGTGAATCCCTAGAGTTGTCCGGCAGCGCTGGCCCGCGGCTGCGCCCGCGTGCTGGTCTGGGGCTCCCCGATCGATCGATACGGGCGTGGGGACCCGCTTCGACTGCGAGCCGGCCGTACGTCTCGTCCCCACCGGCACACACAGGAGGCCATCAGCCGATGGGGTACGACAAGACCGAAATCCTCGATCTGGTTCGCGCATACCACCGCTCCAGCGTCTCGTCGGGGTTCGTGCCGGGCGTCACCCCGGTGCAGGCCTCCGGCGCCGTGCTCACCGAGGACGACCGTGTGGCCCTGGTCGAGGCGGCGCTCGACATGCGGATCGCCGCGGGTGTCAGCACACGCCGGCTGGAACGGTCACTGGCGAAGTACTTCGGCCTGCGCAAGGCGCACCTGACCAACTCGGGGTCCTCGGCGAACCTGCTGGCGCTCAGCTCGCTGACGTCGCCGCAGCTGGGCGAGGACCGCCTGCGGCCCGGCGACGAAGTGATCACGGTGGCCGCCGGCTTTCCCACGACGGTCAACCCGATCCTGCAGAACGGCCTGGTGCCGGTGTTCGTCGACGTGGAACTGGGCACGTACAACGCCTCGTTCGAGCGGGTGGAGCAGGCGATCGGCCCGCGCACCCGGGCGATCATGATGGCGCACGCGCTGGGCAACCCGTTCCCGGTGCGGGAGATCGCCCAACTGGCGCAGGACAGGGATCTGTTCCTCATCGAGGACAACTGCGACGCCCTGGGCAGCACGTACGGCGGGCAGCTGACCGGCACCTTCGGCGACCTGGCGACGGAGAGCTTCTACCCCGCGCACCACATCACGATGGGCGAGGGCGGCTGTGTGCTGACCGACAACCTGGTGCTGGCCCGGATCGTGGAGTCGATGCGCGACTGGGGGCGGGACTGCTGGTGCGAGCCGGGCGAGGACAACCGGTGCTTCAAGCGTTTCGAGCATCAGATGGGGTCGCTCCCCCAGGGCTACGACCACAAGTACATCTTCTCCCACGTGGGCTACAACCTGAAGTCGACCGACGTGGCAGCGGCCCTGGGGCTCCAGCAGCTCGGTCGTATCGAGGAGTTCGGTGCCGCGCGCAGGCGGAACTGGGCGCGGCTGCGGGAGGGGCTGGACGGGCTGCCGCACCTGCTGCTGCCCGAAGCCACCGAGGGCAGCGACCCCAGCTGGTTCGGGTTCGCCATCACCGTGCACCCCGACGCGCCCTTCGCACCGGGTGCGCTCATCGATCACCTGGAGTCCAGCAAGGTCGCCACCCGGCGCTTCTTCGCGGGCAACCTCACCCGTCATCCCGCGTACGAGGGGCGGGAGTTCCGGGTCAGCGGGCCGCTCACGAACAGTGACATCACCACCGAGTGCACGTTCTGGATCGGCGTCTACCCGGGCCTGACCGACGAGATGATCGACCACAGCATCAACACGGTGAGCGAGTACGTGACGCTGCCGCACTGACACCCCACCTCCTCCCCTGTCCGCCCGTGGGTCCCCGGCACCGGTGCCGGGGACCCACGGGCGGGCGCGCGAGGGAAGCGCGGGGGTGTTCAGCCGGCTGCCCGGACCACGTGCCGGTCGGCGGCCCAGGTCTCCAGCAGGTCGGCGGCCCGGGCGGCGCCACCGGCCGTACGGACCGCCTCCCGCATGCGGGCGAGCGCGGCGGGCGTCTGCGGGTCGGCGAGCAGGCCGGCCACCGCGGCGGCGAGACCGGGCGCGGTCAGTCCGGAGCGGGGCAGCGAGCGGCCGACGCCGCACCGTTCCAACTGGTCGGCGCTCAACGCCAGTTCGTGAGCGCGGGGCAGTGCCACCACGGGCGTCCCGTAGTACAGGGCCTCCATGAGGCTGCCCATGCCGGCGTGGCAGACGAAGACGTCGGCGTGCGGCAGGACGAGCGGATGCGGCAGCCAGGGGTGCGCCTCGACGTGCGCGGGCAGCGGCCCCAGCGCCTGCGGATCGCTGCCGCGCCCGAGGGTCATCACCACGTGCCAGCCGGCCGGGTCGAACGCCTCCGCGCACAGCCGGAAGAAGTCGCCCCGGTCCCCCGCCTCGGTCCCCAGGGACACCAGCGCCACGCGCCGGCCGTCGTCGGGCGGCGTCCACCGGCCGGGGGCGGGCTCGGCGAAGGTCGGGCCGACGAAGGCGAACCGGTCGTCGAAGCTGTCGCCCTCGATCTGGAAGGCCCGGGGCAGGAACACCAGGTTGTGCCGGTCCCACTCGGCGCCGTAGCGGGCCATCTCGTCGAGGCCGATGCCGTGTTCGCCCATGAAGTCGACCATCACCTTGGCGCCCTTGGCCATCACCGGGTGGTCGGCGCCCCACATCTGGGCACGCATCGAGAACGACTCGTTGGCCGCGTGGCTCGGGCACAGCTGCACCGGCACCGCGTCCAGCACGCGGGCGGCGACCCGCCCGGCGGCGACCGTCTCGAAGTCGTACAGGACGACGTCGGGCGGGTCGGCGGCGAACGCCTCCATGGCCGTGGGGAAGACGGTACGCACGGTGTCGACGAGCAGGTCGTAGCCGTCCTCGGCGAGCCGGTCCGGGGTGGGATCGGCCGCGCGGTAGAAGTCGCCGCGGGCGGAGGTGTAGGTGACGGCCTGCGCGCCGATCTCCTCGACGGTGGCGGCGAACTTCTCGTCGACGACGTAGGTGACGCGGTGCCCGCGGTCCAGCAGCTCGCGGCTCACGCCCAGCGTGGGGGCGATGTGACCGAAGTCCGCGAAGAGCAGCAGGGCGTAGTGCAGGTGGGGCGCGGGGGTGCCGGGCGGCATCGGCTCTCCTAGGGGTCGGGCGGACGGCGAGGCCCGCCGGGCCGTGATCAGCGGGCGGCCTCGCGGAGCGCCGCGTAGTGCGCCAGGCACTCCTCGTACCCCGCCAGGATCCCGGCCCGGCGGGCCTCGGCGACGGAGATGGCCGAGGAGTCCTTGGCCGACATCAGCGGCGCCTCCGACAGGCCCCAGGGCAGGTCGAGTTCGGGGTCGAAGGGGTCGATGTCCACCTGGGTGCCGGGCACGAACTCGGTGGAGCACAGATACGACACACAGGTGTCGTCGGTGAGCGCGAGGAAGCCGTGGACCAGCCCCTCGGCGACGAACAGCGTCTCGCCGGTCTCGGCGGACAGCTCGTTCACCTCGTAGACGCCCCAGGTCGGCGAGCCGACCCGCAGGTCGACGACGATGTCGAGGACCACGCCCCGCACCACGCACACGACCTTGGCCTGGCCCGGCGGGAGCAGTGTCCCGTGCAGCCCGCGCAGGGTGTGGCGGCGCGAGACCGAGTAGTTCACCTGCGCGACGGGCACGGGGCGGCCGATCTCCTCGGCCAGCCGGTCGTGCCGGAACGACTCGTAGAAGCTGCCGCGCGCGTCACGCAGGTGACGCGGGGTGATGTGGTACGCGTCCCGCACGGCCATCTCTCGAACCTTCATGGTGGCAACACCGTAGGCAACCCCGGTCGAGGACCGATCCAGGACCGGCCGTGAACGGATCGGGTCGACGGAGCCTCGAGGGATCCTGGACCGGCGGGTGCCAAGGTGGCTGCCGAGCCCCGCGCGTCCGCGTCGCGGGTTGCGGAGACGAACGGGCACGCCTCGGCGGGCCCGGGAGGAGAACGGCATGACGGAGGTCGGTGTCCGGGGACGACCGGACGGGCCGGGTCCCGGGTCCGGCCGGGTGGTCGTCCTCGGAGCGACCGGTTTCGTCGGCAGGCACGTGGGAGCTGCGCTGGAGGCGGCCGGGTACGAGATCCTCGCCGTGGCGCGCCGCCCGCTCAAGACCCCGGCGTCCTGGCGGTTCCGGCCGATGGACCTGGCGCACGGCGACCCGGAGGCGCTGACCCGGCTGATCGGGACGGAACGGCCCGTGGCGATCGTGAACGCCGCCGGCGAGGTGTGGTCCCCCGATGCTGAGGGGATGCGCCGCAACAACGAGCTGCTCGTCGACCGGCTGCTCGCGGCACTCGCCGCCTCCGGGGCGCGGCCGCGGCTGATCCAGCTCGGGTCGGTGCACGAGTACGCGCCGCAGCCGCACGGGGTGTGGCTGACGGAGTCGTCCCCGGAGGAGCCGGTCTCCGACTACGGGCGGACCAAGCTGATGGGCAGCCGCGCGGTCCTGCGGGCCGTGCGGGCCGGGGACGCGGACGCGGTGGTCCTGCGGCTGTCGAACGTCATCGGCGCCGGCACTCCCAGGGCGAGCCTGCTCGGTCAGGTGGCCGCGCAGCTGCTGGCCGGCGGCGGGGACGGGGCGCCGGCGCAGGTACGGGTCTCCCCGCTGCGCAGCAGCCGTGACTTCGTCGACGCGCTGGACGTCTCGCGTGCCGTGGTCGCGGCGCTGCGGGCGCCCGGCGCCTCGGGCCGGGTGCTGAACATCGCCAGCGGCACTTCGCAGCACGTGAGGGACATGGTCGATCTGCTGCTCGCGATCAGCGGCCGGCGGGCCACGCTGGTGGAACGGGGCACGGCGGAGCTGCGTCCGGGCGCGGACAACGGCTGGACGGGGGTGGATGTCTCGGCCGCGCGCGCGGTGCTCGGCTGGGAGCCGCGGCGCACCCCCCGGGACATGGTGGAGGACCTGTGGCGGGCCGCGGCAGGGCAGGAGTGACCGCCCCGGCGCCCGGGGCGCCGGGGCGTGCCGTCGCGCCGCGGGTGACGGGGCACGCACGAGGACGTCCGCCCGGCCGGGGGCGCGGGGCGCCGGCGGTGGGCGCGGCTCAGCCGGGGAGCAGGTCGAGGTCCGCGGTGCTGACCCTGTCGGTCAGGACGTGCTGGCGCAGTTGCTGGAGTCCGGGCGAGGGGTCGAGACCGAGCTCGTCCCGCAGCACCACGCGCAGCCGCTGGTAGACCTCGAGTGCCTCGCTGCGCCGGCCGCACCGCTGGAGGGCGATGATGAGGGAGCCCTGGAACCACTCGTGCAGCGGGTACGCGCACGCCAGTTCCTTCAGATCGCCCACGAGTTCACGATGCCGGCCCAGTTGCAGGCCTGCGGTGACGCGCAGTTCCTGCGCCTGGAGGTGCAACTCCCCCATGCGCAGGGCGTATCCGCGCAGCAGAGGGCCGTGCGCCACGTCGGCGAACGGCGGCCCGTCGCACAGGTCCAGGGCCCGGCCGGTCAGGGTTTCGGCGGTGGCGGGGTCGCCGCAGGCCAGCGCGGTGCGTGCCTCGCCCGTCAGCGAGGTGAACTCCTCCGCGTCGCACTCGCCGGGGCCCACCCGCAGCAGGTAGCCGTGCGCGTGGGTGGTAAGCGGCCCGCCGTCGGGACTGTCCGGTTCCTGCCCCTCGTGCAGCGCCTTGCGCAGCTGGTAGGCGTACGTCTGCACGGTCGTGACCGCGCTGCGGGGGGCCTGGCCGGACCACAGTTCCTCGGCGATGGCGGCCAGGGGCACGACGGTGTTGCGGCGGGCCAGCAGGAGGGCCAGGACCTGGCGCACCTTCGGCGCCGTCGGAGTGACGTCCCGGCCGTCGTGGGTGGCGCGCAGCGGGCCCAGGGTTCGCCACGTCAGCACGGCACGGCTCCGGAGGACGGCTCGGGGAGGGCGGCGCGGCGGGCGGCCTCCCTCCACACGTCGGGGTTGTCCCGGTACCAGGCGACGGTCTCGGCGAGGCCCTCCGTGAAGTCCTTGCGCGGCGTGTAGCCGAGTTCGGCGTGCGCCTTGCTCCAGTCGACGGAGTAGCGGCGGTCGTGACCCTTGCGGTCGGCGACGTACTCGACGCTGTCCCAGTCCGCGCCGCACGCCCGCAGCAGCAGTTCGGTGAGCCGGCGGTTGTCCAGTTCCGTGCCGCCGCCGATGTTGTAGATCTCGCCGGCCCGGCCGCGGGTGCGGACGAGTTCGACGCCCCGGACGTGGTCGTCGACGTGCAGCCAGTCGCGCACGTTGAGTCCGTCGCCGTACAGCGGCACCTTCGCGCCGGTGAGCAGGCGGGTCACGAACAGCGGGATGATCTTCTCGGGGAACTGGTGGTGCCCGTAGTTGTTGGAGCAGCGGGTGACCCGTACGTCGAGTCCGTGCGAGCGGTGGTAGGACAGGGCCACCAGGTCCGAGGCCGCTTTGGACGCCGCGTACGGGGAGTTGGGGTGGAGGGGGTGCTCCTCGGAGGTGGAGCCTTCGGGGATCGAGCCGTAGACCTCGTCGGTGGAGATGTGCACGAACCGGTCGACGTCGTGGCGCAGGGCGGCGTCCAGCAGGATCTGGGTGCCCATCACGTTGGTGCGCACGAACTCGGTGGCGCTGGACAGGGAGCGGTCCACGTGGGACTCGGCGGCGAAGTGCACCACCTGGTCGTGTTCGGCCATCAGCGCGTCGACCACGGTGGGTTCGCAGATGTCGCCGACGCACAGGCGGTAGCGGGGCGAGTCCTGGACGGGGTCGAGGTTGGCCGGGTTGGCGGCGTAGGTGAAGGCGTCGAGGACGGTGACGGTGACGTCGTCGGGCCCGTCCGGGCCGAGCAGGGTGCGGACGTAGTGGGAGCCGATGAAGCCGGCACCGCCGGTCACCAGGATGCGCGTCTGACTCATGTGGATGCGGCGCGTCAGCGGGCGGTGCCGAGCGTGCGCCGTCCTCCTTCCTCTTCGGTGGTGCGGTGGGGGCGGCCCGGTGGGCGCGAGGCGGGCGCGCCTCAGTTGCCCCTGGCCAGGTCGGCGAGGTCCGGCACGACGTCGTAGGGGCTGGGCATGGCGGCGGACTCGTCGCGCAGCCGGCGGGCGGCTGCGGCGTGGGAGGGGTCGTCCAGAAGCCGTCGGGTGAGGTCGGCGACCCGGTCGGGGTCGCTCTCGGAGTGGTGCAGGAAGAATCCGGCGCCGGCCTCCTCCAGGGACCGGCCGCGCAGTTCCTGGTCGGCGACGAGGGTGGACAGCGCCAGCTGCGGCACGGCGTGCACCAGGGCGGTGGAGAAGGTGCCCCAGCCGCCGTGGTGGACGACGGCGGCGCAGCCCGGCAGCAGCGTGTTGAGGGCGACGCCGCTGACGGCCCGTACGTTGGGGGGCAGTTCGCCCAGGTGCCGGGTCTGCTCGGGCAGCAGCGCGGCGACGACCTCCGCGTCGAGCCGGGACAGGGAGCGCAGGATGTCCTCGACGCGCACGTAGTCGCCGCCGTACGCCTCGGTGTTGGTGCGTCCCAGGGTGACGCAGATCCGGGGCCGCTTGGGCTCCTCGCGCAGCCAGGCCTCCTGCACGGCACGGCCGTTGTAGGGGACGTACCGCATGGAGACGGTGCGCAGGTCGGTCGCCGGACGCAGGCTCGGCGGCAGGGTGTCGAGCGTGAACTGCCCGTTGAGGAGCTCCTCGTCGCAGCGCACGCCGTACGGGCGGCCCCGCTCGTCGATCCAGTCGGCGAGGGGGTCCGCACGCTGTTCCTCGGGCATGTCCCGGGCGAGCTCGACGAAGGTGGCGCGGGCCCGGCCGTAGACGTCCGCGCACCACAGCAGACGGGCGTGGGCGGCACCGCAGGCCCGGGCGGCGATGCCGCCGGCGTAGGCGATGGGGTCCCGTACGACGAGGTCGGGCCGCCAGTCGCGGGCGAGGGCGACGAGGTCGTCGAGGATCGGGTCGTTGTAGCGGGCGAACCCGTAGGGGACGCTGATGCTGTAGCGCTGGACCAGGCCGGCGTGGTCGACGTCGCCGTAGCCGAGGTGGCTCCAGTTGGCGACGTCGGCGTCCTGGGAGTCGCGGGCGACGGCCATGTCGCGGTGCAGGTCGTGGTCGTCGCCCACCGGCGCGGCGACCAGGCCGGCGCCGGTGATGGCCTCGGTCAGCGACGGGGCGTTGGCCATCAGCACCTCGTGCCCGGCGGCCGTCAGGGCCCAGGCCAGCGGCACCATCGTGTAGACGTGCGACTTCTCCGGCAAGCCGGCGAACAGGACGCGCATTCGTTTCTCTCCTCGTCGGGGCCGCGCAGGCGGTGCGCGACGGAGCTCAGTCCGTCGGCTTCCGGTCCTCACGTACGGATATGGCGCTCAGCGGGCACGACTCGGCCGCCTCGCGCGCCGCGGCGTGCTGGTCGCTTCCGGGCCGGTCGACGAGCAGTACGGCGAGTCCGTCCTCGTCGCGCTGGTCGAAGACGTCGGGTGCGACGAGCGCGCACTGGCCGGCGCCGATGCACCGGTCGTGATCGATGGTGATGTCCATGGCCGCCCCCTGTTCGCCGGTCGGTCCGGTCACGTGTGCCGGGTCGTGCCCATCTTGAGGGCGTCCCGGGGCGATGGGGCGCGCGGAGCGGCGCTGTCTGGGGTTTCCTCCAGTGATTCGTGCGGAGCGCCTGGCTCCGGGGGCGGAGGTGACCGGCCGGTACTCGGAAAATCCCTAGAGTGCGGCGGCGCCGCTGGCCGGGCACGCCGCGGCCGTGCTGGAGTGGCCCGGCGGCAACGGCAGCTCGCGGTAACGCAGTTGGTGCCGGACACCAGTGCCGGGCGCGGCGCGCTCGCGGACCGGCCGTCGTGGTGCCGGTGGCCGGTACGGCCTGGGGGCGGCCGTGGCCGCGACGCGGGACGCGAGCGGCCGTACGAACACTCTCGTGAAAGGGGAATCCGGGTGGCGCAGCAAGGCACTTCGGACGTGCTCGACCCCACGCCCGCGGCGGCCCCCCGGCCCGGCCGCGCGCCGTCCGTCGAACCGGACGGCGGCGCCACCCTGCTGGCGTGGGCGGCGCGGATGCGTGAGGAGCAGCGGGCCTGGCGGGACGACTCCGGTCACGTGCACGTCTTCCGGCACGCCGACGTGCAGCAGGTGCTCTCCGATCCCGCCACCTTCTCCTCGGACACGGTGGGCCGCCTGTCGGGCGGCGAGAAGAAGGCACCGCGCGGCACGCTCCTGCTGCTGGACCCGCCGCTGCACGGGAAGATGCGCCGGCTGGTGAGCAAGGCGTTCACGCCCGGTCTGATCGCCGGGCTGGAGCCGTGGATCACGGAGCTGACCGGCGAGTTGCTGGACGCCGTCACCGGGGACCGCTTCGACCTGGTGGACGCGCTGGCCAACCCGCTGCCGGTGACGGTCATCGCCCGCATGCTGGGCGTGCCGACACAGGACCGGGAACTGTTCCAGGGCTGGGCCGACCAGTTGCTGTCCACCGATCCGGAGGACCCCGAGAGCGTGCGCCGCATGGAGGAGACCGCGGTCACCATCACCGCCTACCTCCAGGGCTTCATCGAGGCCCGGCGCGAGGAACCCCGAGCGGACCTGCTGGGCACCCTGGTCGGCGCCGAGGTCGACGGGGAACGCCTCGAGGACGAGGACATCGCCAGTTTCGCCACCCTCCTGCTGCTCGCCGGGCACATCACCACGTCGGTACTGGTCGGCAACGCGCTGATCTGCCTGGACTCCGACCCGGACCTGCTGGCGAAGGTGCGCGCGGACCGTTCGCTGATCCCCGCGGTCATCGAGGAGACACTGCGGCTGCGGCCGCCGTTCACCCGGATCGAGCGGGTCACCACGACCACCACGACCGTCGCGGGCCTGGAGGTGGAGCCCAACACGCTGGTGCACCTGTGGCTGCTGGCCGCCAACCGCGACGAGCGGGTCTTCGAGGCCCCGGACACGTTCCGCCCGGACCGCGCCAACGCCCGGCAGGCGGCCTTCGGTCACGGCATCCACTACTGCATCGGGGCCCCGCTGGCCCGGCTGGAGGGCCGGATCGCCCTGGAGGCCCTGCTTGACCGCTTCACCGGCATCCGCGTCGACCCCACGGTCCGGCTCTCGTGGCACGGCACCAACGTCTTCGGCGCCCGGCACCTGCCGCTGTGCGTGGAACGCGCCTGACGTCCCCCGCACCACCCGTCCTGCCCGCACGCCATCCTCGCCCTGCGACGGAGTGATTCCATGAAGACCCGCCCCGATCCCCCGGTCATCCCTTCCGAGCGCGGCACGTGCCCCTTCGACCCGCCCGCCGCCTACGCCCGGCTGCGCGCCGAGGAGCCGGTCAGCCCGATCACCTTCCAGGTGGCGCCGAAAGACCCCTCCGGCTGGCTGGTGACCCGGCACGACCTGGTCCGCCAGATCCTCGCCGACGACCGCTTCAGCCACCGCAACGAACTCCTCGCGCACGTCGTGGCCCCGCCGTTCCCGATGACCGAGTACGCGCCGCAGCCCTCGCCGCCCGGCTCCTTCGCCAAGACCGACGCGCCCGAGCACACCAAGTACCGGCGGCTGCTGGCGGGCCACTTCACGCTGCGCAACGTCCAGCGGCACGAGCCCCAACTGGCCCGCATCGTCGACGACGCCCTGGAGGAGATGGCCGCCGAGGGCTCGCCGGCCGATCTGGTGACCGCCTTCGCCGAGAAGGTCGGCCTGCGCTCGACGTGCTCGCTGATGGACGTCGAGCCGGAGCTGATGGACGGCATCCAGGAGCACTTCTCGGTACTGATGGCGCTCACCTACACGCTGGAGGAGTTCATCCACCACGTGGAGGCGATGGACGCCCTCATCCGCCCCATGATCCGCGCGCGCATGGCCGAGCGCGGGGACGACTTCTTCGGCAGGCTGGCGGCGACCGGTGAACTGACCGAGGAGGAGCTGGTCAACATGGCCGTGCTCACCCTGGCCGGTTCGCTGGACACCACGCCGAACATGCTGGCGCTGAGCACCTTCGCCCTGCTGGAGCACCCCGACCAGCTGGCCCTGCTGCGGGAGCGGCCCGAGCTGTACGCGCAGGGGGCGGTGGACGAGCTGCTGCGCTTCCTCACCATCTCGCAGATGGGCTCCAGCCGGTGCGCGCTGGAGGACGTGGAGATCGGCGGCACCACGATCAAGGCGGGCCAGACGGTGGTGCTGTCGCTGCCGGCGGCCAACCGCGACCCCGAGGTCTTCGACGACCCGGACCGGCTCGACGTCACCAGGGTGCCGCGCAAGCACCTGGCGCTCGGCTTCGGCGCGCACCAGTGCCTGGGCCAGCACGTGGCCCGCGCCAGCCTGCGGATCGGGCTGCGCGCGCTGTTCGAGCGGTTCCCGGCACTGCGGCTGGCGGAGCCGGCCGAGAAGGTGCCGCTGCGGGACCGCGCCGTGCACTACGGCGTGGACCGGCTGCTCGTGGCCTGGGACTGAGGCGGCCGTGGCGAGAACGAAGACGCCGCCGTTCCGGACGGTGGTCGACAGCCGGGTCGAGAGCGTGCACACGGTGCGGGCCGGTACGGCCGGCGGCGACCGGATCCGGCTCACCCCCTACGACCTGCTGACCGGCCCCTGGTACACGCCGCTGACGTTCTTCTACCGCAAGACGCTCGACGGCGCGGCGCTGCGCGACTCGCTGGCCCGCACGCTGCTGCGGTACCCGCTGCTGGCGGGGCGGCTGCTGCGGGACGCCGACGGCGGGCTGAGCGTGCTCTGCAACGACGCGGGCGTGCGCTTCACCGAGGCGTCCAGTCCCGAGCCGATGCGCGAGTACGGTCATCTGCTGCGCGCGCAGCCGGTCGTCGGGGACGTGCTGCGCGAGGTGAGTCCCTTCGGTGTGGTCGGCAGGGACACTCCCCTGCTGAAGATCCGGCTCACGCAGATGCGCGGTGGCGGGTCGGTGCTCGGCGTCCTCGTCAGCCACAGTCTGGCGGACGGCGGCAGCACCCTGGCCTTCCTGGAGAGCTGGTCGCGTGAGCACCTCGGACTGCCCTGGGACGCCCCCAGTCACGACCGTGGGGCGCTGGAGGCGCTCGGCCGGCTGTCGGACCGTCCGGAGACGCGGGACAACCGGGCCTTCGCCGGGGTGGGCCGGACACGGCGTCTGCTGCGCACCCTGCGCCCGGGGCTGCGCAAACGCGCCACCGTCACCACACGGTTCGAGGCGGCGGAGCTGGCCGCGATGAAGAGCGAGGCGCTGGGCGCCCTGACGGACCCGAGCGCGTGGGTGTCCACCAACGATGTGCTGACGGCCCATCTGTGGCGCGTGCTGGGCGAGTTGCGGGGACACCCGGACGAGGCGGTGGAGTGGCTGGGCCTCGTCGTCGGCGCGCAGCCCGTGCTGGGCGGCGCGCTGCCGTCGTCGTACTGGGGGAACTGCGTCACGAAGAGCTGGACGTCACTGCCGGCCGGGGAGCTGCGCGGCCGGTCCCTGGGCGCGGTGGCGGGCGACGTGCGGCGGTGCCTGGGGAGCAACACGGAGGACAAGCTGCGCGACGAGATCGCCTTCCTCGGCTCCTACCGCCGGCGCGGCGTCTCCCGGCACGTGATGTCGGTACACGCCCTCGACGTGTCCGAGACGTCCCTGTCGGTCAACAACTGGTCGCGATTCCCGCTGTACCGGATCGACCTCGGCGCGGGGCAGCCGTTCTGGTACGAGTTCCCGGACCTGCCGGTCCCCACCGTGCACGTCACCCCGACGCCGCAGGAGGACGGAGGCCGGGACGTGTACCTGTGCCTGTCCGAGGAGCACGCGGACCTGGCCCGCTCCCCGCGCTGGCAGGAGCGGCTGCACCCCCGCGCGGTCTCCGGCCGCGCGGGGTGAGGTCCCGCGCGCGGTAACGGTGAGCGGCTGGGTGAGTGCGGCAGGTGCGGCGGGTGGCCGGGCGGCGGACCCGCGCGCCGGGGGAACGGTGGGGACGGACAGTGCCGGGCGGGAAACGGGTAGCCGGCGACGACGGCCGAGCTGGTCTGAGCCAAGATGGCGAGCAGCGCTGGGGCCGTCCGGCCGGACCGCCGGGCGCGCGCCGGCGGCAGCCGGCCGCGGCGGCCCCGGTGCGTGGGATGCCGTGCGAAGCCGGGAGCAGGGGGAGAGAGGGACACGGTCATGATCGCTGCCTCGGGAGGCCACGATTCCCCGGAGCCCCCACCACTCGTGGAGCGGGAACGCGAGCTCGCCCTCTTCGGTGAGCTGGTGCGGCGCACCCCGGCGGGCCGCTCCGGTCTCGTCGTCCTGGAGGGCCCGGTCGGCATCGGCAAGACGGCCTTGCTGCGGGCGCTGGTCGCCGAAGCGCGCGGCCTCGGATTGCGCGTCGTTCACGCGGAGGCCGCCGACGGGCACCGGATGCCGCTCAGTACCGCGCACGCCCTGCTGTCCGGCCTGCCGGACAGCGCCGGGCCCGGGCAGTCCGTGGCGTACGGGCTCGCGGACCGGCGGCCACCCACGCTGCTGTGCTGCGACAACGACGTCAGGGACGTCTCGTTCGGTGTGCTGACGCGGCTGCACGACGTCATCCGGCGTGCCGCCGCCCGGACTCCGCTGCTGATCGCGGTGGACGACGCGCACGAGGCCGACCCCGCCTCCCTGCGCCTGCTGGCGCACACCGCGCGGCGGCTGACAGGTCTGCCGGTCCTGCTGGCGCTGGTGGGCCGCAGCGGTTCCGACGCGCCGGCCCTCGCCGAGATCACCACGCTCGCGTCCTGCCGGGTGCTGCGGCCCCGCCCGCTCACCGGGGCGGGCATCGGCCTGCTGGCCCGCCGCCTCACCGGAGCCGAGACCGACGCGGCGTTCCAGCAGGCGTGTCTGGCCGCCACCCACGGCAACCCACTGCTGGCGACCCGGCTCATCCGGACGCTGAACGCGGAGGACCTGCCGCTGACGGGCGCCGAACTCAGCGCGGTGAGCGAGCAGGACATGCAGGCCTTCGGGGCCCGGGTGGTGCGTCTGCTGCACCGGCAGGCGCCGGCCACGGTGAGCGCGGCCCGTGCCATGGCGGTGCTGGGGGACGGGGCCGCCCACGAACTGTGCGCGCGTCTGGCCCTGGTGGACTCCGCCTCCTTCGACCGGTCCCTGCTGGTGCTGGGCTCCCTGGGACTCGTGAACGGCGGTCGCGCCGCGGGCACTTGGGCCTTCACCCATGCGCTGGTGCGCCGCGCCGTGCTCGACGACCTGCCGGACGACGAGCGCGCCGCCGCGCACGGCCGGGCGGCCCGTCTGCTGCACGACATCGGCGCGGGAGCGGCGGACGTCGCCGACCACCTGTGCCGCTCCCCCGCCACAGCGACCCAGCCCTGGGCCACGACGGTCCTGCGGGAAGCGGCCCGCGAGGCGATGCTGCACGCCTCGCCGGGCACGGCGGTCATGTTCCTGCGGTCCTGCGTTCCGGACGGTGCCGCGGAGGACTGCGACCCCGGGCTGCTGATCGAACTGGGCACGGCCGAGGCGCGGCTGGACCCGGAGGCCAGTGTCCGGCACCTGACGGCGGCCCTCGACCGGACGACCTCCGCGGACCTGCGGTTCAAAGCCGTCAGCACCCTCGCCGACGCGCTGACCCGCCAGGGCCGGATGGACCGTGCCTTCGACCTGCTCGACCGGTACCGCTCGGACCCGGCCCTGCTGCCCCTGGGGACGCAGAGCGTCCAACTGCTGGAGGCGCAGCTGCTGATGGCCGCCACGGTCGACCGGGCCGCGTACCGGCGGCTGCTCGACACGGTGCCCTTGGACCTCGCCCTGCCGGGTGACACCGCCCCGGAGCGGGCGCTGCTCGCCGCCCGGGCCGTCATCTCGGTGGCCCGTATGGACCGGGTGGCAGAATCGGTGGCGGCGGCACGCCGGATCACCGGGCGGAGCGGCCCGACCGAGAACTCCCCCGCCTTCCTCGCGATCGCCGCGTCTGTGCTGCTGTACGCCGACCTGCCGTACGAGGCACAGGACGTCTACCGCCAGCTGATCGACGGCACCGACCCGCTGCTCGACCAGATCCGCCCCAACCTGCTCGCGCTGAGCGCCGAGGCGCAGGAACGGCTCGGCGCCCTCGACAGCGCGCTGCGGCACACGGCCGAGGCGCTGCGCGGCACCACCGTGGCCCGTGCCAACGCGCACGACGCGCTCCCCCTGTCCGTGCGGCTGCACACGCTCCTGGACCGCGGCCAGTTGGCGGAGGCCGAGGAGCTGTGCGGGCGCGTGCCCGATCCGGCCCGGAGCGAGGCGTGGCAGTGGAACGAGTTGCTGTGCGCCCGCGGCCGGCTCCGGCTGGCGCAGGAGGACGCCGAGCGCGCACTGGCCGACCTGCGGGAGTGCGGACGCCGGCAGGAGGCCTGGCAGCGCACCAACCCGGCCGTCTCGCCCTGGTGGTACTGGGCCGGCCGGGCGCACCTGGCCCTGGGTGACCAGCGCGCGGCCCGCGCCTTGGCCGAGGAGGCCGTCGCCCTGGCTCGGTCGGCGCGGCTGCGTCTCGCCCTGGGCACCGGACTGGAGTTGTGGGCCGCGACGGCCGCCCCCGAGGAACGGGCGAGGCTGCTGGAGGAGGCGGAGGACGCGCTGGATGGGACGAGGGCGGCTCTGCTGACGGCACGGGTGAAGGTCGCCCGGGGCCGCGCGCTGCACGAGCTCGGTTACCGCAAGGCTGCCCGAGAGGTGCTGCGGCAGGGGTGGGAGGAGGCGTACGCGCTCGGCGCCCGCCCGCTGCACGAGGTCGCCCACCGGGCGCTGCTGGCCACGGGTGCCCGTCCGCGCCGGCCCGTGTCCCGGGGGCTGGCGGCCCTCACCCGCAGTGAGGCCCAGGTGGCCCGTCTGGCGGCGGACGGGCGTTCCAACGCGTGGATCGCGGAGACCCTGTTCGTCACCCAGCGGACCGTTGAGGTCCATCTGACGTCCGTGTACCGCAAGCTCGATCTGTCCGGCCGGCGGGAGTTGCGCGACGCCATGGAGTCGGCGGACGTCGACCGCGGGGGCCGCCGGAATTGATCGCATGTGCCGTCCGCCGGGGTGGACCGCGCGGCGCCCCGGTGGACGCCGTGCCGGCGGCCGTGCCGCGCCACCGCGTTTCTGTCGTGTTGCTGTCAATTCCGGGCGGGCCCTCCCGTCGGACGGAATCGTGCGGTAGAGGAGGCGGGTAACACGCCGGTCCCACCGGCCGGCAGTGCCGCTTTTCCCGCCCTGCCGCACTGTGTGTTCCGACACTTTTCCGCCCGCGCCGTCCCGGTCTTCCGCTCACCTTCGGCGCTTTCTCGCCCACGAAAGGCGGGCATCGCTTCGCGGGCGTCCGGCACGGTGAAGTCACAGGTAGGCATGGCCCCTCGGCTGCGGCAGGACGGTCCATGCCTCCTCACCCCGCAATAGAAACCGTTTTCTCAGGGCATTCCGCTTACTCGTCCGTCACACCTCAGGTGATGGCTGTTCACTTTTCAACGCCCGCACGGGGGACCGCTATCACCCAAGTCCCCTTGCTGCCTTGCGCATCTCTGTGATCTGCTCCTCCCCAAAGGTTTGAGAGCAGTGATGAACGCTTTCCGGGGTGGAGCCGCAGGGGCTCCCGTGCGCATGGGCATCGACTCCCTCGCGGGTGCTGTCCGCGCACGGCCGGCACCCCGCGTCACGCTCACGGAGTCCCGTCCGGCCACGCCCCGGGCGGTGGCCGACGGCCCGTGCCATCGAAGGAGGGCCACCGCCTTGTTGCTGGAGCGCGAGTCCGAACTGGCGCGGACGGCGTCGGCACTGCGCCGCGCCGCGGAGGGAGAGGGTTCCCTCCTGGTCGTCCGGGGCCCACTGGGGGTCGGCCGGTCGACCTTCCTGGAGGCGGTGGCGGCACACGCGCACGGTGAGGGGTTTCTGACGCTGCGGGCCCAGGCGGCCGCCGCCGAGGAGACCTACACCCTCGGCGTCGTACGGCAACTGGTGGACTCCGTCCTGGCGGCCGTGCCGGCCGACGAGCAGGGACGCGAGCTGCGGGAAGCGGCCATCTCCGCGTGCACCGCGGCGCCGCCCGACGCCGGTCCCGTCCCCCCGTGGTCCACGGTGACCCCCCAGCAGGCGCCGCACCGGCTGACCGCCCTCCTGGAGTCCATGGCGTCCAGGCAGCCGGTCGTGGTGATGGTGGACGACCTCCAGTGGTCGGACACCGACTCCCTGCTGGCGCTGGCGCCGTCCCTCGCACGGCGAAGACAGAACCGCGTCCTGTTCGTCCTGTCCGTCCTGCCCGGCGACGTCCGCGGCGCCCGGGACCATGTCGGGCAACTCCTGGAGCAGGCGGACCGTACGGTGGAGCTGACCGCCCTCGGCCGTGACAGCGTGAGCCTGCTGGTGGAGGAGGCCTGCGGCACACCGCCCCACGGCGCGTTCGTCGACACGCTGCTCCGACGCAGCGGCGGGAACCCGCTGTTGGCGACGGCCCTGGCGGACGAGGCGCAGTACCAGGCGCTCCAGCCCACCGAGGCCGGCGCCGCGGCGGCGGCCTCGCTCCGTCCCGAACGGGCGCGTCGGCGCCTGGCCGCCTTCCTGCGCTCCCAGCCGGACCACGTCCGGCGCGTCGCCTACGCGCTGACCGTGCTCGACGCCGTCGCGGACCCGCACCTGGTGACCCGTCTGGCCGAGATCGACGAACCCCGGCGGGCGGAGGCCGTCGACGTCCTGCGGCTCGCCGGCCTCGTGGCGGAGAACTCGGGCTCCCTCATCCCCGGAACGCTGCTGCGGGACCTGCTGGAGGAGAGCATGCCGGCGGCCGAGCGCACCGCCATGCGCGGTGTGGCGGCCGAGTTGCTGCACCGGACCGGCCATCCGGCCGAACTGGCCGCGGAACAGCTCATGTCGGTGATCACCCTGCACGGCCCGCAGGCGGTGGAGATCCTGCGGACCGCCGCCGACAGCGCCGTGAGGCGCGGCTCGCCCCGGGACGCGGCCCGCTACCTGAGACGCGCGCTGCTGGACACCTCCCCCACGGACCACGACCGCGCCCGGCTGCTCGTCGATCTCGCGACGGCGGAGCGCAGCTTCGCCTCCGCCGCCTCGCTGCGGCACGTCGCGGAGGCCGTACCGCTGCTGGAGTCGGTACGGGAGCGGGCCGACGCCGTGACCCGGCTGGGTCCGCTGCTGATGGACCCCGCCGCGTTCCGCATCGACGCCGTCCGGCGCGCCGTGACCGAGGAACTGGGCCGGTCCGAGCCGGACGACTGGATCGAACGCGAGCTCGCACTGCGCCTGGAGGCCCGGGAGCACGTGCTGTCGGCGCAGGATCCCGCCCATGCGCAGCGGGCCCTGCGGCGGTTCCGGTCGCTGGGCCCCTCCCCCGCCCTGCGGACGACCGGGGAACGCGAGCTGGTGACGTCCCTCATGCACATCGCGTTCGTCTCCAACTCCGCCTCCGCCGAGGAGCTGACCGCGCTGTGCACCCGGTTGCTGGAGCGTGAGCCCCCCGCCCCCGAGCACGTCCACAGCACCATGCCGCTGGCCGTCAACATCCTCGCCGGCGCCGGCCGCACGGAAGGCGCGGCCGGCTGGCTGCGCGAGGCGCACCTGCTCGCCCAGCGCAGGGGCGGGGAGGTGGAGCAGGCCGTCATCCGCGCGGAGCAGGCCCTGGTCGCGCTCGCCGACGGCCGGCTGGCGCACGCCCGGCAGAAGGTGGTTCAGGCCGACGCGCTGGCCGGGCCCGACAGCGGTGGCCTGCCGACCATCTGCGCCGCGGTCCTGGCCATCGTCGCCCTGCACACCGAAGAGCCGCACCTCGCGGAGCAGATCCTCACCCGGCACCGACTGCACGTCGAGAACCAGCACCTGGCCGCCCTGCTGCACCTGGCCCGGGGCACCCTCGCGGCCGGGCGCGGCGAGACCCGCACCGCGCTGGTCCACTTCCGGACGGCGGGCCAGCGCGCGGAGCGCATCGGCTGGCACAACCCGGTCGCGGTCCCGTGGGCGTCCTGCGCCGCCCTCATGCACCACCGTCTCGGCGAGCACGAGGAAGCGGTGGCCTCCGCGCTCCTGGAGGTGGAGCGCTCCCGCGCCTGGGGCGCCCCCGTCAGGCTGGGACGGGCCCTGGTGGCCCTGGGCAGGGTCTCCCGGGGGCGGGAGGGCGTGACGCTGCTGGAGGAGGCCGTCGAGGTGCTGGAGAAGGGCAGCAACACGCACGAGCTGTGCCAGGCGCTGTACGCCCTCGGCACCCACCGCGAAACGGACCGCAGACGGCGCGCGTCCGCACTCAAACGGGCACACGAACTCGCCGTCGGCAACGGAGCCGACTCCCTGGCGCGGGCCATCGCACGGAAGAGGGACGAGCACACTCCCCGGACTTCCTCCAGAACGGACCTGCTGACTCCGTCCGAGCGCAAAGTGGCGGAGCTGGCGGCGACCGGTCTCAGCAATTCGGCGATTTCAGCGAGGCTGGGCACGAGTTCACGCATGGTGGAAAAGCATCTGACGAACTCGTACCGCAAACTGGGTATCCCCGGCCGCCCGGATCTTGCCCGGGCCCTCGAAAAACTCGGTGAAACACCGGACTCGTGACGCGCACCGGTCCGCCCCCTTCCCCTGCCCGCCGCCCGATCGGGCAGCAAACGGGCATCCGAGGGCGGCAAACGGTCACGCGGGCAGGACCGGCACCTCGGGCGATCCCGCCGGCCGGCCGGCCTCGGTCATCACGGAAACGACGGGAACAAGCAGCCGGAACGCACCCGTTCGGCGAGGACTTGGCTGGTCAGGCCGGGCGACAGCCGTTCGGGCGGGACCCCCTGGACCGTCACGGGCCGCACCACCGAACCACCGAACCACAGTGTTTTGACGCCACGCAAAGGTTTGCTTGACCGGTCTGTAGGGACATTCCTAGGCTCTTGCGCAGTTGATCAGAGAAAACTCGGCGGGTCAGTGACCGCGGCCCGGCCGAGTTCGTACCACCTGTGATCAGATGCGCTCCCAGGTGGTACGGGCATCCCCCACATCTGAACGCAGAAAGACGGTGCGTCGCAGTGACCACGCACGCAGCTAGTGCTTCGCACACCAGGGACAGGATCTCCCCGCCGCATCTTGCGGGCGCCCACAGGAACACCCAGGAGAACCGAGCTCATGCACTGAGTAATCGACGCTTCTACACGGCCCACATAGATCCCGAGATGCACATCGTGGCCGCGGAACCCAATTTCTCGCGCCAGTTCGGCCGCACCTCGGCCGACACCTGCGGCCGCAACCTGTACGAACTGCTCCACCCCTCGGCCCCTACCGTGCTGAACCGTCACTTCGCCCGGCTCGCCGAGGGCCGCTCCCAGCGCTTCGCCGAGCGCATGGTCGGCCTGGGGAACGCCGGCCGGATCTTCTCCGGTGAACTGACCGGCATCGCCGTGCAGAACGTCACCGGGCGCCTGGCCGGAATCGTCGTGCAGGTACGGCCGGACACGGAGGCGGACGGCACGGACGTGAAGGACGTGGTCGGCATCCCCCGCGAGCGGCTGCTCAGCAAGCTCGACGCACAGGTCCTGGAGGGGGTCGCCGCGGGCGCCTCGACCGTGCAGCTTGCCGCCAAGCTCTATCTCAGCAGACAGGGCGTCGAGTACCACGTCGGCCTCATGCTGCGGAAGCTCAAGGCCCCCAACCGGGCCGCGCTGGTGGCCCGCGCCCATTCGATGGGCATGCTGACGGTGGGTCAGTGGCCGCCTCGCGTGCTGCCGGAGTTCATCAAGTGACCATGGGGCGGTCCTGCTCCGGCAGCGGGCGCGGACCGCGAACGACCGAGCCGGGCTCCGGCCCTCACCTCGGCTGAAGCGGCGGCCGTACCATCCCTACTGGTACGGCCGCCGGCACGTGTGCCCGAGGCGGTCGTCCGCCGCCCCGGGCCTGCCGCCTACTGCTCCAGTTCGCGGCTGATGAGGTCGAACAACTCGTCGTCGCTCGCCTCCTCCAGAAGGTCGCTCAGCGAGGCACCGCCCACGTCCGTCTCGTCGGCCGGCTCGCCCTCGACCTCCGCGAGCAGCGCCCGCAGCCGGGTACCCAGCAACGTGCGCGCGTCCCGGTCCGGACCCGCCTGGAGGATGCGCGCGATGCCGGTCTCGAGATCGGCCAGCATGCCCGTCATCGTCCCGCCCCCACCGGTCAGTTCGGCTTCCAGGTGGCGGGCGAGGGCGGCGGGGGTGGGGTGGTCGAAGACGAGCGTCGAGGGCAGTCGCAGTCCCGTGTCCTTCGTGAGCCGGTCACGCAGCTCGACGGCCGTCAGCGAGTCGAAACCCATGTCGCGGAAGGCCCGGTCCGCGGGCACGGCGCCCGGGTCGGCGTGCCCCAGCGCCACGGCAGCGACCTGCCGCACATGGTGCTGCAGGGCGGCCGACCGGTCCGCGTCCGGCAGCGACATCACCCGTTCCACCAGTGCGGGCCGGGCCCCGCCGTCGCCGTACCGCTCGGGAGCGCCTCCCTGGTCCGCCACGGCCGTCGCTTGCGGGAGGGTGGTCAGCAACGGGCTGGGCCGGCGGCTGGTGAACGCGGGAACGAACCGTTCCCACTCCACGTCCGCCACCACCACCGTGCCGTCCGCCACCTCCATCGCACGCCCCAGTCCCACGAGGGCACGGGCCGGCTCCATCACCCGCAGCCCGCGACGCCGCAGTCCCACCGCCGCCGCGCTCGACACCATCCCCCCGCCCGACCAGGGGCCCCACGCCACCGAGGTTCCCACCTCGCCCCGCACGCGACGTGCCCGCACGACCGCGTCGGCGCACGCGTTGGCAGCCGCATAGGCGCCCTGACCGCCGCTCCCCCACACACCGGCGATCGACGAGAACACCACGAACGCCTCCAGAGCCCACCCCCGCGTCAGCTCGTCCAGGTGCACCGCCCCCAGGGCCTTGGCCCGCAGCACGTGCTCCAGGCGTTTCGGAGTCATCGCGTCGATCAGGTCGTCGTCCAGCACGCCCGCCACGTGGGCGATGCCGTCGACCCGGTGGGCGGTGAGCAGGTCGGCCACCTCGGCGCGCTCGGCGACATCGCACGCCACGACGTCGACGCGCCGCGCTCCGGCCGCCCGCAGCCGCGCCACGAGATCGGCGGCGCCGGGCGAGGCGGACCCGCCGCGGCTCGTCAGGACGAGTTCCCGCGTGCCGTGTTCGGCGAACCACTGGGCGACCCGGCCGCCGAGCGCACCGGTGCCTCCGGTGACCAGCATCCGGGCCGGAGCCGTCCAGTCGCCGGCCGACGCTGTGCCGGCGGGCAGGGCGGGACGCAGGCGTCGCGCGTACACCGCGGTACCACGCACGGACACCTGATCCTCGCCGGCTCGCGCCAGAAGGGAGGCCAGGTGAGTGAGCTCTGTCCGGCTCGCCCGGTGCGGAACGTCGATCAGCCCGCCCCACCGGTCGGGATGCTCCAACGCGGCCACCCGTCCCAGACCCCACACAGCGGCCTGCGCCGGGTCCTCGGGCGCGTCGCCCGGCCCGGGGCCGGTGTGCGTGACCACCCACAGCGGCGCGGTCACGGAGGCATCACCGAGCGCCTGGACCAGCGCCATGGTGTCCGCCACGGCGGCGACCACGCCGGAAACGCCGTCGTCGGCACCGGGCGCGGCGCCCGTCAGGCAGGAGAGCACGCCGGCCGGCGCCTCCCCCTCGACGACCGTACCGAGCAGACGGGTCAGCCCTTCACGGTCCCGGACCCCGCAGTCCACGCGCTCCAGCCCCGGTACGAACTCCTGGAGCCCGTCGAGGGGGACGGCGTCGCCAGGCGGCTGCAGCAGCAGCCAGCGCCCCGGCACGGGCCCGGCCGCTCCCGCATCGACCGGCTCCCAGTCGACGCGGTACCGCCAGTGGTCGACCTCCTCGCGTACGGCGTGATCGCGCCGCAGCGACGCCAGGGCGGGCAGCACGGTCTCCAAGGCGTCTTCGGGCACCCCGAGACGGCCGGCCAGGTCCTGGGGACTCTCCTGCTCGACGATCGACCAGAAGGCCCCGTCCGAGGTGGACGCCCGGGAGGACACCCGGGAGACCGACGCGGCGGACATGCGCGACGCGGCGGCGTGCGCGTCGGCAGCGGGCCAGTACCGGGTGCGCTGGAAGGCGTACGTGGGGAGGTCGACGTGGGCCTGCGTACGCATGACCGGCAACGCCGTCCAGTCGACGCTGCCACCGCTCACGTGGAAGGCGGCCAGTCCGCGCAACAGGGCGAGTTCTTCGGCCGCGTCGCGGCGCATCAACGGCACGCAGACCGGGTCGGTGGCGTCGCCGAGGACGGTGCGGGTGAGGGCGGTGAGAGTGGCGTCGGGGCCGATCTCGACGAACCGGGTGACGCCTTCCGCCGCGAGGGCGGTGACACCGTCGGCGAACCGGACGGCTTCGCGGACGTGGCGGACCCAGTAGTCGGCGGTGGTCAACTCCCCTTCGGCCGCGAGTTGTCCGGTGACGTTGGAGACGACCGGGAGGGTCGGGGTGGTGTAGGTGATGCTTTCGGCGACCTGGCGGAAGTCGTCCAGCATCGGCTCCATCAGGGGTGAGTGGAAGGCGTGGGAGACGCGCAGACGGGTGGTGCGGCGGCCCTGTCCGGCCAGCTCGGCAGCGACCTCGGACACAGCCGCCTCGTCGCCCGCGATCACCACGGCCCTCGGGCCGTTGACCGCCGCCACCGACACCTCACGCCCGGCCAGCAGCGGCAGCACCTCCTCCTCGGCAGCCTCCACCGCGATCATGGCGCCGCTTTCAGGCAGGGCCTGCATCAGACGGGCCCTTGCCGCCACCAGCGTGCAGGCATCCTCCAGGGACAGCACCCCGGCCACATGCGCAGCAGCGATCTCACCGATGGAGTGCCCGCCCACATAGTCCGGGCGCACGCCCCACGACTCCAGCAGCCGGAACAGAGCCACCTCGACGGCGAACAGGGCGGGCTGCGTCCACTCCGTACGCGCCAGACGCTCCGCGTCGTCACCGAAGACGACGTCCTTCAGCTCCACACCGACGTGCGCGCACACCGCGTCGAAGGCCTCCGCGAACACCGGGAACGCCTCGTACAGTTCACGCCCCATACCTGGACGCTGCGCACCCTGACCCGAGAAGAGGAACGCCGTGCGACCGTGGCGGGTCTCGCCGGTGACCGTGTGTGCGCCCGGCTCGCCGCCCAGGTGCAGGGAGCGCAGCTCGCGGACGAACGCGTCCCGGTCAGCGGCGATCACCACGGCACGGTGCTGGAACGACGACCGGGCGCTCGCGAGCGCCCCCGCGAAGTCCGCCAGACCGGGCGCAGGCAGCTCCTCCAACGCAGCGAGGAGTCGACCGGCCTGGGCACGCAGAGCCGCCTCGCTCCGGCCGCTGACGAGCCAGGGCACCATCACACCATCGGCGTCGGGACTGAACTGCGCTTCCATCGGCGGGGCTTGTTCGAGGATGACGTGCGCGTTGGTGCCACTGAGCCCGAACGAGGAGACACCCGCCCTGCGGGGCCGGTCCACCGACGGCCACTCCAGCCGTTCCGTGACCAGTCGCACCGAGCCCGCCGACCAGTCCACCCGCGAGGACGGCTCATCGACGTGCAGCGTCGCCGGCAGCACACCACGCCGCAAAGCCTCCACCATCTTGATCACACCGGCCACACCAGCCGCCGCCTGCGTGTGGCCCAGGTTCGACTTCACCGACCCCACATACAGCGGGACTTCACGGTCCTGCCCGTAGGTGGCCAGCAGCGCCTGCGCCTCGATCGGGTCACCCAACCGCGTACCCGTCCCGTGCGCCTCCACCGCGTCCACGTCCGCCGCCGACACCCCGGCATCCGCCAAGGCCGCGCGGATCACGCGCTGCTGCGACGGACCGTTCGGCGCCGTCAAACCGTTCGACGCACCATCCTGGTTCACCGCCGAGCCGCGCACCACCGCCAGCACCCGATGACCGTTCGCCTGGGCATCGGACAGCCGCTCCACCAGCAGCACCCCGACACCTTCACCCCAGCCCGTACCGTCCGCACCCTCCGCGAACGCCTTGCACCGGCCGTCACCCGCCAGACCACCCTGACGACTGAACTCCACGAAAGCACCCGGCGTCGACATCACCGTCACACCACCGGCCAGCGCCAGATCACACTCCCCCGACCGCAACGACCGCACCGCCATGTGCAGCGCGACGAGCGAGGAGGAGCAGGCGGTGTCGACGGTGACCGCCGGTCCTTCCAGACCCAGGACGTAGGCCAGGCGACCGGACATCACGCTCGCCGCGTTGCCCGTGCCGACGTACCCGCCGAAGTCACCCTCCGCCACACCCAACAAGGCCGGATAGTCCTGCCCGTTGGTACCCGTGAACACACCGACCTGCCGACCACGCAGCGACCTCGGATCGATCCCCGCACGCTCCACCGCCTCCCACGACGACTCCAGCCACAACCGCTGCTGCGGATCCATCGCCAACGCCTCACGCGGCGAGATACCGAAGAACTCCGCGTCGAACCCGGCGACATCGTCCAGGAAACCGCCCAGGCGCACGTAGTCCGCGTCCGCGGTGCCGTCCCCTGTGCGTGCGTAGTGTTCGTAGAGTGCGTCCAGGCCGGCCCAGCCGCGGTCGGCGGGGAAGTCGGTGATGCCGTCGCGTCCTTCCTCCAGCAGCGCCCACAGGCTCTCCGGAGAGTCGACGCCGCCCGGGAAACGGCAGGCCATCCCGACGATCGCCACCGGCTCGTCGGTGACGGCGGCCGCGGAAGCGGTGGCCGTGACGGCGGTGTCGGTGTCCTCGCGCAGCGCGCCGTAGAGGTGAGCGGCGAGGTCCTGCGGGGTCGGGTGGTCGAAGACGGCCGTGGCCGGCAGCGTGACGCCACAGCCCGCCGCCAGAACGTTGCGCAGTTCCACCGCGATGAGCGAGTCGACGCCCAGGTCGCGGAAGGCCCGGTCCGGGCCCACCTGTTCCGTCCCGGTGTGACCGAGGACGGCCGCCGCACGCTCGCGTACCTCGTCCAGGACCAGACGTTGTCCGGCCTCGCGGGGCAGGGAGTTCACGCGCAGGCGCAGGTCGTCCTCGGTCCCTCCGGCGTCGCGGGCGGCGGCCCGGCCCGGGGAGGCCGTCGACACCGGACTCAGCGGAGTGAGGAGTGCGCTGGGCCGGGAGGTGGTGAACGCGGGCACAAAGCGGCTCCAGTCGGCGGCGACGACGAGCCGGGTGACGGCTCCGGCGTCGACCAGCGCTCCCAGCGCCGACAGGGCGGTCTCGGGAGCCAGCGGCGTCACTGCTCCCTGTCCGCGGCGTCGGTCGCCGGCGACTGCGGCCATACCGGCGCCCGCCCAGGGGCCCCACGCGATGGACGTCGCGGGCAGGCCCTCGGCGCGGCGCCGCTCGGCCAGCGCGTCGAGTACCGCGTTGGCGGCCGCGTACGCACCCTGTCCCGGGCTGCCGATCGTTCCGGCCAGGGAGGAGAACAGGACGAACGCGGTGAGGTCGGTGCCGCTGGTCAGTTCGTCCAGCAGCAGCGCCCCCTCGGCCTTCGGTCCCATCACGCGCCGCACCCGGTCGGCATCCGTGGTGAGGACCGTCCCGTCCTCCAGGTCCCCGGCCGCGTGGAACACCGCGTCGACGGAGTACTCGGCGAGGAGGGCGGCCAGTTGCTCGCGGACGGAGAGGTCCACGGCCGCGATGGTCACGCGGGCGCCCGACTGCTCCAGTTCGGTACGGAGTTCCGCGGCGCCGGGGGCCTGCTCGCCCCGGCGGCTGACCAGGAGGAGGTGGCGGGCGCCCCGCTGGACGGCCCAGCGTGCCACCTGAGCACCCAGGGCGCCGGTGCCGCCGGTGATGAGCACGGCGCCCTCACCCGGTGTCCAGCCGACCGCGTCGGCGACGGAAGCCGTGCGCGCTGCGAGGGGTGCGCCGGGCTTCACCCGGCGTCCGAACATGCCGTGGGAACGCACCGCGACCTGGTCCTCGCCCGGCTTCAGGCGCGTCAGCGCCGACGCCAGTCGGGTCCATACCCGGTGATCCGTCCGCGCGGGGAGGTCGATCAGGCCGCCCCACAGGTCCGGGTGCTCCAGGGCGGCGACCCGGCCCAGGCCCCAGACGGCACTGTGGGACAGGCGGGTGATGCGGTCCGGGCCGCCGACGGCGACGGCACCCTGAGTGATCGCCCACAGCCTCGCGCCGGGAACCTCCCGGGCCAGGGCCTGCACGGCGGTGAGCGTTGCGACGACGGCGTCCGTCGACGTGGAGAAGCCCAGCAGGGAGAGGATGCCGTGCGGACCTTCGGCCTCTCGCGGGACTCCCGCCGTGTCCGTCTCCGTGTCCGTGTCCGTCGCAGTGGCGGTGAGGACGGCTGAGGCGCAGGCTTCGGGATCTGCGGCGTCGACCTGGCGGATCCGTACCGCCAGTCCTTGGGCGCGCAGTCCCTCCGCGAGTTCGTCCGCCAGCGCCCGCACCGAGGGATCCGGGTCCTCCGGCGCGAGGACCGTCCAGCGGTTCACGCGGGATGCTCCGGATGCGGCGACGGGCACTATGTCGTCGCCCGTCAGAGGCCGCCAGGAGACCTCATGGCACAGGGCGTCCAGTTCCGCCTGGTCCTGCCGGCGCCGGTACCAGTCGGACAGCGCGGGGACCACCGCGTCGAGCGCCTCCGGCGCCAGGTCGAGATCCGCGGCGAGGCCGGTGACGTCCTGCCGCTCGACGGCGGACCAGAAGGCGGCGTCGACGACCGTGGAGGCGCGGGCGGGGCCTGTCGGAGCGTCCTTGGCCGACTCCTTGGGCCCGAGCCAGTAGCGGCTGCGCTGGAAGGGATAGGTGGGCAGCTCCACGTCGGGTGTCCCGTCGCGGTCGCCCAGTACGCCGGGCCAGTCGACCTCACCGCCGTCGACGTGGAGGCGTGCGACCGCCCGGAGAACGGCGACGCGCTCCGAGTCGTCCTTGCGCAGAACGGACACGAACAGGGAGTCGTGCGCGTCGGGCAGGCAGTTCTGGGCGAGTGCGGTGAGGGTGCTGTCCGGGCCGATCTCCAGGAAGCGCGTGACGCCTTCCGCCGCGAGGGCGGTGACACCGTCGGCGAACCGGACGGCTTCGCGGACGTGCCGGACCCAGTACTCGGCAGTGGTCAACTCCCCTTCGGCCGCCGCGAGCTGTCCGGTGACGTTGGAGACGACCGGGAGGGTCGGGGTGGTGTAGGTGATGCTTTCGGCGACCTGGCGGAAGTCGTCCAGCATCGGCTCCATGAGAGGTGAGTGGAAGGCGTGGGAGACGCGCAGACGGGTGGTGCGGCGGCCGCGCGCGGCCAGCTCGGCAGCGACCTCGGACACAGCCGCCTCGTCGCCCGCGATCACCACGGCCCTCGGCCCGTTGACCGCCGCCACCGACACCACACGCCCCTCCAGCAGCGAGACGATCTCCTCCTCGGCGGCCTCCACCGCGATCATGGCGCCGCCCTCGGGCAGGGCCTGCATCAGCCGGCCCCTGGCTGCCACGAGCGTGCAGGCGTCCTCCAGGGACAGCACCCCGGCCACATGCGCAGCAGCGATCTCACCGATCGAGTGCCCGCCCACGAAGTCCGGGTGCACGCCCCAGGACTCCAACAGCCGGAACAACGCCACCTCGACCGCGAACAACGCCGGCTGCGTCCACTCCGTACGCCCCAGACGCTTCGCGTCATCACCGAAGACGACATCCCTCAACTCGCCGCCGAAATGCGCGCACACCGCGTCGAAGGCCTCCGCGAACACCGGGAACGCCTCGTACAGCTCACGCCCCATACCCGCGCGCTGCGCACCCTGACCCGAGAACAGGAACGCCTGGCGTGCCTCGCCCCGGTCCCGGCCGATCACGACGTCGTGCGGCGTGGTCCCGGAGCCGAGTTCGGCCAGCGCGTCGGTAAGACGCGGAGACCCGCCGACGACGACAGCCCGGTGCTCGAAGTGGGTGCGGGTCTTCGCGAGGGCGAGTCCGGTGAGGGCGGCCGGTGTCTCCGCGTGCTGGGTGGCGAAGGCGCGCAGGCTGCGTGCCTGGGCGCGCAGTGCCCCCTCGCTGCGGCCGGAGAGCAGCCAGACGGTCGGCTCGCTGCCCGTCACGGAGGCGGGCGGCTCGGAGACCGCAGGTGCGGGGCCCTGTTCCAGGATGACGTGAGCGTTGGTGCCGCTGACGCCGAACGCCGAGACGGCGGCGCGTCGGGGACGGCTGCCGGTGTCGGGCCATGGGCGCCGCTCGGTCAGGAGCTGCACTTCGCCCGCCGACCAGTCCACCCGCGAGGACGGCTCATCGACGTGCAGCGTCGCCGGCAGCACACCGCGCCGCAGCGCCTCCACCATCTTGATCACACCGGCCACACCAGCCGCCGCCTGCGTATGGCCCAGGTTCGACTTCACCGACCCCAGGAACAGGGGGACTTCACGGTCCTGTCCATAGGTGGCCAGCAACGCCTGCGCCTCGATCGGGTCACCCAACCGCGTACCCGTCCCGTGCGCCTCCACCGCGTCCACGTCCGCGGCGGAAAGGTCCGCGTCCGCCAGAGCCGCGCGGATCACCCGCTGCTGCGACGGACCGTTCGGCGCCGTCAAACCGTTCGACGCACCGTCCTGGTTCACCGCCGAGCCGCGCACCACCGCCAGCACCCGATGACCGTTCGCCTGGGCATCGGACAGCCGCTCCACCAGCAGCACCCCAACACCTTCACCCCAGCCCGTACCGTCCGCACCCTCCGCGAACGCCTTGCACCGGCCGTCACCCGCCAGACCACCCTGACGACTGAACTCGGTGAAGACATCGGGGGTGGACATCACCGTCACACCGCCCGCGAGCGCGAGGTCGCACTCCCCCGACCGGAGCGACTGGACCGCCAGGTGCAGGGCCACCAGCGACGACGAGCACGCGGTGTCCACCGTGACGGCCGGTCCTTCCAGACCCAGGACGTAGGACACCCGGCCCGACACCACGCTCGCCGCGTTGCCGGTGAGCAGGTGCCCTTCGATCCCTTCGGGCAGTTCGTCACCTGTGTCGGCGCCGTAGTTCTGGTTGCTGCAGCCGATGAACACGCCGGTCCGGCTTCCGCGTACGGAGGCTGAGGTGAGGCCCGCCCGTTCGAGCGCCTCCCAGGACGCCTCAAGCACGAGCCGCTGCTGGGGGTCCATGGCCAGCGCTTCACGCGGTGAGATGCCGAAGAACCCGGCGTCGAACTCGGTCGCCGTGGAGACGAACCCGCCCTGGTCCGTGGTGGCCTGACCCGTGTGGTCCTCGGCGTCCCAGCCCCGGTCGGCGGGGAACGGGGAGATGGCGTCGACGCCGGCGTCGACCAGCCGCCACAGATCGTCCGGACCGGTGACGTCACCCGGGTAACGGCAGGCCATGCCGACGATGGCTATCGGTTCCTTCACCGTCCGAAGGAGTTCCTCGTTGTGCCGGCGAAGGCGCTCGTTCTCGAGCAGGGACGCGCGCAGCGCGGCGACGACGCGCTCTTCGGGGGTGGACATGCTCAGCTCCACTGGTGGGTGATCCGTACTCGGGCGGACGGGCGGGCGGGAGGGGCGGGAGTCACCTGATGAGGCGGCGTGGTGCGGGCGGTAAGGACAGCGGCCCGGTGGGGCACGGTGCCTCGGGCGGCGCAGCCTCAGGAGGAGGTGTCGCCGAGGGCCAGCTGGACGAGGGCGTCGACGTCCATGGTGCCGATGCCGTTGGCGTCGGCATCGGTAGCGCCGGCGTCGGCGTCGGCGGTCCGGAGCTGTGTGCCCGACGCTCGGTTCTCGCTCTCCGCCAGCGCGAGCACGGTCGGCAGCAGGCCGCTCTCCTGCCATGTGGCGTAGGGGATGGCGGCAAGGGCGTCGCGGAGACGGGTCTCGTCCCGCCCGGTCGCCGCGGGAAGCGGGCTGGAGCCCGACCGTTCCGCGAAGAGCTCGTCGTGGAGGTGATCGGCGAGGTGCCGCGGGGTGGGGTGATCGAAGACGAGGGACGGAGGCAGCCGCAGGCCGGTTTCGGCGCTCAGTCCGTTACGCAGGTCGACGGCGGTGAGGGAGTCGAATCCGACGTCCTTGAAGGGCCGGTCGACATGCACCACGCGATCGGCGGACCGGCCGAGCACCGCAGTCGCCCGCTCCTGGACGAGCTCGCGCAGGGCCCGGCGCCGTTCCTTCTCCGGCCGGTCGGCCAGGCGCCGCACCAGACGCTCGCGGGTGTCCTCGGCCGAGTCGGCCGTCGTGCTCGTCGCACTCCGCGTCATGCTCTCGGTCGTCGTCCCTGCGCTCCCGGCGGAGCCGCCGGTGCCGAGGGCGCGGACCGTACTCAGCAGGCGACTGGGCCGACGGCTCGTGAACGCGGGGACGAACCGCTCCCATGCCACATCGGCCACCACCACCGCGCCGTCACCCGCCTCCAACGCACGCCCCAGTCCCAGCAGTGCGTGCCGAGGCTCCATCACCTGCAACCCTCGGCGCTTCAGCTCCACCGCGCCCACGCTCGACACCATTCCCCCGCCCGACCACGGGCCCCACGCCACCGACAGTCCCGTCTCGCCACGGCCACGACGCGCTTCCACCACGGCGTCGGCGCACGCGTTCGCCGCCGCGTACACGCTCTGTCCGCCGCTCCCCCACACGCCCGCGATCGACGAGAAGACGACGAACGCCTCCAATCCCCATCCCCGCGTCAACTCGTCCAGGTACACCGCACCCGACGCCTTCGCCGACCACACGTCGGCCAGGTGAGCGTCGTCGACCTCGTCGATGGGCGTGGAGTCGGGCATGCCGGCGGCATGGAAGACGGCGTCGACGCGGTGTCGGGCCAGCAGCGCGGACACGGAACCGCGGTCGGCCATGTCGCACCGCTCGACGTGCACCCGTTCCGCTCCGGCGGCGCGTATCTCCTCCACGAGCCGGTCCGCGTCCGGGGAGTCGGGGCCGCGCCGGCCGGCGAGCACGATCTCGGACGCGCCGCGCTCGGCGAGCCAGCGCGCCACGTGCCCGCCGAGGGCACCGGTGCCGCCGGTGACGAGCACCCGCCCCGGTGACTTCCAGCCGGTCACGGCGGGCAGGGGGGCCGGATGCTCACGGAGGCGACGGGCGAACGTCCTGCCGGCCCGCAGGGCGAGCTGGTCCTCGTCCGAGCCGGCGAGTACTGCCGCGAGCAGGCCGGCCGTGTCCGCGTCGGGCGTGGACGGCAGGTCGACCAGTCCGCCCCAGCGATCGGGGTACTCCAGGGCGGCCACCCGCCCGAGTCCCCAGACGGCGGCCCGTTCCGGGTTCACAGCGCCGTCGGTGGAATGCCCGACGGACACGGCACCCGTGGTGACGCACCACAGGGGGCCGGCCGTGCCGGCGTCGCCGAGCGCCTGGACGGCGGTGAGGGCCCAGGACAGCGAGTCGGGCAGGACGACCACGCCGGCGAGGGAATCGCCGCGGGCCGCGGACACCAGATCGCGTGCCAGAGAAGCACGGCCGGTGCCCGTCGGGACGGCGAGGGTGCGGCAGCCGGGGAGTGCCTCGACGACGGTGTCGAGCCCGTCCGTTCCGTCGGCCGGGTGGAGCACCAGCCATCGGCCCGTTCCGCTGGGCGCCGAGGGCGGGGTGACCGCCTCCCATTCGACGCGGTATCGCCAGCCGTCCACCCGAGCGCGCAGGGCTCGCTCCCGCCGCCGAGCGGCGAGACCGGACACGATCTCCTCGACGACCTCCTCACCGATGCCGAGGGAGCGCGCCAGTTCGCGCGACTCCGCGGGAGCAACCGTCTCCCAGGTGTCGGCGTCTTCCACGCCCCCGGTGCCCTCGGCCGGCGTTGCCGTCCGAGCACGCTTTGTCTGCGGCCAGAACCGCTCGTGCCGGAAGGCGTAGGTCGGCAGTTCCACACCCTCCGTGGCCCGGGCGCCGATCACCGACGTCCAGTCGACCGCCATCCCCGTCGTGTGCCCGGCGGCCACGCACTCCAGCACGGTGTCCACCTCGTCACGGTGCTTGCGGAGGGTGGCAGCGAGGAGCGAACCGTGCGCGTCGGGCAGGCAGTTCTGGGCGAGTGCGGTGAGGGTGCTGTCCGGGCCGATCTCCAGGAAGCGCGTGACGCCTTCCGCCGCCAGAGCGGCCACACCGTCGGCGAACCGGACGGCTTCGCGGACGTGCCGGACCCAGTACTCGGCAGTGGTCAACTCCCCTTCGGCCGCGAGTTGTCCGGTGACGTTGGAGACGACCGGGAGGGACGGGGTGGTGTAGGTGATGCCTTCGGCGACCTGGCGGAACTCCGCCAGCATCGGTTCCATCAGGGGTGAGTGGAAGGCGTGGGAGACGCGCAGACGGGTCGTTCGGCGGCCGCGCCCGGCCAGCTCGGCGGCGACCTCGGACACATCCGCCTCGTCGCCCGCGATCACCACGGCGCGGGGGCCGTTGACCGCCGCCACCGACACCTCACGCCCGGCCAGCAGCGGCAGCACCTCCTCCTCGGCGGCCTCCACCGCCACCATCGCCCCACCCGACGGCAGAGCCTGCATCAACCGACCCCGCGCACTCACCAGCGTGCAGGCGTCCTCCAGGGACAGCACCCCGGCCACATGCGCAGCAGCGATCTCACCGATGGAGTGCCCGCCCACATAGTCCGGGCGCACGCCCCACGACTCCAGCAGCCGGAACAACGCCACCTCGACCGCGAACAACGCCGGCTGCGTCCACTCCGTACGCGCCAGGCGCTCCGCGTCGTCACCGAAGACGACGTCCTTCAGCTCTCCGCCGACGTGCGCGCACACCGCGTCGAAGGCATCCGCGAACACCGGAAACGCCTCGTACAGCTCACGCCCCATACCCGCGCGCTGCGCACCCTGACCCGAGAAGAGGAACGCCGTGCGGCCCTCGGCGACGGCTCCCACGGTGACCTGGGACGCGGTACGGCCTTCGGCGAGCGCGAGGAGTCCGGCCATGAGTTCCTCACGATCACGGCCTCGGATCACGGCGCGGTTCGTGAAGGACGTCCGCTGCGTCGCCAGCGCGGCGGCCACCGCGTCGAGGTCGACGTCCGGGCTGGTCCGGGCGTAAGCGTGCAGACGGACCGCCTGCGCACGGAGGGCGTCGCCCCCCTCGCCCGAGACGAGCCACGGGGTCATGGGCGGAGCGTCGAGTTCCGTCGACCGAGTGGTCGTCTCCCGCGGGGCCTGTTCGAGGATGACGTGGGCGTTGGTGCCGCTGAAGCCGAACGAGGAGATACCCGCCCTGCGGGGCCGGTCCACCGACGGCCACTCCAGCCGTTCCGTGACCAGTCGCACGGCGCCCGCCGACCAGTCCACCCGCGAGGACGGCTCGTCCACGTGCAGCGTCGCCGGCAGCACACCGCGCCGCAAAGCCTCCACCATCTTGATCACACCGGCCACACCAGCAGCCGCCTGCGTATGGCCCAGGTTCGACTTCACCGACCCCACATACAGCGGGACTTCACGGTCCTGCCCGTAGGTGGCCAGCAGCGCCTGCGCCTCGATCGGGTCACCCAACCGCGTACCCGTGCCGTGCGCCTCCACCGCGTCCACGTCCGCCGCCGACACCCCGGCATCCGCCAAGGCCGCGCGGATCACGCGCTGCTGCGACGGACCGTTCGGCGCCGTCAAACCGTTCGACGCACCGTCCTGGTTGACCGCCGAGCCGCGCACCACCGCCAGCACCCGATGACCGTTCGCCTGGGCATCGGACAGCCGCTCCACCAGCAGCACCCCGACGCCTTCACCCCAGCCCGTACCGTCCGCACCCTCCGCGAACGCCTTGCACCGGCCGTCACCCGCCAGACCACCCTGACGACTGAACTCCACGAAGGCGGCCGGGGTGGACATCACCGTGACTCCGGCGACCAGGGCCATCGAGCACTCACCTGAGGTGAGGGAGCGCGCCGCCATGTGCAGGGCGACGAGCGAGGAGGAGCAGGCGGTGTCGACGGTGACGGCCGGTCCTTCCAGGCCCAGGACATAGGCCAGACGTCCTGAGATGACACTGGCCGCGTTGCCCGTGCCGACGTACCCGCCGAAGTCACCCTCCGTCACACCCAACAAGGCCGGATAGTCCTGCCCGTTGGTACCCGTGAACACACCGACCTGCCGACCACGCAGCGACCTCGGATCGATCCCCGCCCGCTCCACCGCCTCCCACGACGACTCCAGCAACAACCTCTGCTGCGGATCCATCGCCAACGCCTCACGCGGCGAGATACCGAAGAACTCCGCGTCGAACCCGGCGACATCGTCCAGGAAACCGCCCAGGCGCACGTAGTCCGCGTCCGGACCGCCGGGGATGGGCACCTCGGACCAGCCGCGGTCGGTGGGGAACTCACCGATGGTGTCCTCGGCCCGGAGGAGTACGTCCCAGAGCTGTTCGGGGCTCTCCACTCCGCCCGGGAAGCGGCAGCTCATGCCCACGATGACAATCGGGTCGTCGGCCAGCGTGCCACTGGTGCCGTTCGGGTGCGCGGAGGCCGTGTGGACGTCCTGCTGTGCGGGCGGGGCGAGGGCGGTCAGCAGGTGGTCCGCGACCGCCCGCGGGGTGGGGCAGTCGAAGGCGAGTGTGGCCGGCAGGGGCAGGCCGGTCTCGCGGCTGAGGGTGTTGCGCAGTTCGAGGGAGGTCAGGGAGTCCAACCCCAGCTGGGTGAAGGGCTGGTCGAGTCCGACGGGTGTGCCCGGGGCGTGTCCCAGCACGAGGGACAGGGTGCTGCGCACGAGATCGGTCACCGCGTCGCGGCGCCTCGGCTCCGTCAGCCGCGCGAAGCCCTGAGCGGCAGGGGTCCCTTGCGCGGGTGCGACGGCCGTGCGCAGGGCCGGGCGGCCCGTCAGGGAACGCAGCAGCGGCGGGAGCCGGTCGGCGGTGCGGCGCAGGGCGGACCGGTCCAGGCGCAGCGGGACGGGGGTGCCGCCGGTGTGGGCCAGGGCGCGGTCGAAGAGGGCCAGGGCGTCGTCGGTGGGCAGCGCGGTGATGCCGTGGCGGGCGGCCCTGTGGTGGGTGGCGCCGGTCAGCTCCCGGGTCATGGCGCTGTCGGCTTCCCAGAGTCCCCATGCGATGGACAGCGCGGGGCGGCCCTCGGCGCGCAGGGCGGAGGCGAGGGCGTCGAGGAAGCTGTTCGCGGCCACGTAGTTGCCCTGGCCGGGGCCCGCGAGGGTGGCAGCGGCAGAGGAGAACATCAGGAACGCCGACAGCTCGTGATCCTTGGTGAGGTCGCGCAGGTGGCACGCGGCATCGACCTTGGGGCGCAGCACGGTGGAGAGCCGGGCCGGGGTGAGGGACGTGATGACTCCGTCGTCGAGCACGCCGGCGGCGTGCACCACGGCACCGAGGGGGTGGTCGTCGGGGATCGCGCGGATGACGGCGGCGAGGGCGTCACGGTCGGCTGCGTCACAGCTCACCACGGTGGTACGGGCGCCGTGGGTGGCCAGCTCGGCGACCAGTTCGGTCGTTCCGGGGGCGTCCGTTCCACGGCGTGTCACGAGCAGGAGGTGCCTGACGCCGTGGCGGACGACGAGGTGGCGGGCCGTGGCCGCTCCGACGGTGCCGGTGCCGCCGGTGACCAGGACGGTCCGGTCCGGGTCGAAGGCCGCGACGGAGGTTCGCGCGGTCGTGCCCGTCCGGGTGGTGTCCGTCCCGGTGATGTCCGCTCGGGTGGTGTCCGTCCGGGTGGTGTCCGCTCGGGTGAGGGTGGGGGCGAGGAGGCGGCCGTCGCGGAGTGCGACGTCCTCGTGGTCGAGGCGGGCGGCGAGTGCGAGGTCGTCGCCCGAAGGGGTGCCGTCGGTGTCGAGGAGCAGGAAGCGGCCCGGGTTCTCGGACTGGGCCGACTTCACGAGTCCGCGGACCGCGGCGGCCGCCAGGTCGGTGACCGTGTCGTCGCCGGTCACGGCGACCGCGCGCCGGGTGACCAGGAGGAGCCGTGAGCGGGCCGCGCGGGGGTCGGTGAGCCAGCGCTGGAGCAGGGCCAGGGCGTGCGCGGTGGACGTGTGCGTGCCGGCCGCCGAGGCGGCGTCGGCTTCGGCGGAGTGCCAGGGGACGACGACCAGTTCGCCGTAGGGGGTGTCGGAGACGTCCGCGAGTATGTCGTCCGGGCCGGTGAGGAGGGTCGTCGAGGCGGGTTCCGGCAGCGCGGGGGGCCCGGCGGGGGTCCACGTGACGGTGTAGAGGTCTCCGGTGGGCTGCGGGGCGTCCGCCGGGAGGTCGTCCCGCTCGTGGGGCGTGACCGTGACCGCTCGCGCGCTCAGGACGGGGGCGCCCGCGCCGTCCAGCAGCCGGAGCGTGGCCGCGGTGCCGGAGTTCGGGGTGATGTGGACGCGGACCGAGGTGGCCGCGTGGGCGTGCAGGGTGAGGCCGGACCAGGTGAGCAGCCGGGGGGCGGGGTGTCCGAGCGCGGTGAGTGCGACGAGCGCGCCGTCCAGGAGGGTTGGGTGCACGGCGAACCGTGCGGCGTCCGCCTCCAGTCCCTCGGTCAGTGCGACGTCGGCGAAGATCTCGTCCGCCCGGCGCCACACGGCCTTGAGGGGGCGCGGTGCCCGGTTCGGCGCGTCGGGGAGGTCGAGGGCGCCGTACAGTTCCTCGGGGTCGACCGGGACCGCGCCGGATGGCGGCCAGGTTCCCTCCGTGAGGGCGGCGCTCGCGGCCGGTTCCCCGTCCTGGGCACGGGTCAGTGTGCCGTGGGCGTGACGCGTCCAGGGCCGCAGCTCGTCGGTCCGGTCGGCGTCGGGGTCGAAGGGCCGTGCGTAGAGGGCGAAGGTCCAGCGGTCCTCGCCGTCGCCCGCTTCGGTGACCGTCTGCACCTCGGTCTCACCGGTGGCCGGGAGCGGCAGCGGTACGTCGATGTGCAGTTCGGCGAGGTGGTGGGCGCCGAGCGCGCGTCCGGTGTGCAGGGCGAGGTCGGTGAGGACGGATCCGGGTACCGAGGTGCCGCCGCCGGTGGGGAGGCCGGCCAGCCACGGCTGGACCCGCCGGGAGAGGCGTCCGGTCGCCATGACGGTGGCCGAGTCGGCGAGATGGGTGCCGTGGGACAGCAGGGGGTGCTCGCCGCGGTGGCCGGTGTGGCCGACGACCGGATCGAGCCAGTAGCGGTGCCGCTCGAAGGCGTAGGTGGGCAGGTCGACGTGGGGCTGGGGGCCCGGGACGAGGGCGTTCCAGTCGACGGTGAGTCCCGTGGTGTGCAGGGACGAGAGGGCGGACACGGCCGTGTGCACCTCGTCGCGGTCCTTGCGGCACATGGGCACGAACAGTGGTCCCTGCTCGTCCGGCAGGCAGGTGCGGGCCAGTGCGGTGAGGGTGGCGTCCGGACCGATCTCCAGGAAGCGGGTGACCCCCTCCGCCGCGGCGGTGGTGACACCGTCCGCGAACCGCACCGGCTGCCGGACGTGCCGCACCCAGTACTCGGCGTCCAGCTCACCGGCCGCCGCCACCCGGCCGGTCACGGTGGAGACGACCGGGATCGCGGCGGGCCGGTACGTGAGGCGTTCGGTGACCGCGCGGAACCCGGCCAGCATTGGTTCCATCAGGGGCGAGTGGAACGCGTGCGACACCCGCAGGCGGGACGTACGCCGCCCCTGGACGCGCAGTTCGTCGGCGACCTCGGTCACGGCCGCCTCGGCACCCGCGATCACCACGGCACGGGGGCCGTTGACCGCCGCCACCGACACCTCCGCGGCGCGCCCCTCCAGCAGCGCGAGGACCTCCTCCTCGGCGGCCTCGACCGCCACCATGGCGCCGCCCGGAGGGAGTTGCTGCATCAGCCGTCCACGTGCCACCACCAGCGTGCAGGCGTCCTCCAGGGACAGCACGCCCGCCACGTGAGCGGCCGCAATCTCGCCGACGGAGTGGCCGGCCACGAAGTCCGGCCGCACACCCCACGATTCGGCCAGCCGGAACAGTGCCACCTCGACCGCGAACAGCGCCGGCTGCGTCCACTCCGTGCGCTCCAGCACGTCGCCGTCCGTGCCGAGGACGACGTCCTTCAGCTCCCCGCCGACGTGCGCGCACACCGCGTCGAAGGCCTCCGCGAACACCGGGAACGCCTCGTACAGTTCGCGCCCCATACCCGCGCGCTGCGCGCCCTGGCCCGAGAACAGGAAGGCGACCTTGCCGCCGCGGCGTGCGGTGCCGGTCACCGTGTTCGCCGGGGACCCGCCGGCGCCGAGAGCGCGCAGGCCGGCGAGGAGGGCGTCCCGGTCGGTGCCGAGGACGACGGCGCGGTGTTCGAAGAAGGTGCGTCGGGTGGCCAGGGTGTGGGCGACGGCCCGGTCGTCCGTGCCGGGGTGCGCCTCGATGTGGTCCAGGAGGGCGCGGGCCTGCCCCTGGAGGGACGCGGGGGTGCGCGCGCTGAGGATCCAGGGCAGTACCGGCGACGTGCGGGCGGGCGGCCGGGCCGTGTCCGGGGCGTCGCCCGGGGTGGCGGCCGGGGCCTCCTCCAGGATCACGTGGGCGTTGGTGCCGGAGACGCCGAACGCGGACACGCCCGTACGGCGCGGGCGTTCGGTGCGCGGCCAGGCGACGGGTTCGGTGAGCAGCCGTACGTCGCCCTCGGTCCAGTCGACCTTGGTGGTGGGGGCGTCGACGTGCAGGGTGCGCGGCAGGCGCTCGTGGCGCAGGGCCTGGACCATCTTGATGACGCCGCCGACCCCGGCCGCGGCCTGGGTGTGGCCGATGTTCGACTTGAGGGAGCCCAGCCACAGGGGCCGCCCGTCGGGCCGTTCCTGGCCGTAGGTGGCGAGCAGGGCCTGCGCCTCGATGGGGTCGCCCAGGGTGGTGCCGGTGCCGTGCGCCTCGACGGCGTCGACGTCGGCCGGGGACAGCCCGGCGGAGGCCAGTGCGGCGCGGATGACGCGCTGCTGTGCGGGGCCGTTGGGGGCGGTGAGGCCGCTGCTCGCTCCGTCCTGGTTGACGGCGGAGCCGCGGATGACGGCGAGGACCTGGTGGCCGTTGCGGTGTGCGTCGGAGAGCCGTTCGAGCAGGACCAGGCCCGCGCCCTCGCCCCAGCCGGTGCCGTCGGTCGACTCGGCGAAGGACTTGCAGCGTCCGTCGGGCGAGAGTCCGCGCTGCCGGCTGAACTCCAGGAAGGTGACGGGGGTGGACATCACGGCGACGCCGCCGGCCACGGCGAGGTCGCATTCCCCGGCGCGCAGTGCCTGGACGGCCAGGTGCAGGGCGACCAGCGAGGAGGAGCAGGCGGTGTCGACGGTCAGGGCCGGGCCCTCGAAACCGAAGGTGTAGGAGATGCGGCCGGAGGCGATGCTGGCCGCGCTGCCGTTGCCGAGGTGGCCCTCGACCCCGGGGGGCGGCTCGGGGAAGCGGGTGGCGTAGTCGTTGTACATGACCCCCGCGAACACCCCGGTGGCGCTGCCGCGCAGGTCGGAGGGGCGCAGGCCGGCGCGTTCGAGGGCTTCCCAGGTCAGTTCGAGCAGCAGCCGCTGCTGCGGGTCGGTGGCGAGTGCCTCGCGGGGTGACATGCCGAAGAAGGCGGGGTCGAAGTCGGCGGCGTCGTGCAGGAATCCCCCTTCCCGGGTGTAGCAGGTCCCCGGGTGGGCGGGGTCGGGGTGGTAGAGGGCGTCCAGGTCCCAGCCCCGGTCCTCGGGGAAGCCGGAGACGCCGTCCGTGCCGGTGTCGACGAGGCGCCACAGGTCCTCGGGGGTGCGGACGCCGCCGGGGTAGCGGCAGCTCATGGAGACGACGGCGATGGGTTCCGTTGCCCTGGCCTCGACCTGGCGCAGCCGTGCGCGGGTGCGCTGGAGGTCGGTGGAGACGCGGGTCAGGAAGTCGCGAAGCTTGTCCTCGCTCACGGATCGGTCTCCCTTCGGCGGCGGGCGCGGAGGCTCGCCGGTGGGGCACGGGCCATCGTGTCGGCCCCGGCACCTGGGTGCCGGGGCCGGGCGAGGGCGGGTCCGGCGGCCGGTGCCCTCGCTGCGGGCGGCCGTGGCGCTCCCGGTGCCGGGCCGTCCTCCAGGGCGATTATGGGGACGGCCGTCGACGGTTCCGGAGGTTCGGCCGGGGGCTCTAAGAGAACTTCTAGCGTTGCCGGGCCGTTTCCCGGGCGCGCGCGTGCCGTTCGGGTCCGGCGGCCGCCCCTGCCCCGAGCCGCCCGGACCCCCGAGCCGCCCAAGCGCCGAGCCACCCAAGCCCTGTGCCGCCCAAGCCCTGTGCGGCGGGGCGTGCGGCGGGGGTGCCGCTCACAGGCGGGCGGTCATCTCCAGCGCTGCGTCCCGCAGCGCCGGCAGCAGGCCCAGTCGCGCGGAGCGGTCCAGCAGGGTGCGGACCGCGTGCAAGCCGTCCTGGCCGAGGTCGGCGGTGAACTCGTTGACGTAGAGGCCGATGTGCCGGTCGACGACGTCCGGTTCCATCTCCTGGGCGTGCCGCAGTACGTAGGCGCGGGAGGCGGCAGGGGTGCGGCGGGCGGCGCGCAGCGAGGCCCGTACGGTGTCGGCGATCCGGTGGAGCAGGGGCTCGCCGAGGGAGCGGCGGGCGACGATGGCGCCGAGGGGAATGGGCAGGCCCGTCAGCTTCTCCCATTCCTCGCCCATGTCGGCGACGCGGTGCAGACCGTGGCGTTCGTAGGTGAAGCGGGCCTCGTGGATGACCAGACCGGCGTCGACGCGGCCGTCGCGGACGGCCGGCATGATCTCGTGGAACGGCAGGACGGTGATGTCGCCGACGCCGCCCGGTACGGCTTCGGCGGCCCACAGCCTGAACAGCAGGTAGGCGGTGGAGCTCGTGCTGGGGACGGCGATCCGGGCCCCGGCCAGCGCGGCGGGCCCGGCGGGTCGGGCGGACAGCACCAGGGGGCCGCACCCGTAGCCGAGGGCGCCGCCGCACGGCAGCAGGGCGTAGTCGTCCAAGACGTGGGGCAGTGCCCCGTAGGAGATCTTCAGCACGTCCAGTTCACCGCGTGCGGCCATCCCGTTGGTGACGTCGATGTCGGCGAAGGTGAGCCGCACCTCGGGGGCTTCCGGGAGCAGCCCCTCGGTCCAGGCGTGGAAGACGAACGTGTCGTTGGGGCACGGCGAGTGCGCCAGGGTCAGCGGTGACGTCATGGGCGGTGGCTCCCTCGGTCTGCGGTCCGGCGGTCGGCCCGGAACGTGCCGTACGGCCGGGGACGTGCCGGGCGGCCGGGGACGTGCCGGGCGGCCAAGGAGATGCCGGGCGGCCAGGGACGTGCCGGGCGGCACGGGGCCGTCGTCCTCAGCAAAGCCGTTGCGGGTATGGGGTTTTCCCCAGACTGCCGTCCGCGAGGATGGGAGCGCCCCACCCGGAGCGGTGTCGATGCCCCCGTCGTCCGGTCGTGGCCCGTGGCACCCGGATCGTTGGCCGGCTCCGCGGGCTCCCGCCGGACGGCCCCGACGCGGCCGCCCGGATGGTGCGGCTCGGTCCGTCCCGCCCGCCCGTCCCTGGGCGGGACGGCCGGTCCACGGTCCGCGGGAGATCGTTCCGTTCCGGGGGGCCGACGAGCCACGTGCTGCGCGTGCTCGGACCCACTACGTGTGCCACGAGGCACTGACCGAGGAGGTTCCCGGCCATGGACGCTGGGCTCAAGCGCGAGCTGGAGGAGAAGGTCCACTCCGGTGAGCGGCTGTCCCGCGAGGACGGCATCGCGTTGTACGAGTCGGACGACCTGGCCTGGCTGGGCGGTCTGGCGCACGAGGTGCGCACCCGCAAGAACGGTGACGTCGTGCACTTCAACGTCAACCGTCACCTCAACATGACCAACGTGTGCACGGCCTCCTGCGCGTACTGCTCCTTCCAGCGCAAGCCGGGCGAGGCTGACGCGTACACGATGCGCATCGAGGAGGCCGTCCGGCTGGCGAAGGCGATGGAGAACGAGCACCTCTCCGAGCTGCACATCGTCAACGGCCTGCATCCGAACCTGCCGTGGCGCTACTACCCGCGCTCCCTGCGCGAGCTGAAGAAGGCGCTGCCCAACGTGGGGCTGAAGGCCTTCACGGCCACGGAGATCCACCACTTCGAGACGATCTCGGGCCTGTCCGCCTCCGAGATCCTGGACGAGCTGATCGACGCGGGTCTGGAGTCGCTGACCGGCGGCGGCGCGGAGATCTTCGACTGGGAGGTCCGGCAGCACATCGTCGACCACCGCACCCACTGGGAGGACTGGTCCCGGATCCACCGGCTGGCGCACGAGAAGGGGCTGAAGACCCCGTGCACCATGCTGTACGGGCACATCGAGGAGCCCCGCCACCGCGTGGACCACGTGCTGCGGCTGCGCGAGCTCCAGGACGAGACCGGCGGCTTCCAGGTCTTCATCCCGCTGCGCTACCAGCACGACTTCGTCGACATGAAGGACGGCAAGGTCCGCAACCGGCTCCAGGCCCGCACCCGGATGGCGACCGGGGCGGAGGCGCTGAAGACCTTCGCGGTGTCGCGGCTGCTGTTCGACAACGTCCCCCACGTCAAGGTCTTCTGGGTGATGCACGGCCTGCAGACCGCGCAACTGGCCCTCCAGCACGGCGCGGACGACATGGACGGGTCGGTCGTCGAGTACAAGATCACCCACGACGCCGACAACTACGGCACCCCGAACAAGCTGACGCGTGAGGACCTCCTCGACCTGATCCGCGACGCCGGGTTCCGGCCGGTGGAGCGCAACACCCGCTACGAGATCATCCGCGAGTACGACGGCCCCGACCCGGCGCGCCGCGAGTCCCCGCAGCCGATGCGGGTGTGAACCGGCGGACGGCACCGTGACTTCCTCTCCCCCGCGCCCGCAAACCCACGACGACTTCGCCAGGCAGGTGTGAATGTCCCCCCAGACGACGAACAACGAGGACCTGGAAGTCTGGATCGACCAGGACCTGTGCACCGGTGACGGCATCTGCGCCCAGTACGCGCCCGAGGTGTTCGAGCTGGACATCGACGGACTCGCCTACGTGAAGAGCGAGCAGGACGAACTGCTGCAGGAGCCCGGCGCGACGACGAGGATCCCGCTGGAGGTGCTCTCCGACGTGGTCGACTCGGCCAAGGAGTGCCCCGGCGAGTGCATCCACGTCCGCCGCGTCGCCGACGGTGTCGAGATCCACGGACCCGACGCCGTGGACGCCTGACTCCCCCACCCCCACCGGGCGGGACCGCCGGACCGGCCCCTGTGCGGGCCGGCGGGCCCCGCCGCCTCCTGACCGCATCCCGCGCTCCACGCACTGAACCCCTGCCCTGCGGAGCGGGCACGTCGACACCCGGGAAGGACACCCCACGTCCCATGAGCACCACCCTCTCCGCCGACCTGTGGATCCGCAGGTTCCGGCCCTCCCCCGACGCGGCCGGCCGTCTGGTGTGCTTTCCGCACGCCGGCGGGTCGGCCAGTTTCTACGTGCCCGTCGCCGACGCGCTGAGCCCCGGGGTCGACGTCCTCGCGATCCAGTACCCCGGACGCCAGGACCGCCGGAACGAGCCGGGGCCCGCCTCCGTCGCAGAACTGGCGGACGGGGTGGCGGCGGCGCTGGCCGGCTGGGACGACCGTCCGCTGACCTTCTTCGGGCACAGCATGGGAGCTCTGGTCGCCTTCGAGACGGCCCGGCGCATGGAACGGACCGGGGCCGGGCCGGTCCGGCTGTTCGCGTCGGGCCGCCGCGCCCCCTCCAGGACCCGCGACGAGTACGTGCACACGCTCGACGACGACGGTGTGGTCGCCGAACTGCGCGCCCTGGCCGGCACGGACGCCAAGGTCCTCCAGGACGAGGAACTGCTGCGCATGGTGCTGCCCGCCATCCGCAGCGACTACCGGGCCGTGGAGACCTACCGCTGCGAGCCCGGCGCCCGGCTGCGCTGCCCCGTCACCGTGCTGACCGGGGACGCGGACCCGCGCACCTCGCTGGAGGAGGCCCGCGCGTGGAGCGGGCACACCGAGGGCGACTGCGACGTGCGCGTCTTCTCCGGCGGGCACTTCTTCCTGTCGGAGCGGCCGGGCGAGGTGCTGGCCGTGCTGACCGAGCACTTCGCCGCCGGCCGCACCACCGGACCGGCGGCCTGACCTTCCGCGGCCGGCTCCCTCCGCCGCCCGTCACCCTCGACCCGTTCCCGGAGTTGTGCACCATGACCGAGCAACTCGCCCCCGAGGCACCGGCGCCGGTGCCGATCCCGGTGCGCCGGCGCCGGCCCCGGGTGGGGCACATCCAGTTCCTCAACTGCCTGCCGCTGTTCTGGGGGCTGGCCCGCACCGGCACCCTCCTCGACATGGAGCTGCGCACCGACACCCCGGACGGCCTCAACGACGCGCTGGCCGCGGGCGACCTCGACATCGGGCCGATCAGCCTGCTGGAGTTCCTGCGGCACGCGGACGACCTGGTGGCCCTGCCTGACATCGCGGTCGGCAGCGACGGCGACGTGATGTCCTGCCTGATCGTCAGCCAGGTGCCGCTGGAGGACCTCGACGGCCAGCGTGTCGCGCTGGGCTCGACCAGCCGCACCTCCGTGCGCCTGGCGCAGCTGCTGCTGGCCGAGCGCGTCGGGGTGCGTCCCGACTACTACGTCTGCCCGCCCGACCTGCGCACCATGATGTCCGAGGCGAAGGCCGCCGTGGTCATCGGTGACGCGGCGCTGCGCGCGGCCCTGCACGAGGCACCGAGAATGGGGCTGCGCGTGCACGACCTGGGCCGGATGTGGAAGGACTGGACGGGTCTGCCCTTCGTCTTCGCCGTCTTCGCGGCGCGCCGCGACTTCCTGGAGCGGGAGCCGGAGCTGGTGCACCGGGTCCACGCCGACCTGCTCGCCTCGCGCGACCTGTCGCTGGCCGAGGTGTCCAAGGTGTGCGAACAGGCCGCCCAATGGGAGGAGTTCGACGCCGCGACGCTGGAGCGCTACTACACCACGGCTCTCGACTTCAGCCTCGGCCGGGCCCAGCTCGCCGGCATCTCCGCGTTCGCCCGGCGGGTCGGCGGAGACGACGCGGGCTTCCCGCCCGACGTCGTGGTCCGCCTGCTCGAACCCGCTGCTTCCTGATCACTTCCCCGACCACGCCACCGGAAAGGCCGGCACCGTGCCCCGACCTCCGCACCATCCCCTCCAGTCCGTCCTCGACCGTGCTGCCGCCGGTGGGCGGATCACCCCCGAAGAGGCCCTCGACCTCTACCGCGACGCCCCGCTGCACGCGCTGGGCGCCGCCGCCGACGCCGTGCGCCGCCGCCGGTACGCCGGCACCGAGCACATCGCGACGTACATCATCGAGCGCAACATCAACTACACGAACGTCTGCGTGACGGCCTGCCGGTTCTGCGCCTTCTACGCCGCGCCGAAGGACACCGCCAAGGGCTGGACCCGCGACCTCGACGACATCCTGCGCCGCTGCGCCGAGACGGTCGAGCTGGGCGGCACCCAGATCATGTTCCAGGGCGGGCACCACCCGGACTACGGCGTCGAGTACTACGAGAAGCACTTCAAGGCCATCAAGGAGGCCTTCCCGCAGCTGGTCATCCACTCGCTGGGCGCGTCCGAGGTCGAGCACATGGCCCGGATCTCGGGTGTGGGCGTCGAGGAGGCGATCACCCGGATCCACGCGGCCGGGCTCGACTCCTTCGCCGGCGCCGGCGCCGAGCTGCTGCCGGAGCGGCCGCGCAAGGCGATCGCCCCGCTGAAGGAGTCCGGCGAGCGCTGGCTGGAGATCATGGAGATCGCGCACAACCTGGGCGTGGAGTCCACCTCCACGATGCTCATGGGCACCGGCGAGACCAACGCCGAGCGCATCGAGCACCTGCGTATGATCCGCGACGTGCAGGACCGCACGGGCGGCTTCCGCGCCTTCATCCCTTACACCTACCAGCCCGAGAACAACCACCTGAAGGGCCGCACGCAGGCCACCCTGTTCGAGTACCTGCGGATGATCGCCGTCGCCCGCCTGTTCCTCGACAACGTGCCGCACATCCAGGGCTCGTGGCTCACCACGGGCAAGGAGGTCGGCCAGCTCTCGCTGCACTACGGCGCCGACGATCTCGGCTCGGTCATGCTCGAGGAGAACGTCGTCTCGTCCGCCGGTGCCAGGCACCGCTCCAACCTGATGGAGCTGATCAACCTGATCCGCGCCGCGGGACGGGTACCGGCGCAGCGCTCCACGACCTACGAGCACCTCGTCGTGCACGACGACCCGGCGAACGACCCCGTCGACGAGCGCATCGTCTCGCACGTGTCCTCCACGGCCATCGAGGGCGGCACCGCCCACCCGGAACTGAAGCTGATCGCCGCCACCTGACGACCGGGCTCCCCCACCCCCCACCCCTGCGCACAAGGACGGAGAAGCCCATGGCGGGCGCCATTCACGCCACGGGTCTGGTGAAGACCTTCGGCGATGTCCGGGCCGTCGACGGAGTCGACCTGGACGTACCGGAAGGCAGCGTGCTGGGGCTCCTGGGCCCCAACGGAGCGGGCAAGACCACCATCGTGCGTCTGCTCACCACGCTGCTGCGCCCCGACGCGGGCACCGCGACCGTGGCCGGTCACGACGTGGTCCGCGACCCGGACTCGGTGCGGCTCGCGATCGGCCTGTCGGGCCAGTTCGCCGCCGTCGACGACCGGCTCACCGGCCGCGAGAACCTCCGCATGATCGGCGAGCTGTACGGGCTGCGCTCCCGCCCGGCCCGGCGGCGCGCCGACGAACTGCTCGACCGGTTCGACCTGGCCGGCGCCGCCGACCGGGTGTCGAGCACCTACTCCGGCGGCATGCGGCGCCGCCTGGACCTGGCGTGCGCGCTGGTGGTGCGGCCCTCGGTGATGTTCCTCGACGAGCCGTCGGTCGGTCTCGACCCGACGAGCCGGCTGCTGTTGTGGGACGCCATCGAGGACCTGGTGCGGCAGGGCACCACGCTGCTGCTGACCACCCAGTACCTGGAGGAGGCCGACCGGCTCGCCCAGGACCTCGCGGTGGTCGACCACGGGCGGATCATCGCCCGGGGAACCCCCCACGACCTCAAGGCCCAGGCCGGCGGCCGGCGCATCGAGCTGGTCGTGTCCTGGTCCGAGCAACTCGACGCCGCCGCAGGGCTGCTGGCCCGGCTCACCGGCCGCACCCCGGACGTCGACCGGCCCCGGGCCACGGTGTCCGCGCCGGCCGAGGGCGGGGTGCGGCTGCTGGCGGAGGTGGTCACCGCGCTGGACACCGAGGGCATCGAGATCACCGACATCGGGCTGCGCCGCCCCACCCTGGACGAGGTCTTCCTGGCCCTGACCGAGAACGTGTCGCCGGGCACCGGGCGGGCCTCGGTGGGCGTCGGCGCGCCGAGCGAGAAGGAGTGATGAACGTGTCGGCAGCGGCACCCGCCGTACCCGAACTGAAGCCCGGTACGGCCGCCAAGGCCGTACGCGACGTCCTGGTGGTGACCCGGCGCAACGTGCTGCGCATGGTGCGGATTCCCGAGGTGCTGATCCTCAGCCTGGTGCAGCCCGTGGTGTTCGTGCTGCTCTTCGCCTACCTGTTCGCCGGCTCCTTCGGACTGCCCGGCGCGGAGGGCCCGGCGGCCTACCGGGAGTACATGATGCCGGGGTTCTTCGCCCAGACCATCGCGTTCGCCACGGCCAGCAACAGCAGCGTCAGCATGGCCACCGACGTGCAGAGCGGCATGGTGGACCGGTTCCGGTCGCTGCCCATGGCGCGCGGCGCGCTGCTGACCGGGCGCACGGTCGCGGACCTGGTGCAGAACGTGATCGTCATCGCGGTGATGATCCTCTGCGCGCTGCTGGTCGGCTGGCGGATCCACCACGGTGTGCTCCGGGCGGTCGCGGCCTTCGCGCTGCTGCTGCTCATGGGGTACGCGCTGTCGTGGGTGGGCGTCGTCGTCGGACTGTCGGTGCGCGCCCCGGAGGCGGCGGCGACCAGCAACTTCCTGTGGCTGTTCCCGCTGACGTTCCTGTCCAACGCGTTCGTGGCGCCGTCCACGCTGCCGACGGTGCTGCGCTGGGCCGCCGAGTGGAATCCGCTGAGCGCGACGGTGCAGGCGGCCCGCGAGCTGTTCGGCAACCCGGGGCTGGCCGCCACCGGCTCGTGGCCCGCGCAGCATCCGGTGCTGGTCTCTCTGACCTGGTCGGTGGTCATCGCCGTGGTGTGCCGGACGCTGGCGGTACGCCGCTACCGTGCGGCCGGTGCCTGAGGGGGACGGCCTGATGACGGACGCCACGTTCCGGGCGGATCTGATCCGGCCGGTGCACGAACTGCTCGCCGGGCACGCGGCCCGGCAACCGGACCGCGTCGCCTTCAAGGACGGCCGCCGCTCGGTCACCTGGGCCGAGCTGGACCGGCGCACGGCCCGGGTCGCCGGACACCTGGTGGGCCTGGGGCTGGGCCGCGGCGAGTCGGCGGTGATCTACCTGCCGAACCGGGTGGAGACGGTGGAGAGCTATCTCGCCGTCACCCGCGCCGCGGGCGTGGGGGTGCCGCTGAACCCGCAGTCGACCGACGCCGAACTGGCCCACCTGCTGGCGGACTGCGCGGCCCGGGTGGTCATCACGGGTGCGGCGCAGCTGCCACAGGTGCGCCGGGTCCTCGCGGACCGGCCGGACGTCGTGGTGATCCTGGTCGGTGACGCCTCCGAGCCGGGGTTCGCCGAGGCCCGCGACGAGACGCTGCCGCAGTGGGAGGTCCTGGCGTCGACCTGGTCGCTGCGCGACCCGCCCCGCGACGACCTGGGCCTGGACGAGCCGGCCTGGATGCTGTACACCTCCGGCACGACCGGACGCCCCAAGGGTGTCGTCTCCACGCAGCGCGGCTCCCTGTGGGCGACGGCGGCGTGCAACGCCCCGCTGCTGGGGCTGTCGCCGCAGGACCGCCTCGTGTGGCCGATGCCCCTCTTCCACGCGGTGGCGCACAACATCTGCGTGCTCGGTGTGGTCGCCGTCGGCGCGAGCGCCCGCATCACCGACGCGCCGGCGGCCGAGGAGGTGCTGCTCCGGGCGCGGGAGGAGGACGCCACTTTCCTGGTGGGCGTGCCGACGCTGTTCCACCACATGGTGGAGCTGGCCCGCTCCGGTGCCGTGGAGGTGCCGCGGCTGCGGGTGTGCATGGTGGCGGGCTCCTCCTGCCCGCGGTCCCTGCACGAGGAGTTCCGGGCCGCCTTCGGCATCGGGCTGCTGGACAGCTACGGCTCCACCGAGACCGGCGGCGCCATCACGACCAACCTGCCCGGCGGGCCGTACGTGCCGGGTTCGTGCGGGGTGCCGCTGCCCGGGCTGACGCTGCGGCTGACCGATCCGCGCACCCGCGCGGAGGTCGAACCGGGCTCCGAGGGGGAGATCTGGGTCTCCAGCCCCGCCCTGATGCTGGGCTACCACCGGCAGCCGGAGGAGACCGCCGCCGTCCTGTCGGACGGCTGGTACCGCACCGGTGACCTGGCCCGGCAGGACGCCGACGGCTATGTGACGATCACGGGCCGGCTCAAGGAGCTCATCATCCGCGGCGGGGAGAACATCCACCCGCGCGAGGTGGAGCAGGCGCTGATCGCGGCCCCCGGGGTGGCCGACGCGGCCGTGGCGGGCGTCCCGCACGAGTCGCTCGGCGAGGTCCCCGCGGCCTACCTGGTGCCGGGCCCGGACGGGATCGACGTCGACGCCGTGCTGGCCGTGTGCCGGGAGCGGCTGTCGGCGTTCAAGCTGCCGGAGGAGATCCACGAGATCGCCGAGGTGCCGCGCAACCCGGCCGGCAAGGTCATCCGCAAGGAACTGGCCGGTGCGGCGGGCCGGTTGCTGTGGCGCCGGAACCGGCAGGCCACGGAGTCGGCCCGCCGGTACACCGGCGCCGCCGACCTGGGGCTGGACGACACCGGCCACCCGCTGCTGACCGCGTGCGTCGAGCTGCCCGACCGGCAGGAACTGGTGTACACGGGCCGTCTCACGGCCGCCGGGACCGACCCCTCGCTGCTGCGGCGGACCGGCGGCGGCACGGTCCTGGCCGGATCCGTGTTGCTGGAGCTGGTGCTGTACGCGGCGGGCCGGGCCGGCTGCGCGCGCGTGGTCGAGCTCTCGGCCGACGAGCCGCTGGTGGTGCCCCGCGAGGACGGGGTGCAGCTGCGGGTGACCGTGGGCGCGGCGGACGGCGCTGGTGTGCGGCGCGTGGAGGTGCACGGACGGCGGGACGCACACGGCGCCGCGGGCCGCCCGTGGGCCCGGCACGCCACGGGTGCGGTGGCGCCCGGCGCCCGGCCGGAGCCGGACGATCCGGTGGCCGTGTGGCCCCCGCAGGGCGCCCGTCGCGACAGCGCCGGTGACGCGGAGCCGGACGGCCGGGTGCCGGGCACGGTGTGGCGTCGGGGCGACGAGGTGTTCGTGGAGGTGTCGCTGCCGGACTGGACCACGGCACGGGACGGGTTCGAGGTGCACCCGGCGCTGCTGGAGGCGGCGTTCGCGGCCGCGGTCGGGAGATCCTCGGAACCGGAGACCGCGGTGTCCTGGCGCGAGGTGTCCCTGTACGCGGTGGACGCGTCGGTGCTGCGGGTGCGGCTGCGGGCCGCGGCGGACGGGACCTGGGCGGTGGACGCCTCGGACGGTGCCGGGGACCCGGTGCTGACGGCGCGCTCGGTGACGTTCGCGCCGCCGGCCCGCGCTGCCGTCCGGGCGGCGTCCGCGGCCCAGCAGGACGGCCTGTTCGAGGAGGTGTGGGACGTCTTCGACCTGCCCCGCACGCCGCCGCGGCAGGAACGCTGGACGGTCGTCGGCACGGACGCGCTGGGGGCCCGCTCGGGGCTGATGTCGGCCGGCCGCTACTGCGAGATCCAGCCCGGTCTGCCGGAGCTGCTGTCCGCGGTGGAGGGGGGCGCCCCGGTGCCGGACGTGGTGGTCGTGTCGCAGACCGGGGCGCCGGAGGGACTGTCGTCCGCCGACGCGGTGCGCGCGGCCGTCGACGAGGCACTGGGCTGGGTGCGGCACTGGGCCGGTCCCCGCTTCGCGCACAGCCGTCTGGTCGTGCTGACCCGGGGTGCCCTCGCCGCCCGGGAGGACGGCGTGCCGCCGGACCCGGCGGCCGCCGCGGTGTGGGGTCTGGTCGGCGCGGTCCAGGACCGGGCGCCGGGCCGGTTCACGCTGATCGAGACCGACGCCGCCAGACGCTCCTGGCGGCGGGTGGAGGCCGCGGTCGCCTCGGGCGAGCCTCGGCTCGCGCTGCGCGGGGGCGAGGTCCGCCGGCCGCGAGCGGCCCGGCTGCCGGTGGCGGTGCCCGAGGGACCCCCGGCCGGGCGGGTCGCGCTGTTCGCCGCGGACGAGGAGGCGGGTCCGGCGGCGTTCCTGCCGGCCGTGTGGCCCGGGCGCCGGCCGCTGCTGGCGGGCCCGTACGCGAAGCACGCGGCCGACCGGATGCCGGCGGCCACCGCGGTCGGCGATCCGGTGCCGTGGGACGGCGATCCGGTGCCGTGGGAGCCCGGCGACCCGGCCGGGTCCGTCCGGGCGCTGCTCGACACCGGTCCCGCGACCGTGGTGTTCGCCGCTTCCGTACGGGCCGAGCGGGACGCCGACGTGGACGCCGCGCTGCGCCCCGTCGTGGACCCGGCACTGGAGCTGGTCCGCTCGGCACCCGCCCACGCGGTGACGTCCGTGGTGTTCGTCACGCCCGGCCCGCGCGAGGCGGGGCCCGCGGACGCGGCGGTCGCGGCGGTGTTCGACGTCTGCGCCCGCCGGCTGCGGGAGGCGGGCGTGGCGGCCGTGTCGCTGCGCGGCCCGGCCGGACCGCCGGAGGAGGCCGCCGACCTGTTCGCCGCGGCCGTCGGCGCCGGACGGCCGGCGCTCACCGCCGAGCGGCCCGGGATACCGCGCCCGCGTGCCGCCGCGCCCCTCACGGCGAGCGCCGCGCTGCTGCGCGGCCTCGCACCGGGCACGGTGCGGCGGGCCGCGCGCGACGCGGTCGCCGACCCCGGCGGGCTGCGGCACCGCCTGGCCGCGCTCACGGGCGCCGAGCAGGAGGAGATCCTGCTGCGTCTGGTGCGCGGGCACTTCGCGGACGCGCTGGGCCGCGCGGGCGCCGGACAGGTGCCCGCCGACCAGGAGATCCGCGAGCTGGGCTTCGACTCGCTGACCGCGCTGACCGCGCGCAACGCACTGGAGTCGGCGACCGGGCTGTCGCTGCCGGCGTCGGTGGTCTTCGACTTCGCGACACCGGCGGGGCTGGCCCGTCATCTGCGGGAGGAACTGCTCGCCGGCTGAGGCGGGCCGACGCCGGGCGGCAGGGCACCGAGGGGGTGCGCTGCCGCCCGGTGCCGTGTTCGACGCCGCCCATGGAGGCCGGCCCGACAGGCCGGTCAGGAGGAGGAAGAGATGCGTGTCGAGAACGTGTACGTCGAGTCGCTGGGCGTGGTGCTGCCCGCCTGGGCGAGTGCCGAGCAGGCGGTGGCCGAGGGCCGGCTGGACGCGGAGATCCAGGCCGCGAACGGCCTGACCGGGGCGCATGTCGCGGGGGACGTACCGGCGATGGACCTGGCGGTGTCGGCGGCGCGGATCGCGCTGGACCGCTCCAAGATCGACCCGGAGGACCTGGGGGCGCACATCCACAGCGCGGTCCACTACCAGGCACCCGAAGGCGCGTACCCGCCCGGCTACATCCTGCGGGAGCTGGGGCTGGGCCGGCTGCCCGCGCTCTTCCTCCAGCAGGGCTGCGACGGCATGCTCAGCGCGCTGGAGGTGGCGATCGGCAAGCTCACCGGGGCCGCCGAGGCGGGATCGGTGCTGCTGACGACGGGTGAGAACTTCTCCTCCCCCACCATGGACCGCTGGCGGGGCTTCGGGCAGGCGTACATCCTCGGGGACGGCGCGGCGGCGGCGCTGGTCAGCGACGAGGGCGGGTTCGCCGAGGTGCGGTCGCTGAACTCCGGGGTGCTGCACGAGCTGGAGAAGTGGCACCGCGGCGACGGTCCGCTGGTGCTGCGCGAGGGCGCCGGGTCGATGTCCGACATGGCCGAGCGGGCGCAGCGGTTCACCGAACGCGAGATGCCGCTGTCGGAGACGATGGAGAAGCTGACCCTGTTCGACCTGGACATCATCCAGCGTTCCCTGGTGGACGCCGGGATCAACGCCTCGGACCTGGCGAAGGTCGTCCCCATCAACATGGACGGCCGGATGATCGAGTACTCGATCATGATGCCGCTGGGGCTGACGATGGACCGGTGCAGCTGGGACTTCGGCCGGGCGGTGGGGCACGTGGGCGGCGCGGATGTGTTCATCACGCTGGAGCACCTGGTGCGCACCCGGGCGGTGTCCCCCGGCGACCACGTGCTGCTGGTGTCCCAGGGTCCCGGCTGGCTGTGCAGCGCGGCCGTGGTCACGGTCACCGAGGTGCCGCACTGGGCCGAGTGACCGCGCGGCACGACGCAAGGGCCCGCCCCCTCATCCGAGGGGGCGGGCCCTTGCGTCGTGCCCTCGACTCCGCGTCAGGTGCCGAGGCCGGTCAGCCAGCCGTCGGTGGCGTCGGCGGTGGAGCGGGCGTGCGCCTCCATCATGGTGAAGTGGTTGCCGGGGACGTCGAGCACGGTGTGGGCCCGGTCCCAGGACGTCTGCCACTCGTGCGCGGGCAGCTCCTCCCCGGGGGCCGGGGGCACCGGCGGTTCGCTGGAACGCACCAGCAGGACCGGGCAGTCCAGCGGGCCCGGCTCCCATTCGCCGATGAGCGCCACGTACCAGCTCATGGCGGTCAGCCGGTCGGTGTCCATGTGCGCGAACATCGACTCCCGTTCGAACATGCCGCTCAGCATCTGCTGGGAGAAGCGCAGGAACGGCGAGTCGGCCCGCGGCATGTAGGTGTCCAGCAGGACGACGGCGGCCGGTGCCGCGCCGCGCTCCTGCAGGCGCCGGGCCGCGGACAGGGCCAGCACGCCGCCGGAGGAGGAGCCGAGCAGGACCGCCGGGGTGTCGCCGACGGTGCGGTGCACGGCGTCGGCGTGCAGGTCGGCCACCGCGTCGAAGGTGGCGGGCAGCGGCTCCCCGGCGCCGAAACCCTGGGTGGGCAGCGCCCACACGTCACGCCGGCCGCGGAAGCGGGAGGCGAACCGGGCGTACTGGTGGACGCCGGCGAGGGCGACGTAGGAGCTGAAGCACACCAGGGGTGCGGCGGCGTCGCCGGCCGACAGGCGGATGGCCTCCGGGACGGACGGCAGGTCGGCCGGGGCGGTGAAGGTGGGGCGCAGTCCGGCCGCCGCCCGGAGCAGCGTGAAGCCGTCGTCCACCCGGCCGTCCAGGCAGGCCGCCTTGAACAGGCCGCCGATCGTGTCCTCGGCGCGGACCGGCGGGCCGGCCGGAGCCGGGCCGCCGGCGGGTGCGGCGGCCTGCTGCGGCTCCGCGTCGAGGCGCTGGTGCAGGTGGGCGGCGAGCGCCTCGGGGGTGGCGTGGTCGAACAGCAGGGTGGGGGGCAGGGTGAGACCGGTCGCCGAGGCGAGGTGGTTGCGCAGTTCCACCACCGTCAGGGAGTCGAAGCCCTGCTCGGTGAAGAGGCGGTCGGGTTCGACCGCTTCGGCCGAGGGGTGGCCCAGCACGGTGGCGGCCAGGTCGCGGACCAGTCCGAGCAGGCGGGCGCGGCCCTCCTCGGGCGTGGTGCCGGCGAGCAGGCGCGAGGTGACCGGTCCGCCGGCGGACCCGGCCCCGACGGTGCGGCGGGCCGGGGCGGTGGGCGCGGGGCGGAGCAGCGCGCGTACTCCCGCGGTGCCCGAGCCGGTGCGTACGGCGATCACCGCGGGGTCCGTGGCGGTCAGCGCGTCGTCCAGCAGGGCGAGGGCCTCGTCGGTGGCCAGCGGGCGCAGTCCGCCGCGGGCCAGCCGGCCGCGGTCGGTGGCGGACAGCCGGGAGGTCATGCCGCTGTCGCCGTCCCACAGTCCCCAGGCGACGGAGACGGCGGGCAGCCCGAGGGCGTGCCGGTGGGCGGCGAGCCCGTCGAGGAAGGCGTTCGCGGCCGCGTAGTTGGCCTGGCCGGGCGCGCCGAAGGTGCCGGCCGCGGAGGAGAACAGCACGAACGCCGTCGGGCCGAGGTGCGCGGTGGCGTCGTGCAGGTGCCGGGCGCCGTCCGCCTTGGGCCCCAGCACGGTGTCCAGACGGCCGGGGTCGAGGGCGGTGAGCACGGCGTCGTCGGTGACGCCGGCCGCGTGGACGACGCCCGTGAGCGGCGCGTCGTCGGGCAGCCGGCTCAGCAGGCGGGTGACGTCGGCGCGGTCGGCGACGTCGCAGGCCTCCAGCCGGACCCTGGCCCCCAGTGCGGTCAGTTCGGCGACCAGGGTGTCGGCGCCGTCGGCGGCGGGGCCGCGGCGGCCTGCCAGCAGCAGGGAACGCACGCCGTGCCGGGTGACCAGGTGCCGGGCGACGGCCCGGCCGAGGGTGCCGGTGGCGCCGGTGACCAGGACGGTTCCGGCGGCCAGGCCGGGCGTGGTGGGGCCGGTGGCGGCGGGGGCGACGTCGGGGTGCAGGAGGCGTCCGTCGCGGACGGCGCCGTGCGGGTGGCCGGCGGCGACCGCGGCGAGCAGCGCCCGGTCGTCGGCGTCCGTGGGCTCGCCGGGCAGGTCAAGCAGCTGGAACCGTCCGGGGTGCTCGGCCTGCGCGGAGCGCACCAGTCCCCACAGGGCGGCGCCGACGACGTCCGGCAGGGCCGCCCCGGCAGACGCGGTGACCGGGCCGGCGGTGACAGCGGCGCGGGTGACGAGGACCAGCCGCGAGCCGGCGAACCGGTCGTCGGCCAGCCAGCCGCACATCAGCTCGTGCACCCGGGTCAGCAGGCCCCGTACCGCGTCGGGTGCCGCGTGGCCGTCGGGGCGGCTGGGTTCGGGGGCCACCAGCACCAGTTCGGGCATGGTCATGCCGGTGTCGACCGCCTTGGCCAGGGCCTCCAGGTCGGCGTAGGTCTCCAGGTGCACGCCGGCCCCGTCGAGGGCGGCGGCGACGCGGTCGTCACCGGTGCCGAGGACGACCCAGCGCACCGACTCCGCGCGGGGCGCGGCCGGCAGCGGCGAGGTCTCCCGCCAGTCCAGGCGCAGCAGTTCGGGCCGGTCCTGGCCCTCGGCGGGGCTCACCGCGCGCAGGGTGATCGCGTCGGCGGTGGCGACCGGCTGCCCGGTGGTGTCGGTGACGAGGACGGAGTACCCGTGGTCGTGCCCGGCGGGGGCCAGCCGCACCCGCAGCGCGGTGGCGCCGGTGGCGTGCAGGGTGAGCCCGGTCCAGGCGAACGGCAGCATGGGCGCGGCGGGTTCGTCCGCCGGTACTCCCGGGCGCCGCACCAGCAGCGCTTGGACGGCGGCGTCCAGGAGCGCGGGGTGCAGGCCGTGGCGGGCGGCGTCCTCCCGGTACGGCTCGGGCAGTTCCACCTCGGCGAAGACCTCCTCGCCGCGCTGCCACACGGTGCGCAGCCCGCGGAAGCCGGGCCCGTAGTCGAAACCGGCCGCGGCGAAGGCGGCGTAGGGGTCCGCGTCGGAGACGACGGCGGCGCCGGGCGGCGGCCAGGCGGCCAGGTCGCCCGCCGGCGGGGAGGGGACCTGCGGGGTGAGGACGCCCCGGGCGTGCGGGCGCCAGTCCGTCCCGTCCCCGGCGGGCCGTGACCAGATGCCGAAGGAGCGGCGCCCGGACTCGTCGGGGGCGTCGACGGTGACCTGGACGGGGACGGCTCCCCGCTCCGGTACGGCGAGCGGGCTGAGCAGGGTGAGTTCGCTCAGGTGGCCGCAGCCGGCCCGGTCGCCGACGTGTACGGCGAGGTCGAGGAAGCCGGTGGCGGGCAGGATGACCTGCCCGAGGACGGCGTGGTCGGCGAGCCAGGGGTGGGTGCGCGTGGACAGCCGCCCGGTGAACAGCAGCTCCTGGGAGCCCGCCCGGGTGATCTCGGCGTCGAGGAACGGGTGACCGGCGGGGTCGGCTCCGCCGGCCGCGGCGACCGGGCCGGCCGGCACGGTGGGCAGCCAGTAGCGCTGCCGCTGGAAGGCGTACGTGGGCAGGGCCACGGGCCGGGCGCCGGGCAGCAGGGCCGCCCAGTCGGGGTCGGTGCCGTGGGCGAAGAGGGTGGCGACCGCGGTGAGCAGCCGGCGTCGTTCGGGCTGGTCGCGCTGGACGGCGGCGGTGAACACCGCGTCCGGCGCGGCCTCGGGCTCCGCCTCGGTGAGGGCCGCCTCGGCGAGGGCGGTGAGCCGGCTGTCGGGGCCCACCTCCAGGAAGCGGCGCGTGCCGAGGTCGCGCAGGCGCAGCAGGGCGTCGTGGAACCGGACCGGCCGCCTGACGTGCCGTACCCAGTACTCGGGGTCGGTGAGCAGGCCGGGTTCCGCGGGCGAGCCGGTCACGGTCGACACGACCGGCAGGTCGGGCTCGGCGTAGGAGAGTCCGGTGACGACGGCCCGGAACTCCTCCAGCACCGGCTCCATCAGGGGCGAGTGGAAGGCGTGGCCGACCCGCAGCCGGGTGGCGCGCCGGCCCAGCCGGGCGAAGTGCGCGCAGAGCTCCGTCACGGCGTCCTCGGTGCCGGAGACGACGGTGTCGTCGGGCCCGTTGAGGGCGGCGACGCCGATCTCGTCCTCCCGTCCGGCCAGCAGGGGCGCCACCTCGGCCTCGGTGGCCCGCACGGCGGCCATCGCGCCGCCCGGCGGGAGGGCCTGCATCAGGCGTCCGCGGGCGGCCACCAGGGCGCAGGCGTCGTCGAGGGAGAACACGCCGGCCACGTGGGCCGCGGCGATCTCTCCGACGGAGTGGCCCGCGAGCACGTCGGGGCGTACGCCGAGCGACTCCAGCAGCCGGAACAGCGCGACCTCGAAGGCGAAGAGGGCGGGCTGGGTGTACTCGGTGCGGTGCACGAGGTCGGCGTCGTCCCCGAACACGGCCTCGCGCAGGCCGGGGACGCGGGCGCACACGGCGTCGAAGGCGTCGGCGAACACCGGGAAGGCGGCGTGCAGTTCGCGGCCCATGCCGGGGCGCTGGGCGCCCTGTCCGGTGAAGAGGAAGGCGGTGCGTCCGCCGGTGCGGGCGGTGCCGGTGACGGTGGCCGGCAGCGGGGTGCCGTCGGCGAGGGCCCGGAGCTGGGCGGTGAGGTCGTCCCGGCCCGCGCCGACGAGGACGGCGCGGTGGGGGAAGGCGGTGCGGGTGGTGGCCAGGGCGAGGGCGGTGTCGGCCGGGGCCACGCCGGGGTGCGCGCTCACGTGGTCGAGCAGGCGGCGGGCCTGGTCGCGCAGGGCCCGCGGGTCGCGGCCGCTGACGACCCAGGGGACGTCGCCGGACGGCTTCTCCTCCGTGCCGGCGGCGGGCTGTTGAGGGGCGGGCTGTTCCGGAGCGGCTTCGAGGACGACGTGCGCGTTGGTGCCGCTGATCCCGAACGACGACACACCCGCACGCCGCGGCCGGTCCCCCGGCACGGTCCACTCCCGTGCCTCGGTCAGCAGCTCGACCGCGCCCTGTTCCCAGTCCACGTGCGAAGAGGGCGCGTCCACGTGCAAGGTCGCCGGCAGCACACCGTGCTCCATCGCCAGCACCATCTTCATCACGCCCGCCACACCGGCACCCGCCTGCGTGTGACCGACGTTGGACTTCACCGAACCCAGATACAGGGGCCGTTGACGATCGCGGCCGTAGGTGGCGAGCAGGGCCTGCGCCTCGATCGGGTCACCCAGCCGCGTGCCCGTGCCGTGCGCCTCCACCGCGTCCACCTCTGCGGCCGACAGCCCGGCGTCCGCGAGCGCGGCCCGGATCACCCGCTGCTGGGAGGGGCCGTTCGGCGCGCTCAGACCGTTGGACGCGCCGTCCTGGTTGACCGCGCTGCCCTTCACCACCGCCAGTACGCGGTGCCCCAGCCGGCGCGCGTCCGACAGCCGCTCCACCAGCAGCAGACCGCCACCCTCGGAGAACCCGGTGCCGTCCGCCGCGTCCGCGAACGCCTTGCACCGCCCGTCCGCCGCCAGCCCCTGCTGACGGCTGAAGTCCACGAACAGACCGGGCGTCGACATCACAGTGATGCCGCCCGCGAGGGCGAGGTCGCACTCCCCCGCGCGCAACGCCTGCACGGCCAGGTGCAGGGCCACGAGGGAGGACGAGCAGGCGGTGTCGACGGTGACGGCCGGGCCCTCCAGGCCGAAGGTGTACGACAGCCGGCCCGACATGACACTGGCGGAGTTGCCGGTGCCCAGGTGGGCTCCGACCTCGTCGCCCGGTGCGATCGGGCGGGAGGTGTAGTCCTGGTAGTTGGTGCCGGCGAAGACACCGGTGCGGCTGCCGCGCAGCGTGCGCGGGTCGATCCCGGCCCGCTCGAACGTCTCCCACGCCATCTCCAGCAGCAGCCGCTGCTGCGGGTCCATGGCGAGAGCCTCGCGCGGCGAGATGTTGAACACACCCGGGTCGAAGTCCGCGAAGCCGTCGAGGAAACCGCCGGTGAGCGTGGAGGTGCGGCCGGCCCGGCCGGGCTCGGGGTCGTAGAGGGACTCCAGGTCCCAGTCCCGGTCCTGCGGGAAGGGGCCCATGGCGTCGGTGCCGTCGGCCAGGAGCTGCCAGAACCGCTCGGGGGTGTCCGCGCCGCGGGGGAAGCGGCAGGCCATGCCGACGATCACGACGGGGTCGTCGGCGGTGTCCGTGCGCGGCCCGGCGGGGCCGGCGCCGGAGGCGGGGAGCCCTTGCCGGGGGGCAAGTTGCTGGTCGAGGTGTTCGGCGAGCGCGGCCGGGGTCGGGTAGTCGTAGACGAGGGTGGCGGGCAGCCGCATGCCGGTCGCCTCGCCGAGGGTGTTGCGCAGTTCGACGGCGGTGAGAGAGTCGAAGCCGAGTTCGCGGAAGGCGCGGGCGGGTTCGACGTCGTCGGGGCTCGGGTGGTTGAGGACGTAGGCGATGTGGGCGCGGACGAGGTGCAGCAGGGCGTGCCTGCGGTCCGCGTCGGAGAGGGCTGCGAGCTGGGCGGGGAGCCCACCCTCGGTGTCCGCCGTGTCCGGGTCGCCGGCGCCGGGTGCGGGCCGGTTCGCCCGCAGGCGCTCGAGGTCGGGCAGGGCGGCGTACAGGCGCCGGGGGCGGCCCTTGTCGAGTTCGGCGCCGAAGACCTCCCAGTCGATGTCGGTGACGACCAGCGCCGTGTCGTCGTGGTCGAGGGCGTCCTGGAGGGCGGTGACCGCGACGGCGGGGTCCATCAGGCGGACGCCGTGCCGCTGGAGGCGTTCGCCGACGGTGCCGGAGGCCATGCCGCCGTCGGCCCAGCCGCTCCAGGCGACGGCGGTGGCGGGCAGTCCGCGGGCGCGGCGGTCCTGGGCGAGGGCGTCGAGGAAGGCGTTGCCGGGTGCGTAGTTGCCGTGTCCGGGGCTGCCGAAGACGCCCGACGAGGAGGAGAACAGCACGAACGCGGACAGGTCGAGTCCGGCGGTGGCGGCGTCGAGGTTGAGGGCGCCGCCGACCTTGACCCGCAGGACCTCGGCGAGCCGGTCGGGGGTGAGGGAGCCGATGACGCCGTCGTCGAGGACGGCCGCGGTGTGGAAAACGGCGGTCAGGGGCCGGTCGGCGGGGATGGTGGCGAGGAGGGAGCCGAGGGCGTCGGGATCGGCGATGTCGCAGGCGGCCAGCTCGGCGCGGGCTCCGTGGGCGGCGAGTTCCTCCAGCAGGCCGGCGGCGCCCTCCGCGTCGGGGCCGGAGCGGCTGACGAGCAGCAGGTGCTCGGCGCCGGAGCGGGCGAGCCAGCGGGCGACGTGCCGGCCGAGGGCGCCGGTGCCGCCGGTGACCAGGACGGTGCCGCCGGGCTGCCAGTGGCGGCGGGCGGGCAGCCCGCCGGTGGCGGCGCGTTCCAGGCGGCGGCCGAGGACGCCGGTGGGGCGGATGGCGACCTGGTCCTCGTGGTCGGTGCCCGCGAGGACCGCGATCAGCCGGTCGGCGGCGCGGTCGTCCGGGTCGGCCGGCAGGTCGGCCAGGCCGCCCCAGCAGTCGGCCTGTTCCAGCGCGACGACCCGGCCGAAGCCCCAGACGAGGGCCTGGGCGGGGTGGTCGGGGCCCGCTGCCGGCGCGGTGGCGACGGCGCCGCGGGTCAGGAACCACACCGGCAGGCGGGTGTTGAGGTCGTCCATGGCCTGGACGAGGGCGACCGTGGCGGCGAACCCGCCCGGCAGCAGCGGGTGGCCGGGGTGCGGGGTGTCGTCCAGGGCGAGGAGGGACAGCACGGCCTGGGCTCCGTCGGCCGCGTCGGACAGGGCGGCGGCGAGGGCCGCGCGGTCGGCGGCGGTGTCGACGACGACCGGGACGCAGTCGGCGCCGGCGCGGGTGAGGGCGGCGCGGACCGCGGTGGCCTCGGGACCCTCCTCGTGGCCGCGGGGCACCAGCAGCGGCCAGCGGCCGGTCAGCGCGGGGGCGGGGTGGTCGGCCAGGGGGTGCCAGGTGATGCGGTAGCGCCAGTGGTCGGCGGTGGCCCGGTCGGTGCTGCGCCTGCGGTAGCCGGCCAGGGCGGGGGCGAGGGCGGAGACGGTGTCCGGGTCCAGTTCGAGGGCGGCGGCGAGGGTGTCGAGGTCGCCCGCCTCGACGGCCTGCCAGAACGGGGCGTCCGCGGTGCCGGTGGCGGTGTCCGCGGCCGCCTTGCCGGTGAAGGCGGGCCAGTAGCGGCGGCGCTGGAAGGCGTAGACGGGCAGGTCGACGCGGTGGGCGGGCTCGTCGTGGACGGCCGTCCAGTCGACGCTGCCGCCGCGCACGGCGAGGGCGGCGGCGGAGGCGAGGAAGCGTTCGGGTCCGCCTTCGGAGCGGCGCAGGGTGCCGAGGACGGCGCCGTCGGTGATGCCGAGGTCCTCCAGGATGTCGCCGACCGCGGTGGTGACGACGGGGTGCGGGCCGGCCTCGACGAAGACGCGGTGCCCGGCTGCGGCGAGGTCCCGCACGGTGGTCTCGAAGCGGACCGGGCGGCGGACGTTGTCGTACCAGTAGGCGGCGTCGAGGGTGGTGGTGTCCTCGACGCGGGCCCCGGTGACGGTGGAGTGGAAGGGGATCCGCGCGGGGCGCGGGCGGACCGGGGCGAACCCGGCGAGGAGCGGGTCGCGGACCTCCTCCACCTGGGCGCAGTGGGAGGCGTAGTCCACGGGGACGCGGCGGGCGCGGACCCCGGCGCCGGTGAGGGCGGTCAGGAGTTCGGCGAGCGGTTCGGCGTCCCCGGAGACGGTGACCGAGCGGGGGCCGGTGACCGAACCCACCGAGATCCGGCCCTCGTAGGGGGTCAGGAGCTGTTCCACCTCGGCGAGCGGCAGGGGGACCGCCACCATGCCGCCGCGGCCGGTGATGGCGGTCAGTTCCCGGGAGCGGGTGACGACGACGCGGGCGGCGTCCTCCAGGGTGAGGACGCCGGCGATGTGGGCGGCGGCGATCTCGCCCTGGCTCTGCCCGGCCACCGCGGCGGGGCGCACTCCGCAGGCCATCCACAGCCGGGCGAGTGCGACGCAGACGACGAACAGGGTGGGCTGGACGACGTCGAGGCGCTCCAGCGGCGGGGCGCCCGGTGCGCGGCGCAGCACGTCGAGGACCGCGTAGTCGGTGAACGCCTCGACCGCGGCGGCGGCCTCGTCGAAGAAGCGGCGGAACCGCGGGTCGGCCGCGTACAGCTCGGTGGCCATGCCCTCCCACTGGGGGCCCTGGCCGGGGAAGAGGAGGACCGGGTCGCCGTCGGTGTCGGCGACACCCCGCACGACGGCCGCGTCGGGTGTGCCCTCGGCGAGTGAGCCCAGGCCGCGCAGGAGATCGTCCCGGTCGCGGGCGACGACCACGGCCCGGTGTTCGAGGGCGGGCCGGGTGGTGGCCAGGGACCAGGCGAGGTCGGCGGGGCGGGGCGTGCCCTCGGGGGCGGCCCGGAGGTGGGCGGCGAGACGGGCGGCCTGCGCGCGCAGGGCGGCGGCGGTGCGGCCGGAGACGGGGAAGGCGCGGGCGCGGGGGGTGCCGTCGGCCGGCGCGGCCGTCTCGTCCGTGTCCGGCTCGGGGGCCTGTTCGAGGATGACGTGGGCGTTGGTGCCGCTGACGCCGAAGGAGGAGACCGCGGCGCGGCGCGGCCGGTCGCCGGTGCCGGGCCAGTCGCGGGCCTCGGTGAGCAGTTCGACGTGGCCCGCGCTCCAGTCGACGTGCCGGCTGGGCCGGTCGACGTGCAGGGTGGCCGGCAGGCGGCCGGCGCGCAGGGCGAGGACGGTCTTGATGACGCCGGCGACTCCGGCGGCGGCCTGGGTGTGGCCGATGTTGGACTTCACCGAGCCGAGCAACAGCGGCCGGTCGGCGGGCCGGTCCTGGCCGTAGGTGGCCAGCAGCGCCTGGGCCTCGATGGGGTCGCCGAGGGTGGTGCCGGTGCCGTGCGCCTCGACGGCGTCGACATCGGCGGGGGCGAGCCCGGCGGAGCGCAGGGCCTGCCAGATGACACGTTCCTGGGACGGCCCGTTGGGTGCGGTCAGGCCGTTGGAGGCGCCGTCCTGGTTGACGGCGGAGCCACGCAGCACGGCGAGGACGGGGTGGCCGTTGCGGCGGGCGTCGGCCAGCCGCTCGACGACGAGGACGCCGGCACCCTCGCCCCAGGCGGTGCCGTCGGCCGCGTCGGCGAAGGCCCGGCAGCGTCCGTCCGGGGACAGCCCGCGCTGGCGGCTGAACTCGAGGAAGATCGTCGGGGTCGACATGACGGTGACGCCGCCGGCCAGGGCCAGGTCGCACTCCCCCGCGCGCAGCGCCTGCGCGGCCAGGTGCAGGGTGACCAGGGAGGAGGAGCAGGCGGTGTCGACGGAGACGGCCGGGCCCTCCAGGCCCAGGGTGTACGAGATGCGCCCGGAGAGCACGCTGGGCGAGTTGCCGACACCGTCGTCGCCGGCGTTGTCGGAGTGGGCGAGCAGGGCGGGGTAGTCCTGCAGGTTGGTGCCGGCGAACACGCCGGTGCGGCTGCCGCGCAGGGCGAGCGGGTCGATGCCGGCGCGTTCCAGCGCCTCCCAGCAGATCTCCAGCAGCAGCCGCTGCTGCGGGTCGGTGCCGACGGCCTCGCGCGGGGAGATGCCGAAGAACGAGGCGTCGAAGTCGGCGACCCGGTCGATGAACCCGCCGGTGCGGGTGTAGCTGCGGCCGGGCGTGCCCGGTTCCGGGTCGTAGAGCGACTCGACGTCCCAGCCGCGGTCGCGCGGCCAGTCGGTCATCGCGTCCGTGCCGTCCTCCAGCAGCCGCCACAGGTCGTCGGGGCCGGACACGCCGCCGGGGAAGCGGCAGCCCATCGCGACGATCGCTATGGGTTCCTTCTCACGGGCCTCGGCCGCCGCCAGCCGCTGTCGCGTCTGGTGGAGATCGGCCGTGACCTTCTTCAGGTAGCCGAGGAGCTTGTCCTCATCGCTCATGCGTTCCTCACCCGTTTCCGAGGTCCCGTGGCCGTCCCCGCTAGGAGATGCCGAGGTCGTTCTCGATGAAGTCGAAGAGTTCGTCCGCCGCGGCGGACTCCAGGCGGTCGGTGATGTCGTCGCCGGTCGCCGCGGCCGGTGCGGCGGCGGTCGCGGTGCCGCCGATGCGTCCGAGCAGCGACTGCAGGCGGGCGCCGATGCGGTCGAGCCGGGCGTCGCCGGCCGGCAGCCCGGACAGGGCCGCTTCCAGCCGGTCGAGGTCGGCGAGGACGGCGCCGGCCGCGTCCGTGTCGTCGGTGAGCCGGCCGAGCAGGTGTCCGGCGAGCGCGGTGGCGTTGGGCTGGTCGAACAGGAGCGTGGCCGGGAGGGCGAGACCGGTGGCGGCGCCGATCCGGTTGCGCAGTTCGACCGCCGTCAGCGAGTCGAAGCCGAGGGCGTTGAACGCCTGCGTGGCGCCGACCCGGTCGGCGGAGGCGTGCCCGAGGACGGCGGCGGCCTCGGTGCGCACCAGGCCGACCAGCGTGCGTTCCCGTTCGGCGGGGGTCTGTCCGGCCAGCCGGGCGCGCAGGGCCTGCCCGGCGTCCGCGTCCGCGCTCTCGGGACGCCGGGCGAGCAGTTCGCGCACCTCGGGCAGTTCGGCGAGCAGCGGGCTGGGCCGGGAGGTGGTGAAGCCGGGGGCGAACCGCGCCCAGTCGATGTCGGCGACGGCGAGCACGGCGTCGGTGCGTGCCGTGGCCCGGCCGACCGCCTCCACCGCCCGGTCGGGGTCGAGGGGGCTGATGCCGCCGCGGCGCATGCGGGCCTCGGTGCCGGCGTCCCGGGTCGCCATGCCGCCGCCCGCCCAGGGGCCCCAGGCCAGGGAGGTGGCCGGCAGGCCGGCGGCGCGGCGCTGTTCGGCGAGCGCGTCGAGGCAGGCGTTGGCGGCGGCGTAGTTGGCCTGGCCGATGGTGCCCAGGGTGCCGGAGACCGACGAGTACAGGACGAACGCCGTCAGGTCCCGGTCCCGGGTGAGGTCGTGGAGGTTGCGGGCGGCGGCGAGCTTGGGCCGCAGCACGTTCTCCAGGGCGTCGGCGTCCATGCCGTCGATGAGCCGGTCGTCGAGCACGCCGGCGGTGTGCACGACCGCGTCGACGGGGTGCTCGGCCAGCAGGGCGGCGAGGGCGTCCCGGTCGGCGACGTCGCAGGCGGTCAGGACGAGTGCGGTGCCGGTGCCGGCCAGGGTCTCCTCGAGGCGGGCGGCGCCGGGCGAGCCGGGGCCCGAGCGGCTGACGGCGACGATCCGGGTGGTGCCGCGGGAGGCGAGCCAGGCGGCGGTGCGCAGGCCGAGGGCGCCGGTCGCGCCGGTGAGCAGGACGGTGCCCGTCCAGTCGGGCGACGTGCCGGCGGGGCGTGCGGCCGGGACGCGTTCGAGGCGGCGCAGGAAGGTCCCGGCGGCGCGCACGGCGGTCTGGTCCTCGCGGCCGTCCGCCAGGACCGCGCACAGCCGACGGGCGATGCCGGGGGCGACGGCACCGGTGCCGGCGGGCAGGTCGACCAGTCCGCCCCACAGCTGCGGGTGTTCCAGCGCGGCGGTGCGGCCCAGGCCCCAGACGGCGGCCTGTTCGAGTGCGGCGGGCGCCTCGTGTCCCAGCACGCCGGCGGCGCCGGCGGTGACGGCCCACAGGCGGGTGGTCTCCGGGCCCGTGGCCCGGTCGGCGAGGGCCTGCACGAGGGCGGTGGTCGCGGCGAGCCCGGCCGGGACGGCGCGGTGACCGGGCAGCGGCCGGGTGTCGGCGGCCAGCAGGGACAGGACACCCGCGGGCGCCGGACCGTCCTCGCGGGCGGTGTCGTAGGCGGCGGCCAGGCTCGTGCGGTCGGCGCCCGCGCAGTCCACGGGCAGGACGCGGACGTGGGCGCCGTGCGCGGTGAGCGCCTCGGCGATCGACGTGACCCAGGGGCCGCCGTCCAGCGAGCCGGGGACGGCGAGCAGCCAGGTGCCGGTGAGGGCGGCGGTGGCGCCGTCGGCGGCGGGCCGCCAGGTGACGCGGTGTTCCCAGCGCTGTTCCTCGGCGTGCCTGCGGTCCGCGCCGCGCCAGGCGGCGAGGGCGGGCAGGACGGCGCTGAGCGGGGCGTCGGCGTCGAGGTCGAGCCGCTCGGCCAGGGCTGCCGGGTCGGCGGCCTCGACCAGGTCCCAGAAGGCGCCGTCGACCGCGGGCGCGGCGGTCCGCGCGGACGGTTCCAGCCAGTAGCGCTCGCGCTGGAAGGCGTACGTCGGCAGGGCGACGGGCCGGGCGCCGGCGTCGGCGGGGTGGGCGGGCAGGTCTCCGCGGCCGTGCGCGTGCAGGGTGGCGGCGGCCAGCAGCGCCGCGCGCGTCTCGGGCAGGTCGCGGTGGAGGAGGGGCACGGCGGTGACGGCGGCGGGGTCGCCGACGCCGTCGCGGACCAGGGGGGTGAGGGTGGCGTCGGGGCCGAGTTCGAGGCAGAGGGTGACGCCGTCGGTCTCCAGGGCGCGCACCCCGTCCGCGAAGCGCACGGCCTCGCGGACGTGGCGCACCCAGTAGTCCGGGGTGCACAGGTCCTCGCCGGCGCACAGGGCGCCGGTCAGGTTCGACACCACGGGGACGGCCGGCGGCGCGTAGCGCACGCGCGCGGCCACCTGACGGAAGTCTTCCAGCATGGCGTCCATCAGCGGCGAGTGGAAGGCGTGGCTGACCCGCAGGCGCCGGGTCCGGCGGCCGCGCGCGGCGAACTCGGCGGCGACCGCGTCCACGTCGTCCGCGGCACCGGAGACCACGACGGAGACGGGCCCGTTGACGGCGGCGACCGCGACGCGGTCGGCCCGGCCCTCCAGGTACGGCAGCACCTCCGCCTCGGTGGCCTCGACTGCGGTCATCGCGCCGCCCTCCGGCAGCGCCTGCATGAGCCGGCCGCGCGCGGCGACCAGGGCGCAGGCGTCGGCGAGGTCGAACACCCCGGCGGCGTGCGCGGCGGTGAGCTCGCCGACGGAGTGCCCGGCCAGTACGTCGGGCCGGACGCCCCAGGAGGCGGTCAGGGCGTGGGCGGCCGTGCCGAAGGCGAACAGGGCGGCCTGGGTCCAGGCGGTGCGGTCCAGCAGCGCCGCCTCGGCGCTGCCCTCGGCGGCGAGGACGACCTCCCGCAGCGGCGGTCCCTCCAGGTGCCGGTCCAGTTCGGCGCAGACGGCGTCGAAGGTCTCGGCGAACACCGGGTGAGCGGCGTACAGGTCGCGGCCCATGCCGGGGCGTTGGGCGCCCTGGCCGCTGAACAGGACGGCGAGGCGGCCGTCGTCGGCGGCGCCGGTGACGACGTGGCCGGCGCTCTCGCCGGTGGCGACGGCGGCGAGGCCGGTGAGCAGTTCCTCCCGGTCCTCGGCGACGACGACGGCCCGGTGGCGCTGCGCGTGGCGGGCCGCGGCCAGGGTGTGCGCGAGGTCGCGCGGGTCGTGCTCGGCGGTGCGCAGGTGGGTGCGCAGCCGGGCCGCCTGGGCGCGCAGCGCCTCGGGGGTGTGCCCGGAGACGGGGTGGGCGCGCGGCACGACCGCCGCCGCGTCCCGTTCGGGAGCGGGTGCGGGGGCGGGGGGTTCCTCCAGGACGACGTGGGCGTTGCTCCCGCTGATGCCGAAGGAGGAGACGCCGGCCCGGCGGGGGCGTTCTTCGCGGGCGGGCCACGGGCGGGGCTCGGTGAGCAGTTCGATGGTGCCGCTGGACCAGTCGATGTGCGGGGAGGGTTCGTCGACGTGCAGGGTGCGGGGCAGTTCGCCGTGGTGCATCGCCATCACCATCTTGATGACGCCGGCGGCGCCCGCGGCGGCCTGGGTGTGGCCGAAGTTCGACTTGGCGGAGCCCAGCAGCAGGGGCCGTCCCTCGGGCCGTTCCCGGCCGTAGGTGGCGAACAGGGCCTGGGCCTCGATGGGGTCGCCGAGGGTGGTGCCGGTGCCGTGCGCCTCGACGGCGTCGACGTCGGCGGCGGAGAGTCCGGCCGAGGCGAGGGCCTGGCGGATGACGTGCTGCTGGGAGGGGCCGCTGGGGGCGGTCAGGCCGTTGGACGCGCCGTCCTGGTTGGTGGCCGAACCGCGGACGACGGCGAGCACCGGGTGCCCGTTGCGCCGGGCGTCCGACAGCCGTTCCAGCAGGAGCATGCCGACGCCCTCGGAGAAGCTGGTGCCGTCGGCGGCGGCTGCGAACGCCTTGCAGCGGCCGTCGGCGGCCAGCCCGTTCTGCGCGGTGAACTCGGTGTAGGTGCCGGGGGTGGCCATGACGGTGACGCCGCCGGCCAGCGCCATCGAGCACTCGCCCCGCCGCAGCGCCTGGGCCGCGAGGTGCAGGGCGACCAGGGCGGAGGAGCAGGCGGTGTCGACCGTCATCGTCGGCCCCTCCAGGCCGAAGGTGTAGGCGACCCGGCCGGAGATGACGCTGCCGGACACGCCGAGACCGATGTAGCCCTCCATGCCCTCGGGGATGTCGGCGAGGCCCGACGCGTAACCGGATCCCATCGCGCCGACGTACACGCCGGTGCGGCTGCCCTGCTGGGCCAGCGGGTCGAGACCGGCGCGCTCGAAGACCTCCCAGGACGTCTCCAGGAGCAGGCGCTGCTGCGGGTCCATGGCGAGGGCCTCGCGCGGGGAGATGCCGAACAGGGCGGCGTCGAAGTGGGTGGCGCCGTGCAGGAAGCCGGCCTCCAGGCCGGGCAGCCGGTCCAGGTCCCAGCCCCGGTCGGTGGGGAAGGCGCCGATGGCGTCGCCGCCCTCGGACACGAACCGCCACAGCTCCTCGGGGGAGGTGACTCCGCCCGGGTACTGGCAGGCCATGGAGACGATGACGACGGGGTCGTCGTCGCCCACGGCGGCGGTGGCGGTCTGCGCCGTCTCGGTGCCGCCGGCGAGTTCCTGCCGCAGGTGGCGGGCGAGGGCGCTGGGCCTGGGGTGGTCGAAGACGAGGGTGGCGGGCAGCCTGAGTCCCGTTTCGGCGTTCAGCCGGTTGCGCAGGTCGACCGAGGTGAGGGAGTCGAACCCGAGGTCCTTGAAGGACTGTTCGCCGTCGACGGCGCCCGCCGAGCCGTGGCCGAGGGCGACGGCGGCGTGGCGGCGCACCACGTCCAGCAGCAGGCGTTCCTGCTCGGGGACGGTGAGTGCGGCGAGGCGCCGCAGGAGTGCGGAGGAGTCGCCGCCGTCCGCGGTGCGGGCGGTGCGCCGGGCCGGTGCCGGGACCAGGCCGTGGAGCAGGGCGGGCAGCCGGCCGGCCGCGGCGGCGGCCCGCAGCGCGGCGGGGTCGGTGCGCAGCGGGGCGAGCACGGCCTCGCCGGCCGTGAGCGCCTCGTCCAGCAGCCGCAGGGCGTGCGCGGGGTCGAGGGCGGGCAGTCCGGAGGCGGCGATGCGGCGTACGTCGCCGTCGTCGAGGCCGCCGGTCATGCCGCCGTCGTGCTGCCACAGGGTCCAGGCGAGCGAGACGGCGGGCAGTCCCTGGGCGCGGCGGTGCTGGGCGAGGGCGTCCAGGACGGTGTTGGCGGCGGCGTAGTTGGCCTGTCCGGCGCCTCCGAGGAGGCCTGCGGCGGAGGAGAACAGCACGAAGGCGGTGAGGCCGGCGTCGCGGGTGGCCCGGTGCAGGGCCAGCGCGGAGTCGGCCTTGGCGCGCAGGACGGTGGCGAGGCGGTCCGGGGTGAGCGAGCTGAGGACGCCGTCGTCGAGGACGCCGGCGGTGTGCACGACGGCGCGCAGCGGGTGCTCGGCGGGGACGGTGGCCAGGGCGGTGGCGAGGGCCGCGGGGTCGGCCGCGTCGCAGGCCTCGATGCGGACGGCCGCGCCCTGGGCGGTGAGTTCGGCGGCGAGCTCGGTGGCGCCGGGGGCGTGCGGGCCGCTGCGGGAGAGCAGCAGCAGGGAGCGCACGCCGTGCGCGGTGACCAGGTGGCGGGCGACGAGCGTGCCGAGGGCGCCGGTGCCGCCGGTGATCAGGACGGTGCCGTCGGGGTCCCAGGCGGCGGTCCGGCCGGCGGCGGTGCCGGCGGGGTGCCCGGCGGCGGTGCCATCGGCGTTCCCGGCGGCGGTGCCATCGGCGTTCCGCGCGGTATCGGCACGCGTCAGCGTCGGTGTGAGCAACCGGCCTTCCCGCAGGGCCAGTTGCGGTGCGCCGGAGGCGACTGCGGCGGCCAGGGCGGTACGGGAGGCGTCGGTGCCGTCGAGGTCGGCGAGGACGATCCGGCCGGGGTTCTCCGTCTGGGCGGAGCGCACCAGGCCCCACAGGGCGGCGGCGGACAGGTCCGGTACGTCCTCGTCCCCGGCGGCGACGGCGCCCCGGGTGACGACGACCACAGGGGCGTCCTGGGTGCGCTGGTCGGCGAGGAGCGTGCGCAGGGCGTCCAGGGCGCGGGAGGCGACCCCGGCGGGGGTCTCGCCGGGTGCGGAGGCGAAGGGCAGGACGGCGGCGGTGCAGCCGTCGGGCCCGAGCGCGGGCCAGTCGGGGATCAGGTCCGACGGGTCGTCGGCGGCCAGGCGCCAGCCGTCGGTGGCCGGCGCCACGGGCAGGTCGGCGGCCGTCCAGCGGACCGCGTACAGAGCTCCGTCGGCCGGCCGGGCGGCGGGCGTGGCGTCCGTGGACAGCGGGCGGCTGACGAGGGAGTCGACGGTGGCCACGGGTCGTCCGGTGCCGTCGGCGACGCGCAGTCGCACCGAACCACCCGGGCGCTTCTCGAGCCGGACGCGCAGAGTGGTGGCGCCGACGGCGTGCAGGGTGACGCCGCTGAAGGCGAAGGGCAGGCCCACTCCCCCGCCGTCGCCGTCCGCCTCGCCGTCGCCGCCGGTGAGCTGGGCGTGCAGGGCGGCGTCGAGGAGGGCGGGGTGCAGCCCGAAACGGGCGGCGTCACGGTGCTCGTCCTCGGGCAGCGCGACCTCGGCGTACCGGACGTCGCCGTCGTGCCAGGCGGCGCGCAGGCCCTGGAAGACGGGGCCGTACTGGTAGCCCTGGGCGGCGAGCGCGGCGTAGAAGCCGTCCAGCGGGACGGGACGGGCGCCGGCGGGCGGCCATGCGGTCAGGTCGTCGCCGGGCGGGGTGGGGGTGGCCGGGGCGAGGACGGCGGTGGCGTGCCGGGTCCAGGGGGTGTCGTCGTCGGCGTCCGGGCGGGCGTGGACGGCGACCGTGCGGCGGCCCGCGTCGTCGGGGGCGCCCAGGACGATCTGCAGCTGCACGCCGGTGCCGTCGGGCAGGGCCAGCGGCGCCTGGAGGGTGAGCTCCTCCAGCAGGCCGCACCCGACCTCGTCGCCGGCCCGCAGGACGAGTTCGACGAAGGCGGTGCCGGGCAGCAGGACGGTCCCGGAGACGGTGTGGTCGGCGAGCCAGGGCTGGCTGCGGGTGGACAGGCGGCCGGTGAGCAGGACCCGGTCCTCGTCGGCGACGCGGACCACGGCACCGAGCAGCGGGTGCCCGGCGCCTGTGAGGCCGGCACCGGTGACGTCGCCGGTCTGTGCGGCGGGCCGCAGCCAGTACCGCTCGCGGGTGAAGGCGTAGGTGGGCAGCTCGATCCGGGGGGCGTCCGGCCCCGGGCCGCCGAGGAGGCGCTCGTGGTCGACGGGCACACCGTGCGCGTGGGCCCCGGCCACGGCGGCCAGCAGGGTGGCCGGCTCGGGGCGGCCCTTGCGCTGCAGGGGCAGGCAGACCCGCTCGGTGGTGTCGTCGGGCAGGCAGGTGCGGGCGAGCGCGGTGAGGGAGGCGTCGGGGCCGAGTTCGAGGAAGCGGGTGACGCCCCGCTCGACGAGGTGGCCGACGCCGTCGGCGAAGCGGACGGTGTGGCGGAGGTGCCGTACCCAGTAGTCGGCCGAGGCGAGTTCGCCGGCGGTGGCGGCACGGCCGGTGAGGTCGGAGACGACGGTGATCCGCGGCGGGCGGGCGGTGACGCTCTCGGCGACGCGCCGGAACTCGTCGAGGGCGCCGTCCATGCGGGCGGAGTGGAAGGCGTGCGACACGCGCAGCCGCCGCGTGGTCCGGCCGAGGGCGCCGAGTTCGGCGGCGACCGCCTCGACGGCCGCGGTGCTGCCGGAGATCACGGTGGCGCGGGGCCCGTTGACGGCGGCGACGGACACGGCGTCGCCGTGCGCGGCGAGCCGCGGGGTCACCTCGTCCTCGGCCGCGTCGAGGGAGATCATGGCGCCGCCCTCGGGCAGCGCCTGCATGAGCCGGCCGCGGGCGGCGACGAGCCGGCAGGCGTCGGCCAGCGACCACACGCCCGCGACGTGGGCGGCGGTCAGCTCGCCCAGGGAGTGGCCCAGCAGGTACTTGGGGGTGATGCCCCAGGACTCCAGCAGCCGGAACAGGGCCACGCCGAAGGCGAACAGGGCCGGCTGGGCGAGTCCCGTGGCGCGCAGGGCCTCCTCGTCGCCGGTGTGCAGGACGGTGTCCTTGAGGGACAGGCCGAGTTCGGGGTCGAGGTGGGCGCAGACCTCGTCGTAGGCGCGGGCGAAGGCGGGGAAGGCGTCGTACAGGTCCCGGCCCATGCCGGGGCGCTGGGCGCCCTGCCCGGGGAACAGGAACGCGGTACCGCCGCGCAGGGTGCGGCCGGTGACGACGGCCGGGTGCTCCTCGCCGTCGGCGAGGGCGCGCAGTGCGTCGCGTGCGGCGGCGGTGTCCGGGGCGAGGACGGCGGCCCGGTGCTCGAAGGCCTGCCGGGTGGTGGCCAGGGCGCGGGCGGTGTCGCGCGGGTCGTGCCCGGGGTGGGCGGTGACGTGGTCGAGGAGCCGTGCGGCCTGGCCGCGCAGGGCCCCGGCGCTGCGCGCGGACAGGAACCAGGGGGCCAGGGGCAGCGGTTCGGCCGGAACGGCCGCCGGTGTCGTGTCGTCCGCCGCGGGCTCCGGCTCGGGTGCGGCCTCCAGGATCGTGTGGGCGTTGGTGCCGCTGATGCCGAAGGAGGAGACGGCGGCCCGGCGCGGGCGGTCGCCGGTGTCCGGCCAGTCGGCGGGCTCGGTGAGCAGGCGGACGTGTCCGGCGTCCCAGTCGACGTGCGTGGAGGGCGTGTCGACGTGCAGGGTGCGCGGCAGCCGGCCGTGCCGCAGCGCCATCACGGTCTTGATGACGCCGGCGACTCCGGCGGCGGCCTGGGTGTGGCCGAGGTTGGACTTCAGGGAGCCGAGCAGCAGCGGCCGTTCGGCGGGCCGGTCCTGGCCGTAGGTGGCCAGCAGGGCTTGGGCCTCGATGGGGTCGCCGAGGGTGGTGCCGGTGCCGTGCGCCTCGACGGCGTCGACGTCGGCGGCGGTGAGACCGGCGTTGGCGAGGGCCTGTTCGATCACCCGCTGCTGGGCGGGGCCGTTGGGGGCGGTCAGCCCGTTGGAGGCGCCGTCGGAGTTGACGGCGGAGCCGCGGACCACGGCGAGCACGGGGTGGCCGTTGCGGCGGGCGTCGGAGAGGCGTTCCACCAGGAGCAGGCCGACGCCTTCGGACCAGCCGGTGCCGTCGGCGGAGTCGGCGAACGCCTTGCAGCGGCCGTCGGGCGCCAGGCCGCGCTGCCGGCTGAACTCGAACAGCAGGCCGGGGGTGGCCATGACGGCGACGCCGCCGGCCATCGCGAGGTCGCACTCGCCGTTGCGCAGGGCCTGCACCGCCCAGTGCAGGGCGACGAGGGAGGAGGAGCAGGCGGTGTCGACGGTGACGGTGGGGCCCTCCAGGCCGAGGACGTAGGAGATGCGGCCGGAGGCGACGGAGGTGGCGTTGCCGGCCAGCATCAGGCCGTGGACGTCCTCGGGCACCTCGACGGGGCCCTGGCCGTAGCCGGAGGTGGCCGCGCCCACGAACACGCCGGTGGCGCTGCCCCGCAGGGTCTGCGGCCGGATCCCTGCCCGCTCCAGCAGTTCCCAGGAGGCTTCCAGCAGCAGGCGCTGCTGGGGGTCGGTGGCCAGGGCCTCGCGGGGGCTCATGCCGAAGAAGGCCGCGTCGAAGGCGGCGGCGTCGCGGAGGAAGCCGCCCTCCCGGGTGGAGAAGGTGCCGGGGCGGTCGGGGTCGGGGTCGTAGCGGTCCTCGATGTCCCAGCCGCGGTCCGCGGGCAGCGCGCCGATGGCGTCGCCGCCCGCGTCGACGAGCCGCCACAGGTCCTCGGGGCTGCGGATGTCGCCGGGGAAGCGGCAGCTCATCGCGACGATGGCGATCGGCTCGCGGACCCGGTCCTCCGCCTCGCGCAGCCGGCGGCGGGTCTGCCGCAGTTCGCCCGTGACCCGCTTGAGGTATTCCACGTACTTGTCGTCGTCAGCCACGTGTGTCACTTCCTTGAACCCGGCGGGGCCGGGGCGTCGGGTGCGGTCGGGAGGGCGGCGGGGTGCTCATGCGTCTCCCAGCTCGCGGTCGATCAGGTCGAAGAGGTCGCCCGGCGTCTCGACCCCGGCCAGCTCCTCGTCGTCCTCCACCGGGACGGGGGCGCCGGCCGCGGGGACCGGTTCGCCCTGCCAGCTGGAGAGCAGCTCCCGCAGCCGGGCGGTGACCCGCTCGCGGTCCTCGCCGTCCACGGCCGCGTCGCGCAGGGCGCTCTCCAGGCGGTCCATCTCGCCGAGCAGGGCCTGTGCGGTGCCGGGCGGCTCGGGCAGGTCGAGGGCGTCCAGCAGGTGCCGGGCCTGGGCGAGCGGCGTCGGGTAGTCGAAGACCAGGGTGGCGGGCAGCCGCAGTCCGGTGACCGCGCCGAGCCGGTTGCGCAGTTCGACCGCGGTGAGGGAGTCGAAGCCGAGCTCCTTGAAGGTCTGGTCGGGTTCCATCGCGTCGGCCGAGCCGTGCCCGAGGACGGCGGCGGCCTGTTCGGCCACCACGTCGAGGAGCAGCTGCTCGCGGTCCCCGGCGGACAGCGGGGCCAGCCGTTCGGCCAGGGTCGCCTCGGTGGCCGTGGCGGCTCCGGCCGCCGCCGGGGCGGCGTCGGCGCGACGGCGGACGGGGGTGCGGACCAGGCCGCGCAGCAGGACCGGCAGGACGTCGTGGTGCTCGCGCAGGGCGGCGGCGTCGAGGTCCATGGGCAGCAGGGCGGCCCGGTCGGAGGCCGACGCGGCGTCCAGCAGGCGCATGCCGCGCTCGGGGCCGAGCGGCACCATGCCGGTGCGGGCGTGCCGTTCCCGGTCGGCGTCGGTGAGGTCGCCGGTCATGCCCGCGTCCGGCAGCCAGGTGCCCCAGGCGAGGGAGACGGCCGGCAGGCCGAGGGCGCGCCGGTGGTGGGCGAAGGCGTCCAGGAAGGCGTTGGCGGCGGAGTAGTTGGCCTGTCCGGCGCCGCCGAAGGTGCCGGCGACGGAGGAGAAGACCACGAACCGGGCCAGGTCCAGGTCGCGGGTCAGCTCGTGCAGGGCGACGACGGCGTCGGCCTTGGGCCGCAGCGCCTCGGCGAGCCGGGTGGGCGTCATGGAGGTGAGGACGCCGTCGGCGAGGACGCCCGCGGTGTGCAGGACGGCGGTCAGCGGCCGGTCGGCGGGGATGCCCGCGAGGAGCTGGGCGAGCGCGGCGCGGTCGGCGACGTCGCAGGCGGCGACGGTCACCTCGGCGCCCAGGGCGGCGAGTTCGGCGCGCAGGCCGGCCGCGCCGGGGGTGTCCGGGCCGCGCCGGCCGGCGATCAGCAGGTGCTTGACACCGTGCTCGGCGACCAGGTGCCGGGCGGTGGCGCGGCCCAGCCCGCCGAGGCCGCCGGTGAGCAGCACGGTGCCCTCGGGGTCGGGGTCGGCCGGGACGGTGAGGACGACCTTGCCGACGTGCTTGGCCTGGCTGAGGTACCGGAACGCCTCGGGGGCGCGGCGCACGTCCCACACGGTCATCGGCAGCGGCTCGATCACCCCCCGGTCGAACAAGTCCGCCAGCTCGTGCAGGATCTCGCCGATCCGGTCGGGTCCGGCCTCGACCAGGTCGAAGGCGCGGTAGCGGACGCCGGGGTGGCCGGCGGCGACCGCGGCCGGGTCGCGGACGTCGGTCTTGCCCATCTCCAGGAAGCGTCCGCCGCGCGGCAGCAGCCGCAGGGAGGCGTCCACGAACTCCCCGGCCAGGGAGTCGAGGACCACGTCGACGCCGCGGCCCCCGGTGGCGGTGCGCAGCCGCTCCTCGAAGCCGAGGTCGCGGGAGGAGGCGAGGTGGCGGTCGTCGAGGCCGGCGGCGCGCAGCGCGTCCCACTTGGCCGGGGACGCGGTGCCGTAGACCTCGGCGCCGAGGTGGCGGGCGAGCTGGACGGCGGCGGAGCCGACACCGCCGGCCGCGGCGTGCACGAGGACGCTCTCGCCGGGCTTCAGTGCGGCGAGGTCGACGAGGGCGTAGTAGGCGGTGAGGTAGACGATCGGGACGGTGGCGGCCTCCGCGAAGCTCCAGCCCTTCGGGATGGGCGCGACCATGCGCTCGTCGGCGACGGCGACCGGTCCGAAGGCGCCCGCGAACATGCCCATCACGCGGTCGCCGGGGGCGACGGAGGTCACGTCGGCGCCGGTCTCGGTGACCACGCCGGCGCCCTCCAGGCCGATGGCGGTGGCGTCGCCCGGGTACATGCCGAGCGCGGTGAGGACGTCGCGGAAGTTGACGCCGCAGGCGCGCATCGAGATCCGTATCTCGCGCGGGCCGAGCGGGGCGGTGACCTCCGGGCAGGGGATGAGCCGCAGCCCCTCCAGGGTGCCCTTGCGCTCGACGCCGAGCCGCCACGCCTCGGTGCCGGGCGGCGGGACGAGGGCCCGGTCGGCGGCCAGCGGCACCACCCTGGGCGCGGTCACGGAGCCGTCGTGCACGGCCAGTTCGAACGCGGAGTCGCCGAGCGCGCCGGGCAGCGCCGCGGCGGAGGCGGCGGTGCCGTCGGTGTCGACGAGGACCAGGCGCCCGGGGTTCTCCGTGCGGGCGGAGCGGACCAGGCCCCAGACGGCGGCCTGGGCCGGGTCCGCGGGCCTGGGCCCGGTGGGCACGGCGCCGCGGGTGACGACGGCGAGGCGCGCCGCGGCGAACGCCGGGTCGTCCAGCCACCGCCGGAGGAACGCCAGCACCTCGGCGGTGAGGTCCCGCGCCCGGCGCGCCGGGTCGCCGTCGGCGGCCCGGCCGGCGGCCGGCACGGCGTACAGCACGGTGTCCGGTACGGGGGCGGCGTCGGCGAGGGCGTCCGGGCCGGGGACGACGGTGACGGTGTGCCCGGCCTCGCGCAGGGCCGCGGCCAGGTCTCGGGCCTCCGCGGAGCCGACGACCGCCCAGTCGGCCTGAGCCGGTGTACCGGAGGGGGTCACCGGCTGCCAGTCGAGTTCGTACAGGCCCTGCCGGCCGGGGCTGCCGACGGTGGCGCCGTCGAGGTCGCCGGTGAGTTCGCGCAGGGTGAGCGAGCCGACGGAGGCGACGGGGCGGCCGGCCGGGTCGGCGAGTTCGAGGGCGACGGCCTCCGGGCCCCGCTGGACCATGCGCACCCGCAGGGCGGAGGCGCCGACGGCGTCCAGCCGGACGTCGTTCCAGGAGAACGGGAGCCGTCCGGCGTCCGCCATCGGCACGAACATCACGGCGTGCAGGGCGGCGTCGAGCAGCGCCGGGTGCAGGTCGAAGGCGCCGGCGGCGGGGTCGGCGTCGGCGGGCAGGCGGACCTCGGCGAAGACCTCCTCGCCGCGCGTCCACACCCGGGTCAGCCCCTGGAAGAGCGGGCCGTAGAGGTGGCCGCGGTCGGCGAACGCCTCGTAGAACCCGTCCAGCGGCACCTCCTCGCCGTCCCGGGGCGGCCAGGCGGTGAAGTCGTACGCCGGGGAGGCGCCGGCGGCCGGTTGGGCGGTGAGCAGGCCGCTGACGTGCAGCGTCCACGGGTCGTCGGGGTGGGCGTCGTCCGGGCGGCCGTGCACGGTGAGCGCCCGGGCGCCGCCGGCGTCGGGCGCCTCGACGCGGACCTGCACCTGGACTCCGCCGTGCGCGGGCAGGGTGAGCGGGGTCAGGATGGTCAGCTCGGCGACGTGCTCGCAGCCGGTGCGTGCCCCGGCGTGCAGGGCGAGGTCGAGGAAGCCGGTGGCTGGGAACAGGGCGGTGCTGGTGAGGGCGTGCTCCTTCAGCCAGGGGCTGGAGTGCAGGGACAGGCGTCCGGTGAGGAGGTGGGTGCCGCCGTCCGCGAGGGCGACGGCCGCGCCCAGCAGCGGGTGGCTGCTGGTGCCGAGGCCGGCGGCGGTGACGTCGCCGAGCAGGGCGGGCGGGCGCGGCCAGAACCGGCGGCGCTGGAAGGGGTAGGTGGGCAGCTGCACGACGCGGGCGCCGGTGCCGTCGAAGAGGCGGGGCCAGTCGACGTCCACGCCCTTGGCGAAGGCGCGGGCGAGGGCGTCGAGCAGGGCGTCGGCCTCGTCGCGGTCCTTGCGCAGCGACGGGACGAACAGGCGGTCGCCGGTGTCCCCGGCGAGGCAGTCCTGGGCGAGGGCGGTCAGGGTGCCGTCGGGGCCGATCTCCCAGAACCGGTCGGCTCCGTGCGCGGCGAGCCAGGCGACACCGTCGTGGAAGCGGACCGCCTCGCGGACGTGGCGGACCCAGTACTCGGGGTCCTGCAGTTCGCCGGATGCGGCGGCCCGCCCGGTGACGTTGGAGATCACGGCCATACGGGGCGGGGCGTAGGCGATGCCGGCGGCGACCTCGCGGAAGGCGTCGAGCATGGGGTCCATCAGCGGCGAGTGGAAGGCGTGGCTGACGCGCAGCCGGGTGGTGCGGCGGCCGCCCGCGGCGAGTTCGGCGGCCACCTCGGCGACCGCGGCCTCGGCGCCCGAGACGACCACGGAGCGCGGCCCGTTGACGGCGGCGATGCCGGCGTCGGCGTGGCCGGCGAGCAGCGGCAGCACCTCGTCCTCGGCTGCCTCGACGGCGAACATCGCGCCGCCCTCGGGGAGTTCCTGCATCAGCCGGCCGCGTGCGGCGACCAGGGCGCAGGCGTCCGGGAGGGACATGACGCCGGCCACGTGGGCGGCGGCGATCTCGCCGATGGAGTGGCCCGCGACGAAGTCGGGCCGCACGCCCCAGGATTCGAGGAGGCGGTAGAGCGCGACCTCGACGGCGAAGAGGGCGGGCTGGGTCCACCGGGTCTGGTTGATCCGCTCGGCGTCGTCGCCGAGGACGACGGCGCGCAGATCGTCGCCGAGGTGGGCGCAGACGGCGTCGAAGGCGTCGGCGAACGCCGGGAAGGCGTCGTACAGGCCGCGGCCCATGCCGGGGCGCTGGGAGCCCTGTCCGGAGAAGAGGAAGGCGGTCTTGCCTTCGCCGCGGTGGGTGCCCGTGACGGTGTGCGGTCCCGTCTCGCCGTCGGCGAGGAGCCGCAGTCCGTCGGTGAGGGCGGCGCGGTCGGCGCCGAGCACGACGGCCCGGTGTTCGAAGACGGTGCGGGTCGCGGTCAGGGACAGGCCGAGGTCGGCCGCGGTGTGGCCGGGGTTCCGCCCGGCGTGCGCGAGGAGCTGGGCGGCCTGGGCGCGCAGCGCGTCGCGGCTGCGGGCGCTGAGGACCCAGGGCAGCGTGCCGTGGGCGGCGGCGGGGACTTCGGGCGTCTCCGCGGCGGGCTGTTCGGGGGCGGCTTCGAGGACGACGTGCGCGTTGGTGCCGCTGATCCCGAACGACGACACACCCGCACGCCGCGGCCGGTCCCCCGGCACGGTCCACTCCCGTGCCTCGGTCAGCAGCTCGACCGCGCCCTGCTCCCAGTCCACATGCGAGGACGGCGCGTCCACGTGCAGCGTCGCCGGCAGCACACCGTGCTCCATCGCCAGCACCATCTTCATCACGCCCGCTACACCGGCACCCGCCTGCGTGTGACCGACGTTGGACTTCACCGAACCCAGGTACAGCGGACGCTCCACGTCGTGCTCCTGACCGTAGGTGGCGAGCAGGGCCTGCGCCTCGATCGGGTCACCCAGCCGCGTGCCCGTGCCGTGCGCCTCCACCGCGTCCACCTCTGCGGCCGACAGCCCGGCGTCCGCGAGCGCGGCCCGGATCACCCGCTGCTGGGAGGGGCCGTTCGGCGCGCTCAAACCGTTGGACGCGCCGTCCTGGTTCACCGCCGAGCCGCGCACCACCGCCAGCACCGGGTGCCCCTTGGCGCGCGCGTCCGACAGCCGCTCCACCAGCAGCAGACCGCCGCCCTCGGAGAACCCGGTCCCGTCCGCCGCGTCCGCGAACGCCTTGCACCGGCCGTCCGCCGCCAGCCCCTGCTGACGGCTGAAGTCCACGAACAGGCCCGGTGAGGCCATGACGGTGATGCCGCCCGCGAGGGCGAGGTCGCACTCCCCCGCGCGCAGCGACTGCACGGCCAGGTGCAGGGCGACGAGGGACGCGGAGCAGGCGGTGTCGACGGTGACGGCCGGGCCCTCCAGGCCGAAGGTGTACGACAGCCGGCCGGAGACGACGCTGGCGGCGTTGCCGGTCAGCATGTAGCCCTCGAAGTCCTCGCCGGACGCGGCGAGCATGCCTGTGTAGTCCTGGCCGTTGGTGCCGGCGAAGACGCCGGTGCGGCTGCCGCGCAGCGCGCGCGGGTCGATCCCGGCCCGCTCGAACGTCTCCCACGCCATCTCCAGCAGCAGCCGCTGCTGCGGGTCCATGGCGAGAGCCTCGCGCGGCGAGATGTTGAAGAAGGCCGGGTCGAAACCGCCGGCGTCGCCGAGGAAGCCGCCGGTGCGGGTGGCGACGGTGCCCGCCTTGCCGGGCTCCGCGTCGAAGAGGACGCCGAGGTCCCAGCCGCGGTCCTCGGGGAAGGGCACCAGGCCCTCCTCGCCGGCCAGCAGCATGTCCCACAGCTGCTCGGGGGTGTGCACGCCGCCGGGGAAACGGCAGCCCATGGCCACGATGGCGATGGGGTCCTCCGCGGCGGGCGCGCGGTGGACGGCGTCGGCCGCGGCCGGGGCGGGGGTGTCACCGGCGCCGGTGTCCGCGGCGACCTGCGCGAGCAGGAAGCCGGCCAGGTCCCGGCAGGTGGGGTGGTCGAAGACGAGGGTGCTGGGCAGGCGCAGGCCGGTGATGCGGTTCATGCCGTTGCGCAGTTCGACCGCGCTGAGCGAGTCGATGCCCAGGTCGGTGAAGGGCCGGGCGGGGTCGACCGCGTCGGCGGAGGGGTGGCCGAGGACGCCGGCGACGTGGCTGCGCACGATGCCCAGGACGGCGTCCGCCCGCTCGTACTCGGGCAGGGCGGCGAGGTGGGCGTGCAGCGAGGAGATGTCGGCGGTGCCGGACGCCGTGTCGTCGCCGGCGGCGTCCAGGGCCCGGCGGGCGGCGGGCAGTTCGTCCAGCAGGTGGCTGGGCCGGGGCGCGGTGAAGGAGGGCGCGTAGGTGTCCCAGCGCAGGTCGGTCACGACGACGTGGGTGTCGCCGAGGTCGAGGGCCCGGCCGAGGGCCTGGCAGGCGGTGCGGGTGTCCATGGGGTGGACGCCGTGGCGGCGCATGCGCTCGCCCGCCGCGTCGCCGACCATGCCGCCGTCGGCCCACAGCCCCCAGGAGACGGCCGTGGCGGGCAGGCCCGCGGCGCGGCGCTCGGCGGCGAGGGCGTCGAGGTAGGCGTTGCCCGGGGCGTAGTTGCCGAGGCCCGCTCCGCCGAGGACGCCGGCGGTGGAGGAGAACAGGACGAAGGCGGACAGGTCCAGGTCGCGGGTGAGATCGTGCAGGACGCGGGCGGCGGTGGCCTTGCCGTGCAGGACGCCCGCCATGCGCTCGGGGGTGAGGGAGTCGATCACGCCGTCGTCGAGGACGCCCGCGGCGTGGAAGACGGCGTCGAGCGGCTGGTCGGCCGGGAGTCCGGCGAGCAGGTCGGCGAGAGCGGTGCGGTCGGCGGCGTCGCAGGCGGCGAGGGTGACGTCGACGCCGCGGGCGGCGAGTTCGTCGCGCAGTTCGCCGGCTCCGGGGGCGTCGGCGCCGCGGCGGCCCGCCAGCACCAGGCGGGTGGCGCCGCGGTCGGCGAGCCAGCGGGCGACGTGCCGGCCGAGGGCGCCGGTGCCGCCGGTGACCAGGACGGTGCCGCCGGGCTTCCAGGGCTCGGCCGGCTCGGCGGTGCCGGGGGCGTGCACCAGGCGGCGGCCGAAGGCGCCGGCCGCGCGCAGCGCGATCTGGTCCTCCTGGCCGGGGTCGGCGAGGAGGGCGGCCAGCCGGGTGCCGGTGCGGGCGTCCAGGTCGGCGGGCAGGTCGATCAGGCCGCCCCAGCGGTCGGCGTGTTCCAGTGCGGCGACCCGGCCGAAGCCCCAGACCAGGGCCTGGGCGGGTACGGGGGCGGGGTCGGCGGTGCCGACCGCGACCGCGCCGCGGGTGACGCACCACAGGGGGGCGTCGGCACCGAGGTCGCCGAGGGCCTGCACGAGGGCGAGGGTCGTGGCGAGACCGACGGTGACGCCCGGGAGGCCGGGGTGGTCGCGGGTGTCGAGGGCGAGCAGGGACAGCACTCCGGCGGGCCGGTCGGTGTCCTCGCCGGCCGTGAGCAGGGCGGCGATCACGGCGCGGTCGGGTGCGCCGTCGGGCAGGGCGATCCGGCGGACGGTGCGGGCGCCGCCCGCGGTGAGGGCGTCGGCCACGTGGTCGGCGGTGGCGTCCTGTCCGGCCTCGGCGGCGGGGGCGAGGAGCAGCCAGGTGCCGGTGAGGGCGGCGGCGCCGAGGGTGAGAGGGCTGAAGGAGACGGCGTAGCGCAGGGCGTCGGCGGTGGCGCGTTCGCGGCCGGCGCGCCGCCAGTGGGACAGCGCGGGCAGGAGACTGCTCAGCGGGGCGTCGGCGGGAAGGTCGAGGGTCTCGGTGAGGCCGCGCAGGTCCTCCTGTTCGACGGTCTCCCAGAAGCGGGCCTCGACGGAGTCGGCGGCCGGGGAACCGCCGGCGGCGTCGGCCGGGGCGGTCCCGCGTACGGCGGGCCAGTAGCGGCGGTGCTCGAAGGGGTAGGTGGGCAGGTCGGTGCGGACGGCGCCGGTGCCGGCGAACACGGTCCCGAAATCGACGTCCACGCCGCGCAGGTGGGCGTCGGTGAGCGCTGTGAGCCACTGGCGCAGGCCGCCCTGGTCCCGGCGGAGCGAGCCGAGGACGGCGCCGTCGACGCCGGCCGCGTCGAGGCTGTCGCGCAGTCCGACGGCGAGCACCGGGTGCGGGCCGACCTCGATGAAGACACGGTGGCCCGCGTCGATCAGACCGCGCACGGCGTCCTCGAAGCGGACGGTCTCCCGCAGGTTGGTGTACCAGTAGCCGGCGTCCAGGGCGGTGGTCTCCAGCCAGTCGCCGGTCAGGGAGGAGCGGAAGGGGATGTCGCTCTCGCGCGGCTCGATGCCGGCCAGGGCGTCCCGGACGGCGTCCTCGATCTCCTCGACCTGCGGGGAGTGGGAGCCGTAGTCGACGTTGACCTTGCGGGCGCGCACGCCGTCCGCGACGAGCGCGGCGTGCATCTCCTCCAGCGCGCCCGCCTCGCCGGACACGACGGAGGACGACGGGCCGTTGACGGCGGCGAGGGCGAGGCGGCCCTCCCAGGGGGCCATGCGGGCGCGGGTGTCGTCGGCGCTCAGCGGCACGGACATCATGCCGCCGGTGCCGGCGATGCGGGTGAGGGCGCGGCTGCGCAGGGCGACCACGCGGGCGCCGTCCTCCAGGGACAGCGCGCCGGCCGCGCAGGCGGCGGCGATCTCGCCCTGGGAGTGGCCGACCACGGCGGCGGGCCGGATGCCGTGGGCCCGCCACAGGGCGGCGGTGGAGACCATCACGGCCCACAGGGCGGGCTGGACGACGTCGACGCGGCCGAGGTCGGCGGCGCCCTCGTCACCGCGCAGCACGGCGCTCAGCGACCAGTCGACGTACGGGGCGAGGGCCTGCTCGCAGCGGTCGATCCACTGGGCGAACTCCGGCGACTCGGCGAGGAGTTCGCGGCCCATTCCGGCCCACTGGGCGCCCTGGCCGGGGAAGACGAGGACGGGTTCGGCGCCGCCCGGCACGGCGTCGGCGAGCAGGGCGGGCCCGGTGAGCGGCCCGCCGGCCGCCAGCGCGGCGAGCGTCTCGTCGAGGCCGGCGGCGTCGTCGGCGAGGACGGCGGCCCGGTGGGTGAAGGCGGCGCGGCCCACGGCGAGGGTGTAGGCGACGTCGGTGAGCGGGGTGCCGGGCCGGGTGCGCAGGTGGGTGCGGAGCCGGGCGGCCTGGGCGCGCAGCGCGGCGGGGGTGCGGGCGGACAGCAGGACGGGTACGGCGGGCAGTCCGGTCGTGGCGGGCGGCCGTACGGTCGTGTCGTCGGGGGCCTGCTCGACGATGACGTGGGCGTTGGTGCCGCTCATGCCGAACGAGGACACGCCGGCGCGGCGGGGGCGGCCGGTGTCGGGCCAGGGCCGTTCCTCGGTGAGCAGTTCGACGCGGCCGGCGCTCCAGTCGACGTGTGGGGTGGGGTTCTCGGCGTGCAGGGTGCGGGGCAGGACGCCCTCGCGCAGCGCCGCCACCATCTTGATGACGCCTCCGACACCGGCGGCGGCCTGGCTGTGCCCGATGTTGGACTTCAGCGAGCCGAGCCACAGCGGCCGGTCCTCGGCGCGGCCTTGGCCGTAGGCGGCGATGAGGGCCTGCGCCTCGATGGGGTCGCCGAGGGTGGTGCCGGTGCCGTGCGCCTCGACGGCGTCGACGTCCTGCGGGGTCAGTCCGGCGGCGGCGAGGGCCTGGCGGATGACGCGCTGCTGGGAGGGGCCGTTGGGGGCGGTCAGGCCGTTGGAGGCGCCGTCCTGGTTGAGGGCGCTGCCGCGGATGAGGGCGAGGACCCGGTGGCCGTTGCGCCGGGCGTCGGAGAGCCGTTCGAGGACGACCATGCCGACGCCCTCGGCCCAGCTGGCGCCGTCGGCGTCCGCGGAGAAGGGCTTGCAGCGGCCGTCCTCGGCGAGGGCGCGCTGGCGGCTGAACTCGATGAGGGAGCCCGGCGTCGACATCACGGTGACACCGCCGGCCAGGGCGAGGGAGCACTCGCCCTGGCGCAGGGACTGCGCGGCGAGGTGCAGGGCCACCAGGGAGGAGGAGCAGGCGGTGTCGACGGAGACGGCCGGGCCCTCCAGGCCGAGGGCGTAGGAGACGCGGCCCGACAGGACGCTGGGCGAGTTGCCGGTGCCGACGTAGCCCTCGAAGTTGTCGTCGGAGGCGGCGAGGATCGTGACGTAGTCCTGGTAGGTGACGCCGGCGAAGACGCCGGTGTCGGAGCCGCGGGCACCGGCCGGGTCGACGCCGGCCCGCTCCAGAGCCTCCCAGGAGACCTCCAGGAGCAGGCGCTGCTGCGGGTCCATGGCGAGGGCCTCGCGCGGGGAGATGCCGAAGAACGCCGGGTCGAAGCTGCTGGCGTCGTGCAGGAAGCCGCCCTCGCGGGTGTAGACGGTGCCGGGGTGGTCGGGGTCGGGGTGGTAGAGCCGCTCGGGGTTCCAGTCGCGGTCGGTGGGCAGCGGCGAGATGCCGTCCGCTCCGGCGCGCACCAGGTCCCACAGGTCCTCGGGGCTGTTGACGCCGCCGGGGTAGCGGCAGGCCATGCCGACGACGGCGATCGGGTCGTCGTCGACGGGGCGCCGGGCCGTGACCGCGGGGGTGTCCGCGCTCGCGGTGCCGAACAGGTCGTCGGCGAGGTGTGCGGCGAGCGCGGCGGGGGTGGGGTGGTCGAAGACAAGGGTGGCGGGCAGGGTGACGCCGAGCGCGGCGCTGAGGCCGTTGCGCAGCTCCACGGCGGTGAGCGAGGTCAGGCCGAGGTCGGTGAAGGGCCGGGCGGGTTCGATGTCGTCGGCGCCTGCGTGGCCGAGGACGGCGGCGGTGCGGTCGCGGACGGTGGCGAGCAGGGTGCGGGCGCGTTCGGCGGCGGGCCTGGCGGCCAGCCGTTCCAGCGTGCTGCCGGCGGGCTGGTTGCGGGCGGCGGCGCGGCGGCGGGCCGGTTCGGCCGCCGGGGCCGGTTCCCGGGTCGTGGCCGTGGGAGCCGTGGTGCTGGTGGGCGTTATGCCGGGCACCGGGCGCAGCAGCAGCGAGCCGATCTGCAGGACGGGGTCGCCGACCGCGTCGGCCGCGGTGAGGGCGAGGGTGTCGGGGCCGGTGCGGTCGAGCCGGACCCGCAGGGTGGTGGCGCCGGTGGCGTGCAGGCGGGCCGGTCCGGCGGAGAACAGCACACGTCCGTCGCCGAGGCCGTCGAAGGCGCCGAGGCCCAGCGGGTGCAGGGCGGCGTCCAGGAGGGCCGGGTGCAGGTCGTGGCGGGCGGCCTCGTCGGCGGCCCGGGCGGGCAGGGCGACCTCCGCGTACACGGCCGTGTCGTCCCGCCATGCGGCCAGCAGGCCCTGGAAGACGGGCCCGTAGTCCAGACCGGCCTCGCGCAGCCGCGGGTACAGGCCGTCGGTGGGCAGTTCCCGCGCGCCGGGCGGCGGCCAGGCGGTGAGGTCGTGGACGGGAAGGGACAGGGCGTCGGTGTCGGCGGTGAGGATGCCGCCCGCGTGCCGGGTCCAGCCGGCGGTGGGGCCGGCGGCGGCGCGGGCGTACACGCCGAAGGGGCGGTCGCCGCGGGCGTCGGGGGCCTCGACGCGGATCTGCAGGGCGACGCCGCCGTGCTCGGGCAGCGGCAGCGGGCTCTCCAGGACCAGTTCGCGGACCTGCGGACGGCCCGCGACGGCACCGGCGTGCAGGGCGAGGTCGAGGAAGGCGGTGCTCGGCAGTACGGCGGTCCCGCCGAGCCGGTGCGCGGCGAGCCAGCCGTTGCCGTCGGCGGTCAGCCGGCCGGTCAGCAGCAGGGTGTCGTCGACCGCGGACGGGACGACCGCGCCGAGCAGGGGGTGGTCGGCGGCGACGAGTCCGGCGGCGGCCGGGTCGCCGGACGCCGTGGTGGGCGCGATCCAGTAGGGGCGGTGCTGGAAGGCGTAGGTGGGGAGTTCCACCGGGCGGGAGCCGGGGGCGGTGACGGCGAGCAGGGCGCGCCAGTCGACCGGGACGCCGCGGGTGTGCAGGGCGCCGACGGCCGTCAGCAGGGTCTCGGTCTCGTCCCGGTCCTCGCGCAGCGTGGGCACGGCGAGCGGGGCGCCGCCCCGCCAGGCGGTCTGGGCGAGGGCGGTCAGGGTGGCGTCGGGCCCGAGTTCGACGAGCCGGGTGGTGCCCAGCTCCTGGAGGGCGGCGACCCCGTCGGCGAAGCGCACGGTGTGCCGCACGTGCCGTACCCAGTACTCGGGGTCGGTGAGTTCGCCGGGGGCGGCGGGCCGGCCGGTGAGGTCGGAGACGACCGGGATGCGCGGTTCGGCGTACGCGACGCCGGCGGCGACCGCGCGGAACTCGTCGAGCATCGCCTCCATGTGCGGCGAGTGGAAGGCGTGGCTGACGCGGAGCCTGCTCGTCCTGCGGCCCAGCGCGGCGAAGTGCGCGGCGACGGCGTCGGCCGCGTCCTCGTCCCCGGCGACGACGACCGAGCGGGGACCGTTGACGGCGGCGAGCGACAGGGTGTCCTCGCGGCCGGCGAGCAGGGGCAGCACCTCCTCCTCGGCGGCCTCCACGGCGATCATGGCGCCGCCCTCGGGCAGGGCCTGCATCAGCCGGCCGCGGGCGGCGACCAGGCGGCAGGCGTCGGGCAGCGAGAACACTCCGGCCACGTGGGCGGCGGCCAGTTCGCCGACGGAGTGGCCGATGAGGTGGGAGGGGTGCACCCCGAGGGACTCCAGCAGCCGGTGGAGGGCGACCTCGACGGCGAACAGGGCCGGCTGGGCGTACTCGGTGCGGTTCAGGGTGCCGGCGTCGGCGTCCGCCATGACCTCGGCGAGCGGTCGGGGCAGCAGCCCGTCGAAGTGCCCGCACACGGTGTCGAAGGCGTCGGCGTAGGCCGGGAAGACGTCGTACAGGGCGCGGCCCATGCCGGGGCGCTGGGTGCCCTGTCCGGCGAAGAGGAAGGCCGTGCCGCCCCCGGTGGTGAGGGTGTCGCCGGTGACGACGCCGGGTGCGCCGCGGCCCTCGGCGAGCGCGGCGAGGCCGGTCAGCAGGGCGTCGCGACCGGTGCCGGTGACGACGGCGCGGTGCTCCAGGGAGGCGCGGGTGAACGCCAGGGCGTGGGCCACGTCCGCCGGGTGCGCCCCGGGGCGGTCCTGAAGGTGGGTGAGGAGCCGGGCGGCCTGGTCGCGCAGCGCGGCCGGGCCGCCCGCGGACAGCGCCCACGCCACGGCGCGCTCGGCGCGCTCGGCGCGTTCGGCGGGGTGGGCCGCGGGGGCGGGCCCGGCGGGCGGTTCGGCGACGATGACGTGCGCGTTGGTGCCGGAGACGCCGAAGGCGGAGACACCGGCGCGCCGGGGGCGGTCGCCGGCGGGCCAGGCGACGGGCTCGCCCAGCAGCCGGACGTTTCCGGTGCTCCAGTCGACGCGCGAGGAAGGACGCTCGGTGTGCAGGGTGCGCGGGAGGGTGTTCTCGCGCAGCGCGAGGACCATCTTGATGAGGCCTACGGCTCCGGCGGCGGCCTGGGTGTGGCCGAGGTTGGACTTGGCGGAGCCCAGCCACAGCGGGCGGTCGGCGGGCCGGTCCTGGCCGTAGGTGGCCAGCACGGCCTGTGCCTCGATGGGGTCGCCGAGGGTGGTGCCGGTGCCGTGCGCCTCCACGGCGTCCACGTCGGCCGGGGAGAGGCCGGCCGAGGCGAGGGCCTGGCGGATGACGCGCTGCTGGGAGGGGCCGTTGGGGGCGGTCAGGCCGTTGGACGCGCCGTCCTGGTTGACGGCGGTGCCCTCGACGACGGCGAGGACCGGGTGGCCGTTGCGGCGCGCGTCGGAGAGCCGTTCGACGACGAGGACGCCGACGCCCTCGGCCCAGCCGGTGCCGTCGGCGTCGTCGGAGAACGCCTTGCAGCGGCCGTCGGGGGCGAGACCGCCCTGGAGGCTGAACTCGACGAACGCGCCCGGGTCGGCCATGACGGTGACGCCGCCGGCCAGGGCGAGGTCGCACTCGCCGGAGCGCAGCGACTGCACGGCGAGGTGCAGCGCGACCAGCGAGGAGGAGCAGGCCGTGTCGACGGTGACGGCCGGGCCCTCCAGGCCGAGGGTGTAGGCGACGCGGCCGGAGACCACGCTCCCGGCCTGACCGGTGAGAAGGTGCCCGCCGAGCCCTTCGGGGACCTCGGTGAGGCCGGTGGCGTAACCGGAGCTGCCGGCGCCGACGAAGACGCCGGTGCGGGAGCCCTTCAGCGAGGTGGGGGCGACACCGGAGCGCTCCAGCGCCTCCCAGGAGGTCTCCAGAAAGAGCCGCTGCTGCGGGTCGAGGGCCTGGGCCTCACGGGGGCTGATGCCGAAGAAGGCGGCGTCGAAGGCGGAGGCGTCGGCGAGGAAGCCACCGGAGCGGGTGTCGCTGGCCTCCAGCAGGGCCGTGAGGTCCCAGCCCCGGTCCTGGGGGAACTCGCCGACGGCGTCACCGCCGCTCGCCAGCAGCTCCCACAGCCGGTCGGGGCTGTCGACGCCGCCGGGCAGCCGGCAGCCCATGCCGACGATGACGACCGGATCGGTGCCGGTGGTCACCACGGCCGTCTCCGACCGCTGTTCGCCCGTCCCGTACATCCGCTCGCGCAGGTGGGCGGCGACGGCGGCCGGGGTGGGGTGGTCGAAGACGAGGGTGGTGGGCAGGGCGACACCGGTCTCGGCGGTGAGGTCGTTGCGCAGTTCGACGGCGGTGAGCGAGTCGAAGCCCATGTCACGGAAGGCGCGGCCCTCGGCGACCGCGGCCGGGTCGGCGTGGCCGAGCGCGACGGCGGCGCGACGGCGCACCAGCTCCAGCAGGACGGCGTCGCGCTCCTCGGCGGGCAGCGGGTCGAGCCGGTCGCGCAGTGCGCCGCCCGCGGTGGTGGCGGACGCGGTCGTGGCGGACGCGGTGGCGGGGCCGGTGGTGGCCTGTGCGGCAGCCTCGGGCAGGTCGGCGAGCAGGGGGCTCGGGCGGCCGGTGGTGAACGCGGGCGCGAACCGGGCCCAGTCGACGTCGGCGACGACGACGGCGGTGTCGCGGGCGGCGAGCGCGCGGCCGAGTGCGGTCAGTGCCGCGTCCGGGTCGAGCGGGCGCAGTCCGCGACGGCGCAGCGTCTCCTGCGCCCGCGGGTCGGCGGCCATGCCGGTGCCGTCCCAGGGGCCCCAGGCGACGGCGGTGCCGGTCAGGCCCCGGGCGCGGCGGCGTTCCACCAGGGCGTCGAGGTGGGCGTTGGCGGCGGCGTAGGCGGCCTGTCCGCCGCTGCCCCACACGCCGGCGATGGAGGAGAACACGACGAACGCGGACAGGTCGCTGTCGCGGGTGAGGGCGTCGAGGTGGTCGGCCGCGTCGGCCTTGGCGCGCAGGACGGCGGCGAGCCGGTCCGGCGTGCAGTCGGTGATCACGTCGTCGTCGAGGACGCCGGCGGAGTGCACCACGGCGTCGACGGGGTGGGCGGCCAGCAGCCGGGCGACGGCGTCGCGGTCGCCCGTGTCGCAGGCGACGACGGTGACCTTCGCGCCGAGCCGGGCGAGGTTGGCGCGCAGGGTGTCGGCACCGGGCGCGTCGGGGCCGCGGCGGCTCGTGAGGACGAGTTCGCGGGCGCCGTGCTCGACGGCCCAGCGGGCGACCCGGGAGCCGAGGGCCCCGGTGCCGCCGGTGATGAGGACACGCGGGGGCGCGGTCCACTGCTCGGTCGCGGCGGCGGGCGCCGGAGCGGGGACGAGGCGGCGGGCGTGGGCGGTGCCGCCGCGGACGGCGACCTGGTCCTCGGTCCGGGCGACCAGGACGGCGGCGGCGCGGGCGAGCGCACGGCGGTCCGGCCGGGCGGGCAGGTCGAGCAGCCCGCCCCAGCGGTCGGGGTGCTCCAGCGCGGCGACGCGGCCCAGCCCCCACACGGCGGCGGCACCCGGTTCGACGACGGCCTCCGTGCCGCCGCCGACGGTGACGGCACCGCTGGTCAGCAGCCACAGCGGCGCGGTGAGTCCGGCGTCGCCGTGGGCCTGGACGACGGCCAGGGCCGCACCGACGCCGGGCAGGCAGGAGAGCACGCCGGCGACCGGGTCACCCTCGGCGGCCGCGGCGAGCAGCCCGGCCAGCACGGTCCGGTCGGCCTCCGCGGGGCAGACCAGGCGCTCGATCCGGGGCAGGAACTCCTCGATGCCGCTGAGCGCGCCGTCGCCCCCGGCCCCGGCCTGGAGCAGCAGCCACCGCCGGGTGTCCGGACCGGCCTGGGCGGCGGCGCCGTCGAGGCGCTGCCAGCGGATGCGGTAGCGCCACGAGTCGGCGGTGAGCCGCTCCGTCGTGGCACGCCGCCAGGAGGACAGCGCCGGCAGCACGGTGCCGAGGGTGCTGTCGTCCAGGTGCAGCGCGTCGGCGAGTTCACGGGTGTCACCGCGCTCGACGGCCTGCCAGAAGGCGTCCTCGGCGGACGCGGCGGACGCTGCGGTCCCGGCCGCCCGCTCGTCGGCACGGCGCGGTTCGGGCCAGTACCAGCGGCGCTGGAAGGCGTAGGTGGGCAGCGGCACGGTGCCGGCGGCACCGGCAGCGCCGGCGCCTTCAGCGCCTTCAGCGGCTTCGGCGGCTTCGGCGGCTTCGGCGGCTTCGGCGGCCCGGAACACCGCGGCCCAGTCCACCCGCGCGCCCGTCGTGTGCAGGCTCGCGAGTGCGGCGGTCAGGGCATCCGCCTCGGACCGGTCCTTGCGCTGCGCGGCCACGCAGACCGGGTCGGTGGCGTCACCGAGGACGGTGTGGGTGAGGGCAGTGAGGGTGGCATCGGGGCCGATCTCGACGAACCGGGTGACGCCTTCCGCCGCGAGGGCGGCGACGCCGTCGGCGAACCGGACGGCCTCGCGGACGTGGCGGACCCAGTAGTCGGCGGTCGTCAACTCCCCCTCGGCCGCGAGCTGTCCGGTGACATTGGAGACGATCGGGAGGGAGGGGTTGGTGTAGGTGATGCCTTCGGCGACCTCACGGAATCCCGCCAGCATCGGTTCCATCAGCGGTGAGTGGAAGGCGTGGGAGACGCGCAGACGGGTGGTGCGGCGGCCCTGTCCGGCCACCTCGGCGGCGACTTCGGAGACGGCCGCCTCGTCGCCCGCGATCACCACGGCACGGGGACCGTTGACGGCCGCCACCGACACCTCACGCCCGGCCAGCAGCGGCAGCACCTCGTCCTCGGCGGCCTCCACCGCGATCATGGCGCCGCCCTCGGGCAGGGCCTGCATCAGCCGGCCCCTTGCCGCCACCAGCCTGCAGGCGTCCTCCAGGGACAGCACCCCGGCCACGTGAGCGGCCGCGATCTCACCGATGGAGTGGCCGCCGACGAAGTCCGGGCGCACGCCCCAGGACTCCAGCAGCCGGAACAACGCCACCTCGACGGCGAACAGGGCGGGTTGCGTCCACTCCGTACGCGCCAGGCGCTCCGCGTCGTCACCGAAGACGACATCCTTCAGCTCCACACCGACGTGCGCGCACACCGCGTCGAAGGCCTCCGCGAACACCGGGAACGCCTCGTACAGTTCACGCCCCATACCCGCGCGCTGCGCACCCTGACCCGAGAAGAGGAACGCCGTGCGGCCCTCGGCGACGGTGCCGACGGTGACCTGTGCAGTGGGTTCACCGGCTGCCAACTCGGCCAGACCGGCCAGCAGTTCCTCGCGGGAACGGCCTCGCACGACGGCGCGGTCCTCGAAGGCGGTACGGGAGGTGGCCAGCGCCGAGGCGATCCGCAGGGGGTCGGCGTCGGGGGCCGAGCGTACGGCGTCGAGCAGCCGGGCGGCCTGCGCGCGCAGCGCATCGGCACCACGCCCGGACAGCACCCAGGGGATCACGGGCAGGGCCGCGGGGTCGGCCGGGGCGGCCGTCTCCTGCGGGGCTTGTTCGAGGATGACGTGCGCGTTGGTGCCACTGAGACCGAAGGAGGAGACTCCCGCCCTGCGGGGCCGGTCGACCGACGGCCACTCCTGCTGTTCCGTGACCAGTCGCACGGCGCCCGCCGACCAGTCCACCCGCGAGGACGGCTCGTCCACGTGCAGCGTCGCCGGCAGCACACCGCGCCGCAAAGCCTCCACCATCTTGATCACACCGGCCACACCGGCGGCCGCCTGCGTATGGCCCAGGTTGGACTTCACCGACCCCAGATACAGGGGGACTTCGCGGTCCTGTCCGTAGGTGGCCAGCAGTGCCTGCGCCTCGATCGGGTCACCCAACCGCGTACCCGTCCCGTGCGCCTCGACCGCGTCCACGTCCGCCGCCGACACCCCGGCATCCGCCAAGGCCGCGCGGATGACGCGCTGCTGCGACGGACCGTTCGGCGCCGTCAAACCGTTCGACGCACCATCCTGATTCACCGCCGAACCGCGCACCACCGCCAGCACCCGGTGACCATGCTTCTGCGCATCGGACAGCCGTTCAACGAGCAGTACCCCGACGCCTTCACCCCAGCCCGTACCGTCCGCACCCTCCGCGAACGCCTTGCACCGGCCGTCACCCGCCAGACCACCCTGACGACTGAACTCCACGAAAGCACCCGGCGTCGACATCACCGTCACACCACCGGCCAGGGCCAGATCACACTCCCCCGACCGCAACGACCGCACCGCCATGTGCAGCGCGACGAGCGAGGAAGAGCAGGCGGTGTCGACGGTGACCGCGGGACCTTCCAGGCCCAGGACGTAGGCAAGGCGACCGGACATCACGCTCGCCGCGTTGCCCGTGCCGACGTACCCGCCGAAGTCACCCTCCGCCACACCCAACAAGGCCGGATAGTCCTGCCCGTTGGTACCCGTGAACACACCCACCTGAGCCCCGCGCAGCGACCTCGGATCGATCCCCGCACGCTCCACCGCCTCCCACGACGACTCCAGCAACAACCGCTGCTGCGGATCCATCGCCAACGCCTCACGCGGCGAGATACCGAAGAACTCCGCGTCGAAGGCGCCGACGCCGTCGAGGAAGCCTCCGCTCGCGGTGTGGCTGGCGTAGGGGTTGTCCGGATCGGCGGTGAAGAGCCGGTCGAGGTCCCAGCCGCGGTCGGCGGGGAAGTCGGTGATGCCGTCGCGCCCTTCCTCCAGCAGCGCCCACAGGCTCTCCGGAGAGTCGACGCCGCCCGGGAAACGGCAGGCCATCCCGACGATCGCCACCGGCTCGTCGGTGACGGCGGCCGCGGAAACGGTGGCCGTGACGGTGGTGTCGGTGTCGCCGAAGAGTTCGTCGTGCAGGTGGCCGGCGAGGGCCTGCGGTGTCGGGTGGTCGAAGACCACCGTCGTCGGAAGCGCGAGACCGCACGCGGCGGCGAGGGTGTTGCGCAGCTCGACCGCGATCAGCGAGTCGACGCCCAGGTCACGGAACGCCCGCTCCGCCCCCACCTGTTCGACCCCGGCGTAGCCGAGGGCCGCCGCGGCGCGGGTGCGCACCTCGGCCAGCAGCTCGTGCCGACGCCGTTCGGGGGTCAGGCCGGCTAGGCGGTCACGCAGGCCGGCCGCAACCGGGGTGGTGCGGGCCTCGGCCGGGCGGCCGTAGACCTCGGTGAGCAGCGGGCTGGGGCGGACGGCGGTGAAGGCGGCGCCGAAGCGGTCCCAGTCGACGTCGGCGACCAGCGGCGTGGCGTGGTCCCCGGTGGCGTGGAGGGCGAGGGCCTCCAAGGCCCGGTCGGGGTCGAGCAGGCCGACACCGCCGCGCACCTGGCGGCCCTCGGCGTCGGCGTCGGCCGCCATGCCGCCGCCGGCCCAGGGCCCCCATGCGAGGGACGTGGCGGGCAGGCCCTCGGTCCGCCGCCGCTCTGCCAGGGCGTCGAGCCACGCGTTGGCGGCGGCGTAGTTGGCCTGCCCGGCCGAGCCGACGGTGCCGGCGAACGAGGAGAACAGGACGAAGGCGGACAGGTCGCGGTCGCGGGTCAGTTCGTCGAGGTGCCGCGCCCCCGTCGTCTTGGCCGCGAACACGGAGCGGAAGGCCTGCGGGCCGAGGCCGTCGAGCACTCCGTCGTCGATGACGCCGGCCGTGTGGACCACGGCGTCCACCGGGTGCGCGTCGAGCAGTTCCCGGACCGCCTCACGGTCCGCCAGGTCGACGGCGGCGAACGTGACGTCGCTGCCCAGACGGCGCAGCTCCTCGGCGAGGGCCTCCGCTCCGGGCGCCTGCGCACCCCGTCGGCTGACCAGGAGGAGGCGCGCGGCTCCCTGTCGTGCGGCCCAGCGGGCCACTCGGGCGCCCAGCGCACCGGTGCCGCCGGTCACCAGGACGGTTCCGGTCGGCTGCCAGGCCGCGTCCGCGGAGGGAGCGGCGGGTGCCAGCCTGCGGGCGAAGGCGCCGGCGGCGCGGACGGCGACCTGGTCCTCGCGCGGGTACGGGCCCGTCGTGCCGTCGGCGAGCAGGGCGACGAGCCGCGCCGCGGAACGCTGGTCCAGCGTCGGCGGAAGGTCGGCGAGCCCGCCCCAGCGGTGGGGGTGCTCCAGGGCGGCGACACGGCCCAGGCCCCAGACGGCGGCCTGCGCGGGATCGGGTGCCGGATCGTTCGCGTCGGCGGTCACGGCGCCCCGTGTGAGCGCCCACAGCGGAGCGTCGACTCGGGCGTCACCGAGGGCCTGGAGAAGCAATGCGGTGGCGGGCACGCCTTCGGGCACGTCGTCCACCGAGCCGCTGCGCGCCGGCGCGGAGAGAATCGCGGTGACCGGGCCGTCCCCGACGGCGGCGGCGATACGGCCTGCCAGCTCGGCCCGCGTGTCGAGGAGGTGGTGGTCCACGGTGACCACGTCGGCGCCCGCGTCGAGCAGCGCGGTGGTCAGCGCGCCGTCCCATCCGTCGTCGCCTTCAAGGGACGCGGGCCTGGCGAGCAGCCAGCGCCCGGACAGCCGCGCGGTTTCCGGCAGCCCCTGGACCGGGGTCCAGACGACGTGGTGATGTGGCCCGGAAGAAACGAGCGCGGCACCGTCCTCGGCGTACGAGCGCTCCAGCCAGTAGCGGTCGCGGCGGAAGGCGTAGGTCGGCAGCTCGACGACGCGGGCGCCCGGAAGCAGGGCGGGCCACGACACCGCCGCCCCGTGCAGGTGCAGCCCGGCGAATGCACCGATCAGGTTGCGGGCTTCGGTGCCCTGCTTGCGCTGTGCGGGCAGGAAGAGCAGCCCGCGGTCGTCGGCCACGCAGGTACGGGCCAGCGCGGTGAGGGTGCTGTCCGGGCCGATCTCCACGAACCGGGTGACACCCGACGCCGCGAGAGTGGCGACACCGTCGGCGAACCGGACGGCTTCGCGGACGTGCCGGACCCAGTACTCGGCAGTGGTCAACTCCCCTTCGGCCGCGAGCTGTCCGGTGACGTTGGAGACGACCGGCAGGGCCGGGGCGGCGTAGGTGATGCCTTCGGCGACCTGGCGGAACTCCGCCAGCATCGGCTCCATCAGCGGCGAGTGGAAGGCGTGGGAGACGCGCAGACGGGTCGTTCGGCGGCCGCGCCCGGCCAGCTCGGAGGCCACCTCGGACACGGCCGCCTCGTCGCCCGCGATCACCACGGCCCTCGGGCCGTTGACCGCCGCCACCGACACCACACGCCCCTCCAGCAGCGGGACGATCTCCTCCTCGGCAGCCTCCACCGCCACCATCGCCCCACCCGACGGCAGAGCCTGCATCAACCGACCCCGGGCTGTCACGAGGGCGCAGGCGTCCTGCAGGGACAGCACCCCGGCCACATGCGCAGCAGCGATCTCACCGATCGAGTGCCCGCCCACGAAGTCCGGGCGCACGCCCCAGGACTCCAGCAGCCGGAACAACGCCACCTCGACCGCGAACAACGCCGGCTGCGTCCACTCCGTACGCCCCAGACGCTCCGCGTCATCACCGAAGACGACATCCTTCAACTCGCCGCCGACATGCGCGCACACCGCATCGAAGGCCTCCGCGAACACCGGGAACACCTCGTACAGCTCACGCCCCATACCCGCGCGCTGCGCACCCTGACCCGAGAACAGGAACGCGACCTTGCCCGCTTCCTGCGCGGTGTCGGTGAAGACGTCCGCAGCGGCTTCGCCGCGGGCCAACGCCTCGACGGCGGACAGGAGTTCCGCGCGGCCGGCGCCCAGGACCGCGGCACGGTACGGGTGTGCGGTGCGGGTGGTGGCGAGGGACGCGGCCAGGTCGTAGGGGTCGGCGTCCGGCCGGTTGGCGAGGTGGTCGGCCAGGCGGCGGGCCTGGGTGCGCAGGGACTCCTCGTCGCGGGCGGACAGGACCCAGGGCAGTACCGGAAGGCTCGCCCGCGGAGTCCGGTCGGCCCGGTCGGTGCCGTCGGTCCGGTCGGCGACGCCCGCCTCTTCGGCCGTCGGCTCCGGTGCCTGTTCGACGATGACATGGGCGTTGGTGCCTGAGACACCGAAGGCGGAGACGCCGACGCGGCGCGGGTGGTCGGTCTCCGGCCAGTCGTGGGCGTCGGTGAGGAGCCGCACGTGACCGGCGGTCCAGTCGACATGGGTCGAGGGCCGCTCGGCGTGCAGCGTGGGGGGCAGTACGCCGTGGCGCAGGGCGAGGACGGACTTGATGACGCCGACGACGCCGGCGGCGGCCTGGGTGTGGCCGAGGTTGGACTTGGCCGAGCCGAGCAGCAGGGGACGGTCGGCGGGACGGCCCTGGCCGTAGGTGGCCAGCAGCGCCTGTGCCTCGATCGGGTCGCCGAGCGCGGTGCCGGTGCCGTGGGCCTCCACGGCGTCGATGTCCGTGGCGGGGAGTCCGGCGTTGGCCAGGGCGGCGAGGATGACGCGCTGCTGGGACAGGCCGTTGGGCGCGGTCAGGCCGTTGGAGGCGCCGTCCTGGTTGACGGCGCTGCCGCGGACGACCGCCAGCACGGGGTGGTTGTTGCGGCGGGCGTCGGAAAGGCGCTCCACGACGAGGATGCCGGCGCCCTCGGCCCAGCCGGTGCCGTCGGCGTCGTCGGAGAACGCCTTGCAGCGGCCGTCGCCCGCGAGGCCGCCCTGCCGGGCGAACTCGGTGAAGGCGCCGGGGCTGGACATGACGGTGACACCACCGACGACCGCCAGGGAGCACTCGCCGGACCGCAGCGACTGGGCGGCCAGGTGGAGGGCGACCAGGGAGGAGGAGCAGGCGGTGTCGACGGTGACGGCGGGGCCCTCCAGGCCGAGGGTGTAGGCGACACGGCCGGAGAGGACGGACATCGAGTTGCCGGTCAGGAGGTGGCCGCGGACGTCCTCGGGCACCTCGGTCAGGCCGGAGGTGTACCCCTGGTCGCTGCAGCCGACGAAGACGCCGGAGCGGCTGCCGCGCAGGGCGGCCGGGTCGATGCCCGCGCGTTCGAGGGATTCCCAGACCACTTCGAGCAGCAGGCGCTGCTGCGGGTCCATGGCGAGGGCTTCGCGCGGGGAGATGCCGAAGAAGGCGGGGTCGAAGCGGTCGGCGTCGTGGACGAAGCCGCCCCGGCGGTGGCCGGGGTCGGTGCCGGGGACGGTGGGCCAGCCGCGGTCTGCGGGCCAGTCCGTCACCGCGTCGGTTCCGGAGATCAGCAGGTTCCAGAAGTCGTCCGGGGTGCGCACGTCTCCGGGCAGCCGGCAGCTCATGCCGATGATGGCGATGGGCTCCTGCTCGCGGGCCTCCAGCTGCCGCAGTTTGCGGCGGGTGGTGTGGAGATCGACGGTGACCCGCTTGAGGTAGTCCCGAAGCTGCGCTTCATTCGTCATGGACTGCCCCCATGCTGTTCGGTTCGGTGACGGTGGTGCCGCGGGGAGGCCCGGGTGCCGGGCCGGGGCGCCCGGTGGGGCCCCGCCGGTGGTGATCTCCTCGTGCGGTGGGGACAGCATGACCCGCGCGGTCACCCGATTCCGGTCCGCGGCCGGGTTGTTTGGGGAAACCCTTGGAAATCGTCCGCAGTTCGCTGTTCGCGCAGGCCGGGGCGTCGGCCCGGAGCTCGGCCGTGTCGCTCTACGGCCCTTTATGCGACGGGAGTTGGGGCCGGGAACGCTGCGGCGAGGTGCCGGGCGCCCCAAGGAGACGACCGTGGGGGCTGACCGGCCCGGGAGCGCGGCGGGCGATCCGTCCGGGCGAAGCGACCGCAGCTGCCGCACCCACCTGGTGTTCGGGTGCAGGAGGACGCGGGAGGACGCAGCCCGGCGGGCGATCCGGCCGGGGCGGGGTTCCTGCGGTCGGCCGCAGGGAGGTGTGACGCCCCGGAGTTGTCGTCGGCCGCCGGCGGTCAGTCGTAGGGCCGGGGGGCGCCCCGGAGTTGTCGCCGCCGCCGGGCGGTCAGCCGTAAGGCCGGGGGGCGCCCCCGGAGTTGTCGCCGGCCGTCGGCGGTCAGCCGTAGGGCGGGGGTACGCCCCGCGTGAGCACGGTGCGCAGGACCGCGAAGGTGTCCCGCAGGGCGGCCAGCGCCTCCGGGACGCGCCAGGCGGAGCGGTCGCGCAGACCGACCGCGTTGGAGATGGTGCGGATCTCCAGGAACGGTGTGCCGTGCCCGGCGGCGGCCTCGGCGGCCCCGAACCCCTCCATCGCCTCGGCGACGGCGCCGTGGCGTTCCCGCAGTACGGCGGCGCGTTCGGCGGTGCCGGTGGCGGTGGAGACGGTCAGGACGGGTGCGTGGACGGCTCCGAGCCCGCGGGCGACGGCCGCGGCGAGGTGCGGCGCGCAGGTGTGTGCCGTGGTGCCGAAACCGAGGGCGTCGACGGGCAGGAACCCGTCGGGCGAGTCGGCTCCCAGGTCGGCGGCGATGACCTGGTCGGCGACGACGACGGAGCCGAGGGCCGCGACGGGGGCGAACCCGCCCGCGATGCCGGCGGAGACGACCAGGTCGTAGGGTTCGCCGCGGGCGGCCGCCGCGGTCAGCGCGGTCGCGGTGCTCGCCGCCGACGCGGCCGGTCCGACGCCCCCGGCGACGAGGTCGGCGCGGACCGGCCGGTCACTGGAACCGTCGCCGCCCGTCGTCACGCGGACCACGTCCCGCCCTGACGGCGCGAGCGCGGGCACGGGCTGTGGGAGCGTGGCTGCGGGACCGAACCCGCTGGCCGCGGCGTCGCGTTCGGCGGCGACCGCGGTGACGACGAGGAGACGGACACCGCTCATGAGGAGAACTGGACCTGTCCGTGGTCCCCGATCACGAGGCGGTGGGTGGCGGGCAGCCGGGGCGCGAGGGTGACCTTGACGTTGCGTCCGACGAGGGACGCCTCCACGCGGCGGATGCGGTCGAAGGAGGACCCCCGCAGGACGATGGAGTACTCGATCTCGCTGTGGCTGATCAGGCACTCCTCGGCGACCGACGTGGACGGTCCGATGTAGGAGTCGGTGACGACGCTGCCCGCGCCGATGATGGCGGGGCCCACGATGCGGGAGCGCCGGACCTGGGCCCCGGCCTCGATCCTGACCCGTCCGATGATCTCGCTCTCGTCGTCCACGCACCCGTCGACGCGGGGCTGGAGGCGTTCCAGGAGCGTGCGGTTGACCTCCAGCATGTCGGTGACGTTCCCGGTGTCCTTCCAGTAGCCGGTGATGACCGTGGAGCGCACGGTCATCCGCCGGTCGATCATCCACTGGAGGGCATCGGTGATCTCCAGCTCGCCGCGGGCGGAGGGCCGGATGGCGCGGACGGCGTCGTGGACGACGGGGCTGAACAGGTAGACGCCGGCGACGGCGAGGTCGCTGCGCGGTGTCCGCGGCTTCTCCTCGAGTTCGACGACGTTGCCCTGGTCGTCGGTCACGGCCACGCCGAAGGCGGTGGGGTCGCTGACGCGGGTGAGCAGGATCTGCGCGTCGCAGGGGTTCTTGCGGAACTCGTCGACGACGTCGCTGATGCCGTCCAGGACGAAGTTGTCGCCGAGGTACATCACGAAGTCGTCGTCGCCGAGGAAGGACCGGGCAATGAGGACCGCGTGGGCGAGACCGAGGGGTTCACTCTGCGGGATGTAGGTGATGTCGAGGCCGAAGGCGGAACCGTCGCCGACCGCGGCCTGGATCTCGGCGGCGGTGCTGCCGACGATGACGCCGACCTCGGTGATGCCGGCGGCGGCGATGGATTCCAGTCCGTAGAAGAGGATCGGCTTGTTGGCGACCGGGACCAGTTGCTTGCTGGACGTGTGGGTGATCGGTCGCAGTCGCGTACCGGATCCCCCCGCGAGCACAAGAGCCTTCACTGTTCCATCCAGGTGACAAGGGGCGGACGGCCGGCGGGGCTGGGGGTTCCCGGCCGTGTGGAGCGGATCGGTGGGCGGGACGCCCGCGGTCGTGCGGGCGCCGGATCATGTTCGGGTCGTGGGACGGATCGGACGGTCGGCGGGTCGGGCGGTCGGGCGGTCGGGCGGTCGGCGGATCGGACGGTCGGCGGGTCGGACGGTCGGCGGGTCGGGCGAAATTGGAATCGGGATCGAGATCCGGAATCGGAATCGGGATCGGAGTCGGCGTGCGGGCCGGGGGCCGCCGCGACAGGAACGGATCCGCGCCGCGGCGGCCGGGGGTCGGTGCTCAGGCGTCGTCGAGGTCGCCCTCCAGGAAGGCGCGGAGTTCCTCGTCGGAGACCTCGTCGGTGGGTGCGTCCGGGCCCTGTCCCGGCGCCGGGGCCGGCGTCGGGACGGATGCCGGGACAGGTGCGGGGGCGCCGTCGAGCCGGTCCAGGAAGCCGCGCAGCCGCACCCGCAGCCCCGCGTGGAGGTCCGGGTCCGCCAGCGCCTCCGCGAACCGCGCCTCCAGTTGCTCCAGCCGGTCCGCGGCGGCCGGGGAGGCGGCGGGCGGTTCGGCGGGGGCCAGCCGCTCCAGCAGGTGGGCGGCGAGCCGCTCGGGGGTGGGGTGGTCGAACATGAGCGTCGCCGGCAGCCGTACGCCCGCGAGCGTGCCGAGCCGGTTGCGCAACTCGACGGCGGTCAGGGAGTCGAAACCGATGTCCAGGAAGCCTCGCTCGGGATCGAGGGAGTCGGGGGCGTCGTGGCCGATGACCAGGGCCGCCTGGGCGAGCACGGCTTCCAGTACGGCACTGTGGCGGGCGCCTGCGTCCAGCCCGGCCAGGCGTTCGCGCAGGCTGTCCCCGGCGGTGGCGGTGGCCGGTGCGGCGGGGGCCGTACGGGCCGCCTGCCGGGCGCGGGCGGGAACGAGGTCGCGGAGCAGGTCGGGCACCGCCCCGTCCGGCCCGCGCAGCGCGCCGGTGTCCAGGTCCGCGGGGGCGAACCAGGCCTGGGTGCTGCGCAGCGCCGTGTCCAGCAGGGCGAGCGCGTCGGCCGTCTGCATGGGGCGCAGGCCGCTGCGGGCGATGCGGCGCAGGTCGGTCTCGGCCAGGGTGCCGGTCATTCCGCTGCGCTCCGCCCACAGCCCCCAGGCGAGGGCCTGCACGCGGCGTCCGGCGGCGGTGCTGCGGGCGGCGAACGCGTCGAGGAAGGCGTTGGCGGCCGCGTAGTTGGCCTGTCCGGCCCCGCCGAGGGTGCCGGCGAGGGAGGAGAACAGGACGAGCGCGGCGCCGGTGTCGCGGGTCAGTTCCGCCAGCAGCAGGGACGCGTCGGCCTTGGCGCGCAGCACGGTGTCCAGGCGTTCCGGGGTGAGCGACTGCACGATGCCGTCGTCGAGGACGCCGGCGGTGTGCACGACCGCGGTCAGCGGCCGGTCGTCGGGGACCTGGGCGAGCAGGGCGGTCAGGGCCTGCCGGTCGGCCACGTCGCAGGCGGCGACGGTGACGCGGGCGCCGTGGGCGCGCAGTTCCTCGCACAGTTCGGTCATGCCCTCGGCGGAGGCGCCGCGCCGCCCGGCCAGCAGCAGCGAGCGGGTGCCGTGCGCGGTGACCAGGTGGCGGGCGATCCGCCGGGCCAGGACACCGCCGGCGCCGGTGACGAGCACCGTGCCGTCGCCGACGGCGTCGGGCGCGTCGGTGCCGGGCGTGGCGCGGGTCAGCCGCGGAACCAGGGCGGCCCCGTCCCGCAGTGCGGTCTCGCTGTCCTCGCCGGCCAGGGTGGTGGGCAGCAGGGCCAGGGAGGCGGCCGTGCCGTCGTGGTCGACGAGCGCGAACCGGCCGGGGTTCTCGGTCCGCGCCGCACGGACCAGGCCCCATACGGCGGCGTGCGCGGGATCGGTGCGGGAGGCGTCGCCGAGACCGGTGGTGACCGCGTGGTGGGTCAGCAGGACCAGCCGGGAGGCGGCGAGGGCGTCCTGCGCGAGCCACTCGGTCACCAGCCGCAGCGCTTGGTGGGTGGCCTGCCGGGCGGCGGTGGCGGGGTCGGTGTCGTCGTCGGGTGCCGGCACGACAGCCAGCACGGTGCGCGGTGCGGCGGTCCCGGTGGTCGCCGCGGCCAGCGCGGCCGGATCGGCGTACCGCACGGCCCGGGCCAGGGCCGGGTGGCCGGTGAGGTCCGCCGCCGGGCCCACGAGATGCAACGGGGCGACCGTGCCGGACGGTCCGGCGGGGGCCGCCGGGGTCCAGCGGACGGTGTGCAGCGCGCCGGCGCCCGCGGTGGCCGGCAGGGCCGCGGTGTCCACGGCCCGCAGGGCGAGCGTGCCGATCTCCGCGACCGGCGCCCCGGTGCCGTCGAGAAGCGTCACCCGGTGGGTGTGCTCCCCGGCCGGCACGAGCCGCACCCGCAGGGCGTCGGGCCCGGCGGCGTGCGGGGTGACGTCCTGGAAGGCGAACGGCAGCACGGTGCCCGTGCCGTCGGTGACGGTGAGGGCCACGGTGTGCAGGGCCGCGTCGAGGAGGGCGGGGTGGATGCGGAACCGGTCGGTGCCCTGGAGGTGTTCGCCGTCCTCGGGGGCGATCTCCGCGTACACCGTGTCGCCGTCGCGCCAGGCGGCTCGCAGCCCGCGGAAGGCGGGGCCGTAGGCGAAGCCGCGTTCGGCGATCCCCTCGTACAGGCCGGTCACGTCCACGGGGGTGGCGCCGGGCGGCGGCCAGGCGGCCGGAGCGGGCTCGCCCGCGGCCGCGGGGGCGGCGAGGAGGACGCCTTCGGCGTGCCGGGTCCAGGGGGCGTCCGCGCCGTCGCCGGTGACGGGTCGGGAGTGCACGGTCAGCGTGCGGTCGCCGTCCGCGCCGGGCGCCGAGACGGCGACCTGGAGCTGCACGCCGCCGTGTCCGGGCAGGACGAGCGGCGTGTTCAGCGTGAGGTCGCCGACGCGGCCGGCGCCCACGTGGGCGCACGCCTCGAGGGCGAGGTCCAGGAAGGCGGTGCCGGGGAACAGGATCCGGCCGTCGAGGGCGTGGTCGGCGAGCCAGGGCCGGCTGTCCACGGAGACGGTGCCGGTCAGGAGCAGGCCGTCGCCGTCGGCCAGCGGCACGGCCGCGGTGAGCAGGGGGTGCCGTACGGAGTCCGGGCCCGTGGCGGCGCCGCCGGTCGCCTCAAGCCAGTAGCGGCGCCGCTGGAAGGGGTAGGTCGGCAGGTCGGTGCGCCGGGCACCGGTGGGAGCGAACCAGGTGTCCCAGCCGACGTGGTGGCCGTGGGTGTGCAGCCGGGCGAGGGCGGAGGTCAGCGACCGGTCCTCCTCGGTGTCCCGGGCGAGGGTGGGCACCAGAAGGGCGTCGCCGTCGACGCACTCCCCGGCGAGCGCGGTGAGCACACCGCCCGGGCCGATCTCCACGTAGGTGGTGACGCCCTGCTCCTCCAGGGTGCGGATGCCGGCCCGGAAGCGGACGCCGTCGCGGACCTGGCGCACCCAGTAGGCGCCGTCGAGGGGTTCCGCGGCGGTGACGGGGCGTCCGGTGACGGTGGACACCACCGGCAGTTCGGGGACCGCGTGCGCCAGCCCCGCGGTGTGCTCGGCGAAGGCGTCGAGCATGCCGTCCATGCGGTGCGAGTGGAAGGCGTGGCTGACGTTGAGGCGGCGGGTCCTGCGGCCCTGCGCGGCGAGTTCGGCGGCGAGCGCGGTGACGTCACCCTCGTCGCCGGACAGCGTGGTGGCGAGGGGGCTGTTGTCGGCGGCGACGGACACCCGGCCCTCGTACGCGGCGAGCAGTGGTGCCACCTCCTCCACGGGGGCCTGTACGGAGATCATGGCGCCGCCCTCGGGGAGGCCGGCCATGAGCCGGCCGCGCACGGCGACCAGGTGGCAGGCGTCCTCCAGGGTGAGGGCGCCGGCGGCGTGGGCGGCGGCGATCTCGCCGACGGAGTGGCCGAGCAGCACGTCGGGCCGTACGTCCAGGCTCTCCAGCAGCCGGTACAGGGCGACCTGCACGGCGAACAGTGCGGCCTGGGTGTAGTCGGTGCGGTCGAGCAGGGCCGCTTCCGCGCTGCCGGGTTCGGCGAACAGGACGTCGCGCAGCGGTGTGCCGAGGTGGGCGTCGAGGTGGGCGCAGACGGCGTCGAGCGCGTCGGCGAACACCTCGTGGGTCTCGTACAGGGCCCGGCCGGTCCCGGGGCGCTGGGTGCCCTGGCCGCAGAAGAGGAACGCCGTCCTGCCGCCGCGGGCGCGGCCCGTGATCAGCTGGGGGTGTTCCCGGCCCTCGGCGAGGGCGGTGAGCGCCTGGGTGAGGGCGTCGGCGCCGTCGGCCACGACGGCCGCCCGGTCCTCCAGCCGGGCGCGGGTGGTCGCCAGGGACAGCGCGAGGTCGGCCGGCGCGGTCCGGGGGTGGGCGGTGAGGTGGTCCAGGAGGCGGCGGGCCTGGTCGCGCAGGGCGGCGGTGCCGCGGGCGGACAGCAGCCAGGGAAGTGCCCGCGCGGTCCGGGCGCCGGGCTGCGGCTGCGCGGGTGCGGGCAGGTCCGGTTCCTGGAGGATGACGTGGGCGTTGGTGCCGCTGACCCCGAAGGAGGAGACGCCGGCGCGCCGGGGTCCGTCGCCCGGTTCCCAGACCCGCTGCTCGTGCAGCAGGCGCACGGCGCCGCTGGACCAGTCGACGTGCGGGGAGGGGCGGTCGGCGTGCAGGGTGCGCGGCAGGATGCCGTGCCGCATCGCCATCACCATCTTGATGACGCCGGCGACACCGGAGGCGGCCTGGGTGTGCCCGATGTTGGACTTCAGCGCCCCCAGCCACAGCGGGCGTTCGGCGGGCCGGTCCTGGCCGTAGGTGGCGAGCAGGGCCTGCGCCTCGATCGGGTCGCCGAGTCTCGTGCCGGTGCCGTGCGCCTCGACGGCGTCGACGTCGGCCGGGGACAGCCCGGCGGAGGCGAGGGCCTGGCGGATGACGCGCTGCTGGGCGGGGCCGCTGGGCGCGGTCAGTCCGTTGGAGGCGCCGTCCTGGTTGACCGCGGTGCCCGCGACGACGGCGAGGACGGGGTGCCCGTTGCGGCGGGCGTCGGAGAGGCGTTCCAGCAGGAGCAAGCCGACGCCCTCGGCCCAGCCCGCTCCGTCGGCCTCGGCGGCGAACGGCTTGCAGCGTCCGTCGGGCGACAGCGCGCGCTGCCTGCTGAACTCGACGAACGTGTCCGGCGTGGAGATCACGGTGACGCCGCCGGCCAGGGCCAGTTCGCATTCCCCGGACCGCAGGGCCTGCACGGCCAGGTGCAGGGCGACCAGCGACGAGGAGCAGGCGGTGTCGACGGTGACGGCGGGGCCTTCGAGGCCGAAGGTGTAGGCGATGCGGCCGGAGGCGACGCTGGACGCGCTGCCGGTGGCCAGGTATCCCTCCAGTTCCTCGGGGGCCCGGCTCACCCTGCGGGCGTAGTCGTTGTAGTTGGAGCCCACGAACACGCCGGCCCGGGCGCCGCGCAGCCCTTCCGGGTCGATGCCGGCGCGTTCGAACGTCTCCCAGGAGGTTTCGAGCAGCAGCCGGTGTTGCGGGTCGATGGCGACCGCCTCACGCGGGGAGATGCCGAAGAACGCCGGGTCGAACCGGTCGGCGTCGTGCAGGAATCCGCCGTGCCGGGCGTAGGAGTGGCCGACGCGGTCGGGGTCGGGGTCGTACAGGTTCTCGATGTCCCAGCCGCGGTCGCCGGGGAACGGGGTGATGGCGTCGGTGCCGTCGGCGACGAGCTGCCACAGCTCCTCCGGGGAGGTGACGCCGCCGGGGAAGCGGCAGCCCATGCCGACGATGACCACGGGGTCGTCGGTCACGGACGCCGTGGGCAGGGCGGGCAGGGCGTCGACGGCTTGCCCGCCGAACAGTTCGCCGTCCAGGTGGGCGGCGAGGGCGGACGCGGTGGGGTGGTCGAAGGCGAGGGTGACCGGCAGCCGCAGCCCGGTGGCCTCGGCGAACCGGTTGCGCAGTTCGACCGCGGTCAGCGAGTCGAAGCCGAGGTCGCGGAAGGCGCGGCCCTCGGGAACCGCGGCGGCGTCGTCGTGCCCGAGGATGGCGGCGGCCTGTGTGCGGATCTCCATCAGCAGGGTGGCACGGCGCTCGGCGGGAGCCAGGGCGGCCAGCCGCTTGACGAGCGGCGGCCCGTCGACCGGTTCGGTCTCCCGCTCCACCGCCCGGTCGGCGACGGCGGCCCGGGTCTCGGGCAGTTCGCGCAGTGCGGCGAAGGCCCGGGCGGTGATGAGCTTCCAGTCGACGTCGGCCACGATGAGGAACTCCTCGTCCTCGTCGAGCGCCTTCTGCAGGGAGGCGACGGCGAGTTCGGGGTCCATCGGCGGCACGCCGTCGCGGCGCAGCCGTTCGGCGACCTCCTCGCCGACCATGCCGCCGCCGGCCCAGGTGCCCCAGCCGATCGAGGTGGCGGGCAGTCCTTCGGCGCGCCGGCGGGCGGCGAGGGCGTCGAGGTGGGCGTTGGCGGCGGCGTAGCTGCCCTGGCCGGGTCCGCCGAGGGTGCCCGCCATGGAGGAGAACAGGACGAACGCGTCGAGGTCCAGGTGCCGGGTGGCCGCGTCGAGGGCGAGCGCCGCGTCGGCCTTGGGCCGCAGTACGTCGTGGGCCCGCTGCGGGGTGAGGGCGTCGATGAGGCCGTCGTCGATGATGCCCGCGGTGTGGAAGACGGCGGTCAGGGTGCCGCCCCCGGGCAGGTCGTCGACGAGTCGCCGGACGGCTGCCGCGTCGGACACGTCGCAGGCGACGACGGTGGCCGGGGTGCCGAATTCCGCGAGTTCGGCCACGAGTCCGTCGGCGCCCGGGGCGGCCGGTCCGCGCCGGGAGACGAGCACCAGGTGCTCGGCGCCACCGCGGGCGAGCCAGCGGGCGACGTGCCGGCCGAGCCCGCCGGTGCCGCCGGTGACGAGCACGGTGCCGGACGGCGTCCAGGTGCCTCCGGGGCGCGGCCCGTCGCCCGCCCGCACCAGCCGGCGGGCGAAGATCCCGGACGGGCGCACCGCGACGTGGTCCTCCTCCAGCACCCCGGACAGGGCGGTGGCCAGGCGCCGCGCGGCCCGGGCGTCGAGCGTCCCGGGCAGGTCGACGAGACCGCCCCAGCGCTGCGGGTACTCCAGGGCGGCGATGCGTCCGAGGCCCCAGCTCATCGCCTGCAGGGGGCTGACGAGCGGGTCCCCCCGGCGGACGGTGACGGCCCCACGCGTGGCGCACCACACGGGTGCGTCGACCCGTGCGTCGCCGAGCGCCTGGAGCAGGGCGGTCATCAGCACCATGCCGGTGGGCAGCACGCCCTCCCGCGACCACGGCGACTCGTCCAGCGCGAGCAGCGAGAGCACTCCGCCGACGGTGGTGTCCGCGGTGTGCTGCCGTACGAGGTCCGCCATGCGGTCGCGCTCGGCCTCGGGCGCTCCGGCGGCCACGACGCGCACGTCGCTCGCGTGCCCTTCGACGGCGTCGAGGACGGTGCGTACGAAGGGGTCGGCCTCGTGCCCGGCGGGTACGACCACCAGCCAGACGCCCGGGAGTTCGGCGGCACGGGCGGGCTGTTCGGCGCGGGGCCGCCAGGTCACCCGGTAACGCCAGCCGTCAAGGGTCGAGCGGTTGATGCGGTCGCGCCGCCAGGACGACAGCGCCGGTACGACCTTCGCCAGTGAGCGCACGTCGTCGATGCCGAGGTCTCCGGCGAGGGTGTCGAGGTCGTGGTTCTCGACGCTGGTCCAGAAGTCGTCGTCGAGGACGTCCACGCCGTCGGAGCCCGTGTCGGCAGCGGCCGGGCGTCCGACCGGTTCGAGCCAGTAGTGGCGACGCTGGAAGGCGTAGGTGGGCAGGTCGACACGGCGCGGGGACAACCCCTCGAAGGCGGCCGTCCAGTCCACCGCGACACCACGCGCCCAGGCCTCACCCAGAGACAGATACAAACGGTCCAGGCCGCCCTCGCCCCGCCGCAGCGACCCCACGACCACGGCGTCGGCGCCGGCCGCCTCCACGGTCTCCGCCACCGGAACGGTCAGCACCGGATGCGGACTCATCTCCAGGAACGCGCCATGACCGGCCTGGGCGAGTCGACGCACGGCCGGCTCCAACCGCACCGTCTGGCGCAGGTTGCGATACCAGTACCCGGCATCCGTCTCACCGCCGGTGACCCACTCCCCCGTCACCGTCGACAGGAACGGCACCGACGGCTCTCCGGCCGCGATGGGTGCCAACACCTCGGCCAACTCGGCCTCGATCGCCTCGACATGCGCCGAGTGCGAGGCATAGTCCACCTCGACACGACGCACCCGAACGCCCTCACGCTCCGCGTGTGCGACCAGTTCGTCCAGCGCGCCGGCGTCGCCCGACACGACCGTGGAGGTGGGCCCGTTGACCGCAGCCACCGAGATCCGGCCCACCCACCGGCCGATCAGAGCATCGGTGTCCTCGTGGGAGAGCGCCACCGACACCATCCCGCCGCGTCCGGCCAGCGCCACGATCGCCTGCGACCGCAACGCCACCACCCGCGCACCATCCGCCACACTCAACGCACCCGACACCACCGCCGCAGCGATCTCACCCTGCGAATGACCCACCACAGCAGCCGGCCGCACCCCGAACGACTCCCACACCGCCGCCAGCGACACCATCACCGCCCACAACACCGGCTGCACCACATCCACCCGGTCCAGCCCCGCAACACCCCCCTCACCACGCACCACATCAACCAACGACCAGTCGACATAAGACGACAGCGCCTCAGCACACTCCGCGAACCGCGCCGCGAACACCGGCGAGGAGTCGAGCAGTTCGACCGCCATCCCCACCCACTGCGCCCCCTGCCCCGGGAACACGAACACCGGGTCGACGGTCTCGCCGATGCGCTGGGTGGTGCCTCGGGCGAGGCCGGGGGTGGTCGTGCCGGTGGCGAGGGCGCGTACTCCGGCGAGGAGGCTGTCGTCGTCGGCGCCGACGACCACCGCGCGCTCCTCCAGGGCGGCACGGCCCGTGAGGAGGGAGTGCGCCACGTCGGCGCGGTCGGGCGTGGTGTCCGTCAGGTGGGACAGCAGTCGCTCGGCCTGGGCGCGCAGCGCGTCCGCGGAGCGTGCGGAGAGCAGCCACGGCACGACGGTGCCGGCCGGGGCCGGAGCCGGTTCGGTGGAGTCCGGCTCGGTAGTGGGCTGTTCGAGGATCACATGGGCGTTGGTGCCGCTGACGCCGAAGGACGAGACGGCGGCCCGGCGTGGACGGCCGTCCGCGTCCCAGGGCCGGGTCTCGGTGAGGACCTCCACGTGTCCGGCCGACCAGTCGACGAACGGGGAGACCGTGTCGGCGTGCAGGGTACGGGGCAGGGTGCCGTGCCGCATGGCCTGCACCATCTTGATGACGCCGGCCATGCCGGAAGCGGCCTGGGTGTGGCCGATGTTGGACTTCACCGAGCCCAGCCAGAGCGGGTGCTCGGCGTCGTGTTCCTGGCCGTAGGTGGCGAGGATGGCCTGCGCTTCGATCGGGTCGCCCAGCTTGGTGCCCGTGCCGTGGGCCTCGACCGCGTCGATGTCCGCGCCGGACAGCCCGGCGTCCGCCAGTGCGGCACGGATGACGCGTTGCTGGGAGCGGCCGTTGGGCGCGGTGAGGCCGTTGGAGGCCCCGTCCTGGTTGATGGCCGAGCCGCGCACGACGGCCAGGACCTGGTGTCCGTTGGCGCGGGCGTCCGACAGCCGTTCCAGAAGCAGCACGCCCACGCCCTCGGCCATGCCCATGCCGTCGGCGTCGGCGCCGAACGCCTTGCAGCGGCCGTCCACCGCCAGGCCCCGCTGGCGGCTGAAGCCCACCAGGCCGATCGGTTCGCCCATGACGGCGGCACCGCCGGTCAGGGCGAGGGAGCACTCGCCGGAGCGCAGGGACCGGATGGCCAGGTGCATGGCGACGAGTGCGGAGGAGCAGCCGGTGTCCAGGGTCACGGCCGGGCCTTCGAGCCCCAGGGTGTAGGAGACACGGCCGGAGGCGATGCTGGTGACGGTACCGGTGATCAGGTGCCCTTCGAGTCCCTCGGGCACCTCGCCGCTCGCACCGTACCCCTGGTGGGACACTCCGACGAAGACGCCCGTGTCGCTGCCGCGCAGGCTGTCGGGGGCGATACCGGCCCGCTCCAGGGTCTCCCAGCTGGTTTCCAGCAGCAGGCGCTGCTGCGGGTCCATCGCCGTCGCCTCACGCGGCGAGATGCCGAAGAAGCCGGCGTCGAACTCGGCGGCGTCGTGCAGGAATCCGCCTTCGCGGGCGTAGGTGGTGCCGGGCCGGTCCGGGTCGGGGTCGTACAGGTTCGCCACGTCCCAGTGGCGGTCCGCGGGCAGGGGGGATATGGCGTCGGTCTCGTCGAGGACGAGTCGCCAGAAGTCCTCGGGCGAGTGGACGCCTCCGGGGAAGCGGCAGCCCATCGAGACGATCGCGATGGGTTCGTCCCGGTGTGCGGGACTGTCCGCCGACGGGGTGGCGGGCAGGGCTGCGGCCGGCTCGTCCGCCGTGTCGTGGACGAGGTGTTCGAGCAGGTGCCGGACGAGGTCGTGAACGTTGGGGAAGTCGAACACGACGGTGGCGGGGAGGCTCAGTCCGGTCGCCGCGTTGAGGCGGTTGCGCAGTTCGACGGCGGTGAGGGAGTCGAAGCCGAGTTCCCGGAAGGCACGCTGCGGGGCGATCTCGCTGCCGTCGGCGTGGCCGAGGACGCCGGCGACCTGGGTGCGCACGATGTCGGTGAGGGTGCGCACCCGTTCGGCGCCCGGCTGGGCGGCCAGTTCCGCGCGCAGTCCGCCGAGTCGGTCGGCGGCATGGGCCACGTCGGGCTCGTCGGCCCGCATCGCCTCGACCACCTCGGGGACCTCGTGCAGCAGGGGCCGGGGGTGGGCGGCCGTGAAGACGGGGACGAAGCGTTCCCAGTCGATGTCGGCGACGGCCAGGAAGGTGTCGTCGTGGTCCAGGGCCTGCTGGAGACCGGTCACGGCCAGTTCCGCGTCCATGAACGGGATGCCGCGCCAGCGCAGTTGCTCACGCACGACGTTGACGGCCATACCGCCGCCCTCTGGGCTCCAGATGCCCCACGCGATGGACGTTCCGGTCAGGCCGCGGGCCCTGCGGTGCTCGGCGAGCGCGTCGACATAGGCGTTGGAGGCCGAGTACGCGCCGTGGTCGCCGCTGCCCCAGGTGCCGGCGACGGACGAGTAGAGGACGAAGGCGTCCAGCCGGTCGTGGTCGAAGACGGCGTCGAGGTTGGCCGCGCCGAGCAGTTTGGCGCGGGCACCCTCGGCGAAGAAGTCCAGGTCGGTCTCGGCGAGGGGCGCGAGCATGCCGACGCCGGCGGTGTGCACGACGGTCCGGATGGCGGGCCCGTCCGACTCGACCTCGGCCACCAGGCGCTCCAGGGCGTCGCGGTCGGCCACGTCGCAGGCGGCGATGGTGACGCGGCAGCCCAGGGCGGTCAGTTCCTCGCGCAGTTCGGCGGCGCCGGGGGCGTCCGGTCCGCGGCGGCTGGTCAGCACCAGGTGCTCGGCGCCCTTGCGGGCCAGCAGCCGGGCGGTGTGGGCGCCGAGGCCGCCGGTTCCGCCCGTGACCAGTGCGGCTCCGCTGGTGCGCCAGGCGCGCGGTGCGGTGCGTCCGGCGAGCGGGGCCCGCACCAGGCGGCGGATGTGGGCGGTCCGGCCGCGCAGTGCGGTCTGGTCCTCGTCGGCGCGGGCGGCGAGAACGGCGACGAGCCCCCGCGCGGTGTCCTCGTCCAGCTCGGCGGGCAGGTCCACCAGTCCACCCCACCGCCGGGGCTGTTCCAGGGCGACGACGCGTCCGAAGCCCCACAGGGCGCCCTGGAGCGGGTTGCGGACGGTGTCGCCGGTTCCGGTGGTGACGGCCTCGCTGGTCAGGATCCACAGCCGGGCGTCGAGATCGGCGTCCAGCAGCCCCTGGAGCAGGACGAGGGAGGAGGTCATGCCGGCGGTGGCACCCGGGTGGCCGGGGGCGGCTCGTTCGTCGAGCGCGAGCAGGGAGACGACGCCTTGCAGGGACGCCGGCCCGGTGACGGAGACGGCGTCCGCGAGCCGGGCGGCGATCCGGGCACGGTCCGGATCGCCGGCGTCCATGGCGAGGGTGACGGTGGTCGCGCCCGCCTCGCCGAGGGTGCGGGCCACGGAGGCGACCAAGGGGGACCGGAGGTGCGTCTCGGGGACGGCGAGGAGCCAGGTGCCGTGCAGGGTGCCGGCGGCGGGGAGGTCGTAGGGCCGCCAGACCACCCGGTAGCGCCAGCTGTCCACCGTGGCACGGTCGCGGCCGGCCCGCCGCCACGCGGACAGCGCCGGGACGATGTCGCCCAGTCCCTCGGTGCTGTCCAGTCCGAGGGTTCGGGCGACTTCCTGGAGGTCACCCTCCTGAACGGTGCGCCAGAACTGCTCCTCGACCGGATCGGCGGCCTTCTCCCCGGCCTTCGGCGCCTCCAGCCAGTAACGGCGGCGCTGGAAGGCGTAGGTCGGCAGATCGACACGGCGCGGAGACAACCCCTCGAAGGCAGCCGTCCAGTCCACCGCGACACCACGCGCCCACGCCTCACCCAGGGACACGTACAGACGGTCCAGGCCGCCCTCGCCCCGCCGCAGGGAACCGACCACCACGGCGTCCGCGCCCGCCGCCTCGACGGTCTCCGCCACCGGAACGGTCAGCACCGGATGCGGACTCATCTCCAGGAACGCGCCATGCCCGTCGGCGACCAGCGCGGCGATGGCGGGCTGCAGCAACACCGTCTGGCGCAGGTTGCGATACCAGTACCCCCCGTCCGTCTCACCGCCGGTGATCCACTCCCCCGTCACCGTCGACAGGAACGGCACGGACGGTTCTCCGGCCGCGACGGGAGCCAGCACCTGGGCCAACTCGGCCTCGATGGCCTCGACATGCGCCGAGTGTGAGGCGTAATCCACCTCGATACGACGCGCCCGAATGCCCTCATGCTCCGCGTGTGCGACCAGTTCGTCCAGCGCGTCCGCATCACCGGAGACAACCGTGGAGGTGGGCCCATTGACCGCAGCGACCGAAATACGGCCCACCCACCGGCCGATCAGAGCGTCAGTGTCCTCGTGGGAGAGCGCCACCGACACCATCCCACCCCGGCCCGCCAGCGCCACGATCGCCTGCGACCGCAACGCCACCACCCGCGCACCGTCCTCGACACTGAGCGCGCCCGACACCACCGCCGCAGCGATCTCACCCTGCGAGTGACCCACCACAGCGGCCGGCCGCACCCCGAACGACTCCCACACCGCAGCCAGCGACACCATCACCGCCCACAACACCGGCTGCACCACATCCACCCGGTCCAGCCCCGGAGCATCCCCCTCACCACGCACCACATCGACCAACGACCAGTCCACAAAAGGCGACAGCGCCTCAGCACACTCCGCGAACCGCGCCGCGAACACCGGCGAGGAGTCGAGCAGTTCGACCGCCATCCCCACCCACTGCGCCCCCTGACCCGGGAACACGAACACCGGGTCGACGGCCTCGCCGGGGCTCGTGGTGAGGCCGCGTGCGGTGTTTGCGGGCTGTTCGCCGCGGGCCACGGCGCGCAGGGCGTCCAGCAGGGCGTCGCGGTCGGCGCCGACGACCACCGCGCGCTCCTCCAGGGCGGCACGGCCGGTGGCCAGGGTGTGAGCGACGTCCGCTGTACGGAGGTCCGCGGACTGCACGCGCTCGGCGAGCCGCTGGGCCTGCTCCCGCAGCGCGGTCTCGGAGCGCGCGGACAGCAGCCACGGCACGACGGTCCCGGGCCGCTCGGTGTCGGGCCGCTCGGCGCCGCAAGCCTCCAACTCCTCGACCACGGGCGCCTGTTCGATGACGACGTGTGCGTTGGTGCCGCTGCCGCCGAAGGAGGAGACGCCGACACGGCGCGGCCGGTCGTGCTCGGGCCATGCGACGGCTTCGGTGAGCAGGCGCAGCGCGCCCGAGGACCAGTCGACGTGCGGGGTGAGCTCGTCCGCGTGCAGAGACTTGGGGACGATGTCGTGCCGCAGGGCCTCGACCATCTTGATGACGCCGGCGATGCCCGAGGCGGCCTGGGTGTGGCCGATGTTGGATTTCAGGGAGCCGATCCAGAGGGGACGGTCGGCGTCGTGTTCCCTGCCGTAGGTGGCGAGGAGCGCCTGTGCCTCGATCGGATCGCCGAGCTTGGTGCCGGTACCGTGCGCCTCGACCACGTCCACGTCCGCCGCCGACACCCCGGCGTCCGCGAGGGCCGCACGGATGACCCGCTGCTGTGAGGGACCGTTCGGCGCGGTGAGGCCGTTGGACGCGCCGTCCTGATTGATGGCGGAGCCCCGCACCACCGCGAGGACCTGGTGGCCGCGCTCCCGTGCGTCCGAGAGCCGCTCCAGCAGGAGCACGCCGACGCCCTCGCCCCAGCCGGTGCCGTCCGCTCCGGCGGCGAACGGCTTGCAGCGGCCGTCGGGCGCGAGTCCGCGCTGACGGCTGAACTCGATGAAGTTGCGCATGGTGGCCATGACGGTGGCACCGCCGGCGACGGCCATGGAGCATTCGCCGGAGCGCAGGGCGCGGACCGCCAGGTGCAGCGCGACCAGCGACGAGGAGCACATGGTGTCGAGGCTGACGGCGGGGCCCTCGAAACCGAGGCTGTAGGCGATACGGCCGGACAGGACCGCGGCGGATCCACCGGTCAGCAGATGCCCCTCGACGCCTTCGGGGGCGCCCGTGCCGTCGTTGGCGTACGCCTGGTTGCTGGCGCCGATGAAGACGCCCGTGTCGCTGCCGCGCAGGGTGGTCGGATCGATGCCGGCCCGCTCGAACGCTTCCCAGGTGGTCTCCAGCAGCAGACGCTGCTGCGGGTCCATCGCCGTCGCCTCACGCGGCGAGATCTCGAAGAAGCCGGCGTCGAACTCGGCGGCGTCGTGCAGGAAGGCGCCCTGGCGGACGTAGCTCGTGCCGACCCGGTCGGGGTCCGGGTCGTAGAGCGCGTCCAGGTCCCAGCCACGGTCGGTCGGCAGGTCCGAGACGGTGTCGACGCCATCGGCGACGACCTGCCACAGGTCCTCGGGGGTGCGCACGCCGCCGGGCATACGGCAGGCGGTCGCCACGATGGCGATCGGTTCGTGCGCCCGCGTCTCCAGGTCGGTGAGCCGGCGCCGTGTCTGGCGCAGGTCGGTGGTGACGCGCTTGAGGTACTCGCGGAGCTTGTCCTCGGTGGTGTCCGTGTTGCCCATGGCAGTCAGCCCTTCGAGAATCGGGAGATCGTGTCGGGGGACCGCTCAGGAGATCCCGAGTTCCCTGTCGATCAGGTCGAACATGTCCTGGTCGGAGGCGCCGACCAGTTCCTCGTCGACGGCCGTCTGCGCCGGCTCGTCGGTGGGTGCCGTCCAGCTGTCCAGCAGGCCGCGCAACGCGGTGGTGAGCTCCTGCCTGTCGGCCGGGTCGGCCGCGGCCCGGTAGGCCGCTTCGATCTCCCGCAGCCGGGGGTCGAGGGCGTCGCCGGGAGTGGTGTCCGGGAAGAGTTCGGCTTCGAGGTGGTCGGCCAGCGCCTTCGGCGTCGGGTGGTCGAACACGATCGTCGCGGGCAGGCGGGTGCCGAGCGCCGCGCCGAGTCGGTTGCGCAGTTCGACCGCCGTCAACGAGTCGAAGCCCATGTCGCGGAACGCCTTGCCGGCCCTGACACCGTCCCCGGAGCCCAGAACCGTGGAGACGTGGGTCCGGACCAGGTCGACCAGGCGTCGGTGCCGCTTGGCGGGTGGCAGAGCGGCGAGCTCCCCGCGCAGTCCGTGGGCCGCGGCGGTGCCGGCCTCCGGGGCGGCCTCCGCCTCGCGGCGTTCCGCCAGCAGGTCCCGGACCTCGGGCACCTCGTCGATGAGCGGCCGGTGACCGTGCGCGCAGTACGCCGGTACGAAGCGGTCCCACCGGATGTCGGCGACGACCAGGGTCGTTTCGCCGTCCGCGACCGCCTCGCGCAGCGCGCGCACGGCGGGCCTCGGCTCCATGGCGGGCACGCCGCGGCGCAGGAGCTGCTCGGCGACCTCGGCGTCGACCATGCCGCCGCCCGCCCAGGCGCCCCAGGCGATCGAGGTGGCGGGCAGCCCCGCGGCCCGGCGTCGCTGGGCGAGTGCGTCGAGGTGGGCGTTGGCGGCGGCGTACGGTGCCTGTCCGCCGTTGCCCCAGACCCCGGCGCCGGAGGAGAACAGTACGAAGGCGTCCAGCGGCCGGTCGCCCAGCAGGTCGTGCAGGTTCTGGGCGCCGACGACCTTGGCGTGCATGAGGTCGACGGCCTCGTCCGCGTCGATCCCGGTGAGGGGCCTGGCCAGGTCGACGGCCCCGGCGGTGTGGACGACCGCGGTGAGCGGCAGGTCGTCCGGTACGCCGGCCAGGAGCGCGGCGAGCCCGGTGCGGTCCGCGACGTCGCAGGCGGCGATGGTGACCCGGCAGCCGAGGGCGGTCAGCTCCCGCTCCAGTTCGGCCGCGCCGGGAGCGTCGGGGCCGCGCCTGCTGGTGAGCAGGAGGTGACCGGCGCCGTCGCGGGCGAGGTCACGGGCCACGTGGGCGCCGAGCGCACCGGTGCCTCCGGTGATGAGGACGGTTCCGCGGGGCTTCCAGACGGGACCGGCGGCCGTCGGTTCCGGGCGCCGGGGCGAGCGGATCATGCGCCGGACGCGGACACCACCGGCGCGGACGGCGAACTCCGTCTCCCTGCCCCCTGTTGCGCCGTCGCCCGCGCCGGGGTCGGCCAGCAGGGCGGGCAGGCGGGACAGCAGCGCGTGCGCCCCGTCTCCGGCGGGGAGGTCGACGAGGCCACCGGACCGCTCGGGATCGTCGAGCGCGGCCACCCTCAGCAGGCCCCATACGGCGGCCTGGCCGGCGTTCGGCGCATCTGCGGCCGCGTCCACGGCGACCGCTCCCCATGTCACCGTCCACAGGGCGGTGGCGAGTCCGGCGTCCGCGAGTGCCTGGCTCAGGGCCATCGAGGCCAGAAGGCCCCGTGAGACGCCATTGCTCCGCTTGTCGGGGGTGTCGTCCAGCGCGAGGAGTGACAGCACTCCCGCGGGCGGTTCCGCAGGGGAGGTGACGGCGGCCAGCCGGTCGGCGACCACCGCCCGATCCGCGTTCTCGGGCACGGTGAGGCACACGACGCCAGCGCCCGCCCCTTCCAGCACGTCCCGTATCCGCGGCATCAGCTCACCGTCGGTCCACGTCTCGGGGACGGCGAGGAGCCAGGTGCCGCGCAGGGGCGCGGTGGCGGGCAGCTCGTGAGGTCGCCAGACCACCCGGTACCGCCAGCTGTCCACGGTCTCCCGCTCCTTGCCCGCCTTGTGCCAGGCGGCCAGTGCCGGGACGACGGCTCGCAGCCCGTCCCGGTCGGACACCCCGAGCGTGGTGGCCAGCTCCTCCAGGTCGCCTTCCTCCACCGTGCGCCAGAACCGCTCCTGCATCGGATCGGAGGAGTTCCGCTGCTCGGCCTTCGGCGCCTCCAGCCAGTAACGGCGGCGCTGGAAGGCGTAGGTGGGCAGGTCGACACTGCGCGGGGACAGCCCCTCGAAGGCGGCCGTCCAGTCCACCGCGACACCACGCGCCCAGGCCTCACCCAGAGACAGATACAGACGGTCAAGGCCGCCCTCGCCCCGGCGCAGCGACCCCACGACCACGGCATCGGCGCCCGCCGCCTCCACGGTCTCCGCCACCGGAACGGTCAGCACCGGGTGCGGACTCATCTCCAGGAACGCGCCGTGCCCGGACTGGGCGAGCCGACGCACGGCCGGCTCCAACCGCACCGTCTGGCGCAGGTTGCGATACCAGTACCCGGCATCCGTCTCACCGCCGGTGACCCACTCCCCCGTCACCGTCGACAGGAACGGCACCGACGGCTCCCCCGCCACCACCGGAGCCAGCACCTCGGCCAACTCGTCCTCGATCGCCTCGACATGCGCCGAGTGCGAGGCGTAGTCCACCTCGACACGACGCACCCGAATGCCCGAGTCCTCGACATGCGCGACCAGTTCGTCCAGCGCGTCCGCATCACCGGAGACGACCGTGGAGGTGGGCCCGTTGACTGCAGCGACCGAGATCCGGCCCTCCCACCCGGCGATCAACCCCAAAGTGTCCTCGTGGGAGAGGGCAACGGACACCATGCCACCACGGCCCGCGATCGCCACGATCGCCTGCGACCGCAACGCCACCACCCGCGCACCATCCTCGACACTGAGCGCACCCGACACCACGGCCGCAGCGATCTCACCCTGCGAATGACCCACCACAGCAGCCGGCCGCACCCCGAACGACTCCCACACCGCCGCCAGCGACACCATCACCGCCCACAACACCGGCTGCACCACATCCACCCGGTCCAGCCCCGGCGCACCCCCCTCACCCCGCACCACATCAACCAACGACCAGTCCACATAAGACGACAGGGCCTCAGCGCACTCCGCGAACCGCGCCGCGAACACCGGCGAGGAGTCGAGCAGTTCGACCGCCATCCCGACCCACTGCGCCCCCTGACCCGGGAACACGAACACCGGCGAACCAGCCGACGCCGACACCACACCCGACACCACCGGCTCACCCCCCACCAGCACCGCCCGATGCTCGAACACCGACCGCGACGTCACCAGCGACCACGCCACATCCACCGGACGCACCGAAGCCGACCCAACGAAGGCGTTCAACCGCTCGATCTGCCCGGCCAGCGCCTCCTCGGAACGAGCCGACACCAGCAGCGGAACGACGACCTCGCCCCCGCCCACAGACGGCTCCGCCGCCTCAACGACGTCCGCCGTCTCGACCTCCTCCAGGATCACGTGCGCGTTCGTCCCACTGATCCCGAAGGACGACACCCCCGCCCGCCGAGGACGCCCATCCGGCGCCTCCCACTCCCGAGCCCGCGCCAGCAACTCCACCGAACCCGAAGACCAGTCCACGATCGTGCTGGGGCTCTCGGCCCTGAGCGACTTGGGCAGTGCTCGGACCCTCATCGCCTCGACCATCTTGATGACCCCGGCCATGCCGGAAGCGGCCTGGGTGTGACCGATGTTGGACTTCACCGAGCCCAGCCAGAGCGGACGGCTGGCGTCCCGCTCCCGGCCATACGTGGCGAGGATGGCCTGCGCCTCGATCGGATCACCCAGCTTGGTGCCCGTGCCGTGCGCCTCGACCACGTCCACGTCCGCCGCCGACACCCCCGCGTCCGCCAGCGCAGCACGGATCACCCGCTCCTGCGCAGGACCGTTCGGAGCCGTCAGCCCGTTCGACGCACCGTCCTGGTTGATGGCCGAACCCCGCACCACAGCCAGCACCTGATGCCCCCGCGCCCGCGCGTCCGACAGCCGCTCCAAGAGGAGTACGCCCACGCCCTCGGAGAGGGCGAACCCGTCCGCGTCGGCGGCGAACGGCTTGCAGCGGCCGTCGGGGGCGAGCGCCCGCTGGCGGCTGAAGGCGACGAACGCGCCCGGGCCCGCCATCACCGTGGCGGCCCCGGCGAGGGCGAGCGAGCAGTCGCCGTTGCGCAGGGCGCGCACGGCCAGGTGCAGCGCGACCAGCGAGGACGAGCAAGCGGTGTCGACGGTCACCGCCGGACCTTCCAGCCCCAGCGCGTAGGCGATGCGCCCCGAGGCCACGCTGGCCGCGGCTCCGGTGGCGAGGTAACCCTCGTTGTCGCCGGACGCGGCGCGCAGCCGGGTGGCGTACTCCTGGTCGGTGAGGCCGATGTAGACACCCGTCGAACTGCCGCGCAATGCCTTGGGATCGATGCCGGCGCGTTCCAGGGTCTCCCAGGTGGTCTCCAGCAGCAGCCGCTGCTGCGGGTCCATCGCCGTCGCCTCACGCGGCGAGATACCGAAGAAGCCGGCGTCGAACCCGGCTGCCCCGTCGAGGAATCCGCTCTCCCGGACGTAGCTGGTGCCGAGGTGGTCGGGGTCGGCGTCGTACAGGGCGTCCAGATCCCAGCCGCGGTCGGCCGGCAGCGGCGTGATGGCGTCCACCTCGTCGGCGACCAGTCGCCACAGGTCCTCGGGACTGCGCACGCCGCCGGGGAAACGGCACCCCATGGACACGATCGCGATGGGGTCCTCCGCGGGGACCTCGTCCGTGCCACCGGCGTCGGCAGCCGTCGCCCGCTGCGGCTCCGGATTCGGCTCCGTTCGGCCGAACGCGCGCTCGTCGACGTAGGCGGCCAGGGCCGTGATGCTGGGGTGGTCGAAGACGACCGTGGTGGGCAGGGTCAGGCCGGTGGCGCGGTTGAGCCGGTCGCGCAGGGAGACGGCGGTCAGGGAGTCGAAGCCCATGTCCTTGAAGGCGGTCTCGTCACCGAGTGCGCCGGCTTCGGCGGGGGCGTGTCCGAGTACGGCGGCCACGTGGCCGCTGATGAGGGCGCGCAGTGCGGCCGGCCGGCGGGCGGGCTCCAGTGCCGCGATGTCGCCCAGCGCGCCGGTGGAGCCACGGGCGTCGGCCCGCTCGTCGCCTTCGTCCGCGGGGGCCACCACGGCGTCGGGCAGCTCCCGCAGGAGTGCGCTGCCGCGCACGGAGGTGAAGACCTCGGCGAAGCGCCTCCAGTTCACGTCGGCGACGGCGACACAGGTGTCGTCGTGGTCCAGGGCCTGCTGGAGTCCGGCGATCGCGGAGGCGGGCTCGATCACGGGGACGCCCCTGCGCCGGAGGTCGTCCTGCACCGACTCGGCGATCATGCCGCCGCCCGCCCAGGGGCCCCAGGCGACGGAGAGGACGCGGGCCCCGTCGGCGCGGCGGCGCTGGGCACGGGCGTCGAGGATGGCGTTGGCGGCGCCGTACGCGGCGTGGTCGGCGACACCCCAGGTGCCGGAGATGGACGAGAAGTAGACCACGGCGTCCAGTCGCTCGGTGCCGAGGACCGCGTCGAGGTGTTCCGCGCCCAGCACCTTTCCAGAGAGGGTGGCCGCGAGGTCGTCCACGCCGGTCTGCGTGATGGGGCCGAGGACGCTCACGCCGGCCGCATGGACGACGGAGCGTACGGGGCTGCCGTCCGCGGCGAGGCGATCGACCAGGCCGGCCACCGCCTCACGGTCGGCCGTGTCGCAGGCGGCGACCGTGAGCCGGGTGCCGCGCGACCGCAGTTCGGTGCGGAGTTCCTCGACGTGCGGGCCGTCGCCCGTCCTTCCGGTGAGGACGACGTGGTCGGCGCCGTTGTCCGCCAGCCAGCGGGTGACGTGGGCGCCCAGCGCGCCGGTACCTCCGGTGACGAGGACGGTGCCGCGTGGCGTCCAGGTACGCGGGGCCCTCCGGCCGCCCGTGGGAGCGTGGACGAGCCGGCGGCCGTACGCCCTGCCGTCTCGCAGGGCGACCTGGTCCTCCTCGGCGCCCGCGGCGATGACGTCGGGCAGCAGGGCGAGGGTGCCGGGGGCGGGAGTCGCGGGAACGTCGACGAGACCGCCCCACCGCCTGGGGTGCTCCAGGGCGGCTGCCCGGCCCAGGCCCCAGACACCGGCCTGGACGGGGGACGTCGGGGCGTCAAGCGGGCCCGTTCCCACGGCCCCCTGGGTCACGCACCACAGCGGCGCCTCGATCCCCGCGTCACCGAGGGCCTGGACGAGGGCGAGGGTGCCGGCCAGTCCCAGCGGAACAGCAGGGTGCTCCGGGTGCGGCCGTGTGTCGAGGGACAGGAGGGAGAGGACACCGGTGACCGCATCGGCACCAGCGGTCCGGCCGAGCAGCGCCTGAAGATCCGCCCGGTTCATGTCCCCGGACGCGACGGCGAGGGTCAGGGTGCGGACACCTCGGTCTTGCAGCGCGGCCCGTACCGCGGTGGCCGCACTGCCGCCCTCGGCGGCTGTCGGGACGACGAGCAGCCAGGTGCCTTCGACGGCGACCGGGTCGGCCTCAGCCGGAAGGGCTCGCCACTCGACACGGTGACGCCAGCCGTCCACCGTGGCTTGTTCCCGGCGCGTCCTGCGCCACGACGCCAGTGCCGGAACTACGGCGTGCAGACCGTCCTGGTCGGAGACACCGAGGGTTGCCGCCAGCTCCGACAGATCGCCTTCCTCCACCGTCTGCCAGAACTGCTCCTCGACCGGATCGGCGGCCTTCTCCCCGGCCTTCGGCGCCTCCAGCCAGTAACGGCGGCGCTGGAAGGCGTAGGTCGGCAGATCGACACGGCGCGGGGACAACCCCTCGAAGGCAGCCGTCCAGTCCACCGCGACACCACGCGCCCACGCCTCACCCAGGGACACGTACAGACGGTCCAGGCCGCCCTCGCCCCGCCGCAGCGACCCCACGACCACGGCATCGGCGCCCGCCGCCTCTACGGTCTCCGCCACCGGAACGGTCAGCACCGGATGCGGACTCATCTCCAGGAACGCGCCATGCCCGTCGGCGACCAGCGCGGCAATCGCGGGCTGCAGCAACACCGTCTGCCGCAGGTTGCGATACCAGTACCCCCCGTCCGTCTCACCACCGGTGACCCACTCCCCCGTCACCGTCGACAGGAACGGCACCGACGGCTCTCCGGCCGCGATGGGTGCCAACACCTCGGCCAACTCGTCCTCGATCGCCTCCACATGCGCCGAGTGCGAGGCATAGTCCACCTCGACACGACGCACCCGCACACCCGACTCCTCGGCGTGCACGACCAGTTCGTCCAACGCGCCGGCGTCGCCCGACACCACCGTCGAGGTGGGCCCGTTGACCGCAGCGACCGAGATCCGGCTCTCCCACCGGCCGATCAGAGCATCGGTGTCCTCGTGGGAGAGCGCCACCGACACCATCCCACCCCGGCCCGCCAGCGCCACGATCGCCTTCGACCGCAACGCCACCACCCGCGCACCGTCCTCGACACTGAGCGCGCCCGACACCACCGCCGCAGCGATCTCACCCTGGGAATGACCCACCACAGCGGCCGGCCGCACCCCGAACGACTCCCACACCGCCGCCAGCGACACCATCACCGCCCACAACACCGGCTGCACCACATCCACCCGGTCCAGCCCCGGCGCACCCCCCTCACCACGCACCACATCGACCAACGACCAGTCCACAAAAGGCGACAGCGCCTCAGCGCACTCCGCGAACCGCGCCGCGAACACCGGCGACGAATCGAGCAGTTCGACGGCCATCCCCACCCACTGCGCCCCCTGCCCCGGGAACACGAACACCGGCGAACCAGCCGACGCCGACACCACACCTGATGCCACCGGCTCCCCCGCCACCAGCACCGCCCGATGCTCGAACACCGACCGCGACGTCACCAACGACCACGCCACATCCACCGGACGCACCGAAGCCGACCCAACGAAAGCGGTCAACCGCTCGACCTGCCCAGCCAGCGCCTCCTCGGAACGAGCCGACACCAGCAACGGAACAACGGCCCCTCCCCCGCCCACGGACGCTTCCGCCGCCTCCGCGACAGACGCCGTCTCAACCTCCTCCAAAATCACGTGCGCGTTCGTCCCACTGATCCCGAACGACGACACCCCCGCCCGCCGAGGACGCCCATCCGGCGCCTCCCACTCCCGAGCCCGCCCCAGCAACTCCACCGAACCCGACGACCAGTCGACGTACGGAGTCGCCTCCTCGGCGTGCAGGGACTTGGGGGCGACGCGTGCGCGCATCGCCTCGACCATCTTGATGACGCCGGCGATCCCGGCGGCGGCCTGGGTGTGACCGATGTTGGACTTCACCGAGCCCAGCCAGAGCGGACGGCCGGCATCCCGCTCCCGGCCGTACGTGGCAAGGAGAGCCCGTGCCTCGATCGGGTCGCCCAGCTTGGTGCCCGTGCCGTGCGCCTCGACCACGTCCACGTCCGCCGCCGACACCCCCGCGTCCGCCAGCGCAGCACGGATCACCCGCTCCTGCGCAGGACCGTTCGGAGCCGTCAGCCCGTTCGACGCACCGTCCTGGTTGATGGCCGTACCCCGCACCACAGCCAGCACCTGATGCCCCCGCGCCCGCGCGTCCGACAGCCGCTCCAAGAGGAGTACGCCCACGCCCTCGGCCCAGTTGGTGCCGTCGGCTCCGGCGGCGAACGGCTTGCAGCGGCCGTCGGGGGCCAGGCCGCGCTGGCGGCTGAACTCGACGAACATGCCGGGGCCGGACATGACGGTGGCGCCGGCGGCGATGGCGAGGGAGCAGTCACCGTTGCGCAGGGCGCGCACGGCCAGGTGCAGGGCGACCAGCGAGGACGAGCAAGCGGTGTCGACGGTCACCGCCGGACCTTCCAGCCCCAGCGTGTAGGCGATCCGACCCGAGGCCACGCTTGCGGTGGTGCCGGTGAGGACGTGTCCCTCGACGGCTTCGGTGGCTTCGTGCAGTCGGGGCCCGTACTCGGGGGCGGTGGCGCCGACGAACACGCCGGTGGGGGTGGCGTGCAGGGTTCGGGGGTCGATGCCGGCGCGTTCCAGGGTCTCCCAGGTGGTCTCCAGCAGCAGCCGCTGCTGCGGGTCCATCGCCGTCGCCTCACGCGGCGAGATACCGAAGAAGCCGGCGTCGAACCCGGCGGCGTCGTGCAGGAATCCGCCCTCGCGGACGTAGGTGGTGCCGGTGCGGTCCGGGTCGGGGTGGAAGAGGGTGGTGAGGTCCCAGCCGCGGTCTGTGGGGAAGGCGGTGAGGGCGTCCGCCTCGTCGGTGACGAGTCGCCACAGGTCCTCGGGGCTGCGTACGCCGCCGGGGAAGCGGCACCCCATGGAGACGATGGCGATGGGGTCGTCGGCTCCGGTGGGGCCGGCGGGGGTGAGTGGCGTGGTCGCGGGGTCGTCGCCGGGGGCGCGCAGGCGGTCGGCGAGGCGGGCCGGGGTCGGGTACTCGTAGACCGCGGTCGCGGGGAGGTCGCCTCCGGTGAGGGCGTTGAGCCGGTCCCGCAGTTCCACGGCGGTGACGGAGTCGATGCCGAGGTCCTTGAAGGAGCGCCGGGGGTCGACGGCCGCGGGGTCCGGGTGGCCCAGTACGACGGCGGTGCTCTCCTGGACGAGGCGCAGGGTGTCGGCGCCGGAGGGGCCGGCGGGAGTGTGGTGCGCGAGGTCCGACGTGGCCGGACGCCGGTCCGGGGCGGTGGAGTGACGGGCGGGGGCGGTGCCGGTGGCGGGGGCGGCCGGGGTGTCCCCGCCGGAGATCCAGTGGCGGCGCCGCTGGAAGGCGTAGGTGGGGAGTTCGGTCCGGCGGGGTGCGAGGCCGGAGAAGACCGGGGTCCAGTCGATCTCGGCGCCCCGGGCCCAGAGGGCGCCCAGGGAGGTCTGGAAGCGGGCGGGACCGCCGTCGTCGCGCCGCAGGGTGCCGGTGACGACCGCGTGGTTCCGGCCCGCGGTCGCCTCCACGGTGTGCTGGACCGGGCCGGTGAGGACGGGGTGCGGGCTGACCTCGACGAAGGCTCCGTGTCCGGCGGCGGTCAGGGCGCGGACGGCGGGTTCGAGCAGGACCGGTCGGCGCAGGTTGTCGTACCAGTAGGCGGCGTCGGTGGCCGGGCCTTCCAGCCAGTCGCCGGTGACGGTGGACAGGAAGGGCACCTGGGGCGGGAGCGGGGTGATGGGCGCGAGCAGGCGCAGCATGTCGTCGCGGACGGGTTCGACGTGCGCCGAGTGCGAGGCGTAGTCGATCCCGACGCGGCGGGCCCGCACGTTCTCCCGGTCGGCGGTGGCGAGGAGGTCGGCGACGGTGTCGGCGTCGGCGGAGACGACGGTGGAGGAGGGGCCGTTGAGGGCGGCGACGGTGACGCGGTCGCCCCAGCGGGCGGTGAAGTCGCGGGCGGCGTCCGGGGGCAGGGCGAGCGACACCATGCCGCTGCGGCCTTCCAGGGGGACGAGGATCTTGCTGCGGAGGGCGACGACCAGTGCCGCGTCCTCGAGGCTCAGGGCGCCGGCCACGCAGGCGGCGGCGATCTCGCCCTGGGAGTGTCCGACGACGGCGGCGGGCCGCAGGCCATGTGCCTGCCACAGGGCGGCCAGGGACACCATCACGGCCCACAGGACGGGCTGGACCACGTCGGAGCGGTCCAGGGGCGGGGCGCCGGGGTCGCCGCGCAGTACGGCTTCGAGGTCCCAGTCGACGTGCGGGGCGAGGGCGCGTCCGCACGCGGCGAGGCGGTCGGCGAAGACCGGTGCGGTGGTGAGGAGTTCGGCGGCCATGCCGTGCCATTGGCTGCCCTGGCCCGGGAAGACGAACACCGGCCGGTCGATGTCGCCGTCGACCGGTCCGGCGGGTACGGCCGTGGCGAGTGCGTCCAGGAGGCTCGCGGTGTCGGTGCCGACGGCGACGGCCCGGTGTTCCAGGTGGGTGCGGGTGGTGAGCAGGGAATGGGCGGTGTCGACCGGGTCGGGCCGGCGGGCGCGGACATGGCCGTCGAGGCGGTCGGCCTGGGCGCGCAGGGCCTCGGGGGTGTGGGCGGACACCAGCCAGGGGACGGTGGCGGGGGCGCCGCGAGGGGGGCGAGGTGCCTCGGGCGTGGGGGTGGGGGCGGCTTCGAGGACGAGGTGGGCGTTGGTTCCGCCCATGCCGAAGGAGGAGACGCCGGCCCGGAGCGGGACGCCGGGGGTGTCGGGGGTCCAGGGGGTGAGTTCCCGCTGGACGCGCAGGCCGAGCCGGTCGAGGTCGATGGCCGGGTTCGGCCGCTCGTGGTTGAGGCTGGGCACGAGGTGGCCGTGGGAGAGGCACAGCACGGTCTTGATGAGCCCGGCGATGCCGGCCGCGCCCTCCAGGTGACCGATGTTCGTCTTCACCGACCCGACGGCGAGAGGGCTGCGGCGGCCGGTGGCGTTGCCGAGGACCTGTCCGAGGGCGTGTGCCTCCACGGGATCGCCCACGCGGGTGCCGGTTCCGTGGAGTTCCACGTAGCCGACGTCGGCGGGGTCGACGCCGGCGCGTTCGTAGGCGGTGCGCAGGACCGCCTGCTGGGCGGCGGCGTCGGGGGTGGTGAGGCTGGTGCCGGTTCCGTCGTTGTTCAGTGCGCCGCCGCGGATGACGGCGTACACGTGGTCGCCGTCGGCGAGGGCCCGGTCGAGCAGTTTGAGGACGACGACGCCGCCGCCCTCACCGCGTACGTAGCCGTTGGCGCGGGCGTCGAAGGTGTGGCAGGCGCCGTCCGGGCTGAGTGCCCCGAACTGGGCGGCGGCCAGGAAGCTTTCCGGGCTGAGGTTGAGGTGCACGCCGCCGGCCAGGGCGAGTTCGCAGTCGCCGAGGCGGAGGCTGTCGCAGGCGAGCTGGACGGCGACGAGGGAGGAGGACTGGGCGCTGTCCACCGTCATGCTGGGGCCGCTGACGCCGAGCGCGTAGGACAGCCGGTTGGCGATGAGGGCGCGGTTGAGTCCGGTGAGGGTGTGGTGCCCGGGTTCGGTGCCCGACCGCCGTACGACGTCGGCGTAGTCGCAGACGTCCGCGCCGAGGTGGACGGCGGTGGCGCGGGGTACGGACGCGGCGGGGATACCGGCGTGCTCCAGTGCCTCCCAGCCCAGTTCGAGGGCGAGGCGGGCCTGCGGGTCCATGGCGTCGGCCTCGCGGGGCGAGATGCCGAAGAACGCGGCGTCGAAGTCGGCGGGCGCGGTGAGGTATCCGCCGCGGTGGGGGGCGGTGCCGCCGTTCGGTGTGGGCCAGCCGTCGTCCGGTGCGCCCTCGCGGCGGTCGTCCGGGGTGTCGACGACGGCGCTGCGGCCCGCGGTGAGCAGGTCCCAGTAGGCGGCCGGTCCGTCGGCTCCGGGAAGCCGGCACGCGAGACCGACGACGGCCACGGGTTCGTGGCCCGGCACGACGTTCCGGAGGTCGGTGGGCACCGGCTCGTTCATCGATGGCACTCCAGATACCGAGGGCGTGAGGACGGGAGCAGCCCTCACGTTCGCACGCGCTCGGGGAGTGTTCGGCGGCGGCGCAAAACGCTCTAGGGGAATTCCTAGGCGTGCGCGGTGCTTTGCGGAACCCGGCCCCGTACGGGCCGCCGGTCCGTCCCGGGGCGGGCGCGGCAGTCCGGCTGCCGCGGTCGCCGCCACCGGTCCCGGCTCTCGGCCGGTGCCGTTCCATAGCGAGTCCGGGGAGCGGGTCGCAAGACGGAATGACTAGGCGAATGCTCGAATTGCGGCGGGCACGCTGGAGGCGGCGGCATTCGACTGCCGCTCTTTTCGACGCGGGTGCCGTTCTTTTCTGTGCGGGCTGTGCGGACGTGCGGCCAACGGCGCTCCAGCTGGTGAACCGTCCGTATGGCCGGGCTCCTTGAATGAGAGAAGGTCGTATCCATGACACCAACGACCGCGCCGGTGCCGTCGCGCTCCGTGCGGATGCCGACCGCGGCGAGCCTGGCCGCGTCCGCGGCGGCCGTCGACGGCGTACTGTCCCGTGCCGACCTGGCGGCGTGGCTGGAGGACCGTCGCCGGGCACAGGCACAGCGGGTGGAGCGGATTCCGTTCGCGGAACTCGACGGCTGGGCTTTCGACGACCTCACCGGTGACCTGCGGCACCGCAGTGGGCGCTTCTTCTCGGTGCACGGGCTGCGGGTGTCCTCGGATTTCGGTCCGGTGCCGGCCTGGGAGCAGCCGATCATCAACCAGCCGGAGATCGGCATCCTGGGCATCGCGCTGCGTGACTTCGACGGGATACCGCATCTGCTGATGCAGGCCAAGTCCGAGCCCGGGAACGTGAACGGGGTGCAGCTGTCGCCGACCGTCCAGGCGACGAAGAGCAACTACATGCGGGTGCACGGGGGTTCGGAGGTTCCGTATCTCGACTGCTTCCGCCGTCCCGAGCTTGGTTCGGTGGTGGCCGACGTGCTGCAGTCCGAGCAGGGCTCCTGGTTCCTGCGGAAACGGAACCGGAACATGATCATCGCGGTGGGTCCGGAGGTCGAGGCGGGCGAGGACTTCGCCTGGCTGACGCTGGGTCAGGTCAACGCGCTCCTGCGCGAGGAGAACCTCGTGAACATGGACGCGCGCACCGTGCTGTCCTGCCTGCCGGACTGGCAGACGCAGGCGGTGGAGGCGTTGCACTCGGACGCCGACATCCGCAGCTGGATCACCCGCCGCCGGGCCGAGCACGAGGTCCGGGTCACCGCGATCGGACTGGCGAAGACCGGCGGCTGGAACATGGGCGACACCGAGGTGGCCCATGAGCGCGGCCAGCACTTCAGCATCGTGGCGGTGGACGTCGCCTCGGCCCGCCGGGAGGTGCGGGCCTGGTCGCAGCCGCTGCTGAAGCCGCACGGAACGGGTCTGACCGCCCTGTTCGTGCGGCGGTTGCGCGGCGTTCCGCACGTGTTGCTGCGGGCCCGCGCCGAACCCGGCTTCGTGTCGGTGGTGGAACTGGGCCCGACCCTGCAGTGCACGCCGGAGAACTACGCGCACCTGCCGGCCGGCCTCCAGCCGGCCTACCTGGACGAGGTGCTCGCCCGTCGGGCCGGCGCCGTCTACGACGTGAAGCTCTCGGAGGAGGGCGGACGCTTCCTGCACGCCCAGAACGACTACGTCGTCATCGAGATCGACGACGATCTGCCGTTGGTCTCCGACGAGTTCCGCTGGGTGTCGCTGCGCCAGGTGGACGAGCTGCTGCGCTACGACCACCACCTCAACGTCCAGGCCCGGACGCTGATCGCCGCCTGGAGGTCCCTGTGACGGAGGCCGGGGAGCGCACGGTCCGGCTGGGCGCGCTGGGGACGTCGTCGATCGCGTGGCGCCGGGTGCTGCCCACGGTGGTCCGCACGCCCGGGCTGCGGCTGACGGCCGTGGCCGGCCGTTCGGAGGCCAAGACCCGGCGTTTCGCGGAGCACTTCGGCTGCGCGGCCGAGACGGACGTCGCCGCCCTGCTGGACAGGCCCGACGTCGACGCGGTGTACATCTCGACGCCGACCGGGCTGCACCACCGCTTCGCCGAGCAGGCGCTCATGGCGGGCAAGCACGTTCTGGTGGAGAAGCCGATCGGAGTGGACGCGGCCGAGGCGCGGGCGCTGTGCGCGCTGGCCGCGGAGCGGGATCTGGTGCTGCGGGAGAACTTCATGTTTCCGCACCATCCGCAGCACGCCTACGTCCGCGACATGATGGAGACGGGACGGCTCGGCCGGCCGGCCTCCTTCCACGCCGCGTTCTGCATCCCTCCGCTGCCCGAGGACGACATCCGCCACGACGCCCGGCTGGGCGGCGGCGCGCTGCTCGACGTCGGGGTGTACCCCCTGCGGGCGGCCTCGCTGCTGCTGGGACCCGGCCTGGAGGTGGCGGGGGCCACCCTGCGGGTGCGCGCCGAGGACGGGCTCGACCTGTCCGGCCAGGCACTGCTGGTGTCACCGTCCGGTGTGCTGGCCGTGCTGTCCTTCGGGTTCGAGCACGCCTACGCGTCGACGTACACCGTGTGGGGTGACCGGGCCCGGGTCACCGTGACACGGGCGTTCACTCCACCGCCCGCTCACCAGCCGCTGGTGGTGGTGGAGGAGCAGGACCGCCAGGAGCACCTGCAACTGCCCGCGGCGGACCAACTGCAGTCGCTGCTGGAGGCGTTCGCCCGGCAGGTGCGCGAGGGCGGGGCCCGCGTCTCGGAGAGCGGGGTCCGTGCGGAGGCGATCGCGGCGATGGAGCTGGTGGACGCCGTGCGCGCCATGGCTCGACGCTTTTCGGTCGATTGAACGCGCGGCCAAGCAGGCCGAAAACTTATGGGAATAAGCCCAAACCTGATCATGCTAATTTGACATCATGATGGCCAACGTAGCTACGGCGAAGACTCGCACATTCACACAGAAGGCACGGCGAGCGCAGATAGTCCAGGCGGCTATCGAAGCACTCGCGGAAAGCGGCTACGCGAAGGCGTCCTTCACCAGGATCTCACAGCAGGCGAAACTCAGCAGCACGGGGATGATCTCCTATCATTTCTCCGGAAAGCCGGAACTGTTCGCCGAGGTCGCCAACACGGTCATCGGGCAGGCGCGGGAATTGACGGCGGCGCGTATCGCCGACGAGACGACCCACCGGGGCAGATTGAGCGCATACATCACCTCCACCTTCGACTTCGTCGCCCGCCACCCTCTCCAGGCGCGGGCGCTCATGGAGATCGTCCGCATGGTCCGGGACGGCCGGATCAGCGGTCTGGACGACGTCGAGCGCACCGTCTCGTCGGTGGAGTGCCTCGTGACACTCCTTCAGCAGGGCCGAGAGGCGGGCGAGTTCGGCACGTTCGACTGCCGCACCATGGCTCTGGCCGTACGCGGCGCCACCGACAGCGTACTGCGCCACCACCTGTGCGGTCAGCGCACACAACTCCAAGACGCCGCCCGGGAGTTGGCGGACATCTTCGATCGCTGTACCCGGCCGACCTAGCGTCCCCCCACCCCTCCACCGAGCCGTCCGGCCGCCGGCTCGATCACAGGAGCACCCTCCATGACCTCCCCCACACCCCGCTCCGGCCCCACGGCCTCCCCCACCGACGGCCTGCCCGGCCCGTCCGTCGAGACGCCGGAGACACTGGAACCGCCGAAGACACCAGAGACGTCAGAGACGTCCTCCCCCCGCTGGCAATTCGCCCTCACCGTCCTGTGCGACATCGTGCTGCCGGTCGGGCTCTACTACGTGCTGCGCGCCGCCGGCATGAGCGAGATCACCGCTCTGCTGCTGAGCGGCTCCGCGCCGGCCCTGCACACGCTCTACTCCGCGATCGGCCAACGAAAGCTGGACGCCATCGGCGTCTTCACCATGGCCCTGCTCCTGGTGAGCGCCGTGGCGTCACTGATGACGTCCGACCCGCGTATCGCGCTGGCGCGCAACGGCCTGTTCACGGCGCTCGCCGGCGTCTGGCTGCTGGTGACGCTGTGCACCGCCCGGCCGTTCACCTATCAGGCCCTGCGCACGCTGCTGCCCGGACGGACGGCGGTGCTGGAGCGGCTGTGGGAGACGGACGCGGCCTTCCGGCGGGTGTGGCGCGGGCTGACGGTCCTGTGGGGCGTGGGTCTGCTGTGCGACGCACTGCTGCGCGTGGTGATGGCGTACAGCCTGCCCGTCGACACCGTGCCCGCCCTGGACGGAGTCCTGTACGCCGCGTCCTGGATCGGATTGCAGGTGATCACCCAGGTCGTGCTGTTCCGGACGCGCACGCTGGCCAAGATCTTCGGCGACCGCGGACCGGGCCGCCGCTTCTTCCCGGCGACCCGGACGGACCCCGGCGAGCGCACCGGGGATGGTTCCTGAACAGTCAAGGCCGGCAGCCGGGCGGGGCACGGGCCTGACAGCAGCAGACCGCGCCGTCCGCGAAGGTCGTCGCCACGGGCCGCGCCCCGCGCAAACGGGGGGCACCTCGCAGCAGGTCGGCGGTGCCGCCGGCACCGCCCCGCTCGCCGCCGCCGGCACCGCCGCCACCCGGAGCTGCGCCACCACTCACTCCCTCGCATGCGTCTCCCGCGCCACTTGAAGCAGCCTCAGACCACACGCGTCATCGGCCGTCAGGATTCCGAGCGCGGCAACGTCCCCGCCGAGGTGCACCGTGACACGCAGTGCCTGAAGCGGGAACGCGCGTGCGATGAGCTCTGGCGATGCGAAGAAGTCAGGTGTGTCCTCGCACCAGGCCTACGGTCATGCGCCGGATCAGATGCCCATGGAGGCGATCTCGATGGGTGAGCGGTAGTTGGCTGCGGTGGTGACCACGCAAGCGCGGTACGTCCGATTGTCCTTGACCGCGAGGAAGTAGTCGCGCAGGTTCTTCCAGTAGCTGACCAGGTAGCCGAGCCCGGGGACGAAGCCGGGCGGCCGCGGCACGAGGGCGAACCGCTCGCTGCACCGGAGGATCTCTCCGGTGGCGGTCGACAGGATGGCTGCCACGTCCGCGTTCATGTTCCAGCCGGCCGCGAGCTCGGGGCTCCATATCGCACCGGCCACCTCCCGCAGCTTCTCCTGCTCCTCGGGGGTCGGGTCACTGAGGACTCCGATCGCCACGGTTACCGGCTCCCGGGCGGGCGTATGGCCGGTTGCCGCGGCGGACGGGGCTGCCATGGACGCTGCGATGCCGATCGCCAGCAGTGTGACCGTGGCCGCCGAAGCCCGGCGTCTGGCACTGCCTGTCGTCACCATGTTCTCCTCCCGCTCGGCTGATCGCCCCCAGGCCGAGGGCGGTCCGAAGGTCGCACGAAGGGAGAAGTGGGTCAACGGCGACAACGCGCCACGAGAGGCAGAAGTCGGCGGTGCGCTCCTCCACCGGACAGTCCAGGCTGTGGCTGACGGGCCCTCACACGAGAACACGCTTGTGGCGATGGCCCTTTTTACGCTGAGCGCCTTTCGTGTGGGAGTCCGGGGCCACTTGAGGCGGTTGATGGTTCCTACGCGTGAAGCAGCGGCCAGGTTGCGGAGGAGTCGTGTGTGATCATCGCGTGCGGACGGCCCCCGGAGACCACACGCACGACACCGAACAGGGGTTTTCGGCTGCCCCGTCGGGCGCTCGCCCGCGCCGTGGTGCTGGTCACCGCGCTCCCCGGTGGGGCGTCGGCGGCCGGCGCCAGACCATGGTGACCATGTACCGCGCTGGTCACATCCTCGGTGGCATATCCGGATACGACGCGGCAGAGACGAACGACGAAATTTTCGAGCGCGTGGCGACTCTGCGGGCTCTCGTGTGGGCCTACTTGCGCAGCCGCCTCTACTCGGCCGACCCGTCCTGGAGGAACGCGGTGAACGCCCTGGAGAAGGATGAAGACCCGATGGCCAAGGCCGAATCGAGGTAGTTCCGCAAGGTGGGCGGCGGCGCCACCGCCGCCCACCGCACTCCATCGCAACGAGATCTGCCACCCCAGCACGGTCGTTGATGCCTGCGGTCAGCACGGTCGCTTCGTAGCGGACGGCCAGTCTGTCGTACCACGTGGCGACGGCCCGGTGGCGCGTGAGCCGGTTGATTCCGCACTCGACCGCGAGCCGCTGCTTGTAGTCGTCCCACCCCGGCCGAGCGTCTGCATGAACTGCTCGCGGCCTGATCGACACGACCACGGGCTGCAGCCCCCTGAAACCGCCGTGGTGGCGGGCCTCACGCCCGCGCGGCGGGACGGCAGACGAGTTCAGAGCTGGGTTTCACCGCCATCCACGGCCAGCTCGACGCCGGTGGTGTACGTGGCATCGAAGGCGAGAAATGCGGCCGCTTCGGCGAACTCCTCAACGGTGCCGTAGCGCTTCATGGGGTTGCTCGCGGTCCGTTCCGCCCTGAACCGGTCGGCGGCCTCCTTGGACAAGTTCATCGTCTCCAGGATGCCCGAGTCGATGGGACCCGGGCTGATCGCATTGACACGGATTCCCCGCGGAAGCAGCTCGCGGGAGAAGGTGCGGGCCATCGAGCGCAGCGCCGCCTTGCCTGCCGCATAGACGCTGGTGTCCACCATGCCTATGACGTTCGCGATCGAGGTGGTGAGGACGATGCCGGCGTTCGCGCTCAGCAACGGGGCGAGCTTCTGCACAGAGAAGAAGGCACCCTTGACGTTGATCGCGAACAGCTCGTCGTACATGTCCTCGGTCGTCGACTCGAGGGGCGTGAGGAGTGAGATGCCGGCGTTCACGAACAAAGCCTCGATCGAGCCGAGCTCGCTCTTCACACGGTCGGCGAGCATATCCAGGTCGGGCAATGAGGCCACATTCGCCCGGACGGCGAGGGCGTTCTCACCGAGCCGCTCGCGTGCCGCGTCGAGCTTGGCCTGAGAACGGCCGGTGATCACCACGCGGGCCCCGCCTTGCACCAGCAGCTCCGCCAGCGCGAGCCCCATGCCGCTGCTGCCACCCGTGATCACCACATTCTTGCCGCTGTACATACCCATGCCGAGGTTGCTCCGTTCCGTCATCAAGAACATGTCGATATATCTGGATGCCGCCGTCCAGGAAGCGACTCAGCCGAGAGTTTCGATCTTCATGTCGCCCGTGGTGACCGTGCGGATGTGATCGCTGGCGAGCAGGCCGTGCGGATTGCCGAGATCGATGGCGCTGACCTCGTCGAGGCGGGCCAGCTGGGAAGGAGTGAGGTCGACCTGCAGGGCACCCAGGTTGTCCTCCAGCTGCGTGATGGTGCGGGCGCCGATGATGGGTGCCGTCACGCCAGGGGCGTTCAGGGTCCAGGCCAGTGCGACCTGGGCGGGTGTGCGGCCCAGCTCGGCGGCCACCTCCTTCACCGCATCGGCGATGGCGAGGTTGCGGTCGGTGACCCATCCCAGGGCGACGTTGAGGCTCTTGCGGTTGCTGGCGGTTTCGCCCGCGACGGAGCCCGCCGGGTTCTGGTCCTCCCGGCTGTACTTGCCGGTGAGCACCCCGCCGCCCAACGGGGAGAAGGGGACCACGCCGAGTCCCATCTCCCGTGCCATCGGGATCAGGTCACGCTCCGCGGTGCGCTCGATCAGGCTGTACTCGGTCTGCAGCGCGACCAGTGGCGACCAGCCGCGCAGGTCGGCGATCGCCTGCATGCGCGACACCTGCCAGGCCGGGGCGCTGGAGATCGCCACGTACAGCACCTTGCCCTGCCTCACCAGGTCGTCCAGGCCCCGCAGAATCTCCTCCACCGGCGTCCTGAAGTCCCATACGTTGACGTAGAGCAGATCGATGTAGCCGGTGTTCAGCTGCCGCAGACTGGCTTCCACCGACGCCAGCATGCTCTTGCGGTGGGTGCCCCCGGAATTCGGGTCACCGGGCTGACGCAGCGTCGAGTACTTCGTCGCCAGCACCATCTTGTCGCGGTCGGTGCGGGCGAATTCACCGAGCATCCGCTCGGAACTGCCGTTGGTGTAGGTGCTGGCGGTGTCGAAGAAGTTGCCGCCGAGTTCGGTGTAGCGGTCGAAGAGTTTGCGCGCCTCGTCGCGCTCGGCGCCCCAGCCCCACTCGGTGCCGAAGGTCGCCGTGCCCAGCGCCAGCGGTGAGACCCGGAGCCCGGAACGGCCCAGCAGCCGGTACGTGTCGAGAGTCAGTGCCATCGTCTTCTCCTGTGAGGTGCGGTTCGTTGCGCTCGAAGGGTGCGGAGGGGTGGTCGGCTCGCCCGGGTTTCAGGCGCCGAGCCCGTAGCCGCCGGCCACGGTGATGTCCTGGCCGGTGATGTAGCCGGCGGCGTCCGAGGCGAGGAAGGCAACTGCTTCCGCGACCTCCTGGCTGGATCCGAAGCGCTCGAAGGGGATCTTCGAGCGCATGGCGTCCCGGCCGCTCTCGGGCACCCCCAGCTTGTCGAGCAGCGGGGTGTCGGTGGCCCCGGGGCTCACGGCGTTGACGCGAATCCTGCGCGGGGCCACTTCGAGCGCGAGCGAGGGCAGCATGGCCAGCAGCGCGCCGCGTGTCGCCGCCCCCACTGTGGCGCCAGGAGTGCCGCGACGGGATCCGATGCCGACGGTCAGCACGATCGAGCCGCCGTCGTTCATGAGGGGAAGGGCCTTTTGGAGGGTGAAGTACTGGCCCTTGAAGTTGAGGTCGGCGTGCTCGTCGAACGACTCCTCCGTCACCTCGGCAACCGGTGCCGGACGGAAGATCCCGGCGTTGAGGAAGAGCAGGTCCAGCGATCCGAACCGCGCCGACACCGCCGACATCAGAGCGTCGGTGTCGGAGAGCACACGCCCGTCGGATCGGACGACGAGCACGTCGTCGGGGAACTCAGATCTTGCTCGTGCGAGGGAATCGGGATTCTGTCCGGTGACCGCGACCTGGTAGCCGCGGGCGTGCAGCAGCTCGGCCGTCGCTCTGCCGATCCCGGTCGTCCCCCCGGTGATGAGAGCCGTAGGCATGGCAAACCTCTCTTCGCTGAAGCGGGTGGCGAGACCACCCATAAGCGGGGACCTCCCCGGTTACCTCACCGTACACTGAAACGGGGACATCCCCGAATCGGTCTCGAATCTCATCCGCCACTCACGATCGCGAAGGTCATGACACCTCCACGCAGCACCCTGCGCGCCGATGCGCAGCGCAACCGCGAGCAGCTGATCGCCACGGCCGCCGAAGCCTTCGCGTCCGGACGCCCGATCTCGCTGGACGCGATCGCCAAACGCGCGGGAGTGGGGAACGCCACCCTGTACCGGCACTTCCCCACCCGCGAGGATCTGGTCGAAGAGGTCTACCGGGACCAGATCCGGCCCTTGCGCGAAGACGCGCGCACTTTGCTGGCTGCCAAGCCGCCCGCGCAGGCCCTCCACGCGTGGATGCTCCGATTCGCCGACTGGGCCGGCGAACGACGCGGCATCTGCGAGGCCCTGGTCGCCATGAGCGCTTCCGGCCGCTTCGGCACCGGACCGGTCTGCGACGAGGTGCAGCAGATCCTGGCGATGGTGCTCGAGGCCGGTGCCACAGCAGGAGAACTGCGCAGCGACATCGACCCGGTCGAGGTGGGCGGCATCCTTGCCGGTCTGCTCTCCGTGGCCGGCGCGCCCGAGCAGCGCCCCCAGCTGAGCCGAATGGTGGACGTCGTCGTCGACGGGCTCAGGCCCCGCTGAGCGATATGCGGGTCCTACTGGGATGCTCTTGGAGAGCGCGCCAATAGGACCTCGGCAACCGTTTTTCCGGACGGACACCATGTCCATGCCGAGAACCCTCCCGGCGGCTGCCGGTCGCACGCGAGGCGCCAGGGCGTAGCCGGGCAGCGTGCGGCCGTCTCACCGTGTCGACGTTGCGCGCGACGAAGGGCCGGGCGCACAGGAAGGGAAGGCGTGGGCCAGGCGCTGGTACGCCATGGGGGCGACGGGCATGGCGGCGGCGCTGCGGATCAGCCGGGTGCGCGTGTCGGCCTCGACCACACCGGTGAGCATTTTGGGCAGGAGCGCGACGTCGGCGAAGGCGGCGCGGTTCGCGGCGAGCACCGCCTCTGTGCCGCTGCCGCCCTCACCGAAGTCCCAGACGCCGGCTTCCAGCGCGGCCCGGGCGGCCGTGGGGGCACGACCGCAACCTGGTCGTGTGTCGACGCCAGCGAAACGACCGTGCCGACGCCCACCTCAACCGGGCCTTGCCACTGGCCGGTCTCGCCCAGGACCCGGCCGCAGCCATGTGCGCGTGGAACTCGGCTTCCATGGTCGGCAACCAACGCGGGAACTGCGTCCATGCCCTCGCAGCCGGCCAAGCGGCCCGGTCAGCTGCCATCACCCGCCGCGCCCCCCTCTTCGCGAGCTCGGGCACGCCCGCACTGCCACCGCCCAGGTCCGCTTCCCCGGCGAGCGCCGAGCAGCCCTGCGCGGACTCGGCCGCGCCGCTGACGCGTCGCCTTCACCGGAAGCTGGTCCGGCACCAACCCGGCCCGGCGCCTTCATTTTCGGAGATGTGCCGTGCTCGACGGGCTGACCGCCCCGCCATCCTGCAGCCCCTCAATGAGAAAAGGCCGGGGTCGGCTCTTTCGAACCGGGCCCCGGCCTTCCGTGGGGAAGGGGACCGCTCAGACTGCGAGAGGTGGTTCCCGCACCGCGCCGCGGAGGCCCAGGGCACAGGCGACGCCAGCGGTGAGGCGAACAGCACCATCACCGCGTTGACCAGCACGTCCGGTCCGGCGTCCTGCGCAAGCGCGTTGGACGTCGCCGCCCACACGCCGAGCACCTGCGTGACGGCCACGAGGCCGAATCCAGCGGCACGCGCCCACGAGGGGCCCTTGTCCGCGAAGGTGGCGAGCCCGAGCGCGGCCGCTCCCCAGAGCAGCAGCAGGACCGTCAGCCCTTCGGCGGCGAGGAAGAGGACGCCGCCGAGACCGCCGTACCCCGCCTCGTCCGTGTGGTCGATCTCAGAGGTGTCCACCACGAATACTGCAAGGGCCAACTCCATGAGGAGCAGGTAGCAGGCCTCCATAACGAGGATCAGGGCACCGGCCCGCCTGACGAAAAGGGTCACTGATTGCTCAGGAGGGCGCGCTCCCCGGGGGCGTGTGGTGTCGCGGCGGCGCATCTCGCATTCGCCGTAGTGGAAGTCGACGGCATTTGGTTCGTTCCTGCCGTCCTCCAGCGACTTGCGCAGTTGCCGGTACAGCGCGGCCACCGCTGCCGGCCGCAGTTCGGGGGCGTCGGGTGGTGGGGGTATCCAGCCCTGAGCGGTGGCCTGACCTGGGGGTGGGGCGTTGCGGCTGCGCCAGTGGTGTTCCTCGGCGACGGTGTTGCGCGGACTCCATCGCCAGGGGACGTGCCGGTTCCGACGGATGGGGGTGCGGGCGAAGGTGCACCAGCCGTCGACTTCCAGTCGGTCGAGGTGGACGGGCCGGCGAAGCGGTATTCGCTCAAGTCGATGTCGTGCAGGGCCAAGTGCTGCATCTCAGGCCCAGCTCGGCGTAGCGCAGTTGCAAGGTGGCGGCCGAAGCCCATTGGGTGCGCGCGCAGCTCACCTGGCGGGCGGCGATCTCAAGCGTCACCGGCTTTCCGGCCCATGGCAGCCTGGTTCGTGCAGGCCTCCTTGAGAAGGTTGCCCCGTCGAACGATGCGTCGGTGGAGAAAGATGCTGAGTCGAACCGGGCACGGCCGACGCGGGGTTGATCGGTGGTCGGGTCAAGCACAGCGTTGAGGAGCTGCACGAGAAGGTCGGACGTGGACGGGGTGCCTCGGTGGTCGATGTCGGCACCCGGCTCCAGGACGTCCAGACATACAGCGCGAGCGCTTTCGTCCAGGTGAGCCAGGCAGGCGGTGCCGACACCGACCAGGACACCCCAGCAGCCGACCGAATTGCACGAAAGACACGTAGCCACACGCTGATCGCATGGTCAACCAGGCAAGTCCTCGGAGTTCTGCAATTTCTGAGGACGTCGGAGGTGACAGAGCCTGCGCACCCCATCGACGAGCCAGCCTGTTCCGACCAGGACGGCGAAGATCGTATAGGGGGGCCCAAAGACCTCGAACAGGTAAAAGCCGAGCAGCACTGCACCCGCTGCGATGGTCCCCCAAGCTGCCCAGTTGTTCACGATTACTCCTGCGCACTCGAGGGGCACAATGGGGGCCTTTTGCTGTCGGAGGGCCCGCCGCCAACGGGAAGTGGGCGCGGGCAGCCCCCAAGAGGCGGAGCTCAATGTACAGGCGAACGGGGATACAAAAGTCAACTACACCCTCGCCACATGGTTGCGCGGGAGTGAAGACTCATCGCCCGGCGCAGGAGGCCGGAAAGCGTGCCGGCGAACAGACGGAGCTGTTCCTGCACGACGGCGATCCAGCAACGTGCGCAATGAGCAGCTCTGGTCGGCCTCGTGGTCGACGTAGGCGTGTCCGTGCCGCCCAACCCCGTCACCGCCATCAGCAGCCTGCATGTGAGGCCAGCGCGGGTTGTGCCTCGTAGGGGATATGACAGAAGGAAGAGGTGCCTGGGCAGGTGGGTTGATCGGTCCGCGAGTCTTGATCGCTACCGGGCGTGTTGATTAGCTGGCCTGCGTGACTGCTTTAGGGTCTGTCGCCTGGCCACCTGCCCCGATCAGGACCAAGAGGCTCGTGCTCCGTGAGCCTGAGGCCCGCGACCGTGCGGGGGTCATCGAGTTGTTCACCTCGCCCGAGGTGGGCATGTACATAGGTGGCCCTCGACAGCGCGACGAGTGCGAGCGTGCAGTGCCCGAGACGCCCACGCGGCGCCCTGGCCTCTTCGTGGTCGGTGTCGACGGGACGATGATCGGTCTCGTCACGCTCGAGCGGCGTGACCCGGAGCATCCGGTCCACATCCGCCCCGGGGTTTCGGAGGTCGAGCTCGGCTACATGTTCCTGCCGCAGGCATGGGGACACGGGTATGCCGCGGAGGCGTGCGCGGCGGCACTCGACTGGTGCGCCGGAGCGCTGCCCGGCGAGCCGGTGGTGCTCACCACCCAGACCGCCAATGAACGCTCGATGCGCCTCGCGGCCAAACTGGGGTTCACCGAGGTGCAACGGTATGAGGATTGGGGCGCCGAGCAGTGGTTCGGCATCTGGTCCCCGGTCGCGCTGTCCGACTGAGGTCGTGCCGAGCAGTCTCCGCGCTCATTGCGCTGCAGCCGGGTGAGTGCGAGGAGGTCAGCCGGGGCTCAGAGGAGATCAGCCGGGGTTGAGAGGGAAGGTGGGACGGCGCGCCGCCCCGTGAGGGCGGCGCGCCGTCGAGGTGGGACCTGCCGTGTCAGCCGGCCTTGGCGGCTCGCGTCCGCCCGGACCCATGGTCGCGGTGCCGCCCCTGGACTTCCTCGAGCAGACCGACCATGAGTCGGTGGCGGGCCTGCAGGCTCAGCACGCCGCCGTGGGCGGGGTGGTCTGCGCCGGGGTGAGGGCTGACACCCACCCGCGTATCCGCGGGTGTCGTGGCCGGGAGAACTCGGCGGCGGACGCGGCACTCGGCGCTCGGCCCCCGGCACCGGGCACGGCACTCGGCGCCGGGCACGGCACTAGATTCTGTCTCTTTGGTCATCGCCGTGCCCAGATGAGGATGGCGGCGAGGCGGAGGGCGCCGTGATAAGCGATCGCGAGCTCGTCGCATCGCGTGGCCAGACCGCGCCACTGCCTGAGGCGGTTGATGCACCGCTCGACGGTGTTCCGCTGCTTGTACGCCTCGCGGTCGAAGGTCGGCGGGCGCCCGCCGCGGCTGCCGCGCCTCAGGCGGTGGCCGATCTGGTCGGACGGCTGCGGGATAACTGCGCGGATGCCCCGCCACTTTAGGTGCCTGCGGATGTTGCGGGAGGAGTAGGCGCGGTCCGCGAGAACTGCCAGCGGCCGGGTCCTGGGCCTGCCCGGGCCGCCACGGGGCACGCGGATGCGGGCCATGACCGTCTCGAAAGCCGGTGCGTCACCGGCCTGGCCCGCGGTGAGGATGAAGGCCAAGGGCCGTGTATGGCCGTCCGCGACCAGATGGACCTTCGTACTGAACCCGCCGCGCGAGCATCCGAGTGCATGGTCAGCTGGCTCTGCTCCGCTTGGCACCCTCTTGTTGAGTGCGCCGGCGGCGTGCTGGTGCGCCCGGACAACGGTGGAGTCCACGGAGACGGTCCAGCCGATGTCGTCGTCAGCGTCGGCCAAGGCCAGGACAGCGGCGAGAATCCTCTCCTAGGTGCCGTCCATGGCCCATCGCATCAGCCGCTTGTGAGCTGTCCGGAACGACCCGAGCTCGTCAGGCAGGTCTCGCCATGGGTAGCCGGTGCGGTACTTCCACGCGATGGCGTCCAGTGTGCGGCGGTGGTCGGCCCATCACCTGCCACGGACCGGATCGGCCGGCACAACGGCTCGATCCGGCACCACATCGCATCAGTGATCACTAACCGGACAGACACATCACATCAACCGACCAGTGCTCTGAAGGAACACGCTTGTCGGAACGCCCTCGCTCGGCGCGATGAGCCACGGCGATGGCCTGACGGTCGCCTTCAGATGTACAGCTCAGGCGGAAAGCCCGTCCAGCGCAGCTCGGTCGGCAGATGCCGCATGTCGTTGGAGACGAGGATGGAGGCGGGGCGGCCGGGCGAGTAGCGGACGACTGTGAGTGCCGCGTTGCAGTAGTTGAGGCCGAGCCAACGCCACTTCGGCGCATGCATGGCGTCCCGGACGACCCAGGCGACCAGGAAGTTGTGGGTGACGACAAGTTCGTGCCGGTCCTCTTCGCCGTCCACCGCCCCGGTGAACAGATCCAGCGCCTGACGGGCCAGCGCAGGTCCGTGCTTGCGCTCCTCATCGGTGGCACCAGCGAGGAAGCGGAGGTAGAAGTTTCCTGATTCGGCCGGCAGTTCGTCCTGTTCCGGTATGTAGGGCACGTAGTCGCCGGCGGCTTCCGAGACGTGCAGAGGGACGCTCTGCAGATGGTCGCCGATCAGGCGTGCGGTCTGCTCTGCCCGCGGCAGGGGACCGTGGTGAACAGCTGTGAAGGGGATGTCCCGGAGGCGTTGACCGAGCAGCGCGGCTTGCCGCCGGCCAGCCTCTGTAAGCCCGCTCTCGTCCGGTGATGCCTCGCCGTGCCGGACAAGATAGAGGTAACGGGTGGCTGTGCCAGCCATCTCAAGCTCCCCTGCGTCCACTAGTGATCTTGCGCATTGATGGACGCTGCCCCCTGACCGCCGGTTCCCTCCACCCCTCAAAGAGACAGGCTCTAGCTGTTCAGCGGGTCCCGCTCCGGTTCGCACGGGGTCATCTCGCCCTTGAAGGGGAAGTAGGCCTCACTCCGCACGAGCCTGCTGTCGTCCTTGGGACCGGCCGGGCGGTTCTCGATGCCCAGCGAGTCGCCGGGGTGCAGCGTGACACTGCTGCCGGGCCGGTTGTCCGGAAGGGGCTGAGCGCTGCTCTTCGGGGCTCCGGCTGCGGGCAGGTCGAAGACGGCACTGACTCCGACGATACCGAGGGACTTGCCGCGCGTCGGCGCGCACCGATAGCCCGGCTTCAGGTCGTCGATGGTGACGTGAATCCCCGCGGCCCGCAGTTTCCCGGCGAGTTCTTTCTGGGCGTCGGGGCCGATGCCCAGCTTGTGAAGGCTGAAGGTGACGCTGCCGTCGTCGTGGCGCTCCAGCGAATAGGCCGGCGAGACGGCGGGTGAGCCGGGTACCAGGGTCACGCCGAACCCGGCCAGCGCGCAGGCCCCGGCGGCGATGACGAGCCGGGGACGCGTGAGCAGCCGGCGCCGCGGACCGCGGGTCCGGGGCCAGTCCCCCGCGCGGGCCCCGACGCCGCCTCCCGTGCCGTGCCCGGCCGTCGTGCCGGCGGCCACGCCTTCCGCCGACCCCTCCGCCTCGGGTGCTGTCCGCTCCCGCCGCACGATCTCCTCCTGGAGTTCCGTCAGCAGTCGGTCCTCGAACGTCGTCCTCGCGGTCATGCTTCTCCCCCTGTTCCTCCGTTGACGATGGACAGTGACGTGCCGCGCGCTCCCGGTCCCGGCGGCAGCCCCGTGGCCTGTGGGCGTAGGGCCTTGCGGGCGCGATGCAGCCGGACCCGGGCCGTGGTGCGGCGGATGCCGAGCGCCGCCGCGGCTTCGGTGACCGTGAGCTGGTCGATGACGATCAGTTCCAGCACCGCCCGCTCCCCCGGCGGAAGCTGCTCCAAGGCGGCCCGTGCACGGCGTGCCGGGCTTTCTGCGTCGAGCTTGTCCTCCAGCCGGACGATGTCGTCGGCCTCGAGCAGCCGGCGCCCCGAGATGCGCCGGTCGCGTTCGGCCTCCCGGGCGAGGCGGCGGTACTCGGAGGAGATGACGTTGCGGGCGATGCCGTAGAGCCATGCGGTCTCGCTGCCCCGGGTGGGGCGATAGGTGTGCGCCGAGTCCAGGACCGCGAGGAAGATCTCGGCGGTCAGGTCGGCCGCGGTGTGGGCGTCGGTGACGCGCCGGGCCACGAACGACGTCACGGCGTCCACGTGGCGTCGGTAGAACTCCTCGAAGAGTTGGGGGTCGCGAGCCGCCTCGGCCGGTCCGCCCCGGTTTCCTGTCACTTCGATCCCCTCGTCGTCGGTTGTCCTTCATCCGTACTTGGCACGGCAGGCGGTGGGCGTTACACCCTCCCCCCCCCCGGGCCTGATTCCGGATGCCTCGTATTCGGGGGTCCCCGGCACGACCGCCGGGAGGGTGGGTGCGTCAGGCGGGTGCGTCGTGGGTGCCGGGAGGCCGGGGAGGTCGGGCGTGGTGGGGGCCGTCGTCGGGGTGGGTGGCCTGGCGTTCGTCCAGGTGCGCCGGGCTGAAGTCACCGGCGATCGCTGCAGCTGTCGGGGCGTTCGTCGCCGTGGCCGAGGGCTGTTGGTCGATGTGCCGGGGGGATCACGTGGGGTGCCTCGACGGGTCTGCGCTTCGGTCGTCCGCCGCAGGTGTCTCAGGGACGTTCGGCAGGCCTGGTCCGTCCCAGGCGGAGGGCGGAGACGAGGAAGAAGACGCCGCCCAGGAAGGCGTAGCCGGCCAGGGAGCCGAGCGTGGCGTCGCCCTTGTCCGCCTGTGCGATGAAGGAGGCTCCGGCCAGAGTGGAGAGGGCGCCGCTGGCGATCATCGGCCACTGGCCCTTCATGTGCCGTCGCAGGGTGCCGACGAGCAGTTGGACGAGGCCCGCCGTGATCGCCCAAGCGCCCCAGACGCGCAGCACGGCCGGGATGCCGGAGGTGATCGCGGCGATCAGGCCCACGGTGGTGAGGGTGCTGAGTGCGACGTTCGCGTAGAGGCCGCGCAGCGGTCCGCGGTCGGCCCTCGCGGAACGGATGTCTGCGACGGCGCACGCCATGTCGAACAAGGGATAGATCACGAGCAGCGTCGCCGCGAGCGGTCCGAGGGTGTGTGCTGTGGTGAACAGCAGGGCGGCCCATGCGGCGGCGAATGTGAAACGGACGAAGTACAGCCGGCGCAGTGGTGCGGAGGCAGTCGTTGCCGGGGCGGGAGGGGGAGGCGTGACACTGGTGGCCATGGTGGCTTCCTTCTGTCCGGTGGCGATGAAGGCTGAGGACGAGCGATGAGAGACGCCACGAGGGAGAACGTTCGGTCTACCTTGTGACGGCGCTCATCCAATGCCGGGTCGCACCCTCCTGTCAAGACCGAACGTTCTCCCTCATGGACTGGTACGGTGGCCGTCATGAGCACGAGTACAGGGAGTGGCAGCACGTCACAGGCGCGGTCGCGGCTGCTGGGCACCGCGACCCGGATCTTCTACTCCGAGGGGATCCACTCGGTCGGCGTGGACCGCATCATCGCCGAGGCGCAGGTCACCCGTGCCACCCTGTACCGGCACTTCAAGGGCAAGGAGGACCTGATCCTCGCCTACCTCCAGCAGGCCGACCAGGGCATCCGCGGCCAGGTCGCGGCCGTCCTGGTGCAGGACCTGGTGCCGGCCGACACGGTCCGCGCCGTCGCCGGGTCCATCGCCGAGGGCATTGGCAGCCGGGGATTTCGCGGGTGCGCCTTCCTGAACGCGGCGGCCGAGTTCCCCGACCCGGCGCACCCCGTCCATCGGGCCGTACTGGCCCACCGGCAGTGGTTCCTGGACACCGTCACGGAGCTGATGGGGCAGGCCGGGTGTGATCCGGCCGAGACGGCGGGACGGCATTTCGTCATGCTCCGCGACGGTGCCATGGCCGCGGGCTGCCTGTTCGACCCGAGGCTCATCTGCGAGACGTTCCTGAATGGTGTGGAGGACCTGCTGCGCACGAGCAGCGCCGCGACGCCCTCGACGGCATCGGGCCGACAGCCGGAGTAGGGCCTCAAGCAGCGGGCGGCCGTGCCGGACATGCGCCTCGCCTGCAGTGCGGAACGGCGGACCGCCACCAGGCGCCGTGCCGGCCCGAGCTCCTGTGCGCCCCGGCCGGCGAGCGGTCGTGCCGTCCGGGGGGGCAGGCTACACGGGGGGGGCAGAGTGCGGCATGGTGTTGGGTGCGTCGTTGCGCAGGCGCTCATGCATCTTGCCGCCGGGCCTCGCACGGCCGGCCCACGGCACCGAGGGTGACATCGGCTGCCCGGCGGGCGGGCGTCCACCATGACGGCGAGGGCTTCGCGTTGCTCGGCCCGTGTGCTGCCCGTGCGTGGTTCCAGGAGACGGGAGAAGCACCATGATGTCCTGCTGAACGCCTGCGTCGTGCCTGTCCTCGTCCTCCCGGCCCTCGAAGGACCCTCTCCCATGACGAAACTCCGGCCCCACCAGCGCGAGGCTGTCGACGCTGTCCTCGCCGCCCTGCAGGTGCCCGCGGCCGGCACCGTCCCCGAGCGGGGACTGCGCACTCAGGTCGTCATGGCCACCGGCTCGGGCAAGACCCTCGTCGCCGCGCGGAGCGCACGCGAACTCCCGGCCGGTCGCGTCCTGGTGCTCGTCCCCTCGCTCGGCCTGCTCGCACAGACCGAGGCCGCATGGCGTGAGGGCGGACGCACCGGCCCGGTGATCGGGGTCTCGTCCCTGCGGGGCGAGGACGTGACGTTCCCCAACACCACGGACGTGGAAGAGCTGGTCGCCTGGGTGCGGCCGTTCGACACGGTCACCGTGATCGCCACCTACGCCTCCCTCGGACTGGGCACGCTGGAACGCGCCCACGCCGCCGGCCTGCCCGGCTGGGACCTGATCGTGGTCGACGAGGCGCATCGGACTTCCGGGCGGCTGGGCAAGCCGTGGGCGGTCGTCCACGACAACGCCCGCATCCCCGCCCTGCGCCGCCTGTACATGACGGCCACGCCCCGGCTGTGGCAGCTGGACGAGGACGCCGACCAGGGTGCGCCGGGCGAGCTGGTCGCGTCGATGGAGGACGACCCGGACGGCCCCTTCGGCGGCAGGGCGTACACGCTGACCTTGTCGGAGGCGATCGACCGGGGAATCTGCGCGGCCTACCAGGTGGTGTGCGTGGACATCACCGACTCCCAGCTGCCGGCCGTGCGGCTGTTGGGCGCCGAGGGCCGTTCGGACGAGGTCCGCGGGGCCCGGCTGGCGGCACTGCAGACGGCGTTGCTGAAGGCGTCGTCGCAGGAGGGGTTCCGGCGCACCCTCGTTTTCCACCACGTGGTGAGCGAGGCCGAGGCGTTCGCGGCCGGCCTGCCCGCCGTGGCCGGGCAACTGCACGCCGAGGATCCCGCGCTGTACCCGCGCACCGTCTGGGCCGACTGGCTGTGCGGCGAGCACAAGGCCACCCACCGGCAGCGGGTCCTCGCCGAGTTCGCGTCCGGGATCGCGGGCGACGGCACGGTGGTGGAGAAGAGCTACCTGGGCTCGGTGAAGGTCCTCGGAGAGGGCGTCGACACCAAGGACTGCGACTCCGTCTACTTCGCCGACGTACGCGGCTCCATGCCCGATCTCGTCCAGGCCGTCGGCCGCGCGCTGCGCGTGCAGCCCGGCGAGGGCAAAGTCGCGTCCCTCGTGGTGCCGGTCCTGCTCGGGCCCGGTGAGACGGCCGAGAATATGCTCACCTCCCGCGCGTACGGCGGGCTGGCGAAGCTGCTGGAAGCGCTCAGGGCGCACGATGCCCGGGTGGTGGAGCGACTCGCCCAGCAGCAGGCCCCAAGCCGTGTCAGGGGCGTGCAGAGCCGCAGCAGCGGGGGCGAGGAGAGCTGGGGCGAGGAAGGCGAGGGCGAGGGCAACGGTTCCGGTGGCCCGTCGGCGCCCGCGCGGCAGCTGCTGAAGTTCTCCACCCCGCGTGATCCGGCACAGCTGGCCGCGTTCATCAACCTGCGCGTCCTCAAACCCGAGCACGAGCACTGGCGGCGCGGGGTGGAGGCCGCCGTCATCTACAACCGGCTCCACGGTGACCTGAAGGTGCCGTTCACGTACCGCGCGCCGGGTCGCGACGATCAGGGCGCCGAAGACGAGGGGTGGCCGGCCGCACTCGCAGGCTTCCCGCTGGGGCAGTGGATCGCCGACGCCAGGCGCTTCCACGCCCGCGGCGACATGGAGGAGGACCGCGTCGAGCAACTGGAGAAACTCGGCATGGTCTGGAGCCACTTCGACGTCGCCTGGGAGGAAGGTCTCGCTGCGGCCCGCGGGTGGGCCGAGGAGCACGGGCACCTGCTCGCGCCGCTGGACGCCACCTACCAGGGCCACCGGGTCGGCATCTGGCTGAAGAACGCGCGGGCCGCCGCCCGCAAAGCGGCCGAGATCGAGCAGCGGCGCGCCGCAGGCCTGCCGATTCCGTCCACGGCCGGGGCACTGCCGGAGCAGCGGCGCGAACAGCTGGACGACATCGACCCCGCCTGGTGCCCGGTCTGGCCGGTGCCGTGGCAGCGCGCCTTCCACCTCACCCGCGCACATCTCCAAGCCGGCGGCGAACTGCCCACCTCACCCGGCCAGTTCGTACACCAAGGCGAGGACCTCGGCCGGTGGGTGCACTCGCTCCGCCTCGGCTGGGACAACCTGACGGCCGTGCAGCAGTGGATGTGCGAGCACGTCCTCGGGATCAAGCCCGCGCCCGAGGACGAGAAACCCCGGCCGCGCCGTACGCAGGCCGACAAGTGGGCGCTGAACTACGCCGCCGCCAAGCAGTTCTACGCGCGTGAGGGGCATCTGCGGGTGCCGAGGAAGCACGTCGAGACGATCGCCGTCGGCGGCCACGGGAACGGCGGCAACGGCGAGGACCGGGTGGTTCGGGAGCTCCGGCTCGGAGCCTGGATCAGCAACCAGCGCAGCCGAGCCGCGGCGCTGTCGCCGGAGCGGGTGGAGTTGCTGTCCGCCATCGGGATGCGCTGGTCGTGATGGGTCGTCGTGGTCACCACGGTCGTCCTCGCGCTCGCGGCCGGCTGTCTGCTCGAACGGCCGCGTCCGCGGGGGCGGCTGGATGCCCGACCGCCGATCAGGTCCCTTCACGGGAGCGTACGTTTGGGGCGGCGCCGGGCGTCCGGCGGGTCCCGACGCGACCACACCGGCCTCGTCAGAGTCATCGCGGAGGAACTCAATAGAACGTGGCCGCTCCTGCGTCGGCGCCAGGACCTCCCACAGCCCCGTACCGTGAGTGCTCATCTGTATGAGTACGCATACTCATGCGGGGCGCGCGGCACCGGCCGGAGACTGCGTCCATGACACGGATCTTCGCTTCCACCAGCCCGCTTGTCCTCCCCCGGCGTGCCCTGACGGCAACCGCACTCGCTACCTTGGTGCTTGCCGGCTGCGGGAGCGAGGACGCGAGCGGCAGCGGGTCTCGAAGCAAGCCGGGGGGCAGCGTCAGCATCGAGGAGAGTGCCACATCGCCGGGGCCCGAGCAGGCGGCGTTCATGGCGATGCTCGACAAGGTGGCGCTGCCGTGTCTTGGAACCGAGACCGAGACCGGGCCCGGCCCATCTCGCAGGAGACCGGCCGGAACGGCGAAGGAAAGGCAGGAGAGCCTCGCCCCCGGCGAGACCCCTCCGGCTGTTCCGATCGAGCCCGGTGCCCCCACGGGCCCCGAGACGGAGCTGAACGACCGAGACTGGTGCATGAGCGTCCAGCACGAACAACGCATCGTCGAAGCACTGCAGGCGGTTCCGGAACCCACCCCTGCCAGGGTCAGGAAGGTCCTGAACGACCTTGGCTACACCGACGAACGCATTCACGGCCTCAGGCAGGACGGCAAGTTCACCCGCTTCTTCCTGGATCTGCGAGAGAAGGGGGGCCGTCTCTGCGAGGAAGGCTTGGCGGCGGGCGTGGAAACGGACATCTCCGCGTGTGTCGCCTCCGCTGCGGGACCATTCACCATCATGGGTCCAGAGGAGTAGGGCTGCGTCCTTCACGCGGTAAGGCAAACCGTCTCCAGCAGCAGCGGTGATCGCTCTCTGCGTGCAGTCGTCGCACAGGTCAGGATGGGCCTCCCGTGAGGCGTCGCATGCGGCGCGCACCGGACGGCGGGCCTCCTGTTCGGCCCTCTGCTGCTCGGCCACGCGGGCGGCCGCTCCTGGTACTCCCGCTCGCGGGCTGCGCACTCGGCTCGCCCGGCACCGCCGGACGATCGAGCGGTGATCGCCTGGCTGTTCAACCACCGCCGCCTCACCGTCCGACGGGAGCGAACCGGCTCGCACTTCCTCGCCTTCGCCGGTCTCACTGCCGCCCCGACCTGCCACGAGCAGCACTGACGGCTGAAGCCGGGCAGCGGCCAGGCCGGGGCGCGATGGATCAGGCCCGGGTCACCGGGGCCTGCAGTTCCGTCACCCAGTCCTCACGATCGTCCGGGCACTCGAGGTTGATCTCGCGGGGGTATCCCATCGACTGGTGGTCGTTGGCGTCGATCCAGCGGGCCAGTGCCTGGGCGGTGGGGACTACGGCGTCCATCGAACCGCGGTGCACGATGGTCGCCGCCTGGTCGAGCGGCGGCAGGTCGAGGATCCGGAACGTGCCGTCCTGCAGAGGGGCGGAGACCTGGACGGCGGCGTGGACGCTGATCCTGCCTCCCCCCTCCGGGGCGTCCTCGTAGTACGCGATGCCGGGGCCCGTGGGGGTGATGCCCGCCGAGTCCAGGCACCGGAACAGCTCGTCGTAGAGCGGTCCGATGACCGGGCCGATGTCCTCGGGCGAGAAACTCGCGGCGGTCGCGGTCAGCTCCGCCACCCGCACGGATGGGACGCTCTTGATGACAACGTCGTTCGTGGGCATGTGCCCCTCACTCTCGATCGCTCGGAGCCTCGCCTCGACCTGGATCAGCCGTGCTCCCGCCGCGGCCATCGCGCTCTCCAGTTCGGCCCGCCGCAGCCGCAGCATGCCGCGCAGTTCCTCGGCGCTGACCTTCTCGTCCACTATGTCCCGCACCTGCTGGAGAGTGAAGCCGAGGTCCTTGAGCGCGATGATCCGGTTGAGGCGGGCGAGTTGGGCAGCGGAGTAGTGGCGATAGCCGCTGACGGGGTCGACATGAGCCGGACGCAGCAGTCCGGTCGCGTCGTAGTGACGCAGCATCCGAACCGAGACGCGGCCATGCCGGGCGAAGTCTCCGATGGTGAACATGATGTCTCCGAGCTCACCGCCTCACACAGTGTGAGGGTCAAGATGTGACGGCCAAGAACCTACTCGGCACCCCCGGGACCGCAAAGACGGAGTCGGGACGTCGGCGCGGTCGGCCGGGCCGCCCGGCGACAGGAGGGCTGCCGTCGACGAGGTTCAGGGCCTGCGCCGCCTGGCACGAGGACAGCCGTCACGGCCTGGTGCTCAAACGCCTCCGTCACATCTGCCCCCGGTCGTCATGGAGTTCAAGGTGCCCTCCCGGTTCCCGGTTGCCCCATGTCGATTCCCGCCGAGGTCTTCGCCCAAGTCGCCGGCTGCGTCGGGGTGAGCACGGTGGTGCGGCCGGTGTGGTCCTGGACCTGCGATGGGATCGCGTCCGTTCGGACCGTCCCGCCCTATGCGCCGAGTACCCGACGCCGCACCTCCGGCTTCCATTCGACGTACTCGGCCTCCACCCCGCCGCGATGGCGCGCGTAGAGGAAGCGGCCGGTTGCGCTGGTCGCCTCCTCCGTTGTGATCTCGGCGCCTGCCTCGTCCAGTGCCGCGCGTGTCTGGTCCAAGTCGGAGACGATCACCGTGGCGGTGGCGTGGGCATACCGAGCGCGTCGCTCGGCGGGTCCGGCGATGACCAGGAAGTCACCTATGGCGGCGAGCTCGATCTCGTCGAAGGCGAAGTGCAGGTCCGGATGCTTTCCCGTCAGGCGCTCCAGCAGAGGAAGGGTCGTGCTCAGGTCGTCGGCCCAGAGGCGGGCGTACGTCTTGAGGATCATCGTTGCTCCAGGTGTCCGGATCAGACTGCTTCACTCTCTGGCAGATACGGACTAACCATAGGAGAGTATGGTCCGAACTGGAAGAACGCACCTTTCCGTGAGAGGGGCACCTCGTGGTGACCAAGCAGCCCGCTCGTGATCCGGCCGACACGGATCTCACCCGCGCCGACTCGCTGGCCCGTGAGATCTTCGCGGGCGTGGCCAACAAATGGGCGTTGCTGCTCATCAACGTCCTGGCTGACCGCACCCTGCGGTTCACCGAGTTGCAGACGCAGGTCGGAGGCATCAGTCACAAGATGCTGTCCCAGACGCTGCGGCACCTCGAACGGGACGGGCTGGTGGACAGGACCGTGTATCCGGTGGTGCCGCCACGTGTCGAATACCGCCTCACCGAAGCCGGCCAGGCACTGCGCACCACGGTCAACGGGATGTGCGCCTGGACCCGCGCCTACATGGACCATATCGAGGAGGCTCGGCGCCGGTTCGACTCCGCCCGTGAGGTGTGACGCGGCCGAAGGCGGGACCGGCCGGACCGGTCATGGCAGGAACCGCGGCGAAGCAGGATGCACACGCTCCAAGGGTGAAGCGGTGGCTGAACAGTCGCGTGTCTGCTGAGTGCAGGGCTGTCCGATCACGTGCTGCGCGAAACCATGTGCCGGGTGGCCGAAGGGCTCGGTCCGCTGCCGGCGCGCAAGCCGGCCGGGCAAGGGCCCGGGGGGAGTTCCCGCCCGGTCGCACACTGCGACGGCGGGAGCGCGTGGCACCTGTACGACGTGACCAGCGCTCCTTGAATATCGGTGGACATCGCATGGGCCAGCGGCGAGCGTTGGTGGAATGCAGCAGGAGAAGATCTGGGACGCCGATACCGCCCAGCGCTATGACACGCCTGGTTCCGGAATGTTCGCACCCGAGGTCCTGGAACCGGCCGTGAATCGGCTCGTCCAGCTCGCAGGTGGCGGAGAAGCGCTGGAGTTCGCCATCGGGACAGGCCGGGTGGCCGTGCCGCTGGCCGAGCGAGGAGTCTCTGTCACCGGCATCGAGCTGTCGCTCCCCATGGTGGAGCAGCTACGCACCAAGGCCGATGAAGCGACGATCCCCGTGATCGTCGGCGACATGGCGACCACCGTCGCTCCCGGGAAGTACACCCTCGTCTACCTGGTGTACAACACGATCTCCAACCTGCTCACCCAGGAGGAGCAGGTGCAGTGCTTCCGCAACGCGGCCCGCCACCTCGTACCCGGCGGCCGGTTCGTGATCGAGCTCTGGGTCCCTGAGTTGCGCAAGCTCCCGCCGGGGCAGACGGCCACCGTCTGGCACTCCGAACCCGGCTATATCGGATTGGACACCTACGACGTCCTCAACCAGCACGTCGTATCGCACCACTTCCGTTTCGACGAGACCCAGCAGGCGCGTTTGTCCCGCAGCCCTCACCGCTACATCTGGCCGGCCGAACTCGACCTCATGGCACAACTGGCCGGATTCGAACTGGAGACCAGGCATGCGGACTGGGCCGGCGCCCCGTTCACCGCCGACTCGCGTTCTCATGTCTCCGTCTACCGGATCCCACCCACGGGGTAGCTCTGGGCCGAAGCAGGACGGCCGCCGGCACCAGCACATGGGCGGCAGCGCGAGGACGCCCACCGCTCGGGGTCCTCCGGGCTTCATCACCAGGTCCCTCACCGCCACGTCCGCCGAGCCGTGCTCTCCTTCGGCGTCGGCACCGGCGCCTGCAGCGAAGCCGGGTCGCCACCGACCCGCATCGTCGAGCCGCGAAGACACAGCGGGACGCATCAATCGTCAACTACCGGCTGCGTTCAAGGCATTGACACGTGCATTACCTGGCATTTACGTTCCGGCCATCTGAGAGCGCTCTCAAGCGCTCCCGCTCGTGAAGACTTGAGGTGTCCGCAATGCCAACCCCACGCACGCGCACGCGCACACGCACCAGACCGGCAGTGATACTCCTGACGGCCTCGGCACTCGCCGCCTTCGGCCTGGGCCCGGCCGCCACCCCGGCGGCCGCGGCCACCGTGCCCGTCGGCTCGGGCAGCTACTCCGACACCCGCCCGTCGGGAACGTCGGGCCCCACCACCAACACGGGAACTCCCGTCACGCCCAAGGTGACCGCCGCCGCGCGGAACCGGCCCGTGCCCACCAACGACTGGTGGTCTTCCCTCGCCTTCCAGCGCTACGGCGACAACCCCTGGTCGACCCCCATGTACGGGCACCCCCTCACCTATCAGGCCACGGCCGCCGGGCTCGACGTCGGCTACCCGACCTCCCCCTCGATCGTCGGAGACGGCCGGCAGTACGAGTACGCCCACAAGCGTGACCTCACCATCGGACTGAGCGGCCTCAACTCCCCGGACACCAAGGCCGACACCTGGTCCGACTGGACGGTCACTCCCCTGTGGTCCGACGGTTCCCGCACCCTGCGCACCACCATCGGTCACGGCTCCCCGTTCGTATACGCCCAGGGCACCGGCGGCAACGCCCAGATCTCCACCGCCGGTGCGCCCAGCGTCTTCGCCGACCAGGGCAACGTCCTCGGCATCACCGTGGCCGGACACCACTACGCCCTCTTCGCCCCGACCGGCAGCGACTGGAACGTCTCCGGCTCCACCGTCACCGCCGGGCTGGGCTCCAAGGACTACTTCTCCGTCGCCGTGCTGCCGTCCACCGACGCGCTGGCGACCTTCAAGAAGTACGCCTTCAGCTTCGTCACCGACTCCAAAGTCGCCTGGAGCTACACCGGTGGCACCGTGAGGGCCACCTACACGCTCACCACGGAGGCGAAGGAGGGCACCGAGCGGGGCACGCTCCAGGCGCTCTACCGCCACCAGTGGCTGAACACCACCGACGCCCTGACCTCCTACACCTACGTCTCCCCGCGCGGCACCATGAAGGTCCGCGAGTCGGCCTCGTTCACCACGAGCCAGAAGGCGGCCGCGGTGCTGCCCGCGCTGCCCAAGTCCAGCGGCGTGGACGCGACCCGGTTGCGCGGCTACCTCAACGACGTCGTGAACGCATCCGACCCCTTCTCCGGCGCCACCGACACCTACTGGACCGGCAAGGCACTCGGCCGCCTCGCCCAACTCGTCCCGGTGGCCGAGCAGATCGGCGAGACCGGCACCCGCGACCGGCTGCTCGGCCTCATCAAGGGCAAGCTCCAGGAGTGGTTCACCGCGGGCGGCGCCAACGAGTTCAGCTACGACAAGGACTGGAAGACCCTCACGGGCTACCCCGCCTCCTACGGCAGCGACACCGAACTCAACGACCACCACTTCCACTACAGCTACTACGTCTACGCGGCTGCCATCGTCGCGCAGTACGACCAGGGCTGGGCCGCCGACTCCGCGTGGGGCGGCATGGTCAAGACCCTCGTGCGGGACACCGCCAACCCCAGCCGCACCGACACCGCGTTCCCCTTCCTGCGCGGCTTCGACGTCTACGCGGGCCACAGCTGGGCATCCGGCCACCAGGGCTTCGCCGCCGGCAACAACCAGGAGTCCTCCTCGGAGTCCACCAACCTCAGCGCGGCCCTCGTCCTGTGGGGCTCCGCCACCGGGGACACCTCTCTGCGCGACCTCGGCGCCTACCTGCTGACCACCGAGTCGGAATCGATCGCGCAGTACTGGTTCGACGCCGACGAACAGGTCTTCCCGTCCTCCTTCGGCCATGACACGGCCGGCATGGTGTGGGGCAGCGGGGCGGCGTACTCCACCTGGTGGACCGCCAACCCCGAGGAGATCCACGGCATCAACGTCCTGCCCGTCACAGGCGGTTCGCTCCACCTCGGCGGCGAGAAGGCCGCGATCCGGCGCAACATCGCCGAGATGGAACGGGAGAACGGCGGCCCGGCCGTCGAATGGCGCGACATCCTCTGGGAGTTCCAGTCCCTGGCCGACCCTGCAGCGGCCAAGTCGAAGTGGGACGCGGGCCACGCCGGATACACCCCTGAGCAGGGGGAGTCCAAGGCCCACACGTACCACTGGATCAACACCCTGGACGCGGTCGGCGCTCCGGACGCCACGGTGACCGGTGACCTGCCCACCTCGGCCGTCTTCACCAAGGGGACGACCCGCACGTACGTCGCCCACAACCACGGCTCGTCGGCGCGCACCGTGACCTTCTCGGACGGCAAGACCCTCTCCGTCCCGGCCCGTTCCACCGCGAGCGGCACGGGGTCGGGCTCCTCGGACCCCGACCCGGATCCCGAGCCGCCGACGGGGAACACCTTCCAGTTGCGCAGCGGTGGCGTCCTGACCACGGCGACCGGCGGGACCGCGGGCAGCGACACGATCGCCTCCGCGGGCGGCGCCAACCACGACGGCACGCCGTACCAGCCCCTCGTCTACGAGGTCCGCGGAGTCAACGGGACGCTCACCCCGGGTGCGGGAACGACGTTCAGGCTCCAGGTGGACGCGGGCACCACGGTCGGCCTCGGCCAGCAGGCACGCGTCAGCTACGACCTCACCGGTGACGGTACGTTCGACCGGACCGAGACCTACAACTACTTCGCCACCGACCCGGTCGCCGGATGGGAGGAGTACACGCAGGCGCGCGGCCTCAAGGCGTCCACGGGTGCCCTCGGCGATCTCAAGGGCGGCACCGTCCGTCTGGAGGTCTGGAGCGCCATCGGCAACGGCACCTCGAAGCTGCAGACCGGCACGGACAAGGCCGTGGTGGTGATCCCCTACAGCTGATCCGGCGCAGGACGGTGGTGGGGGGGGGGGCGGGGCCCCCCGGCCCCCCCCCCCCCCCCACAGCCCGGCGGGGGGGGGGGGGGTGTGGGTGAACACGACGGG